>BMQD01000006.1 GCA_014647935.1 Planomonospora parontospora
GTCCCCGCCCCCCGAATCGACGAACTCCTGCACACCACCCCCTGGCAGCACGTCGCCTGAGACGGATGACCCCGCCGCACCTCGCCCGCGGGCGTTCACCCGGGCAGACGACGATGGAGACCGCTGCCGACCGGCGGCCGACGGACGGAGCGCACCGCCTATCCGCGCGGGGCGTACATGTTCGGGGCGCAGTGGTTCGAGGAGGGCGCCCAGCGCCGCCTATCCGCGCGGAGCGTACATGATGACCGCCACCCCTGCCAGGCAGATCAGCGCGCCGATCACGTCCCAGCGGTCGGGGCGGAAGCCGTCCATGACGATGCCCCAGGCCAGGGATCCGGCGACGAACACGCCGCCGTAGGCGGCCAGGATCCGCCCGAAGTGCGCGTCGGGCTGGAAGGTGGCCACGAACCCGTAGGCGGCCAGGGCGAGGATCCCGGCGGCGATCCACGCCGGGCCGCGGTGCTCGCGCCAGCCCTGCCAGATCAGCCAGGCGCCGCCGATCTCGAAGACGGCGGCCAGGGCGAACAGCACCAGCGAGCGGACGATCGTCATGACCGGTAGTACAGCGCACGGCCCCGGCCGGTCCGCCACCGGCCCGGCCGGGAATCGGCGAATCGGCGGCGGCCGACCGGCGCGCGTCCCCGGCCTCCGGACCTCCGGACCAGATGACATTTGTCATCGAGCTCGCCCGCAAGATCCATATGCCTCCGGTGATATCGGCGACTGTCTGCGTGCGGTCAGGAAAGGCAAGATCTTTCCTGGAGGACGCCCCACCCCGACAGAAACCTTCCGATCATGAAAAGAGTGCCCATGCGCCCTGTGAGACTCACGGCGATCGCCGCCGCCCTGCCCTTGGCCCTGGTCACCGCAGGTGGTCCGGCCGCCGCGGCGAACACCGGTTCGGGTGCCGGGCAGGGGACTATCGTTTGGGGATCGTGCGCCGGCATGCGGCCCGCCGAAGGTCAGAAGCTTCCCACCGGCACCGAGTGCGGCACGCTCACCGTCCCCCTCGACCACGCCGACCCCGGCGGCAAGAGCATCGAGCTGGCGCTGATCCGCATCAAGGCCACCGGTTCCGGCAAGCGGTTGGGGTCGCTGGTGTTCAACTTCGGCGGGCCCGGCGGCTCGGGCGTGGACATCCTGCCGTTGGCCGCTCCGGCCTACACCGCGCTGAACGCCCGCTACGACCTCGTCTCCTTCGACCCCCGCGGAGTGGAGCGCAGCTCCGGCGTCCGGTGCGGCGACGCCGCGGAGATGGAGGAGTACAACGCCGCCGACGCCACCCCGGACACCCGGGCCGAGCGGGCACGGTTGAAGCGGGCCACCGCGGAGTTCGTCCGGGCCTGCGAGAAGACCTCCGGTGAGATCCTGCCCCATGTGGGCACCGTCAACGCCGCCCGGGATCTGGAACTGCTGCGTGAGGCGCTGGGCGAGAGCAGGCTCGACTACTTCGGCATGTCGTACGGCACGCATCTGGGGGCGGTCTACGCGACGATGTTCCCCGGGAAGGTGGGCCGTTTCCTGCTGGACGCCCCGCTGGACCCCACGGTCTCGTTCCGGCAGCGCACCCTCGACCAGATGAGAGGCTTCCAGCGGTCGTACGAGGCGTTCCTCGCCGCCTGCGCCGCGAAGGGCGCCGGCAAGTGCGTCCTCGGCGCGGACCGGAAGAAGGCCGACAGGACCGTCCGGGCCCTGTGGAAGCGCCTGGACGCCAAGCCGCTGAAGGTCGACCGGCGGGAGCTCACCCAGAGCCTGGCGGTCACCGGCATCGGGGCGGCGCTGTACGCCCAGCAGGCCTGGCCGGTGCTGGAGCAGGCGCTGGGCGCGGCGCTCAAGGGCGACGGCCGGCTCCTGCTGGGCCTGGCCGACGGCTACACCGGCCGCCGGGCCGACGGCACCTACTCGACCATGCTGACCAGCTTCCCGGCCATCAGCTGCGCCGACTCCGCCGAGCGGCCCAGCGCCGCGGAACAGGCCAGGACCGACGCCGCGGCACGGAAGATCAATCCGATGTTCGGCGGCGCCGGCCTGGGCGGCCTCTGCGGGGCCTGGCCGTTCGCCGGGAGCAACGCGGCCAAGAAGGTCGACGCCACCGGCTCGGCCCCGATCGTGGTGGTCGCCACGACCGGTGACCCGGCCACGCCGTACGCGTGGGGGCCGAAGCTGACCAAGCAGCTCAGGACGGCCGTGCTGGTGACCTCCGAGGGCGAGGGCCACGGCGCCTACGGGGTCAACGCCTGCACGACGAAGGTCGCCGACGCCTACCTGATCGACGGGAAGGTGCCCGCCAAGGGCACGGTCTGCGGCTCCTGACGTCCGCGGCGGCCGGGGAGCCGCGCCGTACGGACATCGCCGCCGGCCTGCGGTGGATCTCCTCCAGCCGGGAGATCCACCGCAGGCCGCGGACCGGTCCCGGCCCTCTCCTCACCGCCTCCTTCGACGAAACCGACGGCGGCCTCGCTGAGGGACCGGCCCCTTCCACCCTCGGGGTGAACCACCCTCACCGTCTCCGAAGACGATCTGGCCGTGCTCCTGGGCGGACCGCCCCGGTATCTGGTCCCCTTCCTCTGGGGCATGATCCCCGAAGGAGGCGACATCGAAGACCTTCCCCGGTGCACTCAGATCTGGAGCCGCGACGAACCCCGCACCGACCGGACGCCTTCCGGCCCGTAGCCGGTCCAAGACCGTCCGCCGCCGCGCTCCGGGCCTGGTCGGCCGGGCGCTACGCGGTCCTTCGCGCCACGGTCGTCCGGGTCCGCCCGGACCTGTTGCCGGCACCCGCACCGCGGGTGAGAAGCGGTGCTCGGGTCACAGGCCGTCACGGCCGGTTCGTCGCCGAGGGCGAGGGCCTGCCACGCCTCCACGGCGATGAGGCCGGAGAAGGCACGCTCAACCGGCCGACTGCCGGGTCCGCCGGCGGACGCGTTCCAGACGGGCGGCGTCCCGCTTCGGATCGCCGGTCCCCAGCGTCATCCGCCGCCGCAGGGTGTACTGAACGATCTCCCCCAGAGGCGCGTCCGGGGACTTCTCCCAGGACTTCGGCCGCTTCACCAGCAGCCGCCGCTCGACCTCCTCCTCGGCGCCCTCATCGACGGCGCCGACGGCCGCTTCGAGGACCTGGTGCGCCCGGTGCCTGTTCGCCCGATGAGGAGCGCGTTTGTTGCGCCGGATGTTCTTACGGGAGCCCTTGTCGTTCTCCCCGTAGTCGTTGCGGCGGTCCTTGGCATAACTCAGGCGCTTCTTCTCCTGCGGACTCCTACGCCTCAACATCCCTCCTACTCGATCGGCCTGTTCCAGTCAGACGGTATCCGTCCGTCGTGGGCGGGATCGAGCCGTTTTCCGTCGAACCGAAACGAGTGGCGGCTCGCCGCGATCGTGGGATGCCGCGTTCCGTGCCATGGCCGGCATCGGGGCATCGGCGCACAGCGCGGGGTCACCTCGTCAGCACCCGGACCTGATCGGCCGGAGGAGCGGTCACGGCCGTATCGCCCCAATGGGAGAAGACGACCTCCGTCGGGGCCCTCGCGGTCAGCCGCTGCCGTACCGGCCGCCCCTGGCCATCGAGCCAGAGATCGTACGTGGCCTGCGCGCCGAACTCCTCCAGCAACTGGTTGCGCAGCCGTTCCTGCGCCGCCCTGTCGCCGGCCCGGACCATGGCGTACTCATGCGCGGTGTCCTGCATGAGCGGCAGCGGGTCGTACACCTCGAGGAACGCGCCGAGATCCAATTCGTCGAGCGCCGCCTGCACGTCGATGGTGACCGTGTAACGGTCGAGCCCGCCATCGGACGCCGGGCCGCTCGCCCGTCCTCTCCCCGCCAGCAGCGCATGCACCCGATGGCTGTTCACCAGCGTCATCGCCTGGCTCGTCACCACGCCGATACCGAACAGGTGGGACGGCTCGTGCTCTTCGGTGATCTTGTCCCAGGTCTTTCCCGGCGCCACCTCTTCTCCCGGCGTCTGCATATACGCGGCACCGCCCGTCCGGATGAGCCGTCCGCGCAGGCCCGCATCCAGATCGGCGAAGACGTCCTGGTCCTGCCCCTCGGTGACCACGGTGGCGCCCTGGGTCCCCTTCTTCGCCACCCGCTTGACGTCCGGGCGCGCCTGCAGATACGTCTCGACATATCCGGCGATCTCGGGAGCGGTCTTCGCTCCCGAGCTGCAACCCGCCACCAGCAGCACCAACACGGCGATAATCACATATCTGGACACGGCGGGCATGTTCGCACAGCCGCGTGCAGAACCCTCTGGGCGGAATGTGGAGATCGCGCACAGAAAGATCTACCCATCACCCCGGAGCCGCGTCCACACGTGGCCCGCTCTCAGGCGTCTTCAGTGACAGTCCGTGCTGCCACTTCCCACGAACATCTCCGCACTTGTTGATCATCAACTGCTGCCCGAATCCGTCAACGAACGCTGCCACTTCTCACCGACATAGCCATGAGCGGTCACTTCGGCTTTGCATGCACCCACGAGAAGATCACGGCTCATCAAGGTCGACGTTCGTGATCAGACGCGCGAGCTCAGGCTCCCGGCGCACGTCTATGGGGCGGAGTTCGCCGGTCCGCGGGGCGCGGTCGAGTAAGAGCTCGTCGGCGGTGTCGGTGAGCACGTTGGCGGCATCGGCCTCATGCCAGCGCACACCGTCGAAGGACCGGCGCTGGAACCGGCCCGCCAGCAGGCACTCCAGCTGCGGCGAGCCGTACGAGTCAGTCCTGACCCGGCGCAGTGCGACAACACGTGCAGCCTCGATCCCGGGCGCCACAGCGAACGCCTCGCGCAGCGTCACCAGGACATGACCTGCAACCAGGAGCAGATGGTAGACCGCGCGGTCTGTCTTGTTGAGCTTCCGCAGAGTGAGATTGCCGGCCTGGGTCGTGCCGGACATGCGCTCGGGCACGGCTTCGACGCCGGGCACCAGGACCACCAGGGAGACTTCCGTACCCTGCACGTCGACCGCGGCGGCGGGCGCTTCGTTGTCGTCGAACGCCTCCGCCAGGGTCCCCAGCAAGGCGTCCGGATCGTTGGCGAGCAGCCGTTCCCACCCCCGGTCCAGCTCTTGCTGCACCTTGGCACGCTCACGCTCGGCTTCGGCCACCCAGGCCGCCGCCTCGGCGTTGGCGGTCAGACGGGAGCGCTCGCGGGCCGCGCGGCGTTCGGCGCGGGCGAACCAGCCGAGCCCGGACAGCGCCTGCCGCTCGTGGCGGCGCAGCATCTTGGCGTGCTCCACCGGCGCGACGGGTGGGGCGACAGGCGGGGTGACGCCGGGGAACTCCGTGCGATGTAGCGAGGTGATCTCATTGAAGGCGGCCAGCAGGCGCTCGGCCTCCGCTTCCTTGGTGGCCTGCGCCGGACTGCGCCGGCTGGGCCGGGAGCCGCGCCTGGGACCGCCGCCGAGACTGGCGTAGAAGCCGACGGGGCCCGCTCCGGTCGAGAACCCGGTACGGCCTGCTCCGACGTGCACGCGGGCGATGCGCGGGCCGAGGCTGGCCCGCATCCCTCTACTGCCGGCACTGATGCGAATTCCCGGCGCGACACGGATAGAGAATCCCATGAGTAAAAGTCTAGTCACATAGAGTCACTTCACTACATCTGACCTGGTAAATTCTCCAAGTTCCATTCCTTCCCCCGAGAGTTCCGCCATGGCCCGCCGCTTCAACCCGCCGCCGAACTGGCCTGCCCTGCCCGACGACTGGACTCCGCCCAGCGGATGGCGGCCCGACCCCTCCTGGCCTCCGCCGCCTGCGGGCTGGCAGTTGTGGAGTGATGACAGCGGCTACGCGGCCAGGCTGGCCAAGCGGGTCTGCCTTGGTCCGGTGGCGCACAGCCCCGTCCGTAAAGCCATTCGCGGGACCCTTGTGGGGTTGCTCGCCTCCGCGGTCGCCGTCAACGCCTTCTCCGGCGGGGAGCCTCCCGCACCTGCGGCAGCAACGGCCAACGCCGTCCCCTCTTCCCGTCCCACGCCCACGGCAGCGGTGACCAGCGCCGCCCCCTCCTTTATCCCCACTCCTACAACCAGCCCCGCTTCCGTCGCACTGCCGGATGTGACCGGAGCGGACGAAGATGACGCCACGACTACGCTCATCGCTGCGGGCCTGGTCCTCAGCTGGATGGATCTGGACAACCTGCCGTCCTGCAGCCTCGATTGCGTCGTGGTCTCCACGAGCCCCGAGAACGGCACCGAACTGGCCCAGGGAACGACGGTCCTCCTCGTCCGGGCCGAACGCGAGGTCTACGACTTCTACCGCAAGCGCTCCAAGATGCCCAAGCTCGTCGGGCTCTCCGAGAACAAGGCGTCGGACGCGCTGGACGCGGTCTCCCCCCTCGTCGAGACCGACCACGTCACCGCCAAGGCCGGGCAGAAGGCCGACCAGGTGATCAAGCAATCACCCAGGGCGGGCGCCGCGCTCCGTCCCGGCCGTCCCATCCGCCTGACCGTCACCGAGCAGGACCGCTACGCGACGGAGGATGTCCCGGCAGAAAGTGAAGAGCTCGATGATGTTCCCGCAGAGGAGAGCAGGGATGTGGTGTCCAGCGTGCATCCAGGTGCCTTCTGCTCGCCCAGCGGCGCGCTGGGCCGCAGCAAGTCAGGTGTTTTGATGCGATGTTCCACCAAGGCCGGTGACTCCCGTGCCCGCTGGCGCCGCTCCTGATCGACCGATCTTCCCGGGTGAGGGTTCCGCCGCAGGTCGGGGGCGGATGGGGCGGACGAGTCGGCCTGTAGGCCGGGTTCTATTTCCGCCTGCCCGCGACCTGCGGCGGAATCCGCGATCAGGCTATTGAGCTGCGGGAGCGCCTTCGTCATTTGACGTTGCTTGCCACCGCCCGCAGACGCGGTGTGCCCCCGATGTGCCCTCAGCCGGATCTCCTGAGAGGCGAGCAGCGGCACCTGAACGAGGTTTGTTCAGTCGGCCGACCCCTCTTTGACAGGCCCATGTAAGACATCGGGGCCGACCATGGCGTGTTCCAACAACCGTCGTCCGTGTGCTGTATGAAAGAGATCAGATATCTGACCTCCTCCACACATTGGGGCCGATATGGATGGCGGCATCGTAGCGATCATCACTGGAATCGTCGGAGTAGCGGGCACACTCGGAGGCGCACTTGTCGGCAGACGAGGTGCGGTCAGAGTGGCTTCGGTAACGAGCGATTCCAACCACGAGTTGGCGCGCCAGGCCGCCCGACGCCAGGCCTACGCTGCGCTCGGCACGGCCGCGTTTCGGTTCGGCCGCAAGGTCGTTGACATCCAACAGATCATGGACAAGCGCTGGGCCGGATCGCATCCCACTCATGTAGCCGTGCCAGCCGAGGAGTACGCCGCGCTGGATGCCTGCCTGGACGAGGTGGCACACACCGCCATCAGCGTTCAACTACACGGACCCGTCGAGCTTGTCGATATGGCTTGGGACATCTACGTCACTTGTCAACGCGCTGAGAGGGCTCTCGCAAAATACGGGGTAGTCTGCCGATCTACCCTGGAAGAGATCAGAGGGGCGCTGGAGGCCGCCATGAATGAGGTGTCCCGGGCGCGCGGCATCTTCTTGAGCAACGGGCGTGCACATCTGGAGGGAAAGCCAGTGCCGCTTCAGGGTGATCCGACCCTGCGAACCGCAAACAACGGCGACGGGGCTCAAGGCTAACGCGCTTTCGCCAAGGAATCGCTGCGCTCACGAAGTAGCATCCCGGCGCGGGTTCGGGTCACGGACATCAGCCATAGTTCATTCGGTGGCAGGCTGACCCGGAGCACAGGCTGCCAGGCCCGAGCGCCAGAAGCGGCGCGGCAGCATGACCGTCCGCTTTTCAGGCGGAGCGATCACCCTCGTCGGGCACTGGGCGCCGTGGTCAGAGGGCGGTGGACGGTGGCCGAGGTGAGTCCGCGTACGGGGACGTTGCTGTCAGCGCTACTGTCACCCGTATCGATCTTCGAGCGGAAGACGGGACAAAGGACTTCATGACTCAGGCGCCGCGAACCAAGACGCCGCTCCCGGCCGGAGCGCTCCGGTTCGGGGCGGTCCTGGCAGCCTCCGGGCCGGTCATCCTGAGGAGCACGGAGATCAGCCTGGCGGAGCTGAGCGTGGGAGTCTGCTACAAGATTGACCCCGACCTCCTCCACATGGCCGCCGGCACATGGTGGTGGCTGGTGTTATGGACCCAGCTCCTGCTCCCGGTGGTCCTGGCCGGCCTCCTGCTGCGCCTTCCTCATCGGGCCACGAACCTGGGGATCACGGCGGTGTGCGCCGTCCTGGCCCTCCTGCTGGCCGCCACCGCCTTCCCCCTCGATATCCCCTCCCCTCTCCCTGGCCGTGCCCTTCCCGTTCAAAGCCCCTGGCCCTCGGCCGTCTGCTACTGCCTGGCCGTCGCCGCGCTACTCCTGGTGGCACGCGCGCCCGCCCCGCCCGTCCGCAGGAGTGCTCTGCTCTGGGCAGCGGCAGCCATGGTGGCCGCGTGGACGGTCGGCCGGCTCACCCTCGCCCAATCCGACGCGTCCTCCTTCGGCTGGTTCGCCTACATGCCGCCGGAGTTGATGTGGAAGCAGCCGGGGGCGTGGTCTTGCAAGGCCGACGTGGACGGCGTGCTGGTCGTGCTCGTCGCCCTGGTCGCGGCGGCGGGCGCGCTCACGGCCGAACGGCTCCGGCGCGGGGTCGCCCTGGGGTTCGCGGCGCTCCTCGTCCTCGGCACCTTCGAGGGATTCGTGGCGGCCCTCATCCTCTGGCCCGCCGAATACTTCGACCTCGCGGTCGCGGCCATGTTCATCCGATGGCACCTGCTCGCCGTGGCCGCCCTCACCGTGGTCGCCGCGTACCGAGACAGGGACGCCGCCACCAGACAGGTCGAAGAGTCCCACCTGCGGTAGCGCCAACACCGACGTCTTCATTACGAGTTAGATCACGACCGTCCAGGACCGTCCACGGCTGCCATCCGGGCCTGGTCAGGCGGGCTCCAAGGGGACCTGCGATCCACGGTCGTCCAGGTCCGTTCAGAGCTGTTGTTAGCGTCCGCGTTAGCAAGATCACCAATCGTCGGAGTTGAAGGTCTCCGGGTCATGGGCGCTGTTCCAGATCGCTTCGTCGGTCTTGGCAGCCTGGCGCTGGCGCTGGCGGTTGAGGTACTCGGGGGTGCCGGGGGTGTTGGCCCGGATGCGCATGAACTTGCCTTGTTTGGCCCGTAGCTCTCGTTCCTCCTGAGTGACCTTCAGCTTCCGCCCCTGTTTCTCGGCCACGGCCCGCTGTGAAGCGATCTCCCCCAGCCTCTTGCGGACCTTAAGCTCCTCGGCACTCGGCTTCGCGGGATCAGGCTTGGCGGGCTGGCGCTGCTTCTGAGACTTCCCCATGTCGTCATCGTGAGGAGATCGCGAGCCGATGACGAGATACCGTCAGACGGTTATGACGCGCCGGTGAGCCGGTTCAAGCTGCTCCGTCACCGGTTCCCGTGCAGGATCTCGATCGCCTGAAGTACATCCGTGACGACGTGGTCGGCCTGGTGCTCCTGGTGCTGCGACGTCCCCCGGTCGACCCAGACCGTACGGAGGCCGGCGGCCCGTCCCCCGCCGATGTCCTTGACGGGATGGTCCCCGACCATCCATCCCCCGCCGGCCAGGTTCATGCCGCACCGCCGGGCGGCGATCTCGAACAGACCGACATCCGGCTTGCGGATGCCTTCAAGTCCCGAGAGTGCGTAGGCATCGGCAGCCTCGGCTAGTCCCGTCCGCTGAATTTTCCCGAGCTGATTGTCCGCCGTCCCGTTGGTGACGATGGCCACCTTCCACCCGGCCGCACGGAGCCGAGCCAGTCCGCCCATCACCTCGGGCCGACAGCGCACCAGGTACGGCATGCGCCTGCGGTAGCGGCCCCACAGCTCCTCGACCGACTCCGAAAGGGCGAAGTGCTCGCGAACCTTTCCGAAGAAGACCTCACGATGTGGGTAACCCGCCTGGTCGAGAGCACGCAGCCAGTCAACCGCTTCGTGTCCAAGCCTGTGCTCGTCGGCGAACTCCATGGTCCACGCCCGGAACGCCTCATCCAGGTTCACGAGCGTGTTGTCCAGGTCGAAGAGCGCAAGCCGTTGCACAGCTACACCCTACGTGGATCCCCCTGCTTGATCACCTGACAAGGCGGCTAACGACGGGTGCCATTGGGATAGCAGTTCTCCCGGAACTGATCTGCATGTTCGGGGCAGTAGCCGTAGGATGCCCCCTCCTCGCTTGGTTCGCCGCAGTGCTCAACAGAACCGGACCCGGTTCCGATCACCCAACAGCACCTGCCCGCGTCGAAGAGTTTCTTCTCCTGTACCGTCCAACGCTCAGGATGGGTATATGGAGTGACGTTCTGGTAGATATCGGTCACGACTTCCCCCTGACTCCGCGACAGCCTCAGAGCTATCGAACTCTCGAACATAATACCGAATTGATCCTATGGGCTGCTCAACGATGGAGCGTCCGCCATACAGCGGCGATCTCAGTTCCGCATTAATCACTGAATAGGTATCGCCAAGACGACCGAATCGGTATAAGCGATGTATTGAGGCTCGATCTGAATCGACAATTTCAGACTGATTGGTGCTCCATGCCCGCGACGCATTCCCCCTCCCCATTGCTGGACAAGGCCGCTGAGGCGGTGGCGCGCTTCGGCAGATCCATTGCCGCCAAGCTGGATAGTGGCGGACAGCCCGAGGATCAGCTTCGCGCACCGTTGGAGCGCCTGTTTCACGACATGGCGGAAGCTTTGGGTGTCTCCGTCGTGATGATCGGCGAGACCTCTTTGGCTTCGCTCGGCGTGCGACCGGATTATGCCGTTAATGTTGCCGGTGCCCGAGTCGGCTATGTCGAACTCAAGGCCCCCGGCCGTGGTGTACCGACCGTTTGGGCCCCCAACAAGCACGAAAAGACACAGTGGGAGAAGCTCCGTCTCCTACCGAACGTGCTCTACACCGATGGCGCCCTATGGGCGGTTTTCCGGAATGGGGAGCTGATCGGGCAGATCGCCCGACTCAACGGTGATATCCGAAAGGCCGGCGACAAGCTCGCCCCCCTTGACGGCGAGTTTGTCCGTGTCCTCTCCGACTTCCTGCTCTGGAAGCCGAACCCGCCTCGCAACATCCGCCAGCTTGTACGTGCGGTGGCTGGGCTGTGCAAGCTGCTGCGCAGCGAGGTGATCGAGACCATCGACCGTGAACGCCGGGGGGAGGAGAAGCCGAAGGTCTTCACCGAGTTGAGCGCCGATTGGCGCAAGCTACTGTTCCCTGGTCTGACGCATGAGGAGTTCGCCGACGCCTACGCGCAGACGGTCACGTTCGCTCTACTGCTCGCCCGGGTCGACGGCATCGCCTTCGAGGGCCGCATGCTGGGGCAGATCGCCGCGCAGCTCGGCAAGAACCACTCGCTGATGGGCAAGGCACTCGCCGTACTGACCCATGACGCCGTGGAGGGGCGCAGCGTCGTCGTCGAGACGCTGAAACGGGTCATCGGCGCGGTGGATTGGGATCGGATCAGCAACGGCTCGGCGGACTCCTATCTTCACCTGTACGAACACTTCCTTGAGGTGTACGACTCCGATCTCCGTAAGCAGAGCGGGTCGTACTACACCCCCAACGAGGTGGTCTCATTCATGGTCCACTTCGTCGACGAGATCTTGCGGAACCGGTTCGGCCGAGAAGGCGGCTTCGCCGCTGACGATGTCGTGGTCGTGGATCCGGCCATGGGCACGGGAACCTACCTGCTCAACATCGTCGACATGGTGGCCCAGAACGTGGAGGAAGAGGAAGGCCAGGGAGCTGTTCCGGCACGCCTCAAGAAGCTGTTCGGTCGCCTGATCGGGATGGAGCGGCAGGCCGGGCCGTACGCGGTGGCCGAGCTCCGATTGAACCAGGCGCTGAAGTCCAAGTACGGCGCGGAGATCGCCGAGAAGGACCAGAAGCTCTATGTCGCCGACACTCTGGACAGCCCGTTCGATAAGACCCAGCTTGATCTCGGCTCGATGTATGAGCCGATCGTGCGTTCCCGCCGGGAGGCAAACCGGGTCAAGCGGGAGTCACCCGTTCAGGTCGTGATCGGCAACCCTCCCTATCGGGAGCGGGCCAAGGGAATGGGCGGTTGGATCGAACAGGGCGCGGAGAACTCCGGGCACGGCGTCCCGCTGCACGCCTTCAAGTCTGCGGGGCTCGGTAAGTATGAGTACGTCCTGTCCAACCTGTACGTGTACTTCTGGCGATGGGCCACGTGGAAGGTCTTCGACGCGCACCCCGAGCACCCCACGGGCATCGTCGCCTTCATCACCACGTCGGGCTACACGACTGGCCCCGGTTTCGCCGGCATGCGGGAGTACCTGCGCCGAACGACCGATGAGGGATGGATCATTGATCTCTCTCCGGAAGGGCATCAGCCCGACGTGTCCACCCGGGCCTTTCCCGGTGTCCAGCAACCGCTCTGCATCGGCATCTTCGTCCGGTACAGCACCGGCAACCGGGAGACGCCCGCACTGATCCACCATGTCAGTCTGTCGGGGCGCCGCTCGGAGAAGTTCGCCCACCTGGCGGGCCTGACCCTCGACGGTCCCGAGTGGACCGCCTGCGCGACCGGCTGGCACGACCGACTCCAGCCGGCCGGATCGGACGAGTGGTTGAGCTATCCCGCGCTCGGTGATCTGATGCCGTGGCAGGCTCCCGGCGTCAAACCGAACCGGACGTGGGTCTATGCACCGAGTCCCGAGATCCTTCGGTCCCGCTGGGAACGGCTGATCAAGGCCCCTGCCGACGAAAAGGCCGTGCAGTTCAAGGAAAGTGACGGCCGCAAGATCGACAGCATGTTGGTACAGCTGATCACCGGCTTCGTCATGCACAAGGGGACGATCGCAGAGGAGTCGGGCCCCTGCCCCACCCCGGTCCGAGTCGCCTATCGATCCTTCGACCGGCAATGGGTGATCCCTGATGCGCGTGTTCAGGAGCGGCCTCGACCTGAGCTATGGCAAGTTGCGGACGGTGAACAGGTGTTCGCCACGGAACAACACGCTCATCCAATTGAGGCCGGCCCCGGCCTGGTCTTCACCTCACATGTGCCTGACATGCACCACATCAACGGCCGTGGTGGGCGGGTGCTCCCGCTCTATCGCGACCGCGCCGCCGGGGCCGCCAACCTCGCCCGAACCTCGTCCGTCTACTGTCGCAACGTCTCGGTCTGCTCGTGACGGCCCCTGACATGCTGGCCTACGTTGCCGCGGTGACCGCGCACGGTGGCTATACCGCACGCTTCGCAGAGAACCTGCGCACACCCGGCGTGCGCGTCCCCCTCACGGCGGATCCCGAACTGTGGGCGCAGGCCGTACGGCTCGGCAAGCGGGTCGTCTGGCTGCACACCTACGGTGAGCGCTTCGCCGACCCCGCCGAGGGCCGCCCCTCCGGATCTCCCAAGCCGAATCCCGATCAGCGCGCCAAAGTACAGGTAGCGATCCCGGGAACCGCCGAAGAGATGCCCGATGACATCTCCTATGACGCCGATACGGCGACCCTCCACGTTGGCGCCGGTCGCATCTCACCCGTCCGCCCCGAGGTGTGGGCATACGAGGTGTCCGGGATGAAGATCATCAAGAAGTGGTTCGGCTACCGGAAGAAGAACCCGACCGGTCGCAAGTCCTCTTCCCTCGACGACATCCACACCGAGGAATGGCCGGCCGAGTTCACCACTGAGCTTCTCCATCTCCTCCACGTGCTCACGCTCTGCGTGGAGGTGGAGCCGGACCAGGCCGACCTGCTGGAGAAGATCTGTAACGGTCCGCTCGTCACCGTGGCCGATCTCGAAGGGGCGAACGTCTTCCCGGTTCCCGCCAGTGCTCGCAAGGCCCCTGTCCCCGAGTCACCTGAGGCCCCGACCCTGCTGTGATCAGGGTTCGATCGGGTGGCGGCGCGGTCGTACGGCGTGCTGTACTGCCCTGCCGTATGGGCTCCCACCGCCACCCGGAATATTCGATGGCAAGCGGACCCGGACCGCAGGGCCGTCAAGGCCCGAGGACCGGAAGCCGCGCGGCAGCCTTGTGGAGCGAGCCTCCTCGACTGCCGGAGGGCTTAACCGTCTCGGAGGTCTGCCCGGTGGACGTGAGCGCGTGGGCGGCGCGGCCCGGACCGGCCGAAGAGCCGCAGCCGGGCCGGCGTCCGCCCGACGCGCGGCGGGCCGCGGAGCGGACCGCCCTTGAAGACGTAGAGAAAGTTCTCATCCGTCTGAGATGGCTCGGGTGCTGACCTGGGAAAACGTCTGCTCGTGGCCTGCCCAGATAGTCGCTTCAGCGGTAGCCGGCAGCGTGCAGGAGCGGAGCAAGGTAGAGAACCGGAAGATCAGGTAGGTCGGTGGAGACCGCCATATTGTGATCAGTCCAGGCTGAACCGGTCGTGCATCTCCTCAAGCCGGGCTTGGCGCTCGGGGTCTCCGAGCATGATCCGGATTTGCACAAGGTGCCCATCGGTGTCGTGGTCGGTGGCAACGGGGAAGAGTCCGTCCCCCCAGCTGGTCATGAGGCACATCGTCCGGGTGCCGCCGACTTCGATCACTCCGGCCTCATGCTCAGCAGCTCGAACCTCGGCCATGACCTGCCAGTGATGGGAGTGTGGTCGGAAATCGACCGCGATCGTTCGTTCTGGAACGGCTTGCTTCCACTCCTGCAAGGCAATGGCGCAGTCGACGGCCTCGTTGACAGCCAGGTTCGCCCACCCGTACACCTCGTCCTCGCCTGGGTTGGCCAGGAGCGAGGCTCCGAAGCAGGTAACCGCCTCCTGCACTGAACGGCCCCAGAATGCGACGTCGGCCCGACCGTCGATCGGCTCCTCATGCTGCCAGGTTCCCAGCCCGTCGGCGTCGATGAGACTGAGCCGGGCCGCATCCACTCCGACATGGCCGAGGAGTCTGGTCGATGCGGGCTGCGTGGAGCGCACCTTCAGTGAGATCGACTCCCACCGCACGCCGATTCGCCCGTAATCCCGGGAAGTCGCCATCACGGTGATCTCTTGGTCTGGAGGTAGGTCGCCGATGGCCACGACCGGAACGCCGTTCATGATGAACTCCGAGCCGCCGACCCGCACCGCATGCTCGACACGCTCACGATGCGCCACCCGCGGTTTTTGGCGTTCCAGCCGGGCATCGAACCCGTGTGTCCGGCAGTGCTCGATGAAGATATCGGTCAGTTGCTCGACGCCGTGTCCGGGGATGTCGTAGAGCCATGTGCCCGATTGACGGTTGAAGGATCGAGCGGCGGGCTCGGCGTCGGCGCCGACCACGGCAAGGTCAGCCGACGTGCGGATGCTCTCAAGCAACGCCGGATCGTCCACAGTGGAAAGCGTGGCCTCGTCCACCACCGGTGGCGCGTCTCCTGACCACGCACCCAGATAACCGGTGTCGGCGATCACCAATCGTCCGGACGGACAGGTGATCGACCCCAGCAGCGTCGGGGTATCAGTCTTCATCCGGGCAGTATGCCGCAAAACGTTTCAGATCCCCTCAGGAACTCTGCACGTCCGTTTGAGCAGCCCATGGGCATCCACCAGCACAGCAGGCGATGAATCGTTCAGGCTCGGTGCCCTTATCAGGGCGTGCGACTACTCCTGATCGAGAGGAGCGACGATCGATCCCTTTCCGGGTTTGGTCGTGATCAACCCTTGCTCGCGCAGGGCCTCCATAGCCTTGCGGACGGTGACCCGGGCAACGTCGAACTCCTCCTGAAGCTTCACCTCGGAGATCAGCGTCAGGGGCGGATAGGTGTCGTCCTTGATCCGCTCGGCGACGACGTTCGCTATCTGTTCCCACTTGTAGAGCCTGGGGTCCCATTCGATCACAAGACGACTCTAGGTATGCCCCTACCTACGAACATAGAACAGAAATTCCTAGGAATGGTGTAGACAGGATAGGACAGGTTGACCTACGGTCAGATCATGACCCCGGTGACCTACGACCTCGACGCGATCCGCACGGTCTTCCCTGCCTGGTCGGTGTTCCGCAGCGACGCGGGAGCCTTCTACGCGACCCGGCGCGGCGAGACGCTCACGGACCAGCAGATCGATGCCGGCCTTCAGCGCACGGTCTGCGCAGACGGCCTGGCGAACTTCGTCCGACTCCTCCAAGAGCAAGAGGGGCTGAGGTAAGACCATGCGCGACCAGGGGCGGACTGCGGACGTCTACCACACGCTCCACCTGGCACCGCTCCAGCAGGCCTATGAGCGGTTGACCTGGAACCCGGCTGCTCCTCGCGCGGACCGTATCCGCATCCGCGAGCACACCTGCTCCCACCATGCGGTCAGCTACGAGTTCTGCCTCGGCGGGGGCCTGGCGTTCATCCGCAGGACGTACCGCTCCGACGGCGTGGTCGTCCATGAGAGCGAGTGGCTGCGCATCCGGGACGCCGAACGCCTGTGGCTGCGGCTCCTCCTCGGGCAGGCCCGATGATCGCCCTCGGATTAACCCGGAATTGAGAGGAGATGGAAATAGCGGATATGTTCTGACCGATCCGGCATACCGAAATGCTCGACACGGTGCGGGAACATGTCGCACACGATTGAGGACAACTTCATCATCGTCTGTTTCCGCAGGTCACGCCCGGCCTGCGGCTACAGGCGTGTGCCCACTGGCAGTTTTTCTGCCAGTGGCTCAGATCACCCGGCTTATCGTCGAACCAGACGACGAGAGGCAGGGGAGAACGTGGCTACCGAACAGATGACGACCGGCCAGCGGATCGCGCGGGCTCGTCACCGCAAGGGCTGGGATCAGGCCACCCTCGCGGAGAAGATCGGCCGTTCAGTCTCCTGGCTGTCGAAGGTGGAGAACGGCCGGCTGCCGCTCGACCGGATGAGCGTCGTCGGCCAGCTCGCCGAGGCGCTCGGGGTCGAGATGGCCGAACTCACCGGCCAGCCGTACCGGCACGACACGGAAGACCTCGACTCCGGACACTCGGCGGTCCCCGGCCTGCGTCTGGCTCTCCAGCAGGCCACCATGCCGGGCGGGGCCGCACTCCTGGGCAACCGGGAACCGCGGGGCCTCGACGAGTTGGAGGCGAACGTTCGGCTCGCTGAGCAACTCCGCCAGGACGCCAAGTTCACCGCCCTCGGTGAGGTGCTGCCGAGCATTATCACGGACCTATTGCTCATCACCTCCGGCTCGACGGCGGACAAGGACCGGGCGGAGGCGCTGATGCTGCGGGCCTGCCACATGGCGCGCGTCTCCTCCAACCTCCTCGGTCACCACGACCTCGGGTGGACGGCGGTACAGCGTGAGCTCGTTGCCGCCCAGCAGGTCGGCGCTCCCGAGCTTGTCGCCGCCGCGTCCTGGGACCTGTGCGGCGTCTGGCTCCACGAAGCGGCGCTCGACCCGGCGAAGAACGCGGCGCTGTCGGCACTCGATCAGCTCGACCCGCACATGGGTACGGGCGACGACACGATCCGGGCGCTGTGGGGGGCGCTGCACCTGCGGGCGGCCGTCGCCTACTCCCGGCTGTGGAACCAGAGCGAGGCGGAACACCACCTCGGCGAGGCGCGGCAGATCGCCGAGCGTCTGCCAGCGAACGGCAATGTCTTCCAGACCCAGTTCAACCGCGTCAACACGACCATTCACGCGGTCGAGGTCAGCATGGAGCTGGGGCGCCCCCGGGATGTGATCACGCGGGCGGAGCAGGTGGAGATCGCGCAGATCGCCTCGTCCGAGAGGCAGGCGCACTACTGGACCTGCACGGCGGCGGGCTACCACATGAACCGCAAGGACAACGAGGCTGTGGAAGCGCTGCTCCGCGCGGATCGCGTCGCTCCTCAGCACGTCCGTAATCGCCCTCTGGTCCGCAACATCGTGCGTGACCTGCGTGACAGCGGCAAGCATCTTCGTCAGCGCGAGGTCGCCGGCCTCGCCCAGGCGATGCGGCTGCCCTGACCAAAGCTCATCGGTGAGCCTGTCCGCACATGGCTCTCCCCATCCATGAAGGTTCCACAGGTCGTGCTCGCGGCCTGCCTAAGCGAATGAATGGGGCACTACTCGTGGGTCTCAACGAGATCGAACGGCAGATCCTGCTACGCGAACTGGCGGAGATCGCGACCGAGCTTGCCGAGCTTCAACGGCGGGCGCTCGTGATCACTGCTCGGGTCGATCGGGACGAGTCCGGGCGTCTAGCTCATCCAGCCTGAAGCCCAGCTTCTTGACGTGCTCGCGGATCTCCTGGAGCTGCTGGGAGAGGAGGCGGAACTCCTCGCTGTGCTCCTCACCCGAACCTTCGGGGGCGGCGGGTTGCGCGGCCTCCTCGCTTGATGCGCGGAGAACGAAGCTGCCGGTGCCCTGGCGAGTCTCGATAAGTCCTTCATCGCGTAGCACGGCGAGCGCATTGCCGATGGTCATCATCGCGACGCCGTACTTGTCGGCGAGTTCCCGGGCCACGGGGAGCTGCTCCCCGACCGCGTACCGGCCGGCGGCTATCTCGCGGCGGATGTCGTCGGCGATACGAAGGTAAGGCCGTCGCCGGTCGGTGGTGCCCATGACTCCACAGTAGCCGTTCTAGGCATCTAGGTCCCTGGGCAACCTGTAACGAAACACGGAGGCAACCTAGCTGTGTCGGTTTACAATTCTAGATACCTAGGTATCTTGATAGGCAGAACAATCGCTCTCTGGAGGTCCACTCTCATGCGCAACATCCCCATCCCCGTCGACGTCGCCCGGCTCCAGTTCATCTGCGTCAAGGCTCCCTGCCCCCGCGTCATCAACAAGGACACGGGTGAGATCAAGACCGACAAGACCAGCGGTCAGACGGTCTACGAGGTCCTGTGCTCGGTGGAGGACGCCTCCGGCAAGATCGAGCTGGTCAAGGTCGGCGTCGTCGGAGAACCCCCAGTCAGCCCCGGCGACCAGGTCACCCCGGTCGGCCTGATCGGCTACGTCTGGGAGCTGTCCGGCCGCTGGGGCATCGCCTACCGGGCGTCCGCCGTGCTGCCCGCCGCCGTTGCGGAGGTGCGCGGTGCCTGACCGCTTCCTCCTGGCGCTCCTCGACGCCGGTGTGGTCCTGGCCGTCACGGTGGCCGGCCTCTGGGCCTGGCGGCGCTGGCACTACCGGTCGTTCTGGCTGGTGGTCGGCTACCCGCTCATGGCCGTCAGCGTCCGCGCCACCTGGCGCAAGGTCGCCCTCGGCTGCGGCCTGACCAAGAAGCGGCAGCGGTTCTGGTTCACCACCGTTCCCGGCTTGGTCTCCTCGACTGGCACCGTACGGGTCAAGCGGCGTTTCCAGCGGGTGGCGGTCGACACCAAGCCGTGGATGTGGCTGCCCATGCCGACCCGGTACGGCTGGCGCGTCACGCTCCACACGCTGGAGGGCCAGACTCCCGACGACTACAGCGCGGCGGCCGAACGGCTCGCGCACTCCTGGCGGGTGCACGCCGTCCGGGTCTCCTCGCCCCGGCCCGGCCGGGTCGTGCTGGCCGCGACCATGCGCGATCCCCTCCTCCGGGTCGACGAGATCCCGCCCTCCTCGGAACTGCTGAAGGTCACGGTGGGGCGGCTGGAGACCGGCCGCCCGTGGGAGATCGACTTCCGGACGGTCCCGCACTGGCTGAATGCCGGGGCCACCCAATCGGGGAAGTCGAACCTCGCCAACGTGCTCATCGTCGGCCTGGCGCCGCAGCCGGTCGCGCTGGTCGGCTTCGACCTCAAGGGCGGCGTGGAGTTCACCCCGTACAGCCCTCGGCTGTCGGCGTTGGCGACGTCCCGGGCCGAGTGCGTCGAGCTGCTCGATGACCTGGTGGGCCTGATGGCCGACCGGATGAGCCTGTGCCGTCAGGCGGGCGCCCGCAACATCTGGCAGCTTCCGCCGGCCGTTCGCCCGGTGCCCGTCGTGGTCCTGGTCGACGAGCTGGCCGAGCTGTACCTGATGGCCGACAAGAGCGAGAAAGACGAGATCACTAAGACTTCCACGGCGTTGCTGAGGGTGGCGCAGCTCGGGCGGGCCTTCGGCATCTACCTGTTCTGCTCCGGCCAGCGCATCGGCTCCGACCTCGGACCGGGCGTCACGGCGCTGCGTGCCCAGTGCTCGGGGCGGATCTGCCACCGGGTCAACGATCCGGAGACCGCGACCATGACGCTCGGCGACCTCGACCCGGCCGCGCTGGTGTCCGCTCGGGCGATCCCCGCCGAGACGCCTGGAGTGGCGATCGTCGCCTCACAGGACGGCCAGTGGTACCGGGCGCGCTCCTTCTACGTCTCCGAGCACGCGGCCGAACGCGCCGCCCGCATGTACGCCGACCTGACCCCGTCCTGGGAGGAGATCACCAGCGGCGCTCAGCCGATCGAGATGACCGATGACGACCTTGCCCAGTTCCTCACTCCCGCCGCTGTTATCCCGGAACCTCGGAAGGGGTGAGAGAGCATGCGACGCCTCGCCTCCTGGTTGCTGGACTCCGGCCCGGTCCTCGTCCTGGCGCTCATCGCCGGTGCCGGCTCCTTCTCCCACATCCGCCAGACCGCCGTAGAGCACGGGCAGACGGGCTGGATGGCCTGGGCCGTGGCCGTGTGCGTCGATCTCACCTGTGTCATGGCCGCTCGCGAGCGCCAGCGCGACAAGAAGACCGGACGCGAGCGGACCGGCCCGCTCTCCTGGCCGACCTTCGTCCTCGTCGCCGGGATCGTGCTGTCCCTGGCCGCCAACCTCCACCAGGCCGAACCCTCGGTGTGGGGTTGGCTGACCGCCGGAACCCCGGCCGCGGCGTTCCTGGTGGCCGTTTCCATGCTGGAGCGGCGGGCCGCCGCTCCTCGTCCTCGCCTGTCGCCGGAACCGTCACCGATGACCGCTGCGGCGCCTTCGGCGCCGGCCATCGCCCCGGCCGTCGACGAGCACCAGAACGGCGCCCCGGGACCGGCCCCGGCCCTCCTGGACTACGCCCGGCGGATCGTCGACGAGCACCACGCCAAGCACGGAAAGCCGATCACCTGCGATCTCCTGCGCGCCCGCCTGGGCGTGTCCGACCAACTCGCCTCCGACCTGCTCCGCCACCTGCGGACCGTGCCGGACGCCCTGTGAAAGGAACCGAACCCATGCCCACCGACCCGACGCGCCGCGCGGCGTTCATCACCGGACTGCGGGACCTGGCCGACTTCATCGAGACCAACCCCGGCGTCCCCGTCCCTCGCCAGTCGACGGCGATCACCTACTTTCCCGAGCAGGCGACGGACGCCGAAATGTGCGCGGAGGTCGACCGGATCGCCGGCCTGTGCGGCTCCCGGATCGACCCGGCACCCCTGCCGTACGGGCACTACATGATCACGCTGCCTTTCGGGCCGCTCCGCTACGAGATCGCCGCGATCCTGGCCGACGCCCGCGCCCGCTACGGCGCCCTCAGCAGCTACCACGGCTGCGTCACCCCTGACTCCGACCCGGCACACGTTGCCTGACCGAAGGACAACCACCATGCGCATCCGCCTCGACGGCACCCACGCCGAGATCACCTACAGCATGTTCCGCCTCCGCGAGATCTTCACCGTGACCTCGGTCTCGCGGGCCCACCCCGACCGCACCCGCCCCCGGAACTACCGGGTCTTCGTCAACATCATCCCGCGCGAGATCAAGGGCGCGCGATGACCGAACCCCTCCCGGTGGTCCGCTACCGCTGCGGCACCTGCAACGGGACCGGCGTCACCGGAGACGGCGAGACCTGCCCCGACTGCGACGGCATCGGAATCGACAACCACGGCGCATAGCCGTGAGCGCCCCCCGCCTGGCCGCACAACCGCCAAGTTCCGCGCCAGGCCGGGGGCCATCCCTCACAGATCACCTCTGGATAGGACGGAACCCATCTTGCCCCACCCGCACGCCGTAGCCGGAATGGTCTCCCGGCTCAACGATCCCCACTACGCCCGCTGGGCCTCCCAGGTCCGCGCCACCGGCGGCTGCCGACAGCCGATCCACCTGCGGGGCCGCGTCGACCACATCGACCCGGCCACAGGTGAGCTGCTCCACCGCTACAGCACCCGCGCCGAACCGGGCGGCGTGCTCCGTGTCCCGTGCAAGACCCGGCGGGCCTCGCGCTGCCCGGCCTGCGCCGAGGTCTACCGCGCCGACACCTACCAACTGATCCGTGCGGGCCTGGCCGGCGGCAAGGGCGTCCCGGAGACCGTGACCGGCCACCCGTGCCTGTTCGTCACTCTCACCGCTCCGTCCTTCGGTGTCGTCCATACCCGCAGGGAGAAGAACGGGAAGGTCCTGCCCTGCCACGCCCGCCGTGATTCCGGGACCTGCCCGCACGGGCGGGTCATGTCCTGCACCGCCCGGCACGGCACCGAAGAGACCCGCCTTGGGGAACCGCTGTGCCCGGACTGCTACGACTACGCGGGCAGCGTGCTGTTCAATGCCCTGTCACCGGAGCTGTGGCGGCGCTTCACGCTGGCCCTGCGCCGCCGCCTGGCCAAGACCGCGGGCCTGACCGTTCGGGAGCTACGCGAGCAGGTGACGGTGTCCTTCGCCAAGGTCGCCGAGTACCAGCGGCGCGGCGTCGTCCACTTCCACGCCGTCATCCGCCTCGACGGCCCCGACGGACCCACCGCCTCGCCTCCGTCCTGGGCGACGGCCGACGCCCTGGAGGATGCCGTACGGCATGCCGCCTCGGCCGTGGCCGTCACCGTCCCGGCCGTGAAGGGCGAACCGGCGCGGGTGCTGCGCTGGGGCGCTCAGCTCGACGTCCGCCCGATCACGATGGGTGGGGAGCTGACCGATCAGGCGGTGGCCGGCTACATCGCCAAGTACGCCACCAAGGCCGCCGAGTGCGTCGGTACTCTCGACCGGCGCATCAGCCCTCTCGACGACCTGGACGCGCTGCCGCTGCGGGAGCACGCCCGACGGCTCATCACTGAGTGCTTCCGCCTGGGCGCCCTCGACGGCCTGGCCGACCTGCGGCTGACCCAGTGGGCGCACATGCTGGGCTTCCGCGGCCACTTCTCCACCAAGTCCCGCCGCTACTCCACCACCTTCGGGCAGATCCGCGAGGAGCGCGCCGAACACATGCGCGCCGAGGCCGTCAGCACCGGGCGGCTTCCCCTCTTCGACGAGGACACCGTCCTCGTGATCACCGAATGGGAGTACGCCGGACAGGGCTACTCGCTCGGTGACGCTCTCCTCGCCGCCGCGCTGACCGGCGTCCCCCTGGCCGGTGTCGCCCTGGCTGATCCCGGAGGCCGGTGATGAAGACGATGAACCGGCTCTGGACGGTGGAGGAGGTCGCCGAGTACCTCGGCGTGCCGGTCGGAACCCTCTACCAGTGGCGCTGCAAGCGGATCGGCCCGCCCGGCCGGCGGATCGGCAAGCACCTGCGCTACCTGCCCGAGGACGTGCACGCCTGGGTCCGGGAGCAGACATGACCGTCTACGACCGGTGGCACAAGTCCCGCCCCGAGCCCGAAGAGGCGAAGTGTTCCGAGCACAAGCGCGTGCCGACCGCCAAGCACGGCCAGGGAGCGCGCTGGCAGGTCCGCTACCGCGACGAGAAGGGCCAGCAGCTCAAGCGCAACTTCGAGCGGAAGGCCGACGCCGATCGCTTCGACGTGACGCGCCGTGCCGACGAGCCGCGCGGCGAGTGGATCGACCCCAAGCTCGGGCAGACCAGGTTCCAGGTGTACGCGCAGACGTGGATGGCGTCGCGACTGCACAAGCCCGGGACCGCGATGACCTACGCCGGGCACCTGAAGAACCACATCAATCCGGTCTTCGGCCTGGTCCCCCTGATCTCCATACGGCCCACCGCCGTACAGCGGTGGGTGAAGGACCTCCACGTGAAGGGCCTGGCGCCGCGTACGGTCGAGACCGTCTATGTGATCTTCTCCAGCATCATGCGCGGGGCCGTACGGGACGGCATGATCCGCCGTTCTCCGTGCGTCGACATCCGCTTGCCGGAGCCGGACAAGACCACGATCCGGCTCCTCTCCCCCGCCGAGGTGATCGTGCTCTACCGGTCCATGCGGCCCGAGTACGCGCCGCTGGTCCTCCTGGGGGCCGCGGCCGGTCTCCGGCAGGGTGAGGCCCTCGGCCTGGCCGTCGACCGGATCGACTTCGCCGAGGGCATGCTGACGGTGGACCAGCAGGTCGTGGTGATCGACCGGCGTCCGGTGCTGGCCCCGCCGAAGACGCGGGCCTCCGTCCGCGACGTCCCGGTGCCGGCCGTTCTCGCCGACGCGCTGGCCGAGCACATCGACCGGTGCGAACCGGAGGACGTGCTGTTCCGGACGACGCGCGGCAACCTGATCCGGCGCGACTACTTCAACGCCGACGTCCTGCGGCCCGCGATCCTCGCGGCCGGGGTGCCGATGGACATGACGTTCCACGATCTGCGGCACACCTTCGCCAGTACGGCGCTGGCCGAGGGCGTGCCGATCTCCGAGGTGTCCCGGTGGCTCGGGCACGAGTCCATCACCACGACCGTGGACCTGTACGGGCACCTGGTCCCGGAGGCCTCCGAGCGGGCGCGGACGGCGCTGGACAACGCCTTCGCCTCGGCGCTCGGGTCCGCCGGATGTGCCCCCGATGTGCCCTCTCAGGGCTTCGATCTTCCCGGGTGAGGGTTCCGCCGCAGGTCAGGGGCGGGTGGGGCGGACGAGTCGGCCTGTAGGCCGGGTTCTGTCCTTCACTCGCGTGAAGGGGCGACCATCCATCTAGGGCCGGCGTTGCCGCCGGCCTCGAGCGGTCTACCCGCGCGGCTCGGGCGGGCAGCCCTCGAACGTCGCGCGCGGGACGCTCCTCGCGGAGCGTCCCTTCTTGACCTTGCTCCGGGTGGGGTTTACCGAGCCGCCCACGTCACCGTGGGCGCTGGTGGTCTCTTACACCACCGTTTCACCCTTACCCCTCTTGCGAGAGGCGGTCTGTTCTCTGTGGCACTGTCCCGCGGGTCACCCCGGGTCGGCGTTACCGACCACCCTGCCCTGTGGAGCCCGGACCTTCCTCGGCGGGCCCGCAAGGGACCCGACGCGGCCGCCCGGCCGGCTCGTCCGCCGTGCCGCCTAGCTTATCCGCTCCCGGGCGATCTCCGGCCGGGCCGCCGTCCGGCCCGCGTCCGGTGATCGCGTGGGCGGACGCCTCCCGGTCCCGGGCCGACGGGTCCGGTCCGGGGCGCCGCGGCCTGTCGGGGCCGGATCCGGACCTCCCCGGGCGCCGGCCGCGCGCGTGCCCGCTCTCAGCGCAGATGCGAGGTGTCGTTGAACGACTTCACCACGGCCGGCCCGTCGGCGTAGTACTCGACCAGGGACAGGCAGGCCAGGTCGAGGTGCATGCGGTACAGCGCGGCGGGCGGGGCCAGCAGCGCGAGCCGGAGCAGCGTCTTGATCGGCGTCACGTGGGAGACGACGAGGACCGTCCTGCTCTCGTAGCGCTCGACGAGCCCGTCCCGGACCGCCTCGACCCGCCGTGCCGCGGTCTCGAAGCTCTCCCCGCCCGGCGGCGCGGCGGCCGGGTCCGACAGCCACGCCTTGAGCTCGTCCGGCCAGCGGCGCTGGATCTCGGTGAAGGTGTGGCCCTCCCAGTCGCCGAAGTCGACCTCCCGCAGGTCCTCCTCGACGAGCACCTCCAGACCGGTCCTGGCCGCGACGGCCTCGGCGGTGGCCCGCGCCCGCTTGAGCGGGGAGCTGACGATCGCCTGCACGCCGTACGACGGCTGCGAGAGCCTGGCCGCGGCGGCCTCGGCCTGGGCGGCGCCGTTCGCGGTGAGCTCGGGGTCTCCGAGGCCGGAGAACCTGCGCTCGACGGAGAGCGGGGTCTCGCCGTGGCGGAGCAGGATCAGGGTGGTGGCCGCGGTGGTCGGGGGGCGCCAGCCGGTGCCCGGGGCCGTGCCGGTGGCCGGAGCGGTGCCGGTGGCCGGGGCCATGGCCGCGGCCGCCTTCGCCGGAAGGCCGGACGGGACCTCGGAGACGTCGGTCGGATCGAAGAGGGCCCCCTGCGCGGCGGGCGCGGGGGCTCCCGCCCGCCCGGCGTCCGCGGACGCGCCAGGGCCGGAGCGCGGGGAACCGGCGGAGCGTTCCGGGACTCGATCGGCACCGGCGGAGGCTCTCCCGGGGCCGGCGGCTCCCCCCGTCGGAGCGGCTCCTCCCGCCGGGGCGGTCCCCGCCGCGGAGGCGGTCGAGCGCCACGGGAGGCCCTTGGCGGCGGCGTCCATCGCCTCGTTGGCCAGGCGGTCGGCGTCGGTGTTGCGCTCGCGGGGGATCCACTTCCAGGTGACCCGGAGGCGGCGGGCCAGGACCGCGGCCTCCGAGGCGAGCGGGCGCAGGCCCTCGTTCTTGATCTTCCAGCGGCCGGCCATCTGCTCGACGACCAGTTTGGAGTCCATCCGCACCTCGACCGCCGCGCCGTCCCCGGCCAGGTCCAGCAGGGCCCGCAGGCCGGCGATCAGCCCGCGGTACTCGGCGACGTTGTTGGTCGCGGTGCCGATCGCCGCGGCGTCCTCGGCGAGGATCTGGCCGTCGGCGGCGTCCTTGACCACCGCGCCGTAGCCGGCGGGACCGGGGTTGCCCCGGGACCCGCCGTCGGCCTCGACGAGGTAGGACGTCACAGCCCGGACTCGGGGGTGCGGACCAGGATGCGGCGGCACTCCTCGCAGCGGATCACCTCGTCGTGCGGGGCGGCCTTGATGCGGTTGACGTCCGCGATGGACAGGCTCGTCCGGCAGCCCAGGCAGCGGCCGCCCTGGAGCATCGCGGCGCCGACTCCGAACTGCTCGCGGAGCTTCTCGTAGAGGGAGAGCAGGTCGGCGGGGACGTCGGCGGCGACGCCGGAGCGCTTGGTCTTCACCTCGCCGAGCTCCTTGTCGATCTCGGCGAAGGCGGCGTCCCTGCGGTCCTCGGCGGCGGCGCGGGCGGCGGCGAGCTCGTCGCGCTCGGCGGACAGCTTGACGACCTGCCCGTCGGCGGTCTCCCGGCGCTCCATGATCTCGAGCACCACCTCCTCCAGGTCGCCCTGGCGGCGGGTCAGCGAGGCGATCTCCGACTGGAGGCTGGCCAGGTCCTTGGGAGAGGAGACCTGGCCGGAGTCGAGGCGCTTCTGGTCGCGCTCGACGCGGACGCGGACCGAGTCGACGTCGGACTCGGCCTTGGACTGCTCCCTGGCCAGGTCGCCCGCCTCGGTCTCGGCGGCGATCACCTGCGTGGCCAGCCTGGCCACGCGGGCGGCGAGCTCGTCGATCTCGGCCAGTTCCGGCAGGGTGCGGCGGCGGTGGGCCAGCCGGTCGAGGACGGAGTCGACCTCGGCCAGGTCGAGCAGGCGCTTCTGGGATGCCGGGGCTGCTTTCACTTCATTCCTCGCACTCTGCTGTTGTCGTCCATGCGTCCGTGACCGTCTCGGAGACACGTGCCTCAACATTAATCCCCCGCGCCGCCAACCCTGACGTCAGCCGCCGGGCGGCGTCGGCCAGCCAGGGCCATTCGGTGGCCCAGTGGGCCGCGTCGACGAGCGCGGGGCCGCCGGAGGAGGACGACGCCTCGGCGAACTCGCTGGCCGGGTGGTGGCGGAGGTCGGCGGTGAGGAAGACGTCGACTCCGGCGGCGCGGGCCGTGCCCAGGAGGGAGTCGCCCGCTCCCCCGCTCACCGCGACCCGCAGGACCTCCCGGTCGAGGTCTCCGGCGACGCGCAGGCCGCCCGCCGTGCGGGGCAGTCCCCGGGCGGCCCGCCGTACGAAGTCGCGCAGGGGCGTCGGCGCGGGCAGGAAGCCGACGCGGCCGAGTCCGCGGCGGGGGTCGGCGGCGGCGGGGCTCAGCGGGACCAGCGGCCCGGTCAGGCCCACGGCGCGGGCGAGCGCGTCGGAGACGCCGGGGTCGGCGACGTCGGCGTTGGTGTGGGCGGTGTAGAGGGCCACGTCGTTCTTGATCAGCCGGTGGACCAGGCGGCCCTTGAAGGTGGTGGCCGCGACGGTCGTCGTGCCGCGCAGGTAGAGCGGGTGGTGGGTCACGACCAGGTCGGCGCCCCACGCCAGGGCCTCGTCCGCGACGGCGGCGACCGGGTCCACCGCGAACAGGATCTTCCGGACGGGCTGGGCGGGGTCGCCGCAGACGAGCCCGACCGCGTCCCACGACTCCGCCCAGGCGGGGTCGTAGAGGGTCTCGAGCTCGGTGACGGCGTCGGCGAGGGTGGACACGTGCGGCAGACTACCGGCCCCGCCATCGTCGTCGTCTCCGCCCCTGTTTCCGGGCCCGCGGATCGCTTAATGTAAGTGGATCCTGACTCGTGGAGGGCCAGCGTATGAGTCCCACTGTCGCGATCATCGGTGCCGGGTTCGGCGGGCTGTGCATGGCCATCCGGCTGGAGCAGGCGGGCATCCGCTCCTACACGGTCTTCGAGAAGGGCGGCGACGTCGGGGGCACCTGGCGGGACAACACCTATCCGGGGGCGGGCTGCGACATACCCTCGCACCTGTACTCCTTCTCCTTCGAGAAGTACTCCAGCTGGACCCGCCGCTACCCGGGGCAGCCGGAGATCCTCGCCTACCTGGAGTCCTGCGCCGACAAGTACGGCCTGCGCCCGCGCATCCGGCTGGGCGCCGAGGTCACCTCGATCGCCTTCGACGAGTCGCTGGGCCGGTGGCGGGTGCGCACGGCGGACGGCGAGCGGCTCTTCGACGTGGTGGTCTCGGCCGTCGGCCAGCTCAACCGGCCCCGCCTGCCCGACATCCCCGGCATGTCGTCCTTCGCCGGTCCCTCCTTCCACTCCGCCCGCTGGGACCACTCGGCGGACCTGACCGGCAGGCGGGTGGCCGTGATCGGGAGCGGATCGTCGGCGGCCCAGCTGATCCCGCCGGTGGCCGAGGCCGCCGGTCACCTCGACGTCTTCCAGCGCACCCCCAACTGGGTGATCCCCAAGCCGGACGCCGTCTTCGGCCCGGCGGTGCGGGCGGCCTTCCGGTACGTCCCGTTCCTGCAGCGGGCCTATCGCGAGTGGGTCTACCGCTACGCCGAGGCGACCCTGCACAGCGCCCTGGCGGGCGGGTGGAGCACCGGGCTGCTCCGCAGGCGCGCCCTGGAGCACCTGCACGCCCGGATCCCCGACCCGGAGCTGCGGTCCAAGCTCACCCCGGCCTACCCGATCGGCTGCCGGCGGGTGGTCATCGACAGCGCGTTCTACCCGGCGCTGGCCCGGCCCGACGTGGACGTCGTCACCGACCCGATCGTCCGCGTCACGCCCTCGGGGGTGGAGACCGTCGCCGGCCACCGCGAGGCCGACGTGATCGTCTACGCGACGGGGTTCCGGACCACCGACTTCCTCGCGCCGCTCGAGGTCGTCGGCAGGCGGGGCCGCCGCCTGCACGAGGAGTGGAAGGACGGCGCGGAGGCCTACCTGGGCATCGCGGTGCCGCACTTCCCGAACCTGTTCCTGCTGTACGGGCCCAACACCAACCTGGGCCACAACTCGATCGTCTTCATGCTCGAGTGCCAGGTCCGCTACATCATGGGCTGCCTGCCGTACCTCGCGGGCGCGGGGCCGATGGAGGTGCGGCCCGAGGCGATGGACGCCTGGCGGCGGAGGCTGGACCGGGCGATGGGCGACATGGTGTGGCAGGCGGGGTGCACCAGCTGGTACAAGAACGCGGCGGGCCGGGTGGTCAACAACTGGCCGGGGCCGACGACGCTCTACCGGCGCCTGACCCGCGCGCCCCGGCCGGGGGCGTTCCGCTTCGGCGGGTGAGCGCGCCGGGGCGGTAGCGTCGGTGCGCAACCGTCGTTCCCCGAGGAGGAACCCGCCCGTGCCCGCCGACCTCCCCAGCGCTCCGCACCACGACCTGCACCACCGCGCCGTGGTCGCCGACACCCACAACGACCTGCTGATGGCCGTGACGGCCCGGCCGCCGGAGCGCTGGGCGTCGTTCTTCCGGGAGCGCTGGCTGCCCCAGCTCCGCGAGGGCGGGGTGGACCTGCAGGTGCTGCCGGTGTTCGTCGACGACCAGTACCGGCCCGAGGGCGCGCTCCGGCAGACCCTGCGCATGATCGAGTGCGCGCACGCGCTGGCCGAGGGGAACGCCGCCGAGGTACGGCTCTGCACGGACGGCGCCCAGATCGACGAGGCCCTCGCCGAGGGCAGGATCGCCCTGGTCCTGGCGCTGGAGAGCATGCCCGGCCTGGACGCGAGCGTCGAGCTGCTGCCCGCCCTGCACCGGCTGGGCGTGCGGGTCGCCTCGATCGCCCACTGGGGCCGCACTCCGCTGGCGGACGGCAGCGGCGAGGACGCGACCGGGAGCAGGCTGACGGCCGCGGGGGTGGCGGCGGTCCGGGAGATGGAGCGCCTCGGCATGGTCTTCGACGTCTCCCACCTGGGCGCGTCGGGCGTCGAGCACGTGCTCGAGCTGGCCTCCCGGCCGGTGATGGCGACCCACTCGGCGGCCCGCGCCCTGCGGGACCACCACCGCAACCTCACCGACGAGCAGATCCGCGGCGTCGCCGCGACCGGCGGCGTGGTCTGCGTGAACTTCCTGGCGGCGTTCCTGTCGGAGGACGCCGCCGAGTACACCGTGGACCGCCTGGTGGACCACATCGCGTACGTGGCGGGCGTGGCCGGGATCGACCACGTGGGCCTCGGCCCGGACTTCATCCGCGAGGTCATGCACGACGTCACGCCGCCGTGCTGCGAGGACGGCGTCCACGGGCTCGACGTGCTGGCGGCCGTCCCCGGCCTGGCCGGGCCGTCCGGCCTGCCGCTGGTCACCGAGGCCCTGGACCGGCACGGCTTCGCCGAGGAGGAGATTGTCAAGATCCTCGGCGAGAACGTCCTGCGCCTGTTCCGCGCCGAGCTGGGCAGGCCCGTCTGAGCCCGGGGCCGTCCCGGTCCCTCCAGCCGTCCGGCTCCGGGCCCCGGGTCTCGGCGGCCGGCCGCTCCCGGGCCCCCGGCGCGCCGTCCTCGGCCGTCCTCAGCCCTTCCAGACGCCGGTGGCCGCGGCGGCCTCGGCGTAGTCGGTGAAGTCGCGGGGGGCGCGGCCCAGCGCACGCCGGACCCCGTCCCCCAGATGGGCGTTGCGACCGTCGAGGACCTTGCCGAACATGACGGCCAGCACCTCCGCCTCCTCGGCCGGCACGCCGTACTCCACCAGCATGGACGCGTACCCGTCGGCGGAGACCGGGGCGTAGCGGACCTCCCGGCCGGAGGCCTCGGCGATCTCCGCGGCGGCCTCGGCGAAGGTCAGCAGCCGGGGGCCGGTCACCTCGTAGACCCGGCCCGCATGGCCGGGCTCGGTGAGGGCGGCGACCGCCACGTCCGCGATGTCGCCGGCGTCGGCGAACGGCTCGGCGACGTCCCCCGCCGGGAGCGCGATCACACCGCCGAGCACCGGCTCCAGCAGGTGGCCCTCGTCGAAGTTCTGGCAGAACCAGCTCGCGCGCACGATCGTCCACTCGGCGCCCGAGCCTCTGACCGCCTCCTCCGCGCGCCCCGCCTCCTCCTCTCCTCTGCCGGACAGCAGGACCAGGCGGCGGGCTCCGGCGGCCACGGCCCGCCCGGCCAGCGCGCCGACCGCCTCGACCGCCCCGGGCGCCACCAGGTCGGGCTGGTAGGAGATGTACACCGCCCCGGTGTCCCGCAGCGCGGCCTCCCAGGTGTCCGGGTCGTTCCAGTCGAACGGCGGGTTCCCCGACCGGGAGCCGATCCGCACCGGCAGGCCGCGCGCCCGCAGCCCGGCCGCCACCCGCCTCCCGGTCTTGCCGGTGCCGCCGGTGACCAGTGTCGTCTTCTCCGTGCTGTTCTCCGTCATGGGGCAAGTCAATCCCGGCCGGCCGAAGCCTTCCATGGCCGAGGATCTCGCCTCCATGTCCGTACGTCCACGGCGGTCGGACCGCGCAGTACTGCCACTCAGCCAGAAAGTCGTTTTTATCGGTATATCAGCGCCTTCAACCCCTTGATCGTTAACATCGCCGGATGGTCACTCTTTCCGCGGCCCGGCAGACCGGGAGCCGCATGGCCTGGCTCGACGCCCTGCACGGCATCGCCGCCGTGGCGGTGGTCTTCGAGCACGCCTTCAAGTTCCTGCTGCCCGAGGCGCGGCTGCCGGTCAAGACGGTCTTCGAACCAGGCTGGTACGGGGTGCTGGTGTTCTTCCTGGTCAGCGGCTACATCGTGCCGGCGTCGCTGGAGCGGCGAGGCAGTGTCCGGGCCTTCTGGATCTCCCGTCTCCTCCGGCTGTACCCGCTGTTCGGGGTGTGCCTGGCGGGCGTGGGGCTGCTGATGGCGGCCGGGTGGGACGGCCTGCACGTCTGGTGGGGGTCGCGGCCGGTCTCCATGACGGTGGGTCATCTGACGATGCTGCAGAACCTGCTGCACGTACCGAACCTGGTCAATGTGCTGTGGACGCTCTCCTACGAGATGGCCTTCTACCTGCTGGTGACCGCGGTCTACGTCCTCGGCCTGCACCGCGGGAGCACCGCGGGCGCGCTCGGTCTCACCGCGGCGGCCGTGCTGGGCGCGGGCACGCTGCCGGTCGCGCTGCTCTCGACCGGTGGATCGGGCCGGATGCTGGCGGTCGTGCTGGTGGTGACCGCGCTGGTGGCGACGGGGCTGGCGGCGGTGCTCGCGGGTCCGGACCGGGTACGGCGGGCGGGCGCGATCGTCATCGTGGTCACCGTGCTGGCGCTGCTGGCGGTCAACCAGAGCTTCCCCGCCCCCGGACAGGGACTGCTGATCCTGGCCACCATGTTCTCAGGCACCGCCCTGTACCGGGCCGAGCAGGGCCAGATCCCCTGGAGGCGGGCCGGGTGGGTGGCTCTGGTGCCGCTGGCCGGGATCTGGCTGGCACACGGCGAGGCAGGGCTTCAGACGGCGATCGCCGCCGCCTGGTTCACCTTCGCCGGCGGCATGGCGCTGCGGCGCCGCAGAGTGCCGCAGGCCTTGGCCTGGCTGGGACTGGTCAGCTACTCGATCTACCTGCTCCATCCCCTCCTGCTGGAGGGCGTCGAGCGGTTCTGGCCCGAACCGCTGGCCGTACCGCTGGGTGCTCGGCTGGTGGCGCTGGCGGGCGTGCTGGGGCTGCTGCTCGGTATCAGCGCGTTGACCTGGCGGTTCGTGGAGGCTCCCGCGCAGCGGCTGGGCAGGAGCCTCATCGCGCGGGTCCCGGACCGGGCCCCGCGGAGCGGGCGGGGGTGAGGGCCGCCGGGCCCGGCTCCTCCGTCATCCCGGCTTCGGCACGGACGCGGGTCCCAGGCGCCGTTCACCGGGTCGCCGGTGAACGGCGCCACCGGGGCTACCGGTGCTCCAGGTAGTCCTCGCGGACCCGGGAGCGGGAGAGCTTGCCCGTGGGGGTGCGGGGCAGCTCGTCGCGGAACTCGACCACCCGGGGGTGCTTGAAGCGGGCCAGGCGCGGCCCGAGGTGCTCCAGCAGTTCCTCGGCCGAGGGCCGGGGACCGGGCAGGGGCTGGACGAGCGCGACCACGACGTGGCCCCACTCCTCGTCCGGCACCCCGATCACCGCGGCGTCGGCGACCGCCGGATGCTCCAGGATCGCCGCCTCCACCTCGGCCGGGTAGATGTTCACCCCGCCGGAGACGATCAGGTCGGTCCGGCGGTCGCACAGGAACAGGAAGCCGTCGGCGTCCAGGTAGCCGATGTCGCCGGGGGCGTACCAGTCGTCCCGCATGCTGGCGGCGGTCTTGGCGGGGTCCTTGAGGTACTCGAACCGGTTGGTGGCCGACCTGACGTGGATCAGGCCGGGCTCGCCCGGCGGGAGCTCCTCGCCGTCCGGGCCGAGGATCCTCGCCTCGAACGTCGGGGCCGGGCGGCCGACCGTGCCGGGGCGCTCCAGCCAGTCGTACGGCTTGACCGCGAAGGCGATGGCGGACTCGGTGGAGCCGTAGTACTCGTACAGGACCGGGCCCCACCAGTCCATCATCTGCTTCTTGTCGGCCACCGGGCAGGCGGCGCCGGTGTGGACCACCTGCCGGAGCGAGGACACGTCGTACTTCCCGCGGACCTCGGGCGGCAGGCGCAGCATCCGGTGGAACATCGTGGGCACCATCATCGCGTTGGTGACCCGGTGGCGCTCGATCAGCTCCAGGACGGTCACCGGGTCGAACCTCGGCGCGATCACCAGCGTGTGCCCCAGGTGCAGGGCGAACAGGGTGTGCGCGCACGGCGCCGAGTGGTACATCGGCGAGGTGACCAGGTGGATCCCGTCGCCCGGCCGCAGGTCGCAGGTCTCGCCGAGGAACCAGGTGTAGAGCGGGAGGCTCTTCTCCGGCTCGGCGCCGGACAGCGGGCGCCGCACCCCCTTGGGGAACCCGGTGGTGCCCGAGGTGTACCACATGACCGCGCCCGCGGTCCGGTCCCGCGGCGCGGTCTCCGGCTGCCCCTCGGCCAGCGCGGCGGTCCCGCCCGACTCGGGCGTGACCGTGATCCGGGCCTCGCTGTCGGCCAGGATGTAATCGATCTCCTTCTCGGTCAGGTGCCAGTTGACCGGCACGTGGTACAGCCCGATCTGACCGGTGGCCAGGAGCATGACCACCGCGTCGATCCCGTTGGGCAGCACCCCGGCGACCACGTCGCCCGGGCCGAGGCCCCGCGCCCGCAGCCCGTGCGAGACCCGGTTGACGCGGGCGAGCAGCTCGCCGTAGGTGGTGACGGTCCCGTCGGTGTCGATCACGGCCCTGCGCCCGGGGTCGGCCTCGGCGATCCGGTAGAAGCCCGGCAGCCCGCTGATGTCGGTCACGGGTTCCCCTCTCTGTGCGGCTCTACAGCTCCAGCAGGTCGGCGAGGCGGGCGCGGTGGACCCGCGGCGGGCCGAGGAGCACCTCGTCCGCCTTGGCGCGCTTGTAGTACAGGTGGGCGTCGTGCTCCCAGGTGAAGCCGATGCCGCCGTGCAGCAGGAGGCTGCCGGAGGCGACCTCGAAGCAGGCGCGGCCCAGGTACGCCTGGGCCAGCGCGGCGGCCCCGGGCAGTTCGGCGGGGGCCTCGTCGGCGGCCCAGGCGGCGTACCGGACGATCGACTCGGCCTGCTCCAGCGTGCAGTGCATGTCGGCGAGCCGGTGCTTGACGGCCTGGTAGGAGCCGATCACCCGGTTGAAGGCGACCCGGATCCTGCTGTAGGCGACGATGGCCTCCAGCGAGGCCCGCAGCACGCCGAGCTGCTCGGCCGCCACCGCCACGGCGAACAGGTCGCGGGCGCGGGCGATCCCGGCGGCGGAGACGGCCGCCACCTCGCCGCCCGGCTCCACCAGGGCCTGCCGGCGGGTGGGATCGAGGGTCCGCAGCGCTCGCCGCTCGCCGTCGGTGCGGGCGAGCACCCGGTCGCCGTCGATCGTCAGGACCACGTCGGCCTCGGCCCCGTTGAGCGCCCGGTTCCCGTCGAGGACGACGGTCGCGGTGGTCGTCCCGGCGGCGACGCCGGCCAGGATCTCCTTCTCGCCCGTCTCGGTGAGCAGGATCGCGGCCAGCGTGGTGGCCAGGAACGGCCCGGGCAGCAGCGCCGCGCCGGTCTCCTCCAGGACGACCGCCAGCTCGGCGTGCCCGGCGCCGGTCCCGCCGCGCTCCTCGGGCACGGTCAGGCCGGTCAGGCCGAGCTCGCCGGCCAGCCGCCGGTAGACCTCCGGGTCGTGGCCGGGCTCCGACTCCATCGCCCGCCGTACGGCCGGCATGGGTGAGGCGGCGGCGAGGAAGGAGCAGACGGCGTCGCGCAGCTCGCGCTGCTCCGGGGTGGGCACGAGTCTCATCGGGGGGCCTCTCCGCTCGTCCTGAGCTCCTTGAACGGCACGTTCTTGTCCGTGCGCGGTTCGGGGGGCAGGTTCAGCACGCGCTCGCTCACGATGTTGCGCATGATCTCGTTGGTGCCGCCGCCGAGGGCCATCGCGGGCGCGAGCGAGACGGCGTGGGCCAGCCCGCCGTCCCCTCCGGCCGTCCCGCCGTCTCCTCCGGCCCCGTCCCCGGTCCCGACCCCGGGTCCCTCCCCGTTCCCGGTCCCGCCCGGGGATGCGTCCCCGGGCCCGTCCTCGATCCAGGCGACGGCCTCCGGCCCGGCCAGCGAGGTGGCCAGGTCGGCCTGGAACATGGTCAGCTCGGCCAGCAGCAACTTGGCCGCGCTGCCCCGGGCGCCGGGGAAGATCCCGGCCTTCGTCTCCTGGGCGAGCCGCTGATTGAACAGGGCCAGGGCGCGGGAGCGGATGTGCAGCTCGACGAGCCGGTCGCGGACCACGGGGTCGGCGGTGTCGGCGGTGCGGCGCAGCGCCTCGAAGGCGACCGGGTTGTCCTTCTGCCCGCCCATGCCGACGCCGCCGGCGATCGACAGGCGTTCGTGGAGCAGGGTGGTGACGGCGCAGTTCCAGCCGTCGCCGACGCGGCCGACCACGTTCTCCGCGGGGATGTGCACGCCGTCGAAGAAGATCTCGTTGAAGTGGGCGCGGCCGGTCATGTCGCGCAGCGGCCGGACGGTGACGCCGGGGGCGTGCATGTCCACGATGAACATGGTCAGGCCCTTGTGCTTGGGCACGTCCGGGTCGGTGCGGGCGAGCAGCAGGCCCCAGTCGGCGTGCTGGGCGACCGAGGTCCAGACCTTCTGCCCGTCGACCACCCAGCCGCCGTCGGTGGCCGCGGCCCTGGTCTGCAGGGCGGCGACGTCGCTGCCCGCGGCGGGCTCGGAGAACAGCTGGCACCAGATCTCCTCGCCGCGCAGCAGCGGCCGCAGGTGGCGGCGGCGCTGGGCGTCGGTACCCAGGTCGACGAGGGTCGGCCCGCACATGCCGAGGCCGATGGAGAAGACGTAGGTCGGCAGGGTGAAGGCGGCGGCCTCGGCGGCGAAGGCGCGTTCCTCGGCCTGGGTGAGGCCCTGCCCGCCCCACTCGGCCGGCCAGGTGATGCCCGAGTAGCCCGCGTCGTACAGCTTCGCCATGAACTCCTTGGCGGCGGCGACCCCGCCGGGGTCGGAGGCGCCCCCCGCCCGGCCGTCCGGGCCGTCCTGGGCGTTGGCCTCCAGCCAGGTCCTGGCCCGCCGCCGGTACTCCTCGAGATCCATGTCCACTCCAATCAGTGCCCACTTACTCTAACGAGCGGCGGCGCGGCCGTACAGAGCATTGCTCTACACCGGACCCGGAGATGATCTTTGCCCCTTCTTGGCCATGTATCGCCAGGTAATGGCAATTAATCCGCCTGGTGGGGTCGTCTGGGTTCGGGGGGAAGGTCGGTGTGATCACACGTCACTCGTGGTCCGTCCGAACCCGGCTGACGCTGATCGCCGTCGCCACCGCCGCCCTGTCCGGCCTCGTCATCACCACGGTCGCCACGCTCGCCCTCTACGACCTGGCCCGCGACTACCAGACCAACCAGGTGGCCGGCGCCGCCCTGGAGGTCGTCCACCTCGCCCAGCGGGGACGGCTGCCCGCCGTGCTGGAGCACGGCAACGGGGTCGGCAGCCAGGTGCTGGACTCCTCCGGGCGGGTCGTCGCGGCCACCCCCGACCTGGCCGGCGCGCCCCCGGTCGCGGACTTCCGGCCCGGCGGGGACGACGTCATGGCCGGCCGCGAGCTGTGCGACCCGCCCCGGATGCCCGGGGAGTGCGTGATCGCCGTGGCCTTCCGCATCGACCGGCCGGGCGGCGACTGGCTCGTCTACTCCCTCGGCGCGATGATCCCCTGGTACGTGCACTCGGGGCTGTTCGCCTTCCTCGTCACCGTCTCCCTGCTCATCGTGGTGCTGGCCGGGGCCGGCACCTACCGCACGGTGACCGGGGCGCTGAACCCGGTGAACGCGATCACCGGCGAGCTCGCGGAGATCACCGCGACCGACGTGGGGCGCCGGGTCCCGGTGCCGCGCGCCGAGGACGAGATCAGGCAGCTGGCCGAGACCATCAACCAGACCCTCGACCGGCTGGAGGAGGCGGTCGAGCAGCAGCGCCGGTTCGCCTCCGACGCCTCCCACGACCTGCGCAGCCCGCTCACCGCGATGCGCACCCAGGTGGAGGAGGCCCTGCAGTATCCCGAGGACGTCGACTGGACCGCCAAGGCGCAGGCGATGCTCGCCAGCCTGGACCGGCTCCAGGCGATCGTCGCCGACCTGCTGACGCTGGCCAGGCTCGACTCCGGCACGCCCGCCGCCGAGGAGGCCGTCGACCTGGGCGAGCTGGCCGGCGGCGAGCTGGACCGCCGGCCGCGCCGGGTCGAGGTGGTCAGGAGGCTGGAGCCGGGCGTGCGGGTGACCGGCGACCCGCTCCGGCTCTCCCGGCTGCTCACCAACCTGATGGACAACGCCGAGCGGCACGCCGTCTCCGCCGTCACGGTGACCGTGGCCGCGCGCGGGGACACCGCCGTCCTGGAGGTGCTCGACGACGGCGCCGGGATCGCCCCCGAGCAGCGGGAGGTGGTCTTCCGCCGGTTCACCCGGCTGGACGCCGCCCGCAGCAGGGACGCCGGGGGCACCGGCCTGGGGCTCTCCATCGCCAGGGAGATCGCCGCGTCCCACGGCGGGACCCTGCGGATCGAGGACAGCCCGAAGGGTGCCCGGTTCGTCCTGCGCCTGCCGGTGGCGCGCCCGTGACCCGCCGGCCCGGAGGGCGTCCGGTCCGCCCCGCGCCCGGCGGCGGGCCCGCCGACGCGCCCGCCGCTGGGCGGCGGCCGGGTGCCACCACCAGGAGCATCGCCGCGGCGATCAGCCCGCCGCCGAGCAGGACGCTCCCGGTGAGCGCCTCGCCGTAGGCGACGGCGGCCAGGGCGGTCACCCAGAGCGGCTGCGACGACAGGATCACCGCGGCGGGCACCGGCGGGACGTGGGCCTGGCCGAAGGAGCGGGCCAGGAAGCCGAGCGCGCAGGCCACGATCGACAGGTGGCCCAGGATCGCCCAGTCCTCGGGGGTCCGGGGCAGGGTCAGGCCGTCCGGGGCGGCGAGCACGCCGGTCATCGCGGCGATGACGCCGAGCTGGATCACGGTGACCGCGTAGACGTCCCGCCGCGCCCGGCCGGAGGCGCCGAGGACCAGCGTGTGCGCGGAGTACAGCACCGCGGCCAGCAGGGTGACGCCCAGCGCGGGCAGGGAGACGTCCTGCCCGGGGGTCCCGCGCAGGAGGGTGAAGGAGACCAGCGCGACCGCCGCCAGGGCCACCGCCCCCCACGTCCGCCGCGACAGGCGGGTGCCCAGCACCGCCAGGCCGAGGATCGGGGTGATCACCACGTAGGAGCCGACCGTGAACCCGGAGACGGGTGAGGACAGGTCGTGCAGCGCCACCGCCTGGGCGGTCTGCCCCACCCCGAACAGCAGGCCGAGCAGGATCCCGGTGGGCCAGGTGCCCTCGGGCAGCCCGCGCAGGCAGCCGGGGCGGAGCGCGAGCAGCGCCAGCGTGGCCAGGCCGTACCGCTCGGCCAGCAGGTCGGCCACCGGCATCCGGGCGATGAGGTCCTTCATCAGCGGGAAGGCCGACCCCCAGGCCGCGCTGACGAACAACAGGAGGGCGGCGCCCAGGAGGGGCCGGGGCACTGACGACACCGGTGCTGCCATACGGGAAGGGTGGCATCACCGTGAGCCGCCGGAAGGCGGCCTTCGGTCGTGGAGGGTGGGCTGAATACAACCCTGAGGGAGGACGCACCTCCCGCGGGCGACAGACGCCACTCCGGGGTGACGAAAAGGACCCTCCGTTCTGAAAGACCTCAGTTTTCCGGACTTTCCGCCTTATTGGATTCTTCGTACAATACGGTGCAGGAGATCCGAGAGGGAGGACCGCATGACAGCGACTCCGCGCACCACCGCCGATCAGGAGCACGACCGGGCGGTCACGGAGAGGCGCGCCTACGAGGCGGTCATCGAGCGCCTCTCCAAGGCGTCGGTCGACAAGCACTGGGAGCCCTACGTCGACATCCCCTGGGACGATCCCGACTTCCTGGTCCGCCAGGACGACCCCCGCTGGGAGCTGCCCGGAGTCGACCGGCTGGGCGGCTCCGCGTGGTACCGCGCGCAGCCGCCCGAGGTCCGCGCGAAGATCGGGCTGTGGCGGGTGGCGACCGCCATGAAGATCGGCCTGCAGTTCGAGAACCTGCTCAAACGCGGCCTGCTCAACTACGCCTACCGGCTGCCGAACGGCTCCCCCGAGTTCCGCTACGTCTACCACGAGACGATCGAGGAGGGGCACCACGGGATGATGTTCCAGGAGTTCGTCAACCGGACGGGACTCCCGATCCGCGGCATGCCCGGCCCGCTCAGCCTGCTCTCCCAGATCACGCCCTGGATCCCGCTGGTCTCCACCGAGCTGTTCTTCGTCTTCGTGCTCGGCGGCGAGGACCCCATCGACCACGTGCAGCGCAAGGCGCTGCGGGAGGGGCAGATCAAGCACCCGCTGGAGGAGGTCATCATGCGGATCCACATCGCGGAGGAGGCCCGGCACATCTCCTTCGCCCGGCACTACCTGCGCCGCCGGGTCCCCCGCCTGCCCCGCCTCCACCGCCTCCTGCTGGGCCTGGTCTCCCCCGTCGTGCTGGGCGTCATGGCTCGCATCATGCTCTCGCCGCCCGGATCGATGATCAGGGCGTTCCGCATCCCGGACGACGTCGTCCGGGAGGTCTACACCGACGACCCGCACATGGCGCAGGAGATCCGCGACTCGGTCTCCCGGACCCGTGAACTCTGCACCGAGCTGGGCATGATGAACCGGGTCCAGCGGAGGGTCTGGAAGGCCATGGGGATCTACGACGAGCCCGCGCGGAAGGCGGCCGCATGATCGAGCGAGACGGCGAACCGGGCGGCGAACCGGGCGGAGGGCGCGGCGGGGGGCCTGCCGGGGAGCCGCGCACGGGCGCTCCCGGAGGGCGCGGCGTCCCGGCCCGCCGGGGCCGCAGGACCGCGATCGTGACCGGAGGCGCGTCCGGCATCGGCCGGGCCCTCTGCCGGGAACTGGCCCGGCGCGGCCTGCACGTCGTGTCCGCCGACCTGGACGGCGAGGGCGCCGCGCGCACCGCCGAGGAGTTCGGCTGCGCGGGCGCCGCGGTCGACGTCACCGACCCGGAGGCGGTGCGCGCGCTCGTCCGGGGGGTGCGGGACGAGCACGGACGGCTCGACTTCGTCTTCAACAACGCGGGCATCGCGGTCGGCGGCACCACCGACGAGCTCACCCTCGACCACTGGAACCGTACGATCGACGTGAACCTGCGCGGCGTGGTCCACGGCGTGCACGCCGCCTACCCGATCATGATCGAGCAGGGCTTCGGGCACATCGTGAACACCGCCTCGCTGGCCGGGCTGACCCCCGCCCCGCTGATGCTCCCCTACACCGCGACCAAGCACGCCGTGGTCGGGCTCTCACTGGCGCTGCGGGCCGAGGCCAGGGCGCACGGTGTGCGGGTGAGCGTGGTCTGCCCGGGCTTCACCGACACCCCGCTGCTCGACCACGCCAACCCGGGCCTGCCGCAGACCGCCACGAGCGCGGGCGCCCGCCTGGCCGCGGTCCGGGCGCAGGGGCGGCTCTACTCCGTCGACGCCCTGGCCGGCGACGTCATGCGGGGCGTCGCCCGGAACAAGGCCCTCATCGTGGCCCCGGCCTCGAGCCGGCTGCTCTGGCGCGGGGTACGGCTCTCGCCCGCGGCCGCGGTCCGGGTGATCTCCCTGGCCGCCCGGCGGCTGCGCGGCTGACCGGCCGCGGTCCGGGTGATCTCCCTGGCCGCCCGGCGGCTGCGCGGCTGACCGGCCGCGGGCCGCGCGGCCGGACCGCCACACGGAGACCGTGCACGAGAAGGCGGTGTGCGCGGAGGTCGTGGGCGGGCAGGCGGTGCACGAGAAGGCGGTGTGCGGCCGGACCGGGGGAAACGGGCGGGAGCCCCCGGACCGGCCGCGGCTCAGTGGGCGAGTCCGACGTACTCGAACCAGTCGAAGTCGGCCGTGTTCCCGCCGTTCCCGCCGTTCCCGCCCGCGGCGTACATGCCGATGTAGGCGCCGGTGAAGCCGCCCGCCACGGTGGAGCTCAGCAGGCGCCCGTCCACCGGGTCCCCCGCCGTCAGCCACTCGCCCGGGGCCGTGGCGCAGCGCATGCGGTACTCCTGGCCCCGCGCCTCGATCCCCAGCACGATCCGGCCGCCCGGCACCGGGACGCGGGCCGTGACCTCCTCCTTCCCGCCCTCCCGGCGGACCACCTCCAGCCCCCGTTCCGTGAGCACGTAGCGGATGTGGAAGTCGTCGTTCTGCACCAGCACCAGCCCCGCGCACTCGCCCGGGCCGGGGGTGAAGTCGAGCGAGGCGTGCACCGCGAAGTCCCGGTGCTGCTGCCGCCGCGCCACCAGGCTCGGGTTCGCCCGCTCGCAGAGCGTCTGCGGGCGGACCCGCAGCCGCAGGTGCCCGGGGCGCTCGGTCAGGCTCCAGTACGGCTCGCGCGGCGTGCGCAGGTGGTTCCAGCACGGCGCCAGCCGCGGCGCGTCGAAGTGGTCGCAGGCGGGCTCGGCGGGCCAGCGGTGCTCGGACAGGTCCGGGGCCGGGCCGTACGGCTCGACCCGTGACACGAGCGGCCAGCCGTCCTCCCAGCGGACCGGCGTCAGGAAGGTCTCCCGGCCGAGGTTGTAGTGGTAGCCGCCGTAGGGGCGCATGGCGAGCAGGACCATCCACCACTGCCCGTCCGGCGTGCGGACCAGGTCGGCGTGGCCGGTGCCGGTGATCGGGTGGTCGCGGCCCAGGTCGCGGTGGGTGAGGATGGGGTTGCGCGGGTTGCCCCGGTAGGGGCCGGTCACCCGCTCCGACCGCGCGACCGTGACCGCGTGGTCGATGTCCGTGCCGCCCTCGGCGATCATCAGGTAGTAGCGGCCGTCCACCTTGTACAGGTGGGAGGCCTCCGGCCAGACCGCGTCCCGCAGCGCACCGGTCCAGAGCACGTGCTCCGGCCCGGTCAGGGTCATGGACTCGAGGTCCAGCTCGCGCAGGAAGACCTCGCCTAGGCCGTCGTCGCCGACCGGCCGGTTGGCGGTGACCCACGCGCTCCCGTCGTCGTCGAAGAAGAGCGACGGGTCGAAGGCCGTCGGCATCTCCAGCGGGTACGGATCGCTCCACGGCCCCGCCGGGTCGGTCGCGGTGACCACGAAGTTCTCCAGCCCGTCCACCAGCGTTGTGATCATGTAGAACACGCCGTCGTGGTGGCGGATGGTGGGGGCGTAGATCCCGCCGCTCGGCCGGATCCCGTCCAGCGGCAGCTGGGACGGGCGGTCCAGGACGTGCCCGAGCTGCCGCCAGTTCACCAGGTCGCGGCTGTGGAAGACCGGCACCCCGGGATACCACTCGAAGCTGGAGGTGACCAGGTAGTAGTCCTCCCCCACCCGGCAGATCGACGGGTCGGGGTGGAAGCCCGGGATGACGGGGTTGGCGAACGTCCTCACGTGCTCTCTTCCGCTTTCTCGTACCGTTCCCCGGCTCACCGGGCGAACCCGAGCACGCCCCAGCGGGCGGTGCTGAGGTGGGCCCGGCCGGTCGGGTCGCTCCAGGTCACCGCGGCGGTACGGCTCGCCCCCGTCGCGTCGTTCACCTGGACGTCGAAGCCCAGCAGCGCGTCCCCGCCGAGGGCGGCGGTCGGCAGCCCGATCGTGGCCTCGACGACGTACCCGCCGGGCACCTGCCGGACCGCGCTCGTCAGGTTGCCCTCTATGGCGGCGGGGTCCAGGGGGCCGCCGACCGTCCGCCTGCCGGTGAAGGAGATCCGGTACTGGCCGTCGTCGTCGCCGTAGCCCTTGGTCTTGCCGTTGTCGGCGTCCACGAAGATCTCCACCGAGTCCTGCTGCCAGGCGTCGGGGGACTCCTCGCTTAGCCGCGGGTCGTTCACCCGGGCGAGCACGTGCAGGCGTCCGGCGTCCCACAGCGTGCGCACCCTCGCGGTCGCCCCGGCCGAGCCCTGGACCCAGGTCGCGGTCCGGATCTCCGGCGCCCTGGCCCACACGGCGTCCACGGTGCCGTCGATCTGCGGTGTGCCCCGGACCGCCGTGGTCGTGCGCACCGCCGGGACGGGGGTCATCTCGCCCGCCCAGACCAGGGCGTCCTGCGAGGAGGCGTCGCGGACGGTCAGCCGGACCCCGCCGGCGCCGGAGGCCCCCGCGGGCAGCAGCGCCTCGACCCGGTAGCCGCCGGCGGTCTTCCCGACGTGCGCCCGCAGGCCCTTGGCGTGCGGGGCGGTGCGCCGGATCACGTGGTCGGTTCCGCCGACCGTCACGGTCACGGCGTCCTGCCCGTCCCGTGCGGGGTCGGTCACCTCGGCCAGCACCGACAGGCCCTTGGCGGAGCGGCGGAACTGGATCCCCGCCGACAGGTCGCCGTTCCTGGCCAGGAGCACGTCGGGCAGCAGGTCCCACTCCCGGTCGCGCCTGCCGTCGATCTTCGGCGTGCCCTCGGGCACCTCGACGTCGTGGACCAGGGGCTCCAGCCTGGCGGGGTCGACCACGCCCCAGTAGGCGGGCTTGGCCTGCAGCCGGTCGTCGAAGAGCAGCGGCGCGTTGAGCCGGGTGATGGGGAAGGTCGACAGCCAGGTGTCGTCGTCGGCCAGTCCCCAGAGCGTGACGGAGTTCAAGTGCCCGCTCTGCCTGCGGAAGACGTCGAAGATCTCCTTGTACCGGTGCCCCTGCTTCAGCAGGAGCGCCGCGGGGATCTCGGGGTAGGACTGGACGAAGTCGGTGTAGACGCTGACGTCCAGCTCGGTGACCTGCTGGTCGACGCCGAGGCCGGCGATCAGCTCGATGGTCTCCTCGATCTCCGAGGCGTGCGGCTGCTCGATGTTGACGTGCAGCTGGTGGCCGACGCCGTCGATCGGCACGCCCTCTGCCCTGAGCTTCTTGACCAGCTCGTACAGGGCCCGGCGCTTGCGCGGGAACTCGGTGTTGTAGTCGTTGATGTAGAGCTTGGCGTCCGGGTCCACCTCCCTGGCCACCCGGAAGGCGGTGCGGATGTAGTCCAGCCCGGTGGTCTGGAACCACTTCGACCGGCGCAGGCCGTCCGGCTGGTTCTCGTCGACGACCTCGTTGACCACGTCCCAGGCGTACAGCCTGCCCTTGTAGCGCCCGGCCACGGCCCGGATGTGGTTCTCCAGCCGGCGCAGCACGTCGGCCTTGGTGCCCTCGAACACCCAGTCGGGCGTCTGACTGTGCCAGGCGAGGGTGTGGCCGCGCACCTTGAGCCCGTTCGCGTGGGCGTAGTCGACCAGGTGGTCGCCCTCGGCGAAGGTGAACTCGCCCTCGCGCGGCTCGGTGGCGTCCCACTTGAGCTGGTTGCCGGGGGTGACGCTCTCGAAGTGCCTGCGCAGCAGCTCGCCGTGCTCGCCGAGCGTCTGGGGGCGCTGCACCGCGGTGCCGATGGTGAAGCCGAGGACGTCCTTGAGCGCGGGGATGTCCCGCTGGATCGGCACCGCCGGGACGTGGACCAGGGTGAAGTCGTCCACGGCGAACGGCGTGGTGCCCGAGGCCGACTCGACGTACACCGCCAGGAAGTCGACGTCGTGGCCGAGCGTGTAGGTGCCCTTCAGCTCGGTCCACTGGCCGGCCGCGACCTCGCGGGGCGCGGCGATCTGGTCGTAGCTCGGCGTGTCCCCGCTGCGCCGTTCGATCGACAGGCCCAGCGAGGTCGCCTCCTCGGGACGCACCCAGACCGAGGCCGTGTACTTGGCGCCCTTGGCCATCACCGGCAGGACGTCCAGCGCCGGCCCGTCCCAGGAGGCGGAGCGGTCGGACACGGCCAGGCCGTACCCTCCCTGCCGTGCGGCGGAGGGGGTGGCGGCCAGGGTGGCGGAGGCGCGCGCCCGCCATCCCTGGGCGGTGCCGGTCTCGAAGTCGGTGCTCGTCCCGTTCCCGTCGCCGGAGCCGGACTCCTCGGTGATCGTGACGTCGTCGAGGCGGTAGGCGGCGGCCGGGTCGGAGCTCTCGGCGTACAGCTGCAGATCGGTGGAGGCGCCGGTGAAGGTGTACCGCCCCGACAGCTCCACCCATCCGGTGTCCCCGACGGTGGCGGCGGCGACACGCTCGTAGACCGCGTCCCCTCCGTCGGGGGTGCGCTGCACGGTCAGCGCGACCGTGCTCTCCCCCGCCACCGCGCGGGCGAAGGCGGTGACCGCGTAGGTCCGCCCTTCGGCGAACCCCGGTGCGACGGCCGCCCCGTGCCAGTTCTCGCTGCGGCCGGTGACCAGCAGCGAGGCGGTCCCGGAGCGGGCGAGTCCGGACGGGGCGGTCACCGAGACCCCGTCGCCGCGGGGTGCCCACCCCTGCGTGCCGGATTCGAAGTCGTACGTCACCGGTTGCGCGGCGTGCGCCGGTCCCGGGACGGCGACGAGCGTCGCCAGGCACAGCAGGGCGGCGGTCAGCAGGGAGCGGAGGGAGCTCATGGGGGGTGCTCTTCTCTCGGCGGACGGGATTCGGCGGGGGTGCTGCGGGCCCGGCTCAGCCCGCGAGGTTCGCGGTGAGCAGCTCGATGAGCGGCTCACGGCGCACGCAGGCCGGCAGGGCGAACGAGTCGGCCAGGGCGACCAGCTCGTCGTCGGAGAGGCCCTTGAACAGGGCGGCGTACTCCGGCAGCAGCGCCTGCGCGACGAGGATGTGCCGGATCAGGTCGTCGGTCTGGTAGCGGGCGCCCCACGGGTAGGGGTCCCACTCGGGGAACTCGGTCTCCACCAGCTGGTGCAGCGGCGCCAGGACGTCGGCCGACTCCTCCATCGTGGAGCCCCACCGGTCGGCGCCCAGGCGCGTCTTCTTGGCGATGAAGTCCCCGAAGCGCCGCAGGTACGGCCCGGCGGGGTCCGCGCTCACCAGGCCCTGCAGGCCGACGTCCTTGTAGGTCCACAGCGCCCAGCCGGCCTGGTGCTCGTCGAAGATCTCCAGCTGGTCGGTGAGGATCTGGTAGCGCTGCGCGTCGATCTCGGGGTCGCCGGTGTAGACGGGGCCGAACTCGCCCACCCAGATCGGCGTGCCGGTCTCGCGCTGGAAGGCGGTGCGCCGCTCGAAGGTTCGCACCAGGTGGTCGCGGTCCACCCACTCGCCGCGGGTGTAGCCGGGGTACGGCCCGCCGTGCGCGAAGCCGGCCAGGGCGTAGTCGTGGCAGACGAAGACGGTGTTCTCGTAGACCTCGCGGAAGACCGAGAAGTCGGTGGAGTAGGTGTTGCCGTCCAGGAAGAGCACGTGGCCCGGGTCGACGGCGCGCAGCGCCTTGACCAGCCGGTCGTAGAACGGGCCGACCACCTTGCCGCTGGGGTCGCCGGGCTCGTTGACCGGGTTGTAGCCGGCCACGTAAGGCTGGTCGCGGTAGCGGTCGGCGATCGCCTCCCACATGTGCACCACGCGGTCCTGGAAGTGGCGGTGCTGCCAGAACGCGGCCACGTGGGTGGGGTTGTCGGAGTGCCAGTGCTGGTTCTGCGACCCGGGCACGGCGTGCAGGTCCAGCACGCTGTAGATGCCGCGCTCGGCGAGCAGGCCGATGACGCGGTCGAGGTGGCGGAAGCCGTGCTCGTCGATCTCGAACGGCCGGTCGTCGGACTCCAGGTGCCGGTAGTTGAACGGGATGCGCACGCAGTTCATCCCCGCGGCGGCCAGCAGGTCGGCGTCCTCGGGGCCGAAGAAGGAGGTCAGCAGCCGGTCGAAGAACAGCTCCGCCCGGTCCTCCCCGATCGCCTCACGCACCGAGTTCCGCATCCCGGCCTCGTTGGCCGGGTAGCCGGTAATGAAGTTCTCCATGTTGAGCCAGCCCCCGAGGCCGACTCCACGCAGCCTCACCGGAGTGCCTGCCGAGTCGACGAGTTGGGATCCGGAGACACGCAGAGTCATCAAATCTCCCTTATCACGGAGAGTAGAGATCTTGTGAAAGTTTCATTGAACTTCCGAATGTTTCGCTCTCGGGCGAGGATAGATAATTGCCCGTTATGCGTCAATACGACTATGGAAGCGCTCCCAGTGACCGGTGACACAGCAGGAGGAAACCCCGAAACTTTTCGGGTACACTCCGTGCCATGCCAACGAAGAAGCGGGTGACGATCGCGCTGATCGCCGAAGAGGCCGGAGTCTCCGTCCCCACGGTGTCCAAGGTCATCAACGGCCGTCCGGAGGTCGCACCGGAGACCCGTCAGCGGGTGGAACGCCTGCTCCACCTGCACGGTTACCAGCGCCGGGTCGGCCAGGCCGACGGGCCGGCGGGCCTGGTCGACCTGGTCTTCTCCGAGATCGAGAGCCCCTGGGCCATGGAGATCGTGCGCGGCGCCGAGACCGCCGCACGCGAGGCCGGGGCCAGCGTCGTGATCTCCGTACTGCACACCCACGCCGGGCCCGGCCGCGACTGGCTGGAGCGCATCGCGGCCCGGCGCACCGACGGGGTGGTCATCGTGGCCTCCCGGCTCTCGGCCGGCCTGCAGCGCCAGCTCAGCGCCCGGTCGATGCCGTTCGTGGTCGTCGACCCCGAGGGCGAGCCCCCGCCCAACGTCGCCTCGGTGGGCGCCACCAACTGGAACGGCGGGCTGGCCGCCACCCGGCACCTGCTGGAGCTGGGGCACCGCCGGATCGGGATCATCGGCGGCCCGGCCGACATGCTGTGCAGCCGGGCCAGGATCGACGGCTACCGGGCCGCGCTGGAGACCGCCGGCGTCGCCGTGGCCCCCGAGCTGATCCGCCGCGGTGACTTCCTGGTGGACTCCGGCCGCGATCAGGGCCGCGAGCTGCTCGCCCTGGCCGACCCGCCCACCGCCGTCTTCGCCGGCAGCGACCTGCAGGCGTTCGGCGTGCTGGAGGCCGCCCGGCAGCGGGGGCTGCGCGTCCCGGAGGACCTCAGCGTGGTCGGCTTCGACGACCTGCCCCTCGCCCAGTCGGCCTGGCCCTCCCTGACGACCGTCCGCCAGCCGCTCCAGGAGATGGCCGCGCTGGCCACCCGCATGGTGGTGGCCTCCGGGCCGGGCGCCCCGGAGGCCAAGCGCGTGGAGCTGGCCACCGAGCTCGTCGTCCGGGAGAGCACGGCCCCGCCCCGCCACTGAGGGGACCCCTCCGGAGGCGCGCTCCCCGGCCTCCGGAGGGGGGTGTGAAAGCCCGCCCGGGGGGGTCCCCGGGAGGGTCCGTGAAGGGGCGCGCCCCACCGGTGCCGGCCGCCCGGCCCGCGGTGAGGCGCGCCGCCCGCTCATCCCTCAGCCCTTCGTCGCCCCGGCCGTGAGGCCGCTGATGAGCTGGCGCTCGGCGACGGCGTAGAACCCCAGCGCCGGCAGCATCGCCACGATGACGTAGGCGAGCACCTTGGCCGTGTCGGTGGAGTACTGGCCGCTGAACTGCTGGACGCCCACCGGGATCGTCCACCACTCGGGGCTGTTGAAGACGACCAGCGGCAGGAAGAAGTTGTTCCAGCTGTTGACCACCGCGAGCACCGAGACCGTGGCGATGGCCGGTCGGGCCATCGGCAGCAGGATCCGCCAGAAGAAGCCGAACGCGCTGCAGCCGTCGAGCGTCGCCGCCTCCTCCACCTCTCCCGGGATCGTCCGGAAGAACCCCCGCAGGATGACGATCGTCACCGGCAGGGCGAAGGCGGCCTGGGGCAGGATCACCCCGAGCGGGTTGTCCAGCAGGCCCATGGCGCGCAGCAGCACGAACAGCGGGAGGATCGCCACCGCGAAGGGGAACATCAGCCCCATCGTGAACAGGGTGAACAGCAGCTCCCGCCCGCGGAAGGCGAACCGGGCGAAGACGAACCCGGCCAGGGCCGCCGTGGCGACCACGATGAGGGCCGTGGCGATCGCGATGAACGTGCTGTTGCCGACCTGGCGCCAGAAGTCCGGCGAGGCCAGGACGTCGGTGTAGTTCGAGACCACCCACGGCGACGGCAGGCCGAACGGGTTGGTCGACAGCTGCTGGTTGCTCTTGAAGCCGCCGAGCACGCCGTACCCGATCGGGACGACGATCAGCGCTCCGATCGCGATCACGATCGTGTGCAGTCCCAGGTGCCGGAGCCTGCGCTGCGTCCTCGCCCGTTCGCGGCTGCTGATGTGGCTCATCGCTGGTCTCGCATTCCGGTGATCGCCCCTTCGGTGTCACGCCGCAGGACGAACCTCTGGTAGCCGAGCGCGAAGACCAGGCTGATGAGGAACATCACGACGCTGATGGCGCTGGCGTAGCCGACCTGGTAGCGCCCGAAACCGAAGGTGAACATGGTGATGGCCATCGTCTCGGACGAGTGGATGGGCCCGCCCTCGGTGAGCACCCAGACCAGGTCGAACAGCTGGATGGCGCCGATGATGGACAGGAAGGCGCTGATGCGGATCGTCGGCCCCAGCAGCGGCAGCGTCACGTGGCGGAAGACCTTCCAGCCGGTCGCCCCGTCCAGCTGGGCGGCCTCGATCAGCTCGTTGGGGATGCCCTGCCGTCCGGCCAAGTACAGGATCATGTGGAAGCCGAAGTACTTCCAGGTCATGACGATGAACACCGAGTACATGACGCTCGAGGGGTCCGACAGCCAGGTGGAGCTGAGCTCCTCCAGCCCGATCATGCTCAGCATCTCGTTGGCGAGGCCGCGCTCGGGCGAGAAGAACATCGTGAACAGCACCGCGGTGATGACCTCGGACAGCACGTACGGCGCGAAGAACAGCAACCGGTAGAAGGCCCTGCCGCGCATGGGCTGGTTGAGCAGCAGCGCCAGCCCCAGGGCGAGCGGCAGCTGGACCACCAGCGAGAGCACGATCAGGATCAGACCGCGCCACAGGTCCCCGAGGAACACCGGGTCCTCGAACATCCGGGTGAAGTTGTCCAGCCCGATGAAATTGGTCGGCAGCCCGCCGAACCCGTTCCACTTGAACACGCTGGCGTACGCGGCGAGCAGGATCGGCGCCAGCACCAGCAGGACGAACAGCACCAGCGCCGGGAGCAGGAACAGCGTGATCGTCATCAGCGTGCGGCGCCGGTTCCTGCGGCGGCCGGCCGCGCCGCCGCCGTCGGACGAGGGCCGCGCTCGGCGGGGTCCCGGCTGCGCCGGACGCTTGTCCGCCGCCAGGGTCTCCGGTTTCATCGGTTCTCCCCGATCGGGGGGCCGGGCAGGCGCCCGGCCCCTTCCTTCGTCTTCACTCGGTCGTCACTCCGACTTCGCCGCCGTCGTGATGTCGGCGACGACCTGCTCCGGAGTCTTCGACCCGGCGATGAGCTCGGCCACGCTGTCGTTCACCTGCTGGCCGACGGCCGGCGGGTAGGCCTGGTCGAGGTAGAGCTGGTAGCCGGTGGCCTTGTTGAGGCTCTCCGTCACGAGCTTGGCGTGCTGGTCCGTGACCGCGTCCTCGGTGCCCTTGACCGCCGGGAAGATGGCGCCCGTCTTGACACCCTTGCGGTGGTTGTCGGGCTCGGAGATGAACTTGAGGAAGTCGATCGCCTCCGGGGGCGCGTCGGCGCCGACTGCGACGCCGCCGCCGCCGCCGAAGGCCTCCGTCGCCGCGCCCTTGCCGCCCTCGACCGCGGGGAACGGGAAGAAGCCGAGGTCCTCGCCGAGGTCCTTGGAGGTGTCCCGCTGGACGCTGGGGGCCCACTGGCCCATCAGCTCCATCGCGGCCTTGCCGTTGCCGATCGTGGCGGCCTGGCCGTCCGGCTTGTCGTAGTCGGCGCCCAGGAAGCCCGGCTGGAACGGCTCGAGGGCGGTCAGCTCCTTGAGCTTCTGGCCCGCCGTCACGAAGTCGGGGTTCTCGAACGACTTGGTCTCGGCCGCCTGCTTGAGCGCGTCCAGGCCCGCCACGCGCATGGCCAGGTAGGCCCAGTAGTAGTGGCCGGGCCACTTGGCCTTGCCGGCCAGGGCGATCGGGGCGATCCCGGCCGCCTTGAGCTTCTTGACGTCGTCGAGGAACTCGGTCCACGTCGCCGGCGGCGCGTCGATGCCGGCCTTGGCGAAGAGCTTCTTGTTGTACCAGAAGCCGACCATGCCGAGGTCGTGCGGGACGCCGTACGTCTTGCCGTCGATCTGGTAGGCCGACAGGGCGACCGGGGAGAGCGTGTCGGACCAGGAGGCGATGTCGGAGGTGATGTCCTTGACCAGCCCCGCCTCGACCTGCTGGGCCAGCACGCCGCCGCCCCAGGTGTGGAACAGGTGCGGGGCCTTGCCCGACTGGGTGACCGTCGTGAGCTTCGACTTGAAGTTCTCGACGTTCATCGCGTTCACCTTGATGGTGACGTTGGGGTGCTTGGCCTGGTAGTCCTTGACCAGCCCGTTCCAGACGCCCAGCATGGGATCGATGTTGTGGATGGTCCACCACTCGACGGTGACCTTGCCCCCGGAGGAGGCGCCCCCGCCCGATCCCGCGTTGTTGCTCTCCTGGCCGCCGCCGCCGCACCCCGCAAGGAGTAGCGCGGCCGCCGCCAGCGTCACCACACTTCGCCGATTGAACGACTTCACAGTGGTCTTCCTTCCTCTGCCGTCGCTACCGCAGATGTGATCCGCTACCGCGGATTGATCTCTGAAAGTTTCATCGCGTTGCCGATAGTTTCTAGAGATGGCGCTGAGGTTACATTGGCTTTTCCGCGGTATCAACGGCCGTCTTCACACCGTTATCTAGAGGTTGGCGGGAGAGATCCATTGACGCGCCCCGCGAAAGCGCTTACGGTGCGGGACGCGAAAAATCTCGGAGATCTTAAGAAAGTTTCGGACAGCGGTGCCCGCGTGTCATGAACTCGCACGACATGCCTGGTCGAGGCCCTGGCCGGGGATCCTCCTCCGGCGGCACGGATCCGCCCGCGCCGTCGACCCCAGGCGCGGAAAGCGTGTTCCGCGCCGCCGCGGACGCGCCGGTGGCCGGCGGCCCGGCCGCCCGCGAGGAGAGCCGCCTGCGCTCCGAGGTCACCGGCAGGTCCGCCCTGCGGGCCGGGCCCGTCCCCGGCCACCCCTTCTACCGTCTCCACCGCGGAGAACCGTGATCTCCGGCGAGAGCGGGGCGAGGCAGGGCGCGTCCGGCCGGACTCCCGCGTTTCCATCTCCACAAAACGGACATGGGACACCTTAGCGGCCATCACTTCTCGGGGGTGCCCATGAGCTCGAAATCACGGCAGACGAAGGCCCAGCACGAGCAGCGGAAGGCCTCGGCCGCCCGGCAGCAGCAGGCCGGCCCCGCCGCCGGAGGAACGACCGGGGGATCGGTCAGGGGAACGGTCGGGGGGACACCCTCCCGCGCGGGCAAGGCCAGCGGGACGCACGGCGCCGACCACCCCGGCGGCACCGCCCGGGCGCAGCGCCTGGCCAAGCAGTCCCTCCCGCTCCGCCGGGGTCAGCGCTCCGGACCGGGCCGCCCGTCGTCCTGACGGCGGCGGTCAGCCGTCGAGCAGTCTGAGCGCCTCCTCGTCGGTCATGCCGGCCAGCTCGGCGATCAGCAGCTCCTCCACCGCGGCGGCCAGCCCGGCGATCGTGGCGCGGTCGAAGACGGTGCGGACGGGGACCTCCACCCCGGTCGCGCGGCGGATCCGCGCGGCCACCCGCGTGGCCAGCAGGGAGTGCCCGCCCAGCGCGAAGAAGTCGTCGGACACGCCGGGGCCGGTGACCCCGAGCAGTTCCTCCCAGATCCCGGCCACCAGCCGCTCCGCGTCGGTGCCGGGCGGGACCCGCCCGGCGGCCGGGACGAGGTCCGGTTCGGGCAGGGCCGCGCGGTCGACCTTGCCGCTCGAGGTCAGCGGCAGCGCCTCCAGCCGCACCCAGGCGGCCGGGACGAGCTGCCGGGGCAGCACCCGTTCCAGCCGGGCGCGCAGCTCGGCCGGATCGGCCGTGCCGGTGAAGTAGGCGATCAGCTCCTCGCCCCGGACGGTGACGAACGCCTGCCCCACCTCCGGATGGTCGAGCAGCCTGCTCTCGACCTCCCCGGGCTCGATCCGGAAGCCCCGCACCTTGAGCTGGCCGTCCAGCCGCCCCAGGAAGTCCAGCCGCCCGTCGAGGCGGCGGCGGGCCCGGTCGCCGGTCCGGTAGCGGCGCGAGCCCGGCGGGCCGTACGGGTCCGGGACGAACGCCGCCGCGGTCAGCGACGGCCTGCCGAGGTAACCGCGTGCCACTCCCGCGCCGCCGATGACGAGCTCGCCCGTCGCACCCGCCGGGAGCGGCCGGCCCCGCTCGTCCAGTACGTGGACCGAGGTCTCGCCGATCGGCCGTCCGATCGGCGGACGGCCCGAGGCCGCGTCGGCGCCCAGGTCGGCGGCGGTGGCGATGACCGCGGCCTCGGTCGGCCCGTAGGTGTTGACCAGCCGTACCCGGTCGGCGAACCGGGTCCGCCAACGTTCGACCGCCGCGGCGGCGACCTGCTCCCCGCCCAGGATCACCAGGCGCAGCCCGGGCGGCCAGGCCACCTCCTCCTGCTCCTCCACCAGCGCGTGCCAGTAGGCGGTCGGCAGGTCCAGCACGGTGACCCGCCGGCCCGCGGGGGTGGCCAGCACCTCCGGCAGGCTGGTCGCCCCGTCGGGGAGCAGCACCAGCGCGGCGCCCGCCGCCAGCGTGGGGAAGACCTCCTCGACGTGCGCGTCGAAGCCGAGCGAGGCGAACTGGACCACGTGGTCGCCGGGGGCCAGGCCGTAGGCGGAGCGCATCCACCGCACCCGCGCGGTGACGGCCCCGTGCTCCACCACCACGCCCTTGGGGCGCCCGGTGGAGCCCGAGGTGGTGATCACATAGGCGGCGTCGGCCGGCCGGACCGCCGCGGGTACCGCGACCGCCCCCACGGCCGCCGCGGGCTCCGTCCCCGGGGCCGCAGCGGATCCCGTGCCCGCCCCCGGGGCCGCCGCCGCACCGGCGCGGCCGGGCCGCGGGCCGCCGCCCGCCGGGCCGGACGGGTCGACGGCGAGCCGGCCGGGGGGAAGGCTCCGCCGGGTGACCACGTGGACGACCGAGGCGTCCGCCAGGGAGAAGGCGAGCCGTTCGTCGGGGTCGTCCGGATCGAGCGGCAGATAGGCGGCGCCGGCCCGCCACACCGCGAGCAGCGCGACGATCGCCTCGACCGAGCGCGGCAGGCAGACGCCGACGATGTCGCCGGGACGCACCCCGCTCTCCCCGAGCACGCCGGCCAGCGCGTCCGCGCGGGCCATCAGCTCCCCGTAGGAGACCTCCGTCCCGCCGCAGACCACGGCCACGGCGCCGGGCGACCGCCGCGCGACCGCGGCGATCATCTCCGGGACCGCCGCGGCCGTCCCCTCCGTCCCGGCGTCCGCTGCGGCTCCGACGGCTCCGTCGGGCACGGCCTGGGCGCGGATCTCCGCCTCGTCCTCGTCCGTCCAGATCCGCAGCTCCGAGATCGGGGTGTCCGGCCCGGCCGCGACGGACTCCAGCAGCCGGGCGAACCGCCCGGTCAGCCGGCGCCCCGCCTCCGGGCCGAACAGCCCCGTGTCGAGGCAGAGCGAGACCCCCAGCCCGCCGGCGTCCGACCAGGCCTCGACCATCAGGTCGTTCTTGGCCTGCCGGAACCCCGATTCGATCGCGGTCACCTCCAGGTCCCCGAACGGCCGCCGGGGGCCGCCGTCCTGGGTGTGCAGGATCAGCATCGACGGCAGTAGTGACTCCGCCCGTTCGCCGAGCCGTTCGAACGGCACGGACGAGCCCGCCATGGCGCCCAGGACCTCGCCCCGCATGCGGGTGATCAGTTCGGTGAAGGGCGGGTCGCCGCTCAGGTCTCCGCGGAGGACCACCGTCTGGGAGACGTACCCGACCATCCCCTCCAGCTCGGCCCGGTCCCGGCCCGAGAAGACGCTGCCGACCAGGACGTCGCTCTGCCCGGTGTGCCGGGAGAGCAGCACCTGGTAGGCCGCCATGAGCACGGTGAACAGGGTGGTGCGCCGCTCCCCGGCCAGCCGCTCCAGCCGCCGCGCCGTCGCCGGCGGCAGGTGCGTCCGGTGGAAGTCCCCCTCCCCGCTCGCCGTACCCTCGCGGAAGGGCAGCTCCGGCGGCGGCGGGTCGGCCAGCTTCTCCCGCCAGTACGGCACCGCGCGCCCGGCCCGGCTCCGCTGCCAGAGGGCGTGGTGGACGGCCTGGACGGGCAGCGGGGCGAGCTCCGCCACCGCGCCGGAGACCCGGGCTGTGTAGCAGGCGGCCAGGTCGTCCAGGATCACGTTGAGCGACCACCCGTCGGCGACGATGTGGTGCATCGTGACGCAGAGCACGTGCTCGTCGTCGCCGAGGCGGATCACCGCGATCCGCAGCGGCGGTCCCTGCGCCAGGTCGAACGGGGCGTTGGCCCGCTCGGCCGTCATCCGCTCGGCCTCCGCGCGGTCCCGCGCGACCGGCCAGTCGACGGCGGCGGGCGCCGGGGGCTCGACCACCGCCCAGGGCGCCCCCTCCTCCTCGGTGAAGCGGGTGCGCAGGCTCTCGTGGCGGGCCAGGACGTCGTCGAACGCCCCGGCGAGCGCGGCCCGGTCGAGCGGGCCGCGCAGCGCGCGCACGAGGTAGAGGTTGTAGGCGGCGTTCCCCGGGTCGAGGCGCTGCAGGAGCCAGAGCCGCTCCTGGGCCGGGGACAGGGGCGCCCTCATGCGTCCGGCGCCAGTTCGTCGAAGAGGGCGGCCAGTTCCTCGGCGCTGAGCCCGTCGAGCTGCTCGCGCAGCGCCGCCATGTCCATCAGGTCCGGCCCGTCGTCCGCGCCGTCGCCCGCGCGGTCGAGTTCCCGGGCGAGCCCGGCCACCGTGGGGTTCTCGAACAGCGCCACGATCGGCACCGCCACCCCGAACATCGTCCGCACCCTGGCGATGATCTGGGCGGCCGTGAGCGAGTGCCCGCCGAGCTCGAAGAAGTCGTCGTCGACCCCGACCGGTTCGGCCAGGCCGAGGACCTCGGTCCACATCGCGGCCAGCTCCTTCTCCTCCGGGGTGGACGGGGCCCGGTAGGGGGCCCCGGCGACCCTCGTCCAGTCGGGGTGCGGCAGCGCCGCGCGGTCCAGCTTGCCGTTGGGGGTGAGCGGCAGCCGGTCGAGGACCACCAGGTGGGCGGGGACCATGTACTCGGGCAGGCCCGCCCGCAGCCGGGCGCGCAGCACCGGCCAGAGCCCGCCCGCACCCTCCGCGCCGTCCCGGCCGTCCGCGTCCCCCGGACCGCCGGGATCCCCCGGGGCGTCCGAGGAATCCGAGGCGTCCTGCCGGCCGGAGCCGCCCGGACCACCGGGGTCACCAGGGCCGCCGGGACCGCCGGCCGGGACGACGTAGGCGACCAGCCGGGGCAGCCCGTCCGGCCCCTCGCGCACGGCGACGGCGGCCTGCCGCACCTCCCCGGCCGCGCGCAGGGCGGTCTCGATCTCGCCGAGCTCGATCCGGAACCCGCGGATCTTGACCTGCTGGTCGGCCCGGCCCAGGTACTCCAGGCGTCCCGCGGCGCCGATCCGGGCCAGGTCGCCGGTGGCGTACATGCGCGCGCCCGGCCGGCCGGAGAAGGGGTCGGGCAGGAAACGGCCCGCGGTCAGGGCGGGCAGTCCGTGGTAGCCGCGCGCCACCCCGGCGCCGCCGATGTGCAGCTCCCCCACCTCTCCCTCCGGCACCGGGTCCCCCCCGGCGTCCAGCAGGTACAGGGCGGTGTCGGCGATCGGCCCGCCCAGGTCCACCGGGGCCGGAGCGGGCGGGACGGGGCCGGCCGTGGACCACACGGTCGTCTCCGTCGGGCCGTACACGTTCCACAGGCGGGCGCCGCCGGAGCCGAGCGCGTCGGCGAGGTCGCGCGGGAGCGCCTCGCCCCCGCACAGCCGCGTCCGGACCGTCTCGGGCACCCCGCCCGCCTCCAGCAGGATGCGCCAGGTCGCCGGGGTGGCCTGCATGACCGTGATCCGCTCCTCGGCCGCCAGCGCGCGCAGCGCCGGGCCGTCGGCCGCCCGGTCGGCGGGGGCCACCACGAGCCGGGCGCCGCAGGTCAGCGGGAGCAGCAGTTCCAGCACCGAGATGTCGAACGACAGCGTGGTGACGGCCAGCCAGCGGTCGGCGGGGGTGAGCTCCAGCAGGGAGGCGAACGACCCGATCAGGTTGGCCACCGCCCCGTGCGGGACCGCCACGCCCTTGGGCCGCCCGGTCGACCCCGAGGTGTAGATCAGGTAGGCCAGGTCGCCCGTCGGGCCGTCCTGGGCGGGCGGGCCGTCCGCGGCGGGCCGCGCACCGGGGACCGTGCCGTCCGGGGCGAGCACCAGCGTGCGGGGCGTCCCGCCGGGCAGCCGCGCGTCCACGCCGTCCTGGGTCAGCACCAGGCCGGCCCCCGCGTCCTCGCGCATCAGCCGGAGCCGGTCGGCGGGGAAGGCGGGGTCGAGCGGGACGTACGCGCCGCCGGCGGCCCAGACGGCCAGCACCGCGACCACCATCCCCACGGTGCGCTCCATGCAGATCCCGACCGGGACCTCCGGGCCCACGCCCCGCTCGCGCAGGACCGCCGCCAGGGCGTCGACCCGCTCGTGCAGCTCGCGGTGGGTCAGCTCGCCCCCGGGCCCGCTCACCGCCACCGCGTCGGGGGTCAGGTCCCGGCGGCGCCGTGTCAGCTCCAGCGTCGTCGGCGTCCTCGGCGTCGTCAGCACCGTTCGTCTCCCTTCCTTCTCGGATCCGGGGTCGGATCTCCGGTCCGTGCCGGATCCATCAGATCTAGCGAGGGGACTGCCAGGTTCACCCGGCAGGGGAATCGCTTCCCTGTTACTGTTCTTCTGCTTGAAACGGGCAGGGCTTGTCCGTCGCCTACCTCGGCAGAGGAAAGCGAGAAGCCGCTCCCTTCAGGGAGCGGAGGAGTCACGTCAGCCGCCTCCCAGTTCGGACAGGCGGAGGTCCGGGCCGGTCCCGGCGCGTTCCAGCAGGCCGGTGAAGGCGCGGGCGAACCGCCGGGCGGTCTCCGCCGTGAACAGGTCGCAGCCGTAATCGAGGACCCCGCCCAGCCCCTCGCCCGCGCGCCAGAGGTCCACCGAGACCTCCGCCTTGGTACGGCCCGCGGCCGGGACCGGGTAGACCTCGACCTCCAGGTCCCCCATCGACGTGCGCAGCAGGTCGTCCTTGGGCATGTTGTGCAGGTTGAACATGGCCTGCAGCAGCGGCGGGCGGCTCAGGTCGCGCGGCAGGCGCAGCGCCCCGAGGATCTGCTCGAAGGGCGCGTCCGCGTGCTGGAGCCCGCGCAGCAGGGTGACGCGGGTGCGCCCGAGCAGCTCCCGGAACGTGGGGTCGCCGGACAGGTCGGCGCGAAGCACGAGCGTCGTGGAGAAGTACCCGATCAGCGGGGCCAGTTCGGTCCGGCCGCGCCCCGCGACCGGCACCCCGACGCAGAGGTCGTCCTGGCCGGCCAGCAGCCCGAGCGCGGCCTGGTAGGCCGCGACCAGGGCCATGAACAGCGTGCAGCGCTCCCGCCGGGCGACCTCCTCCAGCCGGGCGACCGTCCCGCCGGGCACCCGCAGGGGCTCCTGCCCGCCGCGCCCCGTCCACCGGGCCGGGCGGGGCAGGTCGGCCGGGAGGTCCAGGACGGGCACCCCGGCCAGGGTGCGGGTCCAGTACTCCAGCCGGGCCGTTCGGTCGCGCCGCCTGTCTTCGACGGCGAAGTCGGTGTACTGCATCGGCAGTTCCTCCAGCACGGGTCCGCGCCCCTCGCGCCGGGCCGCGTAGCACTCGGCCAGCTCCCGCATGAGGACGTCCAGCGACCAGCCGTCGACCACGATGTGGTGCAGGACCAGGCAGAGCAGCGAGGTCCCGTCGTCCAGCCGCAGCAGCGCCGCCCGCAGCGGCGGGTCCGACTCCAGGTCGAACGGCCGGTTGACGAGCTCCACCACGGCCGGCGCCGGGTCGCCGGCGATCTCGGCGACCTCCAGCGGAACCGGCCCGGCGGGCGCGACGACCTGCACCGGGCGGTCTCCGTCCAGCCGGAAGCGGGCCCGCAGCACGTGGTGCCGTCCGGCGACGCGGGTGAGGGCCTCGGCGAGGGCCCCGGCGTCGACCGGGCCGCGCAGCCGTACGCACCAGGGGGTGTTGTAGACGGTGTCGGCCGGGTCGAAGCGGTTGAGGAACCAGAGCCGCTCCTGGCCGAAGGAGAGCGGCCAGGAGCGGCCCGCCTCCGCGCTCCCGGGGACCTCCTGTGCGCCCGCGCCTCCCGCGCCTCCGTCCGCCGGGGCCTTCCGGCCGGCGGCCGCCCCGGCCAGGGTGAGCGCGCGCAGGGCCTCGCGGCGCTCGGGCGGGAGCGCGGCCAGCCGGGCGAGCAGCGCCGCCCGCCGTTCCTCTCCGGTCACGGCGCGGCCTCCCCCACGGGTCTCCCCGGTCACGGCGCGGCCTCCGGCACGGGACGGTCCACCGGCGTGACGCCGCACAGCTCGGCGACCCCGTCGAGCGGCACGTCCCCGGCGACGCTCCGGACCAGCAGGGTCTCCACCGCGTGCAGGAGCTCGTACGCCGTGTCGCGGGACAGCAGGGCGGTGTCGACCAGCAGGTCGAGCCGGCAGGTGTGCGCGGCCGGACCGGCGGCGAAGAAGGCGGTGGCGTCCACCATCGGCCACGCGCCGACGGGGAAGGTCCGGGTCCGCCCGGTCAGCTCGGCCGGGTCGCCGGGCGGCAGGCCGGGCCAGTCGCCGGTGGGCCGGGTGTCGTTGAAGTAACCCGACAGGTCGACGGCACCGCCGCGCGCGCGGCCGATCTCCTCGCGCAGGGCCGCCATCGCGGCCGGGTCGTAGTGCGCGTACCGGTAGGCGGTCAGCGCCTGCCGGTGCCCGGCGCGCGCGGCGTCGGCGAACGTCCCGGCGGACAGGTCCAGCGTGAAGAGCCCGTCCTGTACGGCGGTGCCGACCATGCCCGCGGTCCGCGGGTCGTGCCGGTTGGCCACGATGAGCTGCATCGCCACCCGGCGGTGCCCGGTCAGCGCCGCCAGGACCGCGGCGCATCCCGAGGTCAGCACGCTGGAGGTGCTCACCGACCAGCGCGCCGCGAGCGTCCGGGCGGCCACGCCCGCGGCGGCCGACTCCATGCCCACCTTGACGAACCTCGGCTCCTCCGGGGTCCGCCCGGGGAAGTCGAAGAGGGTCATCGGGGCCCGCTCCAGCTCGGCACGCCAGTGCCGCAGCGCCCGCTCGCCCCGGGCCGCGCCGGCGCCCTGCTCCAGGGCGGCCTGGTCCAGCGGCTGCCAGGCCGGGGCGGGCAGTTCCTCCCCGGCGAGCAGGGCCCGCCACTCGGTGGCGAGGATCTCCAGCGCCCAGGCGTCCACCGCCAGGTGCGACAGGGCGAAGGCCACCGCCCGGGGCCGTCCCCCGGCGGTGACGACGGCGCACCGGATCGGCGGCTCGGCCGCGTGGTCGAAGGCCGTGGCCGCCAGTCCGGCGGCGGCCTCCCGCGCCGCGGCGAGCGGCTTGGCCTCCCCCGCGTCGAGCACCCCGACCGTCAGCACGCCCTCGCGCATCACCTGCTGGACCGGCCCCTCCGGCGTCTCCGTCCAGGTCGTGCGGAGGCTCTCGTGCCGCTCGACCAGCGTGCGCAGGGCGCCCAGGACGGTGTCCAGGTCGCGCCTGCCGTAGACGGGCAGGCTCCAGGGCAGGTTGTAGTACGGGTCGCCCTCGTCCAGCCAGCGGATCAGCCGCCAGAAGGCCCGCTGGCCCCAGGCGAGCGGGGCCCGCCCGCCGCGCGCCCCGGCGAACTCCAGCGGCACCGCCCGCTCCGGTACGGCTCCGGCCGTCATCGGGACCTGGCGATCTCGTCGGCTACCCCGCTCACGGTGGGGTCGTCGATGAACACCTCGAAGGAGAGCTCGACGCCCATCCGGTCGCGCACGAGGGCGATGATCCGGGTGATCGTCAGCGAGTGCCCGCCGAGGTCGAACAGGTCGTCGTCCGGCCGGACCTCGTCCACCTCCAGCGCCTCGCACCAGATCGCGGCGACCTGCTCGACCAGCGCGTCCTCCGTCCCGGCCGCGCCGCTCCCCCCGGGCCCTGCGGCGGCGGCCGGACCGGCGACCTCCCGAGCCGCCGCCGGAGCGCCCTCGCCGGCGGCTCCCGGCTCACCGCCCTGCCGTGCGGCGCGTTCCGGTCCGGCGGCGCGCGCCGGGAGCGGCAGCTCCGCGATCGGGGCATCCGGCCGGGCGGCGACGCCCCGCAGCAGGGCCCGCAGGTGCTCCGCGACGGCCTCGCAGCCGGCGCGGCCGAGGACCGCGGGGTTGAACAGCAGCACCGCCGAGAGCCCGGAGGGCGCGTCCACGACCTGCAGGTGCAGCGTGTTGCGGACCGCGCCGTTGAACATCGCCCAGTCGACGGAGACGTCGAGCCCGGTGAAGACGGGGTCGGCGCCCGGCCGCGTCCGGTAGCTCACCGAGACCGGGGTGAGGGCGCTGCGCGGGCCGATCCCGCCCAGCGCCCGGGCCAGCGGGACCTCCCGGTGCCGGTAGAGCGCGCGCAGCTCCTCCCGCAGGGAGCGGGCGAACTCGGCGAACGTCCCGTCCGGGACCGAGACCACCGGGAGCTCGTTGACGAAGAGCCCGACGTGGTCGCGGGTCTGCTCGGTCCGGGTGGACAGGTCCGCCGCCACCGTCACCCGCTCGTTGCCGTAGGCGTGCAGCAGCACGTGCAGGGCGGCCATCAGGAACTCGAACCGGGTGACGCCCAGCGGCCCGGCGGCCTGGGCCACCTCGTCACCGAGGTCGAGCTCCACCGCTTCGCCCGGGGCCGCGCGCAGCGAGGAGCCGGTGGCCCCGGGGAGCGCGACCTCCCGGTCGTCGTGCCACCGGGACCGCCAGAACTCCGCCGCCGCGTCCAGCCCGGCGTCCACCCGCTCCTGCTCGGCGCGGGCCGCCTCGCCGTACGGGAGCGGCAGCGGGGGTGGCTCCTCCCCGTTGTAGGCGGCGGCCAGGTCGCGCAGGAGCACGTCCTTGGACATGCCGTCGAAGACGGCGTGGTGGGCCACGACCAGCAGCAGGTGGCTCAGCGGCCCCAGCCGGAACAGGGTGAACCGCGAGACCGGCCCGGTCCCCAGGTCGAGGGGGGCCGCGGCGACCCGGGCGGCGAGCCACTCCGGCGAGCCGGGCTCGCCCGCCGGGTCCGCGGCGCTTCCGGCGCCCGCGGGAGGCTCCTGCGCGCCGGGGGCGTCGCCGGAGAGGTCCTCGAAGAGGATCGGCGGCGGGGCCTCGCCGGGCGCCGCCCACACCTGCCCGTCCCGCTCGGCCAGCACGGAGGCGAGGACGGGGTGGCGCCGGACCACCGCCGCGCAGGCGTCGAGCATCGCGTCCGCGTCCAGCGGGCCGTCGAAGCGGACCGCCAGCGGCATGCGGTAGACGGCGCCGCCGGCGCCCGCCCGCTCGGTGACCCACATTCCGTGCTGGGCGAGGGACGCCCGGTGCGACTCGTCTACCAGCGGTACCGACATCTCACGTGCCTTCCGTACGACCCGTCGCGGCGGCGCCGAAGAGCCCCCGCAACTCCCTTTTGATGACTTTTCCTGACTGGTTCTTGGGCAGGACGTCCACGACGAGCACCCGTTCGGGCAGTTCGTGACCGGCCAGCCGCTCCATCAGGAAGGCGCGCAGGTCCGTGACGGACACCTCCCCGCCGGAGCGGGGCACGACGGCCGCGGCGATCGCGGTGCCCAGCACCGGGTGCGGGACGCCGACCACCGCGGCCTCCGCGATCTGCGGATGCTCGTACAGCGCGGCCTCCACCTGCAGCGTGGAGACCTTGAACGCCCCGGACTTGACCACGTCGCCCTCGCGGTCGACGAGGTGGAGGTAGCCGTCGGCGTCCAGGTAGCCCAGGTCGCCCATCCGCACCCAGCCGCCGCGGAACGCCTCGGCGCTCGCCTGCTCGTCGCGGTAGTAGGAGCGGGGGGCGGGCGAGCGCATCCAGACCTCGCCGGTCTCCCCCGGCGGGAGCGGCTCTCCGTCCGGCCCGACGACGCGCAGCGCGCCGCCGGACGCCGGGCGCCCGAGCGCGCCGGGCCGGGCCGGGTCGAAGATCATGATGGTCTGGGCGGGGGCCGCCTCGGTCGAGGTGTAGTAGTTCGTCACCGTCGCGTTGGGGAAGGCGGTGGTGAGCCGTACGGACACCGAGGGGGGAAGGGCCGAGGCGGCCGAGCCCAGCAGCACCACGCTGGAGAAGTCGTGGCGCTCGTGCAGACCGGCGTTGAGCAGTTCGATCGCCATGGTCGGGACGAGGAACACGGTGCCGACCCCGTACGACTCGATCAGCCGGGCGAACCGGCCGGGCGTGAAGCGGGCCGGCGTCAGCATCGCCGGGCGGGCGTCCAGCGCGTTGAGCAGCATCGTCTGCCCGGCGTTGGTGCCGATCGGGAAGGCGTGCAGCAGGTGGCGCGAGTGCCCGAACCGGCGGCGGTTCGGGCGGGTCTCGCAGCCGAAGGCCAGGTTGGCGTGGGAGGCGCCGACACCCTTGGGCGTGCCGGTGGTCCCGGAGGTGTAGAGGATCTGGGCCAGGTCCTCCGGGGCGACCCGCACGCCGGTCGGTCCGCTCCCCGCGTCCTCCAGCTCCGCGGGCGCGGCCGTCCAGCGGTCGCCGTCCGGGGCCTCCAGGTCCCGGCCGCACAGGACGGCGGAGGCCTCGCAGTGGCCGAGCATGTACCGCAGTTCGGCGGGGGCGAGCCGGTCCGAGAGCGGCACGGCCACCGCCCCGGCCAGCTGGACCGCGCAGTAGGCCACGGCGAAGTCGGCCCAGTCCCGGCTGCCGAACAGCAGCCCGACCCGGTCGCCCGGCCGCACGCCGCGGCCCAGGAGCCCCTGCGCGATGGCGTGGGAGCGCCGCTCCCACTCGCCGAAGGTCAGCGTCCCCTCGCCCTCGACGACGATCGCGGTCCGCTCCGGTTCCTGCTGCGCGCGCAGCGCCAGCATCTCCGGCACCGTCCGCGGCACCGGGGTGGCCGGGGAGGTCCGCCGAGTCCGGGGGGCCGAGGGGGCAGGCGAGGTCGGCGAGGGCTCCGGGGTCTGCGGAGACTGCGGGGTCACGGCAGGTTCTCCGCCACGTGGCCGGCCAGCAGCGGGAAGCTGTCGAGGTGGGCGCCGCCGCCGAGGTCGAGGACGACGCCGAACTCGTCCTCGACCGCGTCGACCAGCCGGAGCAGCTCCAGCGAGGCCAGCCCGAGGGCTGCCAGGGAGCCCTCGGAGCGCAGCACCTCTCCGGCGGGCAGCCGCCCGCCGGAGGCGGCCTCGACCATCTCGGCGAGCCGGGACGCCACCTGCCCGGTCATCCGTGCGCCCGCCGGACGCTGAGCGGGCGCATGTCCGTCCAGACCTCCTCGATGCGGGCGAGGCACTCCTCCCGCTCCCCCGCGAACCCCTCGGCCCGCCAGCCCTCGGGCAGCTCCCGGTCCGCGGGCCAGACCGAGTACTGCTCCTCCTCGTTGAGCACCACCAGGAAACTCATACCGGGACCTCCTCCTTGTCCGTGTCCTCGTCCGTGTCCTTCGCCTTGTCCGCGTCCTTCGGCGTGCCGTGCGCGTGCGCGTCCGTGCCCTCCGCCGTGTCCTTCGGCGTGCCGTGCGCGTCCGTGCCCTCCGCCGCGTCCTTCGCCGTGCCGTCCGTGCGCCGCTCCGCCCGCAGGCGGTCGCGCAGCGCCTCGGCGCCGACCAGGTCGTCCGGGACCGCGTCGGGGACCTCGGCGTCGAACCGCGCCAGCGCCCGCACCCGCATGGACACCAGCGCGATGGCCGCGATGGCCAGGCCGAAGCAGACGTACATGAAGCCGATGCCGCGGCCCGGCCCGACGCCGATCACCGCGCCCACGGTGCCCGCGAGCGGGCCGTCCGGCGCCAGCAGCGGCTCGAACACCTCCGAGCCGTACGGTGCGACCAAGCCGAAGCCGATGGGCAGCGTGGACCAGGCGACCAGGGTGTTGAGCGCGATGACCCGGCCGTGGAAGCGCTGCGGCACCTTGACCTGGATGATCGTGGCGTAGACGCCGTTGAGCAGGGTCAGGCAGAACGACATCCCGAACGCGCCCACCGCGATGGCGACCAGGTCCTGCCGCACTCCGGTGAGCAGGCAGAAGACCGAGAGCGCGAGCGTGGCCAGCAGCACCCCATGGAGCCTGCGCCGGCGCGGCCCGCCCCAGACCGTCATCAGCAGCCCGCCGAGCAGGACGCCCAGCCCGCCCCCGAACGACACCCGGCCGACGTCGTCGAGCGTCGCGAACGAGAGCACCAGCGGGGAGATCATCAGGAAGAGCGGCGACAGGAAGACGTTGAGGAACGCGAAGAACAGCAGCATGCTCCGGAAGCCGGGGTTGCCCCAGGAGTAGCGGACGCCGTTCATCATCTCGGTGACCACGCCCTCGCGGCGCCGCCACGGCATCGCGGCGGGGAACCTGACGAAGAGCAGGATCAGCGTGGCGACCGCGTAGCTCGCCACGTCGATGATGAGGATGCCCTCCAGCCCGATGGTGGCCATCAGGCCGGTCGCGACCAGCGGCACGATCAGCTGGGCGGTGCCGTTGGCCGTCTGCACGACGCCGTTGGCGTGGCCCAGGAACCGCTTGGGCACCAGCTGCGGGATGGCCGAGCCGTAGGCGAAGCGCTGGAAGGTGAGCGCGATCGACAGGCAGACCAGCAGCGGGTAGATGTGCCAGATCTCCAGGTTGCCGGTCCAGAGCAGGACGCCCAGCGCGAGCTGCGTCCCGCCCGCGGCGACGTCGCCGCAGAGCATGACCCGGCGCCGGTCGTAGCGGTCGACGATCGCCCCGGCCAGCGGCGCCACCAGCATGCCGGGCACCAGGCCCAGCACCGCGAAGAGGGCGAACCGCGCCAGCGACCCGGTGGTGGTGTAGATCCAGAGCGGGATCGCGAACTCGGTCAGCGCCGATCCGGTGATCGAGACGAGCTGTCCCGTCGAGACGAGCAGGAAGCGCCGCATGCCGATGTCCGTCGCACCGGGGGCCCGCGCCCCGCGCCCGCCCGCGTCCGGCTCCCGTTTCCGGCCCTTCCCGCCCGGCCGGTGCGATCCGTCCGGTTCGTCCGGACCGTCCGGGCTCCCCGCGGCCGTCGCTCCGTCCCCGGTCGCGGCGCCGCCCTCCTCCCCGGCGCGGGTGACCCCCTGGAGCCACCAGGTGGACTCCTCCGTACGCTCCAGCTCGGCCGTCCCGCCCGAGGCGAGGGCCCGGTGGGTCCCGGTCAGGATGTCGGCGAGCTCGTCCGCGCGGTACTTGACGAAGAAGTGCCCGGCCTCGTCGAGGACGACGCAGGCGACCGTGTCGGAGAGCCGGAGCCATTCGAGGTAGCGCTCCTGGTAGAACTCCACCGCCGGGTCCCGCTCCCCCGCCACCGCGATGACCGGTGCCCGCAGGCGGCCGGTCTGCTCCTCGAACAGCCGGGTGAAGTACCGCTCGGCCGTACGGGTGCCCTCGCGGCGGTTGTGGATGATCAGCTTGAGCTGGTCGCGCTCGAACTCCTCGACGTCGAGCCCGGCGGCGGCCAGGGCGTTGATCCGCCCCTGGTCGCTGGTGAGCCGGTCCATGAGGTGGCCGAGCCGGCCCAGGCCGCGCCCGGGGCGGGCGAACGGGAACACCCCGCCCAGGTAGACCGCCTCGACCTCACGTCCGGCGGCCTCCAGCAGCCGGGCGGTCTCCGCCGCCAGCATCACGCCGAGACCGCAGTGCCCGTAGAGGACCAGCGGACCGGTGATCCCGGCGAGGATCTCCTCGGCGCACCCGCGCGCGACCTCCTCGACCGGCCGGGCCTCCTCCCCCAGCTCGTGACCGGGCACCGCCACCGAGTACAGCGCCCAGTCGGCGGGCAGCGCGTCGGCCAGCGGCTGGTAGACGACCGCGCTGCCGCCGCCGAAGGGCACGCAGACCAGGGTCGCGGCGGCCGTCCGGGCCGGGGTGAGGCGGTGCAGCAGCCGGGCCGGGCCGCCGGACCCGCCCTCCAGCAGGCGGGCCAGGTCCCGGACCGTGCGGTGCTTGAACAGCTCCAGCACGGTCACGGTCCGCTCGGGGACCTCCCTGCGCAGCCGCGCGATGACCCGCATGGCCAGCAGCGAGTGGCCGCCCAGGTCGAAGAAGTCGTCCAGCGCGCCGACCCGGTCGATCTCGAGGACCTCGGCCCAGATCCGGGCCACGGTCTCCTCCGCCCCGGGGGCGGGCGGCGTGAACTCGGCCGGCCCTCCGCCGTCCCCGCCGCCGAGGGCCTCCGGCTCGGGCAGCCTGGACCGGTCGACCTTCCCGTGCGACTTCAGCGGCAGCTCGTCCAGCCAGACCTGGCGGGCCGGGACCATGTAGTCCGGGACCCGCTCGGCCAGCCAGGACCGCAGTTCGGCCGGGTCCGGCCGGGTCGCTCCGGCGGGGGCGACGAGGTAGGCGACCAGGCGCTCGCCGCGCAGCTCCGCGACCGCGTGCGCCACGCCGGGGTGCTCGGCCAGCACGGCCTCCACCTCCGACAGCTCCACCCGGTAGCCGCGGATCTTCACCTGCAGGTCGCGGCGGCCGAGGAACTCCAGGTCCCCGGTCGGCAGCCAGCGGCCGAGGTCGCCGGTCCGGTACATCCGGGCGCCCGGCCCGCCCTCCGGGTCGGGCAGGAAGCGGTCCGCGGTGAGCCCGGGACGTCCCAGGTAGCCGCGGGCCAGGCGGTCGCCGCCGAGGTAGATCTCGCCGGGGACGCCGACCGGCACCGGCCGCAGGGCGTCGTCGAGCACGTGGACGCGGGCGCCGGGCAGCGGGGTCCCGATCGGCAGGGCCGTACCGGAGCCCGGGGCCGTCCCGGAGGCGCGCGCGGTGTCCCGCGGAGCGGGGCGGGGACCGGCCCCCGGGGCGGTCCCCGCGGGCGGTTCCACCGCGTAGGTGGTGACGCCGACCGTGGCCTCGGTGGGGCCGTAGTGGTTGACGACCCGGCACCGGCCGGCCGCGGCCAGCTCGGCGGCCCAGCCCTGCGGGGCGGCCTCGCCGCCGAGGATCAGCAGCTCGCTCGGGAGCAGTTCGCCGGGGGTCGTGTCGGTGAGCAGCGCCGCCAGGTGGGACGGAGTGATCTTGAGGTGGCCGACGCGGTGCTCGCGCAGGTAGGCGGCCAGCTCGCGCCCCGCCGTACGGGGCGGGACGAGGTGGAGCGTGCCGCCCGTCATGAGGCACAGGTAGAAGACGGTCACGCCGAAGTCGAAGGCCAGCGACTGCAGGAGCGCGTAGGAGCCTCCCGGCTCCACCGCCAGCCGTTCGCGCACGCCCGCCAGGTAGGTCATGACCTCCCGGTGCTGTACGGCCACGCCCTTGGGCCGCCCGGTGGTCCCGGAGGTGTAGATGACGTAGGCCAGGTCGCCCGGGACGGCCCCGCCGCCCGGCGGCAGGTCGTCCCCGTCCGCGCGGCCCGCCGCGGATCCGGCGTCCCCGGGCACGGCTCCGGGTCCGGCGGTCCCGCCGGTGCCGTCCTCCGGCTCCTCCTCCGCGACCCACACGGCCGCCAGGTCGTCCGGGACCCGGTCGCGGAGCTCGGGGCAGGTGACCACCGCGGCGGCGCCGGCGTCGGAGAGCACGAACGCGAGCCGCTCCGCCGGGTGGTCGGGGTCCAGCGGGAGGTAGGCGGCGCCGGCCTTGAGCACGCCGAGCACCGCGACGGCCAGGTCCACCGACTGCTCCAGGCAGATCGCGACGCGGTCGCCCACCGCCACCCCCCGCCGCCGCAGCCGGCGCGCGAGCAGCCCGGCGCGCCGCTCCAGCTCCGCGTAGGTCAGCGAGACCGTGCTCCCGGCGCCTCCGGCGCCCCCGGCGCCTTCCGCGCCTTCCGTGCCCGCGACGACCGCGACCGCGTCCGGCGTCCGGGCGGCCTGCGCGGAGACGGCCTCGTGGACCAGTTCCGCGTCGAAGCGGGTCGCCGGGACGGACTCGCCGAAGGCCAGCACCCGGCGGCGCTCCTCGGCCGGGAGGAGCTCCAGCTCGGAGATGCGCGCCCCGGGGTCGGCCACGATCGACCGCAGCAGGCTCTCCAGGCAGGCCGCCATCCGCTCGACGGTGTCCGGGCGGAACAGCGCGGTGCTGTAGGTGAGCTGGCCGCGCAGCCCCTCGGGCGTCTCGAACAGGTACGCGGCCAGGTCGAACCGGCTGACCCCGGTCTCGATCGGGAACGGGCTCATGGTCAGGCCCGGGGTGTCCAGCGGCCTGGACCGGTAGTTCTGCAGCGCGAACATCACCTGGAACACCGGCGACCGGCTGACGTCCCGCTCCACGCCCAGCTCGTCGACGAGCCGGTCGAAGGGGAGCGCCTGGTGGGCGTAGGCGTCCAGCGCCGTCTCCCGCACCCGGTCCAGGAGCTCGGCGAACGTGGGGTCGCCCGACAGGTCGGCGCGCATCGGCAGGGAGTTGACGAAGACGCCGACCACCCGCTCCAGCTCGGGCAGGTCCCGCCCGGAGACCGGCGAGCCGACCGCGAAGTCGTGCTGCCCCGAGTAGCGCGCGAGCAGCACCTGGAAGGCGGCCAGCAGCGTCATGTACGGCGTGGCGCCGTGGGCGCGCCCCACCGCGGCGACGGCCTCGCTGAGCTCGGCGTCCAGGTCGAGGCCGCAGGCGGCGCCCTCCCAGCGCTGCTCGGCCGGGCGCGGCAGGTCCGCGGGGAGCTCCAGCGGCGGCAGCCCGTCCAGCTTGCGGCGCCAGTAGCGGACGTCCGCGTCGTGGGAGCCGTCCCCGGCGCGCTCGCGCAGCCAGTGCGCGTAGTCGCCGTACTGCAGCCGTACCGAGGGCAGGTGCGGTTCGCTCCCGGCCAGGTGGGCGGCGTGCAGGGCGAGCAGCTCCTCCATGACGACGTCGCAGGACCAGCCGTCGGTCACCGCGTGGTGCATGGTGAGCAGCAGCACGTGGGCGCCGGGTGCGAGGCGGACCAGCAGCGCCCGGAGCAGGGGGCCGCGCTCCAGGTCGAAGGGCCTGGCCAGCTCCTCGTCGATCGCGGCCGTGCCCTCCGCCCCGTCGGCGACGCGCAGCTCCGCCGCGGGGAGGTCGTCGACGACGAGCTCCGGGCGGCCGTCGGCCGTGGTGACCAGCCGGGTGCGCAGGCTCTCGTGCCGGGTCGCGACCTCCGTCAGCGCCCGGCGCAGGGCCTCCTCGCCGATCTCGCCCTCCAGGCGGACGGCGAACGCCACGGTGTAGGCCGCCGTGCCCGGAGCGTACTGCTCCAGGAACCACAGCCGCTCCTGCGCTGGGGAGAGCGGCGGCGGGGTGCCGGGCGGGCGCGGCGGGATGGCCGCGGTGACGGCACGGCCGCCCAGGCGCTGGGCGAGCAGCGCCTGCTTGGCCGGCGACAGGGCGGTGTGCGTCACGGCACCTCCGTGCTGCGGCGGGGGAACGCTGCCGCGTTCCCGGGTTCATGGGCGGGACCGCCCTTCAGGGGCGGTCCCGGAGAGCGGTGGCCGCGAGGGACAGGGCGGCCTGGAGAGGGTGCCGGTCCCGCGCGGGATCGAGCAGAGGTGACCACCGGCCGCTCGATACGGCGGCCAGGGTGGGTCGGAGGTGGTGCGGAGGCTCCGATGAGCCGACGAGACCGCCCCGGAGGGCGGGATTTCTCGTACAGGTGTTCGGTTCAGTGCGGTGGGAGCGTTCCCACGGAGGAGGCTAGGTATGTACTGACAAGGCCGTCAAGATTTCTCCGATGTTTTCGGTTATGGACAAACGCAGTAAAGAAGTAGTTAGTCCACTTCTTAGACAAAAGACGGTTTTGCCGGTTTCACCAAGTTTTTCCGGTCTCACAGATCCGTTGACAGCGTTCCCCGGCGCCTTCTACGCTCCGATGGGAGCGCTCCCACCCTGTCCTCTCATTCAGGGCGGCCGAGCCATGCCCGCGGTCGCCCACGCCAGGAGCGCACACGTGACCGTGACCATCCCCTCCGCCGGCCCGCGGAACGCCCCTCCCCCTCCGGAGGACGACCTGCGGCGCCTGCTGCTCATCCGGCACTTCGAGCTGACCCTGCTCCGCCTGTTCGAGGCCGGCGAGCTCAGCGGCACCACCCACACCTGCCTGGGCCAGGAGTACGTGCCGGTCGCGCTGGCCCCCCTGCTCCGCGACGACGACTTCGTCTTCAGCAACCACCGCGGCCACGGCCACTTCCTGGCCCGGCATGCGGAGCCGTACGGGCTGCTGGCGGAGATCATGGGGCGCGAGGGCGCGCTGTGCGCGGGGGTCGGCGGCAGCCAGCACGTCTACCACCGCCGCTTCCTGTCCACCGGCGTGCAGGGCGAGAGCCTCCCGGTCGCGGTCGGCGCGGCGCTGTCACTGCAGGGGAGCGGTGCCCTGGCCTGCGCCTACATCGGCGACGGCACCTGGGGGGAGGGATCGGTCTACGAGGCGCTCAACATGGCGCGGCTCTGGCGGGTGCCGCTGCTGGTCGTCGTCGAGCACAACGGCATCGCCCAGTCCACCCCGACCCGCGTGCAGATGGCCGGGACCGTCGCCGGCCGCGCCGCAGCGTTCGACGTCCCGCACCACCGCACGGCCTCCACCGAGATCACCGAGATCCGCGCCGAGCTGGCGCCCCTGGTCGGCCGGGTGCGCGAGGAGTCGCTCCCCCTGGTCGTGGAGTTCGCCACCCACCGGATCGGCCCGCACAGCAAGGGCGACGACACCCGGAGCGCCGAGGAGATCGCGCTGGCCGCGGACCACGACTGGCACACCCGCTACGCGCGGCTCCTCCCCGAGCTCTTCGACCGGCTCGACCGTGAGGCGGCCGAACTGGTCGAACGCGTCGCCGCCGAGGTCGCCGCCCGCCCGCTCTCCGTCTGGGAGCGCCCGTGACCCGCGTCGCCGAGCACCTCAACCGCGCCCTGCACGACCTGCTGGCCGCCGACCCGGACGTGCACGTCCTCGGCGAGGACATCGCCGACCCGTACGGCGGCGCCTTCAAGGTCACCCGCGGCCTGTCGGACCGGTTCGGCGAGCGGGTGCGCTCCACGCCGCTGAGCGAGGGCGCGATCGTCGGGGTCGGCGCCGGCCTGGCGCTGGCCGGGGAGAAGGCGGTCGTCGAGATCATGTTCGCCGACTTCGCCGCCCTCGCCTTCGACCAGCTGGTGAACTTCGCCGCCAAGTCCACCACCATGTACGGCAGGCCCGTGCCGATCCCGCTGGTCGTGCGCTGCCCCTCCGGGGGCGGGCGCGGCTACGGCCCGACCCACAGCCAGAGCCCGCAGAAGCACTTCCTGGGCGTGCCCGGCCTGCACCTGTTCGAGCTGACCCCGTTCCACGACGCGGGCGACCTGCTGGCCGCCATGTTCGCGCTCGGGCAGCCCTGCCTGCTCTTCGAGGACAAGGTCCTCTACACCCGCAGGATGTTCACCGGCGGCGTGGTGGACGACCTCTTCCGCTACGAGCTCACCGGCGGCACCGACGGCGCGGACGGGACGGGCGGCACCGCCCGGGTCTTCGTGGAGGGCGGCGGCGAGCCCGACTGCACGCTCGTCGTTCCCGGCGGGCTGGCCCACCGGGCGCTGGCCGCCGCGCGGGAGCTGCTGCTGGAGGAGGACCTGCTCTGCGAGCTGCTGGTCCCGGCGCGGCTGTACCCGGTGCCCGAGCTGCCCGGCCTGGAGCGGGCCCGGCACGTGTGCGTCGCGGAGGACGGCTCCGAGGGCGGGACCTGGGGGACGGAGGTCGCCCGGGTGCTCTACCCCCGGCTCTGGCCCGCGCTGCGCCGCCCGATCACCCTGCTCAGCGCCGCCGCGAGCGTCATCCCGGCCGCCCCGCACCTGGAGCGGGAGGTCCTCCTGCAGCCGGACCACATCAAGCGCGCGATCACGGAGGCCCTCTCTTGACCGACATCCCGGTGCCCAAGCTCAACAACAACGACAGCGTCTACCTGCTGACGGCGTGGACCGTCAAGGACGGTGAGGCCGTACGGGCGGGAGAGCCGATCGCGGAGCTGGAGACCTCCAAGGCGGTCGAGGAGCTCACCGCCCCGCAGGACGGGGTGCTGCGGCACCTGCTGCCCGAGGGGGCCGAGTGCGCGCCCGGCCAGGTCATCGCCCGGCTCGGCGCGGACGGCGACGCCCCTGACCCCGGCCCCGAGGCGGGCACGGGCGCGCAGACGGGCACGGAGGCGGGCGCGCAGACGGGCACGGGCGCGGAGACGGGCACGGAGGCGGGCGCGCCGGTCATCACCGCACCCGCCCGGCTGTTCATGGACGAGCACGGCATCTCCGTGGAGCAGGTGGCCGCGCTCGGGGTGAAGGTGGTCCGCCGCTCCGACCTGGAGCGCCTCCTGCCCGCGGCCGGGGCCGTCCCCCGACCGGCGTCCGTCCTCGCCGCCGCGCCGGAGCCGCCGGTCCCCGCCTCCGGCGCGGAGGCCGCCGACACGGAGACCACAGGCCCGGAGACCGCCGCGGAGCGGGACGGCGGGGAGGGGACCGGCCTGGTCGAGCTGTCACGGGCCCAGCGGCGGGTCGCCGAGGTGGTCGAGCGCTCGCACCGGGAGATCCCGGCCGCGTTCACCGCGATGCGGGTCGACGTGACGGAGGCGCTGGCGTTCGCCCGGCAGGAGACCAGGCGGCTGCGCGCCCTCATCGGCCTGCCCGAGCTGCTGGTCCAGGCGACCGGCGGGCTGCTCGACCGCTTCCCCCTCTGCTTCGCCTCCCCGGCCGGCGCCCACCGGGCCCGCCTGCCCGCCGCCGGTGTGGGCGTGGGCGTGACCATGGACGTCGGCCGGGGCATGGTCGTGCCCGTGGTGAAGGACGCGGGCGGACGGCCGCTCGCGGAGATCGCCCGCGACCTCATGCGGCTGCGCCAGGCGGCGCTGAACGGGAGCTTCCGGGAGGACGACCTGCGGGGCGGCTCCATCATGGTCACCCTGCACACCGAGGAGGCCGTCGTCACCGCCGTCCCCGTCGTCTTCCCCGGCCAGACCTGCGCCCTGTCCCTCACCGCCCCGCGCCCCGAGGTCGTCGAGACCGCCGAGGGCGTCTTCACCACCCGGAGGGTCGTCTCCCTCGGCCTGGCCTACGACCACCGGTTCGTCAACGGCCGCGAGGCCGCGGAGTTCCTGGGCGCGCTGCGGTCGGCCCTGGAGTCGCCCGGATCGGAGGACTGAACTCCCGGCGGCTCTGGAGTCGTCCGGGTCAGAGGACTGAACTCCCGGCGGCTCTGGAGTCGCCCGGGCCCCGGGGCCGAATTCCCGACGGCGCCGGGCCGCCGGGCCGTCCCGCGCACCCCGGCGGCCGCCGATTCCCGGGGTGCGCGCCTGAAGTGCGAATATGTTCGGGTCATGACGAACCCGACGGAAGGTCTCGATCGGTGAGGCGGTCACTCACGGTCCTGCTGCTGGCCTGCGCCGCGCTGCTCGGCGCGGTCGCCCCGGCCCAGGCCCACAACGTACTGATCGGCAGCGATCCCGAGGACGGCGCCTCGATCGCCTCCGGGCCGGAGAGGATCACGCTCACCTTCGACCAGCCCGCCCGGCAGGGCTTCGCGCAGATCACCCTGACCGGCCCGGACGGCACCCGGTGGGAGGAGGGGAAGACCGCCGTCGACGGCGCGAAGGTCAGCGTCGGGGTCAGGCCCCTCGGCCCGGCCGGGGAGTACGTCGTGGGCTACCGGATCCTCTCCTCCGACGGCCACCCGGTCTCCGGCAAGGTGGCCTTCACCCTGACCGCCGCGGGGCCGGGCTCCGCGCAGCCGGCCGCGGCCGCGTCGGCCTCCGCCGTACCCGCCGCCTCCGGCGCCCCCGCGCAGGACCCCGCACGAGACCCCGCGGAGAACCCCGGCCTGAGCGCGCAGGCGGCCGAGGCCGCGCAGAACGGCGGCGCCGGGATGGCGGTCGTCTGGATCGCCGCGGCCCTGGTCCTGCTGGGCGGCGCGACCGTGGTGGCGATGCGCCGCACCCGTGAGCGGACGGAGGCGCCGTGACCGCCGTCGCGGAACGCGCCCCCGAGGCGGTCGCGGTGCGCAGGCTGCTGACCGGCGGGCTCGTCTCCGGGGCGCTGCTCGCCGTGGTCGTCGCCACCGCGCTCGGCGCGGAGGAGGCGGTGCCCGGCATCGAGCTGCCCGGCCCGGTGGTGGCCTACGGCCTGCCGGTGCTGCGGGTGCTGCTGGACCTGGCGGCGGTCGCGGTGGTCGGGCTGAGCCTGCTGCCGAAGCTGCTCGGGTTCGACGAGCCCGAGCGCACCGAGCCGGTGATGCGCCGGGCCCGGCCGATGGCCGTCTCGTTCGCCTGGGCGTGGGCGCTGCTGGCGCTGACCGTCATCGTGTTCCAGACCGCCGAGCTGAACCCGGGGTCGGTCCCCACCCCCGGCATGATCGCCGAGTACGTCGACAACGTGGGCGCGGGCCAGGGCATGCTGTTCAGCGCCGCCTGCGCGCTGGCCTACGCCGGGATCGGGCTGCTGGCCGTGCGGTTCGGCGAGAAGGTCCCGGCCGAGCTGCGGATCCTGGTGGCCCTGTTCGGCCTGCTGCCGATCCCGGTCACCGGCCACGCGGTGGACTCGGTCTGGCACGACCCCATCATGATCTCGATGGAGCTGCACGTGATGGGCTCGGCGGCGTGGACCGGCGGGCTGCTCACGGTCATGCTGCTGGTCGCGCGGGACCGCGGGCTGCTGGCGGAGGTCCTGCCGAGGTTCTCCCGGCTGGCGAGCCTCGCGCTCGCCGTGGTCACCCTGTCCGGGCTGGTGAACGGCCTGGCCACGATCGCCCTGACCCCCGGCACCGCACTGCCCGGTTCGCTGCTGACCAGCGAGTACGGCCTGCTCGTGGTGGCCAAGACCGTGAGCGTGGCGCTGCTCGTCCCGCTCGCCGCCCACATCCGGTTCCGCCTCCTGCCGCGCGTCGAGCGGCAGGAGGCGACGGCGGTCGCCGCGTGGGCGGCGGCCGAGCTCACCGTGATGGGGCTCGCCTACGGGGTGGCCGTGGCGCTGACCACGGCGACCATCTCCTGAGGCTCGTTCTCCTCGGCGGCCCGCAGCCGGTAGCGGCCGAGGAACCACTCGCCGCCCAGCCACAGGGCGGCGAGTGCGGCCCCGCCGGCGGCCATGGTCACCGGGGAGATCAGCGGCGGGGACGCCCAGAAGTGCTGCGAGCGGAGCGCCAGGTCCACCGCGAGGGTGGCGACGAGCGAGCCGGCCAGCGCCCGGACGACCGGGATGCGGATCAGGAACGCCAGGTCGATCGCGAGCGCCCCGGCGATCAGGAAGACCGGCACCGCCGAGCGCGGGAAGTCGGCCACCGCCAGGATCGGCCAGATCAGCGCGCGGTAGGCGACGTAGGTGGCGACCACGGCGGTGGCGGCGAACCTGCGGCCGATCATCGCGCGGGCGAAGACCAGCACGATCATCGCGGCGACCACCCCGTAGAGGGGGTAGACCTGGTCGGGCACCGGGAGCGCGAAGTTGACCGCCATCTCCCGGTCCACCCCGCGGCCCATCTGGTCGGCGGCGAACTGCAGCAGGATGGGCTCGGCCTCCGGCTTGCCCGCGTCCCACGACCTGATCGCGAAGACGCCGTACTCCTGGTGCTGGGCGGGGAACCAGACGTTCTCGAACATGAACACGAACAGCCCGCCGAGGACGAGCGTGCGCGTGCGGCCGGGGGGCGCGCCGATGAACCAGCCCCGGATCACCCCGCAGATCATGAAGAACGTGCCGATGTACAGCAGCATGTGCGACGGGCTCCACGAGGTGATGTCGAGCCCGTTGACGCGGTGGTTGATCAGGTCCAGCGGCACCGCGACCAGGAAGAGGCCGGTGCCCCACTGGATGAGGCGCTGCGCCGTGCGGTCCACGCCGTAGCCGGTGTAGACGTGCACGATGGTCAGGGCGACCACGATGGCGGTGCCGACGCTGTTGAGCAGGTGCGGCGGCGCCAGGTCGTCGCGGAGCCACTTGAAGTGCCAGGAGACGTCCCAGGACGCCCCCAGCACCTTGAAGCAGAAGGCGACCACCCACCCGAGGTACAGGACGCGGAACAGGTCCGCGGGCGTCTCCCGGCCGGCCTTCCCCCGGGTCCAGTACGGCAGAGCCCAGGCGGCGACCGACGCGGCTCTTCTTCTCAGGCTTTTCGCAGGCTTCACGCGTCGAAATGATGCCCGGCGTTTACGAAGACCGCAATCGGGGACATCCCCGGGTTTCGCCATACAACCCCAAGTTATGCCTGTTCCGGTACGGCACGGCGGTCCCGGCGGCGCCGTACCGCGGCACGGACGGGAGACCACCTCCGCTCTACCCGTCCCCCGGCTCGGACAGGGCCGACCAGACCGCGGCGGGGGTGAGGGGGGTGGCGGTGATCCGGTCGGCGGCCTCGGGGAGCGCGGCGGCCACGGCGTTGCCGACCGCCGCGGGCGGCCCGATGATCCCCGCCTCCCCCGCCCCCTTCATGCCGCCCGGCGTCACCGCGGACGGCGTCCGCATCAGCGCCACCTCGACCGGGGGCGCGTCCGGCGCGTACGGGGGGAGGTAGTCGGCGGCGGGCTGCCCGTCGGGCCCGTACACGACCTCCTCGGTCAGCGCCATCCCGATGCCCTGCACGACGCCGCCGCGGATCTGCCCCTCGACGATCGCCGGGTTCACCACGACGCCGCAGTCGTTGACCGCCCAGTAGCCCTCCACCTCGACCGCGCCCGTCTCCGGGTCGACGGCCACCGCCGCCGCGTGCGCGCCGAAGGCGTAGGTGTAGGCCGCCGGGTCGTAGGTCACCCGTTCCTCCAGTCCCGGCGTCATGCCCTCCGGCAGGTCCCAGGCCCGCCACGCCGAGAGCGCGATCTCCGCCAGCGTGCGGCGGGCCGACGGGTCCCCCTTGACCCGCACGGCCCCGCCGGAGACCTCCAGGTCGCCGGCGGCCGCCTCCAGCTGGTGGGCGGCGATCGCGACGATCTTCTCGCGGAGCCGTGCCGCCGCCCCGACCAGCGCCGCGCCGCCCAGCACGAGCGACCGGCTGGCGATCGAGCCCACCGGCGAGTACGGCGTGGCCGCCGTGTCCCCCAGCAGCACCCGCACCCGCTCCAGCGGCACCCCGGTGTGGTCGGCGGCCAACTGGGCCAGCGCCGTCTCGATGCCCTGGCCGATGGCCGCCACCCCGCAGGCGACCACCACCGAGGCGTCCTGCTCCATGCGCAGCACCGCGGTCTCGTAGCCGCCGGACTGGATGCCCGCCTGCCGCATCGCCTCCGAGGGGCCCATGCCGGTGGACTCGACGTGGCAGGAGAACCCGATCCCGCGCCGCCGCCCGTCGGCCGGGCGCGCCGGCCGGCCCTCCCGGACCATCGTGCGCAGCTTCTCCAGCGCGGCCGGGTAGTCCCCGGAGTCGTAGGGCTGCCAGGTCCGGGAGGTGTGCGGCAGCTCGTCGGGGCGGAGCAGGTTGAGCAGGCGCAGCTCGACGGGGTCGGCGCCCAGCCGCCGGGCGGCCTCGTCCACCAGCCGCTCCCGGGTCCAGGTCGCCTCGGGCTGGCCGAACCCCCGGTAGGAGCCGGTCGGCGTGGTGGTCGTCACCACGGCGCGCACCCGCGCGCCCGCCCGGTCGAACCGGTACGGCCCGGGCAGCGAGACCGCCGTGACCGCGATCGGGGAGATGCCCACGTTGGACGGGTGCGCACCCAGGTCTCCGAGGATGTCGCAGTGCAGCGCCCGGAACCGGCCGTCGCCGTCGAAGGCGAGCCTGGCCCGGTGCACGGCGTCCCGGGCCGGCAGGGTGGCGGTCAGGTGCTCGGCGCGCGACTCGGTCCACCGCACCGGGCGGCCCAGCCGTACCGCCGCCAGGCAGACCAGCGTCTCGTCGGGGTAGACGTGCTCCTTGCCGCCGAACCCGCCGCCGGTGTCGCACGCCAGCACGCGCACCCGGTCGAAACCGAGCCCGAGCGCGGCGGCGACGTGGTCGCGGACGTGGTGCGGCGCCTGCGTGGAGGTCCACACGGTCAGCGCGCCGTCCTCGAAGGAGGCCACGACGCCGCGCGGCTCCACCGGGTACGGCGCGACCCGGCCCAGCCGGGTCGTCAGCTCGACCACGTGCCCGGCGGCGGCGATGGCGGCCTCGCACTCGTCGGCCGGGTCCCCGAGGGCGAAGTCGGTGACCAGGTTGGCGCCCCACTCCGGGTGGAGCAGGGGAGCCCCGGCGGCCAGCGCGAGGTGCGCGCCGACCACCGCGGGCAGCTCCTCGAAGTCCAGGTCGACCAGTTCGGCCGCGTCGCGGGCCGCCGCCTCGGTGCGCGCCACCACCAGCGCGACCGGCTGCCCGGCGTAGCGGACCGTCTCCTCCAGCACGGGGTAGTCCGCCATCCGCTGGCCGGGGGCGAGCGCCACGCACGGCAGCCGCACCCCGGCGGCGTCCGCGGGCGTCAGCACGTCCAGCACCCCGTCGGCGGCCAGCGCCGCCTTGACGTCGCACCGGGTCAGCCGCCCGTGCGCGACCGGGCTGCGCACCACGACCGCGTGCGCCGTGCCCGGCAGGCGGACGTCCCCGGTGAACCGCGCCCGCCCGGTCACCAGCCGGGCGTCCTCCCGGCGCGGGACCCGCGCCCCGACATAACGGTGATCATCGCTCATCACCCGATTCTGAACGGCGCGGCGGCTCCCGCCAACGGCCCGGCCCCGCGCGGCGGGATACGGACGCCCTCAGGACCCGGTGGCGCGCGGCCGATATCCGGCCGGAGAAGTCCGCCCACACGGCCGGACCGGCCGTCCGGCTGAGATTCCTCTCAGGGAGCACTCGGTTTCGGACAGTAGGCTCCAGCCCATGAAGCTCAGGGGAAGGGCGACCGTCTGGATCGCGGTGGCCGCCGTGCTCGTCGCCGGCGTCGCGGGGTGGCTGGTGTGGCCGTCGGAGCCGCAGGTGCGGGTCCAGAACCAGATGATCACCGTGGTCGACGGCCCGGCCGACGACCAGCGGGTCGTGCTCGACACGAGTTTCTTCCCGCCCGCCGGGGGCGGGAAGGCCCCCGCGGTGCTGCTCGCGCACGGTTTCGGCGGGAGCAAGCAGAGCGTCCGCGACGCCGCGCTGCGGCTGGCCCGCGAGGGTTACGCCGTGCTGACCTGGTCGGCGCGCGGCTTCGGCCGCTCCACCGGGCAGATCGCGCTCAACTCCCCCGACTACGAGGTCAAGGACGTCCGGCAGCTGGTCGACTGGCTGGCGAAGCGGCCCGAGGTCCGGCTCGACGCGGGCGGCGACCCGCGCGTGGGCATCGCGGGCGGCTCGTACGGCGGCGCCATCGCGCTGATGGCCGCCGCCCACGACGACCGCGTCGACGCGATCGTCCCCCAGATCACCTGGTACGACCTGGCCGACGCGTTGTTCCCCAACGCCACCGGGCAGGGTCCGGAGAGCGGCGTGTTCAAGCGCATGTGGGCCGGGCTGTTCTTCAGCCGGGGCGGCCCGCAGCCCGGCGCCGGCCTGGCGGCCCTCTCGGGCCAGGGCGGGCAGGGCTCCGGGGAGGGGCAGGACGGCGAGGACGGGAGCGGGGCCTCCGGGGCCGGAGAGGGCCGCCGGGCGGCCCGGCCGCCGACGGCCGAGGAGGTCCGGTGCGGCCGGTTCCTGCCGGAGATCTGCGACATGTACCAGCAGGTCGCCGAGACCGGCCGGGCCACCGCCGCCGCCGTGGAGACCCTGCGCAGGTCCAGCCCGGTCTCGGTGCAGGGCAGGATCAGGGTCCCGGCCCTGCTGCTGCAGGGGCGGCGCGACTCGCTGTTCCCGCTGGGGCACGCGGACGCCAACGCGCGCGCCATCGCCGCGACCGGCGCGCCGGTGCACGTCGCCTGGTTCGACGGCGGCCACGACGGCGGCGACGGCGAGGTCGACTGGCTCCACGAGCAGACCCTGGACTGGTTCGACCACTACCTGAAGGACGCCGCGGCGGGTTCCGCAGGCGCCTCCGGGAACACGGCCGCCCCCGGGAACACGGTCGGCTCCGGGAACACGGTCGGCTCCGGGAACGGCGGCGCCGCGGAGAACACCGCCGCCGCGTCCGCCGGAGCGGGCGCCCCCGCCGGCCCGCCCGGCGTCGGCGTGTTCACCGTCACCCGTGACGGCGGCCGCGACCCCGGCACCCGCCGCCCGGTCCGGCTGCACGCCACCGCCGGCGTCTACCCGGGCCTGTCCGGCACCTCCACGACCACCGTCCCCCTGTCCGGTCCCGAGCAGCCGGTGGCCAACCCGCCCGGCGGCTCCCCCTCCTCGATCTCGGCCGTTCCCGGCTTCGGCGGCCTGACCGGCTCCGGCAACCTGAGCCTGTCGATCGACATGGCGGGCCAGAGCGCGGCCTTCGAGTCCGCTCCCCTGCGCGCCCCGCTCCAGGTCACCGGGAGCTCCACCGTCCGGGTCCGGGTCGGGATCGCCTCCGGCGGCGACGCCGGGAAGAGCGAGGACGCCGGGGACACCGGGGACACCGGGGACACAGAGAATGCCGGGGGTGCGGAGCAGGCCGGCGCCGGGCGGGACGTGACGCTGTTCGCCAAGCTGTACGACGTGAACGGCGGCGCCTCCGCGCCGATCCTGCCCGAGGGGCTCGTCGCCCCGGTGCGGATCACCGTCCCCGAGGGAGGCACCGCCGAGGCCACGGTCACCCTGCCCGCCGTCGACCACCGCTTCGAGGCCGGGCACCGGCTCCGCGTCGCCCTCACCACGACCGACCTCGGCTACAGCACCCCCGCGGCCCCGGCCGTCTACACCGTCGCCCTGGCCTCCCCCGAGCTGACCGTGCCCGTGCACGCCGCGCTGCGCACCCCGGCCACCGGCCCCGCCTGGTGGACCTGGGCCCTGCCGCTGGCCGCGCTGGCCGCCGCGGCGGCGCTGATCCTCACCGGCCGCCGCCGTCCCGCCCGCGAGCACGTCCCCGCCCTGGACGCGGTGCCGCTGCGGATCGAGGGGCTGACCAAGGCCTACCGCAACGGCGAGCGGGCGGTGGACGACCTGTCGTTCACCGTCGAGCAGGGCCAGGTGCTCGGCCTGCTCGGTCCCAACGGCGCGGGCAAGACCACCACGATGCGCATGATGATGGGCCTGATCCACCCCGACGCGGGCGAGATCAGGATCTTCGGCCACCGGGTCGTGCCCGGTGCGCCGGTCCTGTCCCGGCTGGGCTCGTTCGTGGAGGGCGCCGGATTCCTGCCGCACCTGTCGGGCCGGGCGAACCTGGAGCTCTACTGGAAGGCGACCGGCCGCCCCGCAGCCGACGCCCGCCTGGAGGAGGCCCTGGAGATCGCCGGGCTCGGCTCCGCGCTGGAGCGCGCCGTGCGGACCTACTCCCAGGGCATGCGCCAGCGGCTGGCCATCGCCCAGGCCATGCTCGGCCTGCCCGACCTGCTCGTGCTCGACGAGCCCACCAACGGCCTGGACCCGCCCCAGATCCGCGAGATGCGCGAGGTCCTGATCCGCTACGCGGCGCGGGGCCGTACCGTCATCGTCTCCAGCCACCTGCTCGCCGAGGTGGAGCAGACGTGCAGCCACGTGGTGGTCATGCACCGCGGCCGGCTCGTCACGGCCGGTCCGGTGGGCGACCTGCTGAGCGCCCGCGTGCCGGCGGGCGCGCCGGGCACCCGCCTGGAGGACGTGTTCCTGGACCTGATCGGGGAGAAGCGATGAAGGACGCGGGCGGCGCCGGCACGGCGCTCACCACCGGAGGCACCGGTGACGGCGCGGCCGGGGGGACCGGTGCGCGGGGCGTGAACGACGACGGTTCGGCGCGGGGCTACGCGCCGGGGCGCACGCTGCCGTTGGCGGTGGAGATCGTCCGCCAGTTCAGGCGGCGCCGGACGATGGTGATGTTCGGGCTGCTGCTCGCGCTGCCCTGGATCCTGGTGATCGCGTTCAAGATCGGCGTCAGGTCGGGCGGTCCCGGGGCGTCGTCCCTGCGCATCTCCGACCTGGCGACCGAGGGCGGCCTGAACTTCGCCGCGTTCGCGCTCTCGGTGTCGGCGAGCTTCCTGCTGGTCGTCGCGGTGGCGCTGTTCTGCGGCGACACGGTCGCCAGCGAGGCCGGCTGGTCGTCGCTGCGCTACCTGCTGGCCGCCCCGATCCCCCGGGACCGGCTGCTGCGCCAGAAGCTGGTCGTCGCGCTGGGCTACTCGGCGGCGGCGGTGGTCTGCCTGCCGGTGATGGCGCTGCTCGCCGGGACGCTGGCCTTCGGCTGGAACGACGTCCGGGTGCCCGGCACGGGCGAGACGATCGCCGCGCTGGACGTGCTGCCGAGGTTCGCGGTCGTGATCGGCTACGTGCTGGTCAGCCAGCTCGTGGTGGCCGCGCTGGCCTTCCTGCTCTCGGTCGGCACCGACTCGCCGCTGGGCGCGGTCGGCGGCGCGGTCGGCCTGGTGATCGTGAGCACCATCCTGCAGGCGGTGGACGCGCTCGGCTCGCTCCGGGAGTTCCTGCCGACGTTCTGGAACACGGCCTGGCTGGACGCCCTGGCGCCGGAGCCCGACTTCGGCGGCATGGTCAAGGGCGTGGCCGTGTCGGTGACCTACGCGGCCGTGCTGACCGCCTTCGCCTTCCGCCGCTTCCGGCGCAGGGACGTCGTCTCCTAGGTCCGTCCGGAGCGCGGGTCCCGGAAGGGCCGGCGCTCCGGATCCACAGGACGACGCCTACGCGGCCGGAGCGGCGAAGACGACGGCGGCCGGTCAGCAGACGCCGGGCAGCGAGCAGACCTTCACCGCCATCTTCCGGGCGTCCCTCAGCTGCCGGCGGAAGTCCGAGGCGCGCACCTCGCCGTACTCCCCGGCGTACATGTAGCTCACCAGGGCGCGGCCCTTGCGCACGACGACGCCCCGCTGGCCGCCGATGGCGGAACCTCCGCCCTCGCGGTCGTAGTTCTGGACGATCACCCGGACGGCCTGGTCCCCCGCCCTGATCTTCTCCGTCCGGCCCCTGGCGACCACCTGGTCGCCCTCGTCGGCCTCGCATCTGCCGGCCCGCCTCCGCAGGTCGGTCATGGCCGCACGCGCGGCCCGCTCGGAGCGGTAGATCACGACCTGCTCGGCCCGGTAGAGCTCCGGCGCCGTGTAGGTGACCGTCCGGGTGCTCACCCGGCCCCGGTCCTCGGAGCGGCCCACGCCGCAGGGCGTGAGGCTGAGGCGTTCGTGCCGGTCGCTGACCGTCCACTTCTCCTCCTCCGGGTACGCCACCGGCTTGCGGGCCCGGGCCTCGTGGAGCAGGAAGTTCCTCGGCAGCTTCCAGCCGGTCTCTCCCGCTCCCGCATGCTTCTCCACAGTGGCCGTCCCGGTGGCCGTCCCGGCGACCGCCCCGGCGGTGCCGCCGCCCGCCAGGACGACTGCGGCGAGCGCCCCGGCCGCCACCGCCGCCATGCGATTCGCCGTCCGCCCCGTACCCGTCATGGTGACTCCCCGCTTCCGTGCTCCGGTCCCATGCACGGTGAGACGGTCGCTCCGCGCGAAAGGTTCGCACCCGCGGAGCGGGGATCCGCCGCCGGGCACGGTGCGCCCGTTACCGTTGCCGGATGCACACCATCGAGCTGACCTGCGACGACGTGCTCGACTCGGCGGTGCGCGCGGCCTGGGACCGGCTGGCGGCCGAGGGACTGCCCAGCCAGGCGCGGCACCCGCACCCGACCAACCGCCCCCACCTGACGCTGGCGGTCTGCGAACGGCTGCCGCCCGACGCGCCGGCGGCGTTCGCCGAGGCCTTCGGCGGCCTGCCGGTGCCGGTCAGGCTGGGGCCGCTGCTGCTGTTCGCCGGGCGGGCGCGGGTGCTGGCCTGGGGCGTGGTGCCGGAGGCCCGGCTGCTGGCCGTGCACGCGGGGGTGTGGCGGGTGCTGGGCGGCTCCTGCGGCGGCAACCCGCTGCACGCGCCCGGGCGGTGGCTCCCGCACGTGACGCTCGCCCGCAACCTGGACGCCGCGGCCCGGGCGCGGGCGGTCACGGTGCTCGACGGACTGGCCGAGGCCGCCGGGGCGTTCTCCGGCGCGCGCAGCTACGACGGCGCGCTCCGCACGACCGTCCCCCTGGCGGGGCGGGGCTGACCGGGTCCGTCACCGCCGCCCCTTCCGGGGGAGACGCGCTCACCAGTGGGGCGGTCGGTCCTCCAGCAGCCGGTCGTCGTTGCCGCCGGACTCACGCCACTCGCCCCACCCGAGATCGGTGTCGTCGGAGGTCTGGTCGGGCAGGATGGCCGGGCCGTCCTCCGAGAGGTCGACCGGGCGCAGATCGTCTGGATGATGCTCTGTCACGGGCCCATGCTATCCAGCCCGCCGCGGCGGGTGATTTCTCCGTCCGCAAAGCCTTCCACCATGATTTCCGCGCAAAGGACAGCCAACGACCCAGGCGGTACGATGCCAGGGCAGGTGTCAGCTACCCCCCGTGAGGCGGCCATGGCAACGCCAACAGCTGGATGGCGGCGAGACGGCAATCTCCCGAACGAGCTCACCAACTTCGTCGGGCGCACCCGGTTGCTGGCCAACCTCAGGCAGCGGCTCCAGGAGCCCGAGACGCGGCTGGTCACCCTGACCGGCATCGGCGGCGTCGGCAAGTCCCGCACCGCGCTGCGCATCGCGCACATGGTGCGCAACCAGTTCTCCGACGGCGTGTGGTTCGCCGACCTGGCCCGGCTGCAGGACGCGGGGATGGTCCGGCACACGATCACCTCGGCGCTGGGCATCGCCGACCAGTCGGCGCGCTCGGCGGAGGAGACCCTCTCCGACTGGGTGGGCGACCGCGAGATCCTGCTGATCATCGACACCTGCGAGCACCTCGTCGACGCCTGCGCCCGGCTCTTCGAGGACCTGCTGAAGACCTCGCCGCGGCTGCGGATCCTGGCCACCAGCCGCCAGTCGCTGAACGCGCAGGGCGAGTACACCCTCTCCGTCCCGCCGCTGGCCGTCCCCGGTGACGTCCCGGGGGAGAACGCCTTCACCAACGAGTCCGTCCAGCTGTTCTCCGCGCGGGCGAGCGCGGTCGTGCCCTCCTTCGAGCTCGACGAGCGCAACATCGAGCCGGTCTCCGAGCTCTGCCGCCGCCTGGACGGCATCCCCCTGGCGATCGAGCTGGCCGCGGTCCGCCTGCGGGCCCTGTCGGTCGAGCAGATCCTCGCGCTGCTGACCGACCGGTTCAGCCTGCTGGCCGGCGCCAGCCGTACGGCGCTGCCCCGGCACCAGACGCTGCGCGCCGCGATCGGGTGGAGCCACGAGCTGTGCGAGCCCGCCGAGCGGCTGCTCTGGGCGCGGCTCTCGGTCTTCGCCGGGGACTTCGAGCTGGAGGCCGCCCGCTACGTCTGCGCCGGGGAGGGCCTGCCCGCCGAGGACGTCACCGATCTCGTCTCCAGCCTCGTGGAGAAGTCCATCCTGCTGAGCGAGGGCACCCCCTCCGGGCACCGCTACCGGCTGATCGACACCCTGCGCAGCTACGGCGAGGAGTGGCTGGACAAGCTGGGCGAGAAGCAGCGGATCCAGGAGCGGCACCGCGACTACTACCTGCAGCTCGCCATGCGCGGTGAGGAGGCGTGGTCGGGGGCCCGGCAGGTCTACTGGTTCGTCCGGATGCGGCACGAGCACGACAACATCCGCGTGGCGCTCGACTACTGCCTGCGCACGCCGGGCGAGGCGGAGGCGGGTCTGCGGCTGCTGTCGTCGCTCTGGTTCATGTGGGTGGCCTGCGGGCTGGCCCGCGAGGGCAGGCTCTACCTGGAGAAGGCGCTGTCCCTGGTCTCGCAGCCGAGCTCGGTGCGCTGCAAGGCCCTGTGGGTGCTCTCCTACGTGCACAGCGGCCAGGGCAACACCGACGGCGCCGTCGAGGCCGCCGAGCGGTGCAGCTCCGACGCGGTCCGGGTCGGCGACTCGGGCGCGGTCATCCTGGCGACCAAGATGCTCGGCACCGCGGCCGTGCTCCAGAACGACCTGCAGAAGGCCAGCGCCCTGCTCGGGGTGGCGATCGAGTTCCACAAGACGGGGCGGGAGCTCAACCCCGGCCTGCTCCCCTCGATCGTCGAGCTGTCGCTGGTGCTGACGATGCAGAACGAACCGGCCGAGGCCGAGGTCCTCCTGCAGGACTGCGTCGCGGTGTGCACCCAGCGCGGTGAGCTCTGGCTGCGCTCCTACGCGATGTACGCCATGGCGATGGCCCAGCAGGCGATGGGCCGCTCCGCCGAGGCGCTGCAGAACGCCCGCGAGTCGCTCCGCCTCAAGCGCTACTTCCACGACGTGCTCGGCATCGGCCTGGTGATCGAGGTCGTCGCCCGGCTGGTCCTCGACCAGGGCCAGGCCGACCTGGCGTCCCGGCTGCTCGGCGCGGGCCAGCAGAACTGGCGCTCCTTCGGCATGCCCCAGATGAACTCGCCCTTCTTCAACGCCGAGCACGACCGGTGCATCAAGGAGTGCCGGAAGCTGCTCGGGGACGAGGCCCACGAGGCGGCGTTCGCGGCGGGCAAGCGGCTCAACCTCGAGGAGCTGATCGAGCTCGCGATCGGCGAGTGCGGTGAGGACGCCGATCCGGCGCCGGCCGTGTGACCCGGGCCCGCCGGCCCTGTGACCCGGGCCCCGGCCGGGGTCACTCGGCAGGCCGGCGGACGCGGGACGCACGGGCGGGCGCGCGACACGGTTCAGCCCGACGGCCAGCTCGTCCCCTCCGGCCAGGCGTGCACGTAGCGGGCGCTGCCGAGGGAGAAGTCGATGTGCCCGCGCACCCAGTGCTCCAGCCCCCGCACGTACCTGAGCACGGGCTGCGACGCCCACCGCTCCACCGCCGAGCGGGTCTCCACGAAGCCCTCCACGGCGGCGCCGTGCATCGACGCCACCTCGTCCAGCGCCTTCTGGAGCGATCCCGTCCGGTGGAAGCGCAGTACGGTGACCAGGTTGTGCCGGGCCGCGTCCCGCCCGCGCTCCTTGGCGTAGGAGAGCAGGTCGTTGTCCCAGCCGATGAGATCGCACGCGAGGTCACTGAGCGTACGCACATCCGGATGGGACCATTCCTCGGATTCGAGCCGATACCCTCCGGCGACGTCGATCAGCGCGAAGCAGGTGTAAGTCGCTCCGGTGATGCGGCGCATCAGGACGTAGTCCTCGGGGGTGGGGATCAGGTCCGCCTCGCGGTTGCCCGCCTCCCACACCTGGGCGAACAGGTACTCGCGGACGGTGGTCCGCCAGCGTTCCAGCTGCGCGGGGGTGCCGACCTCCGCGATCCTGCGCTGCAGCTCCAGCAGGCCCGCGCCGAAGGGGTCACCGGCCCCGGGTTCGCGCCGCTCGTCCAGGATCTCCAGGAGCGGGGGGAGCGCCCGCACGAGCGCGGCCGCCCGGTGGCCCACCGTCTCCGACTCGCAGAAGGCGTCGTCGAAGGCGAACAGCCAGTTGTACCAGTCGTTGATCAGGCGGAGGCTGTCGCGCGGCACCAGCGGGTTGGTCCGGGCGGCCAGCCAGCCGATCCGGGACCGCCGGAAGTGCTCCAGCACGCCCTCCCCCTCCAGCATGCGGGAGGCCGCGAGCCAGGCGTGGCTCTCCTCGTCCACCTCTTCGACGCAGGGGTTGACCTCACTGGGGAAGGGGCACGGCAGCGGCGGGACCCGGAGGGATCTCTGGTCGGATCGGTGCGCAGATGTGGTTCCCACCTTCCCCAGCATGGCCGACCGGTGCAAGTTTTCCTATACGTCGCTGAATGATGGGGTATTAAGGGTTAGACCTTAATGTCCGGACCATTGCAGATAGTCCTCTTGTCCGCTCCCCGGCACCGAGCGTCACCGGCCTCCGGGCCGCGTTCCGCACCGCGGCGGCCGCCCCCGGTAGGGTGCCAGGGATCGCCGGGGTCACCGGGGTCACCGGGGTCGCCGGGATTCGCGGCGACCGCGGAATGCGCCGGGCACCCCGCGGGTTCTCCTCAAGAGACGATCGACGAAAGGCTGGAAACGGTGTTCGACCCGACGGATCTCTACCGGCTCAGTGAGGACGTCCCTGAGCTGACCGATCCGGTGCTCCTCTACCACTTCGACGGGTTCGTGGACGCGGGCGGGGCCGGCCGGCTCGCCCTGGGTCACCTGCTGGCCGAGCTGGAGCATCGGGTCATCGCGACCTTCGACGTGGACCGGCTGCTCGACTACCGCTCCCGGCGGCCGATCATGACGTTCGACACCGACCGGTGGACGGGAGTCGAGGTCCCCGAGATCGCCCTGCGCCTCGCCCACGACTCGACCGGGGCCCCGTTCCTGCTGCTCACCGGCCCCGAGCCGGACCGCGAATGGGAGCTGTTCGCCGCCGCCCTCGGCGAGCTCGCCACCCGGCTGGGCGTCGGCAGGCTGGTGACCGCGCACGGCATCCCGATGGCCGTCCCGCACACCCGCCCCCTGGGCGTCACCGCACACGCCAGCCGCCCCGAGCTCATCACCGGCCGGACCAGCGCCTTCGGCAAGGTCCAGGTCCCCGGCAGCGTGGCGGCCCTGATCGAGTTCCGGCTCGGCGAGGCGGGCCACGACGCCCTCGGTTACGCCGTGCACGTCCCCCACTACCTGGCCCAGGCCGAATACCCCACGGCGGCGCTGACCGCCCTGGAGGAGGTCACCAGGGGCACCGGCCTGGTGTTCCCCCTGGAGGGCCTGCGCGCCTCCGCCGAGCAGACCACCTCCGAGATCGCCGAGCAGATCGAGGCCTCGGAGGAGCTGTCCACCGCGATCGCCGGGCTGGAGCAGCAGTACGACGCGTTCGCGGCCGGCGCCGCGCGGGAGAACCTCATCGCCGAACCGGCCGAGATGCCCACCGGGGACGAGCTCGCCGCCCAGTTCGAGGCCTTCCTCGCCGAACGCGAGGAACGCCGCAATGACTGACCTGCGCGTCGGCCTCATCGGGTACGGCGTGGCGGGCGCGTTCTTCCACGCCCCGCTGATCGCGGCCACGCCCGGCCTGCGGCTGTCCGCGGTGGTGACGGGGAACCCCGAGCGCGCCGCCGAGGCGTCCTCCCGGTACGGCGCGCGCGTCGTCCCCGACGCCGCCGAGCTGTGGGACTCGGTCGACCTGGTCGTGGTGGCCTCCCCCAACCGCACCCACGTCCCGCTGACCGAGGCCGCCCTCAAGGCCGGGCTGCCGGTGGTCGTGGACAAGCCGCTGTCGGCCACCGCCCGCCAGGCCCGCGACCTGATCGGCCTGGCACGGGAGCGGGGCCGGATGTTGACGGTGTTCCAGAACCGGCGCTGGGACGGCGACTTCCTGACGATCGAGCGACTGGCCGCCGCCGGCGAGTTCGGCACGGTGCACCGGCTGGAGTCCCGGTTCGAGCGCTGGCGTCCCGTCCCGAAGGGCGGCTGGCGCGAGCTCGGCGGCGCCGAGGAGGTCGGCGGCCTCCTGTACGACCTGGGCAGCCACCTGGTCGACCAGGCGCTGCGCCTGCTCGGCCCGGTGACGTCCGTCTACGCCGAGGCCGACGTCCGGCGCTCCGGGGTCGCCTCCGACGACGACACCTTCGTCGCCCTCACCCACGCGAACGGCGCCCGCTCCCACCTGTGGGCCAGCGCCGTGGCCCCGCGGCTCGGCCCCCGCTTCCGGGTGCTGGGCTCGCGGGCCGGCTACGTCAAGCACGGCCTCGACGTCCAGGAGGACCGGCTGCGCGCGGGCCTGGCGCCCGGCTCCCCCGGCTTCGGCGACGACCCCGAGGAGCGCTGGGGCGTGCTGGGCACCGACGAGGCCGGCCGGCGGATCCGCACCGAGCCGGGCGACTACCTCGGCTTCTACCGGTCCGTGGTGTCCGCCCTGCGCGAGGGCACCCCGCCGCCGGTCGACCCGGAGGAGGTCGTGGCCGCCCTCACCGTGCTGGAGGCGGCCCGCCGCTCCGCCGCCGAGGGCGTGGCAGTCGCGCTCTGACCGCCCGGGTGCCCTCACGGCTCCTCTCCCGCCGGGTGTCCCCGCGGTTCCTCACCCGCTGAGCCCTCCTGCGGGCCCTCACCCGCCGGGTGCTCCCCCGGTCCCCCACCGGCTGCGGCGAGCAGGCGGCGGGCGAAGGCGGCGCAGGCGTCCCGGAAGTCCGGAGGCTCGACGACGGTGAAGTCGGCGCCCAGGAGGACGAGGCACTGGACGAGCCACTCCCAGGAGTCGAGCCAGAGTGTGACCCGGGTCTCCCGGTCGCCGACGCGCTCGATCCGGGCGTCCTGGTACCTCAGCACGTCGGCGACCTCGTACGGCTCCGCCCGCACGGTGAACCGGACCCGGTGGCGGTCCGCGTTCAGTCCCCCGCGGAGATACGACAGGGCCGTGCCGGCCGGCAGCTCGCGGGAGGGGTGCCGGGCTCCGGTGCGGACGAGGCCGGCGACGCGGTCGAGGCGGAACACCCGCCAGTCGCTCCTCCCCAGGTCCCAGCCCAGCAGGTACCAGCGCAGGTGGAGGTGGACCAGCCGGTGCGGCTCCGCCCGCCGCCGGCTCGGCCTCCCGCGTCTGTCCGTGTAGTCGAACGCCACGACCTCCCGGCCGGTGATCGCCTCGGCGAGGCCGCTCAGGACCTCCGCGTTCACGCTGGGCGCGCGCTGCGCGCCGATCTCCAGACCGGCGCGCAGCGCGGCCGCACGCGGGCGCAGCCGCGCCGGGAGGAACTGGTCGAGTTTTCCGTAGGCGCGGGTGGCCGCGTCGTCCAGGGTCCCGTCCTCGTCGGAGCGCAGGGCGGCGAGGGTGGCGAGACCGAGCAGCGCCGCGACCGCCTCGTCGTCGTCGAGGACGAGCGGGGGCATCGTGCGGCCCGCCACGAGCCGGTAGTGGCCGCCGGGCCCCGGTTGCGTCACGACGGGGTAGCCGTACCCCCGCAGGCGCTCGACGTCGCGGCGGACGGTCCGCGGGCTCACGCCCAGCCGGGAGGCCAGCTCCTCTCCGCTGAACGGGCCCCCCGTCTGCAGGGTCGACAGCAGTACCAGCATGCGTTCGGTCACGTCGGCCATGCATCCATCATGGGCGGAATCGCGGTCAGGATCCGGCCGCATCCGGTCCTACCGTCACAGGCATGGTGAAGCACAGCATCTCCATCAGGGGCGCCCGTACGAACAACCTCCGCTGTCTGGACGCGGAGATCCCACGCCACCGCCTCGTCGTCTTCGCCGGCCTGTCGGGGTCGGGGAAGTCGTCGCTGGTCTTCGACACGATCGCGGCGGAGGCCGGTTACCAGCTCAACGACACCTTTCCCCCGTTCACGAGGAACCGGCTCCCGAAGTGGAGGCGTCCCGAGGTGGAGCACATCGACGGGCTCTCCCCGGTGGTGGTCATCGACCAGCGGCGCATCGGCGGCAACGCGCGCTCCACGGTCGGCACGATCACCGACGCCTGGACCTACCTGCGGCTGCTGTACTCGCGGATCGGTGATCCCCACGTGGGCGAGTCGAACCGCTTCTCGTTCAACGACCCCGCCGGGATGTGCCCGGCGTGCTCGGGGCTCGGCGAGGTCGTCGCCCCCGCCGTCGACCGCTTCCTCGACCTGGACAGGTCGCTGCGGCAGGGCGCGATCCTCCTCCCGGGCTTCGGCGACGGCGGCTACTGGTACTCGCGGTACGCCGACATCGGCTCCTTCAGCCCGGACACGCCGCTGCGGGACTGGAGCCGGGAGGAGCGGGACGCCCTGCTGCACGGCGGCGAGGCGGCGGCGAGGCTGGGACGCAGGCCGCCCAAGGACTACGAGGGGGTCGTCGAGCGGTTCGAACGGATCTACCTGAACACCTCGGACAACGTGTCCGAGCGCAAGCAGGAGACGATCCGCAGGTTCACCCGGTCCGAGGTCTGCCCGGAGTGCGGCGGAGAACGGCTCAACGAGCGGTCCCGCACCGTCACCGTGCTGGGGCGCACGATCGGCGAGCTGGCCCGCCTGGAGGTCGCCGAGCTCGCCGGGTTCGTCCGGGGCGTCGGCGCGCCGTCCGTCGCCCCCGTCGTGGCCGCCCTCACCGCCAGGCTCGACGCCATGAACGCCATCGGGCTGGGCTACCTCACCCTGGACCGTGCGACCACGACGCTGTCGGGCGGCGAGTCCCAGCGCGTCAAGATCGTGAAGCATCTCGGCTCCGGCCTCACCGAGATGATCTACGTATTCGACGAGCCCACGGCCGGGCTCCATCCCACCGACGTGGAATCCGTGACGAGGCTGCTCGGGCGGCTGCGGGACGGGGGGAACAGCGTCCTGGTCGTCGAGCACGACCCCGCCGTGATGGCGGTCGCCGACCAGGTCGTCGAGATCGGTCCCGGGGCCGGAGCCGACGGGGGCCGGCTCGTCTTCCAGGGCACCTTCGCAGAGCTCCGGCGCGCCGGCACGCACACCGGCCGCGCGCTCTCCCGGCGCCGGTCCGCCGAACGGGTCCCCCGTACGGCCGAGGGCGTGATCAGGATCGCCGAGGCGACCCGCAACAACCTGCGGCGCGTCACCGTCGACGTCCCGGCCGGCGTGATGACCGTCCTCACCGGCGTCGCGGGCTCCGGGAAGTCCAGCCTCGCCGCCGAGCTGGCCGACCAGCACGACGTCACCGTCGTCGACCAGAGGCCGGTCAGCACCAGCCGCCGGTCCACCCCCGTCACCTACACCGGCATCGCGCCGGCGATCCGCAGGCTGTTCGCCCGGCACAACGGCGTCCCCGCCGCGCTGTTCAGCGCGAACTCGGAAGGGGCCTGTCCCGGGTGCCGAGGCCTCGGGACCGTCTACACCGACCTGGCCTTCATGGACGGCCAGGAGGTCGTCTGCGAGGCCTGCCGGGGGCGGCGCTTCGTCCCCGAGGTGCTCGCCCACACCGTCGGCGGCCTGTCCATCGCCGACGTCGACGACCTCTCCGTCGACCAGGCCATGGACCGGCTGCCGGACGAGGCCATCGCCGCGGCCCTCCGCCACCTGTCGGAGGTCGGGCTCAGCTACCTCCGGCTGGGCCAGTCGCTCAACACGCTCTCGGGCGGGGAGTGCCAGCGCGTCAAGATCGCCAAGGAGCTGCGCGACACCGAACGGCCCACCGTCTACCTGCTCGACGAACCCACGACCGGCCTGCATCCCGGCGACGTCGGCACCCTGCTCCGCGTGCTGGACACGCTCGTCGAGCGGGGCCACACCGTCGTGGTCATCGAGCACGACCTGGACGTCGTCCGCCACGCCGACTGGCTGATCGACCTGGGGCCGGGGCCCGGGAGGCACGGCGGGACCGTCCTCTACGAGGGCCCCGTCGCCGGTTACTCCCCGGACGCGGCCACCCCCACGGCGCGGGCCCTCGCGGCCCACCGGCGCGGGGAGTTCGGGACCGGCCCGGTGCCGCCGCCCGCGGCGGCACCGGGATCCCGGCGGACCCCGGTGCGGCCCGCCGGCCGCCGGTAGGGCTCTCCCACCGCCCGGGAGGCGTCCCTAGTCGCGCAGGCGGGACCGCAGGGCGCGGGTGTCCTCGTCGGTCCAGCCCTCGGAGGCGAGCCACTCCACGGGGCCGCCGAAGCGGTCGTCCAGCACGCCGAGGAACTGCTCGATGTACTGCTCCCGGGGCCGGTGGTCGTCGACCGGGCGGGAGTCGAGGTCGTCGCGGTAGGTGCTGCTGGCGCGCAGGCGGCCCATGATGGCCTCGATGCGGTCGCCGGTGGCGGTGTAGTCGGCGACGATGGCCTCGCGGGTGGCGCCGGCGACCTCCAGCGCGAGGGCGCAGACGACGCCCGTGCGGTCCTTGCCGGCCGCGCAGTGGACGATCGCGGCGCCGTCGTCGCGGGCCATGGCGCGCAGGGCCGCCAGCACCGAGTCGGGGCGCTCGCGCAGGTAGCCGTAGTAGAAACCGGTCACCCTGAGCTCGGCCAGCTTCTCCTCCTCCACCCGCTCCTGCCAGGGCAGCACCCGGTCGACGTCGACGGTGTCGGCCTCGGCGTCGGTGTGCCTGCCGCCCTCGGCGAACAGGGTGTGGTGGTGGATGCTCACCTCCGGGACGCGGGTGAGCGGGCCCGGCCCCTCCATGAACACCTCCGGGCCGGAGCGCAGATCGACGACGTGGCGGAGCTTCAGCTCGGCGACGAGCCGCTCGACGTCGCGCCCGGTCAGTCCCTGCAGGTTGTCCGAGCGGTAGATCCGGCCGAAGCGCGTGGTCCCGCCGTCCACGGTGGCGAGCCCGCCGAGGTCGCGCACGTTGACGGCACCTTCAAGATCGATCCATCGCGTGAAGTCGTTCATCGAGGCGAGTCTATACATGGGCATATGGCCATCCGGTGAACGCCGAGGGCGGACGACCGCGAACATCGCGTACCGGTGCGAGCCCTTCGCGCCCCGCCCGTACCGCCCGTACCGCCCGTACCGCCCGTACCGCCTATAGAGCCTGTACCGCTCACACCGCTCATACCGTCGGCGCACCCTCCCGGGATCCGCCGGGGCCCGCACCGGACGGACATCCGGCGGCCGGTCCCCGCTTCAGGAACATACCTACCGGTCGGTATACTGATATTCCATGAAGCGAACTGTTTACGGCCCCGACCACGACGCCTTCCGCGCGTCGGTCCGGGAGTTCATCGCCCGCTCGGTCACGCCACGCGCCGAGGAGTTCATCGAGAACCGGCTGATCGACCGCGAGGTCTGGCTGGAGGCCGGGCGGCAGGGCTTCCTCGGCCTGGAGGTCCCGGAGGAGCACGGCGGGAGCGCTGCCGGGGACTACCGCTTCAACGCCGTGCTGGGCGAGGAGCTGTCCGGGGTCGGCGCGGCCCTCTCCTCCAGCTTCGGCATCCACTACGACGTGGTCGCGCCGTACCTCGTGGAGCTGACCACCGACGAGCAGAAGAAGCGCTGGCTGCCGCGCTTCTGCTCCGGAGAGATGATCACCGCGATCGGCATGAGCGAGCCGGGCGGCGGCTCCGACCTGGCCGCGCTGCGCACCACCGCGGTCCGCGACGGCTCCGACTGGGTCATCGACGGGTCCAAGACCTTCATCACCAACGGCTACTGCGCGGACCTGGTCGTGGTGGCCGCCCGCACCAGCCCGGAGAAGAAGGCCAAGGGCATCACCCTGTTCGCGGTCGAGACCGGGATGGAGGGCTTCACCCGGGGCCGCAAGCTCGACAAGGTGGGCCAGCCGGAGGCCGACACCGCCGAGCTGTTCTTCGAGAACGTGCGCGTCCCCGCCGAGAACGTGATCGGCGAGGTCGACCGCGGCTTCATCGCGATGATGGAGCGGCTCCCGCAGGAGCGCCTCGGCTCGGCGGTGGCGAACCTCGCGCACGCGGCGGCGGTGCTCACCGAGACCCTGGTCTACGTCAAGGAGCGCAAGGCGTTCGGCCAGGCCATCGGGTCCTTCCAGCACAACAAGTTCGTCCTGGCCGACCTGGTCACCAAGGTCGAGGTCTCCCAGTCCTTCGTGGACCGGTGCGTCGAGGCCCACGCCGAGGGGGAGCTGAGCGCGGTCGACGCCGCCAAGGCCAAGATGTGGACCTCGGAGGTGCAGGGCGAGGTGCTCGACGCCTGCGTGCAGCTGTTCGGCGGCTACGGCTACATGAAGGAGTACCGCGTCGCCCGCGCCTGGATGGACGCCCGGGTGACCCGCATCTGGGCCGGCTCCAACGAGATCATGCGCGAGATCATCGGGCGGGACCTGGGCCTCTAGGCCCTCGGCGGCCCCCTCCGTCCATCACCGCCCCCGGCCGGCCGCCGGAGCGGCGGCCCCGGTCCCGCCCCCGCGGCGGGACCGGGAGGCGCGGACACTACGGTGGCCGCGTGCTCTCCGTATCGCTGGACACCCTGCGTGTCTTCCTCCACGTGCTGGCCGCCACCGTCTGGGTCGGCGGCCAGCTGACCCTCGCCTTCCTCGTCCCGGCGCTGCGCGCGACCGGCGAGGGGGCGACCAAGGCCGCCGCCCGCGCGTTCGACCGGGTGGCCTGGCCGGCCTACGCGGTCCTGCTCGCCACCGGCGTGTGGAACCTGCTCGACGGGATCGGGGACGACCCCGCCTACCGCCGCACCCTGGAGGTGAAGGTGGCCGTCGTGGTCGTCTCCGGGGTCGCCGCCTTCCTGCACGCCCGGGCGAAGACCCGGGGCGCCCTGGCCGCCTTCGGCGCGCTCAGCGGCCTGTCCGCGCTGGCGGCGCTGTTCCTCGGCGTGATGCTGGGCTGAGCCGGCCCCACCTGCCGGCCCCGCCTCCCACCTGCCGGCCCCGCCTCCCGCATGGCGAGAAGCAGGCACGAAGGCGCGGACCGGCTCCCGGCGCCCCGGTCCGGACGACCGGGGAGGCCTCTGCCGCGGCGTGCGGTTTCTGTCGCACCCGTCTGCTTGGATCCCCGCATGGCTGAACGCAAGTACGGCGTGCCCGCGCCCGAGACCCGCACCACCGTCCGGTCGGCGGACTGGGACAGCGAGGACCTGTCGGGCCAGACCCACGAACAGGTCGCCTTCATCGACGTGGACATGACCGAGGCCACCAGCCGGGGGGCCGTCTTCTCCGAGTGCTCGTTCCGCGACGTGCGGTTCAACGCCTCGGTCCACACCGAGACGGCCTTCCTGAACTGCACCTTCACCCGGTGCACGTTCTTCGACGCCACCTTCGCGGCGTGCAAGTTCGTGGGCAGCGTGTTCAGCGACTGCACCTTCGACCTGCTGAAGGTCTCCGGCGGCGACTGGTCGTTCGCCGGGCTCCCGGGAGCGGCGCTCGGCAGCGCGTCCTTCACCGACGTGCGGATGCGCGAGGCCGACCTCACCGGCGCGCGGTGCGAGGGCGCCGCGCTCCAGCGGGTCGACCTGTCCGGCGCCTGGCTGCACGGCGCCGACCTGTCCCGCTGCGACCTGCGCGGGAGCGACCTGTCGTCGGTCGATCCGCTCACCGTCAAGCTCAAGGACGCGGTGATAGACATCCGCCAGGCGGTCACGATCGCCGGACTGCTCGGCCTGGAGGTGCGCTCCGACTAGCCCGGCCGTACGCTCTGGACATGCGCAACACCCGATATGCACGGTCCGGAATGGTCTGCACGGTCGATCACCTGGCGTCGCGGGCCGGGGTCGCGATGCTGGAGCGGGGCGGGTCGGCGGCCGACGCGGCCGTCGCGGCGAACGCCGTGCTGGCGGTCACCGCGCCGCACCTGTGCGGGCTGGGCGGAGACCTGTTCGCGCTCGTGCACGACGGGTCCCCGGTCCCCGCGGCGCTCAACGCCTCCGGGCGGGCCGGGTCGGGCGCCGACCCGGAGCGCCTGCGCGCCGAGGGCCACGACCGCATGCCGTTCCACCACGACGTCCGGTCCGCCCCGGTGCCCGGCTGCGCGGACGGCTGGCTGGCCCTGCACGGCCGGTACGGCCGGCTGCCGCTGACCGAGGTGCTCGCCCCCGCGATCGGGTACGCCGAGGGCGGCTTCCCCGCCTCGCCGCTGCTGGTGCCCGGCCTGACGACCGTCGGCCCGCTCTGCGAGGACTTCGCCTCCGCCCGCTCGGCCGGCGACCTCGTCCGGCGGCCGGGGGTGGCCAGGGCGCTGAAGGCGCTGACCGGCGGCCGGGACGGGTTCTACCTCGGCGAGTTCGGCGAAGGACTGCTCGCCCTCGGCGCCGGGGAGTACACCGAGGACGACCTGGCCCGGCCGGGTGCGGAGTGGACCGAGCCGCTCCGCACCCGGGTCTTCGGCCACGACGTGTGGACGATGCCGCCCAACTCCCAGGGCTACCTGCTGCTGCTCGCGCTCGCCGTCGCCGAGGGCCTCGACCTGCCCGCCGATCCCGCCGACCCGCTCTGGGCGCACCTGCTCGTCGAGGCGTCGCGGGTCGCCGGGCACGACCGGCCGGAGCTGCTGTTCGACGGCGCCCGGGTGGACGCGGTCCTGGAGTCGGCCGCCGAGCGCCGGGCCCTGATCGGCCGGGACCGGCGGGCCGCGCTGCGCGACCTGGCCGCGCCCGGCGACACCACCTACCTGTGCGCGGTGGACGGCGACGGCATGGGCGTCTCGCTGATCCAGTCCAACGCCGCCGGTTTCGGCAGCCTGCTCTTCGAACCCCGGACCGGCATCAACCTGCACAACCGGGGCATCGGTTTCTCCCTCGTCCCGGACCATCCCGCCGAGTACGGTCCCGGGCGGCGCCCCCCGCACACGCTGGTCCCGGCGCTGGTCACCCGGCCGGACGGGTCGCTGCGCTCGGTCGCCGGCACCATGGGCGGCGACGGGCAGCCGCAGATCGTGCTCCAGCTCCTGACCCGCCTGCTCCTGCACGGCCGGGAGCCCGGCGAGGCCGTGGGCGCCCCCCGCTGGCGGCTGGGCACCGGGGGCACCGGCTTCGACACCTGGAACGCCCCCGACGAGGTCGTGGTCGAGGTGGAGGAGGGCGGCCCGTGGGGCGAGGGCCTGGCGCGGCGCGGCCACCCGGTCGCGGCGCTGCCGTACGGCTCCGCGTTCGGGCACGCGCACCTGATCGACGTGCTGCCCTCCGGGGTGCTGGCGGGGGCGGCCGATCCGCGCTCCGTCATCGGGGCCGCCGCCGGTCTCTGACCTGGATGCCGAGCGCGGGGATGACCTGCGGTTCTTCCGCTTTTCAGGGGGTAGTGCCCCAGTATGAGCCAATCACCCCCGGACCGTTACGGGATGAGCGACGAGCAGGCGCTCGAAGTCGAGCAGGCCACCAGCGACCTGGGCCTCAACCACAGGATCGTCGAGGACGACCCCCGGCACCGGGACGACTTCGGCGAGCGCCTCCGGCGCGAGGCCCCGGACCACCCGCGGACGCCGCGCGAGTGGAGCCGGCTGGTCGCGCCCGACCAGGGCACCGGGCCGCACGAGACCTCCCAGGCCTACGCCATCGACGTCGGCCGCGACGACGGCGACCTGTCGGCCGAGGAGCGCGCGATCCACATCGAGCCGTACCGCTGAACCGCTCCCGGTCAGCGCGGCGGATCCGCGGTCAGGGCGGCCACCAGGTCGGCGAAGCCGTCGACGACGTGGTCGGCCTCGGCCGCCTCCGCGCGGGCGGCGTGCAGGTGGCCCCAGGGGCCGCGGCGGATCAGCGCGGTGCGCATGCCCGCCTTCCGCGCCGGGAGGACGTCGTTGTCGAGCCGGTCGCCCACGTAGAGGATCTCGCCGGGCTCCCGGCCGCAGACCTCGACGACCCGGGCGAAGAACGCGGGGTCGGGCTTGGACACGCCCCAGCCGTCGGAGGTGTGCACGGCGTCCACCGGCAGGTCCATCGCGGTCAGCGCGTCGTAGGCCTGCGGCGGCTGGTTCCCCGCGATGACCAGCCCGTAGCCGAGGCCGCGCAGTGCGGCCAGGCCGGGCCGTACGTCCGGATAGAGATCGGCCGCGTCGAAGTTCACCCGGAGCCCGCCGGGGTCCTCCCGCTTCCAGGCCTCCTGCTCGGCCTCCAGGTCGAAACCGGGCCGCAGCAGTTCGAAGGCCTCGGTGAAGGAGCGGTCGAGGGCCGCCATGCCGCCCAGCACGCCGAGCATCGTGAACCGGGTGACGCCGAGCCGGTCCGCCCAGCGCGACCAGATCCGCGTCTCGTCGATCAACGTCTCCCCGACGTCGAACACCAGCGTCCGGATCACGGCGTCCTCCCCCTCGATGGCCCCTCGACGGCCCCTCGGACGGGCCCACCGCATCTTAAGGGCTGCCCCGTGAGCCGGGAGAGCCGGTCCGGGAGGAGCGGGCGGGGCAGGCGCCGTCCGGCCGGAGCCGGCGGCGCGGGCCCCGCGGAGGAGTGCCAGGATCAGATCATGACCGCGGGGGGACTGCACGGGAGAGAGCCCGAAGAGGCCGCGATCGCCGGGCTGCTGGCGGGAGCCCGGGCGGGCGCCAGCTCGTCGCTGGTGCTCCGCGGCGAGCCGGGCATCGGCAAGACGGCGCTGCTCGACCACGCCGCCGCGGCGGCCGGGGGCATGCGGCTGCTCCGCGGCACGGGGATCGAGTTCGAGGCGGAGCTGCCGTTCTCGGGGCTGCAGCTGCTGGTGCGGCCGGCGCTCGGGTCCCTCGCCGCGCTGCCCGGCCCGCAGCGCGAGGCGCTGGAGGCGGCGTTCGGGCTCGGGCCCGCGGCCGGCGCCGAGCCGATGCTGGTGGGGCTGGCGGTGCTCTCCCTGCTGGCGGAGCACGCGGGCGAGACCGGGCTGCTGTGCCTCGTCGACGACGCGCAGTGGCTCGACCGGGCGTCGCGCGACGCGCTCGTGTTCGCCGCCCGGCGCCTGCACGCCGAGGGCGTGGCCATGATCTTCGCCGCCCGCGACGGCGAGGGGTCCTTCCCCTCCCCCGGCCTTCCGGAGCTGCGCCTGTCCGGGCTGGCCCCGGCGGCGGCCGCGGCCCTGCTCGACCGGCATCCGCTCGCGCCCGCCGTGCGCCACCGCCTGCTCGCCGAGGCCGGCGGCAACCCGCTGGCCCTGCTGGAGCTGCCGGTCGCCGCCGCGCTGGAACGCACCGCCGCCCGCGCCCTCGGGCGCAGCGGCCACGAGGCGGCCGCGGCGGCGTACGAGCGGGCCGCCCGGCTGAGCGCCGACCCGGCCGCCAAGGCGCACCGCGAGGCCCTGGCGGCGGAGGCGGCGCTGGAGGCGGGGGATCTCGGGCGTGCCCGGGCCCTCGGGGACCGCGCGGCCCGGCGGCTGGACGGGGCCCCGGCGGTGAACGCGCGGATCTCCCATGTGCGGGCGCTCGCGGACTTCTGGCAGGGCTCCTACTCCACCGCCCACCGGTCGCTGCTCGACGGCGCCGAGCTCGTCCGCGACACCGACCCGGGCCGGGCCGCCGTGTTGCTGGTACAGGCCGTCCACACCTCCTGGTACCTGGGGGAACGGCAGCTCGCGGCGACCCTGGACCGGTTGGCCGCGCTGCCCCTGGACGACGCGGACCCCCTCGCGCCGGTGGGGCCCTACCTCGCCCATCTCGACCGGGGCCGCCGCGAGCGGCCGCCACCGCTGGGCGACGTCCTCGCGGCGGTGCGGCGGCGGGGCCGGGCTCCCGACCAGGCGCTGACGATCCTCTGCGGAGCGGCGCTCGCGCTGGGCCAGGACGCCGACGCCTACGAGCTGGCCACCGTACTCGCCGCCGGGCACCGCGCCCGGGGCGGCGCCGGACGGCTGCCCACGGTGCTGTTCTTCATGGCCGAGGGCGAGATCTTCACCGGACGGCACCTGGACGCGCTCGCCACTGCGACCGAGGCACTGGGGCTCGCCCGCGACACCGGCCAGCGGCAGTGGGTCAGCCAGTTCGGCAGCGTGCTCGCCCACCTCGACGCGGCCAGGGGGGAGGAGGAGGCCTGCCGGCGCAACGCCGAGGAGGCACTGGCGGGAGCCGCCCCCGGGACCGCCTCCCCCGGCGCGCCGTGGGCGCACTGGTCGCTCGGGCTGCTGGACCTCGGTCTGGGCCGCGCCGAGGCGGCGCTCACCCGCTTCGAGCGCCTGACCCGCGAGCCGATGCGCCATCACATCTGCGCCACCCGTTCCACCCCCGATCTGGTGGAGTCGGCCGTGCGGGTCGGGGCGCCGGAACGCGCCGCCGAACCCCTGGCGCGCTTCAAGCGGTGGGCCGGGTCGGTCCGGCAGCCGTGGGCCGACGCGCTCGTGCTGCGCTGCCGCGGGCTGCTCGCCGCCGACGACCGGGCCGAGGCGTGCTACACGGCGGCCCTCGAGCTGCACGACCGGGAGGGCCGTCCGCTGGAGTACGCCAGGACTGCGCTGCTCTACGGCGAGTGGTTGCGCAGGGCCCGGCGGAAGGCCGAGGCGCGCGGGCCGCTGGACGACGCCCTGGAGGTCTTCGACCGGCTCGGCATGCGGCCGTGGGCCGAGCGCGCCCGCGGCGAGCTCACCGCGACCGGCGCCCCGGCCCGGGGCCCCGAGCCCGCCGGAGGCACGGCCGCCGGTCTCACCCCGCAGGAACTGCAGATCACCCGGCTCGCCGCGCAGGGCCTGTCCAACCGCGACATCGCCGCGCAGCTCTTCCTCAGTCACCGGACGGTCGGCTACCACCTCTACAAGGCCTACCCCAAGCTCGGCGTGGCCTCCCGGAGCGAGCTCAGGGAGGTCGCCGATCGGCTGGGGGTGTGAGACCCTGTCCCGGTGATCATTCCGGAGCAGGTGCCGCCCGGGCGGACGCTCTCCGTGGACGTCGACGGAGTCCCGCCGGTGGAGCCGGGTCCCGGTGTCCGCGTGCGGACGCTTCCGGGCATGCCGGGGATCAGGACGTGGGTGATCGACCTCGCCCCGGGTGCCGAATGGCCGGGCCTCGACGTCCACGAGACCTGCGGCGAGGCGTACTTCGTCGTGAGCGGCGAGGTCATCGAGGGCGACCGCGTCCACGGGCCGGGCACCTACGTCGCCTTCGGCCCGGAGACGAGCCACCGGCCCCGTACGGAGACCGGCGCGCGCGTCTTCGGCTTCAACCACGACGTCACCGCCTGATGTGCGTCAGAGTGCCTTCCTGATCTCGGCGGCCTTGGTGGCCGGGTCGTAGCCGGGCCCGACTCCTTCGACGATGATCAGATCGCCTTCCAGATGGTCCGTCCGCAGCGGCAGGATCTCCCGGTAGGCGGCCGACTCGTACCAGTCCCGCGCGTTCTCCGCCGACGGGAACTCCAGCATGACGACGTTCCCGGGCCACCGGCCCTCACGGACGTCCACCGCTCCCCCGTGGACGACGAAGCGGCCGGAGAACGGGTCCATCGTCGCCTGGATGCCCTCCATGTACTCCAGCACCTCCGGGTGGAGCTCCTCCGGGTCACGGAGATGCGCGATCACATAGGCGGTCATGGTTCCTCCTGCGTTCCGTGGACGATGTTCCGTGGATGATGTGTGGATGATGTTCCGTGGACGACGGGGGCGGACCGGCGGCCCGTCCCCGGGGTGTTCAGACCCCGGCCGGCACCTTGTCGAGGAAGCCGAGCACCTGGCTGATCCGCCCGTCGTCGCCGATCACCGCGACGTCGAAGCCGATGGCGACCGGCTCGGCGCCCTCGGGCCCCAGGTGCCAGGTGAACCGCGCGATGTCGTGGTGGGCGTCCACGGCGCCGCCGAGGCTGAAGACCAGCCCGCCGAACTGCCCCTGGACCGCCGCGATGGTGGCGTCCAGCCCGTCCCTGCCCCGGACGGAGACGAGCGGGTCGGTGTACACCGCGTCCTCGGACAGGACCTCCGCCAGCACGGCCCGCCGCGCGTCGGCGTCGGTCTCGTTCCACGCGGCCAGGTAGCGCTGGACCAGCTCGTTCGTCTCGCTCATGTGCTTCTCCTCAGTGGTCGTGCTCTCCGGTGACCACCACGTTAGGGAAGCGGGAACGGCGGGGAATCTGACGTGCTTAGGTACTTTCGCCGTCCCCGGGTCCGGGGCTCCGCCCGATCGGCGCCGTCCCCCGTCCGTCCGGCTCCGCGGCGGTGACGTAGCGGTGCAGGTGGCCGGCGCCCTCGAGCATGGCCGCCGCGCGCCGCGTCAGCTCCTCCTGGCGCTGCGCGACGGCGGCGCGGAGCGCGTCGCTGCTGCCGTTGCGGCGCAGGCCGTCGAGGACGGACCGGATCTGCTCCAGGGGGTAGCGGCTGCGGCGGAGCATGCCGATCATCCGCGCGTCCCGGACGTCGGCCGGGCCGAAGCGGCGGTAGCCGGTGCCCGGCTCGCGTCCGGGGGCCAGCAGTCCGGCGGACTCCCACAGGCGCAGCGCGGACGGGCGCACCCCGAGACGGGCGGCCACCTCCCCGACGCGCAGGCCGGACCGCGGCGACTCCGGGGCCCCCGGGGTCTCCGGTGTCTGCTCCGCGACCGTTTCGAGCGCCTCGCCCGTCGCCTGGAGGGAGAGGCGCTGCTCGTGCAGCGCGGCGTGACCGGCGTCGATGAGCCTGAGCGCCAGCGGGACGTCCCCGGCGTGCACGGCCTGCATGATCGACTGGGCGGTGTCCGGCCCGTGCCCCCTGGCCAGCGCCCGGTAGGCGAGCAGGGCCCGCAGGTGCCGGATGTCGAACCTGCGGTAGCCGGCGGCGGTCCGGGGCACCGGGGGCAGGACGCCCGCCGCCGCGTAGTTGCGGATCTGCTGGGTGGAGACGCCCGCCGCCCGCGCCAGGTCGACGGGGCGCAGCCCCGGCCCGGTACGGTCCACGCGGCCGTCCTTCCAGTGAGAGGGTTACCAGGGAGTTTAAGGTTATCTGCTCCGATCCTCAGCATAGCCGCGGAATCCGAAAGAAAGTCTTCATAAGGAGTTGAATGAGAGACTTGAAGGCATGACTGTCGGCAACAGCGGTAACGCGTCAGACCTGACCTCTCACCTCGCCGCGGACAGCCACGACCTCATCCAGGTCCGTGGCGCCCGGGAGAACAATCTCACCGGCGTCTCCCTCGACATCCCCAAGCGGCGGCTCACGGTCTTCACCGGGGTCTCCGGCTCGGGCAAGTCCTCCCTCGTCTTCGACACCATCGCCGCGGAGTCCCGGCGGCTGATCAACGAGACCTACACGGCGTTCATCCAGGGCTTCATGCCCAGTCTCAACCGGCCCGACGTGGACGCGCTGCGCAACCTGAGCGCGGCGATCATCGTCGACCAGGAGCGGATGGGCGCCAACGCCCGCTCCACCGTGGGCACCGCCACCGACACCTACACGATGCTGCGGATCGTGTTCAGCCGGATCGGCGTCCCGCACGTCGGCCCGGCCTACGCCTTCAGCTTCAACACCCCGCAGGGCATGTGCCCGGCCTGCGAGGGACTCGGCATGATCACCGACATCGACGTCGACGAGCTGGTCGACCGCGACCTGTCGCTCAACGAGGGCGCGATCAGGGCGCCCGGCTACGGCGTCGACACCTGGCCCTGGCAGATCATCGTGGCGTACGGGTTCGACCCGGACGTCAAGCTGCGCGACTACGCGCCGGCCCAGTGGGAGGACTTCCTGCACAAGCCGCCGGTCAAGGTCAAGCTCGGCGCCAACAACTTCACCTACGAGGGCCTGGTCCCCAAGATCCGCCGGCAGTACCTCGGCAAGGACCGCGAGTCGATGAAGGGCCAGGCGCGGGCGTTCGCCGACCGGACCGTCAAGCTCGTCCACTGCACCGACTGCGACGGCACGCGCCTGAACGAGGCGGCGCGCTCGGCGAAGGTCGAGGGGCTCAGCATCGCCGAGTGCTCGGCGATGCAGATCAGCGACCTGGCCGAGTTCGTCCGGAAGATCAGCGATCCCGCCATCAAGCCGGTCCTGGAGAACCTGCGGTCGACGCTGGACTCGCTGGTGGAGATCGGCCTGGGCTACCTGAGCCTGGACCGGGAGTCCGGCACGCTCTCCGGCGGCGAGGCCCAGCGGGTGAAGATGGTCCGGCACCTCAACTCCAGCCTGACCGACGTCACCTACGTCTTCGACGAGCCCACCGCCGGGCTGCACCCGCACGACATCCAGCGGATGAACGGCCTGCTGCTCCAGCTGCGCGACAAGGGCAACACCGTGCTCGTCGTGGAGCACAAGCCGGAGATGATCGCCATCGCCGACCACGTGGTCGACCTCGGCCCCGGCGCCGGCGCCGCGGGCGGCCGCCTCTGCTACGCCGGCGACCTGGCGGGGCTGCGCGCGTCCGGCACGCTGACCGGCCGCTACCTCGACCACCGGGTCGGGCTGCGCGAGACCTTCCGCCGGCCCACGGGGCACCTGCCGATCCGGGGCGCCACCCTGCACAACCTGCGCGACGTCGACGTCGACGTCCCGCTCGGCGTGCTGACCGTGGTCACCGGCGTCGCAGGGTCCGGCAAGAGCTCGCTCATCCACGGCTACGTCTCCGGCCGGGAGGGCGTGGTGGTGGCCGACCAGTCGCCGATCCGCGGCTCGCGTCGGAGCAATCCGGCGACCTACACCGGCCTGCTCGACCCGATCCGCACGGCCTTCGCCAAGGCCAACAAGGTCAAGCCGGCCCTGTTCAGCGCGAACTCCGAGGGCGCCTGCCCGGCCTGCAAGGGCATCGGACTCATCTACACCGACCTGGCGATGATGGCCGGGGTGGCGACGGTGTGCGAGGAGTGCGAGGGCAGGCGGTTCACCTCCGAGGTGCTGTCGTACACCCTGCGCGGCAAGAACATCAGCGAGGTCCTGGAGATGCCGGTCGCCGAGGCGGCCGAGTTCTTCACCACCGGCCCCGCGCGGGTCATCCTCGACCGCCTGTCGGCGGTGGGGCTGGGTTACGTGGGCCTGGGGCAGCCGCTCACCACCCTGTCCGGAGGCGAGCGGCAGCGCCTGAAGCTGGCCGTCAACATGGCCAGGAACGGCACCACGTACGTCCTGGACGAGCCGACGACGGGCCTGCACCTGGCCGACGTCGACCACCTGCTGGGCCTGCTGGACCGGCTGGTCGACGACGGCAACACGGTCATCGTCATCGAGCACCACCAGGCGGTGATGGCGCACGCCGACTGGATCATCGACATCGGTCCCGGCGCCGGTCACGACGGCGGCCGGGTGGTCTTCTCCGGCACGCCCGCCGAGCTCGTCGCCACCGGCGACTCCCTGACGGCGGTGCACCTGCGCGACTACGTCAACCGGCCGTAGGGCCGGCCCGGCGGCTCCGGTCCCGTGTCCAGGGGCCCGGAGCCGCCGCTCTCCATATCGTCCAGTTCCCGCTTCACCCGTGACTCCCGGTCCCTGTCCCCGCACGAGGCGAAAAGCGCACCCGCGTGCCAGAGGTGCTCACGGGCGCGGCGCACACGTCCGAGCCGGCGCTCGGCGAGCCCGAGGCCGGTCCTTGCCCGCGCCTCGTGCCAGAAGTCGCCGGTGGCGATGTAGGCGTCCACTGCCGACTCGAACCCGAATTGCGCTTTGTCCCATTTTTCTCCGCGGGCGGCCCATTCGCCGTGCACCCGGTCGACCACTGCGGAGGTCGGCCGCCCCACGTCGTACGTGCGCAGCAGGGCACGGGCCTGCCGGATCTGACGGTCGCAGCCCTCCAGACCGCCGCCTCGCAGACGGAGCTCCGCCAGCAGTGTGTGGGCCCGGACCTGGCCGGACACGTTGCCCATCGCCCGGTAGGTCAGCAGCGCCTGGCTGATGTCCGCCTCGAACCTTCTCAGCAGGCGGTGCTCCGGAGCCACGGGCCCATGGTCCAGATGGTGCCGGACCCTCGCGCATCTGAGAGCCGCCTCCCAGGCCACGTCACCCACGGTCAGCCGACCGGCCCGTTCCAGCGCCTCCTCCACGTCGTCCAGGTTTCCCCGCCGGGCGGCGCAGTGGCCGTTCAGCACCCAGAAGAGGGCCTCGACGTCCGTACCGGACCTCTCCCTCACCACCTCCCCCTCCGCCGGGCGGGCTCTGCGCCACTCCCCTGGATGGAGCAGCGCGTTGTTCTCCGCCAGCAGCGCTGAGGCGATCCGCGCGGACATGGGCGCGCCGGCCGACTTCGCCGTTCGCAACGACTCCTGCAGCAGTGCGTCGGCATCGACGTACCGTCCGATCCCCTGAAGCGCCTGGCCTTTCATGCGCAGAACCCGGGAGTGCGTCCTCGGATGGCGGGCCAGGCCCAGCACGGTGTCGGACACCTCCAGCGCCTTCCGGTAGTCCTCGACGGCCATCGCGTGGGTCAGGAGCGCGAGGCGGACTCCCATCTGGTCCTCGGGGGACCCGTGGGACATGGCGGTCTCAAGCCCTCCTTCGAGGACGTCCACGAACCGGGGCAGGACGCGGGGGTCGCCGATGACGCCGCCGAGGCGGGCCGTGATCTGCCAGCCCACGTCGTGGATCCCGCTGCCGTGAGCGAGGGCCGCGGCGCTCACCAGGTTGGCGTGCTCGACCCGCTGCCAGTACTCCTGGTCTCCCCTGACCGGATCGAGCCAGAGGTCGATCGGAGGCATCCACGCGCTGGAGATCCCGGGATCGGTGACCGGGTGCCCGTTCGCACCGTTGATGACCGCCCATGCCATGGTGAGCACCGTACGGTCGAAGCAGTCCACGAGGTGGTCCTTCGTGACCCCCTCCAGCAGCTCCTTCGGCTTCAGCGCCTCGCGCAGCAGCTGCTCGGCCAGGAGACGGCCCAGAGGCGGGAACCGGTATCTGGCGAAGCTCCGCGACTCCACCGGGAGCAGCAGGCCGGGCGCACTGATCGCAGCCATGATGTTGCCGGACTCCTGCGGCGTCACCTCCTGGCCGAGCGCCCCGAAAAGCGGCTGCAGCACCCACGGCACGAACGTCTCGGTGTTGACGACGGCGAGCAGCCGGAACGCTTGCTGTTCGCGTCTGCCGAGCCGTTTCAGCTCGACCCGGTATCCCTCGGTGACGTCGCGGTGGTAGGTCTTCAGACGGCCCAGGAGACCGTCCTCCGGAGACGACCTCAACTCGGCGAGGACCGCCCGCAGCCCCGTTCCGGTACGCGCGGCGTCCCCCGCTCCACGCAGGGCCAGGGGGAGCCGTGCGCACAGCTCCGACACCTCGGCGACGCACTCGGGGTCCACCGCGCCCTCGGACTCCGGCTCCGCGTAGGCCAGCAGGATCTCCGCCGCATCCGCGGCGTCCGGCACCTCGAGCAGCAGCGACCGGTGGCTGAGCAGTGAACCGAGGTCGCGGCGGCTGGTGACGATCACTGCGCACCGGCTCTCGTTCGGCAGCAGAGCCTTGACCTGCTGGTCGTCCCGTGCAGCGTCCAGGACGACCAGCATCCTGCGCTGGGCGGTCAGGCTGCGGAACAGGTTCTGCAGCACGGGCAACGTGAGCTGCCGTGCCTTCTCCTCGTCCTCGCCCAGCTGGGTCACGAACAGCTGGAGGATCTCCTGCGGCTCGCGCTGCCCGGTCGCCCGGCCCAGATTGGCGTAGAGGCAGCCGTCCGGGTAGGCGGGGAGCAACTCGTGGGCAAGCCTGTCGGCCAGCGCGGTCTTACCGATCCCCGGCCCGCCGTGAATGAAGATCATCACAGGCCCGTGCGGCCGCGCCGCCGTGCCGTCCCCCCCGTCTGCGGACTGGCGTTCGTGACGCTTGATGAGACGGTCCAGTTCCGCCGACCGGCCCCGGAAGGCCGGGAGCCGCTCGGGCATCGTCATGGGGCGGGTGATCCGCCGTTTCCCGATCGGCCGGACCCCTAGCCAGACCATCAGGCTGCCAAGAATCCAGCACAGGGCGACGGCCGGCGTCTTCCAGGCGCTGCCGTCCGGGATCACTTCGAGCATCGCCGCCGTGCCGGGGCCGGCGCCGCCCACGAGGATGACGGCTCGCTTCAGCCAGACACCGTGCGGGTTCCGCTGTGAGGCGGCCGTCATGGCAGCGGGGAGAATCCGTCGGCCTGCACCGCCCTGCGCCTTCTGCCCCGCGCGCCGCCGGGCGGTCGCCCGTCCTCCTCGGCCTCGACCCTCCGCACGCCATCGGGGTCGCCGAGGCGTCGGAAGCCCTCCTTCGCCGCCCCCAGCAGTCGGGAAGCCTCCTGGTCCTGGTTCAGGCCGAGGTAGGCTCGGGCGAGCTCCAGGGACGCGGCCGCCTCCACCCACGCGTCACCGCAGACACTGAAGGTCTCCACGGCCTCCTGGAGCCAGAAGACGGCCTCCTTCGTGTCTCCCTGCCGGTAGGAGGCCGTACCGTACAGGAACCGGCAGTGGGCCGCGCCGTAACGGCAGCGCATCGCCACGAAGGCGGTCAGTCCGGTCTGCGCGTACCGGGCCGAGGCCGGATGGTCTCCGGCGAGCAGCGCGTTCTTCGAGAGCGCCTGGTCGAGCCACGCGTGCTGGAGCGGCCCGGCGTCGACGCCGCGCGCACGGAGAAGCGCATTCTCCGCGTCGCCGTGCCTTCCCCCGCTCATGTCGACCACGGCGCGCGCCCAGGCGATCCGGGCGCGCAGGACCTGCGAGCCTCCTGCCGGGAGAATGCCCTCCCGGATGTGGTCCAGCTGGCGCCTGGCGGCCGGCTGCCGTCCCCGGGTGGCCTCCATGACGGCGTACTCAGTGCGGATCCGCAGCAGCTCGTAGAAGTCCTCCGCCTCCTTCGCGCTGCGGATCGCCCCGTCCAGGTGACTGGCCGCTTCGCCGTACTGCCGCAGCCGCCGGGCGTTGCGCCCCTGGCAGCGCAGCGCCCGCGCGGTGCTGCCGGGATGGCCGCACCGGATCGCCAGCACCGCCATCTCCTCCGCCTTCGTCATGTCCCCCAGCTCTGTGTAGATCTCACTCAGCGCCGCGTAGGCCGCCGCCTCCGCCTCGGAGACACCGCGCTCTCCGGCGATCTGCAGTGCGTCCTTGGCCATGTCCAGGGCACCGGTGATCTCTCCCGCCTTGAGCTGGGAGTAGACATCCTCCCGGACCTGTCGTGCCGGGTCCCGCTCCCTGCGCTCCTGGACGGCGCTGTCCAGCTGGGCGGTGCGCCGGTGCTGCGTCTGAGGGTCCTCCAGGGTGGAGAGCAGGCGCGAGTACTCCAGCACCGGCTCGGGGACCCGGCAGTACGGAAGGCCGGAGACGTCGGAGCTGTGGCGTTCCAGAAGCCGGGCCCCCGCGAGCCTCGCGGCGAGCCGGTTTCCCTCCGTCTGATCCGTCCCCGCGGCGGCGGCGAGCTTCCACGGCTGGAACTCGGTGCTGCCGATGGCCGCCAGCGAGCGCAGGGCGTTCTTCTCCTCCTCGGTGAGGAGGACGTACGCCGTGTCATAGGGACTGGCCTCGGTCTGGTGCCTGGCCCTCTCCTCCGCGAACTTCACCAGACGCTGGCGGGCGTCATCGATACCCCAGTTGGGCCGGGCGGCGAGAGCCGACCCCACGATGGCGAGGGCGAGCGGCTCCGAGCGGCACTCCCGGATCAGAAACCCCCATTCCTCGGTACGGAACCGCTCACTGCCGAGGACGCCTTCCAGGAACTCCGACGCCTCCCGCTCGGCCAGGGGCTTGAGCCTGACCTCGGCGGAGAAATCGATTCCGTGCACGGCGCCGCGGGAGGTGATGATGAGCGCGCAGTTCTCCCCCTCCGGGGCCAGTTCTCCGATGTCCGCCCCCTCCGGGACGTCGTCTATCACCACCAGCACCCGGCGCCTCTGGGTGAGCTTGGCATACACCGCGCGACGGGACTCCAGTGTGTCCGGGACGCTGTCCCCGGCGCGTTGGAGCGCCGCCACGAAAAGCCCGAGCGCCTCGAATATCCCAGTTCCACCAGGAAGGTGTGGATTGAGCATAACGAAAAGCTGGCCATCGGGGAACCTCGGAGCCACATTGTGCGCGACGGCGAGCGCCAGCGTCGTCTTCCCTATGCCCGGCTGCCCCTTTATTAGGACAGATACGGAACCAGATTCCACCTTTTCCGAGAGTTCGGATATTTCCCGTTTTCTCCCCACAAGGACGGGCGGCACGACAGGCAACGTGGTAGGCACGATGAACACCCGTCCCCCGAAGCGCCCGAGCAGCATCCTCCGGATGAGAGGAACGGCGATCAAGACGAGTGGGAGCACGACGGAGAACATAATGACGGCGAAGATCGTGTCCATCGGCGGCCTTCCGGTCGTTTCCAAACGAAACAAGAATGACACCGAATCAGGGACAAGTCATTAGATTCTGATATCCGCACGCATTTTCATGACTCCACCTCCGGCGGCACGGCCCAGACCCGCGGAACACCGACCGGGACGGCGGCTCACCGGCCCTCGCCGTGAGGGCCCGCGCGCATCCGGCCATGCGGCCCCGCTCCGGTCGGCGCCACCGGTCTCAGCGCTGGAAGGACACGCCCAGGTCGATGCCCTCCATCGCCTTGCGGATGCGCTTGTCGGAGATGGAGTACGGCGTGCCGAGGGACTGCGCGAAGTAGCTGACCCGGAGCTCCTCGATCATCCAGCGGATCCTGCGGACCTCCTCGTCCCCGCGTCTGGCGGGCGGGAGCTTCTCCACCAGGTCGTGGTAGTCGTCCTCGACGTCGTGGACCTGGTGCATCCGCTGCTCGTCGCGGTACGGATCCTCCGGGAGCTTGTCCAGGCGCCGCTCCGCCGCCTTCAGGTAGCGGAGCAGGTCGGGCAGCCGGCCGTACCCGGTGTCGGTGACGAAGCCGGGGTAGACGAGGTTCGCCACCTGGTCGCGGACGTCCTCCACCGCGGGGGTGGAGCGGGCCTCGGCCAGGCGGCCGGAGACGGCGTGCCAGACCGCCAGGATGCCCTCCACCCGGGAGACCACCTCGGCGGTGGTGTCGAACAGGTCGGCCCTGACCTTGTCCCGCAGGGCGGCGAACGCCGCCTCGTCCCAGACCGGCCCGCCGTGCTCGGCCATCAGCTTGTCGGCGGCGCAGGCGATGCAGTCGTCGAACAGCGCGGTGGCGCCGGCGTGCGGGCTCCGGCTCAGCGTCAGCTTGGCCTGGTTGCCCAGGCGGCCGAGGACCCACTTGGCCGGGGAGGGGATGCCGAGCAGCAGCAGCCTGCGGGTGCCCTCCCACATGGCCCGGCGCTGCTCCGCCTCGGTCTCGAACATGCGCACGGCCACGCTGGAGCCCTCGTCGGCCAGCGCCGGGTAGGCCTTCATCCTGCGCTGCTCGAAGGTCTTCGGCAGCTCGCCGAGGCTCCAGTCGGTCAGGCCCGTGCGCTCCATGCCCGCGGCCTTGGACAGGGTCTGGCGGAGCTTGGGGGCCAGTCTCCGCTTGAGCTCGGCCAGGTCCTTGCTCTCGGCGAGCTTGTGCTTGCGGCCGTCGAGCACCCGGAAGGTGATCTTCAGATGGTCGGGGACCTGGTCGAGCTGCCAGGCCTCGCGCGGGACCTGGATCCCGGTGAGCCGCAGCAGCTCCCGCTCCAGCACCGCCAGCAGGGGCTCCTGGGTGGGCTCGGCCCGCTGCAGGACCTGCCTGGCGTAGTTGGGGGCGGGCACGAAGTTGCGCCGGATGTTCTTCGGCAGGGAGCGGATCAGCGCGGTGAGGAGCTCCTCGCGCAGGCCGGGGATCTGCCAGTCGAAGCCCTCGACGTTGACCTGGTTGAGCAGGGAGAGCGGGATGTGGGCGGTGACGCCGTCGGCGTCGGCGCCGGGCTCGAACTGGTACGTCAGCGGGAAGCGCAGGCCGCCCTGGCGCCAGACGTCGGGGTAGTCGCGCTGGCTGACGTCCCCGGCGGTCTCGCTGATCAGCATCGACTTCTCGAAGTTGAGCAGGTCGGGATCGGTCTGCCGGGTCTTCTTCCACCAGGAGTCGAAGTGGCGGCCGGAGACGACCTCCTGCCCGACGCGCCGGTCGTAGAAGTCGAAGAGGGTCTCGTCGTCCACCAGGATGTCGCGGCGGCGGGCCCGCTCCTCCAGCTCGCCGACCTCCTCCAGGAGCCTGCGGTTCTCGGCGAAGAAGGCGTGGTGGGTCTCCCAGTCGCCCTCGACCAGGGCGTGCCGGATGAACAGCTCGCGGCTCAGCTCGGGGTCGATGCGGCCGTAGTTGACCTTGCGCTGCGCCACGATCGGCACGCCGTACAGGGTGACCTTCTCGTAGGCGATGACGGCGGCCTGCTTCTTCTCCCAGTGCGGCTCGGAGTAGGTGCGCTTGATCAGGTGCTGCGCCAGCGGCTCGACCCACTCGGGCTCGATCTTGGCGTTGACCCGGGCCCAGAGCCGGGAGGTCTCCACCAGCTCGGCGGACATCACCCACAGCGGCTGCTTCTTGGCCAGCGCGGAGCCGGGGAAGATCGCGAAGCGGGCGTTGCGCGCGCCGATGTACTCGGTCATGGGACGGCGCTGGCCCTCTTGCGGGCCCTTCTTGTCGATGTCCTTGACGCCGACGTGGGAGAGCAGGCCGGACAGCAGCGAAACGTGGATCTTCTGCTCGTCGCCGGGGGTGCTGTTCAGCGTGACGCCGAGGGACTTCGACATCTGGCGGAGCTGGCTGTAGACGTCCTGCCACTCGCGCACCCGCAGGTAGTTGAGGAACTCGGCCCGGCACAGCCGCCGGAACGCGCTGGAGGACAGCTCCTGCTGCTTCTCCTGGAGGTGGTTCCACAGGTTCAGGTAGGAGACGAAGTCCGACTCCTTGTCGGCGAAGCGGCGGTGCATCTCGTCGGCGGCCTGCTGCTTGTCCGCCGGGCGCTCGCGCGGGTCCTGGATGGACAGCGCCGCGGCGATGACCATGACCTCGCGGGCGCAGCCGTTGTGGTCGGCCTCCAGGACCATCCGGGCCAGCCGCGGGTCCACCGGGAGCCCGGCGAGCTTGCGGCCGAGCGGGGTGATCCGCTTGGCGGCGTCGAACGCGCCGAGCTCCACCAGCAGGTCGAAGCCGTCCTTGACCTGGCGCTGGTCCGGCGGCTCGACGAACGGGAAGGCCGCGATGTCACCCAGGCCGATGGAGGTCATCTGCAGGATGACCGAGGCGAGGTTGGTCCGCAGGATCTCCGGGTCGGTGAACTCCGGGCGGGCCAGGAAGTCCTCCTCCTCGTACAGCCGGATGCAGACGCCCTCGGAGACGCGGCCGCAGCGGCCCTTGCGCTGGTTGGCCGAGGCCTGGGAGATCGCCTCGATGGGCAGGCGCTGGACCTTTGTCCGGTGGCTGTAGCGGGAGATGCGGGCGAAGCCGGTGTCCACGACGTACTTGATGCCGGGGACGGTCAGCGAGGTCTCGGCCACGTTGGTGGCCAGCACCACCCGGCGGCCGGTGTGCCTGGCGAACACCTTGTGCTGCTCGGCCGCCGAGAGGCGGGCGTACAGCGGCAGGACCTCGATGTCCCTGCGTTTGGACAGGGCGTCGGCGGTGTCCCGGATCTCCCGCTCGCCGCTGAGGAAGACCAGGACGTCGCCGGGCCCCTCCCGGCAGAGCTCGTCCACCGCGTCGCCGATCGCCTGGATCTGGTCGTCGTCCTCGCCCACCGGGCGGTAGCGGACCTCGACGGGGTAGGTCCGGCCGGAGACCTCCACGATCGGCGCGTCGCCGAAGTGCCGGGAGAAGCGCTCCGGGTCGATGGTCGCCGAGGTGATGATCACCTTCAGGTCGGGGCGCCGGGGCAGGAGCTGCTTGAGGTAGCCCAGGATGAAGTCGATGTTGAGGCTGCGCTCGTGCGCCTCGTCGATGATCAGCGTGTCGTACTGGGCGAGGTCGCGGTCGCCCTGCAGCTCCGCCAGGAGGATGCCGTCCGTCATCACCTTGACGAGCGTGCCCTCGCCCACCTGGTCGGTGAAGCGCACCTTGTAGCCCACCGCCTCGCCGAGGGAGCCGCCGAGCTCCTCGGCGACGCGCTCGGCCACGGTCCTGGCGGCGATCCGGCGGGGCTGGGTGTGCCCGATCAGGCCCTTGACGCCCCGGCCCAGCTCCAGGCAGATCTTCGGCAGCTGGGTGGTCTTGCCCGACCCCGTCTCACCGGCGACGATCACCACCTGGTGGTCTCGGATCGCCTCCAGGATGTCGTCCCGGCGGCGGCTGACCGGCAGCGCCTCCGGGTAGGTCACCGCGGGCACGCCGGCCCGCCGCTCGGCGATCCGGCGCTCGGCCCGCTCGATGTCGGCGCCGATCTCCGCGGCGATCTTCTGCTGCGCGGCGCGGTTGCGCACCCGGCGGGCGCCGTCGAGCCGGCGGCCCAGCCGCCGCTGGTCGCGGAGCGTCAGCTCGGGCAGGCGCGCGTGGAGGTCGGCGAGCGGCGAGGTCAAAGGAGGCGTTCCCATACTGCAGATCAGGATACTTTCAGCCCGTACGTCAGGAGCCAACCGCCCATGGTGCCTGACCTGTTCCCGGGGCGCATCCCAATATCGCCGGCGCCGTGCCGGAGGGGGCGGGTTCCGGGGCGGTTCAGGCGGTGCGGGCCGCTCCGGGGATCGGAGCGCCGGACGGGCTCCGGAGACGCGGAAGGCCCCGCCGCCTCTCGGGGAGGCGGCGGGGCCGCGTTCCGGCGCCGGTGCGGGCCGGTCCCGGGAGGGCCCCGCCTCGCGGCGGGGCCCCGGATCAGGTGACTACTGGATGGGCGGGTAGGCGTTCTTCAGCAGCTCGCGGAACTGGGCGGAGAACCACTGGCCGGAGATGGGGGCGTCCGGCAGGGCACCGCTCATGTTGTGCTGGTTGCGGTCGTTGCCCTCGTAGGTCGGGTCGCACATCCGGTCGAAGCCCTTGCCTTCGTTGTTCGGGATCTCCTTGCTGGAGCCGTCGGACTCGCCCGGGGGCTTGATCCAGACGTAGGCGTCGATGCCGGCGGCGGGGTTGGCCTGCGGCCGCTCACCGAGGCCCGCACCGCTCTGGTTGCACCAGTTGCCGGCGTGGATCCGGCGGTCGACGCGGGACTCGTTGACGAAGGTGTCCACGTTGGTCGAGGTGCTGACCTTGGTGGGCCTGGCCGAGCCGCCCCAGCCGTTGCGGGAGGTGTCGATGATCATGCCGATGTCGGACTTGAAGCCCCTGCGGACGAGCTCCTGCCGGAAGGCCTGGGCGAAGGACAGCTCGTCGGCGTAGAAGTTCCAGTCGAGCCACTTGGACTGGCGGACCGTCTGGCCGTTGTTGATGGTGGTGCTGGCGGAGAAGAACGGCTCCTTCAGCGCCGAGTAGTTGGCGGTGTTGGTGATGAAGCCGTCGACGCTCTCGAAGCCCTTGGCGGTGCCGGCGACGGTGGTGGCGAACAGCTCGGCGGAGGGGCCGAAGTTCGTGTCCCAGCCCAGCCAGCCGTGGTGGCCGGCGTCGACGTAGGTGTAGACGTTCGGGATGGCGTGCAGCTTGTCCAGGGCGTAGCGGACGCCGTTGACGTAGGCGCCGCTGTCCTTGGCCTCCTGGCACTTGGCCAGGTTGAGGTTGGTGACCAGGTTCGGCAGCGAGTCGATCTCGATGACGGTCACGATCCGCAGCGCGGCGTACTTCGGATCGTCCATGATGTCGGCGATCGGGTCGATGTACTCGGTCTTGTAGCGGTTGAGGCCGTTCTCGGCGACCTTCAGCTCACCGTTGGAGGCCAGCGCCGAGCAGTCGCGGTTGGGCAGGTTGTAGATGACGACCTGGATCGTCAGCGGCTTGCTGCCGTTGGCGGCGTCCTGCTTGAGGGCCTCCTCCAGGTGGGCGCGGAGGCCCATCGCGGAGGAGCTGCCCTCGATGGCCGCGATGCGGTCCAGCCACACGCCGGTCGAGATGTTCGCCACGGCGTCGCCGCCCGGCTCGGCGGCGGCCTTGGCCGACCAGTCCGGGTTCACGTAGCCGGTGGCCCCGTCGTAGGGGTTGTCGACGTGCTCGCCGACCGGCGGCGTGTCGCCGTCGTTGTCCTCCTCGGTCGCGGTGACCGAGGCGCCGGTGTGGCCGGTGGCGGCGGCCGCGATGGTGGCGGTGCCGTTCGCCTCGTCGGAGTCCTCGGCCGCGGAGACCGTCACGTTCTGCGCCGTGTTCCAGTTGGCGCTGGTGAAGGTCAGCGTGGAGGGCGCGATGGTGACGTCGGAGTCACCGGTCTTGGTCAGGTTGACCGTGACGTTGCCGGACGGCGCCTGGCTGAGCCTGAACCCGACGGTCTTGCTGCCGCCCTCGGGCACGCTCACCGAGGTGGCGGAGGCGACGATCGACGGGTTGCCGCCGCCGGCCACGGTGAACGGGACCTCGGCGCTCTCCTTGCTCAAGACCGGGGAGCCGTTGTCGTAGGCCACCGCCTTGGCGGTGTGGGACCCGGCGGCCAGCCCGGTGGCGGAGTAGGAGTAGGGGGCGCTGGTGTCGCTGTTGACCAGCGCGCCGTCGACGTAGAACTCGACCTTGCTGACCGCGCCGTCGTCGGAGGCCGTCGCGGCGAGCGGCACGGCCGCTCCGGCGGCGTGCGAGGAGCCGCTCGCCGGGCTGGTCAGGCTGACGGTCGGGGCCTGGTTGCCGGGCGCGCCGCCGCAGGCGGTCCCGTTGACGGTGAAGTCGGTCGGCTTGGGGTTGGAGCCGCTCCACGAGCCGTTGAAGCCGATGCTGGTGGAGGCGCCGGTGGCGAGCTTGCCGTTCCAGTCCATGCTCTTGGCGGTGACCTTGGTCCCGTCCTGAGCCCAGGTGGCCGACCACCCCTGCACGAGTTTCTGACCGCCGGTGAAGCTGAAGCCGAGGGTCCAGCCGTCCAGGGCGTCACCGAGGTTCTTCAGGTTCACGCTGGCGGTGAAACCGCCCTGCCAGTCGTTGGACGTGTAGGTGACGTCGCAGGCGACGGCCGCGTGGGCCGTCGCCGCCTGGCCGGTGGCCAGGCCGGCGGCTGCGACCAGCAGTGCCGCCGTCGTCGCAGCCCGGTTCCGCCAGGCGTGGCGGCGCGGATGATCTCTCATGAGTGTCATCTCCAGACGAGGGGTGGGAGCGCTCCCATAGTCCGGATGTTTCCTGGATGTGTACAGCATGTTGCCTGCCGGAGGCGGTCGCGCGAAGTCCTCCCCTCGGCTGACCTCAGCGAATGCCGTTCGGGTTCGATGAAAGTTTCAGGTGCGGCCCGTCCGCGTCCGTCCGGGGCGGGCGGTCGCCCCACTGCGGGTACGGCCGACCCGCCCCGGGCGGCTCCGGAACGCGCGGGCCGCCCGGAGCACCGTCCGCGCGCCCCGTCCCGGGCGGCTCCGGGACGTGCGGGCCGTACTCCGGGCGGGACGGCCGCCGGGACGGAAAGTCCTCCAGCCGGTACCACCCCGCGAAATCCCCGTGGACGACGAACCGGCGCGGCTCCCCGCCGTGGCCCACGAGCCTGATCGCTGGGTACGGCGGGCCGCCCCGGCCCCCTCCGCCCCGCCTCCCTCCGCCGCGGGCCGCGACCGGCTTCCGGCTCCACCGGGCGGAGGTCACCCCGAAGACCACCACGGTCCCGTCCTGCCGGGTCACCGCCACCGTGTCACTCCGCCTGACCGAGGGCAGCCGGGCGAACACCGCGGGCCCGCCCCCGCCGCCGAGGTGCCCGGAGACGACCGCCCGCCCGGGCTCCCCCGGTGCGGGTCCCCCGCGCTCCCAGCGGGCCGGTCCGGCCCGCCACAGGGGCGGCGCGCCGGGCGGGCCGTCCGGCAGCAGGCCGCTCTCGACGAGCTGCGCGTCCACCCCCGCGCGCGGCACCGCGATCGCCACCGGCTCGGATCTGCGGGGCGTCCCGGGCAGCGGGGCCGGCCATCCCCTCCGCCGCGGTCCGGATCGCGCCCCCGCCGCGGCGGCCGGCGGTCCGCCCGGCGCCACCACGGGGAAGGAGGGGGCCGGGCCGGGGCCCGCCTCCCGCAGCCCCCGCTCCCTGCAGCCCGCGGCCGCCAGCAGGATCCCCAGCACCACCGCCCAGGCCGGTACGGTCGAACGACTCTGCGCACCCGTCGGCCGTGTCACGTCTTTCCCGTTCCCGCCGCATACGATCTTGCTGACTCCGGCTACATACCCGGAGCGGCAGATCGCGCCCGCCAAGCGGGATCAAAATCCGGGCGGCCTTTTCCCCCGCGGGACCGGGCGACCCCCCACGTCAGGCCGCCCGGTCCCGTGCGGGAGGGGCCTACCGGCCCCTCTCCGGCGCCCGCCGCGGGCACGCGTCACAGGTGCCCGCCGCGGGCATCCAACGCAGGGCGCCCGTCACAGGCACGCGGCGCGGACGCCCGTCACAGGTGCCCTCGCAGGCGGGCACGCGTCAAAGGTGCGTCACAGGTGCGCGGCGGCCATGGCGGCGCCGACGATGCCCGCCTCGTTGCGCAGCGCCGCCGGGACCACCCGGGTCCGCACGCTCACCTTGGGCAGGAACTTCTCGGACTTCTTGCTCACCCCGCCGCCGATGACGATCAGCGAGGGGGAGAACAGCATCTCGACGTGGCGGAGGTACTCCTCGACCCGCTCGGCCCACTCGTCCCAGCTCAGGTCGTGCCGCTCCCGGGCGCTGTCGGAGGCCCTCCGCTCGGCGTCCTTGCCGCGGATCTCCAGGTGGCCCAGCTCGGTGTTGGGCACCAGGCGGCCGTCGACGAACAGTGCGCTGCCGATGCCGGTGCCGAAGGTCAGCATCAGCACGACCCCGGACTCGCCCTTGGCCGCGCCGATCTCCACCTCGGCGAGCCCGGCCGCGTCGGCGTCGTTGAGCACCGTCACCGGCCGCCCGGCCGCCGCGGAGAACAGCCCGCACGCGTCCGCCCCGACCCACCCGGGGTCCACGTTGGCGGCCGTCATGGTGGTCCCGTTCAGCACCACGCCGGGGAAGGTGACCCCGATCGGCCCGGTCCAGTCGAAGTGCCGGACGATCCGCCCGACCACCTCGGTGACCGCCTCGGGCCCGGCGGGGTCGGGGGTGGGGATCCGCAACCGCTCCTCGGTCAGCTCCCCCTTCTCCAGGTCCACCGGGGCTCCCTTGATCCCCGACCCGCCGATGTCGATTCCCAGTGCTCGCATGGCATCCTCCTCGATCCGCCCCTACCCGTGACCGGCGACGGCAAAATTCCCGTGACGGCCGGGCTTCCCGCCGTCCCTCAGGCGAGCTGGGCCCCCTGGAGCCCGGCGTAGACGCCGCGCAGCCTCATCAGCTCCTCGTGGGTGCCGATCTCCTCGATGCGCCCGTCGCGCATGACCACGATCCGGTCGGCGCCCCTGACGGTCGAGAGGCGGTGGGCGACGACGAACACCGTGCGGCCGGCCACCAGCCGGGCCAGCGCCTCCTGCACGAGCGCCTCGGAGCGGGTGTCCAGGGCGGAGGTCGCCTCGTCCAGGATCAGCACGCGCGGGTCCCGGATGAGGGCGCGGGCGATGGCCAGGCGCTGCTTCTGCCCGCCCGACAGGCGGGCGCCGCGCTCCCCCACCACCGTGTCGAGCCCGCCGGGCAGGCGGTCGATGAACTCCAGGGCGTTGGCGTCCCGCAGCGCCTGCCGCACCCGCTCCTCGGAGACGCCGGACAGGCCGTAGGTGACGTTCTCCCGGATGCTCCCCTCGAACAGGATGGACTCCTGCGGCACCACCGACAGGAACCTGCGGTAGCTGCGCAGGTCGATCTCCTCCATGTCGCGGCCGTCGAGCAGGATCCGCCCGGAGGTGGGCCGCAGGTAGCCGATGACGAGGCTGAGCACGGTGGACTTGCCCGCACCGGACGGCCCGACCAGCGCGATCGTCTCACCGGGGGCGACCTTCAGCGTGAAGCCGTCGACGGCCGGCGCCTCGGCGGTCCCGTCCGCCCCGTCTCCGTCGCCGCGCCCGCCGTAGGCGAAGCCGACGTCGCGGAACTCCACCTCGCCGCGGACGGAGTCCACCGCGGCCTTGCCGGAGTTGTGCTCCAGGTCGGGCGCCTGGAGCACCTCGCCCACCGAGCGCACGGACGCCAGGCCCCTGCTGATCACCGGGGTCAGGCTGAGCAGCGCGGTGACCGCCGAGGTCAGGGTGGCGAAGAAGGTGCTCAGCATGAACACGTCCCCCGCCGTGATCGGGATGACCCCGTAGTAGGCGACCAGCGCGGACCCCGCCAGCACGGCGGCGCCGAGCGCGTTGAGCAGGATCCAGGCCAGCGCGCCGAAGCTGCCGTTGAGCAGGTCGAGCCGGAGACCCTTGCGCAGCACCCTGGTCAGGGTGCCGTCGACCCGGTGCAGGGCGTCCTGCTCCAGGCCGTGCGCACGGGTGATCGGGATCAGCGTGGTCATCTCGCTGACCCGGGCCGACAGGCTCTCCACCTCGCGGCGGAAGCTCTCGTTGTCGTCGCGCAGGCGGGTGCGGAGCTTCATCACCAGGAACGCGGCGGCGGGCACGACCAGCAGGAAGACCGGGAGGGCGGCGGGCACCTGGAAGGCGATCACCACCAGGCCGCCGGCCAGCATGGTCAGCGCCGACAGGCCCATGTCGCTCGCCTGCTGGGTGGCCTGTTCGATGCTCTCGACGTCCCGGATGACCTTGGTCTGCAGCACGGCGGCGCTGACCCGGGAGTGGTAGCCGATGGACAGCTGCTGCATCCGGCGGCAGAGCGCAGAGCGCAGGTCCGTGCCCACCCGCCGGATCGCGCCGTGCAGGCAGCGCACGTAGAGCAGGTGCAGCGGGTAGTTCAGCAGCAGCAGGGTCAGCAGCACCGCCGTGTTGGCCCACAGCTGGGCGATCGGGCGCTGGTAGACCACCACGTTCACGATGTTCGCGGTGATCAGCGGCAGGATCCAGGTCGGGCTGTGCTTGACCAGGAAGGCGAGGACCGCGACGGCCAGCTTGAGCCGGTCCTCCTTGAAGAGGTAGGCGAGTGTGCGGACGGGGTGTTCGCCCCGGTAGCGATGATCGAGAGCGCCGACCACAAATCCCCCAAATCAGGATAGATCTCTGGCCCTATCCTCCCCTGCCCCGATTCCCTCCGGAGGCCCGCCCCCGCTCCCCGCGCCCTGCTCCCCGCCCCCCGCTCACGACCCTTCCGGTGCACCGCCGGCGCCCGGACGGCACTCCGGCGCCGCACGACCGGCACTCGGACGCTGCACGACCGGCACTCAGACGGTGTACGGCCGAGCGGCCCGCGCCTCCCGCAGTGCCGTTCCCCACCACATGAGCTGGTCCAGCAGGACCTTCGCGGCGCCGTCGACGCCCGCCCGGTCGAGCGGCTCGCCGCGCTCGTCGAACCGGGTCTCCACCCGGTGGAAGCTCACCGTGTCGCGCAGGGTGACCACATGGAGCTCGGCCAGGACGAGGCGGAGCTGCTCCACCGCGCGCAGGCCGCCGGACTGCCCGCCGTACGAGACGAACGCGGCGGGCTTGGCGGCCCACTCCCGGCGGACCGCGTCGATCGCCAGCTTCAGGACGGCCGGGTAGGCGTGGTTGTGCTCCGGCGTGATCATCACGAAGCCGTCGGCGGCGCCGATGCGGGCGGCCAGTTCGCGGGCCTCCCGCGTCCCGGCTCCGGCGCGTGGGGCCGAGGGCGCCGGCAGCGGCGTCCGGCCGAGGTCCACGACGTCCGGCCGCAGGTCGTCCCGGAGCCCGGTCTGACCGAGGAACCACCGGAGCACGTTTGCTCCGGACCGGCTCTCCGGGTCGGCGGCGTTGATCACTGCGATGTCGAGCATGGCGTCTCCCGGCGTCAGGGCGTTCCTGCGGAACAGCCTGCAACCTCGACCTCGGTAGAGGTCAACCCGGGCGTCCGCCGGGGGCGGTCACCGCTCGGCGACCTTCCCGGAATCGACGTGGAGGTGGCGGGTGGTGTGCACGGCATCGAGCATCCGGCGGTCGTGGGTGACCAGCAGGAGCGTGCCGGGATAGGAGGCCAGCGCCGACTCCAGCTGTTCGATGGCGGGCAGGTCGAGGTGGTTGGTCGGCTCGTCGAGGACGAGCAGGTTCACCCCGCGGGCCTGGAGCAGCGCGAGCGCGGCCCGGGTCCGCTCCCCCGGCGACAGCGTGGCGGCCGGGCGGAGCACGTGGTCGGCGCGCAGGCCGTACTTGGCGAGCAGCGTCCGCGCCTCGGCCGGCGCCATGTTCCCCGAGGCGCCCCCGGCGGCCGCGCCGAAGGCGTCCAGCAGCGGCTCGTCCCCGAGGAAGAGGCCGCGCGCCTGGTCCACCTCGCCGACGACCACGCCCGGGCCGAGGGAGGAGTGGCCCTCCTCCAGGGGGAGGCGGCCGAGCAGCGCGGCGAGCAGCGTGGACTTGCCCGAGCCGTTGACGCCCGTGATCGCCACCCGCTCGGCCCAGCCGATCTGGAGGTCCACCGGGCCGAGGGTGAACGCGCCGCGCCGCGCGACGGCGCCGCGCAGGGTCGCGACGACCGCCCCGGCCCGGGGCGCCACCGCGATCTCCATCCGCAGCTCCCACTCCTTGCGGGGCTCCTCGACCACCTCCAGCCGCTCGATCAGCCGCTCGGTCTGGCGGGCCTTGGCAGCCTGCTTCTCGGTCGTCTCGACGCGGGCGTTGCGGCCGATCTTGTCGTTGTCGCTCATCTTCCGCCGCGCGTTCTTGACGCCCTTCTCCATCCAGTTGCGCTGGGTCAGAGCGCGGGCCTTGAGCTCGGAGACGGTATCGGCGTACTCCTCGTACTGCTCGCGGGCGTGCCGCCGGGCGACCTCGCGCTCGGCGAGATAGGCCTCGTAGCCGCCGCCGTAGGCGCGCACCCGCCGCTGGGCGAGGTCGAGCTCGACGATCCGGTTGGCGGTCCTGGCCAGGAACTCGCGGTCGTGGCTGACCAGGACCGTCCCGGCCCGCAGCCCGGTGACGAAGCGCTCCAACCGCTCCAGGCCGTCCAGGTCGAGGTCGTTGGTGGGCTCGTCGAGCAGGAAGACGTCGTAGCGGCTGAGCAGCAGGGAGGCCATGCCCGCCCGGGCGGCCTGGCCGCCGGACAGGGCCGTCATCGGCCGGTCGAGCTCCACCGCCAGACCGAGCTCGGCGACGACCGCCTCGGCCCGCTCCTCCAGGTCCGCGCCGCCCAGGGCCAGCCACCGCTCCAGGGCCGCGGCGTACTCGTCGTCGGCCCCGGGGCGGCTCTCGACCAGGCCCTCGGTGGCGGCGTCGAGCGCGCGCTGGGCGCCGGCCACCCCGGTCCGCCTGGCCAGGAAGGCCGCGACCGTCTCGCCCGCCCGGCGCTCGCGCTCCTGGGGCAGGTAGCCGACCGTCGCCGTGGGCGGGCTGAGCCGTACCGAGCCCTCCTCGGGCGGGAGCAGGCCCGCCAGGATGCGCATCAGGGTGGACTTTCCGGCTCCGTTCGCCCCGACCAGCCCGACGACGTCGCCGGGGGCGACGACCAGGTCGAGGCCGGAGAAGAGGGCGCGGTCCCCGTGCCCGGCGGCGAGGTCCTTGACGACGATGGTGGCGCTCATGGGGGAACGCTATCCGCCTCCCGGGCGTCGGCCGAATCGATTTCCGGGGGATCGGCAAGCCGTATTTCCGGCAAATCAGACACTTTCCGGATTTTTTAGAGAAAGATGGGGTCTCATCGGAAAAGGCGATCGACCTGCGATCTCGCGGCCGAATCGTGACCGGAACGAGATCTGATGATCTGTTTCCCCGGAGTCCCACGCCCCTCCCCTCCCGGAGCACGCGTGTTAACGGGGGTGGAGGCGATCACCCGAGCGTCGCCTCCGAAGCAACGGGGAAAGGAACGCATCTTGTTCAGGAAGATCACTGCTGGTGCCCTGGCGACGGCCGTGGGCGCCTCCGTGCTCATGACCGTCGGAGCCGGTACGGCCTCCGCGACGGCGGCCGACCTCAGCGTGAACATCAGCGAGGTCAGCCCGAACCCCGTCGTGGTCCGGGGTGACCGGGACGTGCAGGTCACCATCGAGGTCCGCACGACCGAGGCGGAGAAGGTCGAGCTCCGGCTCAAGCCGGACACCGACGCTCCGCACGCCCTCAAGGCGAAGGAGCCCAAGCTCGTCCGCGAGGGTGAGTTGTGGCGCTTCGTCACCACCTTCGACAAGTCCGACCACCGCGGCCGCTGGGTCGCGGTCGCCGACGCCTACGGCAAGGACGGCAAGAAGCTGACCGACACGGCCGGCTTCACCGTCAAGTACGTCGAGCGCCGCTGGCGGAAGGCCGACACCCGCCTGGCCGGTTTCGACGCCGGTCCCGAGCCGGTCCGCAAGGGCCGCTCGGTCTACTTCTCGGGCCGCCTGGAGGCCCGCGACGGCTGGAAGTGGCGCGGCGTGCGCCACGAGGAGGTGGAGATCTACTTCCGCGCCAACGGCTCCAGCGCCTGGAAGTACGTGACCTCCGCCGACACCCGCTGGGACGGCCGGTTCAGCGCCAAGACCCGGGCGGTCCGCAGCGGTGAGTTCCGCGCCGTCTTCGACGGCGACCGCAGGCTGGACGACAGCTCCAGCCGCCCGGACTGGGTGAAGGTCAAGAGCTGGCACCACCGGTAGGCGGCGGGCCGGTGCCGGTCCCGGATCCCGGTGAGGGGACCGGGATCCGGACCGGACCACTGCGGAACCGGATTCCCGTGCAAGGGGCCGGCGACAGGTTCCACTGAACGGTGACCGGTTCCGACGAACCGTGAGAGGGCCCGGGGCGACCCGGGCCCTCTCCGCGTCTCCCGGCGCTTATCCGCGCCTCTCCGTGTCTCCTGGCGCTTCTCCGCGCTCCAGGGGCGTCTCTCGACTATTTCCGGCGTTTCCCGGCGCTTCCCGGCGTCTCCTGCCGTCCCCGGTCCCGCCGCCCGGGTTGACGCACTCCCCCGCGGGCAGTGGAGCGGGCACATGCCGCAGAGGGGAGAGCGACACCATGACGACCGGTGACTTCTACGACTACCGCGAGCTGCTCGACGAGGACGAGAAGGAGGTCGTGCAGCGGGTCCGGGACTTCATGGTCGAGCAGGTCGCGCCGATCGCCGACGAGGCCTGGACCGACGCCCGGTTCCCGCACCATCTGATCCCCGGGTTCGCCAAGCTGGACGTCGCGGGCCTGCCGTACCGGGGGGCCCGGAGCCTGCTGACCGGATTCGTGGTGCTGGAGATGAACCGGGTGGACCCGTCGATGGGGACGTTCTTCGGCGTGCACAACGGGCTGGCGATGGGGAGCATCGACCGGCTGGGCTCGGAGGAGCAACGGGAGCGGTGGCTGCCGCCGATGGCCGCGATGGAGAAGATCGGCGCCTTCGCCCTGACCGAGCCCGACGGCGGCTCCGACGTGGCCGCGGGGCTGCGCACGACCGCCCGGCGCGAGGGCGACACCTGGGTGCTCAACGGCGCCAAGCGGTGGATCGGCAACGCGACCTTCGCCGACCTGGTGGTGGTGTGGGCCAAGGACGAGGCCGACGGCCAGGTCAAGGGCTTCGTGGTGGAGAAGGGCACCCCCGGCTTCGCCGCCACCCGGATCGAGAACAAGATCGCTCTACGGACGGTGCAGAACGCCGACATCGCCCTGACCAACTGCCTGGTCCCGGAGACGAACCGGCTGCAGGGCGCGAACGGTTTCCGCGACACCGCCGCCATCCTCCGCCAGACCCGGGGCGGCGTCGCCTGGCAGGCGGTGGGCTGCATGATGGGCGCCTACGAGACGGCGCTGGCCTACGCCAGGGAACGCGAGCAGTTCGGCCGGCCGATCGCCGGCTTCCAGCTCGTGCAGGACCTGCTGGTGCGCATGCTCGGCAACGTCACCTGCTCGCTCGGCATGGTGGTACGGCTGGCGCAGCTCCAGGATGCGGGCGTCTACAAGGACGAGCACTCGGCGATGGCCAAGGCCTTCTGCACGGCCCGGATGCGCGAGGCGGTGGGCTGGGGCCGCGAGATCATGGGCGGCAACGGGATCGTCCTCGACTACGGCATGGGCCGGTTCGTGGCGGACTCGGAGGCGATCTACTCCTACGAGGGGACGCGGGAGATCAACAGCCTGATCGTGGGCCGCGCGATCACCGGGACCGGGGCCTTCGTCTGACCGGCGGCGGGCGCGCGGACGGCGGCCCCGGTCCCGGTGATCGCGGGGGCCGCCGAAGCACGGGACCGCCGGACGCACGGACGGCCGGGACGCACGGACGGCCGGGACGCACGGACGGCCGGGGTGGGCGGACACACGGGGTGGGCGGACACGGACGGGCCGGACGGGATCAGGCCCGTCCGGCCCGTGCGCTCAGGAGGACGGCGAGCTCAGGAGGACGGCCCCATGTCCTCCGGCTCGGGCGCCCGGGACTCGTCCTCGCTGTCCTCTCCGGGCGGGGAGGGTTCGACCGGGTCCGCCGGGATGGGCCGGTCCGGGAAGTCGGTGTCGGCTCCCGAGCGGGCCGCGACGGTCCGGCTCTCGCCCACCGCCGCGTCCGGCGCGGTGGGCGGCGCGTCTTCTCCCTCCGGCGGCGGACCGCCGTCCGCGTCCGGCTGCGGGGGCTCCGTGGAGGGGTTCTCGGCGGGATCGTGTTCGTCGTTCATAGCGGCCCTCTCCCCCGCGAAGGGGACATCATGCCCTCCGGCCCCTCTGGAGCACCGGGCCGTCAGGCCCGCCGGGGATCCCGGGCGCTCGGGGCCTCCGGGTCACCGGACCGGCCGGGAGCCTCACTCGGGTACGGCCTCGTGCCCCGGACGGCCGCGCGTGCGGCGGCGCTCCTTCATCTCCGCCTCGTAGAGGTGGCGGCGGCCCCCCGCCAGCTCGTTCCTGATCCGCTCCTCCAGGTCGCGGAAGCAGCGGTGGTAGCCGTCGTCGTAGTCCTCGACGATCTGGAAGGTCCACCGGCCCTCGATCACGTTGCGTCCGACGAGCTCGGCGGAGACCTCGTCGGCCTGCCGGTCGTGCCCGGCGGCGCGCAGCAGCTCCACCGCCTCGTCGAGCATCAGGTCGGCGTGGCCGGTGAGCTGGTGGAAGGTGTAGAGGTGCCCGCGGGCCCGCTCGGTCGTCTCCAGTGCCTCGGACAGCTTGCCCAGCGCCTCGACGGTGGCGTCGTCCAGCCCTTCGGGCCTGCGGTGCGCGGAATCGGGACGGTCGTCGCTCACGTCGCTCATGGAGGCGCCGTTACCCCCGGCGGCCGGAGGTATGCCCCGGCGCGCCGGGGATCCCGCACCCGGGCCGGCGCTGTCCTCCGCCCGCCCGGAGCGATCGCACGGCGATCGGACGGTGGTCGGGCGGACGGACGACGCCGGCCGGCGGGTCAGCGCGAGGTGGCCTCGATGAGCTTGCGGCGCTGCTGGGCGCCGAGCCCGCCCAGGCGGCGGGCCTCGTCCACGTCGGCCTGCGCCATCAGCTGGGCCGCCTTCACGGTGCCCACCCCGGGCAGCGCGCGCAGCGCCTGGGACACCTTGATGCGCTTGGCGATCTCGTCGTCCCGGTCGAGCAGCTGCTTGAAGGTGACCGTCCCGGACTTGACGTCGGCCAGCAGCTTGGCGCGGGCCGCCCGGGTCTCGGCGGCCTTGGCGAGGGCGGCCTGGCGCTGTTCGGGGGTGAGGGTGGGGAGAGCCACGTTTTTCTCCTTCATCGTCTGGGTTTGAACATTCTGCTACCCACGACGATCAGGGTATTCATCCTTCTTTTCCCGGCAAGCACCCCGCCCCCCACCGCCGCGGCGAGGGCCAGGGCGCCCAACGCGGTCGGACGCCACGGCCAGGCGGGTCCGGCCAGCTCCAGATGGCCCACCGGATACTCGGTGAACTTGGCCGTCGCGCGAGCCGTGGCCAGGTCGGCGCGGGCCGCCAGATCCCGCAGCACACCGTCGAACCCGGACTCCCCGGCGGCCCTGTCCCGGTGCGGCAGCACCACCTCCAGGCCGCGCCCGGCCGCCCAGGCGGTCAGCGCCGGACCGGCCTCGCCCGCGTGCCGGGCACCCGGTACGACCAGCCGGTCCACCGGGGCGGCCCCCGGTCCGGCGGGCTCGGCGAGCAGGAGCACGCCGTGCCGGGTCCTGACCACCGGCCCGGCGGCGACCGGGACCGTCCGGGCGGCGAAGGACGTGCCGGAGTAGACCTCGAAGGCCGCGGCCACGTCGATCTCGCCGACCCCCTCGGCCAGCCCGACGCCGACGGACGGGCGCCCCCACGGGAAGGCCGCGTTGAGCACGTACGGCAGGTCGGCCGGGGCCGGCCTGCTGACCGGGATCTCCGGCGGGCCGCCCGCCGACCAGCCGGGGTAGGCCGCCTCGCGGCCGACCCGCTCGGCCTCCGCGGTCCCGGCCAGCTGCTCGACCAGCCGGAGCGCGCCCACGATGCCCGAGGTCACCCCGGCGGTGGTGGTGACGGGACCGTCCTGGACGTAGCGCAGCCCCCGGACCCAGCGCACCTGGGGGTCGGAACCCCGGAGGGCGTCGATCCGCTGCCAGAACGAGGTCGCGCGGCGTCCGTCGAGCACGCCGGCCGCGGCCAGCAGGTCCGATCCGGCGCACACGCCCAGGATCCGGGCGCCCCGCGCGGCCTGCCGGGCGACCCACTCGCGCAGCGGCGCCTCCCTCTCCCCGCGCGGCTCGGCCACCGCGGGCACCACGACCACGTCCGGCTCGGCGACGGCGCGGGCGTCCACCTCGGCGAAGGTGCGGTCGGGCAGCGTGTGCAGCCCTCCGGAGAGGGCCACCGGCTCCCTGCGGGCCGCGACGGTGTACACCGAGAAACGCTCCGAACGGGCGAACACCTCGTAGGGCGCCAGCGCGTCCCCGACCACCGAACCGGTCGCGCCGAGCACCACGGCGACGACCGTGCGCCCGTCCGGGACCGGCGCCGCCGGGGGCCATCCCGCCGCGGGGACGACCCCCGGCGCGGACGGGAAGCTCTCGCGCATCGTGACCGCCACCCCGGCCGCGCACGCCCCGGCCAGAAGCGCGGCGGCCAGCCCGGTGCCGAGCAGCACCCGGGGCGCCCTGCGGGCCAGGGCGCGGAGCGGAGTGCGGAGACGCGACGGAAGGGGCGATGGGGGCACGGAGATCTCCTGAACGGAAGGCGGGGCAGAGGCCAGAGGCCGCGGATGAGGTCAGCGGACGTCGGGGAGCGCGCCCGACGGGCCGGACTCCCGGGAGGCCGAGGGCGGCATGCCGTACCGGGCGGTGAAGAGCCGCCGGAAGTGGCGCACGTCCCGGAAGCCGCAGCGGGCGGACACCGCCTCGACGGTCAGGCCCGTCTCGGCGAGCAGCCGCGCGGCGAGCTCCAGCCGGAGCCGCTGCCGGTACTCCAGCGGGGTGATCCCGACCGTGGCGGTGAAGGCCCGGCTCAGCCCGCGCGGCGACAGGTTCGCCACCGCGGCGAGCTCGGCGAGGGTGTGCGGGACGCCGAGGTGCTGCGCCAGGTGGTCCTGGACCCGGTGGACCGCCGGGTGCAGGTGCGCCCGGTGCTGCAGGAAGGCGCTGACCTGCGGTTCCGTTCCGGACCTGCGCAGGTAGACCACGAGCTGGCGGGCCACGGCCGCCGCGAGCGCCGGCCCGTGGTCGCGCTCGACCAGCGACAGCGCCAGGTCGAGCCCGGTGGAGATGCCCGCACTGGTGCTCACCGGACCGTCGTGGACGTAGAGCACCGCGTCCTGCACCCGGGCGGCCGGGTAGCGCTCGCGCATCGCCTCGATCAGCGACCAGTGGGTGGTGCACCGGCGGCCGTCCAGGAGCCCGGCCTCGCCGAGCGCCGCCGCCCCGCTGCAGACCGAGGCGAGCCGCGCCCCCGCGCGGTGGGCGGCCCGCAGCCAGTCCACCGCCTCCGCGGGGACCAGCGGCCGTCCGGGCCCCGGCTCCCGCAGGCGGTGCCCCGGCACCAGCACCAGGTCCTGCGGCCCGACCTCGGCCAGCGGCCCCAGCCCGGCGAACCTCAGCCCCTGCGCCGACTCCACCTCCGGCGCCTGCGCGACGTACTCCACCCGGTACGGCGCGCCCAGGTGGGCCGCCGCGTCGAACACCTGGACCGGCCCGCCCAGATCGAGCAGGTTCACCTCCGGCAGCACCAGGACGACCACCCGGCCGCCGCGCGTCACGTCGCTCACGGTCTCCACGCTAGGCCCGTCCGGCCCCGCCGCGGCAGGGCCGGACGGGCCCGGCACCGGACGGATCAGGCACCCGGGTGTACGGCGGGACGTCTCGGGTAGTGGACATTCCACTACAGAAAGCATCGAGGTGGTCACAGATGGCACTGGTCAGCCGAGACGACGTCCGCGAGCTGCTGGACTCCCCCGATCCCGGCGCGACGCTGGTCCTGGTCGAGGGCAGGTGTGCGGTCCTGCCGGAGGAACGGGCCGAGGGGCTCGTGATCGCCAGCCGGCGCGACCTGGAGCCCGAGCTCGCCGGAGCCGGACGGAGCGATCAGGATCTCGACCGGCTGGCGGGCCGGCTGGACGGCGTCGCCCGCGATCTCGGCGCGTGAGCGGCCCCGGAGAGGCCGCACACGCAGATCGGCTGCAGGACGCCTGAGTCCGGCCGGAACCGGCTGAGACCGACCGGGATCAGCCGAGACCGGCCGAGACCGGCCGGAACCGGCTGAAGGCCGCGGGGAACTTCCTGGATCACGGAATCGGGGGTGCACGGTGCCTGGCTTCGACGCGTCCGCCTACGGACGCAGGATCGCCGACGTCTACGACGACGTCACCGCGGACCTGCCCACGGAGCTCGCGGTGGACCGCCTCCACGAGCTCGCCGAGGGCGGGCGCGTGCTGGAGTTCGGCATCGGCACCGGCCGGCTGGCGCTGCCGCTGACCGCGCGGGGCGTGCCCGTCGCCGGCGTCGAGGCATCCGCGGAGATGCTCGAGGTGCTGCGGGCCAAGCCCGGAGGCGACCGCATCCCGGTGACCGTGGGCGACTTCTCGACCGCGCGGGTCGACGGCGCGTTCAGCCTGGTCGTGCTGGCCTTCAACACGCTCTTCGCCCTCCCCTCGCAGGACGCCCAGGTCGCCTGCTTCCGCAACGCCGCCGCGCACCTGCGGCCCGGCGGCCGGTTCGTGGTCGAGGCGTGGGTGCCGGACCTGGGAGCGTTCCACGACCGCTCGGCGGTCCGGCTGCTCTCCCTCACCGAGGACCGGATCATGGTGGAGGCCGCGCGGCTGTTCCCGGCCGACCAGACGATGCGCACCACCAAGATCAGTCTGGCCTCCGGAGAGGTGCGGCTCCTGCCCGCCAACCACCGCTACGCCTGGCCCGCCGAGCTCGACCTGATGGCCCGCATGGCCGGGATGGAGCGCGAGCACCGCTGGTCCGACTGGTCCGGCGCGGCGTTCGCCGACGACAGCCCGGCCCACGTGTCGGTCTACCACCTCTGACCTGCCATGGCCCGCCTCTGACGATCCTCGACCGTTCGGAAACCGATCATCCCTCCCCCCTTCCTCTGGAGTCCGCGATGCAGTTGCCCCTGCCCCGAGGTCCGATCACCGCCCGGCTCTTCGACGCGCTGGCGGACCCGCCGCACGCCTTCGACCTCCCGCTGCCGCATCCCGCGCGCCCGGTGCTGGAGGACGACGACCTCCAGCTGGCCCTCTTCGCCTGCTACGAGCTGCACTACCGGGGCTTCGACGGGGTGGACGACCGCTGGGAGTGGAACACCTCGCTGCTGGGCCTGCGGGAGGCGCTGGAGCGGCGGTTCGAGGAGGGGCTGGCCGGGGCGGTTCCCCGCCCGCCCGCCGTACCGCCCGCGCAGCTGCGCCGGGCCATGACCGAGCTGGTGGCCGCCGCCGACGGCGACGGGCCGTCGCTGGCGGCGTTCCTGCAGCACCGGGCCGACCTGGAGCAGTTCAGGGAGTTCGTCGTGCACCGGTCGGTCTACCACCTCAAGGAGGCCGACCCGCACACCTGGGCGATCCCCCGGCTGCACGGCCGGGCCAAGGCCGCCCTGGTGGAGATCCAGTCGGACGAGTACGGCTGCGGGCGCCTGGAGCGGATGCACGCCGAGCTGTTCCGGGCCACCATGCGCGGGCTGGGCCTGGACGACTCCTACGGCGCCCACGTCGACCGGGTCCCGGCGATCACGCTGGCGATCGGCAACACCATGTCGCTGTTCGGTCTCCACCGCAGGCACCGGGGGGCGCTGCTGGGCCACCTGGCGGCGTTCGAGATGACCTCCTCGACGCCCAACCTCAAGTACAGCCGGGGCCTGCGGCGGCTGGGCGGCGACCCGGCGGCCCGCCGCTTCTACGACGAGCACGTGCAGGCCGACGCCGTTCACGAGCAGATCGCCCTGAACGACATGTGCGGCGGTTTCGCCGCCGACCACCCCGCCCTGGCCGGTGACGTCCTGTACGGCGCCGCCTGCGCGCTCACCCTCGACCGGCTCTTCGCCGAGCACGTCATGGAGCGCTGGCAGCACGGGTCCACCTCGCTGCGCGAGGCCGGCCTGGCCGTGGGAGCCCCGTGACCGGCCGCGGAGCCGACGGCCCCGGCACGGGCACGAGCACGGGCGCAGACACCGGCACGGCCGTGGACACGGACACGGGGCTCGACTACGTGCTGCCCCTGCGCTGGGAGGAGGACTCGTGCCTGGACGAGCTGACCGCCTACCTGCGCGGGCTGGCCCGGCACGCGCGGATCATCGTGGTCGACGGCTCCCCCGGCGAGCTGTTCGACCGGCACGCCCGGCGCTGGCGCGGGCTCGCCGTGCACCTGCGGCCCGACGGCGACCTCGGCTTCGCCAACGGCAAGGTCTCCGGGGTCGTCACAGGGCTGCGCCGGGCCACGGCGGAGCACGTGGTCATCGCCGACGACGACGTCCGCTACGACGCGGCGGGGCTGGCCCGGGTCCGCGCGCTGCTGGAGGAGGCCGACCTGGTCCGCCCGCAGAACCACTTCGACCCGCTGCCCTGGCACGCCCGCTGGGACACCGCCCGCACGCTGCTCAACCGGGGTCTGGGCGCCGACTACCCCGGCACGTTCGGGGTGCGCCGCTCCACCTTCGTGCGGATGGGCGGCTACGACGGGAACGTGCTCTTCGAGAACCTGGAGCTCATCCGCACGGTCCGCGCCTGCGGCGGCCGCGAGGCGCGCCCCCTCGGCCTCCATGTCCGCCGGCTGCCTCCCGAGGCGGGGCGGTTCTGGTCCCAGCGGGTACGGCAGGCCTACGACGACCTGGCGCAGCCCGCCCGGATGGCGTTCTTCCTCGCCGTCCTGCCCGGCCTGGCCACCGCGCTGCGGCGCCGCCGCCACCGGGCGGTCCTGGCGGGTGCGGGACTGGCGCTGGGCCTGGCCGAGGCGGGACGGCGGCGCGCCGGGGGCCGACGGGTGTTCCCCTTCAGCGCCTCGCTGTTCGCCCCGGTGTGGATCCTGGAGCGGGCGGTCTGCAGCTGGCTGGCGCTGGCCGCCCGCCTCACGCGCGGCGGCGTCCCCTACGCGGGGCGGAGGCTGCGGGTGGCCGCGCACTCGGTCCGGTGGATCAAGAGGCATCGGCGGCCCGGCACCGACCCCGGCACCGACCCCGACGCGGCTCCGAACCGGGGAACGGGCCGGAGAACGGACCGGGATGATCGTCGCTCACCCGATGCCGGACTCCCCCGGACCGGCGCGGCTCCGGCGGGCACGGTCAGCTCTGCGGGTCGGGTTCGCCTCCGGCCCGGAACCCGGCCGTCTTGTGCGACCCGTCGCAGAACGGCTTGACCGACGACAGCCCGCACCGGCACAGCGCCACCGTCGCCCTGCCCGGGTCCACCGGCCGGCCGTCCTGAGTGAGCAGCGTGAAAGGCCCTCTCAGCAGGAGCGGGCCGTCCTCGCACGTGGTCACTGTGACCGTATAGTCCGTTTCATCACGCATGTTCGGCACAGTGCCCGGCAACGGCGACCCTACTCCTCTCCTCGGGTCCCGCCAGGTCCCCCTGGGGCCCCAGGTCTCCCCCGGTCTCCCCACGCCTCCCCGGGGCCCGCCGGACGTCCTACTCCCCCTCCTCCTCCGGCATCCCGGACCTGGCGGAGGCCTTGCGGTCGTCGGGGATCTGCGCGGGCGGGCCGCCGGGGTCGGTGGCGGTCGGCGCGCCCGGGCCCGCGGAGTCCTCGCGGTCGTCCGGCACCCGGCCCGACCGCTCGTAGCGCTCGGTGAGGTCCGGGGTGTTCTCCGGATCGGTCTCGGTCATGGCTGTCGTCCTCTCTCTCGGGTCCCCGCGGCGTCCCGCGTCCGTTCCGGAGCGCCCGGAGCCCCTCCGGGGCCCCTGGACGCCCCGGGCCTGCGAAGCATCCGGGACGCCGAGGGCGCCGCCGGGCTCCGGCCGTACGGGGAGGCGGAGCGTCTCGCCGCGGGCGACGTAGCGCACGCGGCCGGCCAGGCCCGCCCGCTCGACGTGGCGGCGGAAGTCGTCGAGCGGGGAGGTGAAGGCCTCGTAGTCGTCGTAGTGCACCGGCATGACGGCGTCCGGGTCGATCAGGCCGAGCCAGTCGGCCCCCTGCCTGCCGTCCATGGTCACCATCAGCATGCCGAGGATCTTCGTCCCGCCCAGGTGCACGATGGCCAGGTCGATGCCGGGGTAGCGCCGCGGGATCTCCGCCAGCTCCGGGACCAGGAGGGTGTCGCCGCTGATGTGCACCCGCAGGTCCACCCGGCCGTCCGTGCCGAACTCCAGCATGCTGCCCATGACCGGGGGCAGCAGCGCCTGCGCCGGGCCGGGCGCGTGGCGGCCCGGCAGCGCGGTGATCCTCAGCGTGCGCCCGCCCCGGCGCAGCTCGTGGCCGCTCCAGGTGTCCAGTCCCACGGCCCCGTGGAAGCCCTGCGGGCGCAGGCGCCGGGCGGCCTGCGGGGTGGTCACGACGGGCACGTCCCGGTCCAGGCCCCGGCGGGCCACCCGGTCCCAGTGGTCGCCGTGCAGGTGCGAGAGCACCACGGCGTCCAGCGCCGGGAGCTCGCCGACCTCGATCGCCGGGTCGGTGCGCCGCCGGGAGGTCAGACCGTAGCCGAGATAGGCCCGCTGCCCCCGGCGCAGGAAGTTCGGATCGGTCAGCAGCGTGAAACCGCCGTAGCGGATCAGGGTGGTGGCGTTGCCCACGAAGAACACGCCGTCGTCCGCCGGATCGCTCATCGGCCCCCCTTCACGGATCCGTGCCGGGCCCTCTACCTACCCGGGCGGGCCCGGCCCTCACCTCGCCGTGCGGGCCGCCGCCCGGAGGCGGGACCTGCACGGCGGAACCGGAGGACGGGGGTACGGCCCGCCGCACCGCCCGGACGAGCGGGGGCGGGCGGGATCAGCGGCCGGAGGACGAGCCGTTGGCGGTGAGCACGGGCTCGGGCACCTCGATGGCGGGGAAGGTCCCGGTGTCGACCCCGCCGTGCTCGCTCTGCGCCGCCTCGATCAGCGCGTGCGCGCGGGGCTCCAGCTTCCACAGGGCCCGGCACTCGCGGGCGGTGGCCAGCGGCATGCCGGTCTCGTGGGCGATGTCGGACGCCCGGGGCACGAACCTCCGCTCGATCTGCTTGTCCCAGTACTCCCGCGCCGCCCGCATCAGGGCCGCGCGCTGGGCCGGGTCGGCGGTCTGCGGGGCGGCGTCCACCATCTCGGCGTCGTCGTCATCGTCGTCGACGAGCACGGTGGCCCGCGGCCCGGGGGCGGGCAGCGCCGGGGAGGCCGGCTCGGGGGCCCACGGCACGGGCGGGGACAGGTCGATCAGCGCGGAGGTGTTGTAGAGGGCGCCGATCTGCGACAGCAGCGCCTCCTGGCGCGCCTCGTCGACCGCCAGGCCGGTGTGCTCCACCGCCCGGTCCATCTCCCGGTCCAGCTTGGCGAGGGCCGCCCGCATCTTCCGGTCGGAGGCCCCGGCCTCGCGGAGCGCACGGGCCTTCTTGGCGGCCAGCGCGACCCGGGTCAGCCTCCGGTGGGCGTCCACCTCGCTGGCCGTACGGTCGCTGACCTCCGCCAGCCCGATGCGGACCAGCATGCGCTCGGGGGTGAGCCGCCAGTGGATCCGGGAGCGCCCGCTGATGCGGTGCCGCTCGATCGCCATGCCGCGCTCCCACAGCCACGCGGCGACCAGCGGGGCGGCGAGTCGGAACACGGCCTCTGCGGCGCTGCGCGCGTCCATGCTGGACAGCACCGCGGTCAGGCAGGTGAGCGCCCACACGGCGACGCCGTCGATCCCCGCGGAGAAGTTCTCCCGCATGTTGCGGCGGGCCCGCACGGCGCTGGTGATGACCGCGACCTCAATGAACGCGAACAGCAGCAGCCGCAGCGGGCCGTCGAAGCCCAGCACGTCGCCGGAGAAGCGCCACATGCCCTGGGCGGACACCCCGGTGGCGATGCTGGCGGCGACGATGGTCAGCACGTCCTCCACCGGGCGGGGGGCGACGTAGCGCTGGAAGAGGCGGGTCGCGACCCGGGAGACGGCGCGGACGACGAAGTAGCCCAGGGTCAGGACGATCAGGGCGGCCACGCAGATGACGGCCGTCGCGAGGGGGCGCTCGGACACGAAGGCGGTTATTTGATCAATGAGGGGCATCGGTCACGATCCGTGAGTATCGCTGTCCTATGGGGTGTCGGGCCGATCATTCCAGAATGCCCGCGCCTTTTTTGCCAAACGCACGCTCATGGTTGGGGCCGATGTGACGGACGGTTCCGTTTCGCCCCGATCCGTCACCTGCTCGGAGGGTTCGCCGAACCAGCGCGAGAGATGGCCGTCCAGATCCTGCTGATCGTCGCCGGCCTAGGCGACGTGTCCGTCGGGGCGCGGGCCGGGGCCCGTCGCCGTTCCGGCGGGCCCCGCGGGGGCCGCCTCCCGCGGGGCCCGGGTCAGAACGGCCGGTCGGCCTCCCGCGGGGCCTGGGTCAGAACGGCCAGTCCGCGTTCCGCCCCGCCTCCAGCAACGGGATCAGCCTGAAGGCGGCGTCGGAGAAGCCGCCGAACTCGTGGCGGTTGCCCGAGCCGGTCGGCATCGCGGCGTGCCGGTAGCCCTGCAGGTTGAAGCCGTACATCGGGACGTGCGCCGGCGCGGCACCGGTGACACCGCCGGCGTGGTGCCCGCTCATGGTCTGCATGTCCGACAGGATGACCACCCGGTCGTGGCCGGAGTAGGTCCGCCGGACCGAGTCGGCGATCTGCGTGCCGTGGCCGACCTCGCCGGTCCGCGCGCAGAACCGCTCCACCTCCTTCAGGACGGACGCGCCCCTGCGGACCCCGTGCCGGAAGACGCCGTCGGCGAAGCCGTACAGGTCCACCCGCTCGCCCCGGGCCGCGAGCGCGACCCCGAACAGGGCCGCGGCCTGGGCCGGGGTGACCGTGGAGCGGGCAGTGATCCCGCCGGACGTCATCGACGCCGAGGTGTCGACCAGGACCAGGGTCCGGCCGCCGAACGACGGCACGTTCCCCGTGGCCGACGTCAGCGCCCGCTCCAGCGCCTGCCCCCAGCGCAGCGACGGCGCGCTGCGGTGGGCGGAGTAGAACCGGAACGGCAGCTGCCGCGACCGGGCCACCTCGCCGGGGTCGGCGAGCCTGGCCGCGACGCGCGCGGCGGCCTCGTCGGAGACTCCGGCCTCGTCGAAGTTCCTGAGGTTCCTGAGCAGAGCCATGTAGCCCATCGAGGGGATCACGGCCTCCCACGCCGCGGCGTCCATCGGCCCCTGCAGCCAGCCGGCGAGCGCCTCCCAGGTCATGCCCGCGGCCGCCAGGCGGCCGGGGTCGGCCAGGACGGCGCGGCGCTCGGCGACCGGCAGGGCCGTCAGCGCCGCGCGGGCGCGCAGCACCGCCAGCGACGGGTGGATCGGCTTGTCGCGGCCGTGCCGGCGGTCGAGCGCGTGCGCGAACAGCTCGCCCTGCCACGGCCTGTCCGCCGCGGGCGCCGGGTGGACGAGGTCGATGACGTCGCCGAAGCGGAAGCCCCGGGAGTCGGCGTCGTACTTGAGCAGGCTCCGCTCGCCGTACAGCCGACCGACCGCGTCGGCGATGCCGCGCTTGACCGGCTTGGGCACGGCGCGGCCGTACCGGGAGGTCCAGTAGGCGAGCGCCTCGCCGGGCTCGTCGGCGCGCTGCAGGACACCGCTCACCAGCTGCCGGTTGAGGCCGTGCAGCCCGGCGTCGAGACGGGCCCGTACGGCCTCCAGTGCGGCCACGACGGGCGCGGTGCGCAGGTTCGCCGTGCCGCGCAGCCAGGGCAGGAAGCGGGACAGCCACTCACCGTCGGCGACGGCGACCCGGTGGACGAGCGCGCGGAAGCGCTCGTCGCGCTCGCCCGCCTTCTCGTAGAAGGTGTCCTCTCCGACCAGGTTCGAGACCGCCAGCAGGAAGAGCTCGCCCCTGGCGTCCCGGACGTAGCCGGGGGCGCCCTCGTGGGTGCGGCCGGACGGCGTCCGCCCGGTCCTCACCATGCTGGAGAGGGCGGAGCGGACGGTGCCGGTGTTGAACTTGGACATCGGAGCGGACTCCTTTCCGCGGGGAGCAGAGGGGGAGGAACACGCGTCCTTTCACGGAGCGCGCCCGAGGTCGGGGCGGCGAAGGCACATAGGCGCTCTTCCGTCTGAGCTACGGGACCGTGCGGTCCCGGCCGGACTCGAACCGGCGACAACCCCATTAACAGTGGAAGTAGCCCTCGCCTGCGCACCGGGCGCGCGCTGGAACGTGTTCCTCCCGAGATCGGGGTGACGGCGGTCCGCCCGACCGGACCGGGCGATGGGCCCCCATGGGGGACCGAGGATTCGAACCTGAAGTAACCGCTGTCGTCGCACCGGGAGGCGCGGGTGGAATTATGAGCCCTTCCCGAGGTCGGAATCGGCGACGGAACAAAGCGTGCTTCCTTTACACCACGCGCCGCGGTCCTCGGTCGGCGCGCCGGGAATCGAACCCGGACTTCTCGATCCCTAATCGAAGTATCCGTTGCCTTCGCACCGGGAAGGGGCTGTCTTCAAATGAGGGCTTCCCCGAGATCTGGGTCGGCGGCGGCCACTGATGTGCTGCCGTTACACCACCCCGGCCGGAGCCGGGACCGGGAGTCGAACCCGGACCTTCGCTTGGAGAGAGCGACGAAGTATCCGCGGCCTTCGCACCGGGGAAGCACTCTTCGGTTCTCTGGTATCGGGATCAGGCCGTCTCGCCCGAAATGGTTTCACCGGGCCCTCCTGCCGGATCCGTTGACGTCTGAAGCATTTCCAACGGTAGCGATTCACCGGTCGGAGCACATCCGATTATTCCCGGCGGCCGGATCGGCCGTGGCGGTGGGCGGCGGTGGGCGGCCGCCGTCGGCTGTGGGCCACCGGGTCGGTGCCCGGAGTCAGGGGGCCACACCGGCCCCGAGGAACTCGGCGAACAGGTTCTCCCAGAGCGGCATCACCGCGTCCGGCGCGTAGTCGCGCACGGTCTCGCGGGCCGCGGCGCCCAGACGGCGGCGCAGTCCCTCGTCGGCGATGAGACGGCTGATGCCCGCGGCGAGCGCGCCGACGTCGCCCGGGGGGACGAGCAGCCCGTCGACTCCGTCGGTCAGGACCTCGCCGGGACCGGTCGGGCAGTCGAAGGCCACGACCGGCAGCCCGTGGCCCATGGCCTCGATCATCACCATGGGCAGCCCCTCGAACCGGGAGCTGAGCGCGTACACCGACGCCTCCGCCAGGTGGTCCGGCAGGTGGTCGCTGCGGCCCATCAGGGCCACGTTGTCCTCGAGGCCGAGCCGGGTGACGAGCTTGCGCAGCTCGGCCTTCTTCGCGCCGCTGCCGTAGATGCGCAGCCGCCAGTCGGGGTGCTCCTCCACGACCCGGGCGAAGGCGCGGATGAGCAGGTCGAAGCCCTTCTGCGCGGTGAGCCGCCCGGCGGCGACCACGAGCCGGTTCTCGTGCGCGGCCGGCCGCCGGCCGCCGAGGTCGGGGACCGCGTTGGGGATGCACACCACCGGCGTGCCGGGCAGCAGGCGCTGGTAGTCCCTGCGGTCGGTGCCGGTGAGCACGGCGAGCGCGTCCAGCCTGCCGTAGTGGCGGGCGATCTCCGCCCGGACGGTGGCGGGGTGGGTGGCCAGGTTCATGTGCTCCTGGGCGATCCGCACAGCGCCGCCGGGCCCGCGGCGGGCGGAGATGAGGTTCAGCGCGGGGCGGGTGGTCACCAGGACGCCGTCCTCGACCGAGGAGACGTAGTCGATGGCGGCCTTCTCCACGCGCTCGGTGAAGTAGTGCGCGGCGAACTCGCCGCGCGGGACGATGCGGCCGCGCAGCCGCCGCCAGACCCGGCGGGCGGTGGAGTCGGGCGGCGCCCCGTCCCGCTGGTCCACCAGGGTGGTGAGCGCGACCCGGGGGTCGAGGGGGAACTGCGGGGTGTCGCGGCGCCGGATCACGCTGGCGATCTCCACGTCGTGGCCGGCCGCGGCCATCGCGTTCGCCTGGTTGAAGACGGTACGGATGGTGCCGCCCATGCCGTACGCGTGCAGGAGCACGTAGTGGATCCTCATGGGTTCGGTCCTCCTCCCTCTTATGGGAGGTACCCCCAAATCCGACATATCGGTCTCAACACCTCGGGGATCGTGTCGGGATCGGGCAGGTCGCGTCCCGGCTGCACGGTCCCCGACCGGATCTTGTCCTTCCAGTCTCCGAGGCCCTTGTCGACCACCTCCGGCGCTCCGTAGGCGAGCATCCCCGGCTCCCAGCCGACGGTCAGGAAGTCGCAGATCCGGCGCGTCTGCGCCTCCGGGTCGGCGGTCAGGTCCTCGTAGCGGACGGTCAGACCGGCCAATGCCCTGCGCGCGCGCTGGACCGCCTTCATGTAGCGCAGGGCGTCGAGGGCGGCCTCCTCCGGGGTGCGCTTCTCCGGGCTCGCCTCGTGCCAGGAGGCCGCGATGGAGGCCGGGTGGCGGAGCAGGAAGACGAACCGGGCGTCGGGCCAGCAGGTGGCGATGCGCTGGAAGGCGAAGGCGTTGGCCGGGGTCTTCTCCACGATGACGGACTTGCCGCTGCGCACCAGCTCCCGGTGGAGCACCCGGTCCCAGAGCAGGTGCTCCAGGTCGGCCTGGTTGTGCCCGAGCGCGGCCATCGCCTTCTTCGACAGGGAGGTGCCGAACCCCACCGTCAGGCGGCGCACGTGCAGCTCGTGGGGGGCGTGCAGCGCGGAGTGGGCGCCCAGCATCGCCCGCAGGAGCGTGGACCCGGACCGGACGGGCGAGAGGATGAAGACGGGCGCGCGCAGCAACCGGTCCGCCTCCGGGTCGGCGGGCGGCCGGACGAGACCCTCGGCCGGGACGGCCGGGGTCACCACCCCGGCGGAGTCGGATGCCCCTGCTCGCCTGAGCTGGAATCCGGTGAACCTGACCAGGGCCTCGTTGACGGTGCGCTGCCAGTTCATGCATGGGGAGGCTACCCACCGTTCCTGGCAATTCACTGTGTACCAGCACCGAATATGCTCACCGGGCATGGCCGTACGGCGAACGGTCGCCTCTCGCTCCGCCCTCCCCGCACGGGGATCGAACCGGCTCGGATCCCTGGACGCCGCCGAGATCGATCCTTGGCAGGATGGCGGGGTGGCCCGTCCGTGAATCCGCGTCGCCACTTAGGTGATCCGTTACCGGTCCGTTCCGGAACTCCTCGTCTTCGATCACATCGGCATGCCCCAAGCGGGCACCAGGTGGGACCCGCCGGTCCTCGAAGGCAGGCCGGCCCTCCGGGACCCGGGGCCGGCACGACCCGGACCGATCCGCAGATCGGCGGACACGCCCGTCCTGCCAGCCAAATCACATCAAGGTGATTACCCTGGTGAGACACGGGGGTACTTAAACCCTCGGCAATGGGGCCGGGGCCGCGCCCCTCCTGCGGGAGGGGCGGGACCTCTTCGCCGTGTCCGGGTCGCCGGGACCACGAGGGGGACTGCTTGCAGCGTTCCAGGATCGGTCGTCGTGCGTCGTGTCCGACCCGTTCCGCGCGTCCGGCCCTCCTTCTAGTGAGAGGTTCTCTGTGCGACGCGTTCTCCGGCTGGCCCTTCCGGTCGTCACCGCCCTCGTGGCCCTTCCCCTGACCGCCTCCCCGGCCGCCGCGGCCGGTTCGGCGGCGGGCCTGCCGAGAGGCGTCCAGAAGGCGAGGGTGGTGCGCATCGTGGACGGCGACACGATCGAGGTCCGGTTCGGCAGGAGCAGCCGGACCGTCCGGGTGCGCCTGCTCGGCCTCGACACCCCGGAGTACGGCCGGTGCTGGTTCGACTCCGCGACGGAGCGCGCCCGCACGCTCCTGCCCCTCGGCAGGACCGCCTACCTGCTGCGGGACCGCGACTACAAGGACCACTACGGGCGCCGCCTGTTCTACGTCTACAACCACCGGGGCCTGTCCGTGGCCCGCAACCTCATCCGCTACGGGTACGCCAAGTCACTGCTGTACCGCAAGAACGACCGCTACATCAGGACGATGCGCCTGGAGGAGGCCCGGGCGCGCAAGAGGCGGCTGCGGATCTGGTCGGGCCGGTGCGACAGCAGCAAGGACCTGGTGGCCCCGCTCCCCGTCGAGGCGCGGACGGCGGGCTACGCGGGACCCGGCTGGTCTCCCGACCCCCGCTTCCGCACCTGCAAGTCGGCGCTCTCCGCAGGCTTCGGGCCGTACGAGCGCAGCGTCCACCCGGAGTACGCGTGGTATCACGACGCCGACCGCGACGGGCTCGTCTGCGAGCGCTGAGCCCGGGGCCGTCAGAGCTCCAGCATGTCCTGGACGTGGGGGGCTCCGGAGGCGAGCACGTCCAGGATCTCCTGGCCGTACTTCGCCAGCTTGTTCTCGCCGACGCCGCTCACCCGGCCGAGCTCGGCCAGGGAGGACGGGGAGTCGGTCGCGATCTGGCGCAGGGTCGCGTCGTGGAAGACCACGTACGCGGGGATGCCTCGTTCCTTGGCGGCGGCGGCGCGCCAGGAGCGGAGCCGTTCGAACACCGGCACGGCCTCCTCGGGCAGGTCCGCCGCCGGGGACGGACGGCGGCCGGAGGCGCGGGCCCCGGCCTCGGCCCGGGCCGCCCGCTCCGGGTCGCGGCGGAGCGGCACCTCCCGCCGCCGGGCCAGCACGTCGGCGCTCGCGTCGGTGAGCGCTAGCGTGCCATGGTCGCTCTCGACGGTCAGGAGCCCTCTGGCCAGCAGCTGGCGCACCACGGCGCGCCACTCGGACTCGTTCAGCTCCGTGCCGACGCCGAAGACCGTCAGGGAGGCGTGGCCGTGCTGGACGACCTTGTCGGTCTCCCGGCCGAGCAGGATGTCGATGACGTGGCCCGCGCCGAAACTCTGCCCCCGCTCGCGCCTCAGGCGCAGCACGGCCGAGAGGAGCTTCTGCGCGGCGATCGTGCCGTCCCAGGTCTCCGGCGGCGTGAGGCAGGTGTCGCAGTTGCCGCAGGCGCCGGACTCCTGGCCGAAGTAGGCGAGCAGATGGACGCGGCGGCACTCGACCGTCTCGCACAGCGCCAGCATGGCGTCGAGGTGGGCGCTCAGGCGGCGGCGGTGGGCGGCGTCGCCCTCGGAGGTGTCGATCATCCTGCGCTGCTGCACGACGTCCTGGAGCCCGTAGACCATCCACGCGGTGGACGGCAGGCCGTCGCGGCCGGCCCGCCCAGTCTCCTGGTAGTAGCCCTCGATGGACTTGGGCAGGTCGAGGTGGGCGACGAACCGCACGTCGGGCTTGTCGATGCCCATGCCGAACGCGATGGTGGCGACCATGACGAGGCCGTCCTCGCGCAGGAAGCGCGCCTGGTGCTCGGCGCGGGTGCGCGCGTCGAGCCCGGCGTGGTATGGCAGCGCCTGGACGCCGTTCTCCGCCAGGAACGCGGCGGTCTTCTCCACCGAGGCCCGGGACAGGCAGTAGACGATGCCGGCGTCCCCGGCGTGCTCGGTGCGGAGCAGCTGCAGCAGCTGCCGCCGGGGCTCCCGCTTCTGCGCGATGCGGTACTGGATGTTGGGGCGGTCGAAGCTCGCCACGAAGTGGCGGGCCTCCCCCAGGTTCAGCCGGGCCGCGATCTCCGCGTGGGTGGCCTCGGTGGCGGTGGCGGTCAGCGCGATGCGCGGCACGTCGGGCCAGCGCTCGTGCAGGGCGGACAGCGCCAGGTAGTCGGGACGGAAGTCGTGCCCCCACTGGGCCACGCAGTGCGCCTCGTCGATGGCGAACAGCGCGATCGAGCCGCGGTCGAGGAGGCCCAGCGTCGCGGAGGTGCGCAGCCGTTCCGGCGCCACGTAGAGCAGGTCCAGCTCACCGGCGAGGAAGGCGGCCTCGACCTCGCGGCGCTCCTCGTGCTCCTGCGTGGAGTTGAGGAAGCCCGCCCGCACGCCGAGGGCCGTCAGCGCGTCGACCTGGTCCTGCATGAGCGCGATCAGCGGTGAGACGACGACGCCGGTGCCCTTCCGCACGAGGGCGGGGACCTGGTAGCACAGCGACTTGCCGCCGCCGGTGGGCATGAGCACCAGCGCGTCTCCGCCGGCGACGACGTGGTCGATGATCTCCCGCTGTCCCTCCCGGAACGAGTCGTAACCGAAGACCCGGCGCAGCACGCGCGACGCGTCGTCTGCCTCGGGGTCGCTCTGCGGGGCGCCGTGCGGGGAAGTCATCACGTCATTCTAGGAGGATCAGGACGCCCCGGCGGAGGGATCGCGAGCCTGTGGACGACGCGGACGGCCGCCCGCGGAGCTGTGGACGGCGCCGGCCGGTGCCCGGCCGGGGACCCGGTCGGCGGCAGCATCGCACCGACCGGCGGCGCCGCGCATGACCGGGACGATCACGGGTAGTCCCCGCTGGCCCCACCGGACGGAAAGGACTTCCCGTGCTCACCCTCATCCTGCTGATCTTCGCTCTCGCCTGCTTCCTGCTGGCCGCGTTCGGCATCGGCGGCGCCCGGATCAACCTCCTCGCGCTGGGCCTGGCCCTGTGGGTGCTGAGCGAGCTGATCCCGAGGATCGGCGACCTCTGACCGCGGGCCCGCCCGGGGACCCGCGGGGGCGGCGCCGCCCCCGCGGGTCCCCGGAACCGGCCGCGGCCGCCGCACCGGACGCGCCGGACGAGTTCCTCCGCGCGCTCCGGGCGGTCAGCCCGCCGGCTCGTCCTCCGGACGGTCAGTCCGCCCGGAGGACGAGCCGGGCGATCCGCTCGACGGTGCCGAAGTCACCGGCCGAGGCCCGGTTCTTCATCACGCCGACGCTGATCCCGGTGGCGGTGTCCGCGAAGGCCGCGGTGCCGCCGCTGCCGGCCGCCCCGAACACGGTGGGCAGGCCGATCCCCTCCGTCAGGCCGACCGAGTAGCCCAGTGCCAGGGTGGCCGGATTGCCCGCCACCTCGTCCACGCCGCTCACCGCGGGGGAGGACAGCTCGCGCAGCCGGCCGGCGGAGACGAGCTCCCCGCCCAGCAGCGCGTCGTACATGCGGGCCACCGCGCGGGCGGTCATCGTGGCACCCGCCGGGATGTCGGAGGTCAGCACGTCGGCGCGGTTGCTGAACGCGGCGTCCGGCATCGCCCCCAGGGGGGCGGCCGTGTAGCCGCCGACCACCTTGAAGAACGGGATCTGCGCCATCATCTCGGCGGGCAGCTCCATCGGCGGTCCGGCGTCCTCGATCCTGGCCAGCCGGCCGAGCTCGGACTCCGGTACGCCGAAGAACAGCTCACCGGCCACGCCGAGCGGACCGGACACCTCCTCGCGGAGCACCTGCGAGACGGGCTTCCCCGTCACCCGCCGGACGACCTCGCCCAGGATGTAGCCGTAGGTCTGCGGGTGGTAGCCGAACCGGGTGCCCGGCTCCCACCACGGCTCGGCGGCGGCGATCACGGCGCACATCCGGTCCCAGTCGCACAGGTCCTCGGGCGTGGTGTCCACCGGCACCCCGGGCACACCGGTCGCGTGCGTCAGCGCGTGCCGTACGGTCGCCTTCTCCTTGCCGCAGGCGGCGAACTCCGGCCACACGTCCGCGATCCTGGTCTCGTAGCCGAGGGCCCCGCGCTCGGCCAGCACGTGGACGACGGTCGCGGTCACGCCCTTGCCTGTCGAGGTCGCGTAGACCGGGGTGCCGGACGTGAAGGGGCGGCCCGTCTCCGGGTCGGCCACCCCCGCCACCGCGTCGGCCAGGAGCTCGCCGCGCCGGTAGACGGCGACCTGCACGCCGCGTTCCGCTCCCGACTCCACCAGCTCCTCGACGACGGCCTGGACGTTCTTCTGAAGATCGGACACGATGCTTCCCTTCTCTCACGACCTGTCCCCCATGAGACGAGGGCGGCCCGGAAAAGGAATCGGTCCCTCGCGGATCTCCGCGGATCGGTCAGAGTGAGGCCGGCAGGCCGAACGAGGGGAACATCTCGTCCCCGAACGTGGTGATCTGGGTGACCAGCCCGTCCTCGAGCCGCAGGACCCCCAGCCAGGAGGGCGAGAAGCAGGTCTCGCCCGCTCGGCGCAGGTAGGCGGCGGCCGCGGGCTGGCGGTTGGCCCGTACGGCGAGCACCCGCCAGTCTCCCCACGCCTCGGGCCCGGTCATCGCCGGGGTCCAGGCGGCCACGAACGTCTCCAGCCCCTGCAGCCAGATCGGCGCCGGCGGCATCGCCTGCCAGACGTCGGCCCGGAGCACCTCGGTGAGGATGGACGGGTCGGCCTGCTCGACGGCGTCGATGTAACGCCGCAGGACGGCTCGGTCCTCCGGGGTGGGACCGGCGGATGCGGCCCATTCCAGCCGTCGCGCGGGCAGGTGCCTCCTGAGGACCGGCCTGGCCCGCTGCAGGGCGCTCTTCACCGCGGCGACGGTCAGCTCCAGCGACTCGGCGGTCTCCTGCGCCGACCAGCCGAGCACGTCGCGCAGGATGAGCACCGCCCGCTGCCGGGGCGGCAGGTGCTGGATCGCGACCAGGAAGGCCAGTTCGATCGTCTCGCGCTCGATCACCAGGTCCGCCGCGTCCAGCAGCTCGTCGGGGTACGGCTGGAGCCAGGAGACCATGCCCGAGGCGGGCGGGTCGAGCCCGGGATCGGCCCCGGCCGGCGCCGGGCGTGGCTCCGGGCGGCGGGGGTGCGCCCTGAGGTGGTCCAGGCAGGCGTTGGTGGCGATCCGGTACAGCCAGGCCCGCAGGCCGTCCCCGTCCCGCAGGGTGTCCCGGCGGCGCCACGCGCGCAGGAACGTCTCCTGGACCAGGTCCTCGGCCTCGTCGAAGGAGCCGAGCATCCGGTAGCAGTGCACGTGCAGCTCGCGCCGGTGCGCCTCGGCGCGCTCCGCGAACCCGTTCCCGATCAACGTCTCGGCCGCCATGGCCGGATCCTAGCGACCCCTCCCCCGGCCGGGCCGCACGCCCCGGACGCCCCGGACCATGGCCTGCGGATCAGGAGCACATCGTGCTCATCACCCCGAGAGCCGGACACCGGCGGACGATCATCAATGTCATGAAACTTTCGAAGCCCGTTTCCTGAAGTCATGCGAGGCAGAGCCGGAGTCGACCGGTTGTTTGATCTGAAACATTTCAGATGGACGTTGACATGTTTCAGAAACCGTCCTCAGAATGAGTGCCCGGGCAGAGATCTCCCCCGCACGGACGGCCCGTGAGGCGGGCGCGGTTCAGCACGGCCCCTCCCCGCGCCCGCCCGACCGTCATGTCCCCCATGTCCCCCATGTCCCCCATGTCCCCGATCAGTGTTCCACTGGAGGAACAACCATGATCGACACCGTCACCCCCCGCGGCACCCGCCTCTCCCGTGTCCGGAAGGCGCTCGTCACGGGCGCCCTCACCGCTCTGGCCGCCGGGCTCGTCGTGGCGCTGCCCTCCTCCGCGGGCACCGCCGCCGCCGCCGACTGCAGCGCCGGATACGTGGGCCTGACCTTCGACGACGGCCCGAACCCGGGCACCACCACCAACCTGCTGAACACGCTGAAGGCCAACGGCCTGCGCGCCACGATGTTCAACACCGGGCAGAACGTGCAGAACAACCCCTCACTGACCAGGGCCCAGCAGGACGCCGGCATGTGGGTCGCCAACCACAGCTGGTCGCACCCCCACCTGACCCAGCTGGGCGGCTCCCAGATCCAGTCGGAGCTCCAGCGGACCCAGCAGGCCATCCAGCAGGCCACGGGAACCACGCCGAAGCTGTTCCGGCCGCCCTACGGCGAGACCAACTCCACGCTCAGGTCCATCGAGCAGCAGCTCGGCCTCACCGAGGTCCTCTGGGACGTCGACTCCCAGGACTGGAACAACGCGAGCACCTCGCAGATCGTGCAGGCGGCCGGCCGGCTGCAGAACGGCCAGGTCATCCTCATGCACGACAACTACGCGAACACGATCGCGGCGATCCCCCAGATCGCCGCGAACCTGCGCAGCCGCAACCTGTGCGCCGGCATGATCTCACCGTCGACCGGCAGGGCCGTCGCCCCGACCGGCGGCCCGACGGCGACCCCGACGGCCACTCCGACCGGCGATCCCGGCGGCTGCACCGCCACGATCTCGCGCGGCCAGCAGTGGGGCGACCGCTTCAACGCCTCCGTCACCGTCTCCGGCAGCGCCTCCTGGATCGCCACCGTGACCGTGCGGAGCCCGCAGAAGATCATCGCCACCTGGAACGGCAGCCCCAGCTGGGACTCCAGCGGCAACGTGATGACGATGCGGCCCAACGGCAGCGGCAACACCTTCGGCTTCACCGTCATGCACAACGGCAACCAGACCCTGCCCTCGGTCTCCTGCCGGGTCGGCTGACCGCGTCCGCGCCCCTGACGGCGTCCGGCTAGCGTCCCGCCTCGTGGGCGGCGACCAGCTGCCTGGGCGCCGTCAGGCACCACGCCTCGGTGACCAGCTCGAACAGCTCGTCCGCGTCGATCCCCGCCAGCCGCACCACCACCCAGCCGAACCGGCCCGCAGTGAACTGGGGCTCGAAGACCTCCGGCCGCTCCGCCACCAGCGCGATCTGCTCCTCGATCGTCGCCTTCAGGCCGACCGTCTCGGTCCGCTCCCACAGGTAGCCGAACCCCTTGCCCCGCACCTTCAGCGCGATCCAGTCACCGCCAGGGGTCTGCTTCACCTCCGGCAGCCGGTCCAGCATCTCCAGGAACTCGTCAACGCTCACACCCATGGCCCAGGCCTACCAGAGCACGCCGACATTTTCCGCGGCGCGGGACCTCCTCCCGGCCCGCACGACCGCCCGGACCGCCCGGACCGGAAGGGCGGAGGGAGTGGAAGTGCAGAGGGAGTGGAAGTGCGGAAGGACGGGAGCCCTGAAGCCCGGCCGACCGGCCGGCCCGACACACCGGCCCGCAAACCGCTCCTGCCGGCGCCCACCGCTTAACCTGCAGGGGAAGGCGTGCGCGACGGCCCCTCCCGCGCCGCTCCACCGGAGACGACCTCAGGAGGCACCGATGCCGGGAACGGGTGCGCGGATCGGCGCCGTCCTGCTCGTGAGCGGTCTGGCACCGGCGCTGATCGCCGCTCCGGCGCACCCGCACGCCGCTCCGGCGCACCCGCATGTCACTCCCGCCGAACCCGTACGGACCCGCCCCGCGGACAAGTACACCGGCTACGCCCAGCTCGCCGCCCACGAGACCGAGGGCAGGGACTACCGGCGCGAGCAGCGCTTCCCCCGCGGGGCGCGGGTGGCCCACATCGCCGTCCACGGAGGCGCCATCGAACCGCCGACGACCCAGTTGGCGAACCACTCCGCCCGCGCCGGCCGGCACGCCTACTACTCGTTCACGGCCGTCAAGGCCTCCGGCAACCGCGACCTGCACATCACCGCCGACAGGTTCGACGAGCCGAAGGCGCGCGCCCTGGTGTCCAGGGTCGACTACACCGTCGCCTGGCACGGCGCGGCCGGCTCCAGGGCGACCACCTACATCGGCGGCCGTGACACGGCGCTGATCAGGAAGATCGCCGCCGAACTGCGCGCCGCGGGCTTCAGCGTCGCCAGGTCGGTGCCCGCGGGCCTGAGGGGCAGGAGCCCGGACAACATCACCAACAGGAACCGGCGGGGCAGAGGAGTGCAGCTGGAGATCAGCCTCGGCCAGCGGAAGCGGTTCTTCACCGGCGGGAGGCTGGACCGCGCCTGGATCGGTGATCCCGCCAACCGCACCAGGGCGTTCCGCGCCTACACCGCCGCGGTCAACCGCGCCCTCCCCGGCTCCTGAACGGACCGGCCCCCGCCCGGATGCCCCGCAGCACCATGGCCAGGCCGCCGCGGAACTCCTCGTCGGCGCCGACGAGCCGCGCGTGGCCCGCGGTCTCGGCCAGATGGGGGAACTCGGCCGGGGACAGCCCGGCCATGGCGGCCGTCCCCTCGCCCGACAGCGGGCCCAGATGCTCCAGCTGGACCGCGCCGATCACGTAACTCAGCAGGCCCCGCAGGGCGATGACCCGTTCCGGCCCGTCGAGGCCGGCCTCGGCGAGGATCGCGAGCACCGCCTCCGACCAGCGCAGCACCCCCGCCGAGCCGTGCCGGTGGATCATCGTCAGCGGCACGGCCTCCGGGTGCGCGCCCACGTGGTCTCGCATCCTGCCCACCAGGACGGCGATCCGCTCCTGCCACGCCCCTTCGGAGGGCGGGGACACGTCCACGCCGCCGAGCACCAGCTCGACCACGAGCCCTTCCAGTTCCCGGCGGTCGTCGACGTAGCGGTAGAGCGCCATCGTGCTCACACCGAGCTCCGTCGAGACGGCGCGCATCGACAGCGCCGCGAGCCCGTCGCGGTCGATGACGGCGAGGGCGGCGGCGGCGATCCGGTCCTGGGTGAGGGAACGAGGGCGGGGCATGGTGCGCGAAAGTGTACGGCATACGCCTACAATCTTAGGCGTATGCCGTACACCTATGAGGGAGCTCCCATGCGCCTCCAGCCCGGCTCCGACGTCCCCGCCCGCGACCTGCCCGCCGTCAACGGACGCACGGCCGCCGTCCCGGATCCGGATCGCCTGGTCCACCTGCAGTTCCGGCGCTTCGCCGGCTGCCCGGTCTGCAACCTGCACCTGCGCTCCTTCGTCGCCCGCCACGCCGGGATCGAGGCGGCCGGCGTCCGCGAGGCGGTGGTCTTCCACTCCCCCGCCGACGAACTGGCCGAGCACGCCGCCGGCCTGCCGTTCGCCGTCATCGCCGACCCGGATAAGAAGCTGTACGCCGAGTTCGGCGTGGAGTCGGCGCCCCGCGCGCTGCTCGACCCCCGGGTGTGGGGGACGATCGTCCTGGCCGTCCTGCGCGGCCTTCGGCAGGTCGCCCGCGGGCGGGAGCGCGCACCGGCCGCCCGCCCGCACGGCGGACGGCTCGGGCTGCCCGCCGACTTCCTGATCGCCTCCGACGGCCGGGTGGTCGCGTGCAAGTACGGCGAGCACGCCTACGACCAGTGGTCGGTCGACGAACTGCTCGCCCTGGCGGCAGGCGATCTCCGTTCCCGATAGGAGCGGCGTCCTCTCCCCGCCGCCGCGGGAGGCGCCCACAGGGTCCGGACACCCGGGGAAGGCCGCCCCGGCGGTGGGAGGTCCTGATCTCGGCCGGCCACCGCCTCCGGCTACCGCACCCGGTCCATCGGCCGTGCGTGCTACCGCATCCGGCGGACCCGAAGATCAATCAGCGGGTTGACTCCCGGGTCCCGGCGGCCGGATACATTCGCAGTCAGTCGTTCCGGCAGCCGCCCGCTCCGGGGCGGCCCGTCGGAGGAGACCGGCGCATGCCCAGGTTCGTGAAGCCCGCCGTTCCCGCCGCGGCCACGGCCGCCGTGGTCGCGGCGGCGAACGCGGCCGTCGGCCGGTAACCGTCCCCGGGCGCGGTCCGGCGCCCGCCCACGGTCAGGTCTTCGTCCGGAGGTGACATCGCGGGGGCGGACCTCCGGGCGAAGACCGCCCGCCGTACACGCGTCCGGCACGGCGGACGGCGGGTCCCGTCACGACCGGGACTCCCTGCCGGCGGGCTCGATCAGGCCGCAGTCGTAGGCCAGGACGACCACCTGCGCGCGGCTGGTCAGGTGGAGCTTGCTCATCAGCCGGTTCAGGTGCGTCTTGACCGTGGCCTCGCTCAGCGACAGCGCCTCGGCGATCTGCCTGTTGGACATGGCCTGCCCGACGAGCTGGAGCACCTCGACCTCACGCGCCGTGAGCGGGGCGAGCTGCTCCGGCCGCGCGCCTGGCTGCGCGCGCGGGCGTACGGCCGGCGTGCCGCTGAAGGCCTCCACCAGCCGCCTGACGGCGTTCGGGGCGAGCAGGACGTCTCCGCCGGCGACCGTCTGGACGGCGGCGATCAGGCGTTCGGGCGGGGTGTCCTTGAGGAGGAAGCCGCTCGCCCCCAGGCGCAGCGCGTTGTAGACGTACTCGTCGATGTCGAAGGTGGTCAGGATCAGCACCTTCGGCGCCTGGGAACCGCCCGCCGCGAGGATGCGCTCGGTCGCGGTGATGCCGCTGATCCCGGGCAGCCGGATGTCCATCAGCACGACGTCGGGCCGGAGCTCCGCCGCGAGGTCAACGGCCTCCTCGCCGGTGGCGGCCTCCCCGACGACCTCCAGGCCCGGAGCGGCGCGGATGAGCGCGGCCAGCCCCGCGCGGATCAGCACCTGGTCGTCGACCACCAGTACGGTGACCATTCGCGCGCCTCGCAGGTAAGTGTGTCGTCCGGACGTCACCCGCCCGGTGCGGGTGCAGGCAACGGGAGTACGGCCACCACCGCGAACCCGCCCTCCGGCCTGGGCCCCGCAGTGATCTTTCCCTGATAGAGCCTGACACGTTCGGTCATGCCGATCAACCCGTGCCCGGCGCCCCCAGAGCCGGGCACGCCGGGAGATCCGGTCCCGTCGTCGGTGACGCCGACGGTCAGTTCGGCCGGGCCGTACTCCAGCAGCACCTCCACCCGCGCCGCCCCGGCGTGCTTGAGCACGTTGGTCAGCGACTCCTGCACGATCCGGTAGGCGCACAGATCCAACCCGGACGGCAGCGGCCGCACCGCCCCCACGACGCGCGCCTCGACCGCGGGTCCGGCCGCGCGCACCCGCTCGAGCAGCGCCGTGAGCCCGCCCAGACCCGGGGTGATCGCGTAGAGGTCCTCGTCCTCGTCGTGCGCCTCCACCCGCAGGATCGACAGCAGCCGCCGCATCTCCCCCAGCGCCTCGTGGCTGGCGCCGGCGATGACCTCCAGCGTCTCGTGCGCGGTCACCGGGTCGTCCAGGGCGACATACCTGCCCATGCCCGCCTGTACCGAGATCACCGACATGTGGTGCGCCACCACGTCGTGCAGCTCCCGCGCGATGCGCACCCGCTCCTGGGTGACGGCCCGCAGCGCGGCGGCGGCCTGCTCCTCGCGGAGCCGCGCGGCCAGCTCGGTCAGCCGGCCGGTGCGCTCGTCCAGCAGCCGCACGCCGGCGCCGATGCACACCGTGACACCGGCCACCAGGACGGACTGCCCGACGGCCGACCACCACTGGATTCCGGGATGCAGATCGACGGCATGGATCCATTCCGCGACGACCAGTACGGTGCCCGCGGCGGTGGCGGCGGCGGGGCGGTGCGCGGCCACGGTGTAGAGGGCCAGCAGCGGCGCCATGCTGTTGAGCCCGTAGTGGTAGCCGAGCGCGTGGTAGACCACGGCCCCCGCCACGGACACCACCAGCACGGTGAAGGGCATCCGCCTGCGCAGCGCCAGAGGTAGGTTCACCACGACCGTCAGCGTGACCGACAGCCCGTCCACCGGTCTCGTGGCGCGCCCGGGCTCGTAGACCGCCCACAGCACGCTCCCGGTGGACATCACCAGCGCCAGCGCACCGTCGAGCACGAGCGGATCGACGGCGGACAGCCGTCCGAGCGCCCCAGCGCCACGACCACGCACCAGCGCATGCTACGGGTCCCGGCCCTGATCCACATTCATCCTTCGATTGACATCGATCGCCGTACGGAGACCGGCCGGGAAACCGGAGCGCCCCCGCGCGGGAGACCGGTTCAGTGAGGCGGGCCGAGGAACTCCGCGACGAGGGCGTTGACCCGGTCGGGGGACTGGCGGTTGGACCAGTGCCCGTTGCCCTCGAGGATTTCGAGCCGGGCGTCCGGGATCAGGGCGGCGGCGGCCCTGGTGTGCCGGAGCTTGACACCGATGTCCTTATCGCCCTGGATGAGGAGGGTCGGGCAGGTGATCAGATGGAGACGGGGTCGCAGGTCGATCCGCATGTGGAACGGCCCGATGGAGGCGTTCTGCCAGTCGGACGAGCCGGCTCCCGCCGCCCGGACCTCTGCGTGGATCTCGTCGACGATGTCTTCGAAGTCGTGGACGGGACCGGCGAAGAGCGCCCGCTCGGCGAAGCGGGCGATCCCCGCGCGGCTCCTGAGCATCAGGCTCGGCAAGGTCCTGTTGAGCAGCGGCAATCCGGCGGTGAGCCAGAGGATCTGGTGCACGACGGGCGGGAAGGAGATGATCCCGGCGGGTGCGAGCACCACCAGACGCTCGACACGAGCGGGGTGGTCGATGGCGTAGGCCAGCGCCAGGGCCCCGCCCTGGGAGAGACCGACCAGGGCTGCCGAGTCGATCGCGAAGTGGTCGAGCACCTCGGTGACGCAGCGGAGCATTCGATCATGCGTCACCCGCCCGGTCCAGGGGAGGCTTCTGCCCTGCTTCGGCCAGTCGAGCGCGAAGACGCGGTGGTGCGCGGCCAGCGCCGGGATGAGGTGGCGCCAGCTGAGCAGGGCGTTGTCGACGCCGGCGCCGCTCAGGAGCAGAACGGCGGATCCGTGCCCGCCCGCGGTGTAGACGTGCAGCCTGCCCTCGGCGCAGGTGAGGTAGGTGCTGCGCAGATCAGCCGGCACGGTCGTCCTCTCCCGCCGGCGCGCTCGCGCGCGTCTCCCACCGCTGCCACAGCGCCGGCAGCTCCGCCTCGAGGAAACGATAGAGCTCGTTGACGTTATGCAGCCGTTCGCGCCGCTGGGGCGTGCTGTCCGCGAGGGCTCGCAGCCCTGTCTCGGTGAGCTCGCGGAACGCGGCCGTCTTGGCGTAGCGGTTGGCCAGCATCCGGCTCCACCCGTCGACCGCGATGCGGAAGTACTCCTGCCGCTCGCCCCGGCGGCGCACTCCCTCCACCAGACCGCTGGGAGTGAGCAGCCGGGTCGCGCTGCTGATGGAGCTCCGGCTGACCCGCAGCACGTCCGCGAGCTGCGCGGCGCTCTGCTCCGGCGGATCGCTGATGAGCAGCCAGCCGATGACACGGCCGGCGATCAGGGGCATGCCCTCGCGGGCGAAGAAGGCTGCGACTTCGTCCACGAAGTCCAGTTCGGCGTCCGACGGATCGATCACGGTACGAATTTACAGTTATTGCAGTGATGACTGCGATAACTGCACGGTTATTCTCCAGCCGATGCGCGATGGCCGGTCGCCCTCGCCGGAGTCGGCCCGGCCGGTGCGGCCGTGGCCGCGAAGGAGGTCCGGCACGGTGCCCGGTCGATCGATGGGACCGGCTTCCGCTACGATCCCTGGCCGTCCACCGGTGTCCAGCCGTGTCCCCGGTCGTTGCCACCCAGTTGGCCATCCAGAGGACATCCCCAAGACCGCATCAGGAGAACGACGCTCCTTCGGGAGGGGCGGCTCTGGCTTTGCGCTGTACGTGCAGCAGCCATTCGAAAGGGATACCTTCTGCACGATGAGTGCCCAGTACGCATGGCCTGAACGCTTCCCTGCAAGGCATTCGGTGACCGAGGGTTCCGATCACCCGGCGGTCAGTCCACTCGGCGATCTGCATCCTCCCGCCACCGGAGCAGAGGTCCGCGATCTTGAAGAGCGGCTGGGCGTGGAGCTGCCGCCGAGTTACCGGCAGTTCCTCCTGTCCGCCAATGGATGGGGCAATGACGATGACTGCTGCCTGCTACGCGTCGAAGCAGCCGGCTGGCTCCGCGATGCCGATCCCTCGATCGCCGAGAGCTGGTCGGCACCCAAGCCCGAGGACTCCTGGAGCGTGCCCGACGAGCTCTACTTCGTCTACGGACAGGAGCAGGACTCCATCCATTACAGAGGGGAGTATGTGCCCGGCACCCTTCTGATCGGCTACTGGGATGACGGAGTGGCTCTCCTCAATCCCCACGTCAGGACCTCTGAAGGTGAGTGGGAAGCCTGGCATCTCGCGCCGTGGAAACCGGGCGCCAACCGTTACAGGTCCTTCTGGGACCTCGCAATGGACGAGCTGCGAATGCGCTACGCACGCTGATGTCCCATCCGTCGTCGAGCTTCGCCCGCTCGGGCGCGAGCCCGAAGAACCTCATGGAGCGGATGGGCACGACTCGGTGCGGGCCGTGCTGATCTATCAGCACCGTACGGCGGAAGCCGGCCGGAAGATCGCCGACGCGATGAACGGCAAGATCGAAGAAGCCCTTCCGGACGATCAACAGAACGAGTTCACGCCGACCCTCTGAAAATCGGACGTGCGCCGGGGCGCGGAAGCCGCCAGTCACGGCCACGACCGGCATCACTCTGCCGACAAGGCTTATCAGGGGGCGGTAGCCGAGACGGCGATCACCCTCTGCCGGATAAGAACAAACCCGGCTCACAGGAGCGGGCCAACCGATCCCGCACCAAGCTCCGCAGACTCGGTGAGCCGGCGCATCCTCCGAAACCACGGCGCAGGGACAAGCAAAGCCGGACACCTGATCAAGGCCATCGCCGTATTTCAAAACCACCGATCCACTTGAAGATGAAAAAGTCAGTGCAGCTTGCCCTGGAACGCGTGCTCCATCAAATTCCAGAACGACCGGAGACGAATGCCCCTGGATTCGTACAGCGTATCGATATACCACGCCTCCCACTCGCCACCGTCGGTGATGACGTGCGGATTGAGCAGATAGATGTGACCCTCAATATCCTCAGAGATATGCAGGGTGTGAGGAATATGGTCAACGGGTTCGAAGTCGTCCGGGTCTTGCGGCGCGTCGTAGTCGAAGGAATATCCGGCGGGCAACTCCGGTGCCGAGGCGTCCAGGGGAACGCCCCACCCGTGTGCGAGATGCGGGGCGACATCACGAGTCCAGCCGACATCGGCTATCGGCAGCAGGTGAAGGCTGGTGAAGGAGTCCTGGTCCCAGCCGTTGCTCACCAGAAGAAACTCTCGATAACTGGGGGGCAGAGGCCGGCCCAGACGCTGCTCCTGCCGACGAATCTCGGCTTCGTCGGCAGGAGCCATTCCCAGCCAATCTGATTCATCCGGGGACATGTACGGCCCCGCATAGGCGGCACGGAGACGATCGGCCCATGGATAACGGGAAGCGCCGAGGGGATTCATGGGTGCATCCTAAACTTGCGGGACAAGAATGCGTCGCCCGACAGCTCGGCGAACCGGGAGAGGGCCGGCAGGGGCCCTCTCCCGCGCAACTGGCGACCAAGAGGTGATCGACACCCAGAACTGATTGTCCCCGCCGACCCGATAATGTGCGTAGAATGATCGCAGCACACGGCCGCGGTCTACGTTCTGCTTGTGATTCAGTGCACGCAACGAGAAGTCCCCTGGCGTTCACGACCCCTTGCACCGTGCCGATAAAAGGATATTCGTCGCACGAATCCCTCCACCCGACCAGGTCTTATATTTTTCCAGCATGCAGTACTTGCAATAGTTCGTACCGCATGATTAAGGAGCGACAATGACCGAGTATCTCGGAGAGTTCCGCTGGCTCTCCGACTGCGAAGACCTCGATGAGATCTACTGTGTGTCATTCGTCCGGGATCTCACCCCGGAGGAGGTCCTCCGCCGGTTCAGCGGGGACGGGAACACCACGGAGGGGTGCGGCACAGCCGATTACATCGGCACCGCGAAGATGGGCGACTGGACCCTGGTCGTCGAACCAGGAGGATGGGAGCTCGCTGTCACCCCCGAGATATACACCCGGGTCGGGAGGGGAACCGAGATCGTTTCAGTCTCCCGCCACGACTGCGCCTCGGACACCTTCGTCTACATCGTCGACGGCGAACCCGTCGTCCAGTTTGAACCGATGTTCCCGGAAGATCGATCAGGCATCGATCCAGACCGCCTCGTCGAGGAGATGCGCGAGGTCGGCCTGGATCCCGATCACGACATCGACGGACCGGACATCGGTTCCCCGATCGAGAGGTCATTCGCCCTGGCGAGCAAAATCACCGGTCTCCGCTTCTCTCCGGAGATGCTGGAGCTGTGCTCCTACCGCACCGAACCTCGTGAGGATTGATCGGCATCCGTGGGAAGACCAGTTCGCCGAGGATCTCAGGCGCTCATGGGATGGCGGGCCGGCAATTCACGTATCTAAGGGACATCGGCACACGGCTTGAGCCGGGCCAGAATCACGCGAGCGCACTGGGTCGTGCGGCCGCTGGTCAGACCGGCGGACAGGTGCAGCATCCGGGAGGCCGTGTGCACCGCCTCCTCCGGCTCGTTGGCGTCAGCCAGAGCCAAGGCCAGCCAGGAAAGGCGCAGTGCCGGTTCTCGGACATGCGTGGCGTCGTAGCGCACCAGAACCTCGCTGGGCAGCGGTATGGCACACAGCGGACGGCGCAGCTCGGTGTGGAGATGAGGCCTTTGATCTGGAGCCGATGTGCCGGGGAATCGACGAGGTCGCAACCATCTCCGGCTTCACGGGCGACACTGACGGCCCGGTCACGCCCTCGGTATTGGACTAACGTTGTAACCATGAAGCGCGCACAGCAGTATCAGGCCGCCTCTATCGCAGTGCTCGCGGGTTGGCTGACCGATCATCCTGACGAGGAGACACGCTGGCGCTTGATCGCCGAGTTTCTGGAGGAGTACCGCCACGAGCCGTCTTCTGCTCGGATGAGCTTGTTGGCCATGGAACCTCCAAGCACCGGTGACACTCGATGGGACGTCTTTCTCGCCGCGCTCGCCGAACACCTCGCGGCCAGGGACGGCGCGGGAGCCCCCTCGTGGACCGAGACCCGGCGGCTCCGGCGCTTCTGGTTTCCCTTCAACACCCCGGCCGCCCGCGTGGACGCCTTCGTTCACGCTCCCGCGTCCTTCCGCCGCCGTGGTGTTTTCATCCACCCTCAGGAGCTGGAGGTCGCGTGAGCGACGCACCTCTTCTCGACCGGACTGCGATCGAAGACGCTTTCCGACGGCTTGGTGATCGTCTCGCCCAGCGCGGAGTCGTAGCCGATCTTTATGTGTTCGGTGGAGCGGCCATGGCGCTCGCCTACGACGCCCGACGCTCCACCCGGGACATCGACGCCGTCTTCGCCCCATGGAGTCGTCCTGGACGAGGCACGAGCAGTCGCGTCCGAACTCGGGCTACCGTCGTGGTGGCTCAACGAGCAGGCCAGCGCCTATGTCGCCCCCGGCACGGACGGTTCGGCCCGCCGGGTCTTCGACCATCCGGACTGCGTGTGTCCGTGGCTTCAGCAGAGCACCTGCTCGCGATGAAAGTCCTGGCTGCTCGGCGACGTGACACCGGCGACATCCGCACCCTCGTCGAGAGACTCGCGCTCGGCTCCGTAGCCGAGGTCCTTGCCCTCTGCACGGAGATCTTTCCCGACGAACCCGTTCCCGACCGTGCTCGCCTCATGCTGGAAGACCTGTTCGACGAGAGCTGACGGCAACGTCGATCAGCGGGCCACGGCGCGGCGCCCCGTTCCCGAGATCAGGAACGGGGCGTTTCGGCTGGTGGGCGCTACCGGATTCGAACCAGTGACATCTCGCTTGTAAGGAGCCATGATCGCCATTGACGGGCCGCTGACCTGCGGATTCACCTGCTGGAGTGGTCCCCTGTCTCCCCTGTTCCGCGTCGGCTAATGGCACGCTAATGGCACGGTGATCATGCCTCTCACCGCACGTCAGCGGGCCTCCGGATCATGAGGATCGAACCTCCTTCCCGGCCTCGAATGGCACGCTAATGGCACGGCGTTCAACCTCGCCTGTCTGAGGTGCCAACCTGCACACTCCTCCCCCGCCTGATCTTCCCGTCTGCCTCGTCCCACCCCGGAGGGGCAACAGCTCGGGGACGGAGGGTCAAGGCCGTCTTCGCGTGTACGTCAGCCGGTAGACGTTCCTCGGTCATTGGACGTCAACGATCACAGACGGCCTTGATCCGGAGGAGTCGAGCTGTTGGGCTTGCCTGGGACGTGGCAGACGGGAAGATCAGGCCTCTACCTCAGCCGACTACGGCTCCCTGATCGACAGCCTCGATCATCCCGGAGCGGAGTCCCCCGCCGGAGGCGTCAGTTTCGAAAGAGCCGGATAAGTGCGATGGCTATCACAACGGGGATGACGACCGCTGCTACGAGCACAAGAAGAGTGAAGAGCGCGAACGGATAGAGGGTCATGACCTGCTCCTGTCGACAGGTTGATCATATGCCTGGCGAGGAAGCCGGAGCGGGGGCGGGCCGGTGGTCGGCGAGGGCGTCGGTTACGGCGGGCACGCGGGTCGGTGGGCGGCCCGGGGCGCCGCCGGCCGGGACCGGCGCCCACGCCGCACGCCCGGACGGTGGGCGGCAGAGGGCCGAGGTACGGCGGCGCGGCGCGCCGCCGCTTGATATCCATAAGGGCAATTCGGCAATACTCGGCTTTCGGCAGTCGACTGTGCCCGGACGCTGAGCGGATTCCGGCAACCAGGGCGACGTGATCCCGATACCGGTAAGGCGGGTCGGCAGGGTCGCTTTCGGCAACGGGCTGCATGCGGAGGTTGAGGAACTTCCGAGAGCGGTGATGAGCTGCGCCAACGACGACAGGTCACGTCAGCAAGCCCGCTCTCGGCAAACGGCCATACATGAAAAGAAGCGTCTCACCTTGAGGATACTGTCTCACTTGAGACAGACCGTTAGACTCAAGACATGGGAAGGCGTCAGAGACGACGAGAGCGCGACGCGGTTCATCCCGACGCGTCCGTGCCTCAGGTCCATTTCGTTGATCCCGAAGGGCGTTACATCTACGCGCCCGCGAATGAAATCGGCCAGGAGCCCGACGTTTCCCCCGAGCAGCAAATAGCAGACGCCGTCGCCAGCATCGCGCATCTGGGGACCGTTCGGCTGGCGGTGGTGAGGCAGCTAGCGGGACTCGATACGGCCTTGCGCCCGCGGGTGGAGGAAGCGATCAGGGCGGGCGTGCCGTATCGGCGGATCGAAGAGCTCACCGGCTACTCCCGTTCGATGCTCAGTCGATGGACGCGTGATGCGGGGAGCACGGACCGAGGAACAAGCAGAACCGAGAGGTCACGAGAGGGGTAGATCATGGCGAGAGCCGCGCGGGAACATGATGACGGCGGGCGGTGCCAGGAGTGCGCCGGTTCTGGCTGGGACAGCCTGGATCAAGTGATCTGGTGCCGCGAGTGCAACGGCTCGGGCCGCTCGGAAGTCGGTTACGTCGTCGTCGTGCAGCATGGGTGATGGCGCTGCACCCGACTGAGCTAATGGCATGTTAATGGCACGACGCCCCGTTTCCATGATCGGAAACGGGGCGTTCTGGCTGGTGGGCGCTACCGGGTTCGAACCAGTGACATCTCGCTTGTAAGGCGAGCGCTCTACCGCTGAGCTAAGCGCCCGGGGAATCCCGTCGCACAGACGGGATACAACCTTACGGCACAGCGGGGGTTCTCGACACATCGGGCGACCACGAGGCCCCCGCCTCCGGCACCCCGGCCGCGCGCCAGCCGAGCAGGGCCGCGCCGAGCATGCCCGCGGCGACGCCCAGGGCGGCCTTCCGCAGCGGCGGGGCCGTGCGGAAGGTGAGCCGTTTGCCGAGCCGTACGGCCAGCGGGTCGGCCAGGAGGGGGCCCGCCTCGGCCAGGCCGCCGCCCAGGACGATCGCGGAGGGGTCCAGCAGGAGCGTGTAGGTCGCCAGCGCGAGTGAGAGCGCCTCGACCGCGTCGTCCCAGACCTTCGCCGCCAGCGGGTCTCCGGCCGCGGTCAGCGCGGCGACCTCCTCGGCCGTGGCGGGGGACGCCGCGCGGGCCGAGTAGCGGCGGGAGACGGCCGAGGCCGAGGCGTAGGTCTCCAGGCAGCCGATCTGGCCGCAGGCGCACTGCTCTCCCTCCGGGAAGACCGGGACGTGGCCGATCTCGCCGGCCCAGCCGGAGGTCCCGCCGTACGGTCCGCCGCCGATGACCATCGCGCCCGCGATGCCGGTGCCGATGGGCAGGAACAGGAAGTCGGAGAGCTCCCGGCCGGCGCCGAGCACGCTCTCGGCCAGGCCGCCGGTGCGCACGTCGTGGCCGAGCAGGACCGGGACGTCCAGGGGGACGAGCTCGGCGGCGGGAACGTCGCGCCAGCCGAGGTTGGCGGCGTAGAGCGCGGTGGCCGTCGCGTCGTCGACGAGCCCGGGTACCGCGATGCCGGCCGCCGCGGGCGCCGTCCCGAACAGTTCCGCGCCGCGGGCGGCGAGGTCGCCGGTGAAGGAGCGGACGGCGGCGATCACGTTGCCCGGGCCCAGCTCGGCCCCGGTGGGGCGGCGGTCGGTCGCGGCGACCGTGCCGGAGCGGGTGACGAGCCCGCCCTTCATCGAGGTGCCGCCGACGTCCACGGCCACCACGTACTCGCTCATTCCGGCCTTTCCCGATCACCGGAGCGGACGCGTCCCCCTGTGGGGCAGGACACGTCGCCTGTCCTCTTTGCGGCGACTCACCCTAACCCAGGGCAGGTCGCCCTGGCCCGGGCCAGGCGGGTCAGGCCGGGGAGAACCGTCCGAGCACGCGGTCCAGCGCCGCCGCGACCTCGTCGGCCAGGCCGTCGGGCCGCTCGGGGTCCGCCTGGGACCGCTCGGCGAGCCGTACGGCGCCGCAGGAGCGGCACTCCACCTCCCCGAGCCGGCAGATGAGCGCGATGGACCCGCACGAGGAGCAGGTGTCGAGGTCCAGGTCGTGCACGCGCTGGCAGTCCGGGCAGATGAGCACCTGGGCCTGCCGGCGCACCCCGCGCTTCCAGGGGCTGGCGCCGCGGACCGGGTCGGTCTGCCGGGCCCCGCACGAGAAGCAGGGCATGATCGCCTCCGAGTGGTCGAGGTCGGCGGATCCGAAGGACCCCGCCGGATAACCGCTTAGGAAAGTTCGGCGAGCACCTTGAGGTACTCGGCGATGTCACGTGCCTCCGGGAGCGGGTTCACCACGCGCCAGCGGACCACGCCCTCGCCGTCGATGGCGAAGGTCCCCCGCAGCGCCGCACCCTTCTCCTCGTCGAACACACCGTACGCCCGGGCGACCTGCCCGTGCGGCCAGAAGTCGGAGAGTAGTGGAAACCCGTAGCCCTCCTGGTCGGCCCAGGAGCGGAGGGCGAACACCGAGTCGGACGAGACGGCGAGGACCCGGACGTCCTCGGGGACGGCGGGGACGAACTCGTCCCGGACCGCGGAGAGCTCACCGCGGCAGACACCGCTGAACGCGAAGGGGTAGAAGATCAGCAGGACCCTGCGGCCGCGGTGGTCCGAGAGCCTGACCGGGGCACCGTGCTGGTCCCTCAGCTCGAAGTCCGGAGCCGGCGAACCCACCTCGACCGCCGTGTGCACTGGCATGTCCGCTGGATCCCTTCACCCCGACGGCCGATGGGCACACCATCATCCTGCCGTACGGCTCACACGAGCCGTACGGCAGGGGGACCCTTACCGGACCCCTTACCGGCGCGCCTTGGGTGTGGCCAGCCGCGTCCCCGACCAGTCGGGGGCGGCGCTGATGCTGCTGGTCTGCGAGAGACCGGCGGTCGTGGCGTCCTCCCCGATGTCGCTGGGCTCCACGTGGCCCTCTCGACCGGCCTTGGGAGTGAGCAGCCAGATCTGGCCGCCGTCGGTCAGGTTGGTCACCACCCCGCTCAGGGCGTCGAACAGGTCACCGTCTCCGTCCCGCCACCACAGCAGCACGATGTCGACGACGTCCTCGTAGTCCTCGTCGACCAGTTCGTTGCCGGTCAGCTCCTCGACGGAGTCGCGCAGATCGTCGTCGACGTCCTCGTCCCATCCGACTTCCTGCACCACTTGACCCGGCTTGAGGCCGAGCCGTTCGGCCAGGCTGCGTTCGCCCTGCGCCTGACCCGCGGTCGCGCTCACGTTCGTCCCTCCTGCTTCGATGGCCCCGCCTCTTGCGGGCGGTGCTCACAGTGCTTCGGCACAGTCCACACGCTGTGACCCTCAGTCGTCAACGGTCGCCACGGCAACGACTGGGCTACACGTGAATTAGTCCGATGAATCAGCCGGACAGAAATGACAACCGGACCCGCCGCTCGCGATTGTCCACGTTGAGGTCCACCACGGCGACGGACTGCCACGTGCCCAGCGCGAGTCTCCCGGCCAGGACCGGGACGGTGGCGTACGGGGGGACGAGGGCCGGCATGACATGCGACCTCCCATGCCCCGCAGATCCGTGCGCATGCCGCCAGCGGTCGTCGGCCGGGAGCAGGTCCGCGAGCGCGGCGAGCAGATCGTCGTCGCTGCCCGACCCCAGCTCGATCAGGGCCACCCCCGCGGTCGCGTGGGGCACGAAGACGTGCAGCAGGCCGTCCAGGCCGCCGTCCCCGCACGACCGGACGAAGTCCTCGCACTGGGCGGTGATGTCGTGCACCCGCTCGCGCGAGCCGGTCACCACCTCGATCATCTGGGATCTCACACGCGGAATCCTATGATCCGCGCTGGGCGGGGACGACAATCGCGTCCGGGCCTGGGACCACCAGGCCCGTGTGACCGTCCTCGAACCGCACCAGGTAGGGGGGTTCCCCCTCGTTCCCGCGCACCTCGAGGACCTCGCCCCGCCGGTCGTGGTGGCCGACCGTGTCGCCGTGGACCAGGATCTGATCCCCCACTGTCGCGCGCATCGCACTCCTCCTTCCGAGACCGGTGAAATGCCACCTCTTCAGGGTCGTACCCTGCGGTCCTCCGGAAAAGAGCGACCCCGGTGTTACCTTTCACATCCATTCGTCCTACGATCGGTGGTCTAGGCCACATCCTTGCCCCTGCCAGCGGGGACATCCTGGTTACCGGTCAGTAGAGATGCACTTTCCGGAGCAAGAGACCAGGATGGATGGTGACCGACACCAGACAAAAGTCCATCCTCGGAAGGCGAGACCCAGTGGCTTCCGGACGCCAGCGTTTCTCGATCATCAGCGACGGCCTACCCAGTCAGCTCCCTGATGTCGACCCCAGCGAGACCCAGGAGTGGCTCGAGTCGCTCGACAACGTCGTCAAGACGGAGGGCCGCACGCGCGCCCGCTACTTGATGCTCCGCCTGTTGGAGCGGGCGCGAGAGCACCAGGTCGGCGTCCCCGGCCTGCGCAGCACCGACTACATCAACACGATCCCGCCGGAGCGCGAGCCCTGGTTCCCCGGCGACGAGCACGTCGAACGGCGGATCCGCGCCTACATCCGGTGGAACGCCGCGGTCATGGTGACCCGGGCCAACGCCCGCACCAACGTCGGCGGCCACATCGCCACCTACGCCTCGGCCGCGTCGCTCTACGAGGTGGGCTTCAACCACTTCTTCCGCGGCAAGGACCACGGCGAGTCGGGCGACCAGGTCTTCTTCCAGGGCCACGCGGCCCCGGGCATCTACGCCCGGGCGTTCCTGGAGGGCCGCCTCAACGAGGCGCAGCTCGACGCCTTCCGGCAGGAGCTGTCGCACGGCTTCCGCGGCCTGCCCTCCTACCCGCACCCTCGCCTCATGCCGGACTTCTGGGAGTTCCCCACGGTCTCCATGGGCCTGGGCCCGATCGGCGCGATCTACCAGGCGCGGTTCAACCGCTACCTGCTCAACCGCAAGGTCAAGGACACCAGCCGCAGCCACGTGTGGTGCTTCCTCGGCGACGGCGAGATGGACGAGCCCGAGTCGCTCGGCGCGATCGGCGTGGCCGCCCGCGAGGAGCTCGACAACCTCACCTTCGTCATCAACTGCAACCTGCAGCGCCTCGACGGCCCGGTCCGCGGCAACGGAAAGATCATCCAGGAGCTGGAGACCTACTTCCGCGGCGCCGGCTGGAACGTCATCAAGGTCGTGTGGGGCCGCGACTGGGACCCGCTGCTGGCGGCCGACGTCGACGGCGTGCTCGTCAACCAGATGAACACCACGCCCGACGGCCAGTTCCAGACCTACTCCGTCGAGTCGGGCGAGTACATCCGCGAGAACTTCTTCGGCGGCGACCCGCGCCTGCGCAAGATGGTCGAGCACCTGTCCGACGACGAGATCCGCAAGCTCTCGCGCGGCGGCCACGACTACCGCAAGGTCTACGCGGCCTTCAAGGCGGCCCGCGAGCACGTCGGCCAGCCGACGGTCATCCTCGCCCAGACCATCAAGGGCTGGACGCTCGGCAAGGACTTCGAGGCGCGCAACGCGACGCACCAGATGAAGAAGATGTCCAAGGCCGAGCTGAAGGAGTTCCGCGACCGGCTCTATCTGCCGATCCCGGACTCGGCGCTCGACGCCGACCTGCCGCCCTACTTCCACCCGGGCGAGAACGACCCCGAGATCGCCTACATGAAGGAGCGCCGCGCGGCGCTGGGCGGCTTCCTGCCCCGGCGCACGCTCCGCGCCAAGCCGATCAAGCTCCCCGGCGAGGCGGCCTACGCGCAGCTCAAGAAGGGCTCCGGCAAGCAGAACGTCGCCACCACCATGGCGTTCGTCCGCCTGCTCAAGGACCTCATGCGCGACAAGGAGATCGGCAACCGCTTCGTGCCGGTCATCCCGGACGAGGCCCGCACCTTCGGCCTCGACGCGATCTTCCCGACCGCGAAGATCTACTCGCCGCACGGCCAGACCTACGAGGCCGTGGACCGGGAGCTGCTGCTGTCCTACAAGGAGTCGACCGAGGGTCAGATCCTGCACGAGGGCATCAGCGAGGCCGGTTCGATGGCCTCGACGATCGCGGCCGGCACGTCGTACGCCACGCACGGCGAGCACATGATCCCGATCTACATCTTCTACTCGATGTTCGGCTGGCAGCGCACCGGCGACCAGATGTGGCAGCTGGCCGACCAGATGGGCCGGGGCTTCCTGCTCGGCGCCACCGCCGGCCGCACCACGCTGAACGGCGAGGGCCTGCAGCACGAGGACGGCCACACGCCCCTGATCGCCTCGACGAACCCCGCGGCGGTCTCCTACGACCCGGCGTGGGCGTTCGAGATCGGGCACATCGTCAGGGACGGCCTGCGGAGGATGTACGGCGAGACGCCGGAGAACGTCTTCTACTACCTGACCGTCTACAACGAGCCCTACCTGCAGCCGGCCGAGCCCGCCGACCTGGACGTCGACGGCCTGCTCAAGGGCCTCTACCGGTTCGCTCCGGCGCCGGCGGTCCAGGGCCCGAAGGCCAACATCCTGGTCTCCGGCGTGGCCGGGCCGTGGGCGATGGAGGCCCAGCGGATGCTGGCCGAGGAGTGGGGCGTGGCGGCCGAGGTCTGGTCGGCCACCTCCTGGTCGGAGCTGCGCCGCGAGGCGCTGGCCGTCGAGGAGCACAACCTGCTCAACCCGGACGCCGAGCAGCGCGTGCCGTACGTCACCCGGGCGCTGTCGAAGGCCCAGGGGCCGTTCGTGGGCGTCAGCGACTACATGCGGGCGGTGCAGGACCAGATCGCCCAGTGGGTGCCGGGAGACTGGACCTCGCTCGGCACCGACGGCTTCGGCCTGTCGGACACCCGCTCGGCGCTGCGCCGCCACTTCCATGTGGACGCGGCCTCGATCACCCTGGCCGTGCTCACCCAGCTCGCCCGGCGGGGCGAGCTCGACGAGGAGGTGCTGCGCGAGGCCATCTCCCGCTACCACCTCAAGAACGGCGTCACCGAGGCCGGCGGCGCCGAGAGCAACGACACCCAGTCGATGGGTCTGTGAGATCCTTCCGGGTGGGACCTCCCAGGTGGAGGCCCCACCCGGAACGGGGACGGGTGCCCTGTCCGGGATGACGCGGAGGGGGAGCACGTCATGCGAGCAATCCGGGCGGCGGCCGCGACCGCGGCGCTGGCCGCGGCACTGGCCGCCTGCAGCGGCGGGGACGGCGGCGACGGCGGGACGGCCGCCCCGAGCGGGTCCGCCGCACCGTCGGGCCCGATCTCCTGGGGACCCTGCACCGACATCAAGCGCGCCGACGGCCAGGGCGTCGCCACCCCCGCCCCGGACCAGCAGTGCGGGAAGCTGGCCGTGCCGCTCGACTACGCCGACCCCGCCGCCGGGACGATCGACCTCGCCCTCATCCGCATCAGGGCCACCGGCCCCGGGCAGCGGATCGGCTCCCTGCTGTTCAACTTCGGCGGTCCCGGCGCCTCGGGCGTCGACACCCTGGCCCAGGCCGCCAAGGCCCTCGGCTCCCTCGGCGCCCGCTACGACCTGGTCAGTTTCGACCCGCGCGGGGTGGAGCGCAGCTCCGGCGTCCGGTGCGGCGGCACCGCGGAGATGGACGAGTTCACCTCCGTCGACAGCGTGCCCGAGGACGCGGCCGAGCGCGCGGAGATCGAGCGGATCACCGAGGAGTTCACCGCCGCCTGCGGCAACACCTCCGGGAAGGTCCTGGCGCACGTCGGCACCGTGAACGCCGCCCAGGACATGGACCGCATCCGCGCGGCGCTGGGCGACCAGCGGCTCAACTACCTCGGCATGTCCTACGGCACGCAGCTCGGCGCGGTCTACGCGACCCGCTACCCCGAGAAGGTGGGCCGCTTCGTGCTGGACGCCCCGCTGGACCCCAGCGTCTCGATGAAGGAGCGCACCCTGGTCCAGACGGCCGGTTTCCAGAAGGCCTACGAGGCCTTCCTGAAGGACTGCGTCAAGGACCGCCAGTGCAAGATCGGCCCGGACGCCGACACCGCGAACCGGAACATCGAGGCGCTGATGGACCGGTTGAACGACGAGCCGCTCAAGGTCGGCGACCGGGAGCTCACCCAGGGGCTGGCGGGCACCGGCATCGCCGCCGCCCTCTACTCCGAGCAGACCTGGCCGCTCCTCGACCAGGTCCTGGCCCTGGCGGTCAAGGGCGACGGCCGCGGGCTGCTCTTCCTGGCCGACAGCTACACCGGCCGCGGCTCCGACGGCTCCTACAGCACGGTCATGAGCAGCTTCCCCGCCATCAGCTGCGTGGACACCGCCGAGCGGCCCGGCGACGCGGAGCTGCTGCAGACCGAGAAGCAGGCGCTGAAGATCTCCCCGCTGTTCGGCAGCGCCGGCATGGGGACCATCTGCTCGTCCTGGCCGGTCCCCGGCGACGACGCGGCCTCGAAGGTCGACGCCTCCGGTTCCGCCCCCATCGTGGTGATCGCCGGCACCGGTGACCCCGCCACGCCGTACGAATGGGGGCCGAAGCTGACCGCGCAGCTGAAGACGGGCGTGCTGGTCACCTACAAGGGCGAGGGGCACGGCGCCTACCTGTCGGGCGACGCCTGCGTGAAGAAGGTCACCGACGCCTACCTGCTGGAGGGGAAGGTCCCCGCGGAGGGGACCACCTGCCCCGCGTAGCCGCCCCGCCCTGCCCCGGCGGCTACCGGCAGCGCTCGGGGCGGGGCCGCCCGGTCGCGAACCGGAAGTCCACCGAGCCGAAGTGGCGGTCCAGGAGCTCCGCCACGGTCCCGTCGGCGTACATCGCCGCGACGGCCCTGTTGATCGCCTCGCAGGCCCTGCGATCCCCCTGCCGGAGCGCCACGCCGTACGGCTCGCGGGTGAGCCTGAGGCCGGCGACCTTGAACCGCCCGTTCAGCCGGGCGCCGAACCCGGCGACCACCAGGTCGTCGCCGGGCAGCGCGTCGGCGGTTCCGTCGGCCACCTTGGCGGCGCAGTCCGCCATGTCAGGCGCCTCGACGCGCTCGACGCCGGCCACCCGGTCGATGATCAGCGCGGCGGTGGTCGAGCCGTGCGGGACGCAGAGCCGCCGGCCCCGCAGGTCCTCCAGGGAGGAGATCCCCGAGCCCGCGCGCACCAGCACGTCCCGCCGGGCCAGGTAGTACGGCCCGGCGAAGGCCACCCTGCGCCGGGTCCTGGGGTCGATCGAGAGGTTGGCGACGACCAGGTCCACCTCGCCGCTCTCGACCGCGGCCTCGCGGTTCACGCCCACGTCCTTGAACACGACCCGGCCGGCGGGCACCTTCAGCTCGGCCGCGATGCGCCGGGCCACCTCGATCTCGAAGCCCGCCGGAGGGCTGCCCAGGGCGACTCCGGGCAGGCCCGGGCGGTAGCCGATGGTGATCCTCCGCTCCGCCGCGATCCGGTCGAGCAGCGGCGAGCCGGTGGAGGGCACGGGCGCCGGGGAGGTGGCGGACGGCGAGACGGGCGCGGGCGTGGCCGCGGCGCCGGACGGGAGGTCGGGCCGGACGAGGGCGAACGCGGCGGCCAGGCCCGCGACCGCGGCCGCCACCCCGCCCAGGACGAGGGGCCGGCGCCGGGGGAACCGCCGGGCCGGGTCCCCGGCCCCGTCGCGGGTCAGGCCGGCCGTGGCGGCCTGGACGCCCTCGGCGAGCACCTCGTCGGAGACCTCCGCGCCGTCCTCGGCCGGATGGCCCAGCAGGCGCCTGAGCACCTCGTCCGCGGTGGGCCTGCGGGCCTGGTCCTTGCGCAGGCAGGCCGCGACGACCGCCCTCAGCCCGTCGGGGAGCCCGCTCAGGTCGGGCTCGTGGTTGATGACGCGGTTGAGCGTCGCCACGATCGTCTCGCCGCCGAAGGGCGCCCTGCCGGTGGCGGTGAAGACCATCGTCGATCCCCAGGCGAACACGTCGGCGGGGCGGCCGACCCGTTCCCCGGCGATCTGCTCGGGCGCCATGTAGGCGGGGGTGCCGACCGCCCGGGTGGTGATCGTCCCGCTCTCGTCGATGATCTTCGCGATGCCGAAGTCGACGACCCGGGGGCCGTCCGGGGCGAGCAGCACGTTGTCGGGCTTGAAGTCGCGGTGCGCGATCCCCGAGCGGTGGATGGCGGCCAGCGCGGTGATCGTGCCGATCGCCAGCTTCTCCAGCGCCTCCCCCGCCAGCGGTCCCTCGCGTTCGACGATCCGGCGCAGCGACGGGCCGTCGATCAGCTCGCTCGCGATGTACGGGGTCTCGCCGTCGAGGTCGGCGGCGAGCACGCGGGCGGTGCAGAACGCCTCCACCCGCCGGGCGGCGGCCAGCTCCCGGGCGAAGCGGGAGCGCGCGTGCGCCTCCCCGGTGAAGCGGACGTGCAGCAGCTTGACCGCGGCGCGCTCACCGCTGCCGGACTCCCCCAGGTAGACGACCCCCTGACCGCCCTCCCCCAGCCTGCCCCGCAGTTCGTATTCCCCCAGCCGCGGCGGGTCCCCCGGCCGCAGCGGCACGATCTCCGACATCGCCGACCCCTCGTGACACGGCGCTTTGCCCGAACATTACACATCGCGGGCGGCCGGGGCCGGGGCGGCGGCCGGATCGAGATCACAGCGGTACCGCCGTACCGCGACTTTCGTCGGCGGGGTACGTGCCGAAGACGCTACCTCGGTCGGGGAGGTCGATCCCGTCGGCCGATCCCCGCGTCGTCCGGGCCCTCCTACCGTCGGCTCATGCGCAGTCCCATCCAGGCGCTGGGGGTCCTCCTGGTCCTCCAGGGCGTCAGCGGAACCATCGACCAGGTGGCCGTCCAGCCGTTCATGAGCCCGTTCCTCAACTTCTTCAACCGCGTGGTCGTCGAGCGGGTGGACTTCTTCGCCGGATACGAGATCTTCGCGAACCTGATCCTGGCGGTCCTGGGCGTCGTCGTGGTCGTCGCCGCGGACCGGATCCGGCCGTCGTGACGTCCTCCCCGGTGCGGTCCGGCGCCCGGGAGGAGGTCAGGCACCCGTCCCGGCCGCCGCCGCGAGCCGGGCCGCCGAGCGGGACACCCGGTCGAGCACGGCGGGCAGATCCGGGTGGAGCAGCCGGCCCGCCCGCTTCACGACCCGTCCGGCGACCAGTACGGTGTCCACGTCGCCCGGCCCGGCGGCGGTGACCACCGCGCCGACCGGGTCGTGGACCGGGGCCAGGCGGGGCGTGCCGGTGCGCAGCAGCACCAGGTCGGCCTGCTTGCCGGGGCGCAGCGAGCCGACCCGGTCCTCCAGGCCCAGCACGGCCGCCCCCTCGATCGTGGCCATCCGGAGCACCTCGGCGGCGGTCAGGGCGCCCCCGCGCACCCGCTCGGCCGCGAACGCGGCGCGCATGACGGCGAACATGTCCCCCGGAGCGTCCACCACCGTGTCGACGCCGAGCCCGGTGCGGATCCCGGCCCGCCGGAACCTGCCGGTCTCCGGATGACCGTGCCCCATCTGCATCTCCACCGCCGGTGTCACGGAGGCGGCGGCCCCGTTGTCGGCGATCAGCTTCACGGCCTCGTCGGTGAACCCGTTGCCGTGCACGAACACGGTGTCCGGGCCGAGCAGCCCGGCGTCGTGCAGCCGTTCGGCCGCGCCGGCCCCGGTCGCGTGCAGGCTGACCCGGAGCCCGAGTTCGCGGGCGAGCCGCCAGTCGGCCCGTGCCTCGTCCGGCGGTCCGTAGACCGGCCCCATGGCCGCGAGGGCCGGGGTGACCTGGCCGGACGTGCCGAGCAGCGCGGCGGTGCGCCGTACCTCGTCCTCCCGGCGCGTGCCGGGGGCGGGGTGGGCGTATCCGAAGACCGCCCGGATGCCGGAGTCCCGCAGGGCCTGGATCGCGGCGTCGGTGTGCTCCGGGGTGGACTGGATGTGCGACCAGTCGAAGACGGTGGTGACCCCGGCGTCGAGCGCCTCCAGCGCGCCCCACAGGCCGGCGGCGTGGACGTCCTCGGGCCGGTAGGCGGGGGCGAGGCGGCCGAGCACGAGCGCGAGGTAGTCGCCGAGCGTCGCGTCGGCCGCGGCGGAGCGCAGGGCGCTCTGCCAGAGGTGGCGGTGGGTGTCGACGAATCCGGGGAGCACGAGCATCCCGGTGGCGTCGATCGTCCGGTCGGCGGGCGGCGCGGCGGAGGCGCCGAGCCCCGGGCCGACGGCGGCGATCACCCCGTCCTCGACGAGCACGTCGGCCCCGGGCAGGGTCCGCGGCTCCGGTTCGGTGTCGATCACGGTTCCGCCGGTGATGAGCAGGCGCACGGCACACCCCTTTTTCGATAGCAATCAGAAAAGCTTTTCTGAAAGCTATCAGGCCGGAGGGATACCCTCAACCCCATGGCAAGGGGAGAGATGGACCGGGTCGACGAGCTGGTCGCGGCCTGGCAGACCGAGCTGCCGGGGGCCGCGACCGTCGAGCTGGAGATCGTCAAGCGGGTCGCCCGGCTGAAGCACCGCATCGAGGAGGCCACCCAGGCCGTGCTCGGCGGATACGGCCTGACCTACGCCGACTTCGACGTCCTGGCGACGCTGCGGCGGGCCGGCGCCCCGTACCGCCTCAAGCCCGGCCGGCTCGCCTCCCTGTCCTCGCTCACCACCGGCGGCACCAGCAACATCCTGCAGCGGCTCACCTCCGCCGGGCTCGCCGAGCGTGAGCCCGACCCCGCCGACGGGCGCAGCTCCTGGGTCCGGCTGACCCCCGAGGGCGTCCGGCTGACCGAGGAGCTCGTCGCGGCGACCGGCAGGGCCCACCGGGACCTTTTCGCGGACGTGCCCGGACCCGCCGCGCAGACCCTGGCCGGCCTCCTGCGCGAGGTGCTCCTCGCCCTCGGCGACCGGCCGGGCCCCTCCCGCGCCGACCGGTGAGGGCCCGCCGCGCGCGCCCGCGGAACGGACCCTGAGGGCCGCCTGCGACTCCGCGGACCGTGTGCGCCCGCGGAACTGGACCCTGAGGACGGCCTGCGACCCCGCGGGCGGGCCGGTGCGCGCCCGCGGAGCGGATCCGGGGCGCGCGGAGCACCGGCCGCCCCGGCGGTCACGCCCCGGCCGCCGCGCCCGGCGGGGTGAAGACGCCGAACAGGTTGCCCGAGACGTCGCGGACGTAGGCGAAGTCGGGGCCGTGCTCGTTGCCGACGACCTTGCGGACGACCTCCCCGCCCAGGCTCTCCACCCGCGCGCAGGCGGCCTCGGTGTCGGCGACGACCACGGAGAAGACCGCGTGGCCGGGGAACGCCCCGCCGCTGGCGTACAGGCCGCCCCTGGGCCCGTCGCCGTCGGGGTAGCCGACGAGCCGGTAGTCGATGCCGTTCTTCGCCGACCCCTCGTCGGTGGCGAAGGACCAGCCGAACAGCTCGCCGTAGAACTTCTCCGCGCCCTGCGGGTCGTCGGTGGCGATCTCGAACCAGGCGACGGTGTTGATCATCAGGTGTCCCTCTCGAAGCGATTTCCTCGAACACCTCTACGATGAACCGGCCCGGCGACAACCCTATGTCGGTGTTTTCAATCCAGTTCCGGATTTCCGAAGACCAGTCCCGGCACCTGCGGCGCGAACCGCTCCGGCGGGTGCTCGGGCGAGGGCTCGTCGGTCTCCTCCGCCCTGGCGATCCGGTCGAGCCGGAAGATCCGGGCGTCGCGGCGGAGCCGGCACCACCCCACGAGATACCAGTGGCCGTCGCGACCGCCCACGAAGACGGCGGGCTCCACCTCCCGGCGGGTCGCCTCGCCCTTGACGTCGGTGTAGTCGATCACCAGCACCCGCCGGTGCAGCAGCGCCTGCTCGATCACCCGGGACACCCGGGGGTACGGCTCCGGCTCGGCGAGCAGGTGGACCCGGGTGGCCAGCAGCCTGGCCCGCTCCCCCTCCGGCGCGGGCATCGCGGCCACCAGCTTGCGCAGGGCGCTGCGGGCGTGCAGGGCGAAGGGGCTGCCGGAGGCCTCGCTGAGCGCCACGGCCACCGCGACCGCCTCGGCGGGGGTGAAGTTGAGCGGCGGCAGCGACATGCTCTTGTCCAGCACGTAACCGCCACGCCTGCCGGGCTCGGCGTAGATCGGCACCCCGGACTGCTGGAGCGCGGAGATGTCGCGCTCGACCGTGCGCACGCTCACCTCGAACCCGGCCGCGAGCTCCCGTGCGGAGCGGGGCCGGGGCGAGGCCGCGCGCAGTTCCTCGACCAGGGCGTAGAGCCGATCGGTACGGTTCACACTCCGACGGTACGCGCCGCCACCGACACTCCACGCGAAAAGGGAACCTTCGGGCACGTTCAACCGGTTGAACAGTCAAAAGACCGCGGATACCCTGTCTCGACACTTCGCATTGGAGCTCGATGGCGCAGAAACACCCGATGGCCCGGAAACCCCCGCGCAAACCCGCTCGGCTGGAGCCGGGCGGCAAGGCGTCCAAGGCCGTCGTGATCTCCGGGATCACCGTCGTCTCACTGCTCATCGTCGGCGCGTGCGCGGCGCAGGACGACTACGAGGAGGTCGGGGCCGACTGCGTCAACCTCGACAACCGGCTGCCCGACGGCTCCTACGAGGTCGTGGACGAGGACTACTGCGACGACGACGGCACCGTCCGCTACCACGGCTCCCACGGCGCCTACGGCTGGTACTACGGCGGCGTCCGGACCGGCGCCCGGGTCGCCAGGGGCACCACCGTCAAGCCCTCCGACGTCAGCATCGTCAGCCGCGGCAAGGGCACCGTGATCCAGCGCGGCGGCTTCGGCGGCCGCAGCTCCAGCGGCGGCTGACCCTCCGGCCATGAGACGCGAGAGCTCGCCTCCCCGCGACGGCTGGGAGAAGACCATCGAGGGCCACGGCCTGGCCTACCACCGCTCGGCCCACCCCGGCGGCCTCGGCCGCCCCTACTGGGACGAGAGCGTGCACTACGTCTTCTCCATGGACGAGGTCCTGGCCCTGGAGGAGCAGGTCGACGAGCTGCACCGGATGTGCCTGCACGCGGTGGAGCACGTCATCGCCGCCGGCCGCTACCGCGACTTCGCGATCCCCGAGTGGGTCGCGCCGGAGATCGCCCGCTCCTGGGAGCGGCGCGACCCGCACCTGTACGGCCGCTTCGACCTGCGCTACGACGGCACGGGCCCGGCCAAGCTGCTGGAGTACAACGCCGACACGCCGACCAGCCTGCTGGAGAGCTCCGTCGTGCAGTGGTTCTGGCTGCAGGACGTCCACCCCGGCGGCGACCAGTGGAACTCCATCCACGAGCGGCTGATCGACCGGTGGCGGCGGCTCGCGGCCGAACTGCCCACCGGGCCCGCGCACTTCGCCTGGACCGCCATGGACGAGACCGGCGAGGAGGCGATGACCCTCGCCTACCTCCAGGAGACCGCCGACCAGGCGGGGCTCGCGACCGTCTCGGTGGCCATGGAGGACATCGGCTGGGACCCGCTCAACCTCCGCTTCGTCGACGTGGAGGGCCGGGTGATCCGGACCCTGTGCAAGCTCTACCCGTGGGAGTGGGCGGTCGCCGACCCGTTCGGGGCCGACGCCGTACGCCAGCAGGTCTCGATGACCTGGATCGAACCGCTGTGGAAGATGCTGCTGTCGAACAAGGCGCTGCTCGCGATCCTCTGGGAGCTGTACCCCGGCCACCCGAACCTGCTGCCCGCCTACCTCGACGGCCCCCGCGACCTGCCCGCGCACATCGCCAAGCCGCTGCTGGGCCGGGAGGGCGCGAGCATGAGCATCACCGGCCCGGACGGGACCGTGCGGACCGGCGGCGGCTACGGCGCCGAGGGCTACGTCCACCAGGCGTTCGAGCCTCTGCCGGTCTTCGACGGCCAGCGGCCGGTGCTCGGTGCCTGGGTGGTCTGCGACGAGGCCGCGGGCCTGGGCATCAGGGAGACCTCCGGGCTGATCACCGACAACACCTCGTCCTTCGTCCCGCACCGCATCGGACCGTAGGCCGCGCAGGCCGCGCCCTCCGATCTTCCCAAGCACACCGAACCCCACAGCACGGAGAGAACCACATGAGCCCCAGCCCGCAGCCGGTCCCGCTCCCCACGCCGATCGGCGAGCAGACCATCTCCCTCGCCGAGCTCCTCGGACGGGGCTCGCTCGCCATCGCCTGCTACGCGGTGCTCGGCGTGATCCTGCTGATCATCGGCTTCTACGTGATCGACCTGGCCATCCCCGGCAAGCTGAGCCACCTGATCAAGACCGACCGCAACCCCAACGCGACCCTGCTCACCACCTCCGGGCTGGCCGCCGTGGGCCTGATCGTCGCGGCCTCGATCTGGTCCTCCGGGGGCGCCCTGCAGGAGGGCCTGCTGGCCACCGCCGTCTTCGGGTTGGTCGGCATCGCCGTGCAGACCGTGGGGATGATCGCCTTCGACAAGGTCGCCGGCATCTCCGTCCGCGAACTGGTCGCCGAGCCCGACCTCCAGCCCGGCACCCGCCTGCTGGCCGTCACGCACGTGGCCATCGGCCTGATCACCGCCGTGGCCGTCATCTAGGCTCCCGCCGTACCGCACCGCACGGGCACCCGTACGGGCGCCATACGGGTGCCGTACGGCGGGGCCGCTCCGCCCGCGACGGCGGCCGCGCGGCTCCCGCATCCCGGTCGACCTGGCACTCTTATTGCGTGAACGATCAGATCCGCGAGGACACCACGCGCAGGCTGGAACGGGCCATGGGCACCCTGGGCACGGCGGCCATGGCCAGGATGGAAGACCGGCTGCCGTGGTTCCGCGTCCTGTCCGCCGAGGACAGGTCCTGGGTCGGGCTGGTCGCGCAGGCCGGGATCGCCGCCTTCGTGGAGTGGTTCCAGCACGCCGGCGAGGGGCGGCCGACGCCCAGCATCGAGTTCTTCGGCACCGCACCCCGGGAGCTGAAGCGGTCGATCTCGCTGCAGCAGACCGTGGACATCGTCCGGATCGTGGTCGAGGTGGTCGAGGCCCGGACCGGGGAGCTGGCCGCACCGGGCGGGGAGGACCAGCTGGAGCAGGCGATGCTCCGCTACACGCGCGACGTCGCCTTCGCCGCCGCCCACGTCTACGCCCGCGAGGCGGAGGCCCGCGGAGCCTGGGACGCCCGCCTGGAGGCGCTGATCGTGGACGCGCTGGTCCGCGGCGAGGTGGACGACGGCCTGCACTCGTGGGCCGCCGCGCTGGGCTGGACCTCCTCCCCGGTGGTCGTGCTCGCCGGGCGGGCGCCCGACGACGACCCCCAGGCGGTGATCGACGGCCTGCGCGACCGGGGCCGCCGGGCCGGGATGGACATGCTGGCCGGGGTCCAGGGCGACCAGCTGATCGTGATCGTGGGCGGCGCCGACAGCGTCAACGCGGCGGCCAGGCACGTGGTGCCGCGCTTCGGCCCCGGACCGATCGTGATCGGCCCCGAAGTGAGCGACCTGCACACCGCGGCCAGCTCGGCGCGGGCGGCGATCGCGGGCCTGCGCGCCGCCGCCGGATGGCCGGACGCCCCCCGGCCGGTCCACTCCGAGGACCTGCTCGCCGAACGGGCCATCGACGGCGACGAGGCCGCCAGGAGCCAGCTGATCCAGAACGTCTACCTGCCGCTGGTCGGCACCCCGCTGCTCGACACGCTCGCCACGTATCTGGAGCAAGGTACATCGCTCGAAGCGACGGCTCGGTTACTCTTCGTACATCCGAACACGGTCCGCTACCGGCTGCGTAAGATCACGGAGTTGACCGGATACCAACCGACGGAGGGCCGCTCGGCGTTCACCCTGCAGGTGGGCCTCATCCTCGGACGGCTGTCCGAAACGTCCGCGATCTAATCGCCCCTTACTTAACCCGGGCGAAACCTCTGCCGTAGGTTTCCTACAAAAAACTGTGGACCAAGTTCGTTCGGATCTCTATCCATGTGGCTAACTTCTACAGGGCAGGCTGGATTTCGTGCTCGTCATCGTCGCTCCGGGCCAAGGCGCCCAGACCCCAGGCTTCCTGACCCCATGGCTTGAGATACCCGGCCTGGCAGACCGGCTGTCCGCCTGGTCCGAGGTCGTCGGCCTCGATCTGATCGCCTGCGGGACCACCGCCGACGCGGATGCGATCCGTGACACCGCCGTGGCCCAGCCGCTGCTCGTGGCCGCCGGCCTGGCCGCCGCCGAGGCCCTCGGCGTCCCGCTCGACCCGTCCGCGGGGGCGGAGGGCGCGCTCAGGCCCGGCCTCGTCGCGGGCCACAGCGTCGGCGAGCTGACCGCCGCGGTCCTGGCCGGGGTCCTCACCCCCGAGCAGGCCCTGACCCTGGTGCGCGAGCGCGGCCAGGCCATGGCCAAGGCCGCCGGGGTGACCGAGACCGGCATGGTCGCGGTGCTCGGCGGCGTCGAGGACGACGTGCTCGCCGCGATCGACAAGCACGGGCTCACCCCGGCCAACATCAACGGCGCCGGCCAGATCGTGGCCGGCGGCACCCTGGAGCGGCTGGCGGAGTTCAGGGCCGAACCGCCCGCGCGGGCCCGGCTGATCCCGCTCTCGGTCGCGGGGGCGTTCCACACCTCCCACATGGCTCCCGCCGTCGACCACCTGCGCGAGGTCGTCGCCTCGATCACGCCGCGCGACCCGTCCGTCGCCCTGCTGTCCAACGCCGACGGCGCCGTGGTCGCCGACGGCGGCGAGTTCCTGGAGCGGCTGATCAACCAGGTCGCCAACCCCGTGCGCTGGGACGCCTGCATGGCCACGATGGCCGACCGGGGCGTCACCGCGATGGTCGAGCTGCTCCCCGGCGGCACGCTCACCGGCCTGGCCAAGCGCGCCCTCCGGGGTGTCGCGACCGTGGCGCTGAAGACCCCCGACGACCTGGACGCCGCCCGGGCGGTCCTGCAGTGAACCGGTGCGCACCCGGTGGAACCGGTGCGGTGGCACGAACGGCCCGTACGGCGAACGAGGAGCTGATCGACGGATGAAGGTCTCGCAGGGCGCCCCCGGCGCGAAGATCCTGGCCTTCGGCCACTACCAGCCGTCCAAGGTGGTCACCAACGACGACCTGTCGAAGACGATGGAGACCAGCGACGAGTGGATCCGGAGCAGGGTCGGCATCCAGGAGCGGCGGATCGCCGAGGCCGAGTCCGAGATCGACCTGGCCGTGCAGGCCGGCGGCAAGGCCCTCGCCGCGAGCGGGCTGCCCGCCTCCGACGTCGACCTGGTGATCGTCGCCACCTGCACCATGGAGACGCAGATCCCCAACGCCGCGGGCAGGGTCGCCACCCGGCTCGGCATCGACGCCCCCGGCGCGCTCGACGTGAACACCGCCTGCTCGGGTTTCTGCTACGCCCTGGCGGTCGCCAACGACGCGATCCGCGCGGGGTCGGCCACCAACGTGCTGGTCATCGGCACCGAGAGGTTCTCCCCCTGGATCGACTGGACCGACCGGAGCACCGCGGTGATCTTCGCCGACGGCGCGGGCGCCGCGGTCGTCGGCCCGTCCGACACCCCCGGCATCGGCCCGGTGGTCTGGGGCAGCGCCGGCGACAAGGCCGACGCGATCATGGTCAAGGACCGCCACTCCTTCCTCCAGCAGGAAGGCCAGACCGTGTTCCGCTGGGCGACCACCGCGCTCCACCCGGTGGCCAGGCAGGCGTGCGAGCGTGCCGGGGTGGACCCCGCCGAACTCGCGGCCTTCGTGCCCCACCAGGCGAACGTGCGCATCATCGAGGCCATCGCCCGCAGGATCGGCGCCGACAACGCCGTCGTCGCCAAGGACATCGTGCTGGCGGGCAACACCTCCGCCGCCTCGATCCCGATGGCCCTGTCCCGGATGATCGAGCGCGGCGAGGTGCCCTCGGGCGGGCTCGCCCTGCTGCTCGGCTTCGGCGCCGGCCTGACCTACGCCGGCCAGGTCGTCGAGATCCCCTGAGAAGACCCCCTGAGACCTGCGCGGCCCCGCCGCGCGGACCGATAAGAACACCGACCCCAAGGAGAACACGCGACATGGCCATGACCGAGCAGGAGATCCTCGCTGGTATCGGCAAGATCATCAACGAGATCACCGGCATCCCGGCCGCCGAGGTCACCCCGGAGAAGAACTTCGTGGACGACCTCGACATCGACTCGCTGTCCATGGTCGAGATCGCCGTCGCCGCCCAGGACGAGTTCGGCGTCGAGATCCCCGACGACCAGCTCAAGCACCTCAAGACCGTCAAGGACGTCATCAACTTCATCCAGGGCTGACGGGGGCCGCCCCCGACCGCACCCTCGGACCGCACGAACAAGGAGCGCAGAACGTGAGTAAAGACCAGGTACGTGTCGTCGTCACCGGGCTCGGCGCGACGACGCCCCTCGGTGGAGATGTCGCCTCGACCTGGTCGGCGCTCCTCGCCGGTCGGTCCGGGGTACGCACCATCACCGAGGACTGGGCCGACTCCGTCCCGGTGAAGTTCGCCGCCTTCGCCGCCGTGGACCCGACCGAGGTGCTGCCCCGGCCGGAGGCACGGCGGCTGGACCGGGCCGAGCAGCTCGCGCTCGTCGCGGCCCGCGAGGCCTGGGCCGACGCCGGGATCGAGAAGGTCGACGCCGAGCGGCTCGGCGTCGTCGTGGGCAGCGGGATCGGCGGCATCACCACGATCCTCGCCGCCTACGACACCTTCAAGGAGAAGGGCTGGCAGCGGCTCTCGCCGTTCACCGTCCCGATGCTGATGCCGAACGGCCCCGCGGGCTGGATCGGCATCGAGGTCGGGGCCCGGGCCGGCGTGCACGCCACCGTCAGCGCCTGCGCCACCGGCGCCGAGTCGATCGGCTACGCCATCGAGATGATCCGCTCGGGCCGGGCCGACGTGGTCGTGGCCGGTGGCACCGAGGCGGCCATCCACCCGCTGAACATCGGATCGTTCGCCGCGATGCGCGCCATGTCCACCCGCAACGACGACCCGCAGGGCGCCTCCCGCCCCTGGGACAGGAACCGGGACGGGTTCGTGCTCGGCGAAGGCGCGGGCATCGTCGTGCTGGAGTCCGAGGAGCACGCCCGGGCCCGCGGCGCCAAGGTCTACGCCGTCGCCGCGGGCGTCGGCTACTCGGCCGACGCCCACCACATCGCGCAGCCGGAGCCGACCGGAGCCGGGGTCATGCTGGCCATGCGCCGGGCCCTGGCGAACTCCGGTCTCACCGGCCAGGACATCAAGCACGTCAACGCGCACGCCACCTCCACCCCCGCGGGCGACGTGGTGGAGACCGTCGCGATCAAGGAGGTCATCGGCGGCCACCCGCTGGTGACCGGCACCAAGTCGATGACCGGCCACCTGCTCGGCGGCGCCGGCGGCATCGAGTCGGTCTTCACCGTCCTCGCACTGCACGAGCGGATCGCCCCCGGCACCATCAACGTGGACGACCTCGACGACGGCATCGAGGTGGACCTCGTCCTCGGCACCCCGCGCAAGCTGCCGGACGGCCAGATCGCCGCGATCAACAACTCCTTCGGGTTCGGCGGACACGACGTCGCCGTCGCCTTCACCAGCCTCTGACAGGAGCCCGCCATGACTGTGCTCGAGAACAGATCCGCCGAAGGCACCGGGGTCGCCGAGACCGCCCAGGCCGCCGAGGAGGCCGCCGATCCGCGCGATCCCCAGGTGCGCCTGGCCGCCCTCCTCGACGAGGGGTCGATCCGGCTGATCACGCCGGTGGACCGCAGCGGTGTGCTCGCCGCGATGGGCCGCATGGAGGGCGTGCCCGTCGTCGTGTTCTGCAGCGACGCCCGCGTCCAGGGCGGCGCCATGGGCAGCGAGGGCTGCGAGCACATCGTGCACGCCTACGACGTCGCGGTCCGCGAGCGGGTCCCGGTCGTCGGCGTGTGGCACTCCGGTGGCGCCCGCCTGGCCGAGGGCGTCGAGTCCCTGCACGCCGTCGGCCGCGTGTTCGCCGCGATGACCCGCGCCTCCGGTGTGGTCCCGCAGCTCTCCGTGGTCGTCGGCCCCGCCGCCGGCGGCGCGGCGTACGGCCCGGCGCTGACCGACATCGTGATCCTGGCCCAGGAGGGCCGCATCTTCGTCACCGGGCCCGACGTGGTCCGCAGCGTCACCGGTGAGCAGATCGACATGGCCGCGCTCGGCGGCCCGGAGCCGCACAGCAAGCGCAGCGGCGTCGTGCACGTGGTCGCCAAGAGCGAGACCGACGCCTACCTGCAGGCCCGCCGGCTGGCCGTGCTCCTGGGCCACCAGGGCCGCATCCGCACCGAGGTCGAGGAGGTCGACTTCTCCGGCCTGCTGCCGGAGAACGTCCGCCGCGCCTACGACGTCAAGCCCCTCGTCAAGGGCCTGCTCGACGAGCCCGGGGTGGAACTGCACCCCAAGTGGGCGCCGAACATCGTCACCACGCTGGGCCGCCTCGGGGGCCGGACCGTCGGGGTGATCGCCAACAATCCCATGCGGCTGGGCGGCTGCCTGGACTCCGCCTCCGCCGAGAAGGCCGCCCGCTTCGTGCGCATGTGCGACGCCTTCGGAGTGCCGCTGATCGTGCTGGTGGACGTGCCCGGATACCTGCCCGGGGTCGGCCAGGAGCACGACGGCGTGGTGCGCCGCGGCGCCAAGCTGCTGCACGCCTTCGCCGAGGCCTCCGTGCCGCGGGTCACCCTGGTGACCCGCAAGGCCTACGGCGGCGCCTACATCGCGATGAACTCCCGTTCCCTGGGAGCGACCAAGGTGTTCGCCTGGCCGACCACCCAGGTGGCGGTGATGGGCGCGCTGGCCGCGGTGCGCATCCTCAAGCGCCGCGAGATCGCGGCGGCTCCGGAGGAGGAGCGCTCGGCCCTGGAGGCGCGGCTCGCCGAGGAGCACGAGGTCCTCGCGGGCGGCCTGGACCGGGCCATCGAGCTCGGCGTGGTGGACGAGGTGATCAAGCCTGAGGAGACCCGCGGCGCCATCGCCAAGATCCTCGCCCAGGCCACTCCCGCCCGCGGCGCCCACGGCAACATCCCCCTGTAACACCCCTGACGGCCGACGGCCCCGCACGGATCGCTCCGTGCGGGGCCGTCGGCGTTCCCCACCGGGCGGCGCCGGCCCGGGGGCGGTCACGGGCTCCCGGCACGGCGGAACGCCTCCGGAGCGCTCCATGGACCGATGAGGTGCGGGTGAGGCGCGGGAGGAGGAGACGGCGGATCCGGTCTCAGACGGCGGCGTGCAGCCAGCGGACCGGGGCGCCCTCTCCGGCGTAGCGGAACGATTCGAGCTCCTCGTCCCACTGCTTGCCGAGCAACCGGTCCAGCTCCTCCTCCAGGACCACCCGGCCCTGACGGGCCAGCAGCATGGCGGAGCGCAGCCGGTCCTCGGGCACGAGGATGTCGCCCGTGGCCCCGATCACCGCCGTGAAGGCGCCGAGCGTCGGAGTGTAGGCGTGGCGGGACCCGTCGGAGCCCGGGGAGGCGTCCTCGGTGACCTCGAAGCGGATCCGCTGCCAGCCCATCAGCGAGGAGGTGATGGCCGCGGCCGTCCCCACCCGCCCCTCCCACTCGGCCTGTGCGCGCACATGGCCCGGCGCGGCGGGCTGCGGCGTCCATGTCAGGTCTACGGGCACGCCAAGGACACCCGCGACCGCCCATTCGATATGAGGGCACAGCGCGGGCTGAGCCGAGTGGACGTAAAGCACGCCACGAGCAGACACCGGACCTCCCGTTTCGTACGAGGTGCGCCTTCCCCAACGGCCTCGTGCGCGGATGATCACAAGTGACTGTAGGAGAGACTACCGTCGGTCGCGACGTCGCACCAGAGGGGGGTCATGCCGAGATGGTGCGTCGCGAGTGTCTCTCGTATCGCGGCGGGCGGGCCGTACCGTTTCGATCCGAGGAGTCCGTTCCGTTTCTTTACCGGGCTTTGCGAATGCATTACCGTGACCACCGCCGAACTCGATCTGGTGTTCCCGTTCGGGAACGCCTCGGGAGACGGGCCCGACGGAAAGAAATCCCCGCTTCCGCTCCCCGGCGATCCGTGTGGGGCATGGTCGGAGAAGAGGATTTCCACCGACGCGGTGACCGACACCGGAGGACCAGATGGACGCCGACATCGTGCGGGTCGAACCCGTCCCGGGCTCGCCGGCCCTGATCAGGGCGGGTCAGCTGCTCACCGACGCGGCCGGGATGGAGGCCGTCTCCCGGTGGACCGCCGCGGCGGCGGAGGCCGACGGGGTCTTCCGGATACGGCTCTCGCCCGGCGTGGACGTCTGCGACCTGACGGCCATGGTCCGCGACCGGGGCCACCGGGCCTCCCCCAACCACATCCTGATGGGCCAGCCCCTCTTCTTCGGCGGCCCGGCGTCCCGCCCCTTCCCGGCCGCCCCGGCGTCCGCGCCCCTCCCTCCCTCGCCTCCGGACGAGGACCCCGTGACCGTGGCGGTGCTCGACACCTGCCTGACCGCGCACCCGTGGTGGGAGAAGAGCCCCTGGTTCCTGGAGCGGCGGCGCGAGCTCGGCGAGGCCCCCGACGCGGACGGCGACGGCGTGCTGGACGCCCAGGCGGGGCACGGCACCTTCGTCGCCGGGCTGGTCCTGCGATCGGCCCCCGGAGCCCGGCTCCACCCCCTCCAGGTGCTGGACGGACACGGCGTCGGCGACGAGGCGGGGCTGCTGCGGGCGCTGGCCCGGCTCCGCGCCGACCCGCCGCAGGTGCTCAACCTCTCCTTCGGCTGCCACACCTTCGACGACCGGCCCTCCCCGCTGGTGGAGGCGGCACTGGGCGGGCTGGCCGGCACGGCGGTGGTCGCCTGCGCCGGCAACACCGCCTCGGACCGCCCGTTCTGGCCCGCCGCGCTGCCGGAGGTGGTCGCCGTGGGCGCCCTGGACGCCGCGGAGGAGGATCGGGCTCCCTTCTCGGCCTACGGCCCGTGGGTGGACGCCTGCGCCCGGGGCGAGTGGCTGACCAGCACCTTCCTGGAGTACGGGGCCTTCCGCGGCTATGCGCGCTGGAGCGGCACCTCCTTCGCCGCCGCCGTGGTGGCCGGGGCCGTCGCCGCGGCCACCCGGGACGTGGCGCCGAAGGAGGCCGTGGCCCGCGTCCTCGACCCGCGCGGCACCCGGAAGATCTCCGATCTGGGGACCGCCGTCCCCCTGCCAAGGTAAAGTCTCCACCCGAAGTGATCAGGCGGGCACTCCGGGTGCCCGGCGGGGACGGAGGCGCCGGTGGTCGACCAGCACACGATCGAGGCCGTGCTGGCGGGAGACCAGGACGCCTGGGACGTGGTGGTCAAGCACTTCGGCCCCCTGGTGTGGTCCGTGGTCCGCGCCCACGGGCTGAGCGCGGCGGACGCGTCCGACGTCGTGCAGGGGACGTGGCTGCGGCTCGTCGAGAGCCTGCCCGGCATCCGCGATCCGGAGCGGATCTCCTCGTGGCTGTGCACCACGGCCAGGCGTGAGGCCGCTCTCCTGCTGAGACGGACCCGGGGCGAGCAGCTGACCGCGGAACCGGTCGAGCCCGCCGATCCGGTCGGCGCCGGGCACTCCGCGGATCCGGTGCTGGCCGTGCTGACCGCCGACGAGGGCCGCCGGCTGTGGCGGGCCGTGGAGAGCATGGACGAGCCCTGCCGGTCGCTGTTCCGCCTCATGGCCGCGGCCCCCGACGCGGGCGTCCACCAGCTGGCCGGACGCCTGGGCATGCCCACCGGCAGCTACGGCCCGACCCGGCGCCGCTGTCTCGACCGGCTCCGCTCCCTGCTCGTCCCGCAGGAGGCGGCGTCATGACGCGCGCTCCCTCCTCCTTCGGCTCCTCCTCCGACGACGAGTCCCTGATCGCCGCCCTCCGCCTGGCCTCGGGGCACGACCCCGTGCCCGACGAGGTCACGGCCACCGCCCGGGCGGCCTTCGGCCTGCGGCTCCCCGGCGCCGCCACGGCCCGGCCGCTGGCCGTGCCCGCGCCCTCCGGCATCCGCTCCACCGGACGGGCCCGCCTGCTCCGCTTCGGCGCGGACGGGCTCACCGTCGATCTGGACGTCGACTCCTCCGGGGGCCTGGTCGACCTGGCCGGGCGGGTCTGCCCTCCCCCAGGGGCGGGAGCGCGGGCGGAGGTCCGCACCCCCTGCCTGACCGAGTCGCGAGAGCTCTCCCCCACGGGGCAGTTCGCCGTCGTCGGCCTGCCTCCCGGCTGGTTCAGCGTGGTGTGCCACCGCCCGGGCCATCCACCCGTCGCCACCAGCTGGACCCGGATCCGGCCTGAATGACCGCCGTTCCCCTCGGCCCGCCCGCCGTGCCGGACACCGCCATGGACACCGCCACCGATGCCGTCGCTGCGGCCGAGCGGGCGGTCCGCCTCTCCGGCAGCGATCCCGGCCGGGCCCGCGCACTGGCCCGCGCCGTCCTGGACGCCGGGGCCCGGGAGGAGGCCGCCGCGGTCGCGCACCGCGCGCTGGCGCTGGCCGCGCGCGAGCTGGGCGACCTGCACCTGGCCGAGGAGCACCTGCGCCGCGCCGAGCGGATCGCGCTCTCCGCCGGTCTGCCCCACCGCGCCGCGCAGGCCCGGCTCTCCCTCGTCCACGTCAGGACCGAGCTCGGCCATCCGGCCGAGGCCCTGACGATCGCGACGGCCGCCGAGCCGTACCTCACCCCGGTCGAGGCGGGCAGGCTCGGCGTGAACCGCGCCTCGGCCCTGGTCCGGCTGGGCCGCTACGACGAGGCGGTCCGCCACTGCGACCGCGCCGAGGGCGTGCTCGGCGAGGACCCCGCCTTCCTGGCCGGGGCGACGCTGAACCGGGGGCTCGCCCGCGTGTACCTCGGGGAGTTCGCGGCGGCCGAAGCCGATCTGACGCGGAGCGCCGGGCTGGCCGGGGCAGCCGGGCTGCACCACGTGCTCGCGCTGGCGGAGGGCAACCTGCCGTTCCTCGCCGCCCGGCGCGGTGACCTGCCCGCGGCGTTCACCGCCTACCGGCGGGCGGAGCGGATCCTGTCCGACTATCCGGAACGGCTGGCCACCGTCCGCTGCGACCTGGCCGAGGCCCTGGTCTCGGCCCAGCTGCCCGGTGAGGCGCGGGTGCTGCTGGACCAGGCGGTGCCGGAACTGGAGGCGGCGGGCGCGGAGACGGCCCTCGCAGAGGCGCGCCTGATGCTCGCCCGGGTCGAGCTGGCCACCGGCGACCCGCGCCGCGCCCTGCGGAGCGCCGAGGCGGCCCGGGCCGGGCTGATCCGCCAGGAACGCGCGCTCCTGGTCCCGCTCACCACCGAGATCGCGCTCCGCGCCCGGCTGGAACTCGGTGAGGCCGCCGACCCCGTCGCGGGAGACCGGCTGGTCGCCGAGATGCTGGCGTGCGCGGCCGGGCTCGACGGGGCGGGCCACCCGTCGGCGCCGTTGCGGCTCGCCACCGCCGAACTCGCGCTCCGGCTGGGCGACGAACGGACCGCCGAGGGACTGCTCGGCCTCCTGGCCTCCTCCGGCCGCGGCCCCGCCGCCCACCACGCGACCGCGCTGCGCCGGGCCGCGGCGGGCGACCGGCGGGGAGCGCTCGCCGCGGCCCGGGCGGGGCTGATGGCCGGCGGAGCGGACGCGGTCCGGTCGCGGGACCCCCTGGAGCGGGTCCGCGCCGCCCGCCGGGGTGAGCCGCTGGCGGCGCTGGGCCTGGCCCTCGGCCTCCGGACCGGCCGGGCCCGGACGGTGCTGGCCTGGGCGGAGCGGTGGCGGGCGGCCACCGGCGGTGCCGTCGGCCTCGAGGGCTTCACAGGCACCGCAGGCGCCTCCGAGGACCGGGGCCCGGTGCGCACGGGGATCGCGGACTGCGGGGACCCGGCCGGCGCGAGGAGCGTGCGGTACGGGGACCAGTCACCCGCAGGTGCCACCCGGGGCGTTCGGAGGGCCTCGGAAACGGGTCACGGTGCCGTGCCCGGTCCGGAGGAGCTGCGTGCGGCGCTGGGCGAGGCCGCGCTGGTCGAGTTCGTCCGCCACGGCGACGAGCTGGCCGTCGTCGCGGTCACACCCGACAGGGTCCTGCTGCGCCGCCTGGGCTCCCTCGCGGCCGCCGCCGAGGCCACCGTCCGGCTCCGGTACGGCCTGCGCCGCAGGCACCTGCTCGACGGGGACGCGCCCGGCCTGACCGCGGAGGCTGCGGCGGTGGAGCGGCTGCTCCTCGGCCCGCTGCTCCCCCGCCTGGGCGACCGGCCGCTGGTGATCGTACCCGCCGGGCCGCTGCACACCCTGCCCTGGCCGGTGCTCCCGTCGAACGCGGACCGGCCGGTGACCGTCGCACCGAGCGCCTCGGCCTGGCTGGCCGCGTGGCGTGCCGTACCCCCGGGGGGAGGCACGGGCGGAGGGACCGCGGCGGTGGCCGGCCCCGGTCTGCGCTGCGCCGAGGCGGAGGTCCGCATGGTGGCCGCCCGCCGTCCGGGGACGGAGCTGGTCCCCGCGGCCCGGCGCACGGTCCTGGCGGCGCTGGAGCGGGCCGGCGTGGCGCACCTGGCGGCCCACGGGACGTTCAGCGCGCGCAGCCCGCTGCTGTCCGGCATCGACCTCGACGACGGCCGCCTCATGGCCTACGACCTGCTCCGGATCCGCACGCCGCCGGAACTGGTGGTGCTGTCGGCGTGCGACGCGGGGATGGCGCACGCCCCCGCCGACGGGACGCCGCTGGGGCTGGCGGGAGCGTTCCTGTCGTCGGGCACGCGGTGCGTGGTGGCGGGCCTGGTCCCGGTGCGCGACGACGAGACCCTGGCGCTGATGACGGTCTTCCACGGCCTGCTGGCCGCCGGACGCCCGCCCGCGGCGGCGCTGGCCGCGGCGGCCGGGCGGACGGGGACGGCCGGATTCGCCTGCTTCGGGTACGGGGATCAGCCGGTGGCGACCGGCCGGGAGGGGTCGGCCACCCAGTTGGACCAGGACCCGACGTAGAGGGAGGCCGGGATGCCCGCGACCTCCAGCGCCAGGACCTGGTGGGCGGCCGTCACGCCGGAACCGCAGTAGGTCCCCACCGCGATGCCGGGCACCGCCCCGAGGGTGTTGAACCTCTCCCGCAGGAAATGCGGCCGGTGGAAGCGCCCGGACGGGTCGAGGTTCTCCGTCGTGGGGGCGCTGACCGCCCCGGGGACGTGCCCGGCGACCGGATCGACCGGCTCGACCTCCCCCCGGTAGCGCTCGGCGGCGCGGGCGTCCAGCAGGATCCCGTCGGCGGCCAGCTCCGCGGCCGCGGCGGCGTCGAGCACGGGCATGCCCCCCGGGCGGGCGGTGAAGTCACCGGGCGGCGGCTCGGGCGCCTCGACCGAGACGGGACGCCCCTCGGAGGTCCAGGCGCGCAGGCCCCCGTCGAGGACCCGGACGTCGGGATGGCCGAAGTAGCGCAACGTCCACCAGGCCCGGGCGGCGGCCGTGGAGCCGGCGTCGTCGTAGACCACGACGGGCCGGGAGCCGGAGACGCCGAGGCGGCGCATCGCGTCCTGGAAGCGGCCGGCCTCCGGCAGGGGGTGGCGTCCCTCCGGGCCCGGGGGCGCGGCGAGGTCGGCCTCCAGGTCGCAGAAGACCGCGCCGGGGACGTGCCCCTGCCGGTAGGACTCGATCCCGGGCGGGCCGCCGAGCGCCCAGCGCACGTCGAGGACGGACGCCGCGGTCAGCGCGGCCAGGTCTCCGGGAGTGATCAGCGGGCTCACCGGGTGCTCACCTCCAGGAGCGGGACGTACTGTTCGGCGGGGGTCAGGGAGCCGTGGTAGCCGGTGAACGACGACTCCAGCGGCTCGGCGGCCGAGGCGACGACGACGGTCCCGGCCCGCGGCACGGCGACCACGTCGCCGATCCTGGGCAGCCACTCCGGGCGGACGCGGGGACCGAACCAGCCGGACTCGACCGCCTCCTCCCGCGAGGCCACCCAGGCCGCCTCCCCCAGGACACCCCGCCAGGACTCCAGCACGGCTCCGGCCGCCCCCGGCGCGGCGTAGACGTGGCGGGCCCTGGCCTCGCCGCCCAGCAGGGCGACGCCCTCGCGCAGGGCGGGGACGGCGTCGGCGTCGATCCGGTCGGTGGCGTTGACCATGCCGTGGTCGGCGGTGACGTACATCGCCGACCCGGGCGGGAGGGTCTCGGCCAGGCGCTCGGCCATCCGGTCGACCCGGGCGAGCTGGTCGAGCCACTCGGGGGAGCCCCAGCCGCGCATGTGGCCGGCGGCGTCGAGGTCGCCGTAGTAGACGGTGACGTGCGCGCGGGGCTCGGCCAGGGCCCGGCGGACCCCCTCGACCCGGTCGTCGACCGCGTCGGCGCCCACGAAGCGGACGCCCCGGTAGACGGCCTGGTTGAAGCCGGTGCCCTCGAACTGGGCCGGGGCCACGTAACTGGTGCTGATCCCGGCCGCCGCGGCGCGCTCGAAGACGGTCGCGGTGGGCTGCCACTCCTCGGGCGCGATCAGCGGCCCGAACGCGGTCCAGCGCAGGCAGTTGAACAGGTAGCCCGCCCCGGGGACGGCCAGCTGGTAGCCCAGCATGCCGTGCTCGCCCGGCGGCAGGCCGGTGCCGAGCGTGCCCAGGCTGGTCGCCGTGGTGGCGGGGAAGCCCGCGGTCAGCGTCCGGCCCGCCCGCGACGACAGGAAGGGGGCCGCCTCGGGATGGGCCCGCAGCAGCTCCGCGCCCAGGCCGTCGACGAGGAAGAGCAGCACCCGGTCGGCGGGGGCGAGCCCCAGCGGGTTGGCGCCGTCCATCCCCAGCACGGCCAGGAGCGAGGAGGACAGGTCTGCCAGCGACGCCTCGCCGTACGCCGGGACGAGGGGGCTCACGAGGCGGCGGCGCGGGCGGTGGCCTCCGACAGCGCCTTGGCGAAGGCGAGCACGTGGGAGACGGCCTCGGGGCCGTCGGCGGCCTCGCTCACCCGCAGGGAGAGGTCGTCGGCCGTGACCGCGCCGGTGTAGCCGTGGTCGGCCTCGCAGTTCTCGTCGCCGCAGGCGGCCGGCTCGAGGTCGATGTGGGAGATCGCCCCCCAGCCGATGGTGAGCGTGACCTCGGTGGGAGGCACGCCCGGGACGTAGGAGGCGGGATCGGGGACCACGCGGGTGACGGCCACGGACTGGATCCGGCGCAGGAGCACGGCCTCGGTGGTCGTGGAGGCGTGGGACGCCGAGACTCCTTCCACCGCCGGGTGCTCGTCGGTGTGGCAGACCAGCAGGCGGGTGGGCGAGAGCACCAGGACGGTGACGTGCCGGCGCACCTCCATGGCGGGGTCGAAGGTGGCTTCGTGGTGCACCACGTAGGCGTCCACCTGCTCCTTGCCCAGGGCGGATTCGACGGCGTCGGCCACCAGGTCGGGGTAGTAGCCACTGCGGTCGATGGCCTCGCGCAGGCCCGCGGTCGAGAGTCGGGTTTCCCTCATGGGTCCATCCTGCCCTGTCCCGGGCGTCTGTTTCACCCCGAGCGCCGCGGCGCCCCTCAGCTGAGCCGCCGCGGCCCCCCGTCGGGACGGGGCCCGCCGGGATGGCGCAGTACGGCGCGGGCCCCCAGCACGACCACCTCCGACTCCCCCACCAGCACCGGGTCGAGGTCGAGCCCGGCCACCTCGGGGAGGTCGTCGGCCAGCCTGCCGACCCGGACCAGCAGCTCCTCCAGCGCCTCGACGGCCACCGGCGGGTAGCCGTACTCGCCGAAGAGCAGCGGCGCCGCGCGCGGCGACTCGACCAGCTCGGCCGCGTCCTCGCGCGTCAGCGGGGCCAGCCGGTAGGCCTCGTCCCGCAGCAGCCGGGCCGTCACCTCGCCCAGCCCGAAGGAGACGACGGCGCCGAACCCGGGGTCCTCCACGACGCTCACCACGGTCGGCACCGCGGGCTGCGGGACCATGCGCTGCACGGCGAGCACGGCGTCGGGACCGAGCTGCCGGAGCAGGTCGGCGAAGGCGTCGCGCACCCCGTCCGGGCCCGCCAGGCCGAGCCGGACCGTCCCCGCCCGCTTGGCCGCCTCCGGGTCGGCGGCCTTGAGCACCACCGGCCAGCCCAGCCGCTCGGCCGCGTCCACGGCCGCCTCCGGCGAGGCGACCACCTCGGCGCGCCAGACCGTCAGCCCGTAGTACGCCAGCAGCTCGGCGACCTCCGCCTCGGAGGGGACCCGCTCGGCGGCCTCCCCGGCGGTCACGGCCGCCTCCGCGGTCCTCGGCGCCTCCGCCGTCCCCGCCGTCTCGGCCGTCTCCGTGGTCGGAACGCCGTCCGGCGGGGCCCCGCCGGACGGGTCCTCTCCGGGCGGGGCCGCCAGCAGCCGCTCGACGAGCCCCCGCGCGGCGGCGGCGTCGACGCCGGGCTCCTCCACCGGCACGCCGGCGGGCCGCTCCCGCCAGCGCGCGTACCGCACGGCGTGGGCCAGGGCCCGGACCGCCTCCTCGGGCGCCGCGTAGGACGGGATGGAACCCCGATCGGGCACCTCCGCGCCGACCCGCAGCTCCGCGGGCATGCCGAGCTGCCCCTCGAAGGTGGCCAGCACCGGCTTGCCGCCCTCGCCCGCGACGCGCAGCAGCTCCGCGGCGACCTCCGCGGCCCGGCCCGGGATCGGCGGCATGTAGATGGCGACCGCGGCGTCCACCTCCGGGAGCAGGGAGGCCAGGGCCGCGCCGAACTCGGCGGCCCCGGCGCGCGCGCCGAGGTTCACCGGCGGCCGGGGCTCCAGCCCCGCGCGCACGCACGCGTCCACGGCCAGCAGCGCCAGCGCGTCGGAGTTGCCGACCAGGCCGACCCGCGGCCCGGCGGGCAGCGGCTGGTGGGCCAGGAGCTGGGCCACGTCGAACTGCTGGATCAGGTCGTCCACCCGGATCGCCCCGGCCTGCTCGAACAGCGCGCTGAGCGCGGTGTCGGGCAGGCCGAGCACCTGGGCGGCGTGGCCGATGGGCACGCCCTGGGTGGTGCCGCCGCTCTTGACCACCACGATCGGCTTGCGCCGGGAGATGCGCCGGGCCAGCCGGGCGAACTTGCGCGGGTTTCCCAGCGACTCCAGGTAGAGCAGGATCACGTCGGTGGCGGCGTCCTCCTCCCAGTACTGCAGCAGGTCGTTGCCGGAAACGTCGGCCCGGTTGCCCGCGGAGACGAACGAGGAGATGCCCATGCCGCGCTGGGCGACCCGCTGCAGCAGCGCCGTGCCCAGCGCGCCCGACTGGCTGAAGAAGCCGACCCTGCCCCGCCCTGGGACGGTCGCGGCGAGGGTGGCGTTCAGCCGGACGGCCGGGTCGGTGTTGGCGATGCCGAGGCAGTTGGGGCCGACGACGCGCAGGCCGTACGCGCGGGCGATGCGGACCAGCTCGTCCTGCCGGGCCCGCCCCTCCGGCCCGGTCTCGCCGAACCCGGAGGAGACCACGATCAGCCCGCGCACGCCCTTCTCCGCGCACTCCTTGACGACGTCGATCACCCCGTCGGCCGGTACGGCCAGCACCGCGAGGTCCACCTCGCCGTCGATGGCCGTCACGCTCGGGTAGGCCCGGACCCCCGCGACGGCCCGCGCCTCGCGGTGGACCGGGTAGACCGGTCCGGTGAAGTCCGCGCCGAGCAGGTTGCGCAGCACGGTCTGGCCGACGCCGCCGGGCTCCCGGCCGGCGCCGACCACCGCCACCGAGCCCGGGGTCAGCAGCCGCTCGATGGAGCGGGCCTCGGCCCGGTGTTCGCGGGAGGCGGTCACCTCCTGGGAGGTCTCGGTCGGGGTGAGGTCGAGGGTCATCCGCACCACGCCGTCGGCGAAGCGGCTGCGCGCGGTGTAGCCGGCCTGCTTGAGCACGCCCATCATCTTCTGGTTGGCGGGCAGCACGTCGGCGACGAACCGGGCGATGCCGTTCTCGCGCGCGGTCTCGGCCAGGTGCTCCAGCAGGACCGAGGCGACGCCGCGGCCCTGGTGGGCGTCCTCGACGAGGAAGGCCACCTCCGCCTCCTCCGCGTCGATCCGGTCGTAGCGGATCACGGCCACCATCTCGGTGCCGATCGTCGCGATCAGCGCGACCCGGTCCACGTAGTCGACGTTGGTGAAGCGGGTCACCTCCCGGTCCGACAGGCGGGGGCGGGGGCCGAAGAAGCGGAAGTAGATCGACTCCTCGGACAGCCGGGAGTAGAAGGTCCTGAGCCGGTCGGCGTCGGCGGGCCGGATCGGGCGCACGTGTGCGGTGCCGCCGTCGGACAGGACGACGTCCGCCTCCCAGTGGGCGGGGTATTGAGCCTCCACAGTCCCGAGGGTAGACGCGAATCCCACATGTCGGACCAGCCGGGTGGGTTAGCGCAACGCTTGTGCATCGACTGCGGTCCCGTGTCCGATCCGGCCCCCCCATCCAGGCCTGGAACTGTTAGGTTTTTCGCGGTCCCCTAAGCACGTTCGGCATCGAAGTCACAAGGCGGTGGACATCATGACGCGGGTGGTCGTGGTGGGCGATCTCATGACCGACGCGGTCGCGCGGGCTCGCTATCCGCTGGCCCGGGCCAGCGACACACCGGCCGTGGTCACGATGCACGGCGGCGGGTCGGGGGCCAACATCGCCTCGTGGCTGGCGGTGGAGGGCTCGGAGGTGGCCTTCATCGGCCGCCGCGGCGCCGACATCACCGGCCGCAACCGCGACATGGAGCTCATGGGGTACGGCGTCGACGCCCGCCTCGTCATGGACCCCGAGCGCCCCACCGGCACCTGCGTGGTGCTCGTCACCCACAAGGGCGAGCGCACCATGCTCTCCGACCCGGGCGCCAACGCGGCCCTGTCCCCCGAGGACCTCCCCCGTGATCTGTTCGCCCAGGGCGGCCACCTCCACCTGTCGGGCTACACCCTGATCAACGAGGGCTCCCGCGAGGCCGGGCTGGCGGCCCTGGAGATGGCCGGCCGCGCGGGGATGACCGTCTCGGTCGACTGCGCCTCCTCGGCCCCGCTGGAGCGCACCGGCGCCGAGCCGTTCCTGGAGTGGACCCAGAACGCCAAGCTGCTGTTCGCCAACGCCGACCAGGCCAAGGTCCTGACCGGCCGTGACGATCCGGCCGCCGCCGCCAAGGTGCTCACCGCCTGGTTCCCCCAGGTCGTGATCAAGCTCAACGACGAGGGCTCGCTGTGGTACTCCAACAGCCGCAGCGAACCCGTCCGGGCCCCCGCCGAGTCCGTGGAGCGCGTGGTCGACGGCACCGGCGCCGGTGACGCGTTCACCGCGGGCTTCCTGCCGGCCTGGCTCGAGGGCAAGCCCCCGGCCGAGGCCCTCGCCGCGGGCAACCGCCTGGCCGCCAAGGCCATCGCCCACCTCGGCGCCCGCCCCCGCCTCTGACCGACCGGCCGTGCGGCGGCGGGCCGCCGGTCAGCCGCCGAGATAGCGCAGGACCGCCAGCACCCTCCGGTTGTAGTCGGGGTCGCGCGGCAGGTCGAGTTTGTCCACGATGGCGTTGACGTGCTTCTCGACGGTGCTCAGCGAAACGTGCAGGCGGGCGGCGATCGCCGCGTTGACGAAGCCCTGCGCCAGGTGCTCCAGGACCTCCGCCTCGCGCCCGCTCAGCCTGCTCAGGGGGTCGGCGCGGGTGGTCCGGGCGAGGAGCCGGCGGACGACCTCGGGATCGAAGACGGCACCGCCCGCGTGCACGCGCTCGAGCGAGTCGAGGAAGTCGGCCACCTCCGAGACCCGGTCCTTGAGCAGGTAGCCCAGACCCGTGGCGGACCCGGCCAGGAGCGCGGCCGCGTAGGTTTTCTCCACGTACTGCGACAGCACGAGCAGGCCGACCTCCGGCCGCCGCTCGCGGATCTCCAGCGCCGCCCGCAGTCCCTCGTCGGTATGGGTCGGCGGCATCCGCACGTCGACGACGGCCACGTCGGGCCGGTGCCGCTCGACCTCGTCGAGCAGTGCCCGTGCGTCGCCGACCGCGGCGACGACGTCGTGGCCGGCGTCGCCGAGCAGCCGGCTCAGGCCCTCACGGAGCAGCACCGAGTCGTCCGCCAGGATCACTCGCACGGCACCGCCTTGGGCAGCCTCGCGGTGACCTCGGTGGGGCCTCCCGCCGGGCTGTCGACGACGAGGTCGCCGTCGAGGGCCAGGACACGCCGGGCCAGCCCGGAGAGGCCTCCTCCCGAAGGATCGGCGCCACCGCAGCCGTCGTCCGAGATCACCACGCTCACCGTCCGCTCGTCCTCGGTCAGGACGACCAGGATGTCATGCGCCCCCGCGTGCTTGACCGCGTTGGTGATCGCCTCCCTGGCCACGAAGTACAGGGCCGTCTCCACCTCGGAGACGGGCCTGCCGGCCAGTCCGTAGTGCACGGTCACCGGTACGGCCGACCGTTCGGCGACGCCCTCGAGCGCGTCCTGGAGCCCCAGCTCGTCGAGGGCCGTCGGGTAGATCCGCCAGGCCACGCTGCGCAGTTCGTCCAGCAGTCGGCGGGACTCGACGTAGGCCTGGTCCACCAGTTCGGCGGTCCTGGCGGCGTCGGGGGCGTGCCGGGCGCGGCCCAGCAGCATGGCCAGCGCCACGCCCCGCTGCTGCACTCCGTCGTGTAGGTCGCGTTCGATCCTGCGCCGCTCGTCGTCGACGGCCCGCACGATGCCAGAGCGAGTCGCGGTCAGCTCGGCGATGCGCCTGCGCATCAGCTCCTGCCCGGCCGGTCCCAGGAAGCGGCCGGCCAGGAGGCGGTCGGCGGCGTCGACCGCGAGGACCGCCGATGCGGTCAGCGCCAGCGCGACCGTGCCGATCGTCAGGCCGAGCACCCAGTCGCTGGTGATCAGCTTCACACCGGGCAGTTCCAGCGGCACGGAGGCGGACGCGCCCGAGGCCAGGTCCCACAGCCCGCCGAAGAGGAAGAGCCCGCCGGTGAACAGGCCCACTGCGCAGACGTATCCGCCGGCCACGCCGAGCACGCCGCGCGCGGCCAGGAAGGCGCAGCCGCCCTGCGCCGCCGGGCCTGCCCTGCGGCGGGCGGCCGGGGAGGGGACGCCCGGCCGCGCCGTACCGGATGCGGGCCGGAAGGAGTGTGGCGTGCCGTGGCCGAGCCGGCGGGCCAGCCGGGCCCGTTCCAGTGCCACCAGCCGGGCGGCGGCGCGGTCCACGGCGGGCCGCGCGGCCGGTATCACGGCCGCGGGCCGGAGCAGGCAGACGAAGAGCAACTCGGCCAGGCCCAGGATCGTACCGGTGACGATCCCCGCCAGCACGCGCGCGATCCGATCGGCCGACATGGTCGCGGAGTCTAGGCGTCGCGCCGGCGCAGTACGGCATGGCCCGCCGCCACCGCCGCCGCCGTCCACGCGAGCAGCCAGGCGAGCCCCTCGCCCGCCGGGTAGGGGATGGGGCCGCCGGTCGGGTTGTCGGTGCTGCCCATGAACGCCAGCCCGGCCGGCAGCGGCATGCGCAGCGCCACCTCCAGCGCCGGAGGCGCACCGGTCGCCGCCAGCAGCAGCGGCAGGCCCATCAACAGCATGAACACCGCGGTCAGCGTGCCCGCCGCACTGCGCATCGCGGCTCCCACGCCGACCGTGATCACCGACACCAGCGCGAAGAAGAGGCCGACGCCCAGCAGGTCGAGGGCGGTCTGCACGGGCGGCAGGGTGACGTGTCCGCCGAACGGCTCGCCGGACAGCACGACGTGGACGGCCGCCGCCGCCGCGCCGCCGGACACCACTCCCGCCGTGAACGCCACCGCCGCCGCCACCAGCGCCTTGGCGGCGAGCATCCGGCCGCGGACCGGGACGGCCTGCAGGGTGGTGCGGACACCGCCCGAGGAGTACTCCGAAGTGATCATCAGCATCGCCGCCGCGACCGGCGCGAACTGGGCGAAGATCGTCGCCGAGACCACCGGTTCGCCCGCGGGGAGGCTCGCCGTCCCGCCGTCGCGGAGCATCTCCGTCGCCGTGGCCCCGCCCAGCGTCAGGGCGCTCAGCACCATGAGCACGACGGTGCCCGCCAGGCACCACCAGGTCGACCGGACCGACCACAATTTCGTCCACTCGGCGGCGGCCGCCCGGCCCAGGTCACCGATCCCCATCGTTCACGCCTCCGCCTTCCGGGCGCCGTACTCCACGCTGCCCGCGGTCAGTTCCTCGTAGGCCTGCTCCAGTGAGGCCTCGCGCGTGCGCAGGCCGTGCAGCCGGATGCCCGCCTCGTACGCCAGGTCGCCGATCCGCTCGATCCCGGCGCCGGTGGCGACCAGTTCGTTCTCACCCGACCGCTCCACCCGGATCCCGGCGGCGGCGAGCCGTACGGAGAAGTCGCCCGCGTGCGGGCTGCGGACGACCACGGCGGTCAGCGCGCTGTCGGCGATGACCTCCGCCAGCGGCGCGTCCCTGATCAGGCGGCCCCGCCCGATCACCACCAGGTGGTCGGCGGTCAGCTGCATCTCGCTCATCAGGTGGCTGGAGACGAAGACCGTGCGGCCCTCGCCGGCCAGCGAGCGCATCAACCGGCGCACCCAGCGCACGCCGTCGGGGTCGAGCCCGTTGACCGGCTCGTCGAACATCAGCACCTCGGGGTCGCCCAGCAGCGCGCCCGCGATGCCGAGCCGCTGGCTCATGCCCAGGGACAGCGCACCGGCGCGCCGGTGCGCCGCGTCCGCCAGCCCGACCGCTTCGAGGACCTCCTCCACCCGGCTCCCCGCGATGCCGTTGCTGCGCGCCAGCGCCAGCAGATGCGCGCGGCAGCTGCGCCCCGGGTGCACCGCGCGCGCGTCGAGCAGCGCACCGACCGTCCGCAGCGGGTGCCTGATCTCGTGGTACGGCACGCCCCCGACGAGCGCCGTCCCGGCCGTCGGGCGGTCGAGGCCGAGGATCATCCGCATCGTGGTGGACTTGCCCGCCCCGTTCGGCCCGAGGAAGCCGGTGACCGCGCCCGGCTTCAGCTCCAGCGACAGGTCCTCGACGGCCGTCCGGTCGCCGTAGCGCTTGCTCAATCCCCTGAGGCTGATCATGCCGGCCACGCTAGGCGTCCGCCGGGCCGCCCGCCATGGGGGCGGGCCGCCGACCCCTATGGCGGGAAACCGTAACGCGCCCGGACGGTGCGGGGGCTAGCTCGTCACCGCAAGGGCGAGGGGCAGCACGGCCGAGGCTCCGGCGTGGCGGAGCAGCGCGGCCCCCAGCGTCATCGTCCAGCCGGTGTCGACGCGGTCGTCGACCAGCAGAACCGGACCGCCCGCCTCGGCGACCGCCGCACCGAGGGCGGAGGGCATGGCGAGCGTGGCCCGGATGGCCTGGACCCGCTGGGCGCTGTTGAAGCGCTGCGCGGGCGGTCCGGACCGGTAGCCCAGGTCGCCCAGGTAGGACAGGCGCCCGACCTGGGCCAGCCGCTCGGCCAGGCTGCGCACCAGCAGCGGGCGGCTGGCCGAGGGCACCGCGACCACGGCGACCGGGCGCTGCGCCCACTGCCAGGACGACAGCACGGTGACCACCGCGGCGAACACGTCGTCGGGGACGGGGCCGTCGGGGGCGCCCTCGGCCAGCAGCCCGCGCAGCCGGTTGCCCCAGCCGATGTCGGTGAGCCTGCCCAGGACCCGGCCGGGCTCGGCGCCCAGCTCGGGCTTGATCCGGCCCTTGAGGTCGCTCAGCCCGGTCGGCCACTGCCGGCGCGCCTCGATCTCCACGCCGGGCCGGTGCAGGCTCTCGGCGGCGCGCTCGACCGCGCGGGCCTCGACCTCGGGCGAGCGGTGAGTCCCGGTGCAGTTGTCGCAGCGTCCGCACGGCGTGGCGGAGTCGTCGTCCAGCCGGCGGCGGAGGAACTCCTCGCGGCACCCGGTGGTGTCGAGGTAGTCGAGCATGGCCTTCTGCTCGGCCTCGCGCTCGGCGGCGACCCGGGCGTAGCGGTCCGCGTCGTAGTCCCACGGCTCACCGGTGGCCTCCCAGCCGCCCTTGACCCGGCGCACCGCGCCGTCGACGTCCAGGACCTTGAGCATGCTCTCCAGCCGGGTCCGGCTGAGGTCGACCCGGCTCTCCAGGGCGGCGGTGGACATGACCCCGCCGTCGGCCAGCGCGGCCAGCACGGTGCGCACGACCTGCTCGGGGGGGAAGGCCAGCGAGGCGAAGTAGGACCAGATCTCCCGGTCCTCGGCGCCGGGCAGCAGGATCACCTCGGCCCGCTCGACCCCGCGCCCGGCGCGGCCGACCTGCTGGTAGTAGGCGACCGGCGACGGCGGGGCGCCGACGTGGACGACGAAGCCCAGGTCGGGCTTGTCGTAGCCCATGCCCAGTGCGGAGGTGGCGACCAGCGCCTTGATCTTGTTGTCGAGCAGCGCCTGCTCGGCGGCGAGCCGTTCGGCCTGCTCGGTCTGGCCGGAGTAGGCGGCCACCTCGTGGCCCTGCTCGCGCAGGTAGGCGGCGATCTCCTGGGCGGCGGCCACGGTGAGCGTGTAGACGATGCCGGAGCCGGGCAGCTCGTGCAGGGTCTGGGCGAGCCAGGCCAGGCGCTGCTCGGCGCCGCGGAGCCGTACGACGCCCAGGTGGAGGCTCTCGCGCTCCAGCGGCCCGCGCAGCACGAGCGTCTCCTCGCCGAGCTGCTCGGCGACGTCGCGGGTGACGCGGGCGTTGGCGGTGGCGGTGGTGGCCAGCACCGGCACGCCCTCGGGCAGTTCCTCGAAGAGGGTGCGCAGCCGCCGGTAGTCGGGGCGGAAGTCGTGGCCCCAGTCGGAGATGCAGTGCGCCTCGTCCACCACGACCAGGCCCGCGCTCTCGGCGAGCTCGGGCAGGACCTGGTCGCGGAACTCGGGGTTGTTGAGCCGCTCGGGGCTGACCAGCAGCACGTCGACCGTGCCCTCGGCCACCTGCCCGTAGATCTGCTCCCACTCCTCGGGGTTGGCCGAGTTGACGGTGACCGCGTGGATCCCGGCCCGCTCGGCGGCGGCGATCTGGTTGCGCATCAGGGCCAGCAGCGGTGAGACGATGACCGTCGGCCCTTCGCCCAGCTCGCGCAGGAGCGCGGTGGCGATGAAGTAGACCGCCGACTTGCCCCAGCCGGTGCGCTGCACCACCAGGACCCGGCGCCGGTCCATGACCAGCGCCTTGATCGCCGACCACTGGTCGTCGCGCAACCGGGCGTGCTCTCCGGCGAGCGCCCGCAGGCGCTCCTCGGCCTCCTGGCGCAGCATCTGCTCTTCGCTCACCGGTCATTGCTATCAGGTCCCGGTGACGGTTTCGTCCAGTCGCGCGGCCCGGCCGTACGCCGGGCGCGGGCCGCGCCGTCGGCGGGCCCGGGAGCCGGGGCGGACGGCGCGGCTCCCGCCGGAGGTCAGATCTCCTCCACCGACCCGCACTCCCCTTCCTCCATCGGAGCCTCGCCGTCGGCGTAGGCGTCCTGCAGCGGGCCGTCACCGCCGCCCTCGGACCGGAAATCGGGGCGGTGGAAGCGACCGGGAGAGTCGCACTCCACTCCCGCGTTCCACCCGTCGACGCTGTCGCCCTCCCAGTGGCGGAGCCTGCCGCCGGGCTCGTCCCGCCAGAACTCGTGGCGTGACTTGGTGTAGGCCATCACCCGGACGATGGGCCCGGTCTTGCCCGCGGGCCGGACCGCGTAGACGAACCGCGCCTCGTAGGTCACCACCAGCAGGGGGCCGACCTCCTTGTCCTTGCCCGGCGCCGCGGAGAGCCTCCCCTTCACCTTGACGGCATCGCCCACGAGCTCCGTCGTTCCGGGTTCGAAGCTGAACACCCAGGCCCTGGTGTCCTTCTTCTCGTCCTTGTGGTCGAGGTTCTTCAGGAAGAACTTGCGCTGCTCGGGGTCGAGCAGCCGGGCGTAGGCCTCGGGCTTACCGCCGAGCAGGCTCTGCTCGTCGAGATAGGCGGCCTCCAGCAGGCGTCTGCTGACCTTGTAGGCCGCACGGACGTCCTTGGCCGGGAAACGTCCCACGGCCTCGGCCTCCGGGACCTCGATCCCCGCGATCCCCTCGGCGAACCCCTCCGAGGGGGATCCTTTGAACGGCGCGTCCTCGGTGATCACGGCCGGGTCCGCCATCGCCTCCTCGGCGGCCCTGCCCACCGTTCCGATCACTCCGCAGCCGGTCAGTGCGCCCGCCAGGCACACGGCCGCGACCACCCGTCCCAGTCCATGTCCACGCATCGCCGGATCATATTCGATGTGATCTCCGCCGTTACGTCCGGATACGGGCACCGGCGAGGACGTGGTTTCATGAGGCTCACTATGGACGTCACCACCTGGTACCTCGAGCAGACCTCCCCGGCGGACCTGCGACCCGCCAAGCCCCCGGCGATCGAGCTCGACGTCGTGCGCGCCGAGGTCCCCTCCCCGGAGTTCAGCCGTTTCCTCTACACCGCCGTCGGCGGCGACTGGCAGTGGACCGACCGGCTGCCGTGGACCTGGCGGCAGTGGGCGGACTTCCTGGACCGGGGCGTGGAGACCTGGGTGGCCTACCATCGCGGCACCCCCGCCGGATACGCCGAGTTGCTCCCGCAGGACGACGCGGCCGTCGAGATCACCTCCTTCGGCCTCCTGCCCTGGGCGATCGGCAGGGGCGCGGGCGGGCACCTGCTGGAGGCCGGTACGGCGCGCGCCTGGGACCTGGCCGGGCGCCGGCCGGATCGCGAGCCGACCCGCCGGGTGTGGCTGCACACCTGCTCCCTGGACGGCCCGGCGGCGCTGGCCAACTACCGGGCGCGCGGGTTCCGGGTCTACGACGCGAGGACCGGCGTCCCCGGCGACACGGACGAGGGGTCCACCCCCGGGCCCTGGCCCGGTGCCGGTCCGCGCGACCGGGGGTGACGGGAGAGGGCCGGCGTCCCCGCCGCGCCCGGCGGCACCGGTTCCCCGGCCGTGGCCGCGGCCACCCCGCGCAGCCGCCGCGGCCGCGGATGGCGGCGGCCGCGGCGGCCGGCTTCGGCGTTGAAGTCGCGGGCACCCCTTGTTCTTCGGCACAATGTTCGATATGGCCCGACGGACGACCACGCCCCCCGCTGACGAGGACTTCGAAGAGCGGATCGTCGACATCGACGTTTCCGCCGAGATGCGCACCAGCTTCCTCGAGTACGCATACTCGGTGATCTACCAGCGCGCGCTGCCCGACGCCCGGGACGGCCTCAAGCCGGTCCAGCGCCGCATCCTCTACTCGATGAGCGAGATGGGCCTGCGGCCCGACCGCGGGCACGTCAAGTCGTCACGGGTCGTCGGCGACGTCATGGGCAAGCTCCACCCGCACGGCGACACCGCCATCTACGACGCGCTGGTCCGCATGGCGCAGCCGTTCTCCATGCGGCTGCCGCTGATCGACGGGCACGGCAACTTCGGCTCCCCCGACGACCTGCCCGCCGCGATGCGCTACACCGAGGCGCGCCTGGCCGCCGCGGCCATGGCCATGGTGCAGTCGATCGACGAGGACACCGTCGACTTCAAGCCCAACTACGACGGCCAGGAGACCGAGCCCACGGTCATGCCGTCGGCGTTCCCCAACCTCCTGGTCAACGGCGCCACCGGCATCGCGGTCGGCATGGCGACCAACATGGCCCCGCACAACCTCGGCGAGGTCGTCGCCGCCGCCCGCCACCTGATCAAGAAGCCGGACGCCACGCTCGAGGACCTGATGCGGTTCGTCCCGGGTCCCGACCTGCCCACGGGCGGCACGATCATCGGGCTGGACGGCATCCGCGACGCCTACGCCCGCGGCCGGGGCACCTTCCGGATGCGCGCCAGGTGCGCGGTCGAGCAGGTCAGCCCCCGGCGCAAGGGCATCGTCGTCACCGAGCTGCCGTTCAACGTGGGCCCCGAGCGCGTGGTCACCAAGATCCGCGAGCTGGTCACGGCCAAGAAGCTGCACGGCATCTCCGACCTGAAGGACCTCAGCGACCGCCACCGCGGCCTGCGGCTGGTCATCGAGATCAAGAACGGTTTCATCCCGGAGGCCGTGCTGGAGGAGCTCTACCGGCTGACGCCGATGGAGGAGACCTTCGGCATCAACAACGTGGCGCTGGTCGACGGCCAGCCCCGCACGCTCGGGCTGCGCGAGCTGCTCCAGGTCTACGTGGACCACCGCCTCGACGTGGTCCGCCGCCGCTCGGCCCACCGCCGCCGCAAGCGCGAGGAGCGCCTGCACCTCGTCGAGGGCCTCATCATCGCCCTGCTCAACATCGACGAGGTCATCCGCGTCATCCGTTCCTCCGACGACTCCGCCCAGGCCCGTGAGCGCCTGATGGCGGCCTACGAGCTGTCGGAGATCCAGGCCGCCTACATCCTCGACACCCCGCTGCGCCGGTTGACCCGCTACGACAAGCTGGAGCTGGACCGGGAGCAGGAGACCCTGCGTGAGGAGATCGCCGAGCTGACGGCGATCCTGTCCTCGGAGGACCGGCTGCGCAAGGTCGTCTCAGACGAGCTCGCCCAGGTGGCCAAGACCTACGGCACCCCCCGCCGCACGGTCCTGCTGGAGGCCTCCGGCGCCCCCCGGAAGACCGCGGCGCCGCTGGAGCTGGAGGTGCCCGACGACCCGTGCCTGGTCCTGTTCTCCTCCACCGGCCTGCTGGCCCGTACGGCCGACGCCTCTCCGCTGCCCCGTGAGGGCGGACGGTCCCCCCACGACGTGCTGGTCTCCGCGGTGCGGAGCACGGTCCGGGGCGAGGTGGGCGTGGTCACCAGCCAGGGCCGGATGATCCGGGTCCAGGTCGTGGACCTGCCGACGCTCCCTCCGTCGTCGGATCCGCCGTCCCTGTCCGGCGGCCACCCGGTCTCCGAATACGTCGCGCTGAACCCCGGGGAGACGGTCGTGGGCATCGGCTCCCTCGACCCCGACGGGCCCGGCCTGGCACTGGGCACCGCTCAGGGCGTGGTCAAGCGGATCGTGCCCGACTATCCGGCCAACCGCGACGATTTCGAGGTCATCGGGCTCAAGGACGGCGACACCGTGGTGGGCGCGGCGGAGCTGACCTCCGAGGAGCACGATCTGGTCTTCATCACCTCCGACGCCCAGCTCCTGCGCTTCTCCGCCTCGATCGTGCGGCCCCAGGGACGTCCGGCGGGCGGCATGGCCGGCATCCGGCTGGACGGGGGCGCCCGGGTGATCTGGTTCGGCGCCGTGGACCCGGCCTTGGAGTCCAGAGTCGTGACGATCGCCGGTTCCTCCACCGCCCTGCCCGGCACCCAGACCGGCGGAGTCAAGATCTCCGATTTCGCCGAATACCCGGCGAAGGGCCGCGCCACCGGCGGCGTCCGCGCCCAGCGGTTCCTCAAGGGTGAGGACGTGTTGCTGCTCGCCTGGGCGGGCCCCGGACCGGCGCGCGCCGTCTCGGCCACCGGCAAGCCGGTCCCGCTCCCCGAGGAGCTCGGCCGCCGGGACGGTTCGGGCCTCCGCCTCACCCACGCGGTCGCGGCCGTGGGCGGCGCCCTGGGATCCTCTCCGGGCTCCTCCGCCGATGCCGACGGACGGGCCCCGCAGACGGCCGGCTAGGTCCGCGCTCCCGGGCCGGGGAAGGCGCGCAGGCGCCTCAGCCGACCCGGGAGCCCCGTCACGGCCTCACGCCACGCAGAGGCAGAACGGATGGCCGGCCGGGTCCAGATACACGCGGAACGAGCCGCTCTCGTCCGGCTGGTGCGTGTGCTTGACCGCGCCCAGCGCCAGGGCGGCCGCCTCGGCCTCGTCGAGGTCGTCCACGGTCAGGTCCAGGTGGAGCTGCTGGGGGCGGGCGGGATCGGGCCAGTCCGGCGGCTGGTGGTCCGGCGCCTTCTGGAACGAGATGCGCTCCGCCTCCTCGGTTCCGCGGATGGTCACCCAGTCGTCCTCGACCGTGGTGATCTTCCAGTCGAGGAGCGCGCTGTAGAAGCCGGCCAGGCGATCAGGGTCCGGACAGTCGAGGACGACGGCCCGCATGCGTGCGATTCCCACGGTTCCTCCCAGGTGTCACCGGTGAAAACCCCATGGCGGTGTTGCGCATGGTCGGAACCTCCCTTCCCCCGGCTCATCGGTTCATGCATGACCGATCAGGCCGGTGATCCCTGGAGGGCGGACCTGATGGCCGCCAGCAGTTGCCGCGGCTCACCGGCCTCCCAGAAACGGATGATCCGGGCCACCTCCTCGTCCGGCCGGAACTCCCCGCCGCCTCCCGGCCCGAAGCATCCGGCGTCCGCGAGGACCGCCAGGAGCGGGTCGTCCTCGCCGAGCGCCTCCACGTAGGCCGTCGCGTCCAGCAGCGCCAGCGCCGAGCGCGCATTGCGCCCCCCGTCACGGGGCTCCACGCGGTCCAGCTTCCTCCTGGCCTGGGCGCGCAGGTATCCGGCCAGGGATTCGGTTCTGCTCATGGCCCTTCCCGAGATTCTCTACTTTGCGTCATATCATCATCACCTAAAGTGATCTGCGATGGCGCGATCTTAGCCGAGAATGCCGGGAGTGGGACCCCGGAAACCTCGATGAAACGGACATGAGGGATCATCGACGTTGTTGATTTCACTGACCGAGGGGTGTGCCTGTGAGTGCGTTCGACGACCTGCTGACCGCCAACGAGAAGTTCTCCGCCGCGTTCACCGACGCGGAGCTGACCGGTAAGGCGGCCCGGGGACTGGCCGTCGTCACCTGCATGGACTCGCGTATCGATCCGCTGGGCGTGTTCGGCCTGAAGCCCGGTGACGCCAAGATCCTGCGCAACGCCGGGGCCCGGGTCACCGACGACGTGCTGCGGACGCTCGTCCTGGCCGTCTATCTCCTGGGCGTGAACCGGGTGCTGGTCATGCCGCACACCGACTGCGGCATGTCGAAGGTCACCGACGACGACGTGCACGGACTCGCCGCCCAGCACGGTGTCGACACCCGCAGCCTGGAGTTCCACACGGTCCCCGACCAGGACGCCGCGCTCCGCCACGACCTGGTCAGGATCAGGACCAGCCCCTTCCTTCCGGAGGGGCTGCCCGTCGGCGGCGCCATCTACGACGTCCGCACCGGAAAGCTCGTGCCGGTCGAGCTGTGAGTCCCGCTCCGCCTGGAAGGCCGCTACGGCCTTCCAGGCGGCTCAGGCGTCGATGTGGTCGCGGTCGACCTCGGCCGCACTGCCGACGATGAACTCCCGGCGCGGGGCCACGTCGCTGCCCATGAGGAGGTCGAAGATGCGCTCGGCCTCCTGGACGTCCTCGATCCGGACCCGGCGCAGGGTCCGGTGCCGGGGCTCCATGGTCGTCTCGGCCAGCTGGTCGGCGTCCATCTCACCCAGGCCCTTGTAGCGCTGAACCGGGTCCTTCCACCGCTTGCCGCGCCGTTCGAGGTCGCGCAGCACCCGGTGGAGCTCGGCGTCGGAGTAGCAGTAGACGTACTTCTCCTTGCCCCGCCCCGGGTTGGTGATCTCGATCCGGTGCAGCGGCGGGACCGCCGCGAAGACCCGGCCGGCCTCGACCAGCGGCCGCATGTAGCGGTGGAACAGGGTCAGCAGCAGGCAGCGGATGTGCGCACCGTCGACGTCGGCGTCGGCCATCAGGATGACCTTGCCGTATCGTGCGGCCTCGAGGTCGAACGACCGGCCGGAGCCCGCCCCGATGACCTGGATGATGGCGGCGCACTCGGCGTTCTTGAGCATGTCGGCGACGGACGCCTTCTGCACGTTCAGGATCTTGCCGCGGATCGGCAGCAGCGCCTGGAACTCCGAGTCGCGCGCCGCCCGGGCGGTGCCCAGCGCCGAGTCGCCCTCGACGATGAACAGCTCGCTGCGGTCCACGTCGTCGCTGCGGCAGTCGACCAGCTTGGCCGGGAGCGCCGAGTTCTCCAGGGCGGTCTTGCGCCGCTGGTTGTCGCGGTGCTCACGGGCCGCGATGCGGGCCTTGGCCGCCGCGGTGATCTTCTCCAGGACCGCGCGCAGCTGGGGCTTGAGCGTGCGGGAGGGGTTGGTGAAGAACTCCTTGAGCTCCCGGGAGACGACGTGGGAGACGATCCTGCTGGCCGCCGCCGTGCCCAGGACCTCCTTGGTCTGTCCTTCGAACTGCGGCTCGGGCACCCGGACGGTCACCACGGCGGTGAGCCCCTCCACGATGTCCTCGCGGGTGACCGGCGCGTCGTTGCTCTTGAGCAGGCGCGTCTCCCGGAGCTGCTCGTTCACCGTGCGCACCAGGGCCCGCTCGAAGCCGGTGACGTGGGTGCCGCCCTTCGGCGTGGCGATCACGTTGACGAAGGAGCGGACGGTGGCGTCGTAGCCCTTGCCCCAGCGCAGCGCCACGTCCACGGTGAGCTCGCGCTGGACCTCGGTGGAGGTCATGTGGCCCAGGTCGTCGAGGACCGGGACCGTCTCGTGGAAGTGGCCGACCCCCTGCAGGCGCAGCACCTCGCAGACGGCCTCGTCGCGGGCGAGGAAGTCGGTGAACTCGGAGATGCCCCCGTCGAAGCGGAACTCCTCCTCGGAGGGCTCCTCGCCGCGGCTGTCGCGCACGGACAGGGTGAGTCCCGGCACGAGGAACGCGGTCTGGCGGAGGCGGACGTGGATCTCGTCGAGGGAGACCTCGGCCTCGGGCAGGAAGATCTGGCGGTCCGCCCAGAACCGGACGCGCGTGCCGGTGACGTCGCGGGCGAGCGGGCCGCCGTCGCGCAGCCCCGACTTCTTCTTGAACTTGGCGGTGGGCCCGTCTCCGTCGAAGACCCCGGGGACGCCCCGGCGGAAGCTGATCTCGTGGATCCGGCCCTCGCGGTCGACCTCCACGTCCAGCCGGGAGGACAGGGCGTTCACCACGGAGGCGCCGACGCCGTGCAGGCCTCCGGAGGCGGCGTAGGAGCCGCCGCCGAACTTTCCGCCCGCGTGGAGCTTGGTGTAGACGAGCTCCACGCCGGCCAGGCCGCTCTTGGGCTCGACGTCGACCGGGATGCCGCGGCCGTTGTCCCGGACCTCGATCGAGCCGTCGGGGTGGAGCTCGACCTCGATGCGCGTGCAGTGACCCGCCAGCGCCTCGTCGACCCCGTTGTCCACGATCTCCCACAGGCAGTGCATGAGACCGCGGCTGTCGGTGGACCCGATGTACATGCCCGGGCGCTTGCGGACGGCTTCGAGCCCTTCCAGCACCGACAGATGACGGGCCGTATAACCCGCCTCCGTGCTAACTGCGGTCACACCCACTCCCACTCTGCTCGAACACGTGTGCGCAGCTTACCGTTCTTCCCGCCGCGGCGCGTCCCAGCTTGCCAGCAGGGACCGGGCCGCGTTACCCCCGGCGAGATCTCCGTCACTCCCGGCGGCATTCCGCTCTCGGCGTACTCGCAGGTCGATTGGGAACGTCCTCATCCGGTTAGATGTTGTCTCAAGTGACTGACGCCCGATCCCCCACGTCGGGGATGACCCGAAAGGCGATACGTGACTGGAGCTCTCGCCCCCGCCAAGCCGTTGACGGCCACGGACCGCTGTGACCGGTGCGGCGCCCAGGCTTACATCCGCGCCACCCTTCCCGTCGGTGGGGAGCTGCTGTTCTGCGCCCACCACGGGCGGCAGCACGTAGCCGTGCTGAGGGACAAGGGTGCCGACATTCAGGACGAGTCGGCACGTCTCAGCGCGACCCCCTCCACCGCAGGCAACGACGAAAGATAAGGGTCCTCGCTTCATCGGACCCGATAGTGATATCGGGCCGACACCGTGAAACCCAGCCGCTCGTAGAGTGACCGGGCCGCGGTGTTGGCCTCCACCACACATAGATACGCATGCCGAGCGCCCTGCTCCCGCCCGTGCGAGAGCAGGGCGTTCAGTATGCGCCGCGCATGGCCCCGCCTCCGTGCGTGCGCCGCCGTGGCCATGCAGTAGACGCCCAGCCACTCCCCCTGGACGACGCCCCGCCCCACCGCCTCCGCTCCGAGGGAGCCGTAGACGGCGGGCACCCCGGTGAGGATCCGGCGAGCCGTCTCCCGGGCGTCATCGCCGCCCCTGCCGTCCACGCTCCACCAGACGTCCAGCCAGTCGGCGCCCGGTTCCGCCGCGAGCCGGACCTCCGCCCCGGACCCGCCGTCCTCCGGCGCGCCGACGCCCCTGCTCGGCTCCGCGCCCTCCTCCGGCGCCGGAACGCCTCCCAAGGCCGGACCCGCCCCCGGGACCGGGGCCCATCCCCTCCCTGCGCCCGGCGCGACCGGCTCCAGCGGCGCGACCATCACCAGGGTGGGATCGACGACCCGGTAGCCGCGCGCCTCCAGCAGGCCGTCCAGTCCCGGTGCCGCGCCCGGGCCCACGGAGAACGCGCAGGGCAGCCCCTGCCCGGCGTAGAACTCCTCCGCCGCGTCCACGGCCGGATCCAGGTCCCGCCTGCCTCCGAGCGGCAGGACCGAGTTGGCCCGTTTGGTGACCCCGCCCGCGGTACGCAGCGTCCACCCGCCGGAGTCCGTCCGGCCGAGGGCCGGCCACGCCCGGTCGACCAGGCGGTCGAACACGTCGTCCGTCATGATCCAAGATCATATAATCTTCCCGGCGCCTCCCGTTCCCGGGTACCGCACTCCCCGGCCCGGTGACCCTCGGCAGGCCCCTAAGCTCGGGAACCGTGCTGATTCTGCTGCCTCCCTCGGAGGCCAAGGCCGCGGCGGGTAACGGTCCCGCCCTCGACCTGGCCTCCCTGAGCTTCCCGTCCCTGCCCCGGCAGACCGTCCTGGAGGCGCTGACCGCACTGTGCGAGCGGCCGGAGGCCCGAACCGTGCTCGGCCTGTCGGAAGGCCAGACCGGCGAGGTCGCGAAGAACCTGCTGCTGCGGACCGCGCCCACGATGCCGGCCGCCGAGCTCTACACCGGAGTGCTCTACGACAACCTCGGCCTCGCCTCCCTGCCCCCGGAGGCCGCCGGGCGGGCGGCGGAGAGCCTGCTGATCTTCTCCGGCCTCTGGGGACTGCTCCGGATCACCGACCGGGTCCCGCCGTACCGGCTGTCCATGGCGGTGAGGCTCCCGCCGATCGGCGGACTGGGCGCCTTCTGGCGCCGCGCGCTCACCCCGGTGCTCGACGCCGAACCGGGCCTGGTCGTGGACCTGCGCTCCAGCACCTACGCGGCGGCCTGGCAGCCGGGCGGCCGGGGAGTGGCGGTGCGGGTGCTCAGGGACGGGAAGGTCGTCAGCCACATGGCCAAGGCCACCCGGGGTGTGATCGCCCGCAGTCTGCTGGAGGGCGGCGCCGACCCGCGGACCCCGGACGAGCTGGCCAAGGTCCTCGGCGATCTCGGCCACGTGGTCAGGCTCGGGCCCGCGCCGGGTGGCAGGCGCCCGTGGACCCTGGATGTCCTGGTGTGAGGACGGCCGGAACCGCCGGAGGGGGCTTCGCTGCGAGGACGGGGATCCGCCCGCTCCGGAGCCGCCGGTCCGGGCGCGACACCCGACGAGAGGGCCCGCGCCGGTCGGCGCGGGCCCTCTCGTCGCAGAGATCCGCGGGATGGCCGTGGCGTTCCACCACGGCCATCCCGGAGACGGGGACCTAGTCCAGGTAGTCGCGCAGGACCTGGGACCGGGACGGGTGACGGAGCTTGGACATGGTCTTCGACTCGATCTGGCGGATGCGCTCGCGCGTCACCCCGTAGACCTTGCCGATCTCGTCCAGCGTCTTCGGCTGGCCGTCGGTGAGGCCGAACCGCATGGAGACCACTCCCGCCTCGCGTTCGGACAGCGTGTCCAGGACGGAGTGGAGCTGCTCCTGCAGCAGCGTGAAGCTGACCGCGTCCGCCGGGACGATGGCCTCGGAGTCCTCGATGAGGTCACCGAACTCGCTGTCGCCCTCCTCGCCCAGCGGGGTGTGGAGGGAGATCGGCTCACGGCCGTACTTCTGGACCTCGATGACCTTCTCGGGGGTCATGTCGAGCTCGCGGGCCAGCTCTTCGGGAGTCGGCTCGCGACCGAGGTCCTGCAGCATCTGCCGCTGGACGCGGGCCAGCTTGTTGATGACCTCGACCATGTGGACCGGGATGCGGATGGTCCGCGCCTGGTCGGCCATGGCCCGGGTGATCGCCTGCCGGATCCACCACGTGGCGTAGGTGGAGAACTTGTAGCCCTTGGTGTAGTCGAACTTCTCGACCGCGCGGATCAGGCCCAGGTTCCCCTCCTGGATCAGGTCCAGGAAGAGCATGCCGCGGCCGGTGTAGCGCTTGGCCAGCGAGACCACCAGTCGGAGGTTGGCCTCCAGCAGGTGGTTCTTGGCCCGGCGGCCGTCCTCGGCGATCCACTCCAACTCCGCGCGGACGTCCACCGGCAGCTTGTCGCCGTCGGTGCCGAGCTGCTCCTCGGCGAACAGGCCCGCCTCGATGCGCTTGGCGAGCTCGACCTCCTGCTCGGCGTTGAGCAGGGGGACCTTGCCGATCTGCTTGAGGTAGTCCTTGACCGGGTCGGCCGTGGCTCCGGCGGCGGCGACCTGCGCCACGGGGGCGTCGTCGTCGTCGTCGGAGAGGATCAGCACCTCTTCCTCGCTCTGCGGGGCGGCCGCGTCGGCGACGACCTCGGGCTTGGCCTCCTCGTCGGCCTCGACCTCGGGCTCCGCCTCGACCTCGACGTCCTCGACCTCCACCTCGAGGTCGAAGTCCTCGATCTCGACGTCCTCGAGGTCGAGCTCCTCCTCGTCCTCCCCGGCGGCGGCCTTCGGCTTCGGGTCGGCCTTGGGCGCGAGCGTCTCGGGGCCGGCGCTCTTGGCGGGTCCGGAGGAGGGCTTCTTAGCGGCCGGGGCGACCTTCTTGGCCGGGGCCGCGGGCTTCTTGGGCGCAGGGGCCGGTGCGGGCTCGGAACCGCCGACGACCGCGGTGACGGTCTCCGGCTGCTCCTTGGCCGCCGCGGCTGCGGTCTTGGTCTTCTTTACCGGGGCGGGTGCGGCGGGGGTCCGGCGCTTGGCCGGGGCCTTGGGCTTCTTGGGGCCCGCGGAGTCCTCGGCGGTCAGCCGTACGATGATGCCCTCTTTGCTGAGGTTGCGCAGGATTCCAGCGACCTGCGCCATCGGAATGTCCGCTTCCTCGACGGCCTTGCGGACATCCTCGGACTCGAGGAACCCCTGCGAGCGCCCCCGCTCCATCAGCTGCTGAATGACGGGCTCGTTCAGCTCGGATGGCTTCGAGCGAGTCGAACTTGCAGGCGACACGAACACCTCTCGAAGGAAAGCGTGACGAGAATGGACTCAGATGCCCGCTAGGGGCGGATGCCTCTAGTGGTGCTCAGAGAGGCCGCACGAACCGCGACGCACCTGCCCAGCATTCTGACATGACACCGTGATCCAAACGGCCGCCTCCTGGCGGTTGCCCTCCACCCTAGGCCGACGAAGACAGTAGTGCGTACGGAAGCGGGGCACCGATATCCGAAAGCAACCCTTATGACTGTTTCATTCAGTCACTCTTCGTGGTTGGCGGAACATGAATTGCAAGTACCGTGACGTCGTCATCCTGCTCATACCCCGCCAGCATGCGATCCACCAGGAAATCCAACAACATATGGGGACTACTGACAACTTCCGGCGGCGCTTCGGTAACGACCGAGCAAAGCTCCGCGAGCCCGGCGTCCAGCCCGCGCTTGCGGTTCTCCACCAGGCCGTCGGAGTACAGGACCGCGGTGTGGCCGGGCGGGACGCAGAACCTGAACTGCCGGCGGCTCGTCGGCCAGCCGAGCGGAGTGCCCGGCTCCCCGTCGCACAGCAGCGGCATGCCCTGGGGTGAGACCAGCAGGGGCGGCGGGTGCCCGGCCAGCGCCAGCGTGCCCTCGCCCGTCCCGGGTTCGACCACCATGTAGGCGAGGGTGGTAACCTGCTCCTCCTCCTCGGTCGCCTCGAAGACGCGGTCCAGACCGGTGAGCACGGCGGCGGGCGGCGGGTTGGTCAGAGCCAGGGCCCGCATCGCGTTGCGGATGCGACCCATCCCCGCCGCGGCCTTGACGCCCTTGCCCATGACGTCGCCGACCACGGCCGCGACCCGGCCGTCCTGCAGGACGAACGCGTCGTACCAGTCGCCGCCGACCTGCACGTGGCGGCTGCCCGAGCGGAACCGCTGGGCCAGCATGAGCCCCCGGACCACCGGCAGGCGGTCCGGCAGCAGGCTCCGCTGGAGCGTCTCCGCGGTGCGGTGCTCCCGCTCGAACAGGGTGGCCCGCTCGACGGCGAGCGCGCACTGCCCGGCGAGGGCCTCCAGGAAGACGCCGTCCTCCTGGGAGATCTTCTGAGGACGGGTGAAGGCGAACCGCAGCGCGCCCAGGGCACGGCCCGCGGCCAGCAGGGGCAGGCCCACCCAGGCCCGCTCGTCGCCGTGGGCGAGGAAGCCGTCGATCGCCTCCTCGTCGGCGCCGGCGTCGACCAGCTGGGCGCGCAGGCTCTCGGGCGACTCGGCGAAGACCGGGCGGCGGCTGTTCACCGCCATCGTCATCACGCTGGAGTGCGCGAGCGGGATCTCCTCGCCCGGCGCGCCCGGGACGTCGGGGATGCCGCCGTTGTTGACCAGCTTCAGCACCGACCGGTCGGAGTCGAGCAGCGCCACGGCCGACCGGTCGGCCGCCAGCGCCGTACGGCCCACGTCGATGATGACCTGGACGACCTGCTCCACCGTGAGCGCCTCGGCCAGCTGGGCCGTGGCGCCCTGCAGCCGTGCCGTGCGCAGGGCCGCGGCACCGAGCTGGTCGGTCAGCCGGCCACGCATCTCCTCGGCCTCGCGCTGCGGGGTGACGTCGGTGTTCGCCCCGACCCACTCGACCACCCGGCCGTGCCGGATGATCGGTACGGCGCGCACCTCGAAGTAGCGGTAGCCGCTCGCCCGGGTGCGGACCCGGTAGCTCCACTCGAACATGTTCCGGCCGCGCAGGGCCTCGCGCCACGCCTCCTCGGTGTGCGCGCGGTCGTCCGGGTGCACGGCCTCCAGCCAGCCGCCCGCGAGGTACTCCTCCAGCCCCTGGCCGGTGATGGCGCGCCACTGCGGCGCGTCCTCCCGGACCGCGCCGTTCGGGGCGGTGATCCACACGAGCTGCGACTGCGCCTCGACCAGCGAGCGGTAGCGCTCCTCGCTGCGCCGCAGGTTCTCCTCGACCAGCCTGCTCTCGGTGACGTCGACGCCCACCAGGCAGACCGCGCGGAACACGCCCTCGTCGTCGTGGACCGGCGAGAAGGTCAGCGACCAGTGACGGGTCTCCCCGTCGGCCGTGCGCACCCGGACGCGCTGGTCCCTCTCGGACCCGGCGCCCCCGACGACGGCGCGGACCGCCCCCTCGACCAGCGCGGTGAGGTCGGCGGGGAGCAGCTCACCCGGGGCGTGGCCCACCAGCCGCTCGGCGGGCAGGCCGACCATCTCGGCGAAGACCTCGTCCACCCGCTGGAACCGGCCGGCGGGGTCGAGGAAGGCGAAGGCGAACGGCGACTGAGACAGCAGGCCCTGCAGCAGGCCGGAGTCCGAGATGTCCACACCCGACTCCCGGGGACGGGGCACGGAGGTTTCGGCGCTCATGGTCGGCACCTCCGTCGCGTGCCAGGGTCTCCCACGAGGCACATCTCCAAACTTGCGAATTGGCGTAGCGCAGCTCCGGAGACCGGATCCTGCAGTACATCATCGGCGATGGGCGCCTGCGGGCGGAAGTCCCGCCCATGATGCGACGAACCTCCCCGGCCCGAAGACCGGGGTCTCCACGTTAACGCGACGGGGCTCCGGCGGGAGAGGAGATCCCCGCCTCCCGCGACCGGCGGGCCGGCCGCCGGGACCCGCGGCCGCCGGATCCGCGCGGGAACACGGATCTCGCGGGCCTCCCGTCCCCGTCACCACGGGAGACGACGGGGCATCCATCACCCCCGCCACCCCTTCCGCGCACCGCGGTCGTCACCGTCGGCGCGTTCAAGCGTTCGCGGCCAGGACCCTAGCAGGATCGAGCCGGACCGTCCCGACAACTGCCCACCTCGCCTCCACCGTCTCCTACCGGCAAGATCAGCCTACTGACTCCCGCCCGTTTTGGCTGCCCCTTCGCGGACACGTTCTTTACTTTCCGTCCTCCGGGAGGAGTCAACGATGGAGTCAGCTTTCCCGCCCCCCTCCGGAAGGCTTGACACCGGCGCGATAAGTTGTGGAATGAAAACGCACGTCCCCGCCGTCCACCCGGGGCCACGTCCCCGGTAACCCGGAGGAATGTGACATCCATGCCCGCTCTCGCCACCCGCTCCACCAGTGGTACGACCACATTCCACGAGTCCCTGAGCAGTCGGCTGGCCGCCGAGTTCCTCACCGTCCCCCCTGGCACCGTCGACCGCTGCGTGGCCGACGTCCGCGCCTGCACCGAGCATCTCGGCGTCGAGGCCACCCCCGAGGTCGTCGAACGGGTCGCCCGCGAACACCTGCTCGCCATCGTCAACTCCGCGCCGCCGCCGCGAAGTCCCCGGTAACATCGGGATCACCGAGCCGCGTTCCGCGCACCCATCGGCTCGGGAACGCGAGAAGGTTGGAACGTGAGCGAGCGCAGCGAGCGAGCCAGGGAACACAGCAGCCTTCGCTCATGCGCATCCCTCGCCGCAGGCGAGGAGTCCCGCATGAGCGAGCGAGCCGGTGGGCCCGGCGGCCCGGGGTTCACCCGGTCGACGGAGGAGGCCGCTTGAGCCGCCGACACCGCAGGGACCCGAGGGAGACCCACGCGCCCGACGAGGTCTTCTCCGAGATGCTGCTGGCCGCCCGTGAGCTGCTCGCGGTGAGCAGCCCGCTGGACGCCGAGCTGATGGTCTCCGACATGGTCGGCGCCTGGTGGGGGCGGCGGCTGCGGCGCGGAGACGCCGAGCAGGTCCTCGGCGAGGGGCTGGTCGACTACGCCGCCAAGGCCGGTTCCCCCGCCGCGCTGACCCTGCTGATCGCGCTGGCCTACCTCGGCACCGCCCGGCAGGCCGCCAAGGCCGAGGGCGCGGCGCTGGCGCTCATCGAACGCGACGTGGCCAGGCCCCGCTGGGCCGACCGGCTGGGGGCGGTGAAACCGACCGGCTGCTACGTCTCCCGCGACGCCTACGGCGACCAGGACACCGTGGTCTGCACCTTCGGCTACCGCGGGGCGGACAGCGGCGAGGACCGGCACGCGCTGGTCATGGTCGTCGACTACAACATGCGGGGCATCGCCCGTGACGCGTGGGTCTCCTCCCACGTCGACAAGCTGCTGGAGCAGGCCAGGGCCGAGGCCGAGGCGAACCCGATGCTCCGCTTCGAGGAGATCGAGCCCCAGCAGGCCAGAGCCCTGCTGGAGTCGGCCATGAAGGCCACCGCCGAGTACGGCGACCGGAAGACGGCCGCGCCGGTCAGCGACAGCTACAGCGCCTATCACGCCTTCGCCCGCTCCCGGATCAAGGCGCTGCCCCCGGGCCGCAAGCGCCCGGCCCCGCTGCACAGCGAGGCCCCCTACAGCCGCGACCGCAGGGCGATGCTGGCGGCGGAGTTCCTCTCCTCGGACGCGGCCGAGCACCTGTCGGACCCCTCGGCGGCCTCCCGCTGCGCCGACCACATCATCGACTACGGCTGCGACCAGGACTTCGGCCGCCCGCTGCGGGTCAGCCCGACCAAGTGCGAGACGTTCCTGCTCGACTGGCTGCCGCGCAAGGTGATGCTGAGCCCCGCCGAGCAGGAGGCCGTGCCGTACGTCCTGTCGGCGTGGGCGCGCTTCACCGCGCCCCGCACCGGGCTGTCCGAGGAGGGGCTGCGGGCGACGCTCGACGGCATCTGGGAGGCCACGGCCCGCTTCCCGGAGACCTACCGCGATCCCACGACCTTCGGGCTGGACCGCGGCCTGGTGGAGCGGCTGCTCCCGGACGGGGACCTGTCCGCGCTGGCCCGGCGGGTGTTCGCCTTCCCTTTTCTGCAGGGCGAGCACGGCGAGGTCAAGCTCGACCTGCTCAACCCCGCCGACGAGGGCGACCGGCGGATCCTGCTGGAGATCGACCACGCCGGCGAGCCCGGCCGGTTCGACCGCGACGAGCACCTGGCCTGGCACGAGGAGATCGCCGCGCGGCTGTGGGAGGGGGACCCGCCGCAGTTGTGGGAGGCGGCGCAGCGGCTGCTGGACCTCGGCCACGACCGGCACGAGGTGCTGCACGTGCTGATCGAGATCGCCGAGCGGATCGGCGACGATCCGGAGGAGCTGGCCACCGCGCTCGATGACATCGCGGACATCCCCGACGAACCCCCGCTGTAGGGGAGCATCGTGGCGATCGATCTCAACGCCGACCTCGGCGAGGGCTACGGCATCTGGCGGCTGGGCGACGACGAGGCCCTGCTCGACGTGGTGACCAGCGCGAACGTCGCCTGCGGTTTCCACGCCGGTGATCCGCTGACCATCCGCCGCACCTGCGAGGCCGCGGTCGCCCGGGGGGTGCGGATCGGGGCGCAGGTCTCCTACCGGGACCTGGCCGGGTTCGGCCGCCGCGAGATGGAGGTGGATCCGGAGGAGCTCCGCGCCGAGGTGCTCTACCAGCTGGCGGCGGTGGACGGCGTCGCCCGCGCGGTGGGGGGCCGCGTCTCCTACGTCAAACCGCACGGCGCGCTGTACAACCGCGTCTGCCGCGATCCCGAGCAGGCGGAGGCGGTCGCGGCGGCGGTCGCCGACTACGACCGGAGCCTGCCGGTGCTCACCCTGCCCGGCTCGGCCGTCCACGGGGTCGCCGCCCGCCACGGGCTCGCCACCGTCGCCGAAGCCTTCGCCGACCGCGCCTACACGCCCGCCGGGACGCTGGTCCCCCGCCGCTCCCCCGGCGCGGTGATCCACGACCCGGACGCGGTCGCGGCCCGGGCCGTGCGCATGGCGACCGCGCGGACGGTCGTCGCCGCCGACGGCTCCGAGATCCCGGTGGAGCCCCGCTCGATCTGCGTGCACGGCGACACCCCGGGCGCCGTACGGCTGGCACGGGCCGTCCGCGACGGCCTGGCGCGGGCCGGGGTGGCCCTGGAGGCCTTCGCGTGAGCGGCGGCCCCGGCGCGGGCGCACCGCCGGACGGGGCGCCCGTCCGGGCGGCCGGAGAGCACGGGCTGCTGGTGGAGACCGGGTCGCTGGAGGTCTCGCACCGCCTGGACGCGCTGCTGCGGACCGACCGCCCGGCCGGGGTGACGGAGATCGTGCCCGGTCCGGCCACCGTGCTGGTCGTCGCGCCGGGCGCCGAGCCGGGACCGCTCAGGTCCCGACTGGCCGCGGCGGCGCGGGCCGCGCGCGCCCCGGACCCGGACGGGGCCGCTCCCGGGCGTCTGGTGACCGTCCCGGTGGTCTACGACGGCGCCGACCTGGACGAGGTGGCGGCGCTGAGCGGGCTGACGGCCGGCGAGGTGGTGGAGCGGCACACCGGGCGGGAGCTGGTGGTGGGCTGGCTGGGGTTCGCCCCGGGGTTCGCCTACCTCACCGGTCTGGACCCCGCGCTGCACGTGCCGCGGCTGGCCACCCCGAGGACCTCGGTGCCCGCCGGGGCGGTGGCGGTCGCCGGGCCCTACTCCGCCGTCTACCCCTCGGCCTCGCCGGGCGGCTGGCGGTTGCTCGGGCGCTCTCCGATGCCCGTGTGGGACGTGGCGGCCGATCCGCCCGCCGTGCTGACGCCCGGCACCCGGGTGCGTTTCCGGGCGGTCACCGGATGACGGCCGGGCCCGTCCCCTCCCGGCCCGCGCGCCCGGTGGCCGCATGATCGAGGTGGTCGCGCCGGGGCCGTACGCCACGGTGCAGGATCTGGGCCGCCCCGGTTACGGGCATCTCGGGGTGCCCCGCTCCGGCGCCGCCGACGTGCCGAGCCTGCGGCTGGCCAACCGCCTGGTCGGCAACCCCGAGGGCGCCGCCGGGATCGAGCTGACCTTCGGCGGGGCCGTGCTGCGCTTCCGGGACGGCGCTTGGGCCGCGCTCACCGGCGCCGCCTGCCCGGTCGTCCTGCGGGGCGCTTCCGCCGGGATGTACGCGCCCTTCTGGGTCCCCGCGGGCGGCGAGCTCCGGGTGGGCGCCCCGATGACCGGTCTGCGGACCTACGTCGCGGTCCGGGGCGGCGTCGACGTCCCCCCGGTCCTGGGCAGCCGGTCGGCGGACTCGCTCTCCGGCCTCGGCCCGGACCCGCTCGCCCCGGGCCTGGTGCTGCCGGTGGGACCGTCCGCCGGTCTGCCGCCGATCGTCGTGGACGCCGCGCCCCCTCCCGGGGACGCACCCGGTGTCCTGCGGATCCTGCCCGGCCCCCGGGACGACTGGTTCACCCCGGGGGCGCTGGCCGCCCTGTGCGCGGAGCCGTACGAGGTGAGCCAGGACAGCAACCGGGTCGGCGTGCGGCTGCTGGGCATCCCGCTGGAGCGCGCCCGGAGCGGGGAGCTGCCGAGCGAGGGCATGGTGGCGGGGGCCCTGCAGGTGCCGCCCGACGGGAGGCCGATCGTGTTCCTCGCCGACCACCCGCCGACCGGCGGTTATCCGGTGATCGCGGTTCTCGCCTCCGGCGATCTCGCGGCGGCCGCGCAGCTGCGCCCCGGCGACCGGGTCCGCTTCCGTCTCTGACGGCTCCCGCCCCGGCGACCGGGTCCGCTTCCGTCTCTGACGGCTCCCGCCCCGGCGACCGGGTCCGCTTCCGTCTCTGACGGCTCCCGCCCCGGCGGCCGCCGTCCGTACTGTCACCTGGTTCCGTTATGTCCGAAAACCCTTTATCGTCATAGTGACGATTAAGGAGACGGCATGACGCTCGCAGAATTCCTCGACCCCCTCCTCCAACCCGTGTTCACCATCGCCGGAGCCCCGACCAGCCGGGCCGAGCTCCTGGGCTTCGCCACCGGGATCCTCACGGTCTGGCTGGTGGCCCGCCAGAACATCTGGAACTGGCCGATCGGCGTCGTCAACGTGATCCTGCTCGGGCTGGTCTTCCTCGCCGTCGGTCTCTACGCCGACGCCGCCCTGCAGGTCGTCTATGTCGCGCTCGGCCTGTACGGCTGGTGGCAGTGGCGGTACGGCGGGGAGGGCCGGACCGCGCCGGCGGTCCGGCCGACCGGGCGCGCCGAGTGGGCGGCGCTGGCCGGCTGCGGCGTCGCCACCGCCGCGGCGCTCACCTTCGCCCTCGCCGCCTGGACCGACTCGACGGTGCCCTTCTGGGACGCCCTGACCACCGCGCTGTCCCTGATGGCCACCTACGGGCAGACCCGCAAGCTGGTGGAGTCGTGGTGGCTGTGGATCGCGGCCGACCTGGTCTACATCCCGCTCTACGCCTACAAGGGCCTCTACCTCACCAGCGCCCTCTACGTCGTCTTCCTCGCCCTCTGCGTCTCGGGGCTGCTGGCCTGGCGCAGGGCCCTCCCCGCCCGGCCCGTCCCGGTGGCGGCATGAACGCCGGCCTGCCCCGTTTCGCCCACGGCCTGGTGATCGGCAAGTTCTACCCGCCCCACGCGGGCCACCACCACCTGATCGACACCGCGGCGGAGCGGTGCGCCCGGCTGAGCGTGGTGGTCGCCGCCTCGACCGCGGAGAGCGTCCCGCTGGCGCTGCGCGCGGCCTGGCTGCGCGAGGCGCACCTGCAGCCCGGGGTGACGATCGCCCCGGTGGTCGACGACGTCGAGATCGACTACGACGATCCGGAGGTCTGGTCGGCGCACGTCGAGGTGTTCCGGCACGCGCTCGCCCTGGCGCACGGGGAGGTCCCGGCCGTCGACGCCGTCTTCTCCTCCGAGGAGTACGGTCCGGAGCTGGCCCGCCGGCTCGGCGCCGTCCACGTCGGCGTCGACCCCGGCCGGGAGCGCTTCCCCGTGAGCGGGACGACGGTCCGCTCCGACCCCGTCTCGTGCTGGCGGTGGCTCTCCCCCGCGGTCCGCGGCCACCTGGCCCGCCGCGTCGTGGTCGTCGGCGCGGAGTCCAGCGGGACCACCACCCTGGCCAGGGCGCTGGCGGCCCACTACGCCGCCCGGGGCGGGCCGTGGGCGGGGACCCGGTGGGTGCCCGAGTACGGCAGGACGTACTGCGAGGAGAAGCTCGCCCTGGCACGGCGCCGGGCCAAGGCCGCCGGGCTGCCCGAGCCGTGGCTCGACGGCCTGGAGTGGGAGTCTGCGGAGTTCGCGCTGATCGCCGAGCGGCAACTGCTCTGGGAGGACGCCGCCGCCCGCGCCGGATCCCCGCTGCTGGTGTGCGACACCGACGCGTTCGCCACCTCGTTGTGGCACGAGCGCTACCTGAGCTCGCCCGGCGCCGTGCACCCGCGGGCCCGGCACGACCTGTGGATCCACACCTCGGTGGAGGGCGTGCCGTTCGAGCAGGACGGGTGGCGGGACGGCGAGGCGGTCCGGCACCGGATGGACCTGCGCTTCCGCGAGGAACTGGCCGCGCGCGGGCTGCCGCACCTGGTGGTCTCCGGACCGCCGCGCGCACGGCTGGAGCAGGCCGTCGAGGCGGTCGACGGCCTGCTCGCACGGGGATGGGACTTCGCCCCGCCGCCGTGAGGGGCCGCCGTGAGGGGCCGCCGTGAGGGGCCGCCTGGAGCGCGTGGTGCTATCGGTTCAGCAGGGCCTTCACCCGCTCGGTCTCGGCGGCGAGGGCGGCGGCCGGGACGTCCTCGAACAGCTCCACGATGACCTCGCCGTTCTTCGTCTCCCAGACGCCCGCCACCCGGCCCCGGTGGACCACCACCGGGGAGATCCAGCCGGCCGCGCGGCTGACCTTCGCCCTGGCCTCCCGGGGCAGGAGCGGTTCGAGGTCGCGGGGGGCGCCGAGAATGTACTGATCGAAGCCGGGGAGCAGGTGCACGCCCCCGGCGGGCGGGGTCGCGGCCAGTTCGTCGAGGTGCTCGGCGAGCAGGACCATGGGACGGCCCTCGACCTCCACCTCGGCCAGCTCCGGGGCGAGGTCGCGGAACCAGCCGCGCAGGGCGGCCTTGCGGGCTCCGCCCCGGTAGAGCCAGGTGTCGAAGGTCTCCGGCGTACCCGGGCCGTGAGCGCCGAGGAAGGAACGCACCAGGACCGCGCCGCCCTCCTCCGGGGAGGGGAGCGCGGCGGGCCAGCCGGGCACGTGGTCGCGGGGGGAGGCGAAGGTCACCCTGCCCTCCCGCGGCGGCCCGTAGCAGAGCTCGCCGAGGAAGCTGAGCGGCTTGAGCAGCGCGCCCCACCCCGAGGTGAGCGCCTCCGCCAGGTGGCCGTCACCGGTGATCCCGATGACGGCCTCGACCAGCTCCTCGCGGGTGAGGGTCCGGCCCTCGAGCGCCTTCGGGACCGCGTCGAGGATCGCGGCCGTCTCCGCCGCGGTGACCCCGTGACCGCGCTGCCAGGACCCCTTGTCCCAGTGCCGGAACGAGCCTAGGACCGCGGCGTGGGCGGGCAGCTCGGCGGCGGGGACCAGGTGGAGCGTGCCGCGCGCCGTCCAGGTCTTGACCAGCGTGCGGTCGCGCCACAGGGCCTCGTCGATCTCGCCGCGCCGCGGGTCCGCCCGCCGTACGGCGACGGCGAGCTCGGCCGAGGACGCCACCTGGGCCTGCACCCCGCTCAGCCGCCGGACCACCGACACCGCGTCCGGCCCGGCCGCCGGGTCGACGAACTGCCGTCTCAACCGCCACGCGAGCACCTGCGGCCAGGACACCTGAAGAGTCATAGATCATTTCTACACCCGGGCGCCGACGACACCGGGCCGCGGAGGCGCCGGGGTCACTCGGTGAAGCCGATGTCCTGGTATCTCAGGTCGTAGAAGCCGCGGGCGCCCAGGTTGGCGAGGGTCTTCTTGGCCGCGACGTTCTGCGGGCGCTGGTAGAGCGGGAGCACGTTGACCGCCTGCCAGATCAGTTTGTCGGCGGCGTTGGCCTTGGCGATCGCCTCGGCCGGGTCCAGCTCGGCGGTGGCGGCGTTCATCGCGGCGTCGATCTCCTTGGAGCCGATGCGGCCGAGGTTGGCGTTCCACTGCAGCTCGCCCTTGGAGTCCTTGGCGGCGTTGGCGTACTGGCCGTAGCCGCTGGAGACCGGGAAGGGCGTGCCGACGTAGGAGAAAGCGGTGATGTCGTAGTTGCCGGGGATGATGTATTTGGTGAAGTAGTCGTCGCTGGGCACCGACTGGAGGGTGACCTTGACGCCGATCTTGGACAGCATGTTCTGCGTCAGCTCGGCCTCGGACTTGGTGAGCTGCAGGCCGGACGGGGCGACGAAGCGCAGGTTCAGCTCCTTGCCGTCCTTCTTGCGGACCTGGCCGGAGAGCTTCCAGCCGGCCGCGTCGAGCAGCTGCTTGGCCTTCTCGGGGTCGTGGGCCCCGAGCTCCCCGGCGTTGTCCTGGTAGCCGCCCTGGGTGTTCATGAAGAAGTGGTTGTTCAGCAGGACGATCGGCCAGTCCAGGCCCTGCAGGTCGGACTGGGCGATGACCTGCCGGTCGACGCCCATCGCGACGGCCTGGCGGACCTTCACGTCGGAGAGCACCGCGCTCTCGCCGTTCATCGTCAGGTGCCGGAAGTCGGGACCGGCCGCCTGCCGTACGACCGCGTTCGCGGTGCCCTTGGCCCGCGCGTAGTCCGGAGCGGAGGGCCCGACGTCGAAGGTGTCCAGCTCGCCGTTGCTGAAGGCGCCGACCAGTGCGTCGCTCTCCAGCGCCCGGAAGACGATCTGGTCCAGCTTGGCCCTGTCGCCCCACCAGGCGTCGTCGCGGTTGATCGTGATGGTCTTGGCCGTCTGGTCGAACGCGCCGAACTTGAACGGGCCCGCGGTCACCGGCATCTTGTTCACCCAGGCGTTGTTGAAGGCGTCGGGGCTGCCGTTGGTGCTCCTGGGGTAGAGCGGGATGAACAGCGACTGCCAGTCGCCGAAGGGCTTGGCGAAGGTGATGACGACCTCATGGTCGCTCCCGCCCTTCTTCACGCTCTCGATGTCCTGGTATCCGGTGGTGGTGGCGACCCGGTAGTCGGCGTTCCTGCCGTTCATCGCCTTCCACTGGGCCTCGTAGTCCTGCCAGGTGACGGCCTTGCCGTCGGACCACCTGGCCTTCGGGTTGAGCGTCAGCGTGACGACCTGCTTGGGGGTGGTCGCCGTGACCTTCGCGGCGGTGACGTAGTCGGGGCTGACCGAGATCTGGCCCTTCTCGTTCGAGCGGAAGGCCGAGGGCAGGAGCGCGTCGGTGACCTTCTTGACCATCGCGAGGTTGCCGTCGACGTGGTTGAGGTTCCAGTTGGTCGGATACTCGTTGAGGCCCCAGCGGAGCAGCCCGCCGTCCTTGACCTGGTCGCGCGCGACCGGGTTGATGTCGTAGGCCTTGACCGAGGACGCGGGGGCGCCCGGTGACGCCCCGCTCTGCCCTCCCCCGCCGGGCCCGGTCTGCCCGCAGCCGGCCAGAGCCGGTGTGCACGCCACGGTCAGGGCGGCGGCGAGCACGCCCATGCGCCGGACAATCATCACGGTTCCTCCTGGTTCATACGACTTTGATCTTCTCGGCGTAGTGACACGCGGCGCCCTGGTCCTCGTCCAGCACCCGGATCACGGGTTCCTCGTCCACGCACCGCTCCCGCTCCCCGTCGGACAGCACGTCGCGGAACTTCGGGCAGCGGGTGCGGAACCGGCAGCCCGAGGGCGGGGCGGCCGGGCTCGGCAGGTCCCCTTCGAGCAGGATCCGGGTCCGGGAGCGCTCCTTCTCCGGGTCGGGCAGCGGGATCGCCGAGAGCAGCGCCTGGGTGTAGGGATGCATGGGGGTGTCGTAGACCCGGTCCACCTGGCCGATCTCGGCGATCTTCCCGAGGTACATGACCGCGATCCGGTCGGCGATGTGCCGGACCACCGACAGGTCGTGCGCGACGAACAGGTAGGACAGCCCGAGCCGGGCCTTCAGGTCCTCCAGCAGGTTGATCACGCCCGCCTGGATGGAGACGTCCAGCGCCGAGACCGGCTCGTCCAGCACGATCAGCTTCGGTTCCAGCGCCAGGGCGCGGGCGATGCCGATGCGCTGGCGCTGGCCGCCGGAGAAGTCCTGCGGGTAGCGGGCCGCGTGCTGCTGGTCCAGTCCGACCAGCAGCAGCAGTTCCCGCACGCGGGGCCCCGGATCCCCGACCCCGTGCGTGCGCAGCGGCTCGGCGAGGATGTCGTGGACGGTCATCCTCGGGTCCAGCGAGGCCAGCGGGTCCTGGAAGACCACCTGCATGTCGCGGCGGACGGCCATCCGGTCGCGGGAGGTCATCGCGGCGGTGTCGCGTCCCAGCACCGTGATGGTGCCGCGCTGGGGTCTGGCCAGCTCCAGGATCTCCATCAGCGTCGTCGTCTTGCCGCAGCCCGACTCGCCCACCAGGCCGAGCGTCTCGCCCTCGCGGATGTCGAAGCCGATGCCGTCCACGGCGTACACCGTGCCGACCCGGCGCTTGAAGACCGCCCCCTTCATCAGCGGGTAGTGGCGGATCAGGTCGTCCACCGCCAGGACCGTCCCGCGCTCGCCGCGCGGCGCCGGGAGGCGCCGCTCGCCGGCCCCGGCTCCCGGCGCGGCGGGACGGCCCGCCCTGCCGCCCCCGCTGGGGGCGTAGACCTCCCCGGGCCGTGTCCGCCCCTCCTCGATCTCCCCGGCGCGGATGCACGCGGCCCGCCGGTCGCCGGAGCCCACCGGTTCCAGCGGCGGCTCGGCCGCATCGCACTCGGGGACCACCATCGGGCAGCGCGGCGCGAACGGGCAGCCCGGCGGGAGCGCGTCCGGCGACGGCGGGTTGCCCTCGATCGGGACCAGCCGCCGCCGTCCGCCCACGTCCAGCCGCGGGACCGAGCCGAGCAGGCCGATGGTGTACGGCATGCGCGGGCGGTAGTAGATGTCGTCGACCGGCCCGGTCTCGACGGGGCGCCCGGCGTACATGACCAGGACCCGGTCGACGAACCCGGCCACCACCCCCAGGTCGTGCGTGATCATGGCGATCGCCGCGCCGGTCTCCCGCTGCGCGGTCTTGAGGACCTCCAGCACCTGCGCCTGGATGGTGACGTCGAGCGCGGTGGTCGGCTCGTCGCAGATGATCACGTCGGGGTCGTTGGCGATCGCCATCGCGATCACCGCCCGCTGGCGCATGCCCCCGGAGAACTCGTGCGGGAAGGCCCTGGCCCGCTGGGCCGGGTTGGGGATGCCGACCAGGTCGAGCAGCTCGACGGCCCGCCTGTCCGCGGCCTGCCTGCTCACGTCCTGGTGGATCCGGACGGCCTCGGCGATCTGGTCGCCGACCCGGTAGACCGGGGTGAGCGCGGAGAGCGGGTCCTGGAAGACCATCGAGATCGTCTTGCCGCGGAAGGCGGTGAGCCGCTTCTCGCCCGCGCCCAGGATCTCGCGGCCCTTCAGCCGCACCGAGCCGGTGACCCGGGCGTGCGCGGGGAGCAGCCCCATCACGGCCAGCGAGGTCACCGACTTGCCCGAGCCGGACTCGCCGACGATGCCGAGCACCTCGCCGGGGTGGAGCGCGTAGCCGACCCCCCGCACCGCGTGCACCGCGCCCGGGCCGGAGCCGAAGGTGACGTCGAGGCCGGTGACCTCGAGGACGGGGTCGCTCATCGGTTCCTCTTCGCGGTGGGGTCGAAGGCGTCGCGCAGGGAGTCGCCGACCAGGTTCACCGCGAGCACGGTGACGACCAGCAGCCCGGCGCAGAACCAGAACGTCCAGGGGGCGTAGACCGCCGTCCTGGCGCCGTCGGCGATGAGGCTGCCCATGGAGACGTCCGGCGGCTGGATGCCGAAGCCGAAGTAGGACAGGGAGGTCTCGGTCAGGATCGCCGCGCTCACGTTCAGCGTGGCGTCCACGATCAGCAGGGACGACAGGTTGGGGATGACGTGCCGAAAGATGATCTTCATCGGGTGCACGCCCATGAACCTGGCGGCGTGGATGAACTCGCGCTCCTTGAGCGAGATGGTCATGCTCCGCACGATCTTCGAGGTGACCATCCACAGGAACAGCGCCAGCATCAGCACGAACAGCAGCCACTGGCCCTCGGCGAAGAGCGGCGACATGATCGCCAGGATGAGGAAGGCCGGGAGCACGAGCAGCAGGTCGGTGACCCACATCAGCGTGCGGTCGGTCCAGCCGAGGAAGTAGCCCGCGAAGGCGCCCACCACCGCCGCCAGCCCGGTGCCGACCACCGCGGCGAGCAGCCCGACGATCAGCGACTTCTGCATGCCGCGCAGCGTGACGGCGTACACGTCGGCGCCGGTCTGCAGGGTGCCCCACCAGTGCTCGGCCGAGGGCGGCGCCAGGAAGGCCGTGAAGTCCTTGTCTGTGTAGCCCCACTTGCTCAGGTGCGGCCCCGCGAACGCGAGCAGGAACATCGCCGTCAGCAGCGCGAACCCGATCCGTCCCTGCCCCGAGCGGAAGAACCGCCCCGCGACCACCCGCAGGCGCGAAGGGGTCCCGATCCGCCCGACGCCCGCCAGTTCCTCGGCGTGCTCCTCGTCGGCGATGCTCATCTATCCCACCCGGACCCGCGGATCGAGGACGGCGTGCAGCACGTCGGAGGCGAGCGAGGCCACCAGCACCGCGAAGGCCGCGAAGCAGCTGATCGCCGCGACGCTGTTCACGTCGTTGGTGTAGATGGAGTTGACCAGCTGCTCCCCCATGCCGTGCCAGCCGAAGATCTTCTCGGTGAAGGTCGTGCCGACCAGCAGCGAGCCGAAGGTGAACGCGAAGTAGGTGACCGCCGGGATCAGCGCGGTGCGCAGCGCGTGTTTGATCAGCGCGGTACGGCGGCGCAGGCCCTTGGCCATCGCGGTGCGGATGAAGTCCGCGCCGAGCACGTCCAGCATCATGTTGCGCTGGTAGCGGCTGTAGATGGCGATCAGGCCCAGCGAGAGCGAGATCGTCGGCAGGATCAGATGCTGGATCCGGTCGACCGCCCGGGCCCAGAACCCGCCCGTCAGGCCGGCGGAGAACTCGCCGCTGACGTACACGATCGGCTGGGGCAGCAGGCCGTTGACCCAGACCGCGGCGATGATCAGCATGTTCGCGAGCACCACGGTCGGGATCGCGAGCACGAAGAAGGACGCGCCGGTGGACACCCGGTCGAACGCACCGTACTGCCTGACCGCGGCGTAGGCGCCGACCAGCACTCCGGTGACGCTGCCGAGGACCAGCCCGATCGTGATCAGGCGCAGGGTCACGCCGATGCGGCGGGCCAGGTCCTCGTTGACCGAGCCTCCGGTCACCATCTTGCCGAAGTCACCCCGGACGACGCCCCCCGCCCATGTCAGGTAGCGCTCGAACATCGGGGTCCTGTCGTTGAGGTTGAGCTCGGTGAGCCGGGCGTCGATCACCGCCGGAGGGATCGGCGGATTGCGCCCCTCGTAGTTGGCACGGGGGTTGAGCGCTCCGGCCGCCAGCATGTAGGCGAGGCTGGTGGCCACGACGATCAGCACCACATAGTTGAGCAACCTGCGGAAAAGGAATCCCGCCATCGCCCTCCCTCCGGAGCACTCCGCTGTCTGTGGCCATACTGCTACATGATGTAACCATCAGAACGCATAGAGTCGCCAATCGGGGTCCGATCTCGGCCAGGCGCCGTGTTGACGGCGACGCTGCGCGTCGCGGCTCGGGGGCCGGTAACCGCCGTCTTCCCTCGTCACGTGCTCGCTTCGCTGCGCGCGCCCCTCAGTCCAGACGCCGGAGCCCCCTCGCGGGCTGATGGCGACGCTGCGCGCCGGGGCTCGGGGGCGGCGGGGCGAGCCCGGGTCAGCGGCCGGCGAGCTCGTCGACGGCGGCGCGCACGTCGGCGCTGGTGATGGTGGTGAGGTCCGCGGCGCTGGCGGCGCCGTCGAGAGCGGCCAGCCGCACGTCGCGGCGCATCGCGGCGCGCTCGTACAGCGAGCGGGCGAAGCGGCCGTTGCCCAGGCCGTCGATCAGCCCGTCCTCGCAGACCCAGGTGAAGACGTCGGCCAGATCGTGACGGGCGGGTGCGTCGAACCGGTCGCCCGACCGCCCGGCGAGCAGCTCGGCGATCTCGGAGAGCTCGGCCGGCGTGTAGGAGGGGAACCGCACCCGCTGGTTGAACCGGCTGGACAGGCCCGGGTTGGTCGCCAGGAAGACGTCCATCTCCCGTTCGTATCCGGCCAGGATGACCACCAGCCGGTCGCGGTCGTCCTCGGCCCGCTTGAGCAGCGTCTGCACCGCCTCCGCGCCGAAGGCGTCGCCGCCGGCGTAACCGCCGTTCACCAGGCTGTAGGCCTCGTCGACGAAGAGCACCCCGCCGAGCGCCCGGTCCACCAGTTCGTTCGTCTTGATCGCGGTGGCGCCCAGGTGCTGGCCGACCAGGTCGGCCCGCTGCGCCTCCACCACGTCCGGCCGCACCAGCAGGCCCAGCGCGGCGAAGACCCGGCCGAGGACGCGGGCCACGGTGGTCTTGCCGGTGCCCGGCGGCCCGGTGAAGACGAAATGCCGCATCTGCGGTGGAGTGGGCAGGCCGCGCTCCTGGCGCATCCTCGCCATCCGGAGCTGTGCGGCGATCGCGTGCACCTGCCGCTTGACCGGCTCCAGACCCGCCATGCCGTCCAGCTCGCCGAGCGCCTCCTCCAGGGTGGGGGTGGCCTGGTAATCCTGGTAGCGGGCGGTGAGCTCGTCGAACGCCTTGGCGACGTCCGGCCCGGTGACGGTCACCAGGTCCTCGGTGGTGGGCGAGCCGCCCGCGCCGACCACCCGCACGTCGCGTGCCTGCGCCGCCGCCTCCACCAGACTGCGCACGAACCGGGCGTTGCCCAGCTCGTCGACGATGCCCCGGCGGTGGAGGTCCTCGAACCGGGCCAGGAGCGCGGGCCGCACCCCTCCGGCCATCCGGTCGCCCCGCCGCGTCTGCAGCGACTCGGTGATCTCGGCCAGTTCTCCGGCCGAGTAACCGGGGAAGCGGACCCGGGTCGCGAACCTGCTGGACAGGCCGGGGTTGGACGACAGGAAGGCGCCCATCTCCTTCTCGTAGCCCGCCAGGATGACGATCAGCCGGTCGCGGTCGTCCTCGGCCCGCTTGAGCAGCGTCTGCACCGCCTCGGAGCCGAACCGGTCGGGCTGGCCGTCACCGGAGTTGATCAGGCTGTAGGCCTCGTCGACGAAGAGCACCCCGCCGAGCGCCCGGTCGATCAGCTCGTTCGTCTTGATCGCCGTCGCCCCGAGGAACTCCCCCACCAGGTCGGCCCGCTGCGCCTCCACCACGTAGGGCGTCTCCAGCAGGCCGAAGGCGTAGAAGATCTTCGCGACGGTCCTGGCCACGCTGGTCTTCCCGGTGCCGGGCGGGCCGACGAAGACGAAGTGGCGCATCGGCGGCTCGGTGACGTAGCCGGCCTCCCTGCGCAGGCGGGAGGCCTCGATCGAGGCGGCGATGGAGCGCACCTGCTCCTTCACCGGGGCCAGGCCGACCATGCCGTCCAGCTCGCCGAGCGCCTCCTCGACCGAGATGGGCGGCGGCGCGGCCCTGTCCGCGGACTGCTGCGGCGGCGGCCCGCCGTCCCTGACCCTGACCCTGACCGGCTGCTCCCGGACCGCCGCCCCCGCCCTGACCTGACGGGCCTGGACCAGCCGGTAGACCAGCACGGCGGCGGCCGTGCCGTACGCGGCCCACAGGACGACGGCGTACGGGAACCCGGCGAGGACGAGGACGAGGGCGATCACTCCCGCGCAGGCCAGCGCCGCCAGCGTGGTCAGCCAGGGGGGGACCCAGCTGATCAGGTGGGCGGCCCCCGCCACCGGGAGGGCCAGGAGCATCAGCCCCAGCGGAATCCACGACTGCGGGAACCGCCCGTCGAGCAGGCTCGTCATCGTCAGCCAGGGCACTACCACCGCCACCGTGGCGGCGGCGCGCGGGAAGCGCAGGGCGAGCGTGGCGAAGCCGAGCAGGGCGAGCGTCAGGAGGAAGGCGGTGACCGGCTGCCAGCCCAGGCCCAGCGCCAGCCCGACCGCCCCGACCAGCACGGCGGCATGGATCAGCCTGCGCTTTCCCGGTGAAAGGCGGAAGTAGCGCAGTCGCACCTGTTCGAACAGGTCCCGCGCCGCAGCCCGCCCCGCCGGCCTGGCCCTGTCGGAGTCCCGCATCACGCCTCCCCGGTCTGCCCCCGGTTATACCGCACCGGGAGGGGATTTGGGCGTGTCCGAGCACCGCACCGCGCGCCGGGCGGGCCTCCGCCGCGCCGGTCCCGCCGCCGGTCCCGGCCGCCGGCCCGGCCGGACCGCTCACCCGTCGCGGAAGCGGCCCTGGTGGCGGCCGGGATACTCCCCGACCACGACGTGCTCGGGGGTGATCCGGAGCGTCTCGGCCTCGGCGTCGCCGATCGCGATGCCCCGCACCTCGGCCCAGAACCTGCGCCGCAGCGGGTCGCCGACGAACACCGTCACCCTCGGATCGTGTTCGGCCGCGTCCCACGCGTCGCCGGCGGCGATCAGCCGCAGTTCCCCGGCCGGGCCGACCGAGCCGATCGAACCGACGGCCAGTGCGCGCGGCCCCGTCCGGTCGGCGTAGGCGAGGACCACCCCACAGCCGGAGGTGAAGGCGTGCCGCACCTCCCCGCTCAGGCGTACCGGCGGCCGCACGTCGCCGGGCGTGCGGCGGCCGCGGCCGTCGTACATGGCCAGCGAGGCCCGCCGCGGTCCGGGCGCGCCCCTCCACCACGCCCGGACCGACCTGGTGGCGTGGACGGCCACCGCCGCCACCAGCACCCCGGCCGCCGCCTGCCACGCCAGGCGGACCGGCGGGCCGGGGAGTCCGAGGAGCGCCGCGGCGGCCGCTCCGCCGAGCGCGAGCGAGGCCGCCACGAGGAGCGCCAGCGCCCCGGCCAGGCAGCGGTCCGCGGCCAGGATCCCGCGCAGGTGCGGGGCCAGGCCGCCGCCGCGGTGGACCCGGAGCAGGGCGAGCGGTACGGCCGGCGCCACGAGACCCCAGCGGGGATCGTCCAGCGCTCCGGCGGCCGCCGCGGCCCCGGCCAGGACCGACCACGCGCGGCCGGCCACGAGCCAGAGCGTCACCCCGGTGTCGCGCCGGGCCGTACGGCCCCCGCCCGCCGCGGAGAACTCGGCCAGCGCCCGGACCGGCCGGCCCCGCCACGCCTCGGCCAGCACCCGCGCGGCGAGCAGCGCGGCGCCGTTGAGGAGCACCACCCCCGCCGGAGCCGTCCACGGACCCGCCGCGGGACCGGGCGGCACCGCCGTACCCGGCAGCGCCGCCGGGAGGGTGGCGACCGCCGTGACGTAGGCCGCCACCGCCACCGGCGCGGCCGCGACGGTCAGACCGAGCCACACGTCGCGCGCGAGCATCGCCGGGACGTAGGACCAGAGCCCGATCCTGCGGGCCTGCCGGAGGGTGATCGCCAGGACCGCGGCGGGCGCCGCCGCGGCGCAGATCCTCGCCTCGGCGGTGAGACCGGGACCGAGGGCCGCCGCGACGGCCGCGAGGAGGGCCGCGGCGAGCAGGATCCGGGTCTGCCGCGACCACGTCTCCAGGGCGTGCCGGGTCCGGCCGGTCTCGCGGGGGTCGACCGGCCAGGCGGGGTCGTGGTGGTTGCGGGGCCGTTCCCAGCGCAGGAACGTCAGGCCGAGGTTGACCCTCGCGCCGGGGTGGTCGCCCGCCCGGCGCAGCGCGGCCCGGTAGGCGTCCCGGGCCCGCCCGTGCTCTCCGCGCAGGAGCGCGAGGTCCCCCACGAGCACGTGCGGGTCGGGCTCCTCCGGGGCGTAGCGCACCGCCCTGGCCGCCTGCGACCACGACTCCGCCCACCGCCCCGGGACCCGGCGGAGGGCCGAGCCGAGGCGCAGCCGCGCCGCCCAGGATCCCGGGGCCAGCCGTACGGCCTCCTCGGCGGCGGCCACGGCCTCCGCATCGCGGCCGAGCCGTTCGAAGGCGAGACTGGCGAGACGGTAGCCCCAGCCGGCGGCGGGCCCGTCCGGGGGGCCGTGCTCCACCGCCCGGCGCGCGGCCTCCAGCGCGGCCTCCGGCCTGCCCCGGGCCAGCCGGTCCAGGGCCGCGGCGCACCACCCGTGCGGATCGTCCGGATCCGGCGGGGCCGGGACCCCGACGAGGTCCCGGTCGCCGGAACCGCTCACCACGACGGCTCTCGCACCTGGCTCTGACTCCCCACGACCGCCATGGTGCGGGGAGGAGCACCGTTTGCCTAGACGGCGGATAGAGGGGTCTATCTCTCTAGAGAGGTCGCGGATTCCGGTGCCGGATGGCGCGTTCCATCCCGGATCAATCTTCCGGCGGGCCCCCGCCCACTCCGGCGGATGGCCTAAGCTGCCACGCATGTTCGCCCGGGCCGGTACCCCCGCCAGCCGCGCATGACCGCCATGGGGGTCGCCGCCGACACCAGGCGCGCCGGGACCGGCACGCGCTCATCCGGGACCGGCCGCTGGTCGGTCCTCGCCCTGCTCTGCCTGAGCCTGCTGCTCATCGCGGTGGACGCCACCGTGCTGCACATCGCCGGCCCGGCCCTGACCGCGGCTCTCGACCCGAGCTCCGTGCAGATGCTGTGGATCGTCGACGGTTACTCCCTGGTGGTCGCGCCGCTGCTGCTGACCTTCGGCACGCTCGGCGACCGCCACGGGCGCAGGCGCCTGGTCCTGACCGGCTACGTGGTGTTCGGCGCCGCCTCGGCCGCCGCCGCGTTCGCCCCCACCGCCACCGCACTCATCGCCGCGCGGATGCTCCTCGGCGTCGGCGGAGCCATGATCATGCCCGCCACGCTCTCCATCATCCGGCAGGTCTTCACCGACCGCCGGGAGCGGGCGATCGCACTGGGCGTGTGGAGCGCGGTCGCGGCGGCCGGGGCGGCGGCCGGGCCGCTGCTCGGCGGGCTGCTCGTCGAACGCTTCTGGTGGGGCGCCGTCTTCCTGATCAACGTGCCGATCCTGCTGGTCCTGCTGCCCGCCGCGGCGCGGATCCTGCCGGAGTCCCGGACCCGCGCCGGACAGCCGTGGGACGCGCCGAGCGCGCTGCTGTCGGTGCTGGGCATCCTGGCGTTCGCGTTCGGCCTGAAGGAGGCGGGCGCCGGCCGCCCGGAGGGGGTCGCGGCGTTCCTGGGGGGCGTCGCGCTGCTGGCCTGGTTCGTACGCCGGCAGCGGCGGCTGGCCGTTCCGCTGCTGGACCTGAGCCTGTTCCGGCGGCGGTCCTTCTCCACCGGGGTGGCCGCGGTGCTGCTGACCGTCTTCTCCCTGGTCGGCCTCCAGCTGATGCTCGCCCAGTACCTCCAGCTCGTGCTCGGTGACAGCCCGCCGGGCGCCGCGGTGCGGATGCTGCCGCTGATGGCCGCCTCGGTGGCCGGCGGGCTCGCGGGCGCGCACCTGCTGCGCCGGCTCGGGCTGCGCGCCACGATGGGCGGCGGCCTGGCGCTGACCGCGCTGTCCCTGGCCCCCACCCTGGCCTGGGGCACCGAGGAGCACCCGCTGGCGCTCGCGCTCTGCTTCGTCGGCATCGGCTTCGGCATCCAGGTGGCGCTGCTGGCCGCCTCCGACACGATCATGTCCTCGGCCTCCGAGTCCCACGCGGGCGGCGCCGCCGCGATCGAGGAGACCGCCTACGAGCTCGGCGCCGGGCTGGGCGTCGCGGTGCTCGGCACGGTCACCACCGCCGTCTACGCCCCCTCGCTCGCCCCCGTCGAGGGCGTCTCCGCCGAGCTGATGGAGCGGGCCCGCCAGTCGCTGGCCGCAGCCGACGCCGTGGCGCGGGAACTCGGCGGCCAGGGCGGGGCGGCGCTGCTCGCGCAGGCCCGGCTCGCCTTCGTCTCCGGGCTGCACTCCACGATCGTCGTCAGCGTGCTGTTGCTCGGCGTCACCGCCGCGGCGGTGGCGGTCCTGGTGCCGCGCGGGTCCGACGACCGGACCGGCCCGGACTGACCGGGTCCGGATGATTCCCGGTCGCGACTATGGGCAAGAAGGGCGGACCGGACCAGAATGAGGAGCCGTGCGACAAACCCTCCACGACATCGCCGCCCTGGCCGCCAGGCTGGGCGTCGGCGGGATCTTCTTCGCCAACGGCTGGGACAAGCTGGAGGCGGGCCTGACCGCGACCGGCCTGCAGTTCGCCACGCTGGGCGCCCCCGCCCCGGGGGTCTGGGCCGGGGCGACCATGCTGATGGAGCTCATCGGCGGGGCCCTGCTGGTGGCGGGCCTGGCCGTGCCCGTCTGCGGGCTGCTGCTGTTCGCCGAGGCCGTCGCGGTGTTCGTGATCGCCAACGGTGACCAGGGGCTCCCGCTGACCGGCGGCGAGGTGAACCTGATCGTCGCGCTCGGCGCGGCCTCGGTGCTGCTGGCCGTCAACGGGGCCGGGCGCCTGTCGGTCGACCACATGGTGGTGATCAAGAGGCGCGAGGCCGAGGCCGCGGAGGACTTCGCCGCCGACTCCGAGGCCGACGACGTCCTCGCCTCGCTGCGCGAGCCGGAGGCGGCCACCCCCTCCCCCGGCGCACCGGTACGGCAGGCCGGCCCGGAAGGCTCCGGCGCCCCGGCGCCACCGGTCGCTCCGGCCGCCCCACCGGTCGCCGGGGAGCCGGACGACGGCACCGGGGAGCCCGCCCCCGCCCGGCCGCGGCGCCGTCGCGGCACGGCCGAGCAGCCCGTGCCCGGCAAGCGGACGGACGTCCTGGTGGCCAGGGACAAGGACGCCCCGGCGGACGGCTGACCTCCCGCCGGCCGGTCGCGGAGGCCCGCCGGCGGAGGGCGTGCCGGGCCTCTCGTCCGCCCCTCCGCCCCCGTCCGGTGGCGGACGCGACGGGCCGCCGTCTCACATCATGGTTCATTCGATGCGCGATCGCCGATCTTGCCGTCACAATGTCCGGCATGCGGCTACCTGGCTGGTTCGCCGAGCGGGCGGAGCCCGCTCCCCCCGAGAGCGAACTGCGCGTCTCCACGATCGAACTCTTCTTCGATCTGGTCTTCGTCTTCACCGTCACCCAGCTCACCATGCTCGTGGCGGACGGCATCCAGGAGGGCAGGCCGCTCGAGGGCGCCCTCCGGGTGCTGCTGGTGTTCGGCGTCCTGTGGTGGATGTACGCGGGCTACGCGTGGCTGACCAACGCGGTCCCGCCGGTCCGGCCGGCCCGGCGGGTGCTGGTCCTGCTCGGCATGGTCGGCTTCCTGATCACGGCGCTGGCGATCCCGTCGGCCTTCGACGGTGACGGCCCGGCGTTCGCGGTCGGCTACCTGCTGCTGATCCTCGTCCACGCGGGGCTGTACCTCCAGTCGACCGCGGCCATCGCCCGGGTGATCCCGTTCAATCTCGGCGGGGTCGCGCTGATCGGCCTGGCCGGCGCGGTCGGCAGGCCGTACGACCACCTGCTCTGGGGCATGGCGGTGCTGCTGCTGTGGGGCAGCCCCTACTTCATCGGGCAGAAGGGCTTCGAGCTGCGGGCCGGGCACATCGTCGAGCGGCACGGGCTGCTGGTGATCGTGGCGCTCGGGGAGTCGATCGTGGCCCTCGGCATCGGCGCCCGGGGGCTGCACGTCGGTCCCGCCCTCGGCGTGACGGCGGCGCTCGGCCTCGCGCTGGCCGCCTGCCTGTGGTGGATCTACTTCGGCGGGGACGACGAGACGCGCGCCGAGCACATCCTCGCCGGGGCCGAGCCGGTACGGCGCACCCGGCTGGTCCTCGGCGCCTACTTCTACGCGCACATCCCGATGCTGCTGGGCATCGTGGCGGTCGCGGCCGGGGTCAAGAAGGCGATCGGCCATCCGATCGACCCGCTCAAGCCCGGGGCCGCCGTCATCCTGGCCGCCGGTGCGGCGCTCTTCCTGGCGGGCAGCGCCTGGTTCCGCCGGGTGCTCGGGATCGGCGGCAACCGCCTGCGGATCGCGGGGGCGCTGGCCGCACCGGTGAGCATCGCCCTCGGACTCTGGTCGGCCATGGCCCAGCTGGTCGTCCTGGTGGCCCTGGTGGGCGCGGTGGCCGTCCTCGAAAGGCGACCGGCCGCGGCCTCCTCGCCCGTCCGGGCCTCCGCGCGCGTCCGCTGAGGCCACGACCGTCCGCTGAGGCCGGGCCCTCCGCGACCGGATCACCGCAGCCGTCCGCCGGAGGCGGTGTCCCCCGGCGGACCCGGCGTCCCCGGACCCGCGGCCCTACCGCCGGGCGGTCTTCGCCATGCCTTGTCCCATGCCCTGCTCCATGCCCTGCTGCGCCGGGATGTCGGCCCGGTCGACGATCGTGCTCTCGCCCTCGCTGCGGGCGCAGTGCGCGCAGCAGTACCAGCGCCGGTCGGCCTCGACCCCGTGCCCGACGATCCGGACCCCGCAGTGCTCGCAGATCGGCGCCATCATCTGGATCGCGCACTCGAAGCAGTCGAAGGTGTGCACCGCCCCCTGCGCGTGCACCTCGAAACTCATGTCGTAGTCGTTCCCGCAGACTTCGCACCGTGCCATGTTCCCCCCCGAGAACTCGTGGCGTTTCCCGGAGGGGTCTACCCAGAACCGCACATCCGACCCTCCGGCCCGCCGTCACCCCCCGTGAGGCTCGCGATCCTCCGAGTCACGAAACCCATTGAACCCGGACGCGCCACACCTATAGGTTTGCCGCCGTGGACGTCACGGCAGCCGTACGGCAAGCGGCCGCCAATCGCACGTCAAGCGAGAGCGGCCATAGTCGAAGGCGAGGAAAGGGGCAGACCATGCGACGCATCAGGATCACCCGGCCGCGCGGCCGCCGCCGTCCCAACCGGGCCTGCGACCTGGACCTCCGATCGCCGTCGGGACGGCGGCTGCCCTACTAGCCAGGTCTTTACGGTCGTCTTATACGATTAAGTGCATAGTGCGCATAACGGAACAATCACGCCGGGGGGCTCAATGAAGAGGCTTGTGGCCGTGCCGCCATATGTCACGCGACTCAAGATCCGGGACATCCGCTCCGGAACGCGCCGCAGGACGAGCGGTGACACCAAGGTCGTCGATCTGCGCGCCTACACGGGCCGCAACGTCGTCCGTCTCCCCCTCACGAGCGGTCCCACCCCCGCAGCCTGAACCGGACCGTCGAAGAGCTGAGAAGCCCCGGAAAGACCCGCTTCGTGCGGGTCTTTCCGCATTCACCCGTGCGACCGACGTCGGCCTGGCCGCCACCTCGGCGGGCAGGGCCCGCTCCGGCCGGGTCTCCGCAACGCGCGGCACCCGGGAACCGCTCCCCGACCGGGCCCCCGAACGTCGGGCCGAGGACGGCCGCCGGGCTTCGGACCGAGGGGTTCCGGGCCTCGGACCGGAGGTCTCGGGCCCCGGGAGGACGGCCGCCAGCCCTCGGGCGTCGGACCGGAGACGGCCGCCGGGCCCCGAACCCCTCGATCACCGGGTCCGCGCGACGGGATTACGGTGATTCGCCCATGTCCAGAACGGAACATTATGTTCCATGGTTTACATTGGCATCATGGAGACGACCAGCAGCACGCCGATGAGCGGCCGCAAGGCCCAGGCCGCCCGGAACGACCAAGTGATCCTGCAGGCCGCCCGGGAGGTCTTCGTCGCCGATCCCGGCGCGCCGATCTCCGCGGTGGCCGAGCGCGCCGGGGTGGGCATCAGCGCGCTCTACCGCCGCTACGCCGGCAAGGAGATCCTGCTCCGCAAGCTCTGCTCCGACGGGCTGAAACTCTACATCGCCGAGGCGGAGGCGGCCCTGGCCGACGACGGCGACCCCTGGACCGTCTTCGCCCGCTTCATGCGCCGCATCGTGGAGGCCGACACCCACTCCCTCACCCTGAGCCTGGCCGGGACCTTCACTCCGGACGAGGACCTCCACCGTGAGTCCGCCCACGCCGAGCGGCTCGCCCTGGAGGTCTTCGAACGGGCCAGGGACGCCGGGATCCTCCGTCCCGGACTGGAGGTCGCCGATCTCTCGATGATCTTCGAGCAGCTCGCCTCCGTCCGGCTCGGCGACGAGGAGCGCACCGCGCAGATGAGGCACCGCTATCTGGCCCTGGTCCTCGACTCCCTCCGCCTGACCTCGGCCGGCCCGCTGCCGGGCCCGCCGCCCACCGCCGAGGAGATCGGCCGCCGCTGGTCGACCGCCTGACACCGGGCGGGCCGCACGGGCCGCCCTCCTCCTGCGAGCACGGTCCGCCACCGCCCCGGGGCGTCCGCCGGAGCGGAGCGCTCTCAGCGCTCCCCTCCGCCACCGCGGCCACCGCCGGCGGGGACGCGACGGAAGCCCCCTCACGGCGGTGGAGCCTCACGCCGGTCGCCCAGTTCCCGGACGGTCGGCACCTCTCCGGGATCCGGGACCCGGAGGGTGAGGGTGAAGGTCGAGCCCTCGCCCGGGACGCTGGTGACGGTGATGGTGCCGTGATGGGCCTCGGCGATGGCCTTGGCGACGGTCAGCCCCAGGCCGATGCCCTGGATGGCGGCTTCGGTGCTGGAGCGGGCGCGGTAGAACCGGTCGAACACGTGCGGCAGGTCCTCGGCGTCGATGCCGGCACCGGCGTCGCTGACCGCGATCGACACGGTGTCACCGGCGGCCGAAGCCGACACGGTGATCGGGCTGCCCGCCGGCGAGAACTTGGCCGCGTTCGACAGCAGGGCGTTCAGCGCCCGCACCAGGAGGCCCCGGTCGGCCCGGACGAGGGGAAGCCCCGCGTCGACGCGCACCAGGACCGGGTGGTCGCTGGAGCGCGCCTGGGCGGACATCGCCTGCACCGCCTCGGCGATGATCTCATCCACCGGCGTCGGGGCGGAATCGACGCTCAGACGGCCACCGGCGGTGGTGGTGACCGCCAGCAGGTCTTCGACCAGCCGCTGCAACCGCAGGGCGTTGTGGGTCATGGCGTCCAGCATCCGCAGCCGCCGTCCGGGAGGAAGGTCGTCGTTGCCGAGCGTGAGGATCTCCAGGTAGCCGAGGACGCTCACCAGCGGGGTGCGCAGTTCGTGGCCGACGGTGTCGATGAACTCGTCCTTGGCCCGATCCAGCTCCTGCAGCCGCGCCACGACGGCCTGCTGCTGGGCGTAGGCCTCGCGCAGCGCCTGCTCCACACGGCGGCGGTCGGTGATGTCGTGAACGAATGCATTGAAGATCCACGTATCGGCCTCGCGGGTGGCCCAGAACACCATCTCGGCGGGGAACTCGCTGCCGTCGGAGCGCAGCGCGGCCAGCTCCAGCCGCCGCCCCATCAGCCGGGACTCCCCGGTGGTCAGGAAGCGGGCCAGGTCGGCCTGGTAGTCCTCCCGGTAGCGGACCGGCATGATCGTCTCGTGCAGGACCGTGCCGATGGCCTGGTCACGCGGGATCCCGAACATCCGCTCGGCCGTGGCGTTCCAGCCGACGATGCGATCGTCGGTGTCGACGGACACGAAGGCCTCCACCGAGGTCTCGACGACCTGCTCCAGCCGGCGCCGGGCGGCTTCGGCCTCCTGCCGGGCGCGGTGGCGGTCGATCACCCGGCCCATCTGACGGCTCAGGCTGGCCAGTACGCGCAGCAGCGACTCGTCCGGCTCGACCGGCTCATGGCAGAAGAACTCCAGCACCGCGGCCACACCGTCGGCGGTCGCCACCGGGAGCGCGAACGCCGCCCGCACCCCTACGTCCGCCCCGTGCCGGGCGCGGGTGAACAGCGGGTCGCGGGTGACGTCGCGCGACCACACCGGCTCGCCGGTGGCCGCGGCCCGGCCGACGATATCCGTCCCCGCAGACAGCCGGGTGGCGGCCGTCGCCTGGTACAGCAGCGGGAACTCCTTGACCGCGCCCGTCCACGCTCCCGAGGAGACGAACCGGTCGCCGCCGCCTTCCGGCACCCAGATGTGGCCCAGCGGCCAGCCGGTCGCCTTGCGTATCGCGCGCAGCGTCGCCCGTGCCGCCGATTCCAGATCGTCGCCGGCGCTCAGGGCCGCGGTGACGCCGTCCAGCAGCGCCAGCAGCGCCGTCTCCCGTTCCCGATCCCGCACGGCCCCTCCTGCTCCCGGTCACCGCGCAACCCCATGAGGCGACTGTTTCCCTGGTGCGACCTTACCGAAGGCCCGCAGAAAGCCCTCGCCTTCAGACCGGGGATGAATGCGGTCCCCATCAGGGGATGACCCGCCGCCCGACGGGACATCCCGGAGCGTGAAACACGGGACCTGCAGGCGCCAGGCCGGGAGGTACGGCCTCGCGGCATCGACGACGTTCCTCCCCTATGCGGTCACCACGCCCCGAGGAGCGGGCAGCGCGGGAATCCCGGTGCCCGCCGTGCCGGTGTTCACCCTCCCTGATCATGACGTGGTCGCTAACGTGTTCGAGTCCGCACACGCAAGCGCGGGTGATCGATGGGGCGGGGGAGGTGTTTCGCGTGCTGACCGGACGCAGGTACCGGCTGGAGTTCGACTTCGGGCCAGTTTCCGTGATTGGCCCGGTACCGGACACGCGCAGGCCCCCTACGGTCGTGCCATGCACGCACGACTCGGCGACGACCTCGCCCGGCTGCCCGGCCTGCTCGACGAGGCGCGGGCCCACGCCGTACGCCTCCTCACCGGACTGGACGACCGCCCGGTCGCCCTGACCACCGGGCCGCCCGCGCCCGAACCCCTGCCCGTCACCGGGATCGGCGCCGCGGGGGCGCTGGAGGCCTTCGCCCGGCGCTGGGAACCGGGTTTCGCCGCCAGCGCCGGCCCGCGCTACCTGGGCTTCGTCACCGGTGGCGCCACCCCCGCCTCGCTGGCCGGCGACTGGCTCACCGGCGCACTGGACCAGAACCCCACCTCCGGCATCGACTCCAGCGCCCCGGACCTGGAACGGGAGACCGTCGCCTGGCTGCGCGAACTGTTCGGCCTGCCCCGGGAACACGCCGGCGCCTTCGTCAGCGGTGCGACGATGTCCAACTTCACCGGCCTGGCGGTCGCCCGGGAATGGGTGGGCGAGCGGCGCGGCGTCCGCGTGTCCGAGCAGGGGGCCGCTGCCCTCGGCCCCGTCCCCGTGCTCTCGGCGAGCCCGCACTCCAGCGTCGGCAAGGCCCTGTCCATGCTCGGGCTGGGACGCTCCGCGCTCCGGAGGGTCGACGCGCTGCCCGGCCGGGAGGCCGTCGACCCGGCCCGGCTGGAGGAGGCGCTGGAGTCCCTCGGCGGCGAGCCCGCGATCGTGGTCGCCAACGCGGGGACGGTGAACACCGTGGACTTCGACGATCTGCGTGCGATCGCCGCCCTGCGTGAGCGGTACCCCTTCTGGTTGCACGTGGACGCGGCCTTCGGCGCCTTCGCCCTGCTCTCCCCGGACCACGCCCACCTGCTCGACGGGCTCGGCGAGGCCGACTCGGTCTGCGTGGACCTGCACAAGTGGCTGAACGTCCCCTACGACAGCGCGGTCCAGTTCACCCGCCGCCGCGACCTGCAGGTCCGGGTCTTCGCCAACTCCGCGGCCTACCTCGGGCCGCTCGGCGACGACCTGGACCGGGTCGACCTGGTCCACCTGACCCCGGAGAACTCCCGGCGGCTGCGCGCCCTGCCCGCCTGGTTCACGCTCGCCGCCTACGGCCGCGAGGGCCACGCCGAGATCGTCCGGCGCGACATCGCGCTGGCCGGACTGCTCGGTGAGCGCGTCGCCGCGCTGCCCGGCTACCGCCTGCTGGCCCCCGTCCGGCTCAACGTGGTCTGCTTCACGCCGGAGGGCTCCCCGGAACGCACCGGGGAGCTGGTCTCGGCGATCATCGAGTCCGGCGAGGCCTTCCTCACCCCCACCGTCTACGGCGGGGTGCCGGCGCTCCGTGCCGCGTTCAGCAACTGGCGCACCACCGAGGCCGACGTCGAGCGCGTCGTGAAGGTCCTGGAACGGCTCGCGCCGTGACCGCTCAGCCGGCCGCGGGCTCGTCCCCGCCCGCGGTCGCCGGCCGGTAGGTGAGGACGACCACGCCGGAGCCGAAGGTCCTCGTGCCGGTGAGCTCCACGGCGCCGGCGCTCTCCTTGCGGAACAGGGGCTCCCCTCGCCCTTGACGACCGGGTAGATCCAGATGCGGTACTCGTCCAGGAGGCCGTGCGCGGCGAGGTCGTCGGTCAGCCGGCCGCAGCCCCAGATGAGGATGTCCGCACCCGGCCGCCGCTTGAGCTCGGTCACCTCCGCCACGAGCCGGTCGCCCGGGATGATCGAGGAGTTGTTCCAGTCGGCGGGCTCGTCCAGCGTCGAGGAGACGGCGTACTTGGCGATGGCGTTGACGTGGTCGGCGTAGGGGTTGCCGCCCATGTTCGGCCAGGCCTGGGCCATGCCCTCGTAGGTGACGCGGCCCAGCAGCAGCAGGGCGTCGCAGCCGAGGGTGAGCTCCAGCGCGTACGCCATGGCGTCCTCGCTGTTGTGCTGCATCGACTGCAGGTGGGGGTCGTCGATGAAGCCGTCGAGGGTGGCGTAGGTCGAGCAGATGATCTTCCTCATGATGTCCTCCGTGTCGTGGGTCGCATCGTGCGGTCCGGGGTCAGGGACGGTCCGGTCTCAGGGAACGTAGGGGCGGGCGGCCCGGGCGTCCCGCAGCGCCAGGGCCCACCAGGACAACCGGTCCAGCACCGCCGTGGCGGCGGTGCTGCAGTCTGCGGCGGCCTTGGGCCAGGTGCCGTCGGCGGCGAACAGGTTCCAGTGGCGGGGGAGGCTGACCGCGTCGCGCAGGGGCACGGCGTGCAGCTCGGTGAAGATCTGACGGAGCTGGTCGATGGCGTGCAGGCCGCCCGACTCCCTGCCGTAGGCGACGAAGGCGACGGGCTTGGCCTGCCACTCCTCGTAGTACCAGTCGATGGCGGTCTTGAGCGGGGCCGGGAAGCTCCGGTTGTACTCGGGGGTGACCACCACGAAGGCGTCGGCGGCGGCCAGCCGCACGGCCAGGTCCGCCACCGTCCCGGGGAGGGGATCGCCCTCGTCGGTGAGGGTCTGCGGCAGCCCGGCCTCCACCAGGTCGACCAGGTCCACCTCCAGGTCGCCGCGCCTGCGGGCCCGGGCGGTGAACCAGCCGGCCACGGTGGGACCGAACCGGCCGTTTCGGAGTGCTGGGGCCGCTGGCGGTGTGGACGGCTTCCGGCGAACGGGTGGCGGTCCCGGGACTGAAGGTCCGCGCCCTCCTGGCGGACCTGCTGGTGCACGAGGGGCGGCCGGTCCCGGCCGACCGGCTGATCGACGACCTGTGGGGCGACGACCGCCTGCCGGGCAACCCCTCGGGGGCGCTGTCGGCCAAGGTCTCGCAGCTGCGCCGGATACTGGAGGACGCCGAGCCGGGCGGCCGGGAACTGGTGGCGCACCACCCGGCGGGCTACCTGCTGAGGGCCGACACCGACGCCGACGGCTTCCTCGCCCTGCTGACCGAGGCGGGCCGTACCGGCGACCCGCATGCCAGGTCCGGACTGCTGTCCGAGGCGCTGGCGGCGTGGCGCGGCCCGGCTGACCGAGCAGTGGCTGGCCGCGCAGGAGGACCGGGCGGAGGTACGGCTGGCGCTGGGCGAGCACGTCGTCGAACCGGTCGCCGAGCTGACCGGGCTGCTGCGCACCGCTCCGGGGCTGCGGCTCCTGGCCACCAGCCAGGAGCCGCTCGCCCTGGCCGGCGAGGTGGTCTGGAGCGTCCCGCCCCTGGAGGTGCCGGACGGGACCGCCGATCTCGCGGCGCTGGAACTGGCGGCGACGAGGGTCCGGGCGCTGGGCGTGCGGGGCCTGGTCGAGCGGCTGGACGACCGGTTCCGGCTGCTGGAGTCCGTGGCCGCCTACTGCCTCGACCGGCTCCAGGAGGCCGGGGAACTGGACCGGGTACGGCGGCGGCACCTCCTGCACCACATCGGGTTCGCCGAGCGGACCGAGGCGCACCTGCGCGGCCCCGGCCAGCGGCGGTGGCTGCGGCGGCTCGACGCCGAGGCCGCCAACCTACGCGCCGCGCTCAACACCGCGGTCAGGGAGGCCGACGCCGAGGGTGCGCTGCGCCTCGCCGTCGCGCTGGCCTGGTACCGGTTCCTGCGCGGCAGGCTGACCGAGGCCCGGCGCTCCCTGTCCGCCGCGCTGACCACCGGCGCGGACGGTCCCACCGCACTGACCACCCGTGCGGACGGCTCCGCCGCGCTGGCCGGCGCGTGCGACGGCGCCGCCCCGGCCCTCGCGCCGCCCACCTCCCGTTCCGTCACCGCGCTCCGTGCCGCGGCCTTGGCCTGGGCCGCGGGCTTCGGGTTCCTCCAGGGCGACGTCGCCGACCGGGAGAGCCTGCGCGACGCGGCTCTGCGGTTGTACGAGGAGGCGGGCGATCCGGCCGGGCGCGCCAGAGCCCGGTGGTTCCCGGCCCACACCGCGATCGACCTGGGCGACCTGACCGTCGCCGAGGACCTGCTGGACCGGGTGCTGCGGGGCTTCCGCGCGGTCGGCGACCGGTGGGACACCGCCGCGGCCCTGGCCCCGGCCGCCTCCGGGCCCCTGGCGCGCGGCGCATCGTGAACGAGGGGACGGCGATCGACTCGCCGTCCCCTCGTTCCTCCACCGGTCACCGGCTCGCACGGGGCGGACACCGCGTCCGCCCCGTGCGGGGAGTCAGCTGCAGCCGCTGGTGGAGCCGCAGCCCTCGCAGACGTAGCAGCTGCCGGCGGGACGCATCTTCGTGCCGCAGGTCATGCAGAGCGGCGCGTCGGCGGTGCGGCCCTGGTGGGACTCCAGGGAGCCGCCCCGGCCGGGCTCCTGCCGGGCCACGGCCTGGGAGGCCGCTCCGGCCGCGGTCTCGGGAGCGGCCTCGGCACGCTGCTGGGGCTGCTCGATCGGGGCCGAGGTGGCCAGCTCGGCGATGACCTGCTCGGAGTGGACGGCGGCCGGGTCCTCACCGCGCTGCTGGGCGGCCCGCTCGGCGGCGGAGAAGACGCCGAGGGCGGCGCGCTCCTCGTAGGGCAGGTGGTCCAGGGCCAGCCGGCGGAAGATGTAGTCCACCACCGAGGAGGCCATCCGGATGTCCGGGTCGTCGGTCATGCCGGCCGGGTCGAACCGCATGTTGACGAACTTGCTGACGTAGGTCTCCAGCGGCACGCCGTACTGCAGGCCGATCGAGATGGCCACGGAGAAGGCGTCCATGACGCCCGCGAGGGTCGAGCCCTGCTTGGACATCTTCAGGAAGACCTCGCCGAGGCCGTCGTCGGGGTAGCACGAGGCGGTCATGTAGCCCTTGGCCCCGGCCACGGTGAAGCGGGTCGTGGTGCTGGGACGCTGGTTGGGCATCCGGCGGCGGGTCGGGCGGCTGATCTCCACCACCTTGACCTGCGGCTCGGCGGGGCCCTCCGCCTTCTCCGCCTTGTCCGCCTTCTCCTCGGCCTTCTTGCCCGAGGCGGAGAGCGGCTGGCCGACCTTGCAGTTGTCGCGGTAGACGGCCAGGGCCTTCAGGCCGAGCTTCCAGCCCTCGAGGTAGACCTGCTCGATGTCCTCGACGGTCGCGGACTCGGGCAGGTTGACGGTCTTGCTGATCGCCCCGGACAGGAACGGCTGGGTGGCGGCCATCATCCGGACGTGGCCCATCGGGGCGATGGCCCGCTCGCCCATGGCGCAGTCGAACACCTCGTAGTGCTCGGGCCGCAGGCCCGGCGCGTCGACGACGTGACCGTGCTCGGCGATGAACTCGACGATCGCCTCGATCTGCTCGCCGGGGTAGCCGAGCTTGTCCAGCGCCCGCGGGATCGTCTGGTTGACGATCTGCATGGAGCCGCCGCCGACGAGCTTCTTGAACTTGACCAGCGCCAGGTCCGGCTCGATGCCGGTCGTGTCGCAGTCCATCATCAGGCCGATGGTGCCGGTGGGCGCCAGCAGGGAGGCCTGGGCGTTGCGGTAGCCGTTGCGCTCGCCGAGCTTGAGGCACTCGGTCCACTGCCGGGTGGCCTCGGCGTGGATGGCGCCGTCCACGGCGTCCAGCGTGCGCAGCTCGTCGTTGGCCGCCGAGTGCTTGCGCATGACGCGCTTGTGCGCGTCGGCGTTTCGGGCGTAGCCGTCGTACGGTCCCACGACCGCGGCCAGCTCGGCGCTGCGGCGGTAGGAGGCGCCGGTCATCAGGGAGGTGATGGCGGCGGCGACGGCGCGGCCGCCGTCGGAGTCGTAGGCGTGGCCGGTGGCCATGAGCAGCGCGCCCAGGTTGGCGTAGCCGATGCCGAGCTGACGGTAGGCGCGCGTGGTCTCGCCGATCTTCTCGGTGGGGAAGTCGGCGAAGCAGATGGAGACGTCCATCGCGGTGATGATCAGCTCGGTGATCTTCACGAAGTTCTGGATGTCGAAGGAGCCGTCGTCCTGGAGGAACTTCAGCAGGTTGATGCTGGCCAGGTTGCAGGAGGAGTTGTCCAGGTGGACGTACTCCGAACACGGGTTCGAGGCGGTGATGCGGCCCGTCTCCGGGCAGGTGTGCCAGTCGTTGATCGTGTCGTCGTACTGCACGCCGGGGTCGGCGCACTCCCAGGCTGCGGTCGCCATCTTGCGGAACAGGCCGCGGGCGTCGACCTTCTCGATGACCTCTCCGCTGAGGCGGGCACGCAGACCGAACCGCTCGCCCTTCTCCACCGCGCGCATGAACTCGTCGGAGACGCGCACGGAGTTGTTGGCGTTCTGGTACTGGACGGAGACGATGTCCTTGCCGCCCAGGTCCATGTCGTAGCCGGCGTCGCGCAGCGCGCGGATCTTGTCCTCCTCGCGCGCCTTGGTCTCGATGAACTCCTCGATGTCGGGGTGGTCGACGTCGAGGACGACCATCTTGGCCGCCCGGCGGGTGGCGCCGCCGGACTTGATGGTGCCGGCGGAGGCGTCCGCGCCGCGCATGAAGGAGACCGGGCCGCTGGCCGTGCCGCCGCTGGAGAGCAGTTCCTTGGAGGAGCGGATCCGGGAGAGGTTCACGCCGGAGCCCGAACCGCCCTTGAAGATCACGCCCTCTTCCTTGTACCAGTCGAGGATGGACTCCATCTGGTCGTCCACGGCCAGGATGAAGCAGGCGCTGACCTGCTGCGGCGAGGCGGTGCCGACGTTGAACCAGACCGGCGAGTTGAAGCTGAAGACCTGGTTGACCAGGGCGTGCTTGAGCTCGTGGTCGAAGATCTCGGCGTCCTCGTCGGTGGCGAAGTAGCCCTCCTCGACGCCGGCCCTGGTGTAGACCCCCACCACGCGGTCGACGAGCTGCTTGAGGCTCCACTCGCGCTGCGGGGTGCCGACGGCGCCCCGGAAGTACTTGGTGGTGACGATGTTGGCCGCGTTGACCGACCAGGAGGCGGGGAACTCCACGCCGCGCTGCTCGAAGTTGACCGAGCCGTCGCGCCAGTTGGTCATGACGACGTCGCGGCGCTCCCAGGCCACCTCGTCGTACGGGTGCACGCCGGGTGTGGTGAAGATGCGCTTCATCTTCAGCCCCTTGCGCGGGCGCTTACCCCCGCGCGCCGCCGTGCCGCTGACCGTCTCCGTCATGACTTTCCCCCTTCCGGGACTCCGAACGGAGCCCGCGAGTCGGACCACATCGATGCGCCGCCTCATGTCCCCCGGCGCCGGGGATCGAATTCTTCAGTCCTGCGGGGCGGAGCGGTCCGCCCGCAGCTGCCTGATCTCGGCCTCGAAGTCGGCCAGCGTCTCGAACCCCCGGTAGACGGAGGCGAAGCGGAGGTAGGCGACCTCGTCCAGCTCGCGGAGCGGACCCAGGATCGCCAGCCCGACCTCGTGGGCGGGGATCTCGGCGGATCCGGTCGCCCGGATGCTCTCCTCGACCCGCTGGCCCAGCTGCGCCAGGGAGTCCTCGCTGACGGGCCGTCCCTGGCACGCCCGCCGGACCCCGGCGATCACCTTCTCCCGGAAGAACGGCTCCGTCACCCCGCTGCGCTTGCTCACCATCAGCAGGACCGTCTCCTGCGTGGTGAACCTGCGCCCGCACTGCGGGCACGTGCGCCTGCGGCGGATGGCCCCGCCGTCCTCCGTGGAGCGGCTGTCGATGACCCGCGTGTCAGGATGACGGCAGAACGGACAGTGCACGTGCGTCGCCTCCCTGACCGGCTCACCTGCCCCACACGCCCCGTGTCATGTCATGCGGAAGCCCGCACCCGTTCACCCGCGAAGGTGAAGTGCGGTAACAGAAACACAACTTATGGTGAAACGGGGTGGGTGGTGCCACTAGATGTTGTGGTGCAACCGTAGAAGTGCGCGACGATGAACGCAAGTTGATCGGAGTGTCCCGAGTGAAGGCGCTGATCAGGGGTGCCACCCGGGCGTGTCGCCGCCGCCCCACCCTCCGGGCCGCCCGTCCGGGCACGCCGGAGTCCCGCGGCCTCCGCCCCCTCCGAACAGGGATGAGGTGCGCGATCGGCTGGACAGGGATCTAGACAGGGATGAGGTGCGCGATCACCCAGAGGGCGGCGAGGGCGGCCAGGAGCAGAGCGGCCACGGCCGCGCCCCTGCCCCGGCGGGTGAGCCGGAGAGGCCTCGCGGCGGGGCGGCGGACTCCTCTGCGCGCCACCGCCACCGCCTCCGGTCCGGATCCGGACCTCCGGCGCGCCCGGCCGCCCGAGGCCGGCCGCGGTCGCCTCCCGCCCGTCGCAGCCGGCCGCGGACGGCCTTCACCCGCACTCCCCGATCGCCCCTCACCCGCCGCCCGCGAGCGCGACCGGCCGCCGTCCGCCGCCCGAAGATGCGCCCTGCCGCCCTCGATCAGCCGCAGCTGCGGCCGGGGCTGCCCCGACGCCCGTCCCGCGGTCTGCCCCGACGCCCGCCCCCGCCGGGACCGCCCCGTCCGCGTGGTCGCCTCCATGGCCCTCCCATCGCCCCGGCCTGGCCGAACACAGGTCGAAGAAAGATCGGTGAATCGAACACGGTGTCGATCGAACTCCCGTACGATGTTGTACACCACGCCGTCGCCGATTTCGAGGAAGACTCGAACAATTGTTTGAAGATGATCTTCGACGGCGGTACGGTCGCTGTGTGCGACATGAGGAATACAGACCGGGAGGCGAGGAGATCGCATGAGCGAGCACAAAGAGAACGGCGCGGCCGTCAGTGACCTGGCGGTGCGCAGGCGTGACTCCCTCGGCCTCACCCCCAGGCAGCGCAGGATCCTCGAGGTCATCCGTGATTCGGTGCAGCAGCGGGGATACCCCCCGTCGATGCGCGAGATCGGCGAGGCGGTGCAGCTCACCAGCACCTCCAGTGTCTCCCACCAGCTGACGGCGTTGCAGCGCAAGGGTTATCTGCGGCGCGACCCGCACCGCCCCCGGGCGCTCGAGGTTCGTCTGCCCGGCGAGCCCGTGCTCTGGGTGGACCCCGACGCGGGCACCGACGAGGCGCCCGTCAGCCGTCCGACGGCCTCCTACGTCCCCCTGGTCGGCCGGATCGCCGCCGGTGGCCCCATCCTCGCCGAGGAGAGCATCGAGGACGTCTTCGCCCTGCCCAAGCAGCTCGTCGGCGAGGGCACGCTCTTCCTGCTCCAGGTGGCCGGTGACTCGATGATCGACGCTGCCATCGCCAACGGCGACTGGGTGGTCGTGCGCCAGCAGCCGGTCGCCGACAGCGGCGACATCGTCGCGGCGATGATCGACGGCGAGGCCACGGTCAAGACCTTCAAGCGCAAGGACGGCCACGTCTGGCTGGTCCCGCACAACCCCAACTACGACCCGATCCCGGGCGACGAGGCGACCGTCCTCGGCAAGGTCGTGGCGGTCCTCCGCAAGCTCTGAGTCACAGGCTCCGCCCGGTGAAGGCCGCGTGGCCGCACGGCCGGGGCCGCCGGGCCCGTCCGGTTCGCGCATCCCGGGCCTCGATCTCCGCGCCGCTCACCGCCCCGGCCTAGGCTGGGGCGGTGAGCGACATATCCGGTCTGAACGATCTGACGTTGGAAAGCCTGACCACCCGCGACGGGGCGAAGTGGTCCCTCGCCGAGCCCGGGGTGATCCCCGCCTGGGTCGCGGACATGGACTTCCCGGTCGCCCCCGCCGTACGGGAGGCCCTGGCCCGCCGGGTCCACGGCGACCTCGGCTACCCCGCCTGGCTCGACCAGCTCGGAGACGGTCCGCTGGCGGAGGTCTTCGCCGCGCGGATGGAGCAGCGGCACGGCTGGCGCGCCGACCCGGCGCACGTGCGCTCCTTCACCGACATCAACCAGGCCCTCCAGGTCGTCCTGCACGTCGCCACCCGGCCCGGCGACGCGGTGGCGCTGCACGTCCCGACCTACCCGCCCTTCCTGGAGACGCTCGCCGAGATGGGCCGGCCGCTGCTCCCGATCCCGATGGAGCCCGCGGGCGACTCCTGGGGCTTCGACGCCGACGCCCTGGCCGCCCGGCTCGCCGAGGGCTGCTGCCGGGTGCTGCTGCTGGTCAACCCGCAGAACCCGACCGGGCGCTCGTTCACCCGCGAGGAGCTGACGGTCCTCGCCGAGCTGGCCGAACGCCACGATCTGCTCGTCGTCTCCGACGAGATCCACGCCGACCTGACCCACGCCCCGTCCGCGCACGTCCCCTTCGCCACCCTGCTGCCGGAGCGGACCGTCACGCTGACCTCCGCCACCAAGGCATTCAACCTGGGCGGCATCCGCTGCTCCGTGGCGCACTTCGGGCCGCCCGCCCTGCGCGCCGCCATGGCCGCCCAGCCCAGGCACATGTACGGCGCGGCGCACGTGTTCGGGGTCGACGCGACCGTCGCGGCCTGGACGCACGGGGACGGCTGGCTGGAGGAGGTCAGGGCGGTGCTCGCCCGCAACCGGAGCCTGGTCGCCGGAGGGCTTCCCGAGGGCGTGCGCCACCGGGTCCCCGATGCCACCTATCTGGCCTGGCTGGACTTCACAGACCTGGCCCTGGGCGAGGACCCCGCCGGGTTCCTGAAGCGCGAGGCGCGGGTGATGCTCAGTCAGGGTCCGCCGTTCGGCCCCGGAGGCGAGGGCTTCGCCCGGCTGAACTTCGCCACCTCGGGCCCGGTCCTCTCGGAGATCCTGGACCGGATCTCCAGGGCCGTGAAGTCCCGGTCGTGATCCTCTTTCGCTGACCCCGCCCCCGACCGTACGGCGTGCGCCCCGGAGGCGGGCCGTACGGGGGAACCGGACCGGAGGCGGGTGCGGCCCGGGACCCCGGCCGGGGTCCCGGGCCGCGCCCTGCGCGGTCAGGGGACGATGTTGACCAGCTTCGGCGCGCGGACGATCACCTTGCGCGGAGCACCGGACAGGAAGCCCTGCACCTTCTCCGAGGCCAGGGCCAGAGCCCGCAGGTCGTCCTCGGAGATCTCCGGGGAGACCTCCAGCCGGTCGCGGACCTTCCCCGCGACCTGCACGACGCAGGTGACGGCCTCCTCGACCAGCAGGCCGGCCTCGGCGACCGGCCAACCCGCCCGGGCCACCGAGGCCTGGTGGCCCAGGCGCTCCCAGCCCTCCTCGGCGGTGTACGGGGCGACCAGCGACAGCATGACGGCCAGTGCCTCGGCGGCCTCCCGGACCGCCGGGTCGGCGGCGCCGGGGCCGGAGTCGATGGCCTTGCGGGCCGCGCTCGTCAGCTCCATCATGCGGGCCACCGCGACGTTGAAGCGGTGGGTCTCGACCAGCTTGGTGACCTCGTCGACGGTCCGGTGCACGATCCTGCGCAGTTCCAGGTCACCGGTGGCGAAGTCCGCGCCCGGGGCGGAGGCCGCGCCGGCGTCGGTCATCACCCGGAAGGCGCGGGCCAGGAACTTCTGCGACGCGGCGGGCGAGACGTCGGCCCAGTCGATGTCGTCCTCGGGCGGACCGGCAAAGATCATGGTCAGCCGGACGGCGTCCACGCCGAAGGCGTCGATCTGCTGGCCCAGGTCCACCCCGTTGCCCAGCGACTTGGACATCGCCTTGCCCTGGTTGATCACCTGGCCCTGGTTGAGCAGGCGGGTGAAGGGCTCGGTGAAGTCGACCATGCCCATGTCGTGCAGGACCTTGGTGAAGAACCGGGAGTACAGCAGGTGCAGGATCGCGTGCTCCACCCCGCCGACGTACTGGTCGATCGGGCCCCACTGGCGGACCTTCTCCACGTCGAACGGGCCGCCCTCGTAGTCGGGGTCCACGTAGCGCAGGTAGTACCACGAGGAGTCGACGAAGGTGTCCATCGTGTCGGTGTCCCGCCGGGCGGGGCCGCCGCACTTGGGGCAGGCCACCTCGACCCAGTCCGCGGCCGAGGCCAGCGGGGAGACGCCCTTGGGCGCCAGGGCCTCGCCGCGCAGGTCGGGCAGGGTGACCGGGAGCTGCTCGTCCGGGACGGGGACCTCGCCGCAGTCGACGCAGTGGATGATCGGGATCGGGCAGCCCCAGAAGCGCTGGCGGGACAGCAGCCAGTCGCGCAGCCGGAAGTTGACCGTGGCCTTGCCCGTGCCCCGCTCGCTGAGGATCTCGATGATCCTGCGGATCGCGGAGGTCTTGTCCAGGCCGTCCAGGGGGCCGGAGTTGACCATCTCGCCGTCGCCGGAGGTCGCCACCCCCGTCTCCCCCGGGTCGGCCATGCCCGTGTGGACCACCACCCGGACCGGCAGGTCGAAGGCGCGGGCGAAGTCCAGGTCGCGCTGGTCGTGCGCGGGCACGGCCATGATGGCGCCGTGGCCGTAGTCGGACAGCACGTAGTCGGCCGCCCAGACCGGCATGCGCTCGCCGTTGACCGGGTTGATCGCGTAGCGGCCCAGGAAGACGCCGGTCTTCTCCTTGTCGGTGGAGAGCCGGTCGATGTCCGACAGCTTGGCCACCTCGGCCCGGTAGGCCTCGAAGGCCGCCCGCTGCCCGTCGGAGACGATCTCCTCGGCCAGCGGGGCGTCCGGGGCGACCACGAAGAAGGTCGCGCCGTACAGGGTGTCGGGGCGGGTGGTGTAGACGGTGACCGGCTCGTCGCGGCCCTCGATCACGAAATCGACGTCGGCGCCCTCGGAGCGGCCGATCCAGTTGCGCTGCATGCTCAGCACGCGCTCGGGCCAGCCGCCCTCCAGCTGCGTCATGTCCTCCAGCAGCCGGTCGGCGTACTCAGTGATCTTGAAGTACCACTGGGTCAGCTCGCGGCGGACCACCTCGGCGCCGCAGCGCTCGCACCTGCCGCCGACGACCTGCTCGTTGGCCAGCACCGTCTGGTCGTTCGGGCACCAGTTGACCAGACCGCCCTTGCGGTAGGCCAGCCCGCGCTCGAAGAAGCGCAGGAACAGCCACTGGGTCCACCGGTAGTAGGAGGCGTCGCTGGTGTGCAGCCGGGTCGACCAGTCGAAGGAGACCCCGTAGCGCTTGAACGAGGCGGCCTGGGTCTCGATGTTGGCGTAGGTCCACTCGGCGGGGTGGGCGTTGCGCTTGATCGCGGCGTTCTCCGCGGGCAGGCCGAAGGAGTCCCAGCCGACGGGGTGCAGGACGTTGTAGCCCTTCTGGACCCAGTAGCGCGCGACGACGTCGCCGATGCCGAACGCCTCGGCGTGGCCCATGTGCAGGTCACCGGAGGGGTAGGAGAACATGTCGAGCATGTAGCGCTTCTCGCGGGTGTCGGCGGGGTCGTCCGCGGCCCGGAAGGGGTCCAGCTCCTCCCACCGCCGCCCCCACTTGACCTGCAGGGCCTGCGGGTCGTAGTGCTGCTCTTCGCGTCGCATGTCGGCTCGCTCGCTCACGTTTCTTCCCTCGGTGTACGTCTGCGCAGATGATCTGGACCCATCCGGCCCCAATAGAAAAACCCTCCGCTCACGCGAAGGGCAGCCGCATCGGTGAGGCGTGGAGCGCACCCCGTCGATCCTGCGCCTGTCGCGGCGGGCCGTACGGCCTCGCGCGGCGAGATCTGCGGGGCGCCCCCTAGCGCCGGGAGAGCCGATGCGGCCTGGTAAGCAGCAGGGCCGCGGCACGCATAGTGCAAGCCTAGCGCAGTTCGCAATCCTCCTTCATGACCGGGAACGACGTGCCCGATCGCGGCAAAACCAAGACACCGGAACCACCAGGTCAGCACAATGGGAACGGCCACGCATCCGGGGTGATCGAGACACTATGGGGATAGATCCGTTGTGACCTCGCCCGTCCCGGCCGTCTACCCTTTTCACCGTGGCGCACTCAGCAGAGCCGGGGCAGGGCCCGGATCCCATGGAGGCGGGCCTGCCCCTGCAGGACCCTCCGACCGATCCCACCGGCCTCCAGTTCAGGGAAGCGTTCTCCCGTTTTCCTGCGAATCCCCCTGCCCCGCATGAGACCATGCCCAATACCCATAATTCGGGCACCCGTGCGGGAGGTAAGGAATCCATGGCCTCGGATCATTCCAGTCGGCCTCAGCAGTCTCCGGCATGGCAGGAAGCACCCGAGACCCCGTCGGTGCGGGCGGACGACCCGCTCGGCACCGGTCCCCGGCTCCCGCTCCCCCAGGACGGGCCGCCCGGAGGCGCCGCCGCCCGGCCGGCCTCGGTCCCCGGCAACCGCTCGTGGCAGCAGATGTTCGGCACGGACGCCTCCGCCCCTCAGGACGGCGCCCGGCAGTCCGCCCCGTCCCGCGAGGACGCCGTCGCGCGCCCGTCCGCCCCGGCCCCCGCGGAGAACGGCGGGTGGGGCGCCCCCTCCTCCGAGCCGCCGGGCTCCGCCTTCACCCCGGCCTGGGCCGACTCCCGGACCGACCCGACGCCTCCGCACGGCACGGACTCCCGCCCCGGCTGGAACCCTCCCCCCGCCGAGGACTCCCGCCCCGGTTGGAACCCTCCCACTGCGGACTCCCGTCCCGGCTGGAACCCGCCGCCCACCGCGGACTCCCGGACCGACCCGACGCCTCCGCACGGCACGGACTCCCGCCCCGGCTGGAACCCTCCCGCCGCAGGCCCCGGCCCGTCCCCTGCCGCCGACCCCTTCGCCCGGCCCGACCCGTTCACCTCCGCCGACCCCTTCGCCCGGCCCGACCCGTTCACCTCCGCCGACCCCTTCGCCCGGCCCGCCACTTTCGGCGCGCCGGCCGGCGGTTCCGCTCCCGTGGGCGACCCGGTCCGGCCCGGCCAGACCGGACCGGGCGGGCACCCGGGCCAGCCGCGGCCCGGCGACCCGGGGCAGATCACGCAGCCCGGTCAGCTCCCGCAGCCGGGAGGGCCCGGGCAGCGACCGGGAGGGCCCGGCCAGGCGGGGTACGCGGGCCAGGCGGGGCAGAACGGGCAGGGCCCCGCGCAGGACCGGGCGGGCGGCCACCTGAGCCGGGACCCCTCCGACCCGAACCGGCCGTTCGTCACCGCCGGTCAGATCAGCGGGCCGAAGACCCCGCCGCCGGAGCGGCAGCAGGAGCTGTGGAACACCGTCTTCGGCGACAACTACCAGGCCATGGGCGAGGAAGAGGACCTCGCCGGGAACGGCAGGCCCGTCTGGGTCTTCGCCCTCGCCGGATCCGCGGTGATCGCGCTGGTCGGCGCGGTGCTCTGGGCCTTCCTGGCCGGCCCGCTGGCCGCCACCGACGACGGCAGCGCCGTCGCCGCGACCAAGCCCTCCGCCACCCCCAAGCCGAGCACCGCCCCGAAGAAGGTCCCCCGCCTGCCCAGGTTCCAGGGTGACGCCTCACCGGTCGCCGGCACCCTCACCGACGCCAGGGCCGCACTGACCCTCCCCCGGCTCGGCGCCCCGTGGCGGCTGGACACGCGCCCGACCGTGCCCACGACGTACGGATTCAGCACGCGGCAGTACGTCCCGGCCGGGCAGGACTCGGCGGGCAGGTCCCAGTTCGCGCAGGTGATGTCGGGTCCGCTCTCGCCCCGGCTGAAGAGCCGCTACACCTCGCCGGAGAACCTCGCCCCGGTGATCAACGCGGTCACGCTCGCCGCTCGCAGGAAGTTCTTCCCCGAGGGCAACAGCGCCCGCAAGACGGCCCAGCAGACGCTGTCGGTCGGCGGCCTGCCGGCGCAGCTCGCCGCCTACGAGATCACCTCGGACGGGTCGGTGACCACCGTGGTCGTGGCGGCCGTGAGCACCGGGGCCGACCTGCCCTCGATCGTCTACATGTCGGTGCCGGACGCCCAGAAGGAGCTGCTGCCCGACGTCAACACCGTCTTCAAGGCGATCAGGACGACCGCGGGCTAGGACGCGGACGGGCCACCCGCCCTAGAAGTCGCACCGCATGTGCTTGATGCCGTTGATGAAGCTGGAGTAGAGCCGCTGGGGGCTGCCTCCCTCGATGTGCGGGACCCGGCGGAGGAGTTCGCGGAACATCACCGTGATCTCCCGCCGGGCGAGATGGGCACCCAGGCAGAAGTGCGGCCCTGGCCCGCCGAAGCCCACGTGCGGCCCCTCGGTCCGCAGGATGTCGAAGCGGAGCGGGTCGGTGAAGACCGACTCGTCCCGGTTGGCCGACCAGTAGTAGAGGACGACCTTCTCCCCCTTCCGGTAGAGGGTGCCGTTCATCTCGTGGTCGCGGGTGACCTTGCGGCGCATGAAGTTCACCGGGGAGGCCAGCCGTACGATCTCCTCGACCGCGCCGGGGGCGTGGCCGTCGACGTCGGTCAGCCAGAGCGCGCGCTGGTCGGGGTTGCGGGTGAGCAGGCGCAGGCCGTAGGAGATGGCGTTGCGGGTGGTCTCGTTGCCCGCCACCACCAGCAGGATGAAGAACGAGCCCAGCTCCTGGCCGGTGAGCCGCTCCCCGTCGATGTTCGCGTTCACCAGGGCGGAGGTGAGGTCGCCCGTGGGGTGCTCGGTCCGGTACGCGGCGAGGTCCTGGACGAGCCGGTCGAGCTCCATGCCCGCGGTCAGCAGGTGCTCGGCGGCGGTGGCCGGATCGCCCCCGCCGTACTCGGGGTCGAAGCCGCCGAGGATCCGGTTGGAGCGGTCGAAGACGAAGCCGTAGTCCCGCTCCGGGATGCCCATCATGTCGCAGATGATCTTCAACGGCAGCCGGGCGGCCACCTCGGTGACGAAGTCGCAGCCCGGCCCCTTCTCGAGCAGGCCGTCGACGATCCTCGCGGCCGCCGCCTCCACGTCGGCCTCGAACTGCTTGATCATCTTCGGGGTGAAGGCCCGGGACACGATGCGCCGCAGCCGCGCGTGCCGGGGATCGTCCATGTTGATCATCGAGCCGAAGTACTCGGCGAACTCAGGCGGCATGTCCGGGATGTTGGTGGCGCCGCCGTCCCCCGAGCAGAACACCTCGGGGCTGCGGCTCGCCTCCAGGATGTCGGCGTGCCTGGCCAGTGCGTGGTAGCCGGGACCCCGGGGCGCGAAGGAGACCTCCGGCTCGGCGTAGAAGGCGGGGCTCGGCAGGGCGCGCAGCAGTTCGAAGGCCCGCTCCCGCTCGCGCATCGGCCTGGCCCAGAAGGCGTAGTCGGACAGGTCGAAGTCGGCGACCGAGGTGATCGGCTCGCGCTCGCCGGGCATCGCGCTCATACCGCCCATCATTGGCGGGTGTACTCGCTCAGGTCAATGAGCCGGACTCAGCTCGACGAACCGGATTCGGATCCATGAACCAGGCCCGGTCCGGTGAACCAGGCCCAGTGCGGTGAACCGGATTCGGGCCGGTGAGCCCGACCCCGGCGTCGCCCTGCCGGGGCCGGCCGGGCCCGACGAAGCCGACGGGCCCGGCCGGGCCGACGGGGCCGACTTCAGAAATCGCACCGCAGATGCTTGATGCCGTTGATGAAGGTGGAGCGGAGACGGTCGGGCTCGCCGGCCGAGCGGATCTGCGGGAGCCGGGTGAACAGCTCGCGGAACATCACCGTGATCTCCCGCCGGGCGAGGTGGGCCCCCAGGCAGAAGTGCGGCCCGGGCCCGCCGAAGCCCACGTGCGACCCCTCGGTCCGCAGGATGTCGAAGCGGTGGGGGTCGGTGAAGACCGACTCGTCCCGGTTGGCAGCCCAGTAGTAGAGCAGCACCTTGTCGCCCTTGCGGTACAGGTGGCCGTTCATCTCGTGGTCGCGGGTGACGGTGCGGCGCATCCAGGTGACCGGGGAGGCCAGCCGTACGATCTCCTCGACCGCGCCGGCGATGCGCCCGTCGAAGTCGGCCAGGAGCAGTTCCCGCTGGCCGGGGTTCTCGGTGAACAGGTGCAGGCCGTGCGAGATGGCGTTGCGGGTGGTCTCGTTGCCCGCCACCACCAGCAGGATGAAGAACGAGCCCAGCTCCTGCATCGTCAGCTTCTCGCCGTCGATGTTGGCGCTGGTCAGCGAGGTGATGAGGTTGTCCCCGCCCGCATCTGCGAGGGAGACGACCAGGTCCTGCAGGCGCTGCCCCGCGCCGAGGAGCAGTTCGGCCGCGCGGGCGGGGTCGTCCATGAACTCGGGGTCCCCACCGGACAGGATGATGTTCGACGCCTCGAAGACGGTCCCGTAGTGCTCCTCGGGGATGCCCATCATGTCGCAGATGATCTTCAGTGGGAGCCGGGCGGCCACCTCGGTGACGAAGTCGCACCCGGGACCCCCCGCGACGAGGGCGTCGACGATCCGGGTGGCCTCGGCCTGGACGTCGGCCTCGAACTGGCCGATCATCTTGGGGGTGAAGGCCCGGGAGACGATGCGCCGCAGTCGCGCGTGCCGGGGATCGTCCATGTTGATCATCGAGCCGAAGTACTCGTTGAACTCCGCGGGCAGGTCCTGGATGCTCGTCGAGCTCCGGCCCGAGCAGAAGACCTCCGCGTTGCGGCTGGCGTCCACGACGTCGGCATGCTTGACCAGCGCATAGTAGCCCGGCCCCGCCGGGGCGAAGGGGATCTCCGGCTCGGGGAAGCGGACCGGGCCGGGCTGGGCGCGGAGCACGGCGAAGGCCGCCTCGCGCTCGGCCGTCGGCCGCTCCCAGAATGCCAGGTCGGAAAGGTCGATCTCGCCCAGCGAAACCGTCACACGAGCCTCCACTAGAACAGCATTCGGTTTCACCGATCCTGCCACACCGCCTCGACCCCCGCCACCCCTCCGCGCCCGGCGGATCAGGGGGCGCCGCGGCTCCGGCCGGACGGTCACGACCGAGAACACGTTCCACCGGTGATGGGCCCGTCCCGCGCTTCGCACCGGACCGTGCCGCTGCCCCCCGGACCGCCACGACCCGGACGCGTCAGGTCGCGTACGGCAGGTGCTTGATGCCGTTGATGAAGTTGGACAGCAGGTAGGAGGGCTCTCCGGTGGAGCGGATCCCCGGCAGCCGGGTGAGCAGTTCGCGGAACATCACGGTGATCTCCCGGCGGGCGAGGTGGGCGCCCAGGCAGTAGTGGGGGCCGGGACCGCCGAACCCGACGTGCGGGTTGGGGTGGCGGGTGATGTCGAAGGCGTCCGGATCGGCGAAGACGGACTCGTCGCGGTTGGCGGAGTTGTAGAAGAGGAGCACCTTGTCGCCCCGCCGGTAGTCCATGCCGTTCATCGAGTGGTCGCGGGTGAGCGTCCGGCGGAACTGGATCACCGGGGTGGAGTGGCGGACGATCTCCTCCACCGCCCCGGCGATGCGGCCCTCGAAGTCCTCCGTCAGCAGCGCGCGCTGCTCCGGGTGGTCGGTGAGCAGTTTCAGGCCGTGCGAGATCGCGTTGCGGGTGGTCTCGCTCCCGGCGACCACGAGCAGGATGAAGAACGAGCCGAGCTCCTGCGGGGTGAGGGACTCCTCCCCGTTGACCAGCAGGCTCGTCAGGTCGCCGGTGGAGCGGCCCCGGCGCTCGCGGCCGAGCCGGGCGGCCAGGTGGTTGAGCTCGCGGCCGGCGCCCATCAGCTTGACCAGCCCGCGCGCGACGTTCCAGCGCCTGAGCTCGGGCTGGATGCCGGTGTACTCCGGGTCGGAGTTGCCCAGGATGATGTTGGTGGCGCGGAGCACCCGGCCGTGGGCCTGGGGCGGGACACCCATCATGTCGCAGATGACCTGGACCGGCAGGCGGGCGGCGATCTGGGTGACGAAGTCGCCGGGGCCCTCCGCGATCGCCTCGTCCACGATCCGGGTGGCCGCCCGCTGCAGGTCCTCCTCCATCTTGGCCAGGATCCGCGGGGTGAACGCCCGCGAGACGATGCGCCGCAGCCGCGCGTGCCGGGGATCGTCCATATTGATCATCGAGCCGAAGTAGACCGCCAGCCACCGGGGCAGGTCCACGATGCTGTTGGCCGACGGCTCGCTGCTGAAGACCCCGGCGTTCCGGCTGGCCTCGGAGACGTCCGCGTGCCGTACCAGCGCGTAGTAGCCGGGCCCGTGGCCGACGAAGGGGACCCTGTTCTCCTTGACGAACACGGGCCGGTCCAGCTCGCGGAGGCGCTTGAAGGCGTCCGCCCGCTCGGACTGCGGGAGGGACCAGAACGGGATCTCTGACAGGTCGATGTCCGCCGTGTTCACCGTCATGACCCCAGATTTCGGCAAGTGCTCACTTACGTCAAGTGTGAACCGTGCCACATCCCCTCACCCGGCCGCCGCCCGGTCGTCACGCGACCGCCGCGCCGCCGGTGGTTCGCCCGACCGCCGCCCGGTCCGCCGCGACCAGCTCGGCGGCCCTCTCGGCGATCATGACCGTGGGGGCGTGGGTGTGGCCCCGGTTGATGACCGGCATGACCGAGGCGTCGGCGACGCGCAGCGCGGAGATCCCCCGGACCCGCAGCGACGGATCGACGACCGACTCCTCGTCCGCGCCCATCCGGCAGGTGCCGACCGGGTGGTAGAGGGTCTCGCTGCGCTCCCGGATCCAGCGGACGAGCTCCTCGTCGGTCTCCGGACCCCAGTACGGGGCCATCGGCGGCCCCGTGAAAGGCGCGAGGGCCGCGGTGGCGAACAGCTCCTTGGCCCGGCGCAGCCCGGCCACCTGCCGCCGGACGTCGGCCTCGGCCGTCAGGTAACCGGGGTCGATCACCACGTCGCGGCCGCTCAGCGTGATCCGGCCGCGGCTCTCCGGCTGGAGCAGGATCGAGGCGATGGTCAGCCCGTGCCCGGACGGCGGCGTCAGGCCGTGGTCGACGAACGGGCCGGGGGCGAAGATCAGCTCAATGTCGGGAGCCGGCTCGGCGGGGCCGGTGCGGATGAAGGCCACCGCCTCGCCGACGTTGGAGGTGAGCATGCCGCTCCGGCCGATCAGGAAGCGGAGCAGGTTCGGCACCGACTCCGCCCCGGCGAGCGTGACCGGCCGGGGGCACTGCAGGAAGATCCCCGAGGCCAGGTGGTCCTGGAGGTTGGCGCCCACCTGCGGCAGGTCGCGGAGCGGCTCGACGCCCTCCGCGCGCAGTTCCCCGGCCGGGCCGACGCCGGACAGCATCAGCAGGTGGGGCGAGCCGATCGCGCCGGCCGACAGGATCACCTCCCGCCGCGCGCGCACCACCGTGCCGCCGGGGCCGGCGGCGCCACCGGAACCGCCCGGTCCCGGGCCCGGGCCGTACTCCACGCCCGTCGCGCGGCCGCCCTCCAGGAGCACCCGGCGCGCGTGCGCGCCGGTGACCACGGTGAGGTTGGGCCGCCTGAGCGCGGGTCTGAGGTAGGCGTCGGCGGCGCTCCAGCGGCGGCCTCGGTTCTGCGTGACGGGGGTCGGGCAGTAGCCCTCGTTGGAGGGGCCGTTCAGCTCCTCCAGCCGGGTGAGCCCGAGCTCCTCGCAGGCCGCCAGGAACGCGGCCGTGGTGACGTTGGGACTGCGCAGCTCGGAGATGTGGATCGGGCCGTCGCCGCCGTACACCCCGCCGCGGTTGCTGCCGACGCGCCGCTCGGCCCGCCGGAAGTACGGCAGGACCTCGTCGTAGGACCAGCCCGGCACGTTCCAGCCGTCGTAGTCGGCCCGGTGCCCGCGGACCCACATCTGCGCGTTGAGCGAGGAGGAGCCGCCGAGCATCCGGCCCCGCGGCCAGTACAGCTCCCGGCCGGACAGCCCGGCCTGCCCGGCGGTGGTGAAGTTCCAGTCGCACGGCGTCTTGAAGAGCTTGGCGAACCCGGCGGGCATGCGGACCTCGAGCTTCGCGTCGGAGCCGCCCGCCTCGAGCAGGGCGACGCTCACCGACGGGTCCGCCGAGAGCCGGTTCGCCAGGACGCATCCCGCCGACCCGGCTCCCACGATCACGTAGTCGTACTCCATGCGCACTGCCCCTTCTCCGGCGGACGGTCGGCTCGCCTCCCCCGTGAGCGGACTCTTACCTGCATACGCTCCGGTGCTTTGCCCGTCAATTTGTAACCTTCCTTACCTACCGGTAGGTATGCTGCGCCTGCCAGGATGAACGGGCCAGAGCTTGTCCGGAGGAGGACCCAACCCATGCTCAACCTGTCGATCGTGCTGGAGGACAGCGCCCGGGAGTGCCCCGACCGCACCGCGGTGGTCTACGGAGACCTGCGGCTGCCGTACTCCCTGGTCAACACAGTCGCGAACCAGGTTGCCAACCTGCTGGTCTCGCGCGGGATCGGCAAGGGCGACAAGGTCGCGCTCGCCTGCCCGAACCTGCCGTACTTCCCGTTCGTGTACTTCGGGATCCTCAAGGCCGGGGCGACCGTCGTGCCACTCAACATCCTGCTGCAGGCCCCGGAGATCACCTACCACCTGCAGGACTCCGAGGCCAAGGCGCTCTTCTGCTTCGAGGGGCTGCCGGACCTGCCGCTGGGCGAGCGCGGCCGGCAGGGCTTCGAGGGCGCCGAGGGCGCCGAGCACTTCTTCGTGCTGCCCGCCACCCCCTTCGCCACCGAGTCGGCGCACGGCGAGACGATCTGGGCGGCGCTGGACGGCGTCTCCGGCGAGTTCGAGACGGCGCAGACCGCACCCGACGACACCGCCGTCATCCTCTACACCAGCGGGACCACCGGCCGCCCCAAGGGCGCCGAGCTGACCCACATGAACATGCTGATGAACGCCATGGTCTCGGACGAGATGTACCCGCGCGCCGAGGGCGGCGACGCCTACCTCGCGGTGCTGCCGCTCTTCCACTCCTTCGGCCAGACCGTGGTCATGAACGCCGGGTTCCGCCGCCGCGCCACCCTCGTGCTCCTGCCGCGCTTCGAGCCCGGCCCCGCGCTGGAGCTGATGCGCAAGGAGAACGTGACCCTGTTCGCAGGCGTGCCGACCATGTACTGGGGCATGCTGACGAAGATCCACGCCGACGGCGACGAGGTGCCCTCCTCTCTCACCACCGCGGTGGCGGGCGGCGCGTCCTCCCCGGTCGAGGTCCTCAAGGACTTCGAGGCCACCTTCGGCATCGGCATCCTGGAGGGCTACGGCCTGTCGGAGACCTCCCCGGTGGCCAGCTTCAACCAGCTCGGCAGGCCCACCAAGCCCGGCACCATCGGCACCCCGATCTGGGGCGTGGAGATGAAGCTGGTCGACGGCCAGTGGAACACGGTCGAGGGCGAGGGCCCGGGCGAGATCGCGATCCGCGGGCACAACGTGATGAAGGGCTACTACAACCGGCCCGAGGCGACCGCCGAGGTCATGAAGGACGGCTGGTTCCGCACCGGCGACATCGCCACCAGGGACGCCGACGGCTACTACACGATCGTCGACCGGGCCAAGGACATGATCATCCGGGGTGGCTTCAACGTCTACCCGCGCGAGATCGAGGAGGTCCTGATGACCCACCCCGAGGTCTCGCTGGCCGCGGTGGTCGGCGTCCCGCACGACTCGCACGGCGAGGAGGTCAAGGCGTACGTCATCCGCACGCCCGGCGCCGGCCTCACCGAGGAGCAGCTGATCTCCTGGTGCAGGGAGAACATGGCGGCCTACAAGTACCCCCGCGTCGTCGAGTTCCGCGACGCGCTGCCGATGACCGCCACCGGCAAGATCCTCAAGCGCGAGCTCCGCTAGTCCCGCGTTCCGCGGAGCCCCCGAGTCCCCTCCGGGATCTGAGGGCTCCGCGCCTCCGGAGGGCGTCCGCCGCCGCGCCCGGCGGGATCACCCAGGTCACCCGGATCGCCCGGATCCCGGCCGGTCGCCGCCGCGACCGGCCGGACTCCTCAGGTTCCGGCCCGCGGTGCCGACAGGACGGACATGACGGTCGGGAAGACAGGGCTTTTCCTCACTGCGGCGGTCGCGGCCTCAGCCGTGACCGCCGCCACGTACGCATCGACGCTGGGCCAGATCCTCTACTTCGCCGTGTACGGCGCGGTCTGCGCCCTGGCGTGGTGGGCGGCGCTGCGCTCCGGGGCGGGGGCCGCCCGCCGGCCGTGGTTGCTCATCGCGCTCGCCCAGACGCTCTGGCTGACCGGCGACGTGATCGAGATGGTGTTCTTCCTCACCGGGGAGGTGCCCCCGGTCGGGATCAGCGACGTCCTCTGGCTCGGCGGCTACCCCCTCATCGCCGCGGCCCTGGTCCTGATGGCCCGCCACCGGGCGCCCGGCAGGCTCCGCGCCGGCGCGCTCGACGCGCTGACCCTCGCCACCGTGGCCGCCCTCGCCTCCTGGCAGTTCCTGATCGAACCCCTCTTCGGCGAAGGCCTGAGCCTCGCCGTGACGATCGTGCCCGCCCTCTACCCGGTCGGCGACATCGTGCTGCTGGCGGCCGCGCTGTTCCTCGTCCTGTCCCCCGGCGAGCGCGGCACCCCGACCTACCTGCTGCTCACCGCCGTCTTCACCTACCTGGCCGTCGACCTCGGCTACAACCTGCTGCCCTACGTGCTCGACTACTCGTACGTGGAGCGGCTCGGGGCCGGGCTGCTGCTCGGCCACGCGGTGCTCGTCGCGGCCATGCTGCATCCCGGTCACGCCGAGCTGACCCGTCCCGGCTCCCGCATGGGCACCCTCCACCCCGCGCGGGTCCTCTTCCTCGGCATGGCGCTGCTGGGCACGCCCGCCCTGGCCCTGCGGCACTCCGGTTTCAGCGGTGAGGAACTGGCGCTCATCCTGGCCGGTTCGGGCTGCGCGGCCTTCGTGCTGACCCGGTTCACCATGGCGGTCCGCGAGCAGGAGCGGATGCAGGCCCAGATGGCCTACCAGGCGCACCACGACCCGCTGACCGGGCTGGCCAACCGGACCGTGCTGCACGACACCCTGGAGCGGGTCATGCGTGCCCCCGGCACCGGGGTGGCGGTGCTCTACCTCGACCTCGACGGGTTCAAGGCCGTCAACGACACCCACGGCCACGAGGCCGGCGACGCGGTGCTCGGCGCGGTCGCCGAGCGCCTGTCGGCCGCGGTGCGCGGCGGCGACCTGGTCGCCCGCCTCGGCGGCGACGAGTTCGTCCTGCTCTGCCCCGGGGCCTCGCACGACGACGCCGTGCGCCTGGCCGAGCGCGTCCTGCGCGAGGTCTCCGCTCCGGTGCCGTTCCGGGGGCACGAGCTCTCCGTCGGAGCCAGCGTCGGCATCGCCGCCTGCGCCGGCGAAGCGTCCGGCAACGCCGCGGTGGGGATCCTGCGCGCGGCCGACACCGCGATGTACTCGGCCAAGCGCCTCGGCAGGGGCCGCTGGGTCACGGCCGACTCCGCCGACCCGATCATGGCCGCCTGACCGCGCCACGACCAGCGGTCCGGTCGGCCGGGGACCACGGTGGTCCGCCCTCCCGAAAAGGCCGCGTCACCCCGCCCGGCGCGGCGGGGACCGCGGCGGCCGTCCGGACGAGCCGCGGTCCCCGCGCCGGGTCAGGGCCAGTCGCGGGCCGGGCGGAGCGGCATGCGGGCGCCGCCCTGGGAGTCGAGCCTGCTCGCCAGCACCTGGTGGAGCTGGATCTTGTTGCGCTCGAAGCCGACCACGCAGCCGGCCATGTAGAGCCGCCAGACCCTGGCCCGGCCCCGGCCCACCTCCCGGACGGCCTCCTCCCAGTGGTCGTCGAGGTTGGCGGACCAGTGGCGGAGGGTCTGGGCGTAGTGCTCGCGGAGGTTCTCCTCGTGGCGGATCTCGAAGCCGTTGTCCTCCATCTCGCAGACCAGGGTGCCCACGGACTCCAGCTCCCCGTCGGGGAAGACGTAGCGGTTGATGAAACCGCCGACGTTGATCGTCTTCTCCCTGCCGGTGGGCCGGGTGATGCAGTGGTTGAGCAGGCGCCCGCCGGGCACGAGCTTGCCGTACAGGAAGCCGAAGTAGAACGGCAGCTGGTCCCTGCCGATGTGCTCGGTCAGGCCGATCGAGCTGACCGCGTCGAACCCGGTCTCCCTGACGTCGCGGTAGTCGGAGTGCCGGATCTCGACCAGGTCGCCGAGCCCGGCCTCGGCGACGGCCTTCTGCCCCCACTCCGCCTGCTGCCGGGAGAGGGTGACGGCCAGCACCTTGACGCCGTACTCGCGGGCGGCGTGGATGGCCATGCCGCCCCAGCCGCAACCCACGTCCAGCAGCCGCATCCCCGGCGCCAGTCCCAGTTTCCTGGCCACCAGGTCGAACTTGGCGAACTGCGCCTCCTCCAGGGACGCCTCCGCGGTGGGGAAGACCGCGCAGGTGTAGGCCATGGAGGGGCCGAGCACCCACTCGTAGAAGGTGTTGGACACGTCGTAGTGGTGGTGGATCACCTCGGCGTCCCGCCGTTTGGCGTGCCGGCTGCCGAGCCTGGCCATCATGCTGCGCCGTACCTCCTGGGCGGGGGGCGGCAGCCACATCGTCAGGGGCTTGACGCCCAGGGCCCGGACGGTGGCGAGCTTCTCGGCCACCGTGAGGTCGTTGATGGTCAGCGACCACATCCGCGACAGCAGGGTGTACATGTCCCCGTGCACGTCGAGGTGGCCCGACACGTACGCCCGGGCGAGACCCAGTTCGCCGGGCGCCTGCGCCAGATAGGCCACCGCGATGGGGGATTTCACCTCCAGGGTGACTTCCGCGTCGGAGGGACCGGCCTTGCTGCCGTCGTAGGCGGCGAAACCGATGCCCGCATCGGGACCGACGACGTTCTCGAAGATCTCCGCGAGCCTCACAGAAGCAAACCTCCCTAGCGCCCCCGTACGCACTTGTCGTAGAGATCGAGCAACCGGCCGCCGGGGTCGTACGCCCGTTTGACCGGCCAGTAGGCGTCCCCGTTGTAGAGGCGCCAGAATTCGTCCCGGGGGTAGAACGACGTGGAGTAAAGAGACTTGTGGCCCTCGATCGCGTGCACCTCGTGCTCGATCAGCCGGTTGTGGTAGCCGTCGAACTGGCCCCGGGGCAGTGGGACGACCCCCCAGAAGCCGAAGTTCACGTACAGCCGGCCGGGCTCCAGCGGATAGAGCGGCCACTCCTCCGCCGACCTGAGCGGGCACATCCAGACCGGCGTCATGCCGACCTTCTCGTGGAAGAACTCCAGGAAGTCGGCGCCGCGCTCGACCGGCACCTCGATGTCCTGGATGACCGACTCGTGCACGGGCCTGCCCTGCCAGCGGTCCAGCCGGGCGGTCACGCCGTATCTACGGTCGAGGCCGACGAGCCTGCGGTAGACGTCGGACCGCATCCACCGGCGCGGCATCAGCGAGCGCACCAGCGGATCCTGCACCCCGAACGCGCGCGAGCACCAGAACCAGTCGGTGTCCCAGCGCCACAGGTAGTCGCGGACGGTCAGCCAGTCGCGGGTCCTGGTCCTGATCGACTGGTAGTAGATCCGCATGCCGGTGTAGTCCGAGACGTACGGCGCGCGCTCGGCGAACCGGCCGAGGGTGATGTAGAGCTCGTCGGGGGCGAAGAAGGTGCCGTCCACGAAGTCGACCGGCTCGCCGTCGTGCTCGCCCCGCTCGCAGATCTCGTTCATGGCGAGCATGCACTTGTGGGCGTCGGTGAACTCCAGGTGCGTCAGCCGGACGTACGGCCGGACCGGCTTGAGGCGGATCCGGATCCGGAGCGCGTAGCCGAGCGTGCCGTAGGAGTTGGGGAAGGCGCGGAACAGCTCGCGGTGCTCGTTGTCGTCGCGGGCGACGACGACGCGCCCGTCACCGGTGAGGATCTCCAGCTCCTCGACCGACTCGTGCGGCAGCCCGTCCCGGAAGCTGGTGGACTCGATGCCGAGACCGGTCACCGCGCCGCCGAGCGTGATGGTCTTGAGCTGGGGCACGACGTACGGCATGAGCCCGTGCGGGAGCGTGGCGTCCACGAGGTGCTCGTAGGTCGTCATCCCCTGGACCTCGGCGGTCATCGCGACCGGGTCGACCTCGATGACGCGGTCCAGGTCCCTGGCGGAGAGCCGGGCGGCGCGGGCGCCGTCACGGAACCGGAAGAGGTTCGTGGTGGCCTTGGCCAGCCGGGGCGCGGCCCCGGAGGGGATCGCCGCGTAGGACTCCCTGATCTGCTCGACCGCCCGCCGGTGCGCCGACATAGGTGTCGTGGGCGTCACAGGACATCACCCCCAGGCTCTCGACAGGAAAGATCGCCTCTAGCACGTTATCTCGCCGATGCCCGTGCGACCAGGAGGGGTGCGTTAAACGCGCGAAAACTCTCGGGACGGGGGAGGGAGGGGCCTCCCGGTGCGCCGTGTCATCCCTCGCGCTCCAGCCGGAAGCTGTCGAGCACCCGGCGCATCATGGCCTGGTGCCTGTCCCACTGGGACTCCGCGGCGGTCCAGGTGAGCACGATGGCGGTGTCGCCGAGCTCGACGAAGCGCCGCACCTCGCGGTAGTCCGTGCCGGGCGAGGCCCACTCCGCTCCGCCCCCGCCCTTCATCACCCAGCCGAACCGCCAGTCGAGCGCCCTGCCGTACCGGGTGGGGACCTCGGCGGTCTCCTCGGCGGAGATGTCGCTCCACCGGCCGATCTCCTCCCGCAGCGTCTCCTGGACCGTCTCCAGCCCGGAGACGGGGCGCAGCACCTCCACCGACATGTGCGCGTCGCCGCGGGGGCTGGTCCAGTGGGTGTATCCGGTCTCGGCGATGTGCTCCGGCTTCCAGCCGGCCGGGTAACGGATGGACCACCGCTCCGGGTCCTCGCCGTTCCACTGCTCCGTCCCGGCTTCGGCGGCGGCCACCCGGCGGCTCCGGGTGGGCTTCGGGGTGGGGGCGGGCGGCTCCTCGGGGGTCGCGGAGCGGATCTTCTCCTCCTCCGGCGCCGGGAGGCTCTCGGACGGGCCCGGGTCGGTCCGGGAGGCGGAGCTCTCCCCCGCCCCGGACATGATCCATCCGGCGGCGCCGGCGCCCGCCAGGAGCACCGCCAGCACCGCGGCCACCGCCGCCGGGACCCGCACGCCGCGGGACCGCGGGGAGTGCCGGGCGGGGGCCGCACGGCCGTCCCCGCGGCCGGCGCCGTGCCGCCCCGCGTGCTCCCCGACGGGATGGCCCTGCACGGTACGGCCCTGCACGGTACGGCCCTGCGGAGCGCGGTCCTGCGGGAGGCCGTTCCGGGACGGATGGCCGTGGGACGGATGGCCCTGTCCCGGGCGGCCGCCCGGGTGTCCCGGCGCGGTGCGGCCGGGGGCCGTGCGGCTCTCGGCGGTGCGGCCGAGCGGCCCGGACGGCTCCCCGCTCACCGCGGCCAGCAGCGCGTCCGCGTGCCCGGCGGTGAGACGGTGCGCCGGGTCACGCTGGAGCAGCCCGGCGAGGACCTCGCGCATCGCCGGGTGGACCCGGCCGAGGTCGGGCTCCTCGGTGAGGAGCGCCCCCAGGGTGGCCATGGCGTCGCGCCGCTCGAACGGCCCCCTGCCGTCCGTCAGCATCGCGTACAGCGTGGCGCCGAGCGACCACAGGTCCGACCAGGGGCCGGCGTCGGTGCCCACGGCGCGCTCCGGCGGCAGGAAGCTGGGCGAGCCGGTGACCATGCCGGTCTGGGTGAGCGAGGCGTCGCCCTCCACGGTGGCGATGCCGAAGTCGGTGAGCACGGCCCGGCCGTCCGGGGTGAGCAGGACGTTGCTCGGCTTGACGTCGCGGTGCAGGATCCCCGCCCGGTGGGCGGTGTGCAGCGCCGAGAGCACCTGGCGGCCGATCGCGGCCACCTGGGGCACCGGCAGCGTGCCGACCTCGTCCAGGCCCTGCGCCCTGACCAGTTCCATGATGATCCAGGGGCGGCCGTCCTCCTCGGCCACGTCGTAGACCGCGACGATGCCGTGGTGGTTGAGCCGGGCCGCGGTCCTGGCCTCGCGCGAGGTGCGGGTCAGCTGGCGCTCCTGCTCCGCCGGGGACAGGTGCGGCGGGAGCAGAACCTCCTTGACGGCGACCGGGCGGTCGAGGAGCGTGTCGTGCCCCTCCCACACCACGCCCATCCCGCCGCGGCCGAGCTCGCGCATCAGCCTGTAGCGCCCGGCGATCATCCGTTCCCCGTGCGGATATGCCATACGACTCTCCCCGTTGCCAAACCGACGGCCGCAAGTTTCCCACAGGTGGAGGTCGGCGGGTGGGGCGTCTTGCCAGGGCGATCCGAATGTTGTTCTACTTGCCCGGAGGGGAAGCCCGGCGTCACCGGGCGATCGTCCGCCACGACCGCGCCCGGCCGCGTTCCGGGGCGCACCGAGGAGTCACCGATGGATCACACGCCCAGGAAGGGCCCGTTGGCCGGGGTCCGCGTGCTGGAGCTGGCAGGACTGGCCCCGGGACCGTTCGCCGGGATGATGCTGGCCGACCACGGTGCCGAGGTGCTGCGGGTCGAGCGGGTCGCCGCCGTGGCCGCCGCCGGGGACCGGCCGCGCCGCGACGTGATGGACCGCGGCAAGCGGACCGTCGGGCTGGACCTGAAGTCGCCCGAGGGGGTCGCCGCCTTCAAGGAGCTCGCCGCGCACGCCGACGTCGTCATCGAGGTCTTCCGCCCGGGCGTCGCCGAGCGGCTGGGCATCGGCCCGGACGACCTGCACGCCGTCAACCCGCGCCTGGTCTACGGACGCATGACCGGCTGGGGCCAGGACGGCCCGCTGGCGCCGACCGCCGGGCACGACATCGACTACATCGCGATCTCCGGCGTGCTGTCGATGCTCGGCCGCGCGGGCGAGAAGCCCACGCCGCCGATCAACATCCTCGGCGACTTCGCCGGCGGCGGCCTGATGCTGGCGTACGGCGTGCTGCTCGCCCTGATCGAGCGGGAGCGCACCGGCGCGGGCCGGGTGGTCGACGCCGCCATGGTCGACGGGGCGGCCACGCTGTTCGCGATGTTCTACCACGGCGTGCAGTCCGGCTTCTGGGGTCCGCGCGGCACCAACCTGCTCGACACCGGTTCGCCGGTGTACGACACCTACGAGACGGCCGACGGGAGGTACATGGCGGTGGGCGCCCTGGAACCGCAGTTCTGGGCGCAGATGGTCTCGCTCATGGGCCTGACCGACCTGCCCGACCGCGAGGACCGGGCCAACTGGCCCGCCCTGCGCGAGCGGCTGACCGAGGCGTTCCGGTCGAGGACGCGCGCCGAGTGGGAGGCCGTCTTCGACGGCACGGACGCGTGCGTCTCCCCCGTGCTGGACATGGCCGAGGCCTCCGACCACCCGCACAACCGGGCGCGCGGCACGTTCGTCGAGGTGGGCGGGGTCCGGCAGCCCGCCCCGGCGCCCCGGCTGCTGGGCGTGCCCGGGCCGGACCTCTCCCCCGCCACCCGGCTGGCGGATCTGTCCTCCTGGGGCCTGCCGGACGGGACCGCCGCGAAGCTGCGTGAGGCCGGGGTGCTGGCCTGACAATGAGGATGCAGGTGAACGCCTCCCAGGAGAGCCTGGCTCTCGGCCTGACTGACCGAGGTGTCTTCAACGGGATCTGCCGGCTCGGCCCGGGAGGCGTTCGTCTGCGCTGACCGGACGCCTCTCCGAGGGCGGCACACCTGAACACAGGTGTGCCGCCTTTCGTCGTAGGACTTGCTCGAGATGTAGTACTTCTACTACATTCATTCACATGAGTGCTGCAGTGAGTGTGCGCGGCCTGCGGATGAAGTACGGCGCGGCCGAGGTGTTGCGAGGGGTCGACCTGGAGATCCGGCGCGGGGAGATCTTCACCCTGCTCGGCCCCAACGGCGCCGGGAAGACCACCACGATCGAGATCCTGGAGGGCTTCAGGAACCGGTCGGCCGGCGAGGTGAGCGTGCTCGGCACCGACCCGGAGAGGGGCGGCGACGCCTGGCGGGCCAAGCTGGGGATCGTCCTGCAGAACTGGCGCGACCACAACAAGTGGGGCGTCCGGGAGATCATCGCCCACCTGAGCGAGTTCTACGACGACCCACACGACCCGGACGGGCTGCTGGCCGCCGTCGGGCTGACCGGGCAGGCCGGTCAGCAGGTGGGCCGCCTGTCCGGCGGGCAGCGCCGCCGGCTGGACGTGGCACTGGGCATCGTCGGCCGGCCCGAGCTGCTCTTCCTGGACGAGCCGACCACCGGCTTCGACCCGGAGGCGCGGCAGGAGTTCCACCTGCTGCTCGAGAAGCTCGCGGCCGACGACGGCATGACGGTGCTGCTCACCACGCACGACCTGGTCGAGGCCGAGAAGCTGGCGCACCGGACCGCGATCCTGACCGGCGGCCGCATCACCGCCTGCGGGACCCCCGCCGAGCTGGCGCGGGCCGTACAGGCGCAGTCGCGGGTGCGCTGGCTGGAGGACGGCCGCGAGCGGACCCTGACCACCGACGACCCCTCGCGGGCGGCGTGGGAGCTGCACGAGAGGTTCGGCGGGCCGGTCCCCGGACTGGAGATCCGGCGGCCGTCGCTGGAGGAGAGCTATCTGGAGCTGATCGGGAGGGCCGCATGAACGGCAGGGCACTGCGCATCGGGATCAAGCGGGGCTGGGCGGAGCACATGCAGCTGCTGCGCAACCGCAGAGAGCTGACCACCACCCTGGTCGGCACGGCGGGCATCTTCGCCCTGCTGCTGCTCTGGATCGGTGACGAGCAGGTGAAGGGGACGGACGTGTCCTCCGGCATGTTCATGACCTCCGGCTTCCTGGCCTTCACCGTCTTCTCCAACGCCCTGATGACCCTGCCGATGGCGCTGGCCGCCGACCGGGAGGAGGGGACGCTGCTGCGGCTGCGGACCGTCCCCGGCGGGATATCCGCCTACCTCGTCGGGCGGGCGGTCACCCTGCTCTGCCAAATCGCCGTGCAGAGCGCGCTGATCCTGGCCACCGGCGTCGTCGTGGGCGGCGCCCCGCTGCCGCACGACTGGCCGACGCTGCTCTGGGTGCTGCTGCTGGGCACCGTGGCCGTCGTCCCGCTGGGCGCGGCGATCGGCTGCCTGCTGCCCGGCCCGAAGGCGGCGGGCGCGGTCCTGGGCCTGCCGATGATGGGCCTGATGGTCACCTCCGGGGTCATGCTCCCGGTGACCTACATGCCGGAGGCCGTGCAGTGGATCGCCCAGGCGTTCCCGCTCTACTGGCAGGGACTCGGCCTGCGCGCGGCGTTCCTGCCCGACGCGATGCTCGCCGCGGAGATCGGCGGGAGCTGGCGCCTGCCGTACGTGGCGGCGGTGCTGGCCGCCTGGGCGGTGGCCGGCATGCTGCTCGCCCCGGTGCTGGTCCGCCGGGTCACCCGGCGGGAGTCCGGCTCGCGGCTCGCCGAGCGGCAGCTCGCCGCCCAGTCGTCATGACCCGCAGGAGGCCGCGGTGAGTTCGGAAGAGGTCCACAACCGCATCCCGATGCTCCGGGCCGAGCGCGGCGTGTCGCGCAAGGAGCTCGCGACGGCGCTCGGGGTGCACTACCAGACCATCGGCTACCTGGAGCGGGGCGAGTACAGCCCGAGCCTGTACCTCGCCCTGCGCATCGCCGAGTACTTCGAGGTCCCCATGGAAGTCGTTTTCTCGTTGAAGCCGTTCCCGCGGCTGGGAAGTGAACCGAAATGACCGACGGGCGCAAGGCCCCCTGGCGGATCAGCCAGGCCGAGGCCGTGCAGATGGACATCCTGCCGGGCTGGTACGCCACCCGGGGCCGCCGCCGGCTGCTCGCCGCGACCGGGGCGTTCTCCCTGGGGCTCGCCTGGGCCATGGCGGGGGTGGTGTGGGTCGCCGGCCCGGACGAGGGGGCGCGCTGGATCGTCCTCACCCTGCTGGCGGTCATGCTGGTGATCTACTTGCCGGCCGTGACGCTGATGAACGTCGCCACCCGGGGCATGACCGCGCTCACCGAACGGAACCTGGACGAACGCCAGGTGGGCGAGCGGCTGCGGGCCACCGCCGTGGCCCACCGCCTGATGACCCGCCTGCTCGCCGCCCTCGCCTGCCTGACGCTGGTCGTGGGCCTGCTGCGCGGCCGCGAGCACATGGTGCCCGGATCGACCCTGCTCTACCTCTCCCTGGCCGTGGCGCTGACCCACTTCGTACTGCCGCTGATCGTCTCCTGCTGGCGGATGCCCGACCCGCCCCCGGACGACGAGGACGAGGACGAGCGGTCCTCGTCCGCCGGTGGCGGGGCGGCCGGCGCACCGGGGATCGGCGCATAGGAACGGCACCCCGGCGCACCGGCGCTGATGGTCGGCGCGTCGGGGCCGGCGGTCAGTGCATCAAGGCCGCGGTGGTCAGTGCATCGGCGGGAAGACGGCCACGTAGAGGTCCACGCCCTCGCGGTGGTGGACCTCCAGGTCGGTGCTGAAGGCCCGGGGCGGGGTGCCGCCGGACTCGGTGTGCTTCCACAGGCGCTGCCACGACTCCACCAGCGCGCCCGGCATGGACCCCCGGGCCTCCAGCTTCAGCGCCGGCACGCCCGGCACGCGGACCGCGACCATGCCCTCGGGCAGCGCGGCCGCGGTGCGCACGGCCACCCCGACGATCTGCGTGTAGAACCCGTGGTGGTCGCTCTCGTAGTCGGTCAGCACCGCGTACAGGTTCTCGTCCACCCGTCCCGGGACGTGCGCGAAGGCCCCCGGGACGCCCGCCCGCTGCCACAGCGCCGGCAGCTTCGCCCGCGCCGGGTCCAGCTCGTCGGCGTTGGACGTCCGTACGGCATGGCCCACGACGAGCATCTCCGGCCGGTCAACGACGTTCACAGCGCCTCCTCATGCGACCACCCCGACAAACACGCAAACCGGATCTTAGTGCTCATCGTGACCGTCCAGCCCCCATGGCCGGCCTGGAAACGGGGAAGGAACACCGCTGACCGCCCACACATAAGGTAGTGCCAGTCAGCTCCCCGGCCCTGACCGGCCGGACTTCCACACTGTAGGTGCCTGGTGAAATTCCTCAACGAGACGACTCCGACCCACGACCTGACCTACAGCGACGTGTTCATGGTCCCGGCGCGCTCCTCGGTCGGCTCGCGGCTCGCCGTCGACCTGTCCACCTCCGACGGGACCGGCACCACGATCCCCGTCGTCGTCGCCAACATGACAGCGGTCGCCGGGCGCCGCATGGCCGAGACCGTCGCCCGGCGCGGCGGCATCGCCGTGATCCCGCAGGACATCCCGATCGACGTGGTCGCCGAGGTCGTCGACTGGGTCAAGCGGCGCGACCTGGTCCACGACACCCCCCTGACCCTCACCCCGCACGACACCGTCGGCGCGGCGCTCAGCCTGCTGCCCAAGCGCGCCCACGGCGCGGTCGTCATCGTCGACGACGCGAACCGCCCGATCGGCGTGGTCACCGAGGCCGACTGCCAGGGCGTCGACATGTACGCCCAGCTCTCCCAGGTCATGTCCGACCACCTGCTCGCCCTGCCCGCCGGGCTCGACCCGCGCGAGGCGTTCGACCGGCTCCACGAAGGCCGCCACCGGCTCGCCCCGGTCGTCGACCGCGACGGACGCCTGGTCGGCATCCTGACCAGGACCGGCGCGCTGCGCGCCACCCTCTACCGGCCCGCCGTCGACGGCTCGGGCCGGCTGCGGATCGCCGCCGCCGTGGGGGTCAACGGAGACGTCGCCGCCAAGGCGAAGGAACTGCTGGAGGCGGGGATCGACTGCCTGGTGGTGGACACCGCGCACGGTCACCAGGAGAAGATGATCGGCGCCCTCCGGTCGGTCCGCGCGCTCGGTCCCGGCGTGCCGGTCGTCGCGGGCAACGTCGTCACCGCCGGCGGCGTGCGCGACCTGGTCGAGGCGGGCGCGGACGTCGTCAAGGTCGGCGTCGGGCCGGGCGCCATGTGCACCACCCGGATGATGACCGGCGTCGGCCGCCCGCAGTTCTCCGCCGTCCTGGAGTGCGCCGCCGAGGCCCGCCGCCTGGGCCGCCACGTCTGGGCCGACGGCGGCGTCCGCCACCCCCGCGACGTCGCCCTGGCCCTGGCGGCCGGGGCGGCCAACGTGATGATCGGCTCCTGGTTCGCGGGCACCTACGAGTCCCCCGGGGACGCCCGCACCGACGCCGACGGCCGCAGGTACAAGGAGAACTACGGCATGGCCTCGGCCCGCGCGGTGAAGCTCCGCACCGCCGAGGACTCCCCCTTCGACCGGGCCCGCAAGGCGCTGTTCGAGGAGGGCATCTCCACCTCCCGGATGTACCTCGACCCGCTCCGGCCCAGCGTCGAGGACCAGATCGACGCCATCGTGGCGGGCCTGCGCTCCTCCTGCACCTACGCCGGCGCCTCCACCCTGGAGGAGTTCCACGAGCGCGCGGTGGTCGGCGTGCAGAGCTCGTCCGGATACACCGAGGGGATGCCGCTCCACCAGAGCTGGTGAGCCCGCCGTCCCGGGCGGATTCCGCCCGGGACGCGCATTCCCCGGCGCATCATGGGTAGCCGCTTCTCCCGAGCCACAACCACTCGGAAAGGCGACAGGACCATGACACAGTTGCACATGGGCGTCGAGGCGCCGGTCGTCGTCGACCGCAGGACTCTGGTCGGCTACGACAACTACGCAGCCGCGCAGCGGACCGTGGACGCGCTCTCGGACGCCGGGTTCCCCGTGGAGAACGTCGCGATCGTCGGCAGCGACCTGCGCATGGAGGAGACCGTCACCGGACGGATGACCAACGGCCGGGCCGCGCTCGCCGGCGCGGGCAGCGGCCTGGTCTTCGGACTCGTGGTCGGGGCGTTCCTCGGCCTGTTCACCTCGACCACGCTCTCCTTCTTCGTGCTGGTGCTCTGGGCGGGCCTGTGGGGCGCCCTGATGGGGGCCGCGTTCGGGTTCCTCAACCACTTCTTCACCGGCGGCAAGCGCGACTTCGCCTCGCGCAGCGCCATCGTCGCGGGCCGCTACGACGTGCTGGTCGCGGCCTCGCACGTCGACCACGCCCGCGCCGTCCTGGACGGCGGCGCGCGCCCGGCCGACACCGTGGTGGTCGAGCCGCCGGCCTCCGCAGGCGTCTACGACCCCGCGGCCCAGCGGCCGATCGCCCCGGAGCAGCGCCGGCCCTGAGAACCCGGACGCCGACCCGTGCTCCGCTCCGGAACCTCCGGCCCGCCGACCGCGCGAAGAGCCACCCGCCACCCTGCACCCCGTGCCGGGTGGCTCTTTCTTCCACCCGGTACGACTTCTGTCACCCCGACCCTGACCACGTGTAGCGATCATCGCTGCGCCGTGCGTAGTCTTCTCCCTGCGGACACGCGTCTCCCTCAACCGTGTCGACCCCTTCTCTTCCCCTTTTCCGCGACAACGGCGAGGAGCTGTCGTGTCAGACGCGACGTCAGAGATCCGCATGCGTGCCCTGGAGCTCGGGGTGGCCGAGCTCCGCGTGGAGGCCCACGAGCACCGGGCGACCACCGCGGCCATCTTCGAGGTCCTCAAGGACCTGCGCACGATCACGGGTGAGCTCAAGACCACGACCGACGAGCTCAAGGTCACCACCGACGGACTGAAGGCCACCACCGACGGCCTCAAGGTCACCACGGAAGAGCTCAAGGTCACCACCGAGGAGCTCCGCAAGGGGCAGGACGAGCTCCGGGCCACCACGGAAGAACTCCGCAAGGGGCAGGACGAGCTCCGTCAGGAGATGCGGGCCGGATACGCCGAGCTCCGCGAGGAGATCGTCACGGTCAAGCGCTCCGTCGGCAACCTCGAGCTCTCCATGAAGCGCGTCGAAGGCGACGTGGCCGAGCTCAAGGCCGGTCACATGGAGCTGCGGAACCTGTTCGCGGACCTGGTCCGGTAGTCGTCCCGCCCCGTCCGGGAGCGGTCGGCGGGCCGTCGGGGTCCCCGCCCCCGTGCGACGGCCCGCCGCGGTCCCGTCCGAAACGCTCACGGGCTCCCCGGAGCGGTCCGGGCGAGCCCGGACCCGGTCAGGCCGACTCGCGGACCACCAGGTCGGTGGGGAGGATGATCGGGTCCGCCGGGCCGCCGGAGGCCAGGCCGAGCAGGAGGCGGACCATGGCGGTGGCCTGCTCGACGACGGGCTGGCGGACCGTCGTCAGCGGCGGCTCGGTGTAGCGGGCCGCCTCGATGTCGTCGAAGCCCACCACCGCGACGTCGTCCGGCACCCTGCGGCCGGCCTGGCGCAGCGCCTGCAGCGCGCCGATCGCCATCAGGTCGCTGGCGACGAAGACCGCGTCGAGCGCGGGGTCGTCCTCCAGGAGCTGGCGCATCGCCGCCGCGCCAGACTCGCGGGTGAAGTCGCCGACCGCCACGATCGAGCGGCGGTCGGAGCCCTGCATGACGTTCCGGTAGCCGGCCAGGCGGTCCTGGCCGCCGATCATGTCCTGGGGGCCGGCGACCGTGGCGATCCGGCGGCGGCCGCTCTCGATCAGGTGGCGCACGGCCGTCGCCGCGCCGCCCACGTTGTCGTTGTCGACGTACGGCAGGTCCACGGGGACGGCGGGCCGGCCGTACGAGACGACGGGCACGCGCATGCGGGTGATCGCGGCGGGCAGCGGGTCGGCGCCGTGCATCGAGATGATCATGACGCCGTCCACGTGGCCGCCGGCGATGTAACGCTCCACGCGGGCGTGGCTGCGGGCCGAGCCCGTCAGCATCAGGACGACCTGCTTGTCCGCCGCCTCCAGCTCCGCGCTGGCCGTGCGGATCACGGTGGAGAACATCGGGTCGTCGGAGAAGACCCGGGTGGGCGACTCCGAGACGACCAGGGCGATGGAGTCGGTGCGCTGGTTGACGAGGGTGCGGGCCGCCGCGTTGGGGACGTAGCCGAGCTCCTCGACGGCCCGCATCACCACGTCGCGGATGCCCGGGGCGACGGTGGGCTGGCCGTTGACCACGCGGGAGACGGTGGCCCGCGACACTCCCGCGCGGGCGGCGACCGCCTCCAGGGTGGGGCGCTTCATCTTGGCCTCCGACTGGGCCTCCGGCTCGGATCTTCGGTCGCCACGACGATAGCCCATCGCGGGCCCGCCGGGGCCGGGGCGCCGGCCCCGCCCGCGGACCCGGCGCCCCGGTTCCGGTTCCGGTCCCGGTTCATCCCTTGACGCTGCCCGCGAGCAGGCCGCGGACGAAGTAGCGCTGCATGGACAGGAAGACGATCAGCGGGATGACGAGCGAGACGAAGGCCCCGGCCGTCAGCCGCTGCCACTCGTTGCCGCGCGTCCCGGCCATCTGCGCCAGCCGTACGGTCATCGGGGCGCTGTCGGGCGTGCCCCCCGCGAAGATCAGCGCCACCAGCAGGTCGTTCCAGACCCAGAGGAACTGGAAGATGCCGAAGGTGGCCAGCGCCGGCGCGACCAGCGGGAGGACCACCCTCCGGAAGATCCTGCCGTGGGTGGCGCCGTCCACCCGTGCCGCCTCGATCAGCTCGCCCGGCAGCTCCGACATGAAGTTGTGCAGCAGGAAGACGCCGAGCGGCAGGGCGAAGCAGGTGTGCGCGAACCACACCTGCGCGAAGCGCGCGGGTCCCTCCAACTCCCAGGCCGGCATGAGCTGCAGGCCGAAGACCGAGACGCCCTCGGAGAAGAACGACAGCAGCGGGACCAGCGCCATCTGCATCGGCACGACCTGCAGCGCGAAGATGCCGATGTAGACCCAGTTCCGTCCGCGGAACGGCACCCAGGCCAGCGCGTACGCCGCGAAGGCGGCGAAGGCCAGCGGGAAGAGCACCGACGGGATCGTGATGACGATCGAGTTGATCAGGAAGCTGGCCATCTTCCCGGAGGACGAGGAGGTGCCGAACAGCACCTCCTGGTAGTTCTCCAGGGTGAGCTGCGGGTCGGAGAAGAACGACCACCAGCCGGTGGTCTTGATCTGGTCCTCCGGCCGCAGCGACGACAGGAACAGGCCGAAGGTGGGCGTGGTCCACAGCACCGCGATGACGATCGCCACGGCGCTGGCGACCCTGCCGCTCAGCCGCTTCCTGACCCGCCCGGTGGCCTGCTCGGCTCCGGACCGTACCGCCGTGACGGCGGGTGAGACGGATGTCATCGGACGGCCTCCCGGCGCTGGCGGATCTGGTAGACGACGATGGGGGTGACCAGGACGAACAGGAAGACGGCCAGCGCCGCGCCCTTGCCCGTCTCGCCGTACCGGAACGCCTGGTTGTACATCTCGTTGGCGATGACGCTGGTGTCGAACTGGCCGCCGGTCATGGTCCGGACGATGTCGAAGAGCTTGAGCGTGCCGATCGACTGGGTGACCAGCACCACGAGCACGGCCGAGCGGATGCTCGGCAGCGTCACCCGGAAGAACATCTGGACCGGGGTGGCTCCGTCGAGCCTGGCCGCCTCGACGATCTCGGCGGGGATGCCCTTGATCGCCGCGGAGAGCACGACGGTGGCGAACCCGGCCTGGATCCACACCATGACCACGATGAGGAAGAGCGTGTTGACCGGCGGGTCCAGCAGCCACTGCTGGGGGGTGCCGCCGAGGGCCACCACGATCTGGTTGAGCAGACCGATCTGCTCGCTCTCCTCCGGGCGGTAGGCGTAGACGAACTTCCAGATGATGCCGGCGCCGACGAAGGAGATGGCCATCGGGAGGAAGACCAGCGACTTGGCGACGGACTCGAAGCGGCTCCGGTCGACCAGGACCGCGTAGAGCAGGCCGACCGTCGTCACCAGGACGGGGACGAGGGCGACCCAGATGAGCGTGTTGCGGAGCACCGTGACCGCTTCGGGCTGGGTGAACATCCAGACGTAGTTGTCGAGCCCCACCCAGGAGGCGCCGTCGCCGCTCATGAACGACAGCAGGGTGGTGCGCACCGCGGGCACGATCAGGCCGATCGTGAGCAGCAGGAGCGCCGGGGCGAGCAGGATGGCGATGTGCAGCCGCGCCTTCTGCCGCATCGGGGCGCGGTCGAGCAGGAGCAGAAGGAGCGCGACCACCGCGCAGAACGCGACCACGCCGTACAGCAGCTGCAGGAGCTTCGGCTGCTCCGCGGCGAAGTCGAAGTCCAGGTTCATCGAGGGAACTCCCGGAAGGATCGGGCCGATACGGGAGCGTCCGGCTCCGACGGGGTAGTCGAACCCCGGCGGGAGCCGGACGCCACGGGAAGTCCTGGGACTAGGACTTGGGCCAGGAGGCCTCGATGAAGTCAAGGACCGTCTTGGTGTCCTTGCCGTTGATCCAGTCGGTCATGCCCTTCCAGAAGGTGCCCGCGCCGACCGCGGCCGGCATCAGGTCGGAGCCGTCGAACCGGAAGACCGTGTTCGGGTCCTGGAGCATCTCGATGGAGAGCTTGTCGATCGGGTTCTGCGCGTTGGCGATGTCGACGCCCTTGTTGGCCGAGACGTACGTGCCCAGCTTCATGCGGGCGTTGGCGTAGTCGCCGGTGGCCAGGTAGGCCTGAACGGCCTGGACCTCGGGCCGGTCGGCGAAGGCGCCGACGAACTCGCCCGCGCCGAGCACCGGCTTCTTGGCCGGGTCGTTGCCGGGCAGGTAGAAGGCGAAGACGTCGCCGTCCTCGGCCACCTTGGTGCCCTCGGGCCAGAAGTTGGCGTAGAAGGAGGCCTGGCGGTGCAGCGCGCACTTGCCCTCGGTGATGGGCACGCCGCCCTCCTGGAAGGCGGTGCTGGCGATGCTCTTGACCGGGCCGTAGCCGCCGTTGACGAACTTCTCGTCCTTGAGGATCGCGCCGACCTTGTCGACCGCGGCGACGATCTTGGGGTCGTTGAAGGGGATCTTGTGGGCGACCCAGTCGTCGTAGCCCTCGGGGCCGAGCTCGCGCAGGAGGATGTCCTCGATCCAGTCGGTGGCCGGCCAGCCGGTGGCCTCACCGGACTCGATGCCCGCGCACCACGGCTTGATCCCGGTGCCCGCGATCGTGTTGGTGAGGGTCATGAGCTCGTCCCAGGTCGTGGGGACGGCCCAGCCCTTCTCCTTGAACATGCCCGGCGAGTACCAGACGAAGGACTTCACGCTGGCGCCCAGCGGGGCGGCGTAGAAGGTGCCGTCGATCGTGCCGTACTTCACCCAGTCGGCCGACCAGTTCTGCTCGGCCAGCTTCTTCACCTCGGCCGAGGCGGGCTTGAGCTTGCCCGCCTTGACGAAGCGCTCCAGCAGACCGGGCTGCGGGAAGAAGGCCAGGTCCGGCGGGTTGCCGCCGTCGGCGCGGACCTGGATCTGCGCCTCGAACTCGCCGGTTCCCTCATAGCTGATCTTCATCCCGGTGCACTTCTCGAACGGCACCCAGGTCTGCTGGAACAGGTCCGCCTCGGTGTCCCGGATCGGGGAGTAGATCGAGACCTTCTTGCCGTCGTGCTTTCCGAACTGCTCGAACGGGGCGCACTCGGCGGATGTGCTGGCACCGCCGCCCGCCGCAGGGGTCGAGGGCTCGGAAGAGCCGCAACCGGTGGCGACCAGCGCCAGGCCCGCGGTACCCGCGACGAGGGCGGCGCGTGCAGGCCGAGAGAGGAGCGACATGGACCCTTCCTCCATTACTTTGCCGGGCCGGCCCGGCTGGCGGGACCGGCTGGACCGCCCGCGACAGGCGCGTGGGGTCACCGCGTTACCGGTCCGCCGTGGTGGCCGGATGGCTCAAACCAGTGTGAGAGCGCTCTCTGTAGCCTTATCGCCCAGCAACGGGATGTCAATGACTGTGATGCTACGGTTACTCATTTGAGAAATCTGGGTGTCATTCAGGGCATTCAGGTTATCCGTTCGTTGTGAGAGCGCTCTCAGTACGGAAGGAGCGGGGACCGCACGGTCCCCGCCCCTCCGGCCGCGGGGCCGCACGGCTCGCCGTACGCCCCCGCGGGACCGGTCCGGAAGCGCCCGCAGGAGACGCGCCCGCGGGATCAGTTCGTGGAGAAGGTGAACCAGTTGAGGTTGACGAAATCCGCAGGCTGGCCGCTGCTGAAGGTTATGTACACCGTGTGGGTGCCCGTGACGCCCGAGATGTTCGCCGCGATCGTCCGCCAGCTCTGCCAGCCGCCGGTGTTGCCCACCGCGAAGTCGCCGATCGGCGCCGCCGTGGGGCTGTCCAGGCGGACCTGGACCAGTCCGCTGACCCCGGCCCCCGCCCCGGAGGCGACCCGGGCCTTGAACTGGCCCGCCGCCACGGAGCCGAAGCGCACGCCGTCGAAGCGCAGCCAGTCGCCGTTGGAGACGAACGCGACGCTCTTGCCGCCTCCGGTGTCGGAGGCGTCCTCCAGGGCCGTCCCCGACTGGGCCTGGTGGCTCTCCGCCTGGATGGTGGAGCGCGCGTCGACCCCGCCGGTCGTGGGAGTCGGTGTCGGGGTCGGGGTCGGGGTCGGGGTCTTCGTGGGCGTGGGCGTCGGGGTGGGGGTGGGGCTCGGGCCGGAGCCGCCCCCCGGTTCGGTCCCGCTGCCCGCCGGGCCGCGCCAGGCCATCGCCCGGGCCGGTACGGCGAGCGTCTGCCCGTCGGAGAACCGGACCGTGACGGCGCCGCCGGAGGCGTTGTAGGCCACGTAGGTCCTGCCCGCCGAGTTGCCCAGCACCGCGTACGTCGGCACGCTCGCGGTGACCGAGTGGTCGGGGGTGCCCCAGGCGTTCAGTGCGGAGATCCAGTGATAGGCGTGGGCGCGCGAGTCACCGTCCTCGGGTGCCGGGTCGGCCCCCAGCCACAGCGACTGGGCGGCGGCGGGGTCGGCCATGGCCAGGAACTGCCAGATGACGTCGCGCCACTCGGTCTCCTGGCCGCCGTTGGAGGCCCGCAGCTCGCTGATGTTCTGCTTGATGTCGGCCTTCCACGCGCCGTTGTAGAGCGAGCCGCCGGTGATCGGGAGCATGTTGATGCCGTGGATCTCCTCGGCGTTCGCCGTCCACCAGGTGGAGTAGCCGCCGCCGGCGCCCCACACCATGCCGAGGGTGTCGTGGCCGTACGTCGACGGGAAGACCGCCCCGTCGACGTCGAACCAGTACTGGCCGATGGCCTCGCGCTCGGTCGTGTACATGTAGATGCCCGCGTCGCGCAGGGCGGTGTCGCCGGTCGCCTGGCCGAACAGGACCGCGGCGGCGTTGAACATCATCGACTCCGACGACGACTCCTGGTTGTTGCCGTGGGCGAAGCCCGCGTGCCCCGACGCCCAGGCGTGCCCGGCGTAGGGGTCGAAGTTGCGCAGGAACGGGAACCGGCTGTCGGAGCGGTCGTAGTTGGCCGCGTCCTTGACCAGCAGCTTCAGCATGCCGCCGTACTGCGAGTCGGAGACCCAGGCTGGGTCGTGCTGGGCCACCATCGCTCCGGCCAGCACGTAGTAGCCGTAGTGGAAGTGGTGGTCGTTGAGCTCTTTGTCGGTGCCGTAGCCCGCCGGGTAGCCGATCAGCGTCTTCCAGGTGGAGTCGTAGGCGAAGAGCCTGCCGGTCTCCCCCGAGCCCGCCGTGAGCCAGTCGGCCAGCCGGCTCTTGACCAGGCTGATCGCCTTGTCCCGGCCGGCGGTGTAGCCGATCTGGTTGGCGACCGGGATGAGCGCCGCGATCCGCCACAGGGCCTTGCCGGTCCAGTAGGTGTCGACGGCGCCCTTGTAGGGGTCGGAGGCGTTCAACTCGGCGTCGATGCCGGCCCGCAGCCTGGCCTTGTCCGCGCCGGGCGCGAGCGGCAGGGCGGGCAGCACGCCGTTGAACTCCGCGTTCGTGGTGAACGACGCGCCCTCGCGCACGCGCATCTCACCGCGCGGCGAGACGTAGCGGTGGGCCGTCATCGTGTCGGAGGAGTTCGCCCACTGGTGGCGGTAGAGGGCGTGCAGGGTGCCGGTCTGGCTCCCCTGCCTCGCGGCGGTGGACGCGGTGTAGACGGCCTTCATCCGGCCCGCGTCGGCGTCGTAGGACCAGCTCACCCGGGTGTCGGTGACGAAGGAGTAGGCGTACTTCTCGAACAGCGGGAGCGCCGCCCGGGAGGGCAGGACCGCGACCGAGAAGAAGGCGGCCGGGGCGCTCGCGGAGGCGGTGCCGGTCAGCGACCAGCTGGTCCCGGAGGGGGCGAACAGGCCGTAGTCGCGGCCGTTCACCGTCACCCCCAGGACGTTGCCGCCGTTCTGCCAGACGCTGGCCGGGCCGGTGAACTCCACCAGCGCGTTGCCGCCCGAGGCCTCGGCGTAGACGTACGGCGAGCCGTGCGCGATCGTGGTCCGCAGCGTGCGGGTCCCGTCGCTCCAGCGCGGCACGACGCTCCAGTCGCCCCAGCCGTCCACCTCGGTCCTGGCGGCGTTGAGGCCGGAGACGCCCACGTTGAGGTCGCTCGCGTGGACGAACTCGTACATCCGCCCGTCGGGGGTGATGTTGGGCTTGTCCGGGTAGCCGACGCTGATGCCCTTGGCGTTCGCGTGGAACGAGAGCGGGTGGGCGTACATGTTCTCGGAGTAGGGGTTGCCCGCGTAGCGCTGGAAGACCAGCGAGGACCACCAGTCGTTCGTCGGCACGGCGCGGCCGGCCATCCGGCTGGTGACCTTGGGGCTGACGGCGGCGCCGTCGGAGTCGGAGGGGCCGGCGGTGCCGGCCGGGCGGGCGGAGGCGTAACCGCCCGCGCCGACCGCGACGGCGGCGGCCGGAGCCGCCAGGACGACCGGGGTCACCACGGCCGTGGCCAGGACGGCCACCGCGGCGACTACTCTGCGCAAGGGGGATGGGAAGCCCATGGATACCTCCTCGGGTATCGGGCTGCCGGCGCCGCAGAACGGGCTGCCGGGGCGAGCAAGGGCAAGAGAGCGCTCTCTGACCGAGGACCGTAGCCCTGAGTGAACGCCAAGTCAACGACTTCTCGCACTCTCCCCTGTCCAGGATGCGGATGATCCGCCTTGACAGGTCCGTCACGCACCCGCGATGCTGCATGAGAGCGCTCTCTGCCGTTCGGGGCGAGGCGGGGTTGACGGCGAGGCGAAAGGGGCGGTGAGACATGACCCTGTCCATGGGGATGTCGGCGGGGGTCGCGGCGGAGACCGGGGAGACCGGCGACCTGACCTTCCCGCAGGGTTTCCTCTGGGGGACGGCGACCGCCTCCTACCAGATCGAGGGCGCCGCGAACGAGGACGGCCGCGGGCCGTCCATCTGGGACACCTTCTCCCGGACACCCGGCAAGGTCGTCGGCGGCCACACCGGTGACGTCGCGTGCGACCACTACCACCGCTACCGCGACGACGTGGCGATGATGGCCGACCTCGGCGTCCAGGCCTACCGCTTCTCCATCGCCTGGCCCCGGATCCAGCCGGACGGCTCCGGCCCGGTCAACCCGCGCGGCCTGGACTTCTACGAGCGGCTGGTCGACGAGCTGCACGGGCGCGGCATCACTCCCATCGTGACGCTCTACCACTGGGACCTGCCGCAGAGCCTGGAGGACCGGGGCGGCTGGACCAACCGGGAGACCGCCGAGCGCTTCGCCGAGTACGCCGCCGTCGTGTACGGCAGGCTCGGCGACCGGGTCGGCACCTGGACCACGCTCAACGAGCCCTGGTGCTCCTCCTTCCTCGGTTACGGCGCGGGCGTCCACGCCCCCGGCCGCACGAACCCGGGCGACGCCTACGCGGCCGTCCACCACCTGCTGCTGGGACACGGGCTGGCGGTGGCCGAGCTGCGCGCCGCGGGGGCCCGGCAGGTCGGCATCACCCTCAACCTGGCCCCGATCTCGGGCTCCGACCCCGAGGCCGTCGCGCACATCGACGGCCTGCAGAACCGGATCTTCCTCGACCCGGTCCTGCGCGGCGAGTACCCCGCCGACGTCGTGGAGCGCGCCCGCCGGTTCACCGACTGGTCCTTCGTCCGCGACGGCGACCTCGACATCATCGGCGCGCCGATCGACCTCCTGGGCGTCAACTACTACAGCCCCACCACCGTGGAGCTGCGCGCCGGTCAGCAGGCCAACCCGGTGCACCCGGGCAGCGAGGGCATCGCGTTCGTCCAGGGCGACGAGGAGAAGACGGCGATGGGCTGGTCGGTCAAGCCGTCCGGCCTGACCGAGCTGCTGCTCCGGCTCAACCGCGACTACCCGGGCACACCGCTGATCATCACCGAGAACGGCGCCGCCTTCGACGACGTGCTCGCCGACGGCCGGGTCGCCGACGAGCGGCGGGTCGCCTTCCTCGACGGCCACTTCCGCGCCGCGCACGCCGCGATCGAGGCCGGGGCCGACCTGCGCGGCTACCTGGTCTGGTCGCTGATGGACAACTTCGAGTGGGCCGAGGGCTACGCCAAGCGCTTCGGGCTGGTCTACGTCGACTACGCCTCGCAGCGCCGCGTCCCCAAGGACAGCGCGCTGTGGTACCGAGAGGTCATCCGGCGCAACGGGGTCCAGGCGTGACCCGGTGACCGCCCGGCCGACGCTGGAGAAGGTGGCGGCCAGGGCAGGAGTCTCCCGGGCCACCGTCTCCCGCGTGGTCAACGGTTCGACGCACGTCAACCCGGAGATCCGCGCGACGGTGATGCGCGCCGTGGAGGAACTGGGCTACGTCCCCAACCTCGCGGCGCGCAGTCTGGTGACCCGGCGGGCCGACTCCGTCGCGCTGGTCTTCTCCGAGCCGCCCACCCGGGTCTTCTCCGACGACCCCATGTTCGCCAGCATCATCCGCGGCGTCGGCCATGAGACGGAGGCCTCGGACAAGCACCTCGTGCTGATGCTCGCCGGCTCTCCGCGCGGGCAGGAGCGGATCGAGCGCTACACCACGGCCGGGCACGTGGACGGCGTGATCGTCGCCTCGATGCACGGGGCCGACCCGCTGCCCGCGGCGCTGGCCCGCCGGGGCGTGCCCGTGGTGTGCAGCGGGCGGCCCCTGCAGGCCGGGGTGCAGGGCGCGCCGCCCTGCGTGGACGTGGAGAACGTCGGCGGCGCCGAGCAGGCCGTGGGGCACCTGGTGGCGGTGGGCCGCCGCAGGATCGCCACGATCGCCGGGCCGCAGGACATGGTCGCCGGGATCGACCGGCTCACCGGCTACCGCAACGTGCTGCGCGACTCCGACCGGCGCTCCATCGTCGCGGTGGGCGATTTCACCCGGGAGTCGGGCGTCGCGGCCATGCGCCAGCTGCTCCGGGACGATCCCGGGCTCGACGCGGTGTTCGCCGCCAGCGACATGATGGCGCTCGGCGCCCTGCAGGCGCTGCGGCAGGCCGGGCGCCGCGTGCCGGACGACGTGGCCGTGGTCGGCTTCGACGACGTGCCCGCCGCCGCCTACGCCGAGCCGCCGCTCACCACGGTCCGCCAGCCCCTCCACGAGATGGGCCGGGAACTGGCCCGGCTCGTCCTCGCACTCGCCTCCGGGCAGGACGCCGGCGCTCCGGTGATCCTGCCCACGGAGCTGGTCGTCCGCGACTCCGCCTGACGGACCGGCCGGATGTCCGTGCCCCTTCGCCCACCGCCGGGCCCCGGACCCCGTAGAGTCGTTCGGCCGGTCGGGCATCGGCCGGCACGCACCAGATCAAGGAGAAACCACGTGGCACTGGAGAAGCCGGAGATCGACTTCCCTGAGGGCGACGCGCCCAAGGAGCTGCAGATCGTCGACGTCGTCGAGGGAGACGGCCCGGAGGCCAAGCCTGGCCACCAGGTCAGCGTGCACTACGTCGGTGTCGCCTTCTCCACCGGCGAGGAGTTCGACGCCTCCTGGAACCGGGGCGAGACCTTCGAGTTCTCGCTCGGCGCGGGCCAGGTCATCGCGGGCTGGGACCAGGGCGTCGCGGGCATGAAGGTCGGCGGCCGCCGCCGTCTCACCATCCCGCCGCACCTGGGTTACGGCAACCGCGGCGCGGGCAGCCGCATCAAGCCCGGCGAGACCCTCATCTTCGTCGTGGACCTGCTCGGGGTCCGCTGAGGTGACCGGTGGGCCGCTCCCCGGGGAGCGGCCCACCGCGTCTCCCGCGGCCCGGCCCGCTCGAACGGGATCGTCCGCCCCTCCCCGCACCGTCCACCCCACACCGTCCGGCCCGCCCCTCCCGCACCGTCCGCCGTACGGCGGCCGAGCACCACCGGGTCCACCGGGCCCACCGGCCGGAACGGGATCCCGGGGGACCTCCTCCGCCGGAATGTCACCGCGGCCTCATAGGCTGTCCGTGTGCTGTTGATCGATCTCGCGCGCACCTCCGCGGCCGTGGCCGCCGACTCCGCCCGGCTGGCGAAGGTCCGGCATCTCGCGGAGCTCCTCGGCCGGGTCGGCCCGGACGAGGCGGAGATCGCCATCGCCTACCTCTCCGGTGAGCTGCCCCAGCGGCAGATCGGCGTCGGCCTGGCGGCCCTGCGGGACCTCCCCGAGCCCCGGCTCGCCGCCACCGCGACCCTGCTGCAGGTCGACGCCCTCCTCACCCGCGTCAAGACGCAGAGCGGTCCCGGTTCCCAGGCCGCGCGCAAGGCACTGCTGACCGAGTTGTTCGCCGCGCTCACCGGCCCCGAGCAGGCCTTCCTGTCCCGGCTCGTCCGCGGTGAGCTCCGCCAGGGCGCGCTCGACGGAGTGATGATCGAGGCCGTCGCCAAGGCGTCGGGGACACCGGCCGCCGAGGTACGGCGGGCGCTGATGCTGCGCGGCTGGCTGCCCGCCGTGGGCGCGGCGGCCCTGTCCGGCGGGGTCGAGGCGCTGCGCTCCTTCAGGCTGGAGGTGGGCCGCCCGGTCTCGCCGATGCTCGCGCAGAGCGCCCCCTCCGTCGCCGCGGCACTGGAGCGGGTGGGCGGGCGGGCCGCGATCGAGTGGAAGCTCGACGGCGTGCGGATCCAGGCCCACCGGTCCGGCGACGCCGTGTCCGTCTTCACCCGCACCCTGGACGACATCACCGCCCAGGTGCCCGAGCTGGTCGAGGCGGTCGGCGCCCTGCCCGCCGCCGACCTCGTCCTGGACGGCGAGGTCATCGCGCTGCGGCCGGACGGCCGCCCGGAGCCCTTCCAGGTCACCTCCGGCCGGGTGGCCAGCCGAACCGACGTGGCAGGGGCCCGCCGGTCGACCCCGCTCAGTGTGTTCTTCTTCGACGCGCTGCGGGTGGGAGGAGCCGATCTCCTCGACCTGCCCGACGAGGCACGCCACGCGGAGCTCGCCCGGGCCGTTCCCGCGGAGCTGATCACGCCTCGGCTGGTCACCGGTGACGCCGCCGAGGGCGAGGCGTTCTTCAAGGAGGTCCTCAGGCGGGGGCACGAGGGCGTGGTGGTGAAGTCACCGCAGAGCCCCTACGCCGCCGGCCGCCGCGGGGCGGGCTGGGTCAAGGTGAAGCCCCGCCACACGCTGGACCTGGTCGTGCTGGCCGCGGAGTGGGGCAGCGGCCGCCGGGAGGGGTGGCTCTCCAACCTCCACCTGGGCGCCCGTGATCCGGTCGGCGGCGGTTTCGTCATGCTCGGCAAGACCTTCAAGGGTCTGACCGACGAGCTGCTCGCCTGGCAGACCGAGCGCTTCCTGATGCTCGCCGACGGCCCCGCCGACGGCTGGACCGTCACGGTCCGGCCCGAGCTCGTCGTCGAGATCGCCTTCGACGGGGTCCAGCGCTCCAGCCGCTATCCCGGCGGCATGGCCCTGCGCTTCGCCCGAGTGATCCGCTACCGCCCGGACAAGACCCCGGAGCAGGCCGACACCGTGGACACGGTCCGCGCGCTGCTGCTCTGAGGCCCGCCCGCCGGCCTCCGACACGGCGGTGCCCCGCCTCGCGGACGGACACGTCCGCGTACCGGCGCTCCCGGGTCCGCTCCGCGTGTTCCGGGGGCCGCCCCGCGTGCCCCCAGGACCGCCCCGGTCCTCGGCGCGCCCCCTTCGGGTCACTTGACCGGGCGCAGCGTGAACGGGTAGCGGAAGTCGCCCTCGCCCAGCGCCGCCAGCCCGCCGACGACCGACAGCGCCACTCCGCCGACCCAGAGCAGGGGCACCAGCACGGCCCCCACGAAAGTGATCGCCAGCACGATGGTGGCGCCGATCAAGGTCAGGTGGAAGTTCAGCGCCTCCACGGCGTGCCTGCGGATGTAGGGGGAGGTCCTGCCCGCCGCGAGCAGCATGACGAGCGGTCCCAGCACGAACAGGCCCGCCAGCGGGAGCAGGTGCGCAGCGGCCGCGCCCACCCGGTCTCCGCCCGTCCGCGCCTGGGGCCGCCCGTGGTGCGCCGGGCCCGGTGCCGGGCGGACCTGCGGCGGGTAGGGGGCGGGCAGGGGTGGGCGGGAGCCGTACAGCTCCTGCATGATCGGGATGAGGTCACCGTGGACCCGGGCGGTCATCGCCCGCTCCAGCCGGTCGTCGAACTCGAGCTCGTCGAGCCGCCCCTCCGCGTAGGCGGCCTTGACGTGCTCGACCACCTGCTCCCGGTCCTGGTTGCTCACCCGGAGGTCGGCGTAGCCGGCCCTGGGCCCCGCCGCCGGCACGCCCCCGTGCCGCGGATTCACCGGTGGTGTCGCTGTGCCCGCCATGGAACCGACCTTCCCTTCGTCGCCCTTGTGACCTCCATGTTCGTCCGGGGCGGCCGCCCCGCGCATCGGGGTTACCCCTGACGCCGTCCCTGGAGTTCCCCTGGCGTCCACCATGGAAGGGCCAGGGGAGGTATAACAAGGGGCATGAGATGGCGGGATCGCTATGGTTTGAGGCGTCTGCGCGGGCCGAAGATCGCGAAGTTCGATCGGGCCGCGAACGACTCCGATATCGAGGCGCTCATCGCCTTCGCGAAGTCGCGCCGCGGCGTGGAGTTCTACGTCGAACCGGAGACCTTCGCGACCGACACCACCGCCGTGGCCGTGGCCGACGACGGCGAGTGGACCCGGCGCCGGGTCGGCGCCCCCGCGGTGATCCGCAAGGTCGCCCGCGATCTCGCTCTTCCCGTCTACGATGTGCAGCTCACCGGTTATCCGCCCCGCATGCGGGCCTACAACGAGCGCCGCAAGCGCGAAGAGGGCTGACGCCTCATCCTGCAGGGCCGGCCGGGCCCGCCGGCGGCTCCTCCAGGAGGACGACCAGGGGGAGCAGCCAGGACGTCCGGGGCACGCCCATCTGCAGGTCCAGCTCCTCGGGGCTGGGCATCCTGTCCTTGAGCGCGTGCGGCGGGAGCAGGCACCGCAGCGCGTCCATGAGCAGATTGGCCATGGAGTAGCCGGGATCGGCCTCGTGCGCGCGGGCCAGGGCGACGCTCGCCAGGGCGGAGTCTCCGTCGCGCCAGGCGGCCATGGCGAGCAGTGACGCGGCTGGTGGCACGAACCTCGGCTCCAGCCTGCGGGTGAGGTCCTGCCAGAGCCTGCGGTGCGCGTCGTGGGCGTCGTCGGTGATCAGCGCCCACGCCTCGTCCCGGATCCGGATCACGGCCAGGTCGAACCCGAGCCTGGCCGCCTGCTCGTCGTCGAGCCGCCCGCCCGCGGCGTAGACCCCGATCGCCGCGCGCACACGGGCCGTCCCGTCGGCGACGATCCCCGCCGCGAGCCCGTCGGGGTCCTCGCAGCCAGCGATGCGCCGGCGCAGTTCCTCCGCGACGCGGCCGGTGACCCCGCGCATCGCCGTCCGGGCGGCCCCGCCGACGGGGGCGAGCGAGCGTTCCAGGGTCTCCCGGTCGGGCAGCGCCACCAGCCCGTGCGCGACGGCGCGGACCGCGACCGCACCGGCCTCGCGGTCGTACGGCGCGCCGGAGGGAGGGCAGCAGTCGGTGCGTGAGCAGACGTAGGACCAGTAGCGGCCGTCCTCCACCCGGAGCGCGTCGAGAAGCCTGATCCCGCCCTCCCGGAACAGGGCGACGGCCGCATCCGCCGCCGGAGTCACCAGCGGGCCGGAACCGTAGCCGACGACGATGACCTGGGTGATCTCCTCCTTGCGGAGCAGCGGGAGGATCCGGCTGAGATCGTGATCGGCCAGCGGCAGGTCCCATCGGACGGTGAGGTGCACGCGGCCCTTGGGCGGAGAACCGCGCAGGCCTATCACAACGAGGCTCTCGGCGGGGTGGAAGCCCAGCAGGTAGGGCACCGCGCCGAGGACGTCCTCGGTGGAGCCGAGCAGCAGGTCGGGCAGGCCGGGCGGGAGGTCCGGCGAGGCGGTGGTGTGGGTCGTCATGGCAGACAGCATCGCCGGATCGGGGCCGGCGCTCCGCCCTCCGCCGCAGCCCTGTGGACGACCGGTGGCCGGTCGGCGCGCCTGTGGACGAGGCCCCTTCCCGAAGGCCCGGCAGGGTCAGGGACGACCCGGCGGAGGTCCGGGCGGCGAGCTCCGGGGCGGAAGGCTGCCCGGCGGGGCCTGCGGCGGGAGAGCGCCCGGCGGGAAGGCTCGGGGCGGGATGTTCCCGGCGGCCAGCCGCGTGCGGACCATGATGGCCGCCCCCGCGACGGCGGCGGGCATGGCGACCACCGCGCCCAGCGGGATGAGGAAGAGCAGGAACAGCAGCACCCCGAAGCCGAGCGCGAGCGCCTTGTCCCCGCGGAGCAGCGCGAACCGGCTCCTGCGGGCCAGGCCCCTGCGCTCCATGGCCAGTGCGGTGAGCTCGACCGTGAGGAAGAAACCCGAGACCATGGCGCCCAGCACCGGGACCACGGTCTGCCCGATCACCGGCACGAAGCCCAGGAAGAACAGCGGGACCGTGAACAGCAGCACGTATCCGAGGGTGACCAGGCTGTCCTTGATCGACCGCGGGATCGATCTCCACAGCGGCAGCTCGTGTCCGGTGGGCACCTCCCCGTAGGTCCGCTCGACCTGCTCCGAGAGCTTCTCGTAGAACGGCTCACCGACGACCAGGGTCACCGCGGCGAAGGTCACCACGGCCAGCACCAGCCCCGCTCCGAAGACCACCACGCCGACCATGATCCGGAAGGTGTTCCGGAGTCCTTCGCCCCATCCGTCGGCGAACGGTGTCAGCCATCCGGCCAGGTCGCCGGCGCTCGTTCCCAGGAAGTAGAGCCCCACGGCGTAGAGCACGAACACGATCAGCGCCGGGATCAGGCCGAACAGCCACCACCCCGGATGGCGCGCGACCCAGCGCAGTCCCTGGAGGAAGAACCCCATACCGCCGGTGAAGGAGCGGATTACACCCATGCCGCGAAGATTATCGGGATCCGTCGCCCGCCGTGCACCGCCGCCCGCCACGCCGTTCCGGAAAGGCCCCTGTCCCCTGCCCCGCGCCGTGCCCCGCGGCCCGGGAGGGCCGACCGGTGCGGACACCGCCCGGAGGGCCGACCGGGAAGGCTCGAGCGGGGGTCAGGAGCGACGGCGGAGGCCAGGAACGACGCCAGAGATCGAGGCGGTGGTCAGGAGCGACGCCAGAGATCGGGGACGGAGACCCCCAGGGTGGAGAGGAGGCGGCGCAGGAGCGGGAGGGAGATGCCCAGCACGTTGCCGTGGTCGCCGTCGATGCCCTCGACGAACCAGCCCCCCGGGCCGTCCAGGGTGAAGGCCCCCGCGACGCGCAGGGGCTCGCCGGTGGCGACGTAGGCGTCGATCTCGGCGTCGTCCGGAGTGCCGAAGCGGACCGTCGTGGCGCCGACCTCGGCGGCCTCCCTGCCGGTGGCGGTGTCGATCACGCAGTGCCCGGTGAGCAGACGGCCGCTCCGGCCGCGCATGTGCCGCCAGCGTGCCGCGGCGTCCTCGGGTGAGGACGGCTTGCCGTACGCTCTGCCGTCGAGCTCCAGGACCGAGTCGCAGCCGATCACCAGAGGGCCGGCCAGGTCCCGCGCCACCGCCGCGGCCTTCGTCCTGGCCAGGGTGAGGCAGAGCTCGGCGGGGGTGTCCGCGGTGACGGCGTCCTCGTCCACGCCGCTGACGATCACCTTGGGATCGAGCCCGGCGCTGCGGAGCAGGGCGAGGCGGGCGGGCGAGGCGGAGGCGAGCACGAGCCGGGTCACGGCGCCCACCCTATCGGCGTCCGCCCGCGTCCGCCCGCGTCCGCCCGCGCGCCGGTCCGTCTCCCGGCGGGTCCGGCGGGGTCCGTCCGCCGGGCGGGTGGGTGCGGGTCCTACAGCCGCTCGACGGAGGAGGTCGCTGTGTTGATGTCGCGCCAGTGCTTGCGCTGGACGTCGGGGATCGTCACGAAGACCATGGCGGGCTTGGCCCGGCCGGACTCGCTCAGGACCACCGCGGCCATGGAGGAGCGGCTCTTGCCCTTCACCTTGTACGTCACCCGGTAGGCGAGCAGCCAGCCGTCCTCGAGCGGCTGGGAGGCGCTCCAGCGGATCCTGCTGCCCTTGGGGTGGTGGTTGAGCGTCCAGCGCGCGGCCAGGATGGCGGTGTCCTTCAGGTTCGCCTGCGCCTCGATCGGAACCGGGCAGCTCACCAGCATCGCCCGGTGCCCCGCGCCCTTCACCGGAGGCAGCACCTGCTTGGTCGAGAACGGCGAGGCGCCGTAGGTCTTCCACGGCTTGCCCAGCCGGACCAGCGACACGCCGGACTTCTCGTCCTCGATGCGGCGCTTGGACGGCAGCGCCTTGCCGGGGAACCGGGCGAGCCTCCTGTCACGCGGCGGCCCGGGCACGCGAGGGTCCGCCAGGGCTGCGGTCACGGCGCTGCCGTCCGGCGCCGGGCTGGGAGAGGAGGTCGCCGCGGACGGAGAGGAGGTCGCCGCAGATGCGGAGGAGGTCGCCGCGAGGGGCGAGGGGGTCGCCGCCGGCGGGGAGGGCGGCGGCGAACCGAGGCCGGACGAGGGCGCAGCGGCGGGTGGCGCGGCGACCCGCCCCGGCGCCTCCTCGCCCGGCCGGTCAGCGGAGCCGGAGGACATGAATCCGACCAGGGCGGCGATCGCGGCCACCACCACCGCGGTGGCCCCCGCCAGGACGCGGTAGATCACACGCATCGGCAGGTCGCCGATCCGGGAGCGCTTCACCGGTGACGCCGGGCGGACGGGCGGCGTCTCAGCGACGATCTTGGGTAGCTCGGACGTCTCCGCCTCGGCCGCCATATACGTGGGGGTGACACCCGTCTCCCGGGCCCCCGGAGTACCACCCAACCCATCGAGCACGATCGGGAGCGTACGACAAATCCTCTTTTCTCGTCCGCGATACCCATCACACTTCGGGAACGAGTGGGTTGCGCCCGCCTTCCGATCCGGGCACGGGAGCCGCCTGCCGCACGGCTCCCGCCCGGCGGCCCGCCTCGTCCCGGCCGCTACCCGGAGGCCGCGCCCCGGAGGGATCCACCCGCGCGGAAGCCGCCGGGACGCAGCCACGAGGCGTCCGCGACCACGGTGCACGAGCCCGGCTCGATCTCGGTGAAGCCCGCGTCCCGGACCACCGGCAGGTCGCCGCCGGACAGGGCCGCCCAGTCCGCCGGGTCGGCCGTCCGCACGGCGATCGCGAACCCCCGCGCACGCCACTCCCGCCGGATCTCCTCGCCGGCTCCCCACCAGGCGAACTGGGCGGCGTGCCCGGCCTGGGCCATCGCCTTCCCCGCCGACATCGCGAGCCGGGGGTTGATCCAGAGCACCGCCCCCTCCCCCGGCGGCCCGGGTTCGGCGGAATCCGCCAGCTCGGTGCCGGAGACCTGGAGTCTCGCCAGCTCCCGGGGCCAGGCGTCCAGCGGGACCGGCGGGTGGACCCTGACCTCGGCGGTCCCGTGCGCGACGGTCAGGCCCGGCAGTTCGAGCACGCGCCGCCACTCGGCTCCGCGCGCCCGCCGTACGACCTTCCTGATCCGGCCCCGTTCCCAGCTCCGCACCGCCTCGGCCCATTCGCCGCCCTGCGCCGCCCGGGCGTCGCCGAGCAGGGCCAGTACGGCCAGCGCGGCGGCCTCCAGCGCGTCGGTCCGCTCGGGCGGGGCGGACCTCTCGATCCGCACCACCAGGGGAAGGACCCGCTGCTCCACCGTGTCGCGCCGCTCCAGCGTGTCGTGTTCGCTCACGCCTTCAAGGATGCCCTCCGCGGGACGGGGCGGGGCCGGAGGGCGGGACGCCGGCCCTCCCGGTCAGGAGTTCGGCGGGGCCGCGGCCCGGTGCCCGGCGGAGGCCGAAGCCACGGTAAGAGGGTGTTCTCCGGAGGGAAAAGGGAGGAAGCTCTTTCCAGCCGATCGGTCACCCACCGTGGCGAGAGACCCACTCTCGGGCGGTGGAGCGACCAGGAAATACACGACTCCCGGGCACATCCCCCTCCCGGACAAACGCCGTCTATCACTCTCCGTCATCCCACATATTGGGATTATTCGGTCAAAGGTTACGTTTTTCCTGATAATCACCTATTTCAGGGTTTCGCGCTTCACGCCCGACTTTGTTACAGCTTGGGACGGTAGCGGTCTCAGGTCTGCAACACACCCCGAGTCCCACTTGTCCGACTGCAAGTCATGATGGTCAGCTTTGCTCAATCATGCTGGCGGCTGTTCTCACATCGAATCCCTAAGGAGTGCTGCCGTGTTCCACACGCGGACATCTGGCAAGTTTCTAGCTGCAGTGGCGGGAGGTGCACTCCTGCTGAGCGCCTGCGCGGGCGAGAACTCGGCGAGCGAACCCACCGCCTCCGGTTCGGCCTCGGCCTCCGCTCCCGCGGCGCAGACGGTCACCTACGCCTACGAGCAGGAGTTCCACTCCTACAACAACAACACCACCGCCGAGAACGCCACCCGTAACGCCGGTCCGCTGCAGCGCGTGCTGACGGGCTTCTGGATCTACGGGGAGAACGGCAAGATCACCCCGAACACGGACTTCGGCACCTACGAGAAGACCTCCGACGACCCGCTGACCGTCGAGTACACGATCAACGACAAGGCCGTCTGGTCGGACGGCACGCCGATCGACTGCGATGACGTCATGCTGTGGTGGGCCTTCCGCTCCGGCAAGGTCAAGGGCTTCGCGTCGTCCGACACCAACGGCGTGCAGGACACGAAGATGCCCGAGTGCGAGAAGGGTGGCAAGAAGTTCACCCTGATCTACGACAAGCCCTTCGCCGACTGGCACGCCAACGGCCCCGCCACCACCGAGGTCATGCCGGCCCACGTGGTCGCCAAGCAGGACGGGCTGTCGGAGGAGGAGTTCATCGCCGCGGTCAAGGACCTCGACGACAAGAAGCTCGCCAAGGGCATCAAGTTCTTCAACGAGGGCTGGGTCATCGAGGGCTCGCTGCCCGACCCGGCGCTGATCCCGTCCTCCGGCCCGTACAAGCTCTCCAAGCTGGACGCCGGCCAGTCGCTGACCTTCGTGGCCAACGACAAGTGGTGGGGCGCCCCGCCGGCGACCCCGACCGTCGTCGAGCGCTTCATCGCCCTGGACGAGCAGGCCCAGGCGCTGCAGAACCGCGAGGTCCAGATCGTCGAGCCGCAGCCCGGCCCGGACGTGCTCAACCAGCTCAACGCACTGGAGGGCGTGAAGGTCAACGCCACCACCCAGTACACCTACGAGCACCTGGACTTCAACTTCGACTCCAGCCCGTTCAAGGACAAGGCGCTGCGTGAGGCCTTCGCCAAGTGCGTGCCCCGGCAGCTGATCGTCGACAACCTGATCAAGCCGGTCGACCCCAACGCCAAGACCCTCGACATCCGCAACGTCGCGCCGTTCCAGAGCAACTACGACGCCGTGCTGCAGGCCAGCGGCGGCCCCGGCGCCTACGCCCAGCAGGACATCGAGGGCGCCAAGGCGCTCCTGGACAAGGCCGGCAAGAGCGGGCTCAAGGTCAAGATCGGCTACCAGACCCCGAACCCGCGCCGCACCGCCGCGGTGCAGCTGATCGCCGACTCCTGCAACAAGGCCGGTTTCAAGATCGAGGACGGCGGCTCCGAGGACTTCTTCGGCACCGTGATGCCCGCCAACAACTACGACGTCGCGCTGTTCGCCTGGTCCGGCTCCTCGCTGGTCAGCGGCTGGGCCTCCACCTTCACCACGCCGAAGAAGTGCGACGGCGAGAGCAAGGGCAACAACAACGGCTGCTACTCCAGCAAGAAGGTCGACGAGCTCGTCGCTCAGCTGAACTCGACCGTCGACGTGGCCGCCCAGGACCCGATCATCGCCGAGATCGAGAAGAACCTCTGGACCGACCTCGCCACCATCCCGCTGTTCCAGCACCCCGGTCTGACCGCCTGGGACGAGACCCTGCAGGGCGTCGTGCCGAACCCCGCGCAGTCGACCATCACCTGGAACATGGACAAGTGGGCCATGTCGTAGGCGTCGTAGCCTGCCCGCCGTCCTAGGTCCCGCAGACCGCACGTGCGGTTGACGGAACACCCACCCCCAGGGCCGGAACCGGAGAATCACCAGACTCCGGTTCCGGCCCTGGCCCGCACCTACAGTCCTTCACAGAGCAGGAGGTGACGTAATGATCGTCTTCATCGCGCGGAGACTGGTCATCTCGTTCTTCGTCCTCCTGGCGGCCACCGTCATCATGTTCGTTCTCACGGCGCTCTCGGGCGATCCGTTGGAAGACCTCCGCCAGGACGCCAGCCCCAACAAGGCCGCGAAGATCGCGGACCGCACCGAGCGCATGCAGCTCGACGAACCGATCCCCGTTCGCTACCTCAGCTGGCTGGGCAACATCGTCCGCGGCGACCTCGGCGTCAACCGCGACGGCCACGACGTGGCGACCATGCTCGGCGAGGCCCTGTCGGCCACGCTCCAGCTCGTCATCGCCGCCACCGTGATGGCCATCATCATCGGCGTGATCATCGGCATCATCTCGGCGCTCCGCCAGTACAGCGGCTTCGACTACACCGTCACCTTCGCCGCCTTCGTCTGCTTCTCGCTCCCGATCTTCTGGATCGCGGTCATGCTCAAGCAGTACATGGCCATCGAGTTCAACAACTGGCTCAAGGACCCGGCCATCCCGCCGACGGTCATCGGCGCCCTGGCCCTCCTGTCCGGCCTGGTCTTCGGCGCCCTCACCGTCGGCGACCGCAGGCGGCGGCTGATCTCCTTCGCCGTCGGCCTCGCCGTCGGCGGCGCGCTGTTCGCGTTCCTGTCGGCCACCCGCTGGTTCGCCGACCCCGGTTTCGGGCTCCCGCTCACCCTGGCCATCGCGCTCGCCGGGGCGGTGGGCCTCACCGTCCTGTCCGCCGGGCTGCGCCAGCGCGGGCCCCTCTACGCCGCCCTGGCCGCCGCCGTGATCGGCGCCGCCTCCTCCGAGGTCCTCGGCCCCCTGCTCGCCGATCCCAGCTGGCTGGAGATCGCCGGTCTCGCCCTGCTGACGGTCGCGGTCTGCGCCGGCCTCGGGTACGGCATCGGCGGGCTCCAGCGCCGCCAGGCGATCACCGCCGCGGTGCTCACCGGCCTGTTCACCGGCGGCGTCGTCTTCGTCGACCGCATGCTCCAGGCCTTCAACGGCTACAGCGCCGCGGTGCGCGGCCGCCCGATCTCCACGATCGGCGCCCGCACGCCGAACTTCGAGGGCGACTTCTGGCAGATGAACCTGGACACCGCCGGCCACCTGCTGCTGCCGACCATGGCGCTCATCCTGATCTCGCTGGCGACCTACACCCGCTACAGCCGGGCGAGCATGCTGGAGGTCATGAACCAGGACTACGTGCGGACCGCCCGCGCCAAGGGCCTGCCGGAGCGGACCGTCGTGGTCAAGCACGCCTTCCGCAACGGGCTCATCCCGATCACCACCCTGATGGCCGTCGACTTCGCCGGCGTCATCGGCGGGGCGGTCGTCACCGAGAACGTCTTCGGCTGGCAGGGCATGGGCAACCTGTTCATCGACGGGCTCCGCGAGGTCGACCCCGCTCCGGTCATGGCGTTCTTCATCGTGACCGGGACCGCGATCGTCGTCTTCAACATGATCGCCGACATCCTCTACGCCTACCTCGACCCGCGCATCCGGCTGTCCTGAGATCGGAGAACCATCATGACGCTCAATGCGCAGGCACCGGGGCCCGACACCGCCCCTGACGCACAGGGCCTGACCATCACCGCCCGCACCCAGGGGCAGATGGTCCGCCGCCGGTTCTTCCGGCACCGCGCCGCCCTCGCCGGAATGATCATCCTCGGTTTCGTGGTCGTCCTGGCGTTCAGCTCGATCGGCTTCGCCGGCATCCCCGGCTGGTGGGACAAGAGCTACCTCGACACCGGCGCGCTGGTGAACCAGGGCAAGCCGACCCTCAGCCTCGTCCCCGAATTCCTCGGCGGGGACGGCTTCCGCATCGGCGAGCACCCCTTCGGCCAGGACGACATCGGCATCGACTACTTCGCGCTGACCATGCGCGGCGCCCAGCAGTCGCTGATCATCGCGTTCCTCGTCGGCATCGTCGCCACCGCCGTCGGTACCGTCGTCGGCGCCGCGGCCGGCTACTTCCGCGGCGCGGCCGAGGCCACGCTCATGCGCCTCACCGACGTGATGATCACCATCCCGGTGCTCATCATCGCGGCGGTGATCGGCCGGATGATGGGCGACAGCGGCGCCGTCGTCCTCGGGCTCTTCCTCGGCCTGGTGCTCTGGCCCACCCTGGGCCGCCTGGTCCGCGGCGAGTTCCTCTCCCTGCGGGAGAAGGAGTTCGTCGAGGCCGCCCGGGCGGTCGGCACCTCGGCCAAGCGGATCATCTTCCGGCACATCCTGCCGAACACCGTCGGCGTCATCATCGTCGCGGCCACGCTCTCGGTCGCCAACGCGGTGCTGCTGGAGTCGGCGCTGTCCTTCCTCGGCCTCGGCGTCCAGGCGCCGGACACCTCGCTCGGCCAGCTCATCAGCCGCTACCGCAGCGCCATGGTGACCCGCCCGTGGCTGTTCTGGTGGCCCGGCCTGTTCATCATCCTGATCGCGCTCTCGATCAACTTCATCGGTGACGGCCTGCGCGACGCCTTCGACCCCCGACAGACCCGGGTGCGTGCCTAATGACGACTTCCCCGAACGTGCCGATCGAGCCCCGCGTGGACGACCCGCACACCTTCGAGCTCTCCTCCCACGTGACCGACTCCGCCGAGGACGTGCACGTCGGCCTGACGCTGGACGCCGTGCGCCCGCCCTCGGAGGAGGAGATCCTCAAGGTCGAGAACCTGACCGTGGAGTTCCCCACCGAGGACGGCGTCGTGCACGCGGTCCGGGGCGTCTCCTACACCCTGCGCGAGCGCGAGGTGCTCGGCATCGTCGGCGAGTCCGGCTCCGGCAAGTCCGTCTCGTCGCTGGCCGTCATGGGCCTGCTGCCCAGGAGCGCCCGGATCAAGGGGCGGATCCTGTTCCGCGGCGACGACATGCTGAAGATGTCCGCCCGCAAGCAGCGGGGCCTGCGCGGCCGGAAGATCGCCATGGTCTTCCAGGACCCGATGACGGCGCTCAACCCCGTCTACACCATCGGCGACCAGCTGGCCGAGGCCGTGCTCGCGCACGAGCTCATGCCGCGCAAGACCGCCCTGGCCCGGGCCAAGGAGATGCTCGACCTGGTCGGCATCCCGCAGGCCGAGGCGCGGCTGCGCAGCTACCCGCACGAGTTCTCCGGCGGCATGCGGCAGCGAGCGATGATCGCCATGGCGGTCATCAACAACCCGGACGTCATCATCGCCGACGAGCCGACCACGGCCCTCGACGTGACCGTCCAGGCGCAGATCCTGGAGAAGCTCCTGGAGGTCAAGGACGCGGTCAACGCCGCCATCGTGCTGATCACGCACGACCTGGGCGTCATCGCGGGCATGGCCCACCGGGTCCTGGTCATGTACGCCGGGCGCCCGGTCGAGCTCGGCGACACCGACCCGGTGTTCGAGGAGCCCCGCATGCCGTACACCGCGGGTCTGCTCGGGTCGATCCCCTCGCTGGACAAGGGCAGCGGCTCGGCCCGGCTGCGCCCGATCAAGGGCACGCCCCCGTCGCTGATCAACCTGCCGACCGGCTGCCCGTTCTCGCCGCGCTGCCCGCTGGCCACGGACGTCTGCCGGAGCTCCGAGCCCCCGCTGGCCGAGACCGACAGCGGCGGGCACTACGCGGCCTGCCACCACTGGGACCGGCTGGCCGCGGCCGAGGACCCGACCGAGTTCTTCCGCACCGAGAGTGAGACCGTGGCATGAGCGTGAAGACCGAGGAGACGCCCGCGCCCCAGCGCGAGCCGGACACCGGCGCCCACCTGCTCGAGGTCAAGGACCTGGTGATGAACTTCCCGGTCCGCGGCGGCGGTCTCCTGCGCCGGGTGGTGGCCCACGTCCAGGCCGTCAGCGGGGTCTCCATGCACGTGGACGAGGGCGAGACCCTCGGCGTGGTGGGCGAGTCCGGCTGCGGCAAGTCCACGACGGGCCGCGCGATCCTCCAGCTGCACACGCCCACCTCCGGCTCGGTCCGGTTCCAGGGCCGGGAGCTGGTCGGCCTGTCGGCCAAGCGGCTCCAGCCGGTCCGGCGGGACATGCAGATCGTCTTCCAGGACCCGTACGCCTCGCTCAACCCGAAGCTGCCGGTCAACGACATCATCGCCGAGCCGCTGAAGGTCCACGGGCGCTGGAAGGACGGCGGCCCGGACCGGGTGGCGGAGCTGCTGCGCCTGGTCGGGCTCAGCCCCGAGCACGGCAACCGCTACCCGCACGAGTTCTCCGGCGGCCAGCGCCAGCGCGTCGGCATCGCCCGCGCCCTGGCGCTGGAGCCGAAGCTGCTGGTGCTGGACGAGCCGGTCTCGGCGCTGGACGTGTCGGTCCAGGCGGGCGTGGTGAACCTGCTGGAGGACCTGCAGGAGCGGCTCGGCCTGGCCTACATCTTCATCGCGCACGACCTGTCGGTGGTCCGCCACATCTCCGACCGGGTCGCGGTGATGTACCTGGGCAAGGTCATCGAGACCGGTCCCCGGGACGACCTCTACGACCGCCCCGCGCACCCCTACACGCAGGCGCTCCTCTCGGCCGCCCCCACGGCCAACCCGAAGGAGGAGCGCGCCCGCGAGCGCGTCATCCTCACCGGCGACGTGCCCAGCCCCCTGAACCCGCCGAGCGGCTGCCGCTTCCGCACCCGCTGCTGGAAGGCCCAGGAGATCTGCGCCGTCGAGGAGCCCGCACTCGTCGACCGGGGCAACGGCCACCCGGTGGCCTGCCACTTCGCGGAGGTCACCGCCCGCTGACCGTGCCTCCGGGGCCTCCGGGGGCCTCCGGGGGCCTCCGGGGGCCTCCGCGGACCCCTATGGGCCCCTATGGGGCTCTGCGGGCTTTCGCCTGCCGCACCGGAGCGAGCCGTACGGGGACCCTCCCGTACGGCTCGCCGCGTTCCCGGGCTCTTCCCCCGGCTCTCCGGGTTCGCCGGATTCCCCCGGCTCCTGGGACAATCCCGCCATGCGGTTCGGTGTCCTGGGGGCTCTGGAGGTCCGGCTCGGCGACGGGCGCGCTGTCGCCGTCGGCGGGCCCCGGTTGCGGGCGTTGCTGGCCCTGCTGCTGCTCGACGCCGGACGGGTCGTCACCGTCGAGCGGCTGGTCGGCGGCCTCTACGGTGACGGCCGGGCCCCCGGTGACTCCGTGGGAGCCCTCCAGGCGCAGGTCTCCCGGCTCCGCGCCCTCCTCGGCGACCGGGGCGACGGCGGCGAGCTGGTCGTCCGCCGCCCGGCGGGCTACCTGATCGCCGTCGATCCCGAGGCCGTGGACGCGTGCCGGTTCGAGCGGCTGGCCGCCGAGGGCCGCCGGGCGCTCTCCGCCGGCGACCCGGAGCGGGCCTCGGCGCTGCTGGAGGAGGCGCTCGGCCTCTGGCGCGGGCCCGCGCTGGCCGACGTCGGCGACGCGCCGTTCGCCGCGGCGCAGGCCGTACGGCTGGAGGAGGCGCGGCTGGCCGCCGCCGAGGACCGCGCGGAGGCCGAGCTGGCGACCGGCCGCCACCGGGAGGCGGTGACCGTGCTCCAGGAGCTGGTCGCCGCGCACCCCCTGCGGGAGCGGCCCGCCGGGCAGCTCATGCGGGCGCTGTACGCGTGCGGCAGGCAGGCCGACGCGCTGGCGGTGTTCGAGGGGATCCGGCGGCGGCTCGCCGAGGAGCTCGGCGCCGACCCGTCCGCCGGACTGACCGCGACCCACCTCGCGATCCTGCGGGCCGAGCCCTCCCTCGCCCCCGCCGGAACCGCCGGCACCGCGGACACCGCGGATCCTCCCCCGGACCTGCCCCGCGGGCTGCCGGCCCACCTCACCCCGCTGATCGGGCGCGCGGACGAACTGGAGCGGATCCGGGTCCTGCTCGGCGGCGGCCGGCTGGTCACGCTCACCGGTCCCGGCGGGACCGGCAAGACCAGGCTCGCCACCGAGGCCGCCGGGCGCCTGGACGGCGAGGTCTGCTTCGTGGAGCTCGGACCGCTCGGCGACGGCGCGGAGGTGCCGCAGGCGGTGCTCGGCGCGCTCGGACTGCGCGAGACCGGTCTGCTCTCGGCGCCGAACCGGCAGCAGCCCGCGCCCGACCCGACCGGCCGGCTGGTCGCCGCGCTCACCGGCCGGAGCGTCCTGCTGGTCCTCGACAACTGCGAGCACGTGGTGGACGACGCCGCACGCCTCGCCGACCGGCTGCTGAGCGCCTGCCCGGGAGTGCGGGTGCTGGCCACCAGCCGGGAGGCGCTCGGCATCACGGGCGAGGTGCTCTGCCCCGTCCCGCCCCTGGAACTGCCCGGACCGGGCGACCCCCCCGAGCGGGCGGCCTCGGTGCGGCTGTTCGCGGAGCGGGCCTCGGCCGTGCGACCGGACTTCACCCTCGGCTCCGGCCCGGAGTCCGGTGCGGACGACGCCACCGCCCGGGCCGTCGTGCAGATCTGCCGGTCCCTCGACGGCCTGCCCCTGGCGATCGAGCTGGCCGCGGCCAGGCTGCGCTCACTCACCGCCGTGGAGATCGCCGCCCGGCTCGACGACCGCTTCCGGCTGCTGTCGCGCGGCAGCCGTACGGCCCAGCCCCGCCACCGGACGCTGCACGCGGTCGTGGGCTGGAGCTGGGACCTGCTGGACGAGGACGAGAGGACGATGGCCAGGCGGCTGACCGTCTTCGCGGGCGGGGCCACCCTGGAGGCCGCCGAGCGGGTCTGCGGAGTGGCCGACGCCGACGGCGTCCTCGCCTCGCTGGTGGACAAGTCCTTCGTCGAGGTGGTCGGCGGACGCTACCGGATGCTGGAGACGATCCGCGCCTTCTGCGCCGAGCGGCTCGCCGAGGCGGGCGAGGAGGAGCGGCTGCGCCGGGCCCATCTGGACCATTTCCTCGGCCTCGCCGAGACCGCCGACCCCCACCTGCGCCGCGACGGGCAGCTGGAGTGGCTGGAGCGGCTGGACCACGAGCACGACAACCTGCACGCCGCGCTGCACCGGGCGGCCAGGGCCGGGGACCTCGGACCGGCCCTGCGGCTGCTGGCCGCCCTGACGTGCTACTGGTGGTTGCGCTCCCTGCGCAGCGAGGCGTCGGCGCTCGCCCGCGACCTCCTCGACGGGCTCGACGCCGGTCCCCCGGCCGGGCTGGCCGACGAGTACGCGCTCTGCGTGATGACCGCCGTCTCGGGCGGCGGCGGGGACCGCCGGCTGGACGCCCACCTGGAGGCCGTCCGCAAGATCATGAACGAGCGGGACAGCATGCCCCGGCAGCCGTTCGCCAACGTCCTGTGGGCGATGGTCGCCGGCCCGCCGGAGCCGGACGTCGCCCGGGAGATGATGCGCCGCTGGGAGCGGATCGAGGTGAACGACCCGTGGCTGTCGGCGATCGGCCACTTCGGATGGGCGTACTTCCGGCTGTTCGACGGGGATCTGGAGGAGGCCGGGCAGGAGTTCGCGCTCGCGCTCGCGGACTTCCGGTCCGTCGGCGACCGGTGGGGCATGGCGCAGGCGATCTCCGGCCTGGCCGACATCGCCGGCCGGCGCGGGGAGCGGGCGAAGGCCTCCTCGCTGACGGACCAGGCGCTGGCCCTCGCCGAGCGGCTGGGCGCCGCCATCGACGTGGCCGAGCTGCTGCACCGCCGCGCCGACGGGCGACTCCGCGACGGGGACACGGCGGGGGCGCGCGCCGACTACGAGCGGGCGGCCGAGCTCGGGCGGCGGGCGGGCGCCTGGGAGGTGCTGGCCGCCGCCCACCTCGGACTGGGCGAGATCGCCCGGTTCCGGGGCGACCTGGAGGAGGCGCGCCGCAGCTGCGAGGCGGCGCTCGCCGAGTGCTCGGCGGGGTGGTTCGACGTCGAGGAGACGCGGGCCCGCGTGTGCGTCGCGCTGGGGTGGGTGGCCGAGGCGGAGGGCGACGCCGCCGGGGCCCTGGCCTGGTACCGGCGGGCGTTCACGACCGGGCGCGGCGTCCGCGACCTGACTCTGGCGGCCCGCGTCGCCGAAGGCCTCGCCGGGGTGGCGCTGCTGGAGCGGGACGGCGAGCGGGCCGCCCTGCTGCTGGGCGCGGGCGCCGCGCTGCGGGGTCTTCCATCCGCGAACGATCCCGACGCCGCCCGGGTGGCCGGTCGATGCCGCGCCCTGATCGGCGGCGCCGCCTACGAGGCGGCCCGCGCGCGGGGTGTCGAGGCGGTCCGCGGCGGCAGGTCCGTCCTCGGCGCCGTGCCGCGGCCGGCGCCGCTCACCGTCATCGGCGAGCACCTGTCCGCACTCGGCCGATGATCCGTCAGCAGCCGGTCGATGTCCGTCGGCGCTCGGTCGGTGATCCGTCAGCAGCCGGTCGGTGCCCGTCAGTGCTCGGTCGGTGATCCGTCAGCGCCGTCGCCGACGCTGACGGCATGAGAAACGACTCCCGCAAGTGGGGCACGCTCGTGATCGCGTGCCTGGCCATGCTGATGCTCTCCGTCGACCTGACCGTGCTCCACCTCGCCGTGCCCAAGCTGGTCGAGGACCTGGCCCCGTCGGCGACCCAGCAGCTCTGGATCGCCGACGTGTACGGCTTCGCGCTGGCCGGGCTGCTGGTCACCATGGGCAACCTGGGTGACCGGATCGGCCGCAGGCGGCTGCTGCTCTTCGGCACGGCCGCGTTCGGCGCGGCCTCCCTGCTGACCGCCTACGCCCCCACCCCCGAACTGCTCATCGCCGCGCGGGCGCTGCTGGGCGTCGCGGGGGCCACCATCATGCCGTCGACCCTCTCGCTGATCCGCAACGTCTTCACCGACTCCGCGGAGCGGACCACCGCGGTGGGCATCTGGAGCAGCATCGGCGCGGCCGGCTTCGCCCTCGGCCCGCTGGTGGGCGGCGCCCTGCTGAACGAGTTCTTCTGGGGATCGGTCTTCCTGGTCAACCTGCCGGTGGTCGCGGTGATCCTCGTCGCGGGGCTGGCCGTGCTGCCCGAATCGCGCAACCCCCGCCCCGGCCGGATCGACCTGGTCAGCGTGCCGCTCTCCTTCACCGGGATCGTCGCGGTCGTCTACGCGCTGAAGGAGGCCGCCCACGGGGGAGCCGGCCAGACCGCGGTGATCGCGGCGGCCGTGGTCGGCGTCGTCACGCTGGCGGTGTTCGTCCGCCGTCAGGCCCGGCTGGCCGAGCCGCTCATCGACGTCCGGCTCTTCCGCAACCACGCCTTCTCCGCCGCGGTGGGCTCCACCCTCGTCGCCATGTTCGCCATGATCGCCATGTCCCTCCTCTTCGCCCAGTACTTCCAGCTCGTCCTGGGCTGGTCGCCGCTGGCGGCGGGCCTGGCGGGCCTGCCCGGCGGGGTGGGGGCCGCGATCGGCGGCTCGGCCGCGGCCCCGCTGATCACCCGGATGGGACGCGCCCGGACCGTCGCGCTGGGCATGGCGCTGGCCGCGGCCGGGTTCGCCCTCTACAGCCGGGTGGGCCTCGAGGTCCACTACCCCTACCTCGCCGCCACGATGATCCTCACCAGCACCGGCATCGGGCTGACCTTCGCCGTCGTCAACGACACCGTCATCGCCTCGGCCCCCCGGGAGCGCGCCGGAGCCGCCGCGGCGATCTCCGAGACCGCGAGCGAGATGGGCGGCGCGCTGGGCATCGCCGTACTCGGGACCGTGCTGAGCAGTGCCTACCGCGGCGGGCTGGAGCTGCCCGCCGGGCTCCCCGCCGGAGCCGCGGAGCAGATCCGCGACACCCTCGGCGGCGCGCTCGCCACCGCCGCGACGCTGCCCGGGGAGCTCGCCGGAGCCGTCGCCGGAGCCGCGCGTCAGGCGTTCGTCGGGGCCCTGCAGACGACCGTGCTCACCGGGGCGGGCATCCTCGCCGTCCTCGCGGTGGCGTCCCTGTTCGCGCTGCGGGGCGTGCCCAAGGTCCTCGACGAGATCCCCGAGCCCAGCCGCGCCTGACGCCTGCCGCCGCTCGGGGTTCCTCCGCACTTGACACCACTCCGCTCGTAGTACTACGTTTCAAGCACTACACACAGAGTACTTCATCAGGAGTTATTCGATATGCGAAAGCTCGTCTACTACGTCGGCGTCTCCCTCGACGGCTACATCGCAGGCCCCGACGCCGAGTTCGACTTCTACCCGGTGTCGGAGGAGATGGCCGCCTGGATCAACGCGCGCTACCCCGAGACGCTCCCCACCCACATCCGCAGGCTCGTCGGCCTCGACGACGCGCCCAACAAGGCCTTCGACACGCTGGTGATGGGCCGCGGCACCTACGAGCCGGCCCTGGACGTCCCCACCACCAGCCCCTACTCCCACCTGCGCCAGTACGTCGTCTCCAGCACGCTGACGATCGACGACCCCACGGTGCAGGTGGAGACCGGCGACCCGATCGGGCTCGTCCGGCGGCTGAAGGCCGAGGACACCGGCATGGACGTCTACCTCTGCGGCGGCGGCAGGCTCGCCGCCTCCCTGCTCACGGAGATCGACGAGATCATCCTCAAGAGCTACCCCGTGGTGGCCGGCGCGGGCATCCCCATGTTCGCCGGAGGGTTCCGCCCCACCCTGTTCACCCCCACCCGGCGCGAGACCTTCGGCAACGGCGCCCAGGTCACCTGGCTCACCAGGGCTTAGAACCACAAGGAGAGAGCATGCGCATCGAACTTCCCGCCCCGATCGGCCGACCCGGGACCGACCCCCGCACCAGGTCGCCGCACCGGCACGGACACCCGGCGCGCGACCTCAAGCCCACGGCCCGGACCGATCTCTCCCGCCGCCCGGCCGCCGCCCCCCGCCGCAGCGGCTACTGAGCGGACCGGCCTGCGACGGCGACCTGCTCGGCCGGATCCACCGACCGGGAAAACGACGAGATCCCGTCCGATCGGAATGATCGGACGGGATCTCGTCGACGCGCTTCGGGCCGTTTCGACAACGGCCCCGAGGTGGAGCTATGGGGATTCGAACCCCAGACCTCCTCCATGCCATGGAGGCGCGCTACCAGCTGCGCCATAGCCCCTCGGTGCGCGCTCGGGGCGTTCACCCCAGCGGCACCACGCCAGTGTATAGGACAACCGCCCGCACCCCGTAACCGCCGGGCACGGCCGACGGTCACGGCTCCCGGGGACGGCCTAGCCGAGTGCGGCGGCCCGGTCGATCAGGCCGGCCAGCTCCGTCACCATCGGGTCCTCGGTCGTCTCCGCCAGGCGGGCCGCGTGCCGGCCGAGCTCGCGGAGGTCCAGGCCGGCCGTCGCCTCGCGGGAGCGCAGGTGCTCGGCGAAGGACGCGGCCACCACGTCCACCTGGAACCTGGGCGAGGTCCCCTCCCACAGGGCACCGGACAGGTCGCGCTCGTCCAGCGACCGGCTGGCCTCGGCGGGGTGACGGGTGTCGGGGTCCTGCCACCGCACGGTCGCCGTCGCCAGCTGACCGGACGCCCCGGCGCGCAGCCTCACCCGGTACAGGGCCGTCACCGAGTGGCCCGGTCCGACCTCGCCGCCGTCCCGGGCGTCGTCGCGGAAGTCCTCGGCCGCGAGCTCCCGGTTCTCGTAGCCGATGAGGCGGTACGACTCCACCACCGAGGGGTTGAAGGCGACCTGGGCCTTGGCGTCGCGGGCCCGCAGGTCGAGGGTGGTGGTGAGCCGCTCCGCGAAGACCTCGCGGGCGTCGCCGGCCGAGCCGACGTAGACGGCGGCGCCGTCGCCGTTGTCGGCCAGCTGCTCCATCAGCGCGTCGCCGTACTCGCGGCCGACCCCGACGCAGAGCAGGGTGATCCGCCTCCCGGCGGACTCCTTCACCCGGTCCAGGATGCCCTGCCAGCTCGTCTCACCGGTGTTGGCCAGGCCGTCGGAGAGCAGGATGACCCGGTTGGTGGCCATCGACCGGAAGGACCGGGCCGCCTCGGCGTACCCCTCGGCCAGCCCCGCCTCCAGGTTCGTCGACTGCCGTACGGTCAACCGCTCGACGGCCGCGTGCAGTTCGGCCCTGCCGGTGGCCGGGGTCATCGGGACGAGCGTCTCCGCCTCGTCGCTGAAGGCCACGACGGCGACCCGGTCCCCCGGCCCCAGCCGGTCGACGAGCCCGTGCAGCGACTCCCGGACCAGGTCGAGACGTCCGGGCTCGGCCATCGAGCCGGAGACGTCCACCACGAAGGTCAGGTTCGCCGGGCGCCGCGTCTCCGGGTCGGCTCCGCGGGTCTGCAGGCCGACCCGGACCAGTGCGGCCCCGCTGCCCGGCAGGCGCGCCCCGTCCAGGTGCACGGCGAAGCCGTCGCCGCCGGGCTCGGCGTAGTCCTGCCGGAAGGAGTTGACGAACTCCTCCGGTCTGACCTGGACGGGGTCGGGCCGGCCGCCCTCGGTGAGGACCCGCCTGGCGTGGCCGTACGAGGCGGTGTCCACGTCGAGGGCGAAGGTGGAGACCTGCCCGGGGGCGGAGTCGCGCTCTGCGGGGGCGCCGGTCTCCGCGTGCCCCGGGGCTTCGGCCTCCCGGCCCGCGGGCCGCTCCGGCGGGGCGGCGGCCTCGCCCTGCCGGATCCTCGGCTCTCCGACGGGTTTGCTGGTGCCGCTCTCCGATGACCCGCCGCACGCGGCGGCGAGCTGCAGGGCGATCACGGCGAGGGCGATGGCGAGCGGACGGGACTTCATGTCGCCTCCAGAGGGGATGGGCGTCACCCCCTATGACGGCGTCCCGGCGACGCGCGCCGGGCGCTTGACCCAAGCGAGCGCGAACCGTGTCCGGCGTGTGATCGGCCCTTCCGGACGGGGTCCCGCGCACCGGACCCGAGCCCGCGCGCGGGCGGCGCCGGCCCGGGTCCCGCGCACCGGACCCGCCGCCCGGACGGTCGCACGCGAAAGCATCCGTTCACGGCGCCCGGCGTTCCCCGAAGCGCGGGTTGTCGCAGAAAAACACGACATATGATCCAGGACCATGCGCGTGTATCTCGGACTGGCGGCCAAGGACCCCAAGGCGGGCGTCCCCGATTCGGTGCTGCACACCGTCAGAGGCGCGATCGACGCCGCGTTCCCGGTCCCGCCGGAGGTCATCAGGGCCCGCGAGTGGCACCGCCCCGGCGTCTCCCTGTTCGCCTGGACCAACGAGCCCGACGACTCCCGCCGCCCCGAGCTCCTGTTCACCGAGCCCGACCGGGTGACCGGCGTCAACGGCCACCTGGCCGAACCACGGGACGTCGAACGGCTCGCGCACGTTCCCGAGCTGCGCACCGACGCCGTCGGCGGGTGCTTCTCGGTGTTCCGGGCGGCCCCCGGCGAGCTCTCCGCGGCCACCGCGATCAACCGGGTCTGCCCGGTCTTCCACGCCGAGACCCCCGATCTGCACGTGGTCGGCAGCCGTGCCCTCCTGGTCCACCTGGCCTGCGGCGGCGACCGGGTCGAGTGGGACGTGCCCGCGCTGCAGACGATGATCCGCCAGGGCTTCTTCCTCTCCGACGAGACGCCCTACGCGGGGGTCTCCGCGCTGCCGCCGTCGTCGACGGTCACCGTCCGGGACGGCCGCCGTACGGTCGCCTCGGTCCCGCTCCCGGTGGCCGGGCCCGCGCCCGCCTCGGGCAGGCGGCGCAGGGCCCTCGTCGGGGAGCTGGCCGAGGCGCTGCTGGCGACCGTGGCGCCGCTGCGCGAGGCGGGCGAGCCGGTGAACCTGGCGCTGACCGGCGGCCGGGACACCCGTGTGCTGGCGGCCCTGCTGCACGCCGCGAAGGTGCCGTTCCGGGCCACGACGAACGGGCTCGACGACCACCCGGACGTGGTCCTCGCCCGGCGGATCGCCCACGAGCTCGGAGTCGGGCACACCGTGATCCCGCCGGCCCGCGCCGAGAAGAAGGACGCGGTCCTGGTGGAGCACCCGCTGGCGCGGACCTACGAGACACTGCGCACCTGCGAGGGCATGACCTCGGCCTACGAGTCGATCGTGACCTACCTGCCCTACAGTGCCAAGCCGACCATGTCGGGGCAGAGCGGTGAGACCCTGCGCGCCGGGAGCCTGCTGCTGCTCCAGAGCGACCTGAGCGACAAGGCCCTGCGCAGGCGGATCGACACCACCTTCTTCGCCAAGGACGTCGCGCTCTTCACCGACGAGGCCAACGAGCACGCCCGCGCCCTCGCGAAGCCCTGGCAGGAGCGGCCGGACGCCATGGAGGCGCTCGACCACATGTACGTCTGGTACAAGGTCGGCCGCTGGCAGGCGAGCGCCCGGGCGGGCTCGCTGCGCCGGGGCGACCCGGTACGGCCGTTCCTCGACAACCGGGTGGTCCGGGCGGCGCTCGCCCTGGACCAGTCGTGGCGGCTCTCGGAGGAGGTCATCCACGAGCTGATCGTGACGTTCGCACCCCGGCTGCGGCACGTGCCGATCGAGGGCAAGCCGTGGCGGTTCACCGAGGGCCGGAAGTACCGTCCGTGGCAGCGCAGGCCCGGGTTCCTGACCGCGCCGAAGACCGGGGGCGGCTGGAGCTGGCGGACCAGCCCGGGCGAGGCGCTCAGCGCCGTGCTCCGCGACCACGTCCTGGCCCACCTCGACCTGCTGGCCCCCATCGTCAGGCCCGACGAGGTCCGCAGGCTCTTCGCCGACCCGGTCGTGAAGAAGCCGGGTACGGCCTGGCACCTCTACACGGTCGCCACCATGCTGAGCGGCGCCTACCCGGGCAAGGAACCTGAAGGGCTGGAGCCGATCCGCGTTCCGATCCCGTCCTGAGGTTCCGATCCCGTCCCGAGCACGGCGGGCCGCCCTCCTGGACGATCCCGTCCCGAGCACGGCGGGCCGTCTCCGACGGGGACGGGCCCACCGTACCGGGGACGGTGGGCCCGTCCCCGTCGGAGACGGCCCGCCCGGCCGTACCCGGCCCGGCGGCCGAGAGGTCAGCAGGCGCAGGCGACGCCGGAGACCGGCGCGGTCAGCGGGTCGGCCGGGCGGCGGGAGACCCCGTCGGCGGTCTCGACCGGGAAGCCCTCCCGGGCCCAGTACTCGAAGCCGCCCAGCATTTCCTTGACCGGGTGGCCGAGCCGGGCGAACTCCAGGGCCGCGCGGGTGGCGCCGTTGCATCCGGGGCCCCAGCAGTAGGTGACCACGGTCGCCCCGGCGGGCACCACCTCGGCGGCGCGGGCGGCGATCTCGGCGGTGGGCAGGTGGACGGCCCCCTGGACGTGCCCCTGCTCCCAGCTCTCCAGGCTGCGGGAGTCGACCACGACGATGCCGGGCACGCCGGAGGCCAGGTCGGCGGCGACGTCGGACACGTCGGTCTCGAACGCCAGGCGCGCGGCGAAGTGGGCGAGGGCCGCGGCGTTCGCGGCGGCGGGGACCGCGGTGACTGCGGACGTGGGGAAGGTGACTGCGGACATGGGGAAATGGTGCCGCGTCCCGCACCGTGCCACCAGTGGCGTGAACGCCGTCCATCGCTAAGATCTCGCCATGGTGCTTCCCCTCCCGTCCCCGGTCCCGCGCGGCGCGCGCCGCACCGTCTCCGTGCTGGCCTTCGACGGCATGGCCCCCTTCGAGCTGGGGTGCGTCGTGGAGATCTTCGGGCTCCCCCGGCCCGAGCTGGACGTGCCCTGGTACGAGCTGGCGGTCTGCGCGGAGAGTCCGGCGGACCTGCGGGTGGCGGGCGGGCTCACCATGCGGGCCCCGCACGGGCTGGAGGCGTTCGCCGCGGCGGACACGGTGATCGTCCCGGGGGTGCCGGACGTGCGGGGCGAGGTCTCCCCCGGCGTGGTGGCGGCCCTGCGGGCGGCGCGCGACCGGGGCGCGCGGGTCGTCTCGATCTGTTCGGGGGCGTTCGCGCTGGCCGCCGCCGGCCTGCTGGACGGGCGGGAGGCGACGACCCACTGGAGGTACGCCGAGCTGCTCCAGCGGAGGTTCCCCTCGGTCCGGGTGAACCCGGACGTGCTCTACGTGGACGGCGGCGACGTGCTGACCAGCGCGGGCAGCGCGGCCGGGCTGGACCTGCTGGTCCACCTCGTGCGCAGGGACCACGGCGCGGGCGTGGCCAACGCGGTCGCGCGCCGGCTGGTCATCCCGCCGCACCGGGACGGCGGGCAGGCCCAGTTCGTGCAGGCGGCGGTCGCCCCCGTGGAGGACGACGACGCGGTGGCCCGCGCGATGGACTGGGCCCTGAGCCACCTCTCCGGCCCCATCACGGTCGCCGACCTGGCCGAGGCCGCACGCGTGTCGCCGCGCACCTTCATCAGGCGCTTCGGCCGCCAGACCGGGACCAGCCCGCTGCGCTGGGTCGTCTCCCAGCGGATCGCGGCCAGCCTGCCCCTGCTGGAGTCCACCTCCGTCCCGGTCGAGGAGGTCGCCGCCGCGGTCGGCTTCGACAGCCCGGTCACCTTCCGCCACCACTTCACCCGGGCGATGCGCACCTCACCGTCGGCCTACCGCCGCGCCTTCGGCGCCTGAGGAGTCCGCGGCGACCGGCCGGCCGGTCGAAGCCCGGGGCGTCCGGACCCGGTCGGCCCCGAGCATCCGCTGAAACTCCGGGCACTCGAAGAAGTCCTCCGCCGGGCACTCCATCACGTGCCCGATCATCTCCATGGACGAGCGGATGCGCTCCATCCGGAGCGCGAGGGCGGCCCGGTGCCGCGCGAGGACCTCGCGTCTGCCCGCGCCGTCGCCCGCGGCCAGCAGGTCGCGGATCTGCTCCAGTGAGGCCCCCGCCTCCTTGGCCCGCACGATCAGCGCGACCCGGGCGTCGTCCTGCGGGCCGTAGCGGCGGCGGCCGTTGCCTTGCCGCGCCGGACTGAGCAGGCCCACCGCCTCCCAGTGGCGCAGGACGTGCGCGGCCAGGCCGTACCGGGCCGCCAGCTCGCCGATCTCGACCGTCTCTCCGGAGCTTGACTTCATGTTCACATGAACATGCAGGGTGGGACCGGAAGTCAACCCCGAGAGGAAGTGTTCTCCGATGTCCACCTTCGAAGGCCGGGACGCCGAGCGGTACGACCGGCGGGCGGGCCGCCTGAACCGCTCCCTGTTCCGCAGGATCTGCCGGGACGTCGCCGCCGCCGTGCCCCGGGACGGCGCCGTCCTCGACGCGGGGACCGGCTCCGGCCACCTGCTCCTCGAACTCGCCCGGCTCCGCCCGGACCTCCGGCTGACCGGCGTGGACCTGTCGGGGGACATGATCTCGATCGGCCGCCGCCGGGTGCGCGAGGCCGGGCTGGAGGACCGGATCGCCCTGGAGGCGGCCGACGTCGCGGACCTGCCCTGCCCGGACGGCGGCTTCGACCTCGTCGTCTCGACGCTGAGCATGCACCACTGGGACCGGGTGGACCGCGCCGTGGCGGAGTTCGCCCGGGTGCTGAAGCCCGAGGGGGCCCTGTGGATCTACGACTTCCGGTTCGTCTCCGCCGGGAGGCTGGCGGAGGCCGTGCGGAGGGACTTCCCCGGCCGGCCGATGCGGCGCACCCTGGTCCGCGCGCTGCTGCCGTTCCCGCTCTTCGCCGGATACGCCGTCTGACCGCGGGACCGTGGCCGGGTCCCGGTTCCCGTCCGTGAACCGCTCCGGTGCCCGGGACGTCTCTGAAGGCATGTACCGTCGCCTGTTCACCGCCCTGCTGGCCGTCGCCGCCCTCGCGGCGTGCGGCCCGCCCGGGTCCCGCCTGGTCACTGCGGAGGGAGTGGAGCGCAACCTCTACGCCGGACCGGGGCCGGGCCCGCCGGTGGCGAACCTGCGCCCCGGCCTGGCGGCGTTCGGCCACGCACTGTTCACCGCCGCCGCCGAGCCCGGCGTCAACACGGTGCTGTCCCCGCTGGGCATCGCGCACGCGTACGGCATGGCGCGGGCGGGCGCGGATCCCGCGACCGGGGCCGAGCTGGACGAGGTCTTCGGTTTCCCGTCTGAGGGGCCCCACGCGGCGTTCAACACGTTGTCGCGGGTGATCGCCACGACCGATGAGGCCCCTCCCCCGCCTGACCGGGACGCCCCGCGCGACGCTCAGGAGACCGGGGCGTCGCCGCCGGTCGTCAGGCTCGCCTCCGGGCTCTTCGTCCAGGACGGCCTGGACGTCGGGGCGGAGTTCCTGCACACGCTCGCCGCCGAGTACGGCACCGGCGCACACCAGGTGGACTTCTCCTCGGACGGCGCCGAGGCGATCAACGCCTGGGCCGAGGAGCAGACCGCCGGGCGGATCAAGAAGGTGTTCGACCGGCCGGACCCCCGCACCAGGCTGGTGATCGCGAACGCGCTCTATCTGAAGGCCGACTGGGCCGTCCCGTTCACCGCCCCGCCGGAGGAGGCCGCCGCCTTCACCCGCGCCGACGGCAGGGTGGTCCGCACGGACCTGATGCGGGTGGAGGCCGAGCTCCCCTACGCCAGCGGACCGGGCTGGCAGGCCGTCGAGCTCGCCTACGCCGGGAGCGAGCTGGCCATGTGGGTCGTCCTGCCGGACGAGGGCGGCTCCGTCGGCGACCGGCTCGCCCCCGAGGCGCTCGCCGAGCTGGGCGGGCGGCTGGAGACGACCCGGGTCGGCGTCGCCCTGCCCCGATGGGACTTCTCCACCTCTCTGGACCTGAAGGAGCCGCTGGAGCGGCTCGGTCTGAGGAACACCGGCTACTCCGGCATCGCCGACGACCTCTTCCTGGACCGGGCGGCGCACACGGCGAACATCACCGTGGACGAGTGGGGTACCGAGGCCGCCGCCGTGACCGGCCTGGCGTTCCCCGCCGCCGCTCCGCCGCCCGCGGAGGCCGTCTTCCGCGCCGACCGGCCGTTCGCCTTCGCGATCGTCCACCGGCCGACGCTGGTCCCGCTCTTCCTGGGCCAGGTCACCGACCCGTCCGCGACCGGCTGACCCGCCCGGTCACGACCGGCTGACCGACCCGTCCGCGGCCGGTCCACCGGCCCTGGCGGGATCCGGCCGGTCGTGCCGAGGCGACCGGTCATGACGGCGGGCGGGCGCGGGCAGGCCAGTCGGCGGGCGCGGGCGGACCGGTCGGCGGCGTCAGCCGCCGATGCTGAGCAGGCCCGCATCGACCACCCGGCGGCCGAAGGCCCTGGCCAGCTCGGCCAGGCGGGCGAGCTCGTCGTCGGAGAGCGCGGCGTAGGCGGGCAGGGCCAGTTCGTCGGTGCGGTCCTCGACGCGCTGCCGCAGGGCCCGTCCCTCCCGGGTGAGCTCGTCTCCGGCCAGCAGCCCGCGCTCGCGTAGCGACTCCTCCGCCGCCAGCCACTCCTCCGCGGGCCAGGCCCGGCTGACCTTCAGGAAGACCGTCGGCATGGTCCCGGTGGCGCCGTGCAGCACCAGGGCCTCCAGCGGCCCGATCCCCTCGGCGAGCAGGGCCGCGACGTGCCCGTCGCCGCGGAACTCGCGCAGCAGGGTCTGGGCGTGCCACAGCTCCAGCAGCGGATCGGACGGCCACGGCAACGTGGCGTGCGCGGCGAACAGCGCCCGGCCCTGGGGGTGCTCGCAGGCGCGCTCCGCGGCCCGCCTGGCCAGCGCGGTCGTCTCGGCGAGGCCGGGCACCTCGTGGACCCCGCCCCGGCGCAGCGCGGCGTCGGCGGCCTCGTAGCGCGCCTCGATCATCTGCGCCGGGGTCACGACGTCCCAGGCGGCCGGGAGCGCCTTGCGCACGAGCCCGGGGTGGAAGTTGTAGAAGGTCGCGATGACCAGCTCCGGCGAGGCGGCGCCGAACGCGGCCGAGCGGGAGGCGAAGTACCCCGCCTGGGCGTCGAGCCCCAGGGCGGCGTAGCGCTCGGCGGCCTCGGGGACGAAGTAGATCATCCCGTGGACGGGCTCCAGGCGGCGCCAGGACTGCCGGGCGAGCTGGACGTCGGTCATCGTGCCTCCAGGAGTCGGCGGAGCAGGCCGTTCCGGCCGGGGTCACACGGGCACACCCCTGGACCGACCGGCCGGTATGCAGAACCTATTCCTACTCGCCGGTAACCGTCAACGGCGGCGCAGCACGAAGACGCCCCATCCGAGGTAACGCCTGCCGTACTCGACGTGGGAACGGCGGGCCCGCTCCAGGAACCCGCGCATCTCCGCGGCGTCGGGATCCTCGGGGTTGGCGCGGAGCCAGTCGCTCATCGTCCACCACTGGCTCGCCGCGTAGCGGTCCCAGCTGTCGCCGTCGGCCAGGACCATCTCCAGCACCTCCGTCCCGGCCGCCTCGAAGCGGTCGAACGTCCCGGTCAGCGAGGTGAAGTCGTCCGGCCCGAAGCCGAACGCCTCGTGCGCCCCCGCGGGCGGCTCCTCGGTCCAGTACGGCTCGCCGACGAGGAGGATCCCGTCCTCCGCGAGCGCGGGGAGCATGAGCTTGACCGTGCCCTCCAGGCCTCCCCCGATCCAGGTCGCCCCCAGGCACGACACGACGTCGTAGGAGCCCGGCTCGGCCCGGTAGGCGCCGGCGTCCCCCCGCTCGAACCGCACCCGGCCGGCCACCCCGAGCTCCACCGCCCGTTCGTGCGCCGCGTCCAGGAAGACCTCGCTGATGTCGACGCCCGTGCCCTCGATCCCGTGCTCCAGGGACCAGCTGCAGAGCATCTCGCCCTTTCCGCAGCACAGGTCGAGCAGGCGCATGCCGTGGCGGAGCCGGGCGACCCTGCCGAGCAGCGCCAGCTTCTCCTCGGTGAACGGGTTCAGGACGCGGTGACCGCCCTCGGCGATCTCGTGGAAGCGAAGTGACATGCCCGCCATGCTGCCCGCTCGCGTCGCCGGGTCCAACCGGTTATCCACCGCCCGGCGCGTCCCCGCCCGGCACGCGGAGCCGGAGGACGGCCCGGCCGCGGACCGCGGTCACCCCGGCGCGTCCTGCGCCTCCGGCCCGTCCGGCTCGGGGACCCGCAGGGTGAGTCCGCCGGGCACGACCTCGGCCCTGAGCTCGGTGACCGTCCCCTTGGCGCCGCCGTCCAGCTCGTAGGCCATCGGCGCGCCGAGCTTGACGGTGATCTTCCTGGCCCGGGTCATGCGGACGAAGGGCGAGGAGTCGGAGCGGCTCACGCTCATCCGGCCGAGCGTGCGGGCCCACTGGATGGGCCCCTTGGCGGTGGTCACGCCGACCTCCAGCCAGCCGTCGTCCGGCCGCGCGTCGTCGAAGGCCTCGATGCCGCCGGTGATCGTGCCGACGTTGCCGAACAGCACGCAGCTCGCCTCGCCCTCGAACCACTTCGTCCCGTCGACCTTGATCTTCATCGGGACGAGCTCGCCCCGGACGTGCCGGAGGCCGGTCCAGAAGTAGGCCGCCCGGCCCATCCGGTCCTTCAGCCCCCGGTCGGCGTCTTTGATCATCTCCGCGTCGAAGCCCACACCGGCCATCACCGCGAAGTGCTCGCCGTTGACCTTGCCCAGGTCCAGCTTCCGGTCCCGGCCGTGGAAGGCGATCCGCACCGCCTCCGGCAGGTCCTCGGGGATGCCGAGGTTCCCGGCGAACATGTTGGCCGTACCGGCCGGGATGATGCCGACGGTCACCTTCGACCCCGCGGCCGCGTCCACGCACCGCTGCACCATGCCGTCGCCGCCCCACACCAGGAGCAGCCGAGCGCCCTCCTTGAGCGCCTTCCGCACCTTCTTCGGCGCCTTCTTGCTCTTGGGCACCTCGTACCAGAGGAGCTCCTCCACGCCTTCGTCGGCGAGGAGCCTGCGCAGCTCGTCCAGTCCTCCGCCGAGCGACTTCCTCCGGTGGGCGACCACCGCAACCGTGCCGACCTGGGGCCGCTTGCGCAGCATGGCCGCCTCCTGTTGGTAACCGTCATCGGGACGGCCGACGGCTGCCCGGATCCGGAAGATCCAAACCTCTGCGCGTCCCGGACCGGCGGCCGCGTGGGGGGACGGGGAGTGGGCGGGCGGCGGGCCCGCTCCCGGACCGGGGGCACCGGCGGCATCCGATACGACCCGGGTCGCAGACCGCCCGCGCGATACGACCCGGGTCGCAGACCGCCCGCGCGATACGACCCGGGTCGCAGACCGCCCGCGCGATACGACCCGGGTCGCAGACCGCCCGCGCGGTGCTACCCGGGTGGCAGACGGCTCCCGCCCCACGGCCGATGTGCCGGCGCCGTCCTCTCGCCGACGATGGCCGGATGACCGAGATGATCGCGGGACCCGGCATGTCCCCTTTGGAGCTCCTGGCCGTGCTGGCCGCGGTCGCCCTGGTGGCGGCCCCCTGGTCACCGGCCGGTGCCCGGCGGCCGCTCGTGCTCGCCGCCGCGGCGATCGCCGTGCCCGCCGGAGCGTTGCTGGTCGTGCTCGGGCTGCGCTGGCAGCTGGTGCCGGTGCTCGCGGGCGCCGCGCTCGCGCTCCCGTCCGCCGTCCTCCCGCTGCTGCGGCGGCGTACCGGGCCGCCCCCGCGGCGCGCCCGGCGGTGGCCGGCCCTGCTGGGATCGGCGGCGTGCCTCGGCCTGGTCGCCGCGGGCGCGGGGGCGGCGTGGGCGCTGCCGGTACCGGTGTTCCCCGACCCGACGGGGCCGCACGAGGTCGGCACCGCCGTCGTGCAGTGGGACGACCCGGACCGCCCCGAGACGGCCACCCCCGATCCCGGTGACCGGCGCACGGTCGTGGTCCAGCTCTGGTATCCCGCGCAAAGAGGACCCGTGAGCACCGGGACGGCCGCCAAGGCGCAGTACCTGGGCCGCACCCCGCAGGAGGCGCGCACCGTCGCCCACGGCCTGGCCGGCTATCTCGGCGCGCCGGGCTTCCTGCTCGACGGGCTTCCGCGCGCCCGCACGAACGCGGTGCCCGGCGCGGCGGTGGCCCAGGGCGGCGGACGGTTCCCCCTCGTGCTGTTCTCCCCCGGGCTGGGCGGGGTGCGCACCCAGAACACCGCCTGGGCGGAGGAGCTGGCCGGCCGCGGTTACGTGGTCGCGGCCCTCGACCACCCCTACGACTCGGCCGCCGTCGTCCTCGCCGACGGCCGTACGGTCCGCACCCGGATCGCGGCCACCGGCGACGAGGCGGAGGACGCCAGGCGCTCGGCCCGCTGGACGGCGGTCCGGGCCGCCGACCTCCGCTTCGTCCTCACCCAGCTCGGCCGGGTCGACCGCGGTGAGATCCCCGGCCCCGCCCGGGGGATGACCGGCCGCCTCGACACCGGCCGGGCCGCGGCGACCGGGCACTCCCTGGGCGGGGCCGCCGCCCTGCAGGCCGCCCGGCAGGACCCGCGGTTCGCGGCCGTCATCGACCTGGACGGCTATCCCCACGGGCCCGCCTCACGGCCGCTGCGCCAGCCTGTGCTCGCCCTCACCCAGTCCGTCGGACCCGGCACCGACCCGGACTACATCCCCCGCCTCACCCGGGTCCTCGAGCTCGGCACCGCTCCGGGCTACCGGCTCACCGTCCCGGGCACCGCGCATCTCTCCTTCACCGACGCACCGCTCTACCTGCCGCCCGTGCCCTCGCTGGTCGGCTCCCTGGACCGCGCCTCGGGGCTGCGGATAACCGCCGGCGCCAGCGCCGCGTTCCTGGATCACACGCTCCGCGGCGCACCCGGCGACCTGGCCGGGCTCCTGTCGGCGTACGGCGAGCTCACCGTCCACCGTCCGGACGGCGGCCTCATGAGCCCCGCCGCGCGGAGGCCGCCTCAGTCGTCCTGACGGAAGCCGACCGCGGTGCCCAGGGCGGCGTCGGCGGGCACGAACATCTCCCCGGGGCCGGTCCGGATGATCGGGAGGCCGTTGCCGCGCAGGAGCCGCTCGGTGGAGGCGACGTCGGGCACCGACACCGTGTAGGCGACGAACGCCGGCAGGACCGCCGGACGTTCACCGGGCAGCAGGTCGGCGAGCGCCGACGCGGACACGACGGTGACGTTCGCCCGGTCGAAGCGCGCCACGCCCGGCGCCGTCCGGTCGCGGCGCATCCGGCCGAAGTAGGTGCCGTAGCGCCGCTCCAGCCCGGGCAGCTCCGAGTCGGCGACGCACAGCACGCATTCGCGCAGGCCGGTCGCACCATTGGGATGGCCGGCGTGCCGCCGGTCCCCGGGCACCTCGGCCCGGCCGTTCTCGGCGAACCCGATCCTGCCTTCCGGCACCCGCCCCGCGGGCAGGCCCGGATCGGAGATCTCGAGGTAGCGAGCGGGCTCCATCCTGGTCCCCGTCCCGGTCTCGACGGGCCGCTGGATGGCGTGCACGCCGCCGTGGCCGACGCCCCCGGCCGTCAGCCGCGCGGCGACGCCGTCGATGTCCGGCGTATCCGCGATCACGATGTGGAGCCCCTGAAAACGCCGGAGGAAGGACGTGATGTTCACGGCGGTGGCGCGGATCGCGGCCACCAGCCCCGGCAGCCTGTCATCGGGCACCTGCAGCGGGATCGGACGGGCCCCGCCCGGCACGCGACCGGTCTCGTCGAGGACGGCCACCAGCTCGATGAAGCCGCCGGGAAAGTACACATGGGCGTTGGCCACCCCGAAGGGCTCGGCGGGGCCTCCCGTCCTGCGCGGAAGAACGGGATAGGCGGGTGCCGACACCGTGAAGCCCAGCCGGCGGTACCGCTCCATCGCCTCGCCCATGTCCCGTACCACGTGGCCCACGTGATGCAGGCCGTCGACGTCGTCACCCATGGCGGGTCACCTCCGTTGCCAGGTGAGACTCTCCGATTAATCCGAGAGATCTCTCTCAATTGAGAGTGAACCATCATTTGCGAGTGCGGTAAAGTCCGATGCGTGGGTGACGACGGGCTGCGCGAACGGAAGAAGGCCAGGACCAGGGAGGCGATCCTGCGCGAAGCCTTCCGGCTCTTCAGGGAGCGCGGTTACGACGCCACCACCATCGAGCAGATCGCCGAGGCCGCCGAGATCTCCCCCGCCACCTTCTTCCGCTACTTCCCGGCGAAGGAGCACCTGGCCGCGCTCGATCGCTTCCCGCCCCTCATCGAGGCCCTGGCCGCCCAGCCGCCGGGCGCGCCGGTCACCGTGCTGCGCGGCGCGTTCCGCACGGCGTTCGCCGCCCTGTCCGCCGAGGAGATCGCCGCAGGGCACGCCCGCGAGGTGTTCGCAGCCACCGTGCCCGAGCTGCTCGCGGCCAACCTGCGCAGGAGCCCCGGCCTGATCCGCGAGGTTTGCGAGACCGTGGCGGACAGGGCCGGAAGCCCCGCGGACGACCCGCGGATACGGAACGCCGTCGGCGCCGTCTTCGGTGTCGTGGCCATGGTCTGGCTGCAGTGGGCACAGGACGCGCGCATGGACGGGCCCGCCGAGATCGACAGGGCACTGGCGCACCTGGAGACCGGCCTGGGCACCGTCGAGGCGCCGGTCCGGGCCGAGGGCTGAGCCGGCGCCCCGGTCGCCGCCCACGGCGAGAGGGCCGTGGGCGGCGAGGGCGACGAGGGCCGGATCGGGCGCGCGCCGGTACGGCACAGCGCCTGCCGCGCGGTCCGCACGCTTCGCTCCGTGCGCTACGCCGGCGCCTTGGCGGCCGAGCCCGCCGCGGCCCCCTCCCGCGTGACGCGGCGGCGCCGGGCCGGCAGCCCGAGCGTCGGGTTGGCGACGCCCCAGGCGGCCCCCTTGCAGACCAGTTCCTTGTAGGCGGCGGCGAGCCGCCCGGTCAGGGCCGCCCGCACGGCGCGGTCGTCGGCGGTGACGTACTGGATCAGACCCTCCTTCCGGCCCAGTGAGATGCACTGGTTGAAGTAGCGGATCGAGGCGGCCGGGGGCTTCCCGCCGGTCAGGCGCGCCGCGATCGCGTCGGCGGCCTGCCACGCGGCCGGGGTCCCCGAGGCGCACGACATCCGCAGCGGCTTGCCCCCGGGACCCGTCGCCATGGCCGCGTCTCCGACGGCGTACACGTCCGGGTGCGAGACCGAGCGCATGGTCCCGTCGACCACGATCTGACCGGTGCCGGTGACTTCCAGGGTGGTCGCCTTCGCGATCGGGTGGACCGCGAAGCCGGTGGTCCACACGGTGACATCGGCCGGGACGGTCCTGCCGTCGGCGGTGACGACGCGGTCGGCTTCGACGCCGGTGACCGCGGCGTGCTCGTGCACGGTGATCCCGAGCCTGCCGAAGACCTTCCGCAGGTGCTCGCGGCCCTTGGGCGAGAGCCAGTCGCCGAGGCCGCCGCGGGCGGCGAGGGCGACGCCGAGGTCCGGGCGGGCCTCGGCGATCTCGGCCGCGGCCTCCAGACCGGTGAGCCCGCCGCCGACGACGACCACGGTCCGCCCGGCGTCGAGGCCGGCCAGGCGCTCGCGCAGCCGGAGCGCTCCGGGGCGACCGGCGATCTCGTGGGCGTGCTCGGCGACCCCGGGGACGCCCTGGGTGTCCCAGCCGCTGCCGAGGGCGTAGACGAGCGTGTCATAGGCGAGCTCTCCGTCGCCGTCCGCGTCGGTGACGGAGACGGTCCTGCGGTCGGCGTCGATGCCGGTGACCTTCGCGAGCCTCGGTTCGACCCCGCTGCCCGCGAACATCTCACGCAGCGGCCGGGGCTTGAGGTCCTGGCCGACCGCCAGCTGGTGCATGCGGACGCGTTCCACGAAGTCGGGCTCGGCGTTGACGAGGGTGACGGTGACGTCCTCGCGGCGGAGCCGCTTGGCGAGACGGCCGGCGACGACGGCTCCGGTGTATCCGGCTCCGAGGACGACGATGCGGTGCTGCATTTCCTTGCTCCTGTCTTGCGGGGGTTCGCCACCTGAACCGGGCGGCCCGCCGTTTCCTGACAGGAACACGGTGTGAAGCACCTCACACCGCGATCAGAAGACGCTGAACAGGGGCTCCCCGTGGTCGGTGGCCGCCCAGTGCGCGGTCGCGCGCTCGAGCTTGTCGGGGTTGACCTGGTTGCGGAACGCGGCGATGCCCTCGGCGGTGACCTCCAGGCACATGATCCCGATGACCCGGCCGTCCACGACGGCCACCACGGCGGGGCCGCCGTTGGCGGTCCAGGCGTAGACCTCGGGCGTGCCGCCGGCCAGGGCGCGCTTGGCCTCGCCGGGTTTGAACAGGCCCCGCAGGAACTTCGCGACCGCGACGGCGCCCTCGAACGCCTTGGCACGGGCCGGGACCTTCCCGCCGCCGTCGGCGATCGACACGGCGTCCTCGGTGAGCAGGCGCACGAGCGGCTCGATCCGGCCGCTGGTGGCGGCCGCCAGGAACTCCTCGACGATCCGCCGGGCGGCGGCCCCGTCGATCTCGGTGCGGGTCCTGCCGTCCGCGAGGTGCTTCTTGGCCCGGTGCAGGATCTGCTGGCTGGCGGCCTCGGTGATGTCGAGGATCTCGGCGATCTCCCGGTGCGGGCAGTCGAAGGCCTCCCGCAGCACGTACACCGCCCGCTCGTTGGGGGAGAGGCGCTCCATGAGGGTGAGCACCGCGTACGAGACCGATTCGCGCTGCTCGGCGGTGTCGGCCGGGCCGAGCATCGGGTCCCCGGCGAACAGCGGCTCGGGGAGCCACTGGCCCACGTAGGTCTCACGGCGTGCCCGCGCGGAGGTGAGCTGGTTGAGGCACAGGTTGGTGAGGACCTTCGTCAACCAGGCCTCGGGAACCTCGATGCGGCCGACGTCTGCGGCCTGCCAGCGCAGGAACGTCTCCTGCACGGCGTCCTCGGCCTCTTCCGCGGAGCCCAGGAGGCGGTAGGCGATGGCCTCCAGACGCGGCCTGGAGGCCTCGAACCGGTCGACGTCGCTCGCGGTCAACGGCATGGCCCGATCCTAGAGCGCACGGCACGAATCGGCCGCCCTCGCGGCCGGCCCGTGACGCGCCCGCACACCGCCCGTGCACCTCTCCACGATCACCGCGCCCACTCCGTCCAGCGGCCGAGCACCGGCCCGAAGGCTGCGTGGGTTTCGTCGAGATTCCGTGCACTCCACGACTGCCGCACCGCGGTACTGCCATGATCTTGATGTCACCCCGTCGATGGGAGCCGCGATGTCTCCTCGCTCACTCGTGCTGTCGGCCGCCTCCCTCTGCACGGGCGGCCTCGCAGTCCTGGTGTACTTCCATGACTCCCACCTGGTGCTCTTGAGGGATCATCTGAACCATCCGTTCGCGCTCGGTGTGCTGGCCTGCCTCCTGATGGCGTGGGCCGCCGTCGGACTACGACGGATGTGGCTGCGCGTCGTGATCGTCGTCCTTGCCGGGCTGGGCGCGAGTGTCGCATTGTTCGGAGGGTGGGTCGCCCTCACGTTCGCCTCTACCCAGGAGGCCGGCTTCATCGACGGACCGGCCCCGTACAGGATCCGGCTCCAGAAGTCTCTGGCAGGTCTCGGTCCGGACACGGTGATGTGGCTCAGCGTCCGCCGGGACAGCGGGTTACTCAGCAGGGAGTGGGATCTCGGCTGCTTCAACGACGACGTCCCCGACGACGCCTTCGACTCGGTCAAGTGGACGGGACCGAGTTCGGTCGAGATCCGGGTGTCCGACGGGCGAACATTCCCCGTAACCCTGGATCCCGCCTCTGGCCGGCCCCGGACCACCGCCACCCTCAATTGTTGACAGCGGCCCCACGAGCACCGCATCTGGAGTATCAAGATCGGGCCGCCTCTGCGGCCGACGCCCTGCAGCGCGAGCATTACCTGCCGGCCGGGTGTCTCCACCCCGCCTGGGTGACCGGCTGCGCCTGGCGGACGTGGTCCTCGACGACACGGTCCTCAGCCGACCGCAGATCACGCATGCCTCTCGGCTGGTCTCTGAAGCGCTCGCAGTGACTGCACACCGCCGGTACCGCTTCTCGGCGACCGCCGCACCCGCCCGGACGAGCCCGCCGACGGCCGCACGGGCCCAGAAAACGAAGGGATCCCGCCCGATCGAGCCGATCGGACGGGATCCCGTCAACCACCTGCGGACCGTTTCGAGAACGGTCCCGAGGTGGAGCTATGGGGATTCGAACCCCAGACCTCCTCCATGCCATGGAGGCGCGCTACCAGCTGCGCCATAGCCCCTTGCGGTGCAGAGAAATACTAGCTCACTCCGGACCCGTCTCGCGCCACCGTTCCTCCCGGCGGAAGGGCCTTCCCGGCCGTGTCACGCGCGGGGGACCGTGATACGTCTGTGTACTCGTGACCGTCGAGCGCTTCGAGGAACACCGCGACCTGCTGACCGGGGTCGCCTACCGGATCCTAGGCACCGTCGCGGACGCCGAGGACGTCGTGCAGGAGGCATGGCTGCGCTGGTCCGGCGCGGACACCGCGGCGGTCGAGAACGACCGGGCCTACCTGATCAGGGTGACCACCCGCCTGGCCGTCGACCGGCTCCGGCGGGCAAAGGCCCGCAGGGAGTCCCATGTCGGGGAGTGGCTGCCCGAGCCGGTGGGCGCCGATCCGGCGGGCACCGTCCCGGACGTGGCCGAACGGGTCGCGCTGACCAACTCGGTGGAGTTGGCGCTGCTGGTGGTGCTGGAGACGTTGTCGCCGCTGGAGCGGGCGGTGTTCGTGCTCCGGGAGGCGTTCGGCCTGCCGTACGCGGAGATCGGCGAGGCGGTCGGCCGTACGGAGGCGACGGTGCGGCAGCTCGCGCGCCGGGCCAGGAAACACGTCGAGGAGCGGCGGCCGCGGTTCGACGTGGACCGGACGAGCCGCCGCCGGATCACCGAGCGGTTCATCGGCGCGTGCGTCGACGGTGACCTCGACGGGCTGATCGCGATGCTCTCCGACGACGTCACGCTGGTGGCCGACGGCGGCGGCCGGGCGAAGGCCCCGCTCCGGGCCCTCGTCGGCACCGGGAAGGTCGCCCGCTTCCTCACCGCGATCGCCACCGAGGCGGGCGCCCGGCGGTTCGCCGAGTCCCTGGGCGTCGTGGCGCCGGAGGGTTACGCGGTGGAGTTCACCGACGTGAACGGCGCCCCGGCGGCCGTGGTGACCGCCGGGGCGCGGCCCATCTCCGTGTTCTCCCTGGTCGTCCTGGACGGCCTGGTCCGGACGGTCTACCTCGTCGCCGACCCGGAGAAGCTGACCCGCCTCGCCTCCCCGGCCTGACGCCGCTCCGGCGGCCCGCCCCGGAGAGCGGGGCACCGGGGCGTACCGCCGGCGAGCGCCGTTCTCCGGCTCGCACGAGCCGGAGAACGGGCCGGAGAACAGACCCCGAGCACAGGCCCGGGAGCAGACCCAGGAACAGACCCGGAGAACAGCGCGAACCCTCAGTCGAGCACGGCGAGGACCGTTCCCGCGCCCACCGTCCGACCGCCCTCGCGGATCGCGAAGCCCAGCCCCGCCTCCAGGGCGACCGGCCGACCGAGCTCGACCGCCGCCTCGACGGTCTCCCCGGGCTGCGCGCTCCCGCTCCCGCCCAGCTCCAGCCGGCCCGGCACGTCCGTCGTGCGGAGGTAGAACTGCGGCCGGTAACCGGTCGCGACCGCCGTGCCGCGTCCGCCGTCCGCCGCCGGCAGCAGGTGGATCCTGGCGGTGAAGCGCCGGTGAGCCGTCTGGCCGCCGACGGCGGCCAGCACCTGGCCGCGCCGTACCTGCTCGCGGCGGACCCCGCGCACCCGCAGCAGCCTCTCGACGGAGGCCGTCCACTCCGGGTCGCCCTCCAGCGTCCGCAAACGGTTTCCCGGCCCCCGGGACCGCCGGGGCGGCGTCCCCGCCGTGTCACGAACACGCCCGCCCGCCGCGTCGTGAGGGCATGACCACAGAGATCACCATCATCGGCGGCGGGCTCGCGGGGCTCACCGCGGCCATCGCCTGCGCCGAGGGCGGCGCGCGCGTCACCCTCCACGAGGCCCACCGGTCCCTGGGCGGGCGGGCCCGCTCCTCCGCGGCGCCGTACGTCGCCAACGACGGCCCGCACGTCTTCTACTCCGACGGCGAGCCGTGGCGCTGGATGGCGGCCCGCGGGCTGGTCCAGCCGTTCCGCAGGCCCACGCTCGGCGAGCTCGCCCGCTCGCGTTTCCGGTACGGCGGCCGCCTCGCCCTGACGCCGCCCTGGCCCCTGGTGAGCGCGCTGACCAAGCGCAGGATCGCCGCCCCGGTGGATCAGGACTTCCGCACCTGGGCCGCGGAGCGCTTCGGCGAGGAGGCGATGCGCACGGCCTGCGGCCTGGCCGGCGTCGCCACCTTCGACGCCGACCCGGGGCGGCTCTCGGCCGCCTTCGTCTGGGAGCGGCTGCTGCGGGTGAGCGCGCCGCAGTACCCCGCTCCCCGCTACGTCGTCGGCGGCTGGCGGAAGGTGATCGACCGGATGGCCGGCCGCGCACGCGACCTGGGCGTGCGGATCGAGACCGGTTCGCGGGTGGACCGCCTGCCGGGAGGCGGACCCGTGATCGTCGCCACCTCGCTGGACGCGGCCAGGGGTCTGCTCGGGGACGAGTCGCTGCGCTGGGAGAGCGGCCGGGCGGTCCTGCTCGATCTGGGACTCGTCCGGAGCCCCCGGGACGCCTTCGCCGTCTTCGACCTGGACGAGGGCGGGTTCGCCGAGCAGTACGGCCTCGCGGACCGCACGCTCGCCCCCGCGGGGCACACGCTCGCTCAGCTGGAGATGCCGCTCCGGCCCGGCGAGACGAGAGCCCAGGCCGTCGGCAGGCTGGAGCGCCTGGCCGACCTGGCCCTGCCGGGCTGGCCGGAGCGGGCGACCTGGCGGCGGGAGTCCGTCTGCAACGCCCGCACCGGTGCCCTGGACCTGCCCGGGTCCTCCTGGCGGGACCGGCCCGCGATCGACCGGGGGGACGGCGTCTGGCTGGCGGGCGACTCGGTCGCGGCCCCCGGCATGCTCAGCGAGGTCTCCACGCACAGCGCCCTGGCCGCCGCGCGGGCCGCGCTGCGGGCGGCCGGGGCGCGGGTCGCGGCCTGACCTCCCGCGCCGGGCCCGCGTACCGTCCGTGCCGTCCGCAGTGCCGGACCCGTGCACCGTCCGTGCCATCCGCCGGCCCGGGGCCGTGGAAGCGATGCCGTCCGTCGCCCCGAGGACGTGGAAGCGATGCCGGCCGCGGTGCCGGGACCGCCGGAGACGATGCCGGCCGCGGCCTGCGCCGCCCCCGAGGAGGCGCAGGCCGCGGCCGGGCGGGAGCGTCAGCGGGCCTGGACCCGCTCGTCCTCCAGGTAGCGGGCGCGGCCGGCGTACCAGCCGGCGGCGAGCTGCACGGTGACCACCGCGAGCAGGAGCAGGAAGGTGAGCGTCCAGCCTCCGGTCGCCTCGTGCATCACGCCGACGACCAAGGGGCCCGCACCCGCGATGAGGTATCCGGTGCTCTGTCCGAAGGCGGACAGAGCGGCGGTGGCCTCGGGGGTGCGCGTGCGCAGGGCGAGCATGGTCAGCGCGAGCGGGAAGGATCCCATCCCGATGCCGACCAGGACCGCGAAGACCCAGGCCAGAGCGACCGGGGCCAGCCAGAGGCCGAGGAAGCCCACCAGGTAGAAGGCGACGAACGCCGCCACCGCCGGCCGCTGGTCGGCGAACCTGGAGGCGACCGAGGGCGTGATCATCGAGACCGGGATGCCGATCGCGGTGAAGACGCCCAGCACCAGCCCGGCCTGCCCCGAGGTGTAGCCGCCGTCGACGAGGATCTGGGGCAGGAAGCCGAACATGATGTAGGCCACCATGCTCTGGGTGCCGAAATAGGCGGTGACGGACCAGGCCAGCCTGCTGCGGAGCAGCGTCCGCAGGCCGAGGCGGCCGGTGCCCTCGCCCTTGTCCGGCTCGCTGCGCAGCAGCACGAGCCAGGGAAGGGCGGCGACGGCGGCCAGCGCGCCCCACACGCCGAGCGCCAGATGCCAGTTGCCGTCGGCGGCCCGCTCGATCGGCACGGTCGCCGCGGCGGCGAGCATGGTGCCGACCGCGAGCGCGGTGGTGTAGACCGTGGTCATCGTCCCGGCCCTGCCGGGGAAATGGCGCTTGATCAGCGTGGGGATGAGGACGTTGCCCACCGCGCCGCCGGACAGCGCCAGCGCGCTGCTGAACAGGAAGAGTTCGGCGGAGCCCGCCATCGCGCGGATCACCAGGCCGGTTCCGAGCGCGAGGAGGGCGAGCAGCAGCAGCCGGTGCTCTCCGGTCCTGCGGGCCAGGGCCGGGGTCGCCGCCCCGACGGTGGCGAAGATGAGCACCGGGAGGGTGGTGAGCAGCCCGATGCCGGCGCCGGACATGCCGAGGCCGGCCGAGATCTCGTCCAGGACCGGCCCCACGCTGGTGACCGCGGTGCGCAGGTTCAGCGCGGCCAGGACGATCCCCAGCACGAGCAGCCAGGTCAGGGATCCTGCCGCTTCCCCTGTGCGGCGCCGGGTCTCCTGGGTGAGCACGCTCATGCGGTTTCGGTCCTCCCGACTCGGGCCGTAAATTCATGGGATGATTGGCTGACTCCAACTGTAACAGGACTGAAATTCGCATTTGTTCCTGACATTACGGATCCCCGGCAGATCCCTGACAACGTGGAAGCCCGGGCCCCTCTCTTCTGACAGAGAGGAACCCGGGCTCCTTCGCTCGGCTCAGAGACCCCCGGAGAGCCTCAGAGGCCCTGGCCCGGCGTGGTCGGCGGCAGGCCGCCGCCGAGCAGCGGGTCGGCGCCGCGGTCCTGCGGGCCCGGGACGTCCCCGCGCCACGCGCCGGTCTCGGCGCCGCGCGACTCGATGAACGCCTTGAAGCGTTCCAGGTCGCCCTTGACGCGGACCCGGACGATCTGGAGCCAGTCGCCGACCGTCTCGACGAAGCCCTCCGGGTCGTACTCCATCTGGAGCGTGACCCGGGTGGTGTCCGGGGCCACGTGGTGGAAGGTCACCACACCCGCCTGGTGCGGCCGCTCGACGGACTTCCAGGCCACCCGCTCGTCGGGGTGCTGCTCGGTGATCTCCGCCTCGAACTCGCGGCGGACGCCGGCGATCTCCACGATCCACGCCGTCCGGGTGTCGCTCAGCTGCTTGACCGACTCGACGCCTTCCATGAACTCGGGAAAGCTCTCGAACTGCGTCCACTGGTTGTACGCCGTGCGGATCGGCACGTTCACGTCGATGGACTGCTCGATCGTGCTCACAGTCTGCCTCCCTGTTTCGCGGTTGGGGAGGCTGGACTGCCCAGCCGGGCTGCGGGCTAACTACCTACGGCGGGAAAGCCAATAAAGTCCCAGGACAGGAAGGACTAACGGGATGAAAACGTAACCGCTCCCGAAACCTGACCAGACCGTTGCCTTCGGGAACGCCTCCGGGTCCACCAGGCTCAGCGTGCCCACGATCAGCACCCCGGCCAGCTCGATCCCGCACGCCACCAGCGCCAGGCGGCGCATCCCCCGGCCCAGGGCCACGGCCAGCAGGAGGTAGACCGCGGCGGCGAAGGCCGACAGCGTGTAGGCCAGCGGGGCCTCGCCGAACTGCCGTGAGATCTGCACCGCCGCCCGCGCTCCGGCGGCCAGCGCGAAGATCCCGTAGACCGCGACCAGCACCCGGCCCGGCCCGGCGCCCGTCGTGTGCCCGCCGTCCACCGGCCGGCCCTGCCCCGTCCGGCCCTGCTCTGCGCGCCCGGTCATCCCATCCCCTGCCAGATCTGCAGCATCCGCCCGACCATGCCGGGGATCGCGAAACCCGCGACCGCGATCACGGCGGGACCCCAGCGGGAGCGCTCGCCCACCCCCCAGAACGCGGCGACCGGAGGGATCACCACGGTGCCCGCCGTGTAGCCGATCAGCGTGGCGGTGTCGGCCGGGCCCTCTCCCCCGACCAGCGCGGCGACCACGAATCCCGCCTGGACGAGCAGGCCGATCTCGAGCACGCCCAACGCGACGAGGAGTACGGTGCCCATCGACTTGTTCAGCGCGGTCGTCAGCAGGCTCACCAGCGCGATCACCAGCGCGAACACGATCAGACCGGTGGCGAGCGGCCCGATCATCGGGACACCCTGAGGTTTGCGGACATGGCAGACAGGGTACTGCCCGCCCGTCCCGCCCTCCGATCCGAGGCGCGTACGCTGGAGGGCGTGGAGATGATCCTGGTCAGCGCCTGCCTGATGGGACGGAAGGTCCGCTACGACGGAGCCGCCAAGACGAGCGGCGACGCCGTGCTGGCCCGCTGGCGGCAGGAAGGCCGGCTCGTCCCGTTCTGCCCCGAGGTCTCCGGCGGGCTGCCCGTCCCCCGTCCCGCCGCGGAGATCTCCGGCGGCGCCGGAGGGGCGGCCGTGCTCGCGGGCGCCGCCAGGGTCCTGGCCGCCGACGGCACGGACGTCACCGGGGAGTTCCTGGCGGGGGCCCGCGCCGCGCTGGCCGCCGCGAGGTCCGCGGGCGCCCGGATCGCGATCCTGAAGGAGGGCAGTCCCTCCTGCGGAAGCCTGACCGTCTACGACGGCACCTTCCGCGGCCGCCTGCTGCCGGGCCGGGGCGTCACCACCGCCCTGCTGGAGGAGCACGGCGTGGCGGTCTTCGGCGAGGATCGCATCGCCGAGGCCGACGTACGGCTCCGCGAACTCGAAGGACCGTGATCTCCCGGCGGTGACATACGGCTCCGCCGGGCGCGAAGGGCTGTGGTCTCCCGGCGGCGAGGCCTCCGTGACCTCTCGCCCCGCGTCTCCGGGGCGCGCTCCCGGTCCGCCGCCCGGGGCGACCCCGCAGGGTGATCCGGCCGCGTTCTTCGGAGGCGGCGGATCAGAACTCCCAGACGTCGGTGCGGTTCTCGTGCCCGATGCAGAAGGCCGACGAGCCGTGCGCCCCCTGGATCAGGTCCACCCGGATCCATCCGTCGGCCTGGGAGACCTTCGTCTCGTAGCCCGCGTTGGGCGCGGCGGAGACCAGCCGGCAGAGGCCGTTCTCGATGACGAACGACACCGAGCCGCCCTTCACGTTCACCACCCGCACGTTCGCGTCCGGCGCCGCCTTGGCCTCGGGAGCCTTCGACGCCGAGGCCCTGGGCGCCGACGAGGTCCGGGTGGCCGTGGGCTCGGGGGCCGGGTCCGGCCGGGTCCGGGGGCTGCCGGAGCTGGTCGGCCTGCTCGGCGGGCGGGTCGCCGGCGGGGCGGAACCGGTGGCCCGGCTCACCGGCGCGGCGGTGCCCGTCGGCGCGGGGGTGGCCGGGGGCCGGGTCCGGGCGTGCTTCTCCGGCGCCTCGGAGCGCGCGGTCGCGATCGGGGTGCCCACGCCCGCGGTCGGCTCGGCGGGCGCCCCGACGGGGAGCGCCGCCGCCCCGGTCCGTCCGTTCACGGCACTGAGCGGCTCGATCCTCATGTCGTCGACGACCTCGCTGCGCAGCACGTCGCGGACACCGAACCAGGCGACCCACGTCGCCAGCACGGTGGCGCCGAGCCACACCGCGATGAATCCCAAGCTCTGCCGCATGCGGTGAATTATTACCCTAGATGCCTGTTTGTTCACTACGGTTACGCCCCATGGCGACCGTTCTCGTGGTGGAAGACGACGAGTACGTACGCTCCGCGATCATTCAGGAACTGAGCAGGCGCCGGCACGCCGTGCGCAGCGCGGGGCGTGCTCTCGACGCGTTGCGGGAGATCACCCAGCATCCCCCGGACGCGGTGATCCTCGACCTCGGCCTGCCCGATCTGGACGGGTCGGAGGCGCTGAAGATGGTGCGCAGCGTCTCCAGCGTCCCGGTGATCGTGGCCACCGCCCGGGACGACGAGGCCGAGATCGTCCGCCTGCTGCAGGCCGGGGCGGACGACTACCTGGTCAAGCCGTTCTCCGGGGACCACCTGAACGCCCGGCTGGAGGCGGTCCTGCGGCGCGCGCGGCCCGCCGGGCCGTCGAAGGTGGTCCGCGCGGGAGGACTCGCCGTGGACCTGGACCGCAGGGAGGCCACCGTGGACGGCGTGCCGCTCACGCTGACCCGCCGGGAGTTCGACCTGCTGGCCTACCTCGCGGCCCGGGCCGACCGGGTCGTCTCCCGCAAGGAGCTGCTCGCCGAGGTGTGGCAGCAGTCCTACGGCGACGACCAGACCATCGACGTCCACCTGTCGTGGCTGCGCCGCAAACTCGGCGAGAGCGCCTCCGCGCCCCGCTACCTGCACACCGTGCGCGGGGTCGGCGTCATGCTGGTCACACCCCGATGAGGCGGACCCTCGCCCTGCTCGCACTCGCCGGCGCCTCGATGATCGCCCTGGCCTTCCTCATCCCCTTGGGGATCATCGTCAAGGAGATCGCCCACACCAGGGCCATCTCCGAGGCCGAACGGCAGGCCTCGGCACTCGTCCCGGTACTGGCGATCACCCTCGACCCGAGCCGGCTTCCCCACGCCCTGGCCAGCAGCGGTGCCCGGGACCGCATAGCCGTACACCTGCCGGGCGGCGGCACGGTCGGCACCGTCCGCGCGCCCGCCGCGACCGTGGCCGCGGTCTCCCGGCTGACGAGGGCCGACACCGTCGAGACCGGCGCCGGTTACCTCCTGCTGCGCCCGGTCGCCCTGGACGGCGGGCGGACCGTGGTCGTCGAGGTATTCGTGCCCGCCGAGGAGCTGACCCGAGGCGTCGCCCAGTCGTGGGCGGTGCTGGCCGGGCTCGCCGTGGTGCTGGCCGCCGGCTCGGTGCTGGTCGCCGACCGGCTGGGCGTGCGCATGGTGCGGGCGGCCCGGCGGCTCGGCCGGGCCGCGAGCTCGCTGGGCGCCGGCGACCTCAGCGTCCGCATCCGGCCCGAGGGCCCGCCCGAACTCGTCACCGCGGCGGAGGCCTTCAACACCATGGCCGACCGGGTCGTGCAGCTGCTCGCCGCCGAACGCGAGATGGCCGCCGACCTGTCGCACCGGCTCCGCACCCCGCTGACCGCCCTGCGGCTCAGCCTCGACCACCTGGGCCCGGAGGCGGAGCAGAGCCGCCACTCCCTCAGCCGCCTGGAGTCCGAGGTCGACCAGATCATCGCGGCGGCCCGCGCCCCCTCCCGCGCCCCGGAAGCCGTCTCCTGCGACGCGGCCGAGGTGCTGCGCGAGCGGCTCACCTTCTGGTCCGCCCTCGCCGAGGACCAGCAGCGGCCGTGGGAACTGATCGGCGCGGACGCGCCCGTCCGCGTGCCGGTCCCGGCGGCCGAACTCAGCGCCGTCGTGGACGCCCTGCTCGGCAACGTCTTCCGGCACACTCCCCAGGGCACCGCCTTCACCGTGACCCTGCACCAGGGCTCCGGCACGGTGGGCGTGCTCATCGCCGACGCCGGACCGGGCATCCCCGACCCGACGGCGGCGTTGCGGCGCGGGGCCAGCGGCGCGGGCTCCACCGGGCTGGGCCTGGACATCGCCCGCCGGCTCGCGGAGTCCTCCGGGGGCGATCTGAGGATCGACGCCTCCTCCCTCGGCGGCGCCCGGGTCCAGCTCTGGTTCCGCACCGACACCCGCGACCGCACGCCCCGCACCACCCGGCGCCTGGTCGGCAGCCGCTGGTCCCGCCGGAACGCCGGTGTCTGACGACCCCGCGAAACGGCCCGGGAAAGGCCGCTCCACGCCTGCGGCGCCCGGCCCCCCGGAACCGGCCCTCACTCCGCGCCCTCCCCTCGGAACCGGCCCGGCCCCTGGAACCGGCCCTCACTCCGCCCCCTGCCGCACGATCAGCGCGAACTCCTCCCCCGCGGCCAGGCGCTCCAGCAGGCCGATCAGGGCGGCCCGCCCGCCGTTCGCGGCCAGCCATCGGTGCACCCGGCACGCCGATCTGGCGTAGACCTGATCGTCCGCACCGGCCGCGCGCAGCCACTCCACCGAGCTCGAAGGGGGAGCCCCCGCCGGGCCGACCCGGCACCGGTCCGGGGCCGTACCCGGCAGGAGATAGCGCGGATCGTCGGAGACCACGACGGCCAGTCCCTCGTTGAACCACTTCGGGATCCGGTCCGCTGCGGACCCGAGCCGGTCGCGGAGCTCGACGTGCGACAGCTCGTGGGAGACGATCACCGGATCGATGCCGCGCGGCGAGAGCATCACCGCGCGGTCGAGAATGGCGACGCCTCGCTCCCCGCCCCCGCCGATCCGGCGGTAGCAGCTCTCCGTCACGCAGACCAGAACCCGCGGCGAGCCCGTACGCCCCCCGTAGAAATCACGGACGCGCCGCTCCCCCGCAGCCACAGCCTCCGCCACCCGGCGGCGCCGCCCGGCCGGCAGGCCCGACTCGACGTAGAGCCCCGATTCCAGTTCCTCCAGTCCGTAGCAGCCCGGACAGGCGGTGGCGGCGACGGACGGGAAGGCCAGCACCACGCCGACGGCCACTGCGGCCGACAGCACGCCGGACCCGGCGATCAGCCATCTCCATCTCCGCCGCAGGAAGCGGCTGGCGGCCCGCAGCCCCGTCCGGCGTGGAAGCCGGTTCATCAGATCACCTCGGAGACGTGGTCGCGGTGCCGGCCGGGCCCCACCGCGTCGGCATCGGCGCACCGGCCGCGCCGTGAGGAGGCGGCGGCGCGAAGACCGGAGCGAGGACCTCATCCCGGTCCGGGAGACCGCACGAGCCCGCCGACGGCCGTACCGGCCGGGAAAACGACGAGATCCCGCCCGATCGAGCCGACCGGGCGGGATCTCACCGATGTTCTTCAGGGCACTTCGGGAACGACCCCGGAGTGGAGCTATGGGGATTCGAACCCCAGACCTCCTCCATGCCATGGAGGCGCGCTACCAGCTGCGCCATAGCCCCTGGTCACCGCTCCGAGTGCTCTCGTCGCGGCGCTCCGGAAGCATATAGGGACATCGTCCCGTTCACCTAATCGACGCCCGTACGGCTCGCGCCCGTCACCGGGGCGAGCCGTACGACCAGGCGATCAGGTCCGCGTGGCCTCGGGGCTGTCGTCGCTCTGGACCGGCTCGGGCAGGGTCCCGGCGTTGTGCTCCAGGAGGCGCCAGCCCTTGCGTCCCTCCTCCAGCACCGACCACGAGCAGTTGCCCAGGCCGCCCAGCGCCGGCCAGTGCTCCTGGGGCAGTCCCATCAGCTTGGCGACGCCGAGTCTGATCGCGGCTCCGTGGGAGACCACGACCAGCAGCCCGTCGGGCTCCAGCCGGGCGGCCCAGCGGCGGACCGCCGCCGAGACCCGTTCGGCGACGTCGGCGACGTCCTCTCCGCCCGGAGCCTCCCAGGCGGCGAACTCGCGGGGCCAGCCGGTGGAGATCTGCTCCCGGGTGAGCCCCTCCCACTCGCCGCCGCCGCGCTCGCGCAGGTCCTTGTCCACGGCCACGTCCAGGCCGGTGACCCCGCCCAGCGCCCTGGCGGTGTGCAGGGCGCGCTGGAGGTCGGAGGAGACGATCATGTCGGGGCGCAGGTAGGCGAGCAGCCCGGCCGCGCGGGCGGCCTGAGCCGCACCGGTCTCGTCCAGCGGGATGTCGGTGTGCCCCTGGAACCGCCGCTCGACGTTCCACAGTGTCTGGCCGTGCCTCAGGCACACGACACGGCGGCTCATGCGGCCCCCTGCCGGGAGGTGTGAGCCGCGGTGCGGCCGTGCTCGCCGGCGCTCGTGCGCCTCAGCCTCACAGAGCGTCCTCCGGCGCCGCCGGCCGGGCACGCTGCGCGGCGACCTGCGTCACGCTGTCCGGCAGGGCGATGGCGGGGCAGTCCTTCCAGAGGCGCTCGAGCGCGTAGAAGGTGCGGTCCTCCTCGTGCTGGACGTGCACGACGATGTCGATGAAGTCGAGGAGGACCCAGCGGCCCTCGCGCTCGCCCTCGCGGCGGACCGGCTTGACATCGGCCTCGACCCGCAGTCGCTCCTCGATCTCGTCGACGATGGCGCGGACCTGGCGGTCGTTGGTGGCGGAGCAGAGCAGGAACGCGTCGGTGATGACGAGCTGGTCGCTCACGTCATAGGCGAGGATGTCGTCGGCCAGTTTGTCCGCCGCCGCCTCGGCGGCGATCCTGACGAGCTGGACGGATCTGTCGGTTGCGGTCACGGTGTGGGTCAGTCCTCCGGTAGTCGGCGCTGTCACCCCTAAGGATGCCCGGCACGGCCCGCGGCGAAAGCGGGCAGTCAGTACAACGCCTATCGTGTGCCACCCGATTCCACACCGCAAACCGATTGCCGGGACAGCCGGAGCACGGACCCCGGCCGCCCGGTTCCGCCCGCACCGGCGGGAGAGCCCCGGTCGCTATGGTGACCAGGGTGGACATCGACACCTGGTGGGACATCATCGAGCGCGCGCGGAGATCCGCCGGTGGCCGGGCCGACGACCGGGACCCGCCCGACGACCCGATGGTGGAGATCCTGACCGACTCGCTCGCCGAGCTGGAACCCACCGAGATCATCGCGTTCGAGCGGATCTTCATCCAGGTCGCGGACTCCGCGTACCGCTGGCCGCTGTGGAACGCCGCCTACCTCGTCCAGGGCGGATGCGGTGACGACGGCTTCACCGACTTCCGCGCGGGGCTGATGCTACTGGGACGCACGACGTTCACCCGGGCCGTCGCCGACCCCGACTCGCTCGCGGAGCTTCCCGTGGTGGTGCGGATGAGCCGCGGCGAAGGCGGCTGGATCGGCTGCGAGGACGTCTCCTACGCGGCACAGCGGGCGTACGAACGCGTTCAGGGCGAATCGGAGTCGTTCGACGACGTGGCGGCGGCCGCGGTGGCCGCCATGGACCTCCTGGACCACCCCGCCGGAGAGGACTGGGACGTGGAAGACGACGACGAGACCCGCCGCCGCCTCCCCCGCCTGGCGGCCCTGTTCCTCGGCCCCGCGGACCGGCCCGCTCCGCCCCGGTGACCTCCCCCGCCCGGTGTCGGCGGCCGTGGACGGGCCCCGTCGCCGCTCACCGCGCCCGCGGCGGTCTCCTCGGCCGCCGCGGGCGCCGTCGGGAGTTCTCCGAAGCGGCGGCCACGGTCTCCGGCGGCCGAGAGGACGGAGACGGGGACGAGGGCGAGGGCTGGGACGCTCAGTCCCGGTCGTTCAGGACCGCCAGGTCAACGACGTTGCAGACGCCCGCCGTCCTCCACTGGAGATACCCGGCGTGGGAGATGCCCACCTCCTCCACCGCCCTCCCCGGGAGGCGCACCGCCGTACGCGTCCGTGCGTCGAGGAGCCAGCCGGTCCCGCCCTCGCGCCACACCGCGAAGCGCCCGTGCCGCGAGACGGCGACGCCCCTGGCACGCGGGCCGATACCTGCGGCGGTGCCGTCGCCGTACTCCAGGAGGTCCCGGTCCTCGTCCACCCGGACGATGTACGACGTCGGATCGGGAACGCCGCGTCTGGTGCCGTCTGGACCATAGCGGGCCGGCGAGCCGGTGAAATCACCCGGATCAGCTGAGTCCGGCGCCAGGACGGGGGATTTCGCGAGGAAGGCGTCGCCCTCCCAGGCGATGTCGTACAGTCCCCTCCGCCACAGCCGGGGGATCTCGTCGCCGGGGCCCATGCGGTAGACGCCCACGTCTCCCGCGTCGCCGGAGACGCACACGGAGAAGTAGAGATCTCCTCGATGGAAAACGAGGTCGACGGGATATGGCCAGCCCCTCCCGCAGTACCCCGCAGGACCGCCCCAGGTGTTCATCACCTCCCGGGTCAGGCCGGTGCGGAGGTCGGTGGCCTCGAGGATCCACCCGCCCGGCTCGTCGTTCCCGAGGAGCTTCACCACGCGTGTGCCGTGCGCCGCCGCGGCGGCGGTGTACGACTCGCGCTCCGTCGTGCGCTGCAGCAGCGCGCTGCGGCCGGTGGCGGGGTCGAAGAGGTCGACGTGGTCGAGGTACGGAAGGCGCCGGGAGGACTTGCGGACGATGAGCCGCCCGTCGGGCAGGGTGCCCACGACGTCACGGGCCATCATGTCTCCGGCGGGGATCCGCAGGACCCTGGCCCGGGGATGGGCCCGGGCGAATGGCGTCTCGGCCCTCCGGACGGGAGCCGGAGCGGGTGGGGGCGTCTCGGGCGGGACGCGATACTCCGGCAGATCGGCTTCGAAGGGGGAGGCCGACGGCGGTGCGGCGGCCTCGCAGGCGCAGACCCCCGTGATCAGCACGGCCGCCGTGATCACCGTCCTCATGCGGAAACGGCGCTCCACCCGCGCCCGTGCCGGGCCGGGATGTTCCCGGTCGTGGGCGCTCGGGATGCGGCCGACAGCGTCCGAGCCCTCGACGCCCTGCCCGGTCTGCCGTCCAGGAGCCACCCTGACACCTCCGATCGCGCTGCCCCGGCGCACACCGAAAACGTAGACGATCGTCACCGGGCGGACGGGACGGATGTCACTCCCGGTCTGCTTCTCCGGTTGCTTCGGATCCCCACGGCTCGCTTCCGCGGCGGATCACCTCCGGGCTCGCGCCCTGTCCGATGCGGAGCGAAAACCCCGCTCAGTCCTCCAGCCGCCGGTAGAGCCCGCGCTTGTTGATGTACTGCACGATGCCGTCCGGCACCAGGTACCAGATGGGCTCCCCCGAGGCGACCCGCTGCCTGCACTCCGACGACGAGATGGCCAGCGCCGGGATCTCCAGCAGGCTCACCCGCCCCTCGGGCAGGCCGGGATCGTGCAGGTGGTGGCCGGGCCGGGTCGCGCCGACGAAGTGCGCGATGGTGAACAGCTCGTCCACGTCGCGCCAGCTCAGTATCTGGGCGAGGGCGTCGGCCCCGGTGATGAAGTACAGCTCCGTGTCCGGGCCGTGGGCCTCGGAGATGTCCCGCAGGGTGTCGATGGTGAAGGTGGGACCCGGCCGGTCGATGTCCACCCTGCTCACGGAGAAGCGCGGGTTGGAGGCGGTCGCGATGACGGTCATCAGGTAGCGGTCCTCCGGTGCCGAGACGACCTGGTCCGCCTTCTGCCACGGCCGGCCGGTCGGCACGAAGACGACCTCGTCGAGATCGAAGTGATGGGCGACCTCGCTGGCGGCCACCAGGTGCCCGTGGTGGATCGGGTCGAAGGTCCCGCCCATCACGCCCAGACGGCGCTTTCCGTAGCCGGTGGGAGCGTTCATCATGAAATGGACCATACGCGTGAACCGCACAGAGCTTTTAACCAGCCCCCGCGCGTGCCACCCGGGGCCGACGTAGCATGCCGGACATGACCACCACCCCGGATCGCAACCGCGCGCAGCTTCCCGGCATCAGCTCCCGCGCCTACGAACATCCCGCCGACCGGTCCGCGCTGGTCGCCCTCCGATCGCTCAGCGGGTTCGACACGGTCCTCAAGCAGATGTCGGGACTGATCAGCGAGCGCCGCCTGCGCCTGATCTACCTCGCCTCCGCGGTGCGCACGAGCGACACCCAGTTCCGCGCCCTGCACGACATGGGCCGCGACGCCGCCTACGTGCTCGACCTCCACCGCATCCCGGAGGTCTACGTCCAGCAGAGCCCGCAGGTCCAGGCCAAGGCCATCGGCTTCGACGACCCGTTCATCGTCGTCACCACCGGCCTGCTCGACCTGATGGACGAAGAGGAGCAGCGCTTCGTCATCGGCCACGAGACCGCGCACATCCTCTCCGGTCACGCGGTCTACCGCACGATGCTGGACATCCTCACCCGGCTGGCCACCCGCGTGGCCTGGATCCCGCTCGGCTACATCGGCCTGCGCGCGATCGTGGCGGGCCTGGAGGAGTGGCACCGCAAGTCCGAGCTCTCCGCCGACCGCGGCGGCCTCCTCGTCGGCCAGGACCCCGACGCCGCCCTGCGGGCGCTGATGAAGCTCGCCGGCGGTTCGCGCCTGCACGAGATGAACATCGAGGCCTTCCTCGACCAGGCCCGCGAGTACGACACGGCGGGCGACGTCCGCGACGGCCTGCTGAAGGTCCTGAACCTGCTCGGCACGACCCACCCGTTCGCGGTCTCCCGCGTCGCCGAACTCGACAAGTGGCGCCGCAGCGGGGAGTACGACACGATCCTCGGCGGCACCTACCCCCGCCGCGCCGACGACTCCAGCGCCAAGATCTCCGAGGAGGTCAAGGCCGCCGCCCGGTCCTACCGCGAGTCGTGGTCGCAGTCCCAGGACCCGTTCATCGGCGTCCTGCGCGACGTGGCCGAGGGCGCGGTCAACGCCGGCGAGCGGATCTTCAACCGGTTCGCCCGCCGTGACGGCAACTGAGCCGTATCGTTTCCCTATCGTTCACGAAAGGCCCGGAGTTCACCTTCCGGGCCTTTCGCATAGGGAAACTGATTTGCACACAAAACGGACCTGCTTTACTGTTCGGCCCCATGAGAATCCGTATGATCGCCGCCCTGACCGGCGCGGCCGGTCTGCTCCTGACGGGTACGGCGCACGCCTACCCCGTCAAGGACGAGACACTGACGCAGAACGCCCTGTACGGCGCCGGTGCGCTCGCCGAGACGGAATGCGCCGAGAAATCCGTCGAGGACGGCGATCCCGCTTCGGCCAAGAAGTATCTGACCGGGGTGCTGAACTGTCTGAACGCCTCGTGGAAGACGCATCTCGAAGCGGCGGGCCTGCAGTTCACCAAGCCCGTCGTCAAGTTCTACACCAAGGCCCCCGCCCGGTTCTGCGGTCACAAGTTCGGCGACTCGGAAGCGTGGCACTGCCCTCAGTCGAGAACGATCGCCATCCGTCTCCACAAGAACCTGCTCCAGGACACGGGCGACCTTTACCTGCTCCACCTCATGAGCCAGATGTACGCCTACCACGTGCAGGAGCTCGTCGGAATCGGCGAGGCCTACCGGGCCGCTCCCTACAAGCACACCTCCGAGCTGAACGAACAGCACCGTCGGCACTCTCTGCAGATGGACTGCCTGGCGGGCGTGTTCATCAAGAGCGTGTGGTCCTCGCTGGAACGGCCGGTCTCCAACTGGAACCACCTGATGGGCATGGTGAAGGACACCGGCGACGTGAAGGGGAAGGCCCGCGTCTACGGCAAGGGCGCCAGCCGCGTCCACTGGTCCAAGCAGGGTTACGCCACCGGCGACCCCGCCTCCTGCAACACCTGGGCCGCCTCTCCGGCCAAGGTGAGCTAGGACAGTCCGGCCGGGACCGGTGCTCAACGGAGACCGGTCCTCAGAGCACCAGCGCGACCACACGCACGGCCGCCGTGCACACGGCGGCGAAACCGCCCAGCACGACCATCGCGCGCAGGCCCTCCCTGCGGAGTTCCGGCAGCCGGGAACCGGCCCGTTCCACCTCCCGGCCGGTGATCCATCCGCAGACCACGCCGAACACGACACCGGCGACGGCGACGGGGACCGGGGCGGGTTGCAGCCACCATTCCGGGGGCAGCGACCCGCCCATGGCCAGCCACAGGGTGAGCCCGGCCAGCCCCGCCGCGGGGGCGCCCGGCCAGACCGCGGCGGTCAGCAGCGACCCGGTGAGGGCCAGCGGGAAGCCGAGCACCCGCAGGGCCCTCCGGAGCCCGGCCGACCTGTGCCTCCTGACCAGCCAGTGCCCCGTCCAGACGGCGCGGGTCAGGACGACGAACACGGCGGTGACCGCGAAGGTGGCCGGCGGCCAGATCACCGAGGTCACGACGCAGGGGACCGCCAGCACCGCGAGGACGATCAGGGTCAGGTTCCCCGCGGGCAGCGGCCCCGCCGGAGAGCCCGCCACGGCCTCCGCCGCCACCGGAGAGCCGTCCGCCTGCCGTCCTCTGCCCGTCCCGGGAGCCGCCCGTTCCGCCACCGGGAGCCGGCGGCCCGCCTTCGCGTTCTCCCCCGTGGCCGAGCGCGCGCCGCGCGGCGCCCCGCCGTTCCTCAGCGCGGTCCTCATCCGGGACTCGGACCCCGCCGGAGCGGAACCGGCCCGCTCCGAGCCCGCCCGTTCCGGCCCCGCCTTCTCCTGGCCGCTCCGCTGCGCCCCCGGCTGCCGCCTGCTCTCCCGGCCAGGGCCGATCGCCCGCGCGGACGGCTCCGGAGCCCCCGCGGACGCGGGATCCGTGAAGGAGGCACGTGCCAGCCGGGACAGCCTGGCCGCGAGGAGGGCCGCCGTGGGCCGCTTGGCGGCCTCCCGGTGCAGGGCCGCGCGGATCAGCGGGAGAAGGGCCGCGGGAACACCGGCCAGGTCCGCCTGCCCGTTGAGGATGGCGTACATCTGCGCCTCGACCGTGCCCCGGCCGAAGGTGGGACGGCCGGTCGCGGCGAAGGCGACCGTCGCCGCCCAGGCGTGGACGTCGGCCGGCTCCCCGACCGGCTCGTCGGCGAACAGCTCGGGAGCGGCGTAGCCCGGAGTGCCGAGGAAGGTGCCGGTCATGGTGAGCCGGGTGGCGTCCAGCACCTGGGCGATGCCGAAGTCGATGAGCACCGGCTCGCCCGAAGCACTGAGCAGGACGTTGGCCGGCTTGAGGTCGCGGTGGACGACCCCCGCCGCGTGGATGATCGCCAGCGCCGTGGCCAAGCCGTGCGCCAGGCCGATCAGGTCGGCGCCCTCCAAAGGGCCGTCGCGCCGTACCCGGTCCAGCAGGGTGTCGCCCTCGATGTACTCCATGACCAGGTAGGGCCGGTCGCCCTCCAGGTCGGCGTCGAGCACCCGGGCGACGTAGGGGCTCTCCACCCGCCGGAGCGCGCGGACCTCACGCTCCAGGCGTATGCCGGCCTCCGAGTCGGCGTCCACCGTGTCATGGAGCATCTTGAGTGCGGCCTTCTCCCCACGCCGGGCCGTGGCGAGGTAGACCTCGCCCATGCCGCCCCTGCCGAGGCGATCCACCAGCGTGTACGGGCCGACGCGCCCGAGCCTGCCCACCCGCCCTCCACCCATAGGAGACCACACCATAGCGGGCGGGTACGACGAATCTCCGGCGACTCGCCGGAGCCGGAAGGATCAGCGTGCAGGGAGACCACGGCGGAGGAGAAGACGGCTCACGACCGGCCGGCGTACTCGCGCCGGTCCGCGGATCCGTGCCGCTCGGCGGACTCCCACCGGTCGTCGTGCTCCCCGCCGTCCCCGTCCCCCCGGTCGGGGACGAGCAGGCTCTCCAGCTCGGCCACCGGCCCGGCCGACAGGTCCAGACGGCCCTTCCGCCGCCAGTTCACGTGTCCCCGGCTCTCCAGGAACAGCATCAGACGATCGACGCCGAACAGCACGACGCCCACGAAGAGAATCCCGATCACGGTCTGCATGGAGGCCAATCCAACCACCCATGCCCACTGCGGAGCGCGGCGACACGTTCACACACCGCGACTTTCAGCGCCCTTCACCAGACCGTGAAGGAACCCGCGGAGCCCGGCCCCGGGCCCCGCGGTCCGTCCGCCCCTACCTCGACTCGCCCGGGCAGGAGGCGATGACCGTGCCCGAAGACGTGCGCAGGTGGCCCTCCCCGGTGTAGACCCACTTGGTGGAGGTCAGCTCCGGCAGCCCCATCGGGCCGCGGGCGTGCAGCTTCTGGGTGGAGATGCCGATCTCCGCGCCGAAGCCGAACTCGCCGCCGTCGGTGAACCGGGTCGAGGCGTTGACCGCCACGGCCGCGGAGTCGACGAGGGCGACGAACCTGCGGGAGGCGGTGACCGAGCGGGTGACGATCGCCTCGGTGTGGGCGGAGCCGTACTTCCTGATGTGCGCGACCGCGTCCTCCAGCGAGTCGACCACGGCGGCGGCGATGTCCAGCGAGAGGTACTCCGCGCGGAAGTCCTCCTCACCGGCCGGGACCACGGCGTCGCCGTACGCGGCGATCCGCTCGTCGCCGTGGACCGTGACCCCGGCCCCGGCCAGCGCCGCCAGGGCGCGCGGCACGAAGGCGTCGGCGACGGCGGCGTGCACGAGGAACGTCTCGGCGGCGTTGCAGACCGAGGGCCGCTGCGCCTTGGCGTTGAGCAGGATCTCGACCGCCAGGTCGAGGTCGGCGTCGGCGTCGACGTAGACGTGGCAGTTGCCGGTGCCGGTCTCGATGACCGGGACCGTGGACTCCTGCACCACCGATTCGATCAGCGAGGCGCCGCCGCGCGGGATCAGCACGTCGACCAGCCCGCGGGCCTTCATCAGCGCCTTGACCGAGTCGCGGGTCACTCCGGGCACCAGCTGTACGGCTCCCGCCGGGACCTCCGTGCCCGCCAGCGCCTCCTGCATGACCCGCACGAGCACCGTGTTGGACTCGTACGCACTGGAGGAGCCGCGCAGCAGGGTGGCGTTCCCGCTCTTGAGGCAGAGCGCGGCCGCGTCGACCGTGACGTTGGGACGGCCCTCGTAGATGATGCCGACCACGCCGAGCGGCACCCGGAGCTGGCGCAGCTCCAGCCCGTTGGGCAGCGTGCTCCCCCGGACGACCTCGCCCACCGGGTCGGGCAGGTCGGCGACCTGCCGCACGGCGTCGGCGACGGCCTCGATCCGGGCGGCGTCCAGGCTGAGCCGGTCGACCATGTACTCGGAGGTGCCGTTCTCGCGGGCGCGGGCCACGTCGATCGCGTTGGCCTCGATGATCTCGGCGGAGCGGGCCACCAGGGCGTCGGCGATCGCCCGCAGCGCCGTGTCCTTAGGCGCCCGCGGCAGCGGGGCCAGCTCGGTGGCGGCCTCCTTCGCCGCCAGGGCCACCTTCAGGAAATCTTCGGAGACCTCGGAAGCGGTCGTGAGGTCTCCCGACGACGCAGACATGTCGCACTCCATGGGAACTAGTGGGTGGGCTCCAGTATGACGATGTCGTCACGGTGGATCAGTTCGCGTTCATATTCCGGACCGAGGCTGCTCGCCAGCTCCCGGGTGGACCGGCCGAGCAGGTCCGGGATCTCCGCGGCGTCGAAGTTGACCAGGCCCCGGGCGACGACCCCGCCGAGCGGCCCGCACAGGTCCACCGGGTCGCCCGCCGCGAAGTCGCCTTCGACCCCGGTGACCCCGGCGGGCAGCAGCGACTTGCGGCGGCCGACGACCGCCTCGACCGCTCCCGGGTCCAGGTGGAGGCGGCCGCGGCCGGTGGCGGCGTGGGCCAGCCAGAGCAGCCGCGTGCCCGGGTGGCGCCCGGCCGGGTGGAAGTAGGTGCCGATGTCGGCCCCGGCGAGAGCCTGCGCGGCGTGCGCGGCGGCGGTGAGCACCACGGGCACGCCGGCGCCGGTGGCGATCCTGGCCGCCTGCACCTTGGTGACCATCCCGCCCGTGCCGACCGCGCCGCCCCCGCCGAGCTCGACCCCGTCCAGGTCCTCGGGGCCGCGCACGTCGGTCAGCCGGCGCGAGCCCGCCCTGCGGGGGTCGCCGTCGTAGAGGGCGTCCACGTCCGAGAGCAGCACCAGCGCGTCGGCACGGGTCAGATGGGCCACCAGCGCGGCGAGCCGGTCGTTGTCGCCGAAGCGGATCTCGTCGGTGGCGACGGTGTCGTTCTCGTTGACGATCGGGACGATGTCCAGCTCCAGCAGGCGGCCGAGCGTGCGCTGGGCGTTGACGTGGTGCGCACGGCGCATCATGTCGTCGGCCGTCAGCAGCACCTGGCCGACGCGCAGGCCGTACCGGGCGAAGGACGAGGTGTAGCGGGCCACCAGCACGCCCTGGCCGACCGAGGCGGCCGCCTGCTGGGTGGCCAGGTCGCGGGGGCGCGCGGCCAGGCCCAGCGGGCCGAGCCCGGCCGCGATGGCTCCGGAGGAGACCAGCACGATCTGGGTGCCGGTCCTCCGCCGGGCGGCGAGCACGTCGACCAGGGCGTCCACCCGGTCGACGTCGATCATGCCCTGCGGCGTGGTGAGCGAGGACGAACCCACTTTCACGACGAGACGTGCTGCCGTGCGGATCCGATCGCGCGCAGGGGTCACGACGCGTGCCTTTCTTCTGGAGCAGGTGAGAGGAGGGGAGCGGTCAGCCGAGCCGGTTGTCGGTGCCGCGCGGGCCCTGGTGCACCGCCTCGGCGTTGAGGGTGGGCTGCCAGTCGAAGATGTAGCCGTTCTCCATGGAGCCGATGACGACCTCGGCGCCGGCCTTGGCGCCGGCCTTGAGCAGCTCCTCCTCGACGCCGAGCCGTTCGAGCCGGTCGGCGAGGTAGCCGACGGCCTCGTCGTTGGTGAAGTCCGTCTGGCGGATCCACCGCTCCGGCTTGACCCCGGTGACCTGGAAGGTGTTCTCGTCGACCCGGCGCACGGCGAACCCGGCGTCGCCGAGCTGCCTGGGCTTGATGACCAGGCGGGTCGGCTCGGTCACCGGGACGGCCGCGCGGGCGGCGGCGACCATCTCGCCCATGGCGAAGGTCAGCTCGCGCAGTCCCTCGTGGGTGGCCGCGGAGATCGAGAAGACCCGCATGCCGCGCTCCTCCAGCATCGGCCGGACGATGTCGACCAGCTCGCGCGCGTCGGGCACGTCGGTCTTGTTGAGCACGGCCAGGCGCGGGCGGTCCTCCAGCTTGCCGTACGCGGCCAGCTCGGCCTCGATCGCCTCGTAGTCGCTGATCGGGTCCCGGCCCGGCTCCATGGTCGCGCAGTCGATCACGTGCACGAGCGTGCTGCACCGCTCGACGTGGCGCAGGAACTCGTGGCCGAGGCCCTTGCCCTCGGAGGCCCCGGGGATCAGCCCCGGCACGTCGGCGACGGTGAAGACCGTGTCTCCGGCGGTGACCACGCCGAGGTTGGGCACCAGGGTGGTGAACGGGTAGTCGGCGATCTTCGGCCGGGCCGCGCTCAGCGCCGCGATGAGGGAGGACTTGCCCGCGCTGGGGAAGCCGACCAGCGCCACGTCCGCGACGCTCTTCATCTCCAGCATCACGTCGAGCTCGTCGCCGGGCTCGCCGAGCAGCGCGAAGCCGGGGGCCTTGCGCTTGGCGGAGGCCAGCGCCGCGTTGCCCAGGCCGCCGTGGCCGCCCTCGGCGACGACGTAGCGGGTGCCCGCGCCGACCAGGTCGACGATCACCTCGCCGGTGGCGGCGTTCTTCACCACGGTCCCGTCCGGGACCGGCAGGACGACGTCGGCCCCGTTGGCGCCGTCGCGGTTGGAGCCCGATCCCTGCTTGCCGTTGTCGGCCTTGCGGTGCGGGCGGCGGTGGTAGTCCAGCAGGGTGGCGGTGTTCGCGTCCACCTCCAGGATCACGTCGCCGCCACGGCCTCCGTTGCCCCCGTCGGGGCCGCCCAGCGGCTTGAACTTCTCCCGATGCACAGAGGCGCAGCCATGTCCCCCGTCACCGGCCTTGATGTGCAGGACCACCTGGTCCACAAAGTCCGGCATGTCTGCTCTCCTACCCCCATCTTCGGGACCCGCTGTCGGGGACGCCCCGTCTCGCAACACGAACAGGGGTGGACCGCTGGACGCGATCCACCCCTGCCCTAACGTCTGTCGGTGCGGATCTACTCCGCGACCGGGACGATGTTCACCGCGCGGCGACCGCGCTTGAAGCCGAACTGCACGTGGCCCGCGGCCAGCGCGAACAGCGTGTCGTCGCCACCGCGGCCGACGTTGTCGCCCGGGTGGAAGTGGGTGCCACGCTGGCGGACGATGATCTCACCGGCGTTGACCAGCTGGCCGCCGAAGCGCTTCACACCGAGCCGCTGGGCGTTCGAGTCACGGCCGTTCCGAGTGGACGACGCGCCCTTCTTGTGTGCCATCTCGCAAAACTCCCGAAACTCAGGCCTGGTCGATGCCAGTGATCTTCACCTGGGTGTACCGCTGACGGTGACCCTGGCGCTTCTTGTAACCGGTCTTGTTCTTGTACTTCAGAATCCGGATCTTCGGACCCTTGGTCTCGCCGAGGATCTCGGCGGCGACCGTGAACCTGCCCGCCTCGGTGGTCACGTCGCCGTCGTTGACGACGAGCACCGTCGGCAGCGTAACCGTGGAACCGACCTCGCCGGCGACCTTGTCCACCTCGAGGACGTCACCGACGGAGACCTTCTGCTGCCTGCCGCCGCAACGAACGATCGCGTACACCGCGGAACCCTTCTTCTGCCTACTTGCTCGCTGGATGCTGCGCCCCGCATCCGGCTGTGGTCACCGAAATTGGACCGACGAACCGGGTAGGCGCGCGAACAGGGCGCGCCACTAGCGCACCGATTCACCAGGGTACCGGACTGCGGTGCCCTGGTCGAACCGGGCGGAACGTCGGGTTGCCGGCGCGGCATGGCGCGCCGGCGGTCACCGGACCGATGGGTCCCCCGCCCTGGGGCGGGCTGGACCTAGTCGGCCGGCTTGGCCTTGCGGGAGCGTCGCCGCCCCCTTCCGGCAGCCTGTACGGCCTGCGTGTCCTCATCCGGGACATCGTCAAGCGCATCGGTCACCGTATCACGTCCGGACTGCCCGCTGGCCGCGACCGCGCTTCCCGCGTCCTTGGCCAGCTTCTCCGCGACGGCCTTCTCCACCGCCATCTTGCCCTGGGTACCACGCGGCTCGGGCCTGCCCTCGACCGGCTCGGCCGAGATGTGCAGGCCCCTGCCGTTGCAGCACTCGCAGACGCTGGAGAACGCCTCCAGGAGGCCCTGCCCGACGCGCTTGCGCGTCATCTGGACCAGTCCCAGGGACGTCACCTCGGCCACCTGGTGCTTGGTCCGGTCCCGGGCCAGGCACTCCAGCAGCCGCCGCAGCACCAGGTCCCGGTTGCTCTCCAGCACCATGTCGATGAAGTCGATGACGATGATGCCGCCGATGTCCCGGAGCCTGAGCTGGCGGACGATCTCCTCGGCCGCCTCCAGGTTGTTGCGGGTGACGGTCTCCTCGAGGTTTCCGCCCTGCCCGGTGAACTTGCCGGTGTTGACGTCGACGACGGTCATCGCCTCGGTCCGGTCGATCACCAGCGAACCGCCGCTGGGCAGCCAGACCTTGCGCTCCATCGCCTTGGCGATCTGCTCGTCGATCCGGTAGGCCGCGAAGACGTCGCCGTTCTCGTCCCACTTCGTCAGCCGGTCGGCCAGGTGCGGAGCCACGTAGCGGACGTACTCGTCCACCGTGTCCCACACCTCGCCCGCGACGACCAGCGAGGTGAAGTCCTCGTTGAACACGTCCCGGACCACCCGGACGGTCAGGTCCGGCTCCGAGGAGAGCAGCTCGGGCGCGCTGGCCGACTTGGCCTTGCGCTGGATGTTCTCCCACTGGGCCGAGAGCCTGGCCACGTCGCGGCCGAGCTCCTCCTCCGAGGCGCCCTCCGCGGCCGTGCGGACGATCACACCGGCGTTCTCGGGCATGACCTTCTTGAGGATGCCCTTGAGCCGGGTCCGCTCCTTGTCCGGGAGCTTGCGGCTGATGCCGGTCATCGAGCCGTCGGGCACGTAGACCAGGTAGCGGCCGGGCAGGCTGATCTGCGACGTCAGGCGGGCGCCCTTGTGGCCCATCGGGTCCTTGGTGACCTGCACCAGGACCGCCTGGCCCGACTTGAGCGCCACCTCGATGCGCTTGGGCTGGCCCTCCAGCCCGGCGGTGTCGAAGTTGACCTCGCCGGCGTACAGCACCGCGTTGCGGCCCTTGCCGATGTCGATGAAGGCCGCCTCCATGCTCGGCAGGACGTTCTGCACCTTGCCGAGGTAGACGTTGCCCACGTAGGACTGGCTCGCCTCGCGGTTGACGTAGTGCTCGACGAGGACGTCGTCCTCCAGCACCGCGATCTGGGTCCGGTCGCCGGTGCGGCGGACCACCATCACCCGCTCGACGGACTCCCGGCGGGCCAGGAACTCCGACTCGGTGATGATCGGCGGACGCCTGCGGCCGAGCTCGCGGCCCTCCCGGCGGCGCTGCTTCTTGGCCTCCAGGCGGGTCGAGCCCCGCACGCTCTGCACCTCGTCCATGGCGCTGCCACGCCCGGCACGGGGCGCGCGGATGCGCACCACCGTGTTCGGCGGGACCTCCTGGACGTCCTCCGCCTCCTCGGAACCCCGGCGGCGGCGACGGCGGCGACGGCGCGAGGTGCCGCCCTCCTCCGTCTCGGCCTCCTCCCGCTCGGCCTCGGCCGACCCGGCGGCGGGCTCGTCCGCGCCCTGCTCGGAGTCGCCGTTCTCGGCCTCCTCCTGCTCACGCGTCTTCCCGCGGCCGCGGCCGCCCCGGCGGCGGCGGCGGCGGCGGCCTCCGGCCTCGTCGTCGCCCTCGGCCTCCTCGTCCTCGCCCTCTTCCTCCTCGGGCTCCTCCTCGATCCCGGCGGGCTCGAACGGCTGCACCGGAGCGGGGCGGGCGGGAGGCTGCTGGGCCAGGGAGGGGTCGGGAGCCTGGAACAACGGCTGGAACACCGCTGCGGGCGCCTGGAAGGTCACCGAGGGAACCTCTGCGTGTCCCTGGACGGTCAGCCCGAACGGGTCGGTGAAGAGGCCGGGCCGGTCCTCGCCGATCTCCTCCTCGGCCTCCTCGGCCGGCGCCTCGGCGGGCACCGAGAGCAGCAGCGACGCCGCGACCTCCGCGGCCTCGGCCGTGGTCAGGTCGACGGGCGGCTCCGGCTCGGCCGCCGCCTCGACGGCCTCGGCGGCCTTCTTGCGCGCGCGGGTCCGCTTGGCCGGGGCCGCGGGGCGCTCGTCGGCGGCCCCGGCCTCCGGGGCGGAGACCTCCTCCGCGGCGGCGGGCTCGGCCGCGGCCTTACGCGTACGGCTGCGCCGCGCGGGCGGCGCGGCCTCCTCCTCCGCCGTCGCGGCGGCCGGGGCGGCCGCCCTGCGCCGGGTGGCGCGCTTCGGCGGAGCCTCCTCCTGCGCCGGAGCGGAGTCCTCGGCCTCCCGGGCCGGAGCGGGAGCCCCGGCGGGCGCCTCAGCCCGGACCGGGGCCTGCACGGCCTCCGGGGTCCCGGCGGCCGGCTCCGGTCGCCGGACCGGTTCCGGAGCGGGCTCCAGATCCTCCGGCTCCGGCGGCGGGCCTGCGGGCCTGCTGGCGGCTCGCCGGCGACGCGGCTGAACTGTCTTTTCCGTTATGTCCCCGGCAGGGCCGTTGGCCCCGACGTTGGGCTCGTTGTCGAGCATGCGGGCGCTCTCCCGTCAGCTCCCGGGCGCGTCTCCGCGCCGCGCGGGAGCTCTCGTCTCTCGCTGTCCGCCGGGCCGAAGCCCGGCGCCAAGTCCTATAGGTCGCCGCCGACGTGCTCGCTCACCGGTTCCGTTTCGCCGCCGCGCGAATTGTCGCGGTCCAGGCCGAACGGATCGGCGGGCGCACCGGTGCGCACGTCCAGCGGCCCCTGCGCCAGCCTGGTCACCTCGGGAGGGACCGGCGGCGCGAAGTCGGCCACGAGACGCAATCCAGTGAGAACGTCGTCGGGTCGAACGGCAGGAGTTGCGTGCCGTACAACCATGCGAAGTATGACACATGACTGACTGGACGCCTGACCTGCTGTTGTCTCCGCTTCCTCCGCGGCCTCGAGGCTCACCACCGCCTCACGCGCGTCGAAGCGGCGCATCCCCTTCTTCGTCAGGCGCTCCACCTCGATCCGCTCGGCGGCGTTGAACCGCTCCACCGCGGCCCTGGCCAGGGCCGGGTCCGCTCCGGGCAGCCGGATCCGCCACGCCGAGCACTCCAGCCGGTCGGCCAGGCTGCCGGTGCCGGCCTCGACGACGTCGAGCACGTCGAGACCCGGCGGGAGGGACGCGTCCAGGGCGGCGCGCAGGCCGCCGGGGTCGCACTCCCGCGTCACGCTGATCTCGAGGTACTCGGCCTCGCTGGCGACTCCGGTCGGGGCGGCCGCTCCGACGTAGGAGATCTTCGGATGGGGCGAGAAGCCCGCGCTGAAAGCAACCGGGACGTCCGCGCGCCGGAGCGCGCGCTCCAGGGCCCGGGAGATGTCGCGGTGGCTGGTGAAGCGCAGGCGGCCGCGCTTGGCGTAGCGCACGCGCAGGCGCTGTGCCACGGGTGCGGGCGGAGGCCCGTCGGGAACGGGTTTCAGAGTGGTGTCTTCCTTTCCGGTCGCGGTCGTCCTTCTGGCGGCGGGCAGACCGTGCCCGGCACGGTCTACCTCAGACAACCTCCGATGAGGCGGGCTTCTTCCCCGGGGGGACGCGCGGCGCCGAAGCGCCGCGCGTCACACCACGGTCAGCGGCAGGAGCTTCCTGCCCGTCGGGCCGATCTGGATCTCGGTGCCCATCGTCGGGCAGACGCCGCAGTCGTAGCACGGCGTCCAGCGGCAGTCCTCGACCTCGACGTCGTTCACGGCGTCCTGCCAGTCCTGCCAGAGCCACTCGCGGTCGAGACCTGCGTCGAGGTGGTCCCAGGGCAGGACCTCGTTCTCCTCGCGCTCGCGCGTGGTGTACCAGTCGACGTCGACCCCGGCCTTGGCCGCGGCGTCCATCCAGCGCTGGTAGGAGAAGTGCTCGCTCCAGCCGTCGAACCGGCCGCCGTCCTCCCACACCGCCCGGATGACGGCGCCCACCCGGCGGTCGCCCCGGGAGAGCAGGCCCTCCACGATCGAGGGCTTGCCGTCGTGGTAGCGCAGGCCGATCGCGCGGCCGTACTCCTTGTCACCTCGCAGGGAGTCCTTCAGCGCCTTGAGCCGGCGGTCGACCGTCTCGTGGTCGGCCTGGGCCGCCCACTGGAACGGCGTGTGCGGCTTGGGCACGAACCCGCCGATGGAGACCGTGCAGCGCACGTCCCGGGAACCGGTGGCCTCCCGGCCCGCCTGGATGACCTTCTTGGCCAGATCGGCGATGCCGAGGACATCGGCGTCCTCCTCGGTGGGCAGGCCGCACATGAAGTAGAGCTTCACCTGCCGCCAGCCCTGGCTGTAGGCCGTGGTGACGGTCCGGATCAGGTCCTCCTCGGTGACCATCTTGTTGATCACCTTGCGCATCCGCTCGGAGCCGCCCTCGGGGGCGAACGTCAGACCGGACCTGCGGCCGTTGCGGGAGAACTCGTTGGCCAGGTCGATGTTGAAGGCGTCGACCCGGGTCGAGGGCAGCGAGAGCGAGGTGTTGGTGCCCTCGTAGCGGTCGGCCAGGCCCTTGGCGACGTCGCCGATCTCGGAGTGGTCGGCGCTGGAGAGGCTGAGCAGCCCGACCTCGTTGAAGCCGGACGCCCGGATGCCCGCGTCGACCATGTCGCCGATCGTGGTGATGGACCGCTCCCGCACCGGGCGGGTGATCATCCCCGCCTGGCAGAAACGGCAGCCCCGGGTGCAGCCGCGGAAGATCTCCACGCTGAACCGCTCGTGCACGGTCTCGGCCAGCGGGACCAGCGGCTTCTTCGGGTACGGCCACTCGTCCAGGTCCATGACGGTGTGCTTGTGCACCCGCCACGGCACCCCCGGGCGGTTCGGCGCGATCCGGCGGATCCGGCCGTCGGGGTGGTAGTCGACGTCGTAGAACCTCGGCACGTAGACCCCGCCGGACTCGGCCAGCCGCATCAGCAGCTCGTCGCGCCCGCCGGGCGAGCCCTCGGCCTTCCACTCGCGGACGACCTCGGTGATCGCGATGGCGATCTGCTCGCCGTCGCCCAGCACCGCGGCGTCGAGGAAGTCGGCGATCGGCTCCGGGTTGAAGGCGGCGTGGCCGCCGGCGAGCACGATCGGGTCGTCGTCGCCGCGGTCGGCTGCCCTCAGCGGGATCCCCGCCAGGTCCAGCGCGGTCAGCATGTTGGTGTAGCCGAGCTCGGTGGAGAAGGAGAGTCCCAGCACGTCGAACGCCCGCACCGGCCGGTGCGCGTCGACGGTGAACTGCGGGACGCCCTCGGCGCGCATCAGCGCCTCCAGGTCCGGCCAGACCGCGTAGGTCCGCTCGGCGAGCGTCTCCGGCAGCTCGTTGAGAATCTCGTAGAGGATCTGGACGCCCTGGTTGGGCAGTCCCACCTCGTAGGCGTCGGGATACATCAGAGCCCAACGGACCCCCGCGGAGTCCCAGTCCTTGACGGTCGAGTTGAGCTCACCCCCGACGTACTGGATCGGCTTCTGCACCTTGGGCAGGAGCGCTTCCAGGCGGGGAAACAGTGACTCGACAGGCATACCTTCAAGGGTATCGGCCTGGAAAGGGTGCCACGGGCGGTCGTCGCCCGCTCGCAGCGAGTCGAGCCGGGGCCGCGGCTCCTCCCGGGCCCTGCGGTCGCGGCGTCCGTTGCGCGGCCGCAGGGCCCGCAGCTCACGCGTGCCGCGCGTCTCCACGGACGTCAGAAGGGTCGCGAACGCAGGTGGACCGCCTGGAGCAGCCCGATCGCGATCATGTTGGCGAAGGTCGCGGTGCCGCCGTAGGAGACGAACGGCAGCGGCAGCCCGGTGATCGGCATGATCCCGATCGTCATGCCGACGTTGACGAAGGTCTGGAAGGCCAGCCAGCACACGATCGAACCGGCCACCAGCGTGCCGAACCGGTCGCCGCACCGCCGCGCGATCCGCACCGCGCGCAGCAGGACCACCCCGAGCAGCATCACCACGGTGACCGAGCCGAGGAACCCGAACTCCTCCCCCACCACCGTGAAGACGAAGTCGGTGTGCTGCTCGGGCACGAACCTGCCCATGGTCTGGCCGCCGCCGAACAGCCCCTTGCCGAACAGCCGCCCCGACCCGACCGCGTTCAGCGACTGGGTGCTGTTGTAGCCGACGCCGCGCGGGTCGGTGGACGGATCGAGGAAGGCCGTGAACCGGGCCACCTGGTACGGCTCCAGCACGTCGAGCCGCCAGACGGCCGCACCCGCGGCCGCCACGGCCAGCAGCAGCAGGACGAGCCAGCGTTTGCGGATCCCGCTGAGGACGAGCGCCGCCGCCGTGATCACACCCAGCACCATCGTGGTGCCGAAGTCGGGCTGGAGCATGACCAGCCCCATGGTGACGGCCGCGACCACCAGCGCCACCACGACGTCCGGCCCGCGCGGCCGGTCGCTGCCCTCCGCGGGCTGGGCCAGCAGCATGGCCAGCATGAGCACCAGGCCGAGCTTGGCGAACTCCGACGGCTGGAAGGCGAAGCCGCCGCCCAGCATGATCCAGGAGTGGGCGCCGTTGACCTCCGCGCCGACCGGAGTGATCACGAGGATCAGCCCGAGCAGGGCCGCCCCGTAGACCAGCGGCGCGTAGGCCCGCACCGTCCGGTGGCTCACCGCGGTCACCGCCACCGCCAGCGCGGCGCCGACCCCCAGGTTGAGCACGTGCTTCTTGACCAGCCCGGTGCTGCCCGGCGCCCAGGTCCTGGTGGACGACCACACCATGAGCACGCTGATCACCGCCAGCGCCGCCACCGCGACCGCCAGCACCCCGTCCACCCGCCACACCGGCGAGGCCGCTCCCACCGCCCTGCGGGCGAAGGAGCGGTCCGCCGCAGCGATCACCCGGTTCACCATGCGAGGGTCCCGTCCTGCTTGATCATCGGAGGTCTGGCGGCGGGCGCGCCGCCCGGCAGCGCCGCGGGCGCCGGCTTCCCCTTGGGGGTGAACCCGTAGATGCCCTCGTAGATCTTCCGTACGGCGGGCGCCGCGGCCGCGCTGCCCAGGCCGCCCTGGGAGACCATGGCGACGACCACGAACCGGGGGTCGTCCACCGGGGCGAACGAGGCGAACCACGAGGTGTCGGCCTTGCCGTACACCTCGGCGGTACCGGTCTTGCCGCCGATCCTCACCTTCTTCATCGGGAACCCGGTGAACGCCCCGGCCGCCGTACCGTCGGAGGCGACCTGGCTCAGCGCCCGCTTGATGTAGGCCCGCTCGGCCGCGGAGACCGGCAGCGTGCCCCGCACCGGCACCTTGATCTCCTTTACCCTGGTGCCGTCCGGCCGGACCAGCATCCAGCCCAGCCGGGGGCTGCGCAGCTTCCCGTCGGTGACCAGCGCCGCGTACGCCGCCGCCAACTGCAGCGGCGTCACCAGCACGTCACCCTGCCCGATGGAGAAGTTGGCCGCGTCGCCCGGCCGCAGCTGGTATCCCTCCAGGCAGTTCTCGTGCGCCAGCCTGGTGAGAAAGGCCGCCCGGCCCGCGTCGGTCTTCGCGACGTCCCGGTAGCCCTCCTTGGCCCGCCTGCAGTTCACGTCCCTGGTGGCGGCCCACATCTTCTTCTTCCAGGCCCGGTCGGGGATCCGCCCCGGCGACTCCCCCGGCAGGTCGACCCCGGTGGGGCGGCCGAACCCGAAGGCCCGCGCCGTCTTCGCCATCACCTCGCGCGGCTTGCCCTTCGGCCGCAGCCCGCCGTCCTTGAGCCACTGCTCGTAGGCGGCCTTGTAGAAGATCGTGTCACACGACTTCACCAGCGCCGTGTGCAGCGTCATGGAGCCCAGCGCCCGGCCGCGGAAGTTGCGGAACGCCCGGCTGCCGACCATGAAGGAGCCAGGGCAGTTGTAGTGGCCGTTCATCGGGTAGCCGGCCTTGAACATCGCGGCCACCGACGACATCTTGAACGTCGATCCGGGCGCGAACTCCCCCTTGATCGCCCGTGAGACCAGCGGTTTGCCGGATCTGCCGGACAGCAGCCGCTCGTACTCCTCCTCGCCGATGCCGCCGGCCCAGACCACCGGGTCGTAGGAGGGCGCGCTGGCGAGCGCGACGACGCGGCTGGTCCGGGCGTCCAGCACCACCGCCGCCGCGCCGTCGGCCTTGGGCGCGGCCTTCATCGCCTCGGCGATGGCCCGCTCCGCCACGGCCTGCACCCTGGCGTCGATGCTGGTGATGAGCGTGTGGCCGGCCTTGCCCTGCACCTCGTGCTCGACCCCGAGCACCCGGCCGAGCCGGTCCACCTGGACCCGCCGCCATCCCGGGGTGCCCCGCAGCTCCTGGTCGTACACCGACTCCAGACCGTCCCTGCCCGCCATGTCCACCCCGGAGAACTCCGCCTTCAGTCCCTGGCGCCGTTCCAGCTCCTCCTTCGTGACCGGCTGCAGGTAGCCGAGCGCCTGCACGGCCGCACCGCCTCCCGGATGGTCCCGTACGGCCTGCACCTCGGCCGTGACCCCCGGGAACATCTCCTGCCGCTCCAGGATCTGCAGCGCCTCCGGGGTGTCCACGTCGGCGTCGACCGGGATCGGCTGGTGCGGCGAACCCGCCCAGCACGGACGGGAGACCCGGGCGTCGCACGGGCGGAGCCGCAGCGTGAGGTCCCGCGGATCGCGGCCCAGCACCGATCCCAGCCGCGCCATCACGGCCGCCCCCTTGTCCTTCATCCGGCCCAGTTTCGTCCGGTCCACCGAGACGACCAGCGTGGTCCGGTTGCGGACCAGCGGCCGTCCGGCCGAGTCGAGGATCTGCCCCCGGACGGCGGGCACCACGACGTCGCGGGTGCGCGTCTCGGTCGCCGCCGCCGCGTACTGCGCGCCGTGCACCACCTGCACCTGCCAGAGCCGCGCGGTGACCACCGCCAGCAGCGCCACCAGCAGGACCTGCACCACGGCCAGCCTCCGCCGCATATGGATCATGGACGGCCTCCTGCCAGACGTCCCGCACGCCGCGCGCCCCGTTCCCGGCTCCGGACCCGGGAGCGGTCCCGGCCCCGGACGACCCTCGTCGCCGCCCACACCATGGGCGGCGCGGCCAGCACGTTGTAGAGCATCACCGGGAGCAGTCCGCCCGTGAGCGCGACCACCCCGGCCTCGGCGCCGCCGAAGACCACACCGACGACCACCGCGACCACCGGCCCCAGCGCCGCGCAGCCCAGCGCCACCGCCAGCCCGGCCTCCGGGCGGCTCTCCGCCCAGCGCCCGGCCACGAACCCGACCAGGCACAGCACCAGCGCGTACTGCCCCATCTCGTGGGCGGCGGGCGGCAGGAGGTCTCCGAACAGCCCCGCGGTGAACCCCATCACCGCCCCCGCCCGGGCCCCGCGGGCCAGGGCGTACCCCACCACCGCGAGTAGCACCAGGTCGGGCGCGGCGTCACCGGGCAGCGGCAGCCGGTTGACGAACGTCACCTGGACGGCCATCAGCAGCAGGACCAGGCCCGCGGAGAGCGCGTCGCGGTTCACCGTCCGGCTCCGTTCTGCCCGGCGGGCGGCAGCACCGCGTCGCGCGGATTGCGCGCCGGCGGCCGCACCACCACCCCCACCACGTTCAACGCGGTCAGATCCGCGTACGGCCGGGCGTACGCGATCCTGGTCAGCTCGCCCGGAGTCGCCTCCACCCGCTCGACGACCCCGATCGGCACCCCCGCCACGTACGGCACGCCGCGCTGCGAGCCGAAGCTCACGATCCGCTGGCCCCGGGTGATCGGCGTGGCCGAGTCGAGCAGCCGGAAGTGCAGCAGCCGCCCGTTCTCCCCGGCCCCCCGCACCACTCCGATCTCGCCGCTGCCCTCCAGCCGGGCGCCCACGGACGAGGCGGGGGCGCTGATCAGCGCGGCGGTCGAGGTGGACGGTCCCACCTGGACCACCCTTCCGACCAGGCCGTCGCCGTTCAGCACCGTCATCTCCGGCCGCACCCCGTCGGCGCTGCCCACGTCGAGCTCCACGGCCTCCTCGAAGCCGGGCACGTTCCTGCGGGCGATCACCTGCGCGGGCACGACCTCGTAGCCGCCGAGCCCCGCCGTGCCCAGCAGGCGGTGCAGCTCCGCCGAGCGCCGGTGGTCCAGCGCCTGCGCGGCCAGCGCGTACCTGAGCCGCTCGTTCTCCCCGCGCAGCTCCTCGATCCTGCGCTGCGCCTCGGGCGCGGCCGCCACCGCCTCGAAGAAGCGGACCACCGGCCGCGCGACACTCGCGCCCGCCTGTTCGACGGCGCCGAACACCGCCGTGCCCGCGCCCCGGAGCGGGCCGAGAGGGGAGTTCTCCCCCGACCTGTGGTCGACCGTCATGAGCACCAGGGCTGAGGCCAGCAGCAGCCCGACCGTCGCCCGTGCCTGCCGTGTGTCCTTCATCAGCGTCTCGGCTCCGGGATGAGGACCTGCTGCAGCGCCTCGAAGTCCTCGACGCACTTGCCCGTGCCCAGCACGACCGAGTCGAGCGCGTTGTCCACCAGGTGGATCGGCATCCCCGTCTCGTCCCTCAGCCGCTCGTCCAGGCCCCGCAGGAGCGCGCCGCCCCCGGTGAGCACGATCCCCCGGTCCATCAGATCTCCGGAGAGCTCCGGCGGGCACTTGTCCAGCGTGGTCTTGACCGCGTCCACGATCGAGTTCAGCGGCTCCTCGATGGCCGCCCGGATCTCCCCCGCCGACACGACGATCATCTTCGGCAGGCCGCTGACCAGGTCGCGGCCGCGGATCTCGGCGTGTCCCTCCTCCGGCATGGCGCAGGCCGAACCTATCGAGATCTTGATCTCCTCTGCGGTGCGCTCGCCCAGCATGAGCGAGTGCTCCTTCTTGGCGAAGTTGATGATCGCCTGGTCCAGCTCGTCTCCGCCCACCCGGATCGACTGGCTGGTCACCATGCCGCCCATCGAGATGATGGCCACCTCGGTGGTCCCGCCACCGATGTCGACGACCATGTTGCCGGTCGGCTCGTGCACCGGGAGGCCGGAGCCGATCGCCGCCGCCATCGGCTCCTCCACGATGTAGACCCGCCGCGCGCCCGCCTGGTAGCCGGCCTCCTTCACCGCGCGCTGCTCGATGGCGGTGATCCCGCTCGGCACCGCGACGATGACGCGCGGCTTGGCCCAGGGACGGCGGACGTGCACCCGTTGGATGAAGTAGCGGAGCATGCGCTCGGCGACCTCGAAGTCGGTGATGACACCGTTCTTGAGCGGCCGGACGGCCGTCACGTTGCCGGGGGTCCGGCCGATCATCCGCTTGGCCTCGATGCCGATCGCCACGATCTTCCCGGTGACCGTATTGATCGCCACGACGGAGGGCTCGTTGAGGATGATGCCGCGGCCTCGCACATAGACGAGGGTGTTGGCGGTGCCAAGGTCGACCGCCATGTCGCGGCCGAGGAATGCGAGCCTGCTGCCCATGGGGAAGCCGCCTTCCTTCCGTCGGTCATCGGCGAGAACTACGGAGAGAACTCGCTTTGTAACCGTATGTACCCATCCCTATCCGCAGTGAGCCGTCCTGTCCCAGAAAATCTCACGTTCAGTCACATGCGTAAGGCCCCGCCGTCCCAGCTGGGACGGCGGGGCCTTACGGGGCCTGCGGAACCGGGAGCCTAGAAGCGGTCCGGGAAGAAGATCTTGATCTCGCGGGCGGCGGACTCGGGCGAGTCCGAGCCGTGGACCACGTTCTCGCCGATCTCCAGGGCGTGGTCGCCGCGGATGGTGCCGGGAGCGGACTTCACCGGGTCGGTCAGACCGGCCAGCGCGCGGAACGCCTCGACGGCGCGGGGGCCCTCGAGCACCATGGCGACGAGCGGACCGGAGGTGATGAACTCGACCAGCTCACCGAAGAACGGCCGCTCCGAGTGCTCCGCGTAGTGGGCCTTGGCGGTCTCGGCGTCCAGGGTGCGCAGGTCCATCGCCACGACCTTCAGGCCCTTGCGCTCGACACGGGCGATCACGTCGCCGATGAGACCGCGCGCGACACCGTCGGGCTTGATCAGGACAAGAGTCCGCTCGGACACTGAAGTTCTCCTTTGAACGGGATGGGACCGCAGACTTGCGGTGAACGGGCGCAGTTTACCGTCCTCGACCGGTTTCCCCGCGATCGGCGGGCCCGTCCTCCCCGGAGTCCTCCGGCGAGGGCATGGGAGAGGGCACCACCGGCCCCGTGCCGGATCCCTCCGGGACCTCCGGCTCCTCCGGAGAGCGGCTCCCCTGCTCGTCCGCCGCCGGACCGGCGCCGGGCCGCTCCCCGGCGGCCGGACGTTCCGGCTCCCCGGCGTGGTCCGCCGCCTGCGCGGCCTCCCCGGGCCCGGCCGCGTCCGGGACCCGCTCCTTCACCCGGACACCGGCCTGCTCCGCGGCGGCCGTACCCGGCCGGACCCCCGCCGACCGGCGCGCCAGGAGCGCGCAGAGTACGATCACGACGACCACCAGGCCCCCGCCGACCAGCGCCCACAGGTGCAGGGCGCTCACGAACGCGTCGACCAGCGCCTGCGAGGACGCGCCGCCCCTCGACCGCACGACCGCCTCCTTCAGGCGGGCGACCTGTATCCCACTGCCCAGCAGGAAACCCACCAGCACCCCGGGGAAGAACAGCGACAGCGCGAAGAGCGAGGCGCCCACCCCGGACAGCCGCAGAGCGGAGGACAGGGCCACCGCCGAGCCGGCCGCCAGCAGGACGAACGGGGCGATCAGCACCGGCCCGGCGGCGGCCGGGAGCAGGAACCTCACCGTGCACAGGCCCGCCACCACGAGCACCAGACCGCCCGCCGCCAACATGGGCATGACCGCGTCGTTCAGGCGGTTCGCCAGCACGGCGGCGGCCACCGCCGCCGCGCCGGCCAGCACGAAGGCGGGCCAGAGCGCGGCCAGGCCCGGACCCCCCAGCCCGCGGAGCTCGACGTAGGTGACCTGGGCCGCCATCGACAGGATCACGACCCCGACCGTCAGCATGGTGTAGGCGAGAATGCGCCCGTCCGTCCCTTCGAAGGACCCCGCTGAGGCGAACCCCGCCAGCACGGCGACGGCCAGCAGCGCCGTGAGGATCACCAGCCCCGGCGACCAGTCGAAGGTGGTGCCGAAGGCCAGGAACGCGATGCTCACGGAGGGCACGGCGGCGAGCAGCAGCCGCTTCCGCTCCGCCGGACCCGGTCCGGGCAGCGCCGCGGCGTCCTGGCCGCCCTTCAGCCGCAGCACGAGATAGACGGCCGCGAGCGTGAGGGCGATCCCGGTCAGCAGCGGGTACGGCTGGAGCGTGACCCGCCACGAGGTGGCCGCGTCCAGCGGCCACAGGGCGAGCGCCTGCGCCGCCATGAGGCTCGTCGCGAGCATGCCCGCCCACACGGCCCGGAGCATGCGGGGCCGCTCCCACACCGCCACCAGCGTGGCCGGGATGAGCAGGCCCGCGCCGATCCCGTGCGCTCCCCGGAGGACGCCGACCGTCAGCGCCGAGTCGGCGAAGCCGCCCGCCGCATCGGCGACCGCGAGCAGCGTCAGCCCGGCCATCAGGACCGGGGCGGCCCGCAGCCGGCGCACGATCAGGGCGGCCAGCGGGACGGTCATCACCATCGAGGGCAACGCCAGCCCGTGCGCCCGGATCAGCTCGATCTGCGAGACGCCGGGCGGCAGGAGGGCCGCCACCACCGAGATGGTGTTCGGGATGGCGACGATCGCCAGCGGAAGCGCCACTGCGACGAGCAGTCCGAGGACGACGTCGAGCAGCAAGGAGGGATGTGGCGCACGCGTGGGGACCGCAGGCTCGGCGGCCACCGTCCGCGTCGGCTGAGGTGGGGGAACGGCCATGTTGGCCGACTTTAGCGGGAAGTCACGCCCTCGACACGGTGAGCGACGAATATCGCCGTAATCCACAGCGCGGCGAAGATCGCCCCGAGGAAGAACATCATCGGGACCAGCAGTCCTGAGACGATCGCCAGCACCTGGACGACGCTCCCGGCGACATAGGCGAAGGGGTGCTTGAGCAGGCCGGTGACGATGACGCACAGGACCGCCAACCCGATGCCCACGGCCACCGCCGGCGCGGGGGCGACGCCCTGAACGTTGATCGCCACGGGGGTGAGCAGTCCCGCGACGATCGCCTCCATCCCGAGCACGCTGGCGCAGAGCCGGCGCATGCCCGGCGTGACCGTGATCATCCTTCGCCCTTCCCCTCCGGACGGGCTCATCCGGCCTCGCCCGCCTTGAGCAGCAGCCGCGCGTCTCCGGCGGTGACCACCGAACCGGTGATCAGCACCCCCGCCCCTGCGAACTCCCCCGCCTCGTCCGCCAGGCCGATGGCGAGGTCGATGGCGTCGTCGAGCCGCTCGGCCCGGCGCACCCGCTCGGGACCGAAGACGTCCCCGGTGAGCGCCGCGAGCTCGTCGACGTCCATGGACCGGGGCGAGGAGTTCCTGGTCACCACGATCTCGTCGACCATGGGCTCCAGCAGTTCCAGCATGCCCCGTACGTCCTTGTCCTCGAAGACCGCCACCACCGCGATGAGCCTGGCGAAGTCGAAGGACTCGTGCACGGCCTCCAGCGTCGCCTGGACGCCTCCCGGGTTGTGCGCCGCGTCCACGAGGACCGTGGGGCCCCGCCGGACGACCTCGAGTCTGCCGGGTGACCGCACCTGCAGGAACGCCTGCCGGACGAGCTCGGGATCGAGGGCCTCGTCACCGGCGGTCAGCGCCTCGACCGCCGCCAGCGCGCAGGCGGCGTTACCCGCCTGGTGCGCGCCGTACAGCGGGAGGAGGACCTCCTCGTAGTCCCCCTTCAGGCCCCTCAGGTGGAGCAGCTGCCCACCGATCGCCAGTTCTCTGGAGACGACCCCGAACTCCAGCCCCTCACGCGCCACGACGGCCCCGGTCTCCGCGGCCCTGCGCATCAGCACCTCGGCCGCGGGAAGCTCCTGCTGGGCCAGTACGGCGGTCGCACCCGGTTTGATGATGCCGGCCTTCTCCCCCGCGATGGTCGCCACGTCGGGCCCCAGGTAGTCGACGTGGTCGAGGGAGACGGGCGTGATCACGGCCACCGTGCCGTCGGCGACGTTGGTGGCGTCGAAGCTGCCGCCCATCCCCGTCTCGATCACCGCGACGTCCACCGGGGCGTCGGCGAAGGCGGCGAACGCCATCGCGGTGAGGGTCTCGAAGAAGGACAGCTTCCTGCCCTGCACGTCGATCATCTCAAGGTAGGGCGCGACGTCCTGGTAGACCTCCGCGAAGCGCTCCTCCTCCAGAGGAACCCCGTCGATGCAGATCCGCTCACGCATCGAGATCAGATGAGGGCTGGTGAACCGGCCGACTCTGAGGTTCCTCTCCCGCAGGATGGTCTCGATCATTCGCGTCGTGCTCGACTTGCCGTTCGTACCGGCGACGTGAACGACCGGATACGCGTGCTGCGGTGAGCCGAGCACGTCCATGAGAGCGGAGATCCTGTCCAGAGTGGGCTCGAAGTTCCACTCGACGCCGCGCTGCATGATTGCTCGTTCAACCGCTCGATAGTCCACGTTCCCAGCCTACTGACTCGGGCGACGGGCTCCCGACCGTCCGGAAACCTGAGAACACCCGCGGGCAGCAGCCCGGGGAAACGGAAGAAGGGCCGCCCCCGAAGGACGGCCCACCCCGTCCCGGGACCACCCCAGCTCCCACGCCACCACCCCGGA
>BMQD01000007.1 GCA_014647935.1 Planomonospora parontospora
ATCGGGATCAGGCGCGGGGGCAGTACGGTTCGCGGGACCGGGGGGATCGTCCGTCGTTCGGTCGGGATGACCGGCCGCGTGGTGGCGGGTATCGGGATCGGGACGATCGTGGTGGGGAGCGTCGTCCGTTCAACCGGGACGACCGTCCCGGCGGTCGGCCTTACGGTGACCGGGACGGCGGCTTCCGCGGTGAAGGCGGCTCCCGCAGCCGTTACAGCCGTGATGAACCGAGCGGTCGCCGCAACGACGAGGCGCCGGCTCGAGAGCGTGAGGAGCTGCCTCCGCTCGCTCCGGACATCACCGCCGAGGAGCTCGACAAGGAGATTCGCGAGGAACTGCGCTCTCTCCCCCTCGACCTCGCCGATCTGATCTCCCGTCACCTGGTGGCGGCGGAGCGGGCTCTCGGGGAGGAGGACGCCGAGCAGGCGTACGAGCACACCAAGGTCGCCCGCCGCTTCGCCGCCAGGATCGGTGTGATCCGCGAGGCCGTCGGCATCGCCGCCTATCGGGCAGGGCATTTCGCGGAGGCGCTCAGTGATCTGCGTGCCGCTCGCCGGATGACGGGGTCGGAGTCGTTCCTGCCGATCATGGCGGACTGCGAGCGCGGTCTCGGACGCCCGGAGCGGGCTCTCGATCTGGCCCGCTCCAAGGAGGCCGAGCGCCTCGACCGGGTGGGGAAGATCGAGATGGCCATCGTGGAGTCCGGTGCGCGCCGGGATCTCGGCCAGAAGGACGCTGCGGTCATCACCCTTCAGCGGCTGCCCGAGCTGCGTGACGAGCGTCCTCAGCCCTGGTCGGCGCGGCTGGCCTTCGCCTACGCCGATGCCCTGGCGGACGCGGGACACGAGGGTGCGGCCACGGAGTGGTTCGGTCGTGCGATGGCCTTCGACGAGGACGGCGAGACCGACGCAGCCGAGCGTTACGCCGAGCTCACCGGTGCCGTCATCGAGGACCTCGAAGAGGACGGTGAAGAGGGCTCTGCAGATTCAGAGGACGCGGAGACCGACGTGACCCGTGACAGTGTGACCCGTGATGCGGACGCCGACGAGGTCCCCGAGGACGGTACGGACATCGGGCTCGAGAGCTTCAGCGTGCTGGACGAGCAGATCGAAGATGACGACGATCTCGACGGGGACGACGAGCGGGTCATCGACGAGATCGCGGAGGAGGAGTCTCCCGCGGTCGAGGAACCGACCCGTGAGGAGGACGCCACGGAGCGGAAAGCCGTGCAGAAGCCCGAGACCGGTGTCGGTCCGGCCTTCATCGAGCCTGATTTCGGTGACATCCTCGATGACTCCGCCGAGGCCGACGACGACCGGGGCGGCGAGCACGAGGCCGAGGAGGGCGCCGAGAAGGACGCCGAGGACGGGAAGAAGTAGTCCTTGATCGGTCGGGGGCGAACCATCCCGGTTCGTCCCCCGACCGATTCGGCGTCTCAGGGCTGGACCCGGTCCAGCCAGTGCATGATGCCGGCGACGTTGGACGGGGCTCCACTCAGCAGTTCGAACTGCTCGGCGGTCGCGTCGTCGCTCCTGAGCGCCGCGTAACGCTCCTGCGTGCGTTCCCTGACCATGGCCACCGCATGGTCCAGGTCCATGCCCTCCGAGCGGGCCTGCCGGGTCAGATCGACCCAGATCCGGAGTTCCTCCGCAGAACGCCCCAGGGTCTCCGCCACGTCCGTGACCGGGCCGTAGTGGCTGAACAGCAGGCGCTGCGGGCGGAGGCCCTCGAACAGCGCGATGGAGTCCAGGGCGGTGTCCAGGTCGAAGTCCGGTGGAGGGGTGGCGGGACGCAGGTCGCCGGTCTGCGGGAGGTAGACGCCCGCGGCGTCTCCGACGTAGAGGTCTCCGGTGCCGGAGTCGATGAGCCCCACGTGATGCTTGGCGTGACCGGGGGAGTAGTGGCTGTGCAAGGCCCGGCCGTTGCCGAGGTCGACGGATCCGCTGTCGCCGAGCGCGCGGATCCGGGAGGCGTCGGTGGCGGACAGCTCACCGAACAGGACGTCCAGCTTGTCCCCCCAGACCATCCGGGCGCTCGCCATGAGCCGTGACGGGTCGGCGAGGTGCCGCGCACCTTTCTCGTGCACCACGATCTCCGCCTCGGGGTAGAACCCCGCGATGTCCCCGACACCGCCGGCGTGGTCCAGATGGATGTGCGTGACGACGACCGTCGCGAGATCGCGGGGACCGACCCCCAGCGAGGTCAGGGCGTCCCTGACCACCGGGGCCGAGGTGGAGGTCCCCGTCTCCACCAGGCAGGGACGATCCCCGAGGATCAGGTAACCCGCCGTTATACCGGAGTATCCGGCCATTCTCGTATCGATCTCGTAGACGTCCCCGCCAAGATCGGTGATGTTGTCCACAGGCCACCTCAGAACTGGAACCGGCGTCCCCAGAATGACCTTCTGGCCATCCCGGCGCAATTCTCATCGTAGAGAGTCGTCCTCGGTCAGCAGAGATCGAAGGAGGATCCGATGGTCGCAATGAGGTCGTCCTGGCGGGCCGTCTGCCCGAGACCGTTCAGGTCAGGTCGTTGCAGAGCGGCACCAGGTTCGGCACCTGGCGGCTGGTCGTCCGGAGACGGCAGCAGCAGGGGCGCGGCATCCGCGTGGACACCATCCCGTGCGTGGCGTTCGAGCCCGGTGTGGTCGAGACGGTGACCGGGTGGAGTCCCGACGACATGGTCGAGGTCGTCGGCTCCCTGCGGCGCCGGTGGTGGGGGAAGGACGGGGCGAAGGCATCCGGCTACGAGGTCGAGGTCCGTTCGGCGAGACGGCTCGAACATCGGCCCCCGGAGGCCTGCGACCAGCACGAGAGCGTCTCCGCCGGGGCTGCCCCCGCTCGCAGCTGAACCCTCCGGTCCCGTGACGGTGACACTCCGCCGACCGGCGCGCCGACCGGCGGAGATCTGATCGCCGGGGCTCCGACACCGGTCGGCCGGTTCCTCCGATCCCGTGCCCCTCTACCGGGGCGGGCCGCCCGGCGGGGGAGACCCGTCCTCTCCGGAAGGCTCGGGCCTCCGGTCCGGCTGCGCGGTGAGCAGGCGCAGGATCAGGCCGGTGCGGGGCTTGGGGCCGAAGGAGGTGGACTTGCGCGGGACCCGCTCGTTCTGCGCGGCGACGGCGAGCACGTCGTCGACCGCGAGGGGGTTCAGCAGCACGGCGGTCCCCCCGCTGTCACGGGCGAGCCGTACCGCGGCCTCGGGGTCGTGGTGCACGATGCGCACCGAGTGCTCGTCGTCCTGCATCCCCCAGACCTTCGGCAACAGGAACTCCGCGAGGACCGAGGTGTTCAGCGCACTCCACCGGGCGGAGCGGTCCGCGGGCATGGCGTGCTCGAGCTGGCAGGGGTCGGGATCGGTGAGCAGGTGCGTGGGGCCTCCGTCGGACAGCAGGAAGGCGGGGCCGGTGGCCTCCTCCAGCGCGGCGAGGCCCTTGGCCAGGTCGGCGTGCTCGTGGACCTGCCAGGCGCCTCTCGCGCGGGCCACGGCCTCGCCGAGCGGCAGATCCGGGATGACCCGATGGATGGCCTTCAGATCCGGTGGGTAGGCCTCGACGTCCACCAGGAGGGCCAGGCCGAAGTCCCAGGGCCCGGGCTCGTCCCTCCCGGTGTGGGAGCCGGCCGCGTGGTGCTCCGCCTGCAGTGCGCGGTAGGTGGCGTAGCGGTGGTGACCGTCGGCGATGAGGGCGCTGCGGCCGCGCAGGTCGTCGTCGAGTTCGGAGAGCTCGGCGGGGTCGGTCACGGCCCAGAGCCGGTGGCGCACCCCGTCCCGTGTCTCGGCTTCGGTCAGCGGCGGGCGGGTGGCGGCGACCCGGTCGACGAGACGGGTGGCAGCGCCGCCCCGGCCCTCGTAAAGGAGGAAGATGGGTTCCAGGTTGGCCTCGGTCGTGCGCATGAGGGCGAGGCGGTCGGCCACCGGGCCGGGCATGACGTCCTCGTGAGGCAGGATCACCCGCTGCTCGGGGGCGGCCAGGCCCACGTCTCCGATGAGCCCTCGCTGGAGCACCCCCTGCCCGGTCTGCTCGTAGACGTACACCGCGGGTGCCGCGTCGACGACCAGCACCCCGGAGGAGAGCCAGGATCCGAGGACCTCACGGGCCTCGGCGTAGCGGTGGCGGTCGGCTCCGGGAAGGATCAACCGCACGACGTTGTTGGGGTGGGAGTCGAGAAGCTCGCGCACGTCGTTCTCCGCGATGAGATCGTAAGGCGGCGAGGTCACCTCGGCCAGATCGTCGACCGCGAACCGCACGCCGCGGAACGGACGCAGCACCAGTCCGTCGGGTACCGGCAGTTCAGGATTGGCCATACGGGGCATGCTGCCATAAGGCCTGGAACGTCCGGATATCGCCCTGCGGGTGTGGTGGTGCCGCTCCCACCAGGGAAATCGGTCGGATCTGCCGCCTGTCGATGAAGGAGGCCTTGGCAATGGTCGAAGGACGCGGTCCGTCTGATTCCCCCGATTCCGGCCTCGGATCCGAGGCGGGTGCGCCGGTGGGGAACGTCTACGAGTGGTTCCAGCGCGGGATGAGACTCCTGGCCGAGGGGAGCCCCGCGGCCGCCGCCGCGCTGCTGGAGCGCGCCGCCGACGCCGAGCCCGAGTCGCGGAGCATCCGCGAGGCGCTCGCCCGCGCCCAGTTCAACTCCAGGCGCTACGCCGAGGCCGTCGACAGTTTCCGCTGGATCGTCGATGCCAACCCGACCGAGGACTACGCCTACTTCGGACTGGGCCTGGCCCTGTGGCGGACCGGGGACATGGAGGCCGCCCAGGAGCCGCTGGCCATCGCCGTCGCGATGCGGCCCGACCAGCGCCATTACGTCTCGGCGCTGAAGAGCGTCCGCGCGACGCTGCGCGCCCGCCGGACGTGACCGGGAACGAACCCCTGAGGGGCGCGGCCGGGGCGGATGGTGGAATGATCCGGTGGACTCACAGACGCTGATCGACGCCTATGACACCCTCCTGCTGGACCTGGACGGGGTCGTGTACCTCGGCCGGAGCGCAGTGCCCGGGGCCCCGGAGGCTCTGCGGCGGGCGGAGGGACGCGGCGTACGGCTCGCCTACGTCACCAACAACGCCTCCCGCACCCCCGCCGCGATCGCCGGTCACCTGAGCGAGCTCGGCGCCCCCGCGACGCCCGCCGACGTCGTCACCTCGGCGCAGGCGGCGGCGCGGCTGGTCGCCGAGCGGGTCGCCCCGGGGTCGGCGGTCCTGGTGGTGGGGGGCATGGGGCTGCGTGCCGCACTGCGCGCCCACGGCCTGCGCCCGGTCAGCACCGCCCTGGAGGAGCCGACGGCGGTGGTGCAGGGCATCGCGCCCGACCTCTCCTACGGCCTGCTGTCGGAGGGCGCGCTGGCCGTACGGCGGGGGGCCCTGTTCGTCGCCGCGAACGCGGACTCGACCATGCCGACCGGCCGGGGAGAGCTGCCGGGCAACGGCGCGATGACGCGGGTGATCGCCGCCGCGACGGGGGTGGAGCCGATCGTCGCCGGGAAGCCGGAGCCGCCGCTGCACCGTGAATCGATGATCCGGACCGGTGCGGCCCGGCCGCTCGTGGTCGGAGACCGGCTCGACACCGACATCGAGGGGGCCCGCAACGCCGGGGTGGACAGCCTGCTGGTGCTGACCGGCGTCGCGGGCCCCCTCGACCTGCTGACCGCCGGGCCCGGGCAGCGGCCCACCTACCTCGCCGCCGACCTGTCCGCGCTGCACCGGCCGTACACCGCCCCGGGACGGGACGGCGGAGGATGGACCTGTGCGGGCTGGGCCGCCCGGTGGGCCGGGGGGAGGCTCCGGCTGGAGGGCGGGGGCGAGCCCTCCGACGGGCTGCGGGCGGCCTGTGCCGCCGCGTGGGAGGCCGCCGGGGACGAGCGGGCGGATGAGGACGCGGTGAAGGACGTGCTCGCCTCCCTGCTCCGGGGCGACGCGCTCTCCGGGGGGCCCGGTCTGCGCGGGTGAGCCGGGATTCCGGGAGATCGACCCCGCGGTTCCGGGCGGCTCGGGTCTCCTGTGCACGCCGGGCCGCTCGGACCACCCGGGTCAGCCGGATCACCCGGGGCGCGCAGGGGACCGGCCGACCGGCCCACCGGGACCGGACCGTCCGAACCCCTGCCGACCGGACGGCCGGGGATCAGACCGTCCGGCCCCCGGGTGTCCGGACGATTCCCGGGTGCCCGGACGCTCCCCGGGTGCCCGGACGCTCCCCGGGCCGCCGGGCCATACGGGTGCTCAGAGGAGTTTGCGGAGGCGCATGAGGTCGCCGAAGCTGGCGTCGATCTTGACCCGTCCGCCGAAGACGGCGCGTCCCATGTCGAGCTCGCCGTTGACGAGCGCGACCAGGTCGTCGCTGCCGATGGTCAGCTTCACCGCGGGGGAGGCGCCGTCGGCCGGAGGGCCGTCATCGAAGGGGCCGAGGCCGCCGTGGTGGATGCGGCCGTGGAAGGTGACTCCCAGGTCGCTGACGTGGCAGCTGATGGTGCGCTCGACCACATGCTTCGCGCGGTCCTCCGGGGCGATCTCGTCGAACTGCTCGCCGAGCTTCCGAAGTGCCGCCCGGCACTCGTCGATGGTCGCCATCGAGTGGCGCTCCTTTCTCCTTGAGGACCGGCCCGGATCCCATTCCCTATGGACGGTAGCGTTCCACATGGACGCGGTGCGCGATCCGGGGCGGCGGGCGCGCCGGGGACCGGCCCGTCCCCGCCCGGGCCGTCGCGGGACGCGGGAGCGGCCGGCGGCTCCGTCGGGATGACAACGAGCGGGGCATGCGCGATAGTTCGCGGGCGGCTCGGTTCGGGTAGGCCCGATCCGCTCCGCCCGCGCGGCGGAGCGCGGACGGGCGGGCTCCGGCCGGGACCCGGGGGCGGGATCCGGCCTCCCGGGAACCGCCCGTGCCGCGGTGATCGAGGAGGTATGGTTGTGTCGATCGAACATGTGATCGATTACCGGCTCGCCGGCCGGATCTCCCCGTCCCGGTGTGCCCGGAAGGGCGCCGCGACGGCGAAGAGCACCTCCGGAGGGGGCGCATGACGGACCTGCGGGATCTCTCGGAGCAGACCGGGGACGAACGGGTGGACACCGCGCTGCGGGGCCTCGCCGTGCTCGGCGACGTGCCGGTGGCGGCGCACGTGGGCGTGTTCGAGGAGGTCCTCGCCGGGCTGGAGGACGCGCTCGCCTCGGCGGACGACGCCCAGGGCGGTTCCCGATGAGCCGGCGGGCACGTCTCGACAGCGAGCTCGTCCGCCGGAAGCTGGCCCGCTCCCGTGAGCAGGCGGCCCAGCTCATCGAGGCGGGCCGGGTCACCGTCGGAGGCCGGACGGCGGCCAAGCCCGCCACGCAGGTCGACACCGCCTCGGCGATCGTGGTCACCGAGGCGGAGGAGGGACCCGACTACGTCTCGCGGGGCGCGCACAAGCTCGTCGGGGCGCTGGCGGCGTTCGGCCCGGAGGGGCTGCGCGTCCGGGGGCGGCGCTGCCTGGACGCCGGCGCGTCGACCGGCGGGTTCACCGACGTGCTGCTGCGCGAAGGCGCGGCGCACGTGCTCGCCGTCGACGTCGGGTACGGCCAGCTCGCCTGGTCGCTCAGGACCGACGAGCGGGTCACGGTCATGGAGCGGGTCAACGTCAGGGACCTGACGCCCGAGATGGTCGGCGAGGCCCCCACGCTGGTCGTCGGCGACCTGTCGTTCATCTCCCTGCGGCTGGTGCTGCCCGCCCTGGCCGCCTGCGCCGCCCCGGAGGCGGACTTCGCGATGCTGGTCAAGCCGCAGTTCGAGGTCGGCAGGGAGCGGGTCGGCGCGGGCGGCGTCGTCCGCGACCCGGTGCTGCGCGCGCAGGCCGTACGGGACGTCGCCGGGGCCGCGCGGGCGCTCGGCCTGGTCGTGCGGGGCGTCACCGCCAGCCCCCTCCCGGGCCCCTCGGGCAACGTCGAGTACGTGATCTGGCTGGGCAAGGGGGAGGGCGCTCCGCCGGTGGAGGACATCGACGCGGAGATCGCGCGCGCGGTGGCGGAGGGTCCGCAGTGACCGCGCGGCCCCAGGCCGGGCCCCCGGCGACTCCCGGGACGGGGCAGTCGGCCGGCTCTCGGGCGGCGCAGGCGGCCGGGTCCTCATCCGGGTCCTCGTCCGGGTCCTCCGCAGGACGGGTCGCGGCGTCGAAGCGCACCGTGCTCGTCACCGCCCACACGGGGCGGGAGGCCGCCGTCGACAGCGCCCGGATGGTGATCGGCCGGCTCGTCGAGGCGGGCCTGACCGTGCGCGTGCTCGGCGCCGAGGCGGAGGCCGTCGCCTGCCCGGGGGTCGACGTGGTGCCCGCGGGCCTGTCCGCGATCCAGGACGCCGAGATGATGATCGTCCTCGGCGGAGACGGCAGTCTCCTGCGGGCCGCCGAGCTGGCCCGCCCGGCCGGGGTCCCGCTGCTCGGGGTCAATCTCGGGCACGTGGGCTTCCTCGCCGAGGCCGAGGTGGAGGACCTGGCGGCGGCGGTGGACTGCGTGGTGCAGGGGCGCTACGACGTCGAGGAGCGGATGACGATCGAGGTCACCGCCCGCCTCAACGGGCAGGTGCTGGCCGACACGTGGGCGCTGAACGAGGCCACCGTGGAGAAGCGCGAGCGCATGCTCGAGGTGGTCGCCGAGATAGACGGGCGGCCGCTGTCGCGGTGGGGGTGCGACGGGGTCATCTGCGCCACGCCGACCGGTTCGACCGCGTACGCGTTCTCCGCCGGAGGGCCGGTCGTCTGGCCCGAGGTGGAGGCGTTGCTGCTGGTGCCGATCAGCGCGCACGCGCTGTTCGCCCGGCCGCTGGTGGTCTCGCCCCGCTCCGCCCTGGCGCTGGAGATCCAGCCGCAGACCGCGGGCGCGGTGCTGTGGTGCGACGGCCGCCGCCGGTTCGACCTGCCCGCCGGGGCCAGGGTCGAGGTCCGCCGGGGCGAGGTGCCGGTACGGCTCGCCCGGCTGCACGGTGTGGAGGACACCGGGGCGCCGTTCACCGATCGGCTGGTGGCCAAGTTCGACCTCCCCGTCCAGGGGTGGCGCGGCCGTACGAGGCCCTAGAGTCCGTCCGCGGACCCATGTTCTGCCGCGCGGCCCCGGGGTCGCGCGTCCGGGCGGTGGCAGGTGCGAGCGCGTAGGATCGTGCCCGCGCACCGCACTGATGTTCGGTCGATTCGATGTGACGGGAGGGACCAGTGCGACCCAGGGTCGAGGAGGTCCGCATCCAGGGGCTCGGCGTGATCGACGAGGCCGTCCTGGCGTTGTCGCCGGGATTCACCGTGGTCACCGGTGAGACCGGTGCGGGCAAGACCATGGTGGTGACCGGTCTCGGGCTGCTGTTCGGCGGCCGGGCCGACCCCGCCCGCGTCCGTCCCGGGGCCGACAAGGCCACCGTCGAGGGCACCCTCGTGGTCGACCCGCGGGGCCGGGTGGCCCAGCAGGTCGAGGACCTCGGCGGCGTGGTCGAGGACGGCGAGCTGATCGTCTCGCGCACGGTCTCCGCCGAGGGCCGCAGCCGGGCCTGGCTGGGCGGGCGCGGCGTTCCGGTGGGCACGCTCACCTACCTGGCCGAAGACCTGGTGGCCGTGCACGGGCAGATGGACCAGCAGCGGTTGCTGCAGCCGGGCCGCCAGCGCGCCGCGCTCGACCGCTACGCCGGTGACGAGCTGGTCAAGCCGTTGCGCGCCTACGAGCAGGCCTACAAGCGGCACCGGGAGGTCGCCGAGCAGCTGGCCGAGCTCACCACCAGGGCCAGGGAGCGCAGCCAGGAGGCCGACCTGCTCAGGTTCGGGCTGGAGGAGGTCGAGAAGGCCGATCCCAAGCCGGGGGAGGACGCCGGCCTGCTGGAGGAGGAGGAGCGGCTCTCCCACGCCGACGCGCTCAGGACCGCCGCGGAGACGGCGCACACCGCGCTGCTCGGCGACCCCATGTCCGCCGAGCAGGCCGTGCAGGACGCCGCCTCGCTGGTCGGGCAGGCGCGCGCCGCGGTCGACGCGGTCCGCGACTTCGACCCGGCGCTGGCCGGGCTCGCCGACCGGCTCGCCGAGGCCGGCTACCTCATCTCCGACATCGCCACGGAACTGGCCGGCTACGCCGAGTCGATCGAGGCCGATCCGGCGCGGCTGGCGGCCGTCCAGGAGCGCCGGGCCGTCCTCACCCACCTGGTGCGCAAGTACGGCGAGGACACCGCCGCAGTGCTCGGCTGGGCCGAGCAGGCCGCGCGCCGCCTGGCCGAGCTGGAGGGCGACGACGACCGGATCGGCGACCTCACCCGCGAGCAGGAGGAGCTCACCGGCCGCCTGACCGAGCTGGCCGCCGAGCTGACCCGGATCCGCAGGGCCGCCGCCGAGCGGTTCGGACGAGCCGTCACCGAGGAGCTCACCGCCCTGGCCATGCCGCACGCGCGCGTCGTGGTCGAGATCGGCCAGGCGGCCGACTTCGGCCCGCAGGGCGTGGACGAGGTCGAGCTGCGCATGTCCCCGCATCCGGCGTCGCCGCCGCTGCCGCTCAACAAGGGGGCCTCGGGCGGTGAGCTGAGCCGTGTCATGCTGGCCATCGAGGTGGTGTTCGCCGGTGCCGACCCGGTGCCGACGTTCGTGTTCGACGAGGTCGACGCGGGGGTCGGCGGCAAGGCCGCGGTCGAGATCGGGCGGCGGCTGGCCCACCTCGCCCGCACCGCGCAGGTGATAGTGGTCACACACCTGCCGCAGGTCGCGGCCTTCGCCGACCAGCACCTGGTCGTGGAGAAGGCCGACGACGGCAGCGTGGTGCGCAGCGGCGTGGTGGCCCTGGACCGGGACGGCCGGATCCGCGAGCTCTCCCGCATGCTGGCGGGTCTGGAGGACTCCGAGCTCGGCCGGGCGCACGCCGAGGAACTGCTGGCCGCGGCGGCCGCGGCCAAGGAATGAGCGGTCCGTCCGCACGTCCGGGCGGGCGCGCCCGGACGGCGGCGCGCGGCGCCGGGGTTGACACGCCGCCCGGTACGGGACTCTCCCGCTCTCTCCCTCTGGCAGGATGGACACGATGAAGGTTCCGACTGACGGGCTGCAACGCAGGCTCAACGGATACCTCCGCCGCAGGAAGGTCACGGACCTTCCCGGGGTGACGGCAGTGGCGAGGATCGACCGGCGGACCAAGAGGCTGACAAAACGCCTCCAGGCCGGGGAGATCGCAATCATCGATCACGTGGACGTCGACCGGGTGAGCGCGGAGGCGCTTGTCGCGTGCGGCGCGGCGGGCGTGGTCAACGTCGCCGCGGGCATCAGCGGCCGCTACCCCAACATGGGGCCGCAGATCATCATCGAGGCGGGCGTGCCGTTCGTCGACAACGCCACCTCCGAGCTGTTCGAGCGGATCAAGGACGGCGATCTGGTCCGCCTGCACGAGGGCGCGGTCTACCTCGACGACGAGCTCGTGGGCAAGGGCGAGGTGCAGACGGCCGAGTCCGTCGAGGCCGCGATGGCCGAGGCGCGGGCCGGCCTGACCGTCCAGATCGAGGCGTTCGCCGCGAACACCATGGAGTACGTCCGCCGTGAGCGGGACCTGCTCATCGACGGGGTCGGCGTGCCCGACATCCGGACCGACATGGAGGGGCGCCACGTCCTCATCGTGGTCCGCGGCTACCACTACAAGGAGGACATCGCGGCCCTGCGCCCCTACATCCGGGAGTACCGCCCCGTGATGATCGGCGTCGACGGCGGCGCCGACGCGCTGCTGGAGGCCGGCTACATGCCGGACGTCATCGTCGGTGACTTCGACTCGGTCTCCGCCAAGGCGCTGTCGTGCGGCGCGGAGCTGGTCGTGCACGCCTACCGGGACGGCCGGGCGCCGGGCCTGGAGCGGGTCGAGCAGCTCGGGCGCGAGGCCGTGGTCTTCCCGGCGATCGGGACCAGCGAGGACATCGCGATGCTGATCGCCGACGACAAGGGCGCCGAGCTGCTCGTCGCCGTCGGCACCCACTGGACGCTGGAGGAGTTCCTGGACAAGGGACGGTCCGGCATGGCCAGCACCTTCCTCACCCGGTTGCGGGTGGGCAGCAAGCTCATCGACGCGAAGGGCGTCAGCCGGCTCTACCGCAGCCGGATCTCTACTCCGTCCCTGCTCCTGCTCGTCGCCACCACGCTGATCACCATGGGGGTAGCGATCTTCGTCTCCCCGGTGGGCAAGATCTGGATCGACAGCCTCCGCGACGTCTGGAGCAGCTTCACCTTCTGGCTGGTCGGACTCTTCTCGTGATCGATTTCCGCTATCACCTCGTCTCCATCGTCGCGATCTTCCTCGCGCTCTCGGTCGGCATCGTGCTGGGCACCACCCTGCTGGAGGAGCCGGCCATCAAGACGGCCGAGACCCTCGCCGACCAGCTCAGCAAGGGCAACACCGAGCTCCGCGACCAGCTGGACGTCCTGCGCAAGCGCGAGGCCGGAAACGACGCCTTCGCCGCCGCCCGGACCCCCGAGCTGGTCCGGGGCGGGCTGGCCGGGCAGAGCGTCGTGATCGTCGAGGCCCCCGGCGCCACCGCGGCCGTCCGCGACGCGGTGCAGCAGACGATCTCCGACGCCGGGGCGACGGTGACCGGCCGGGTCACCCTCACCGAGAAGTACGTCGACGCCGAGCAGTCGGGCTTCGTCGACCGGCTCGCCCTCGCGGTCAAGCCGGCGAGCGTGGTCTTCCCCGCCGAGGACACGCCGTACGACAAGGCCGCGGCGGTGCTGGCCAGCGCGATCGTGACCGCCGATCCCACCCAGACGGGCAAGGAGAACCCGGAGGCGGGAGGGATCCTCGACGCCTTCGAGCGCGCGGGGCTGCTCAGCGTCACCGGGACGGCCGCCACGCCCGCGGCCGACGGCCGGGAGGCCTCCGCGGCGCCGGAGGGGCGGCTCTTCCTGGCGGGCGCGGCGGTGCTGATCGCGCCCGCGGAGCCGTACGCCGGGGAGAGCGCGGCCGCGCAGGCGGACGCGATCGCGGCGACGGCGCTCGGCCTGGACGAGGGTTCCCGGGGGAGCGTGCTGACCGGCACCGCGGCCGCCACCACGGCCGGCGGGGCCCTGGCCGCACTGCGTGAGAACGCCGTGGCCGCGGAGAAGGTCTCCAGCGTGGACACCGCCGATATGCCCGCGGGCCGGGTCGTGGTGGTCTACGCTCTGCGGGAGCAGTTGGCCGGCGGCGTCGGCCAGTACGGCATCGGCACCGGCGCCTCGGCCTTCGAGCCGACCGCGCCGACCCCGGTGCCGTCGGCCTCCCCGCCCCCCACCGCCGATTCCGGAGGATGATCCGATGGCTCGTCGCGCTCTTCTCGGAGCCCTCGCCGGTGCCGTGCTCGGCGCCGCGGCGGCCCGGGCCGCCTATGCGGCGTTCACCCGCAGGCCGCCGGTCGGCGACGCGGAGACCTGGAACCGGACCAACCACCGGGGCGAGCCGATCACGCTGCTCGAAGGGCCCGCGTTCGTCGCGGGCGCGGGCGCGGCGGCCGCGGTGCTCCCGGGGTTCCCGGTACGGCTGCGCGCGGCCGCGCTGCTGGCCGTCGCGGGCGGCGGCGGGTTCGGCGGCTACGACGACCTGTACGGGGTGACGTCCTCCAAGGGCTTCAAGGGCCACCTGACCGCCCTGTCCAAGGGCGAGGTCACCAGCGGCGCTGTGAAGATCATCGGGATCGGCGCGACCGGCCTGGCCGCCGCCGCGCTGACCTCCCGGGGCGGCGCCGACACGGCGGTCAACGGCGCGCTGGTCGCCGGGAGCGCGAACCTGGCCAACCTCTTCGACCTGCGCCCCGGCCGGGCGATCAAGGTCGGGCTGCTCTGCGGCGCGCCGCTGCTCGCGGCCGCGGTCCGGCGCGACGACCCCGTCCGGGCCGGACTGGCCGCGCTCTCGCTCGGCGCGGCCGCCGCGCTCCTGCCTGAGGACCTGGGTGAGCGGGCGATGCTGGGCGACGCCGGGGCCAACGCGCTGGGCGCGCTGCTCGGCCTGGCCGCCTCCGTCACCCTCGGCCGCCCGGGCCGCCTGGCCGTGCTCGGCACGGTCGTGGCGCTGACCGCCGCCTCGGAGAAGATCAGCTTCACCAGGGTGATCGCGGGCAACCCCGTGCTCCACAGGATCGACATGCTCGGCCGCCGCCCCGTGGAGCAGGCGCCCGGCCACCGATGACCACGAGGATCGGTCAGGGGGTCGCGGGAGCGGCGCTCCTCATCGGAGCGGTGACCGTCGCGGCCCGGATCGCCGGCTTCGGCAGGTACTACGTCCAGTCGCACACCGTCGGCAACGCGTGCCTGGGCACCGCCTACACCACCGCCAACTACGTGCCCAACATCGTCTTCGAACTGGTGGCGGGGGGCGCCCTGGCGGGCATGGTGGTGCCGGTGCTGGCCTCGGCGGCCGCCCGGTCCGGTGACGATCCCCGGGCCAGGGCGGAGGTCGGACGGATCACCTCGGTGCTGCTCACCTGGACGATGCTGGCCCTGGTGCCGCTGACCCTGCTGGTCGCGGTGCTCGCCGGGCCGGTCGTCGCCCTGCTGGTCAGGCTGCCGGAGGGCTGCGACGCCGCGCAGGTCGTCGAGGTCGGCACGCGCATGCTGGTCGTCTTCGCCCCCCGGGTGATCTTCTTCGGGCTCGCCGTCGTCCTGTACGGCGTGCTCCAGGCGCACCGGCGCTTCATGGGACCCGCTCTCGCGCCGCTGGTCTCCAGCCTGGTCATCGTCGCCTCGCACCTGCTGTTCGCCCGGTTCGACGGGGACGCGGCCGGGAACCTGGGCGCGCTGGACCCGGCCGGGGAGCTGACCCTCTCGCTCGGGGCGACGGCGGCGGCCGCCGTGATGGTGCTGACCGTGATCGGCCCGGTGGCCCGGCTCCGGCTCCGGCTGCGCCCGGCGCTCTCCTTCCCGCCGGGCGTGGCCGCCCAGGCCAGGCGGCTGGCCACGGCCGGTCTCGCGGTGCTCGTCGCCCAGCAGGTCGCGCTGACCGTCGTGGTCGTGCTCACCAACGAGTTCGGCGGAGAGGGCAGGATCACCTTCTACACCTACGCCTGGGCGCTGTACCAGCTGCCGTTCGCGGTGCTCGCCGTACCGGTGGCGACCAGTTCCTTCCCCACGCTGTCCGTGCGCGCGGCCGACGGGGACCGTGCGGGCTTCGACGCGCTGGCCGCCTCCACCACGCGGACCATCGTGCTGGCGATGGGGCTGTCGGCGGGCGTGATGGCCGCGGTCGCGCTGCCCGTCTCCCGGCTCTTCCTGGAGGACACCCCGGGCGGTGAGGGCGGGAGACCGGGGGAGATGGCGGAGGCCGTGGCGCTGTTCGCGCCGGGGCTGATCGGCTACGCGCTGGTGTTCCACCTGGCCCGGGTGCTGTACGCCTGCGGCCGGGGCCGGTCGGCGGCCCTCGCCTCGGTGGCGGGATGGGCCGTGGCGCTGGTCGCGCAGATCGTGCTCGCGAGCACGGCGGAGGACCCGGCCGACGTGGTGGGGCGGCTGGCGCTGGGCAGCACGGTCGGGATGACCGCGGGCGGCGTGCTGCTGGCCGGCGCGGTGCTGCGAGCCCGAGGAGCCGCGGCGCTCGCCGGGACGTGGCGCGCGCTGCTCGCCGCGCTGGCGGGCGGGGGCGCAGGGTACGGCGCCGGGCTGGCCGTGGCGACGGCCTTCGATGACGTGCCGAAGTGGATGTGCCTGCTCACCGGGACCGGGGCCGCGCTGGCTGCCGTGGCGGCGTTCGCCGCCGTGGCCGCGGCGGTCGACGGGCCGGACGCCAGGGCACTGCTCGCCCGGCTGCCCGGAGTCGGGAAGTCACGCGGCGGCGAGCCGGGTGCGGCGGGTGGACGGTCCGCGGGCGGGGCGCCCTGCGGAGACGGGAGGGAACGGGCCGATGGCTGAGACGGGGACGCGGGTGGCGCTCGTGCTGGGGACCAGCGCGGGCGGGGTCGGGCGGCATGTGGCGATGCTGGCCGGCGGGCTGCTCGGCCGGGGCTGCCGGGTGGTGGTGGCCGGGCCGCCCGATACGGACGCGGTCTTCGGGTTCGCGCGGCTCGGTGCCAGGTTCGTGCCGGTGCCGATCTCCGACCGGCCGCGCCCGGGCGGGGACCTGCGGGCCGTACGGGCACTGCGGGGACTGCGGGGGGCGGACGCCGTGCACGCGCACGGGTTGCGGGCGGGCGCACTGGCGGCGCTGGCCCTGAGCGGGACCGGCACGCCCCTGGCGGTGACCCTGCACAACGCCGCCACGGCCGGAGGCGCGATCGGCGCGGTCTACCGGGTGCTGGAGACGATCGTCGCCCGCCGCGCCGACCGGGTCCTGGCGGTCTCGCCCGACCTGGGGGAGCGGATGACCGCGCTGGGGGCCCGGCGGGTCACGGCGGCCGTGGTCCCCGCACCGGTCCTGGCCGCCTCGGGACGGTCACCGGAGGAGGTCCGGGCGGGACTCGGCGCGGGGGACCTGCCGGTCTTCCTGACCGTCGCCAGGCTGGCCCAGCAGAAAGGGCTGGAGACGCTCCTCGACGCGGTGGCCCGCCTCGCCTCCGGCCCGTCGCCGCAGGCGCTGTTCCTCGTCGCGGGCGACGGGCCGCTCCGGGAGGGGCTGCAGCGGCGGATCGACCGGGAGGGGCTGCCGGTGCGGCTGCTGGGCAACCGGGACGACGTGGCCGACCTGCTCGGCGTGGCGCGGGCGCTCGTCGTGCCCAGCAGGTGGGAGGGGCAGCCGCTGAGCGTGCAGGAGGCGTTGCGGTCGGGCACGCCGGTGGTCGCCACCGCCGTCGGGGGGATCCCCGGGATGGTCGGTGAGGGCGGGCTGCTGGTGCCGTACGGCGACGCCGCCGCGCTCGCCGACGCGGTCGCCCGGGTGCTCGGCGACGACGGGCTCGCCCGCAGGCTGGCAGGGAAGGCCGTCCGGCGGGGCCGCGAACTGCCGGGGGAGCAGGAGGCGCTGGACGCGGCGCTGGAGGTCTACCGGGGGTCGTGGCGTTGACAGGAGGCGCTGGAAGTCTGCCGCGGGTCGTGGCGTCGACAGGAGCGCTGGACGCGGCGCCGGAGGTCCGCCGCGGGCTGTGGTGTCGATCGGAGCCCGGGCGGAGGAGCGGCCGGGGAGCCGGGGCGGAGGCTCTCAAGAGTGGCGCTCGAAACGGGCGAATTTCAAGAAACCGGGAACAATCCTCCCTGCTCATGGGTTGGATTAGGTGCCACCCAGCCGGATCCTTATACTGGCTTGGTTAGGGGGGGAGTATCCCTTCGTGACAGTCTCGTCATCACGGTGCCGCCTCGATCCACGAGGCCCCCGGGGCTGTCGGTCCACGCGTGATCTGCAGATGCGATCCGTGCCGGGCGGGAGAGACCTCCGGCATTCAGCCATGCGCGCCGGAGGGTTAACAAGAACATGACTGTACCCACGTGGGCCTGGATCGCCGTGATCGGCGGTCTTCTCCTGGTCCTCGCCTTCGACCTGTGGATCGTCGACCGGGGCGAGCCCCGGGAGTTCTCCATGCGGCAGGCGAGTTTCTGGGTCGGCTTCTACGTCACCCTCGCCGCCGTCTTCGGCGTCGTCCTGTGGATCTTCGCGGGGCCCACGCCCGCAGGGGAGTTCTTCGCCGGCTACCTCACCGAGTACAGCCTGAGCATCGACAACCTCTTCGTCTTCTACATCATCATGACCCGCTTCGCGGTGCCCAAGATCCACCAGCACAAGGTGCTGCTGGTCGGCATCCTGCTGGCGCTGGTCATGCGCGGCATCTTCATCGCAGTCGGCGCCGCCGCCCTGCAGAACTTCGGCTGGCTGTTCTACATCTTCGGCCTCTTCCTCCTCTACACCGCAGTCCAGCTGGTCCGCCAGCACGGCCACGATGACGAGGAGTTCACCGAGAACGCGGTCCTGCGCTGGGCCCGCCGGGCGCTGCCGCACACCGACGACTACGTGGGCTCGAAGGTCTTCGTCAGGATCGACGGCAAGCGCCTGGTCACCCCGATGCTGATCGTCATGATCGCTATCGGCACGACCGACCTGCTGTTCGCGCTCGACTCCATCCCGGCGATCTTCGGTCTCACCACCGACGCGTTCATCGTCTTCACTGCCAACGCGTTCGCGCTGATGGGGCTGCGCCAGCTCTACTTCCTGCTGGGCGGCCTGCTGCAGCGGCTGGTCTACCTCAGCTACGGCCTGGCGTTCATCCTCGGGTTCATCGGGGTTAAGCTGATTCTTGAGGCGCTGCACTCCAGCGGCGTCTCGTGGGCACCCGAGGTGCCGATCTGGATGTCGCTGTCGGTCATCGGCGTCACCATGGTGATCACCACCGTGGCCAGCCTGGCCAAGTCGCGGCGTGATGTGCGCAAGGGCAACCAAATCGCCACCTCTGCGGAGAGCAAGCAGGTCTAGCGGATTGGTGCGGAAGGCGCTTTGCTTGTCTCGTCGCGCCGTAAAAGGGCTGAGAGATCGGTAGCATCCTCCCCCAGAGCGGGTAGACATACCGGTCTAACGCCGCAAGACATCACAAAAGGTTCCCTGTGTCCCACGATTCAGCAAGCCAACCGTCAGGCCGCATGCGGCTGGCGCGTGGCGTCTCTCCGTGGCTGCTCCCGACGGTGGCGGCCTCTGCCGTGACCTCGCTGCTCAGCCGCCGTGACAGGCGCTGGGCGCTGGCGGCGGTCCCGCTGACCGCGCTCACCGGCGGCATGCTCTGGTTCTTCCGAGACCCGGAGCGCACGCCCGGTCCCGGGCGGATCCTGTCGCCCGCGGACGGCGTGGTGCAGAGCATCGACCCGTGGCCGGACGGCCGCACCCGGGTGGCCATCTTCATGAGCCCGCTCAACGTGCACGTCAACCGCGCGCCGCTGGCCGGCACCGTCACCTCGGTGGAGCACGTGTCCGGCGGGTTCCTGCCCGCCTTCGACAAGGACAGCGACAAGAACGAGCGGGTCGTGTGGCACCTGGACACCGCGCTCGGCGACCTGGAGCTCGTCCAGATCGCGGGCGCGGTCGCGCGCCGCATCGTGCCCTACCTGGCGGCGGGAGCCAAGGTGGCCAGGGCCGAGCGCATCGGGCTGATCCGGTTCGGCTCGCGAGTGGACGTCTATCTCCCCGAGGGGATCGCTCCCGCGGTCTCCGTCGGGCAGAAGACCGTCGCAGGGGTGACCGGCCTTGACCGCGGCTGACGCGGGCTGGTCGATGGGCGGGGCGGACGACGAGCCCCAGGGCCCCGTCGGCAAGGCGTTCCGGCTCTCGGCGGCGGACTCGCTCTCGCTGGGCAACGCGCTCTGCGGCTTCCTCGCCGTCTGTGTGCTCGCCTGGTCGGCGATCACCTCCCTGCAGCAGACCAGCAAGTTCGAGGCCAACCCGCAGTTCTTCGGCACCGCGGTGGTGCTGCTGCTGCTCGGCGCCACCTGCGACCTGTTCGACGGCCTGGTGGCCCGGCGGTTCCGCGCCTCGGCGATGGGCGCCGAGCTCGACAACCTCGCGGATGTGATCAGTTTCGGCTTCGCCCCCGCGTTCATGGTGGTCATCTGGGGCGGGTTCAACCCGCGGGTGCCGTTCCTGATGGTGATGGCCGCCGCGGCGTCGGTGCTGCTGGCCGGTGTCATCCGGCTCGCGCGCTTCGCCTGCGTGAAGACCAAGAGCGGCGACTTCATGGGCCTGCCCATCCCGATGGGCGCGATGACCGTGATCGCGATCGTGCTGCTCTTCGAGCCGTCGGTCGGGGCCGTGCTGCCGATCTTCGGCATCGCCTACCTCATGGTGAGCCGGATCGAGTACCCCAAGCCCAAGGGGAACGTGGCGGCCGTGGTGCTCGCCTGGATGATGATCAACGTCGCCTGCCTGACCATCTGGGCCGCGGGGCTGGCCGGAGGCGACACCCTCATCAAGGTCGGCGCCGTCATGCAGATAACGATCGTGGCGGCCATCCCGCTGCGCATCCTGATGTTCAAGCGGGAGCAGCGCAAGGAGCGCAAGGAGTCCGAGCGCGTCGGCTGACGCGCCGGCCGGTCCCGCGGCGCGCGCCGCGGGACCGGACCGCTCGTCCTCCGTCCGGCCCCGCAGGCCGGGGGCGGGGTGGGTGCCCTACCAGCCGCGCTCGCGCCACTCCGGCAGGGAGGGACGCTCGGCGCCGAGCGTGGTGTCCCTGCCGTGGCCCGGGTAGACCCAGGTCTCGTCCGGGAAGCGGTCGAAGATCCGCTCGGACACGTCCGTGAAGAGCTGCTCGAAGCGCTCCGGGTCCTTGTTGGTGTTGCCGACCCCGCCGGGGAAGAGCGAGTCGCCGGTGAACAGGTGCCCGTTGTAGTGCAGGGCGATCGAGCCGGGCGTGTGACCGCGCAGGTGGATGACCTCCATGCTGACCACGCCGACGGTGACCCCGTCGCCGTGCTCGACCGTCAGGGTCGCCGGGACCGGCAGCGCCGGGGCGTCCAGCGGGTGGGCGATCACCATGGCGCGCGTGGCCGCGGCCACCTCCTCCAGGGCCTGCCAGTGGTCACCGTGCTGGTGCGTGGTGACGATCTTGCTGATGGGCATGCCGCCGATGAGCTCCAGCAGCCGGTCGGCCTCGGCCGCGGCGTCGATCAGCAGGCCGTCGCCGGTGTCGTTGCAGCGCACCAGGTAGGCGTTGTTGTCGAACGGGCCCACGGCGAGCTTCGAGATCGTCAGGGCGGGCAGCTCCCGCACGTCGGCGGGACCGCCCACGTGCACGTCGCCGGTGTAGGTCACGGGTACTCCTCGGGAGGCGTCCCGGGAAGGCCGGGAGGCGCGGTCAGGGCCATCCACGGCGGCGGCGCGGGCACCGGCCCGGCCGAGGGCTGGTTGCCCGTGCTCCCCTCCGGCATCACCCTGAGCCCGCCCCCCTGCGTGCGGCCGGTGACCCAGCACAGCAACGCCCACGGGTCGCCCTGGACCACCGGGCCGGAGCCCAGGTCGCGCCAGACCTGGTGGTGCAGGTAGTCGTCTATCGTCTCCTCCACCACGATCTCGCTGACCGGGCTCTGCTCCCTGGGCCAACACACCATCGCGTCGTGCAGCTCCCGGCGCACGAACGCCTCGGGCCAGTCGGCCGCGGTGTAACCCGCGCCGAGGTCCACGTGGTGGACCTCCGTCTCGCGCAGCCGGCGGACCAGGACGTACCACGCCGGGTGCTCGGGCGGCCGGGTCCCGCTCACCATGGCGGACCAGGCTTCGGCGGGCAGGCCCCGGAAGGCGGCGGCCAGCCTCGCCGAGCTCTCCTCCAGGTCGGCGAGCTGCTCCTTGGCGGAGCGGGCGGCGCCCGCCTCGATCTCGGCCTCCCGGCTCTGCGGGTCGGGGTACTGCGGGGTCTCGACGCCCGTCCTGGCCCACTCGGTCAGGTTGACCAGGCTGTCGGCGTTGCGGGCGAGATGGGTGAGCAGATGGCCCCGGGTCCAGCCGGGAAGGCGGGAGGGCTGCGCGACGTCGGCGTCGGAGAAGGAGGCCGCGGTGCCGAGGAGGCGCTCCGTCGAGGCCGAGAGCTCGGCCTGAAGTTTCTCTAGCAGATCCATTCCCCTACTCCATCATTGCGGCGGCGGCCGCGCCAACATCCCCGGCGGCGCCATGCCCGGGCATAAAAGAACCGGTTCACGCGGTTGAAACGGGAAGCGGCCCGTCGGGCGCGGGCGGAGGCCGTACTCTGGGGCGAGCGGGGAGCCCCGGGTTCCGGGCGCCCGCGCCGGGAGACCGCCGGGCGAGATCGCCGGCGGGAAACTGTCGGACCCCGTCGCTAGTCTTCCCGCGACCGCTTCTCAACCCTCTACACCGATGTCGGGACTGCTGTGGCTGACCGCCTCATCGTGCGTGGCGCACGTGAACACAACCTCAAGGACGTCTCGCTGGAGCTGCCGCGGGACTCGCTGATCGTCTTCACCGGGCTCTCCGGCTCGGGCAAGTCCAGCCTGGCCTTCGACACCATCTTCGCCGAGGGCCAGCGGCGCTACGTCGAGTCGCTCTCGGCGTACGCCCGCCAGTTCCTCGGGCAGATGGACAAGCCCGACGTCGACTTCATCGAGGGCCTCTCGCCCGCGGTGTCGATCGACCAGAAGTCGACGAGTCGCAACCCGCGCTCGACCGTCGGCACGATCACCGAGGTCTACGACTACCTGCGGCTGCTGTGGGCGCGGGTCGGCAAGCCGCACTGCCCGAAGTGCGGCCGGGCGATCGCCAGGCAGAGCCCCGAGCAGATCGTCGACCGGGTGATGGAGCTGGCGGAGGGCACCCGCTTCCAGGTGCTCGCCCCGGTGATCCGCGGTCGCAAGGGGGAGTACACCGAGCTGTTCGGCCAGCTCCAGGCCAAGGGATACGCCCGGGCCCGGGTCGACGGCGCGGTGATCAGGCTCGACGAGCCGCCGAAGCTGAAGAAGTACGAGAAGCACGACATCGAGGTCATCGTCGACCGGCTCTCGGTGAAGGAGGGCTCGCGCAGCCGCCTCACCGGTTCGGTGGAGACCGCCCTGCAGCTGTCGGGCGGCACCATCACGCTGGAGTTCGTCGACCTGCCCGAGGACGACCCGAACCGCGAGCGCTTCTACTCCGAGCATCTCTACTGCCCCTACGACGACCTGTCGTTCGAGGAGATGGAGCCGCGCTCGTTCTCCTTCAACTCGCCGTTCGGCGCCTGCCCGGACTGCACCGGCCTGGGCGTCCGGATGGAGGTCGACCCGGACCTGGTCGTGCCCGACCCGGAGAAGACCCTGGGTGAGGGCGCGCTGGCCCCCTGGGCGGGCGGTCACACCAGCGACTACTTCGAGCGGCTGGTCGAGGCGCTGGGCAAGACGACGGGCTTCAACCTCGACACCCCCTGGGAGCGCCTGTCGAAGAAGGCGCAGAAGGCGCTGCTGCACGGCCACGACGAGCAGGTGCACGTCCGCTACAGCAACCGCTACGGCCGCGAGCGCTCCTACTACACCACCTTCGAGGGCGTCATCCCCTGGGTGCAGCGCCGGCATGCCGAGTCCGAGAGCGACGGCATGCGGGAGAAGTACGAAGGCTACATGCGGGAGATCCCGTGTCCCGCCTGCAACGGCGCCCGGCTCAAGCCGGTCTCCCTGGCGGTCACGGTCGACGGCCGCTCCATCGCCGACGTGGCCTCCCTGTCGATCGCCGACTGCGCGGAGTTCCTGGCCGGCCTGAAGCTCTCCGACCGGGACATGCAGATCGCCGAGCGGGTGGTCAAGGAGATCAACGCCCGGATGGGCTTCCTGCTGGACGTCGGCCTCGACTACCTGACCATGGACCGCGCGGCCGGCACCCTCGCCGGCGGCGAGGCCCAGCGCATCCGGCTGGCCACCCAGATCGGCTCCGGGCTGGTCGGCGTGCTCTACGTGCTCGACGAGCCCTCCATCGGCCTGCACCAGCGGGACAACCAGCGGCTGCTGGAGACGCTGATCCGGCTGCGCGACATGGGCAACACGCTGATCGTGGTCGAGCACGACGAGGACACCATCGCCGCCGCCGACTGGGTGGTGGACATCGGCCCCGGCGCGGGCGAGCACGGCGGGCAGGTCGTCGTCTCCGGGACGGTCTCCGAACTGCTGGCCTCCGAGGAGTCGCTGACCGGCGCCTACCTGTCGGGCCGCAGGAGCATCGCGATCCCGTCCGCGCGCCGCAAGCGCGACCGCAAGCGGCAGATCACCGTCAAGGGCGCCCGGGAGCACAACCTCCAGGGCGTGGACGTGGAGTTCCCGCTCGGCGTGTTCACCGCGGTCACCGGCGTCTCCGGGTCCGGCAAGTCCACCCTGGTCAACGACATCCTCTACAGCGCCCTGGCCAAGGAGCTGAACGGCGCGCGCACGGTCCCCGGCCGGCACTCGCGGATCAACGGCATGGACCAGGTCGACAAGGTCGTGCACGTCGACCAGTCGCCGATCGGCCGCACCCCGCGCTCGAACCCGGCGACCTACACCGGCGTCTTCGACAAGGTGCGCGACCTGTTCGCCCAGACCACCGAGGCCAAGGTCCGCGGTTACGCCAAGGGCCGGTTCAGCTTCAACGTCAAGGGCGGCCGCTGCGAGGCCTGCTCGGGCGACGGCACCATCAAGATCGAGATGAACTTCCTGCCGGACGTGTACGTCCCGTGCGAGGTCTGCCACGGGGCGCGCTACAACCGGGAGACCCTGGAGGTCCACTACAAGGGCAAGACGATCTCCGAGGTGCTCGACATGCCGATCGAGGAGGCCCTCGGCTTCTTCGACGCGATCCCGTCGATCCGGCGCTACCTGCAGACGCTCAACGACGTCGGCCTCGGCTACGTCCGGCTCGGCCAGCCCGCCACGACCCTGTCCGGCGGCGAGGCGCAGCGCGTCAAGCTCGCCGCGGAGCTGCAGCGCCGCTCCACCGGCCGGACGATCTACGTGCTGGACGAGCCCACCACCGGCCTGCACTTCGAGGACATCCGCCGACTGCTCGGCGTGCTCGGCAAGCTGGTGGATGGTGGGAACACGGTCATCGTCATCGAGCACAACCTGGACGTGATCAAGACCGCGGACTGGATCATCGACATGGGCCCCGAGGGCGGTTCCCGGGGCGGGACCGTGGTCGCCACCGGGACGCCGGAGGACGTCGCACTGGTCGAGGCCAGCCACACCGGCCGCTTCCTGCGCAAGATCCTCGGCGGCTGAGAGCGCCTGCGGACCGCCGAGGACCCCGGGCCCCACTGGAGCCGCGGCTCCGGGTGCGGTGTCCGGGTGCGGGTGCGGGTGCGGGTGCGGGTGCGGGTGCGGGTGCGGGTGCGGGTGCGGGTGCGGGTGCGGGACGCGGTTCCCCTTCGCCGGACACCGTAAACCCGGATTCGGGACCGGGCTCCTGCCTCAATACCCTTGAGGCGGAGCCCGGTTTGGACGGGGGACGTTGCGAGAAGGGCCGCAATGAGCAGCAGTGATGGTTCCGCCATGCCCACGCGCAGGCACGTGATCGGCGCCGCGGGGGCCGTGGCGTGCGGTGCGGCGCTCGCCGGCTGCGCCGCCGGGCCGCCCGGCCCGGCCGTGGTGCCGCCGGGCGTCAAGGGCCAGGTCGTCGCGAAGGTCGCCGACGTCCCGGTGGGCGGGGGCATGGTGCTCACCAAGTGGAAGATCGTGATCGCCCAGCCGACCGCGGGGGTGTTCAAGGCGTTCAGCGCGAGCTGCCCGCACCGGGGCTGCGCGGTCAGCCGCCCCGCCGAGGGCGTCATCCGCTGCCCCTGTCACGGCAGCGAGTTCGACGCCGTCTCCGGAAAGTGCCTCAAGGGCCCGGCCGAGGCGCCCCTGGCCGAGTTCGCGCTGAGGGTCGAGGGCGACGGCATCGTCATGGTCTGAGACGGAGTCTCCGCAGGGCCGTGGCCAAGGTGTAAATCTTCACAGTCTCCTGATGCCCGGTACGGCATGCTGGCCCGCATCGGAGTGACGGCCGGGGACGGCCGGGGACGGCCATGGGCGCCCCCGGCCGGCCATGGGCGCGGATACGGATGCGGACCCCTGGGAGGGTGACCATGACGGACACGACACGGCGTGCGGTGATGCTGGGTGCGGGAGGGGCGGGGCTCGCGGCGGTGCTGACCGCGTGCTCCGGCTACGGCGAGCCGACGGCGGAGGATGCGGGCTCCTCCAGCGCGGCCCCGTCGGCGGCCCCGTCAGTGGCGGAGACCGGCTCGGAGACGGCGGCCGGCTCCGGTGACTCCGCGGCGAACGCGCTGGCCAAGACCTCCGACATCCCCGTGGGCGGTGGCGAGGTGTTCAAGGACGCGAAGGTCGTCGTGACCCAGCCGAAGGCGGGGGAGTTCAAGTGCTTCAGCTCCGTCTGCACCCACCAGGGGTGCGACGTGGGCGGAGTCGAGGGGACCGACATCGTCTGCCCCTGCCACAACAGCAGGTTCAGCATCACCGACGGATCCGTCACCAACGGCCCCGCCAACAAGCCCCTGGAGGAGAAGGCCATCAAGGTCGACGGAGACTCGATCACGCTGGCCTGACCGGTGCGGTCCGCCGTACCGGTGTCCCCGGCGAGGGGCGGCCGGGGTGCCGGTGCGACGGGTCGCGGGCCCGGCGGGGCAGGACTCCCTGTCGGTGGGGCCCGATAGGCTTCGGGACGTGGCGAGATCTGTGCACGGTCCGGCGAGTTTCCGGCCGAAGCCGGGGTCGATCCCCGAGTCCCCGGGCGTCTACCGGTTCAGGGACGCCGGAGGCCGGGTCATCTACGTGGGCAAGGCCAAGAGCCTGCGCCAGCGGCTCAACTCCTACTTCGCCGACTTCGCGGGACTGCACCCGCGCACCCAGACCATGCTCACGACAGCGGCCGGCGTCGACTGGACGGTCGTGGGCACCGAGGTCGAGGCGCTCCAGCTCGAATACTCCTGGATCAAGGAGTACGACCCGCGGTTCAACGTCAAGTACCGCGACGACAAGTCCTACCCCTACCTCGCGGTCACGATGGGCGAGGAGTTCCCCCGCGTCCAGGTGCTGCGCGGCGCCAAGCGCAAGGGCACCCGCTACTTCGGCCCCTACTCCCACGCCTGGGCGATCAGGGAGACGGTCGACCTGCTGCTGCGGGTCTTCCCGATCCGGAGCTGCTCGTCGGGGGTGTTCCGGCGCGCGGCCCAGATCGGCCGGCCCTGCCTGCTGGGCTACATCGACAAGTGCTCGGCGCCGTGCGTCTCCAGGGTCACGGCCGCGGAGCACCGCGCGCTCGCCGAGGACTTCTGCGACTTCATGGCGGGCAACACCGGCCGGTTCATCAGGCGGCTGGAGGGCGAGATGCGCCAGGCCGCCGCCGAGGAGGAGTTCGAGCGGGCCGCCAGGCTCCGGGACGACGTCCAGGCGCTGCAGCGGGCGATGGAGAAGCAGGCCGTCGTGCTGGGCGAGAACATCGACTGCGACGTGGTCGCGCTGGCGGACGATCCGCTGGAGGCGGCCGTCCAGGTGTTCTACGTCCGGGCGGGGCGTGTGCGGGGCCAGCGGGGCTGGGTGGTCGACAAGGTCGAGGAGACCGGCCCCGGCGAGCTGGTCGAGAACTTCCTGCTGCAGATGTACGGCGAGGCCGCTCCCGAGGCGCTGCCCCGGGAGGTGCTGGTGCCCGCCCTGCCGCCGGACGCCGGGGCGCTCGCCGAGCTGCTGAGCGAGCGGCGCGGGGCCCGGGTGGAGATCCGCGTCCCGCAGCGGGGCGACAAGAAGTCGCTGATGGAGACCGTCGAGCGCAACGCCAAGGAGTCCCTGAACCAGCACCGGATCAGGCGCGCCAGCGATCTGACGACGCGGAGCAGGGCGCTGCAGGAGGTCGCCGACGCGCTCGACCTGGACCAGGCGCCGCTGCGCATCGAGTGCTACGACGTCTCCCACCTGCAGGGCACCAACGTGGTGGCCTCGATGGTGGTGTTCGAGGACGGCCTGGCCAGAAAGAGCGAATACCGCAGGTTCTCCGTCCGCTCCACCGAGGGCGACGTCGCGTCCATCCACGAGGTGATCTCGCGCAGGTTCAAGCGCTACCTGGAGGAGCGCTCGGCCACCGGCGAGCTCGACCCCGGACCGGAGGCCGGGCCCGGTGACGGGCCGGACGCCGGAACGGGCGGAGGACCCGCCCTCCCCGCAGCCGCGGACGGCGCCGGCACCGGGGCGCCCGCCGCTCCGGACGCCGGACCGGAGCCGGCGCCGGGCATCGACCCCGAGACGGGCCGGCCGCGGAGGTTCGCCTACCCGCCCAACCTGGTCGTGGTGGACGGCGGCCCGGCCCAGGCGGCGGCCGCCCAGCGGGCGCTCGACGAGCTCGGCGTGGACGACGTCGCGGTCTGCGGCCTGGCCAAGCGGCTGGAGGAGGTGTGGCTCCCCGGCGAGGACCTGCCGGTCATCCTGCCCCGGTCGAGCGAGGCCCTCTACCTGCTGCAGCGGGTCAGGGACGAGGCCCACCGGTTCGCCATCGCCTACCATCGGTCGAAGAGGTCGAAGAGCGTGCGGGAAAGCGCCCTGGACGAGGTCCCCGGGCTCGGTCCGGCGCGCAGGCAGGCTCTGATCAAGCATTTCGGATCGGTGAAACGGCTGCGGGAGGCGACCGCCGCCGAGATCCGCGAGGTTCCCGGGATCGGCCCTGCGACGGCTGAGGCGATCGTGTCGGCGTTGAAGGGGGAGAACCCAGCGTGAGAGCGGACCACGGGCGCGGCGGTGTCGTTCACGCGGCCGGCGGAGGAGGGCACGTGAACGAGCGAGCCATGGGCGCGGCGGTGTCGCGCCCGCGGCCGGCGGAGGAGGACGCGTGAGAGAGCGGGAGCCCGCGTTCGTCATCGTCACCGGCATGTCGGGGGCGGGACGGAGCACGGCGGCCAAGGCACTGGAGGACCTGGGCTGGTTCGTCATCGACAACCTGCCCCCGGGGCTGCTGTTCGCCATGGCCGAGGAGGCCGGGCGGGTCAAGCTGGCCGCCGACAAGGTGGCCGCGGTGGTCGACGTGCGCAGCCTCGCCTTCACCACCGACCTCAACGCCGCGATCGAGGAGCTGGACGGGCGCGGCGTCGCCGTACGGGTGGTGTTCCTGGAGGCCAGCGACGAGGGGCTGGTCCGCAGGTTCGAGAACGTCCGGCGTCCCCACCCGCTCCAGGGGGACGGCCGCCTGGTCGACGGGATCGCCCGCGAACGCGGCATCCTGCGCGACGTCCGGGCCAACGCCGACCTGGTCATCGACACCTCCAACCTCAACGTCCACGAGCTCCGCGGCAAGATCGTCGCCTTCTTCGGCGGCGAGGACCGGCCGGGCCTGCGGGTCAACGTGGTCTCGTTCGGGTTCAAGTACGGCCTGCCCGTGGACGCCGACCTGGTGGTGGACTGCCGCTTCCTGCCCAACCCGCACTGGGTGCCCGAGCTGCGCCCGATGAACGGGACCGACGCCGCCGTACGGGATTACGTCCTGGAGCAGGCGGGCGCCAAGGAACTGCTCGACGCCTACGAGGAGGTGGTCGGCATCATCTCCGCCGGATACGCCCGCGAGGGCAAGAGCTACGCGACGCTGGCCGTCGGCTGCACCGGCGGCAAGCACCGCAGCGTGGCCATGGCGGAGCAGATCGGTGCGCGCCTGCGCGACCGGGGCGGCATGGACGTGCAGGTGAGCCACCGGGATGTGGGCCGCGAGTGACCGGAGGTCTCAACGGCGGGCCGGGGGGCGGTCCCGGGGCCGTGGCGCTGGGCGGGGGGCACGGGCTCTACGCCTCGCTCTCCGCGCTGCGCAGGGTCACCTCGCAGCTGACGGCCGTCGTCACCGTGGCCGACGACGGCGGGTCCAGCGGGCGGCTCCGCCGGGAGCTGGGCGTGCTGCCCCCGGGAGACCTGCGGATGGCCCTGGCGGCCCTGTGCGGAGACGACGAGTGGGGGCACACCTGGAGCGAGGTCGTCCAGCACCGGTTCCGCAGCGAGGGCGAGCTGCACGGCCACGCGGTCGGCAACCTGCTCATCGTGGCGCTGTGGGAGAAGCTCGGTGACACGGTCGCCGGGCTGGACTGGCTCGGGCGGCTGCTGGGCGCGCACGGCCGGGTGCTGCCGATGTGCTCGGTCCCGCTGGACATCGCCGCCGAGGTCGAGCTGGACGGCGAGATCAGCACGGTGCACGGCCAGGTGGCCTGCGCCCTGACCCCCGGCCGGGTCCGGGCCATCTCGCTGGTCCCGGAGGACCCCCCGGCCTGCCCGGAGGCGGTCCGGGCGGTCCTGGACGCCGACTGGGTCGTCCTCGGCCCCGGCTCGTGGTTCACCAGCGTCCTGCCGCACCTGAAGGTGCCCGAGCTGGCCGACGCCCTGCACTCCACCCGGGCCCGGCGCCTGGTGACGCTGAACCTCGCGCCGCAGCCGGGGGAGACCGACGACTTCTCCCCCCAGCAGCACCTGGAGGTGCTGCGACGGCACGCACCCGCCCTGGAGGTCGACGTGGTGCTGGCCGACACCGGCGTGGTCGACGACCGGGACGAGCTGGAGAAGGCTGCCGCCGCGCTGGGCGGACGCCTCGTGCTGGCCGACGTGGCGGCCGCCGACGGCTCGCCGAGGCACGATGCACGACGTCTTGCCTCGGTCCTGGACGAGATTTTCCATGAGAAGCGTTGATCCTGGTAAGCCCGGCCCAGGAGTGCGAGAAACTTCTGTGAGCCTGATGTATCTCGGGCCGCAGGGGGTTCACATGGGGGAGGACGAACGCGCATGGCGATGACAGGTGTGGTGAAGGACGAGCTGAGCAGGCTGCCGGTCCTGAAACCCTGCTGCCGGAAGGCCGAGGTGTCGACGCTCCTGCGGTTCGCGAGCGGGCTGCACCTGGTGGGCGGGCGGATCGTGATCGAGGCGGAGCTGGACACCAACGTCACGGCGCGGCGGCTCATCAAGGACATCGGCGAGGTGTTCGGCCACAAGGCCGAGGTGCTGGTCCTGGCCCCCGCCGGGCTGCGCAAGGGCTCCCGCTACGTCGTCCGGGTCTACCGCGACGGCGAGGCCCTGGCCCGTCAGACCGGGCTGATCGACAACCACGGCCGCCCGGTCCGCGGCCTGCCGCGCCAGGTGGTCGCCGGGGCCACCTGCGACGCCGAGGCCGCCTGGCGGGGCGCGTTCCTGGCCCACGGTTCCCTCACCGAGCCGGGCCGCTCGATGTCGCTGGAGATCACCTGCCCGGGACCGGAGGCGGCCCTCGCGCTGGTCGGGTCCGCCCGGCGGCTGAAGATCCACGCCAAGGCCCGCGAGGTGCGCGGCGTCGACCGGGTGGTGGTCCGCGACGGCGACGCGATCAGCGCGCTGCTGACCCGGCTGGGCGCCCACGACAGCGTGCTGGCCTGGGAGGAGCGGCGCATGCGCCGGGAGGTGCGCGCGACGGCCAACCGCCTGGCCAACTTCGACGACGCCAACCTGCGCCGTTCGGCCCGGGCCGCGGTCGCCGCGGGCGCGCGGGTCCAGCGGGCCCTGGAGATCCTGGGAGACGACGCGCCCGAGCACCTGGTGATCGCCGGCCGGCTGCGGGTGGAGCACAAGCAGGCGTCCCTGGAGGAGCTCGGCCAGCTCGCGGATCCGCCGCTGACCAAGGACGCCATCGCCGGCCGGATCCGGCGCCTGCTCGCCATGGCGGACAAGCGCGCCCAGGACATGGGCGTGCCCAGTACCGAGGCGAACCTCACGGTGGACATGCTGACCACCTGACCGCCCCGCGACGGCGGGTGCGCCGCCACTGCGGGACGACGGGCGGCCGGGGCGAGGGGCGACGGCGGGCGCCGTCGCGTGACGGTCCCGGACATGACGAGAGCCGGGCCTGGGTCGGGGCGCCGGCTCTCGTCATGTCCGGGACCGGGGTCCGGAAGGCGCGGAAGGGCTACGCCGGGTTGTGCGGCTTGAAGTAGTCCGTCGGGGCCTCGTCCTGCTGCGGGGAGGACGGGTCGGCCAGGGACTCCCGGGCGGCCTTGACGCGGCTGTTCACGAAGCTGAAGCCCGCGGCGCCGGCGATCGCCCAGAAGAGCAGGGTCACCGGATCCTGGGCGACGAGGTCGGGGAACTCCTGGGCCTTGGGCAGGAGCTCGCTGAGGGGCGATCCTCCGGGGTTGACGAAGGGCTCCCAGGCGTCGCCGATGAAGACGCCGAGACCGGCTCCGGCGAAGGAGAACACCGCGGCCAGGGCGGGCAGCACCGGGCTGGTCGGGCGGACGGCCATCATCGCCAGGCCGACCAGGACGCCGACGCCGATCGCGGCGATGCCGATCTGGTAGTCGGTGACGCCGATGACGGCGCCGTAGGCGGCGGCGCCCACGAGCGCGGCGACCAGGCCGGCGACGGAGCCGAGGACGAGACCGCTCCCGGATCTGGAGGTGGAGGTCATTGCAGGTCCTTGCAGGGATGGGATGTGTTTACCGTGACGAGTCGGGCACTTTACTGCAAACGTGCGTGAAGGACTCGCGATTTACGGGAGAGTCCGAAGAAAGCGAACGGGGGACCGCAAGTGGTCTAAACCAATTGGGGTCCGATAGGGTTCGCTCTTGAGGTACAAGCCCGCCCCAAGTCGCCGGTCCACGCGGCCGGCGCAACGACGTACGAGGAGATCGGCACAGTGAGCATCCGCGTAGGCGTCAACGGATTCGGCCGCATCGGCCGCAACTTCTGGCGTGCGGTCGCTGCCAGCGGCAAGGACATCGAGATCGTTGCGGTCAACGACCTGACCGACAACGCCACGCTCGCCCACCTGCTCAAGTACGACAGCATCCTCGGCCGCCTGCCGTACGAGGTGAAGAGCAGCGCCGACGAGATCACCGTGGACGGCAAGGCGATCAAGGCCTTCGCCGAGCGCGACCCGGCCAAGCTGCCCTGGGGCGACCTGGGCGTGGACGTGGTCGTGGAGTCCACGGGCTTCTTCACCGACGCCGACAAGGCGCGCGTGCACGCCGAGAACGGCGCCAAGAAGGTCATCATCTCGGCCCCGGCCAAGAACGAGGACGTCACCGTCGTCATGGGCGTCAACCACGACACCTACGACCCGGCCAAGCACACGGTGATCTCCAACGCCTCCTGCACCACCAACTGCCTGGCCCCGATGGCCAAGGTCATCCACGACACCTTCGAGATCAAGAAGGGGCTGATGACCACCATCCACGCCTACACGCAGGACCAGAACCTGCAGGACGCCCCGCACAAGGACCTGCGCCGCGCCCGCGCCGCCGCGCTGAACATCGTGCCGACCTCCACCGGCGCCGCCAAGGCCATCGGCCTGGTGCTGCCGGAGCTCAAGGGCAAGCTCGACGGCTACGCGCTGCGCGTGCCGATCCCCACGGGCTCGGCCACCGACCTGACCGTCGAGGTCGGCCGCGACACCAGCGTCGACGAGGTCAACGCCGCGCTCAAGGCCGCCGCCGAGGGCGCGCTCAAGGGCTTCCTGACCTACACCGAGGACCCGATCGTCTCCTCGGACATCGTCACCGACCCGGCCTCCTGCATCTTCGACGCCGGCCTCACCAAGGTGACCGGCAACCAGGTCAAGGTCGTCGGCTGGTACGACAACGAGTGGGGCTACTCCAACCGCCTCGTCGACCTCATCGAGTTCGTGGGCGCCGACCTGCGATGAAGGACCTGTCTCAGCTCGACGTGAAGGGTCGGCGCGTGCTCGTGCGCGTCGACCTCAACGTCCCCCTGGACGGGGACGTCATCACCGACGACGGACGCATCCGCGCCTCGCTGCCCACGATCCGGGACCTCGCCGGCCGGGGCGCCAAGGTCGTGGCCTGCGCCCACTTGGGCCGCCCCAAGGGCTCGCCGAACCCGAAGTACTCCCTGGCCCCCGTCGCGCGGCGGCTGGGCGAGCTGCTCGGCGCCGACGTGGCCTTCGCCTCCGACGTGGTCGGAGAGTCGGCCCGGGGCGTGGTGGAGGGGCTGCAGGACGGCCAGGTGGCCCTGCTGGAGAACCTGCGCTTCGAGCCGGGCGAGGAGTCCAAGGACGACGCGCAGCGCGCGGAGTTCGCCCGGAAGCTGGCCGATCTGGCCGAGCTCTACGTCGGCGACGGCTTCGGCGCGGTGCACCGCAGGCACGCCAGCGTCTACGACGTGCCCGGGCTCCTGCCGCACGCGGCGGGCGGACTGATCACGACCGAGGTCGACGTGCTCAGGCGCCTGACCGAGGACCCGGCCCGGCCGTACGCCGTGGTGCTGGGCGGCGCGAAGGTCTCCGACAAGCTCGGCGTCATCGCCAACCTGCTGACCAAGGTCGACCGCCTGATCGTCGGCGGCGGCATGGCCTACACCTTCCTCAAGGCCCAGGGCTTCGAGGTCGGCAGGTCCCTGCTGCAGGAGGACCAGCTCGACAAGGTGCGCGGCTTCCTCCAGGAGGCGGCCGAGCGCGGGGTGGAGCTCGTGCTCCCGGTCGACGTGCTGGCCGCCACCCACTTCGCCGAGGACGCCGAGTACGAGGTGGTCGACGCCACCGCGATCCCGGCCGACCGGGAGGGTCTGGACATCGGCCCGCGCAGCCGCGAGCTGTTCGCCGCCAAGCTGGCCGACGCCAAGACCGTCTTCTGGAACGGCCCGATGGGCGTCTTCGAGTTCGAGGAGTTCTCCGGGGGAACCCGCGCGGTCGCCGAGGCGTTGATCGGCTCGGAGGCCTTCACCGTCGTCGGCGGCGGCGACTCCGCCGCGGCCGTGCGCCGACTGGGCCTGCCCGAGGACAGCTTCTCGCACATCTCCACCGGTGGCGGGGCCAGCCTCGAATACCTGGAGGGCAAGACCCTGCCCGGACTCGCCGCGCTGGAGGCGTGAGGGTGGGCCGAGGCAGCCGGCGGGGCACCCCGCACGGGACGAGCGCTCCGCGGAGCGGGCGAGGAGCGGTGGGAGACAGATGACTGCAGGACGCAAGCCTCTCATCGCCGGCAACTGGAAGATGAACCTCAACCACCTCGAGGCCATCGCCACCGTCCAGAAGCTGGCGTTCGCGCTGAACGACAAGGACTTCGACCGGGCCGACGTCGCCGTGCTGCCGCCGTACACCGATCTGCGCAGTGTGCAGACGCTGGTGGACGGCGACAAGCTGCGGATCCTGTACGGCGCGCAGGACCTGTCGTCGTACGACGGCGGCGCCTACACCGGGGAGATCTCCGGGGCGATGCTGGCCAAGCTGGGGTGCACCTTCGTCACGATCGGGCACTCCGAGCGGCGGCAGTACCACCGCGAGGACGACGAGCTGGTCAACGGCAAGGTGCTGGCCGCCTACCGGCACTCGCTCACGCCGATCCTGTGCGTGGGGGAGGGCCTGGAGGTCCGCCGGTCCGGAGGCCACGTGGCGCACAGCGTCGCCCAGCTCGAGGGGGCGCTGCGCAAGGTCACAGCCGAGCAGGCGGCCTCGATCGTGCTGGCCTACGAGCCGGTCTGGGCCATCGGCACCGGTGAGGTGGCGACCCCGGCCGACGCGCAGGAGGTCTGCGGGGCGCTGCGCTCCAGGCTCGCCGAGCTGTACGACGGCGAGGTGGCCGCGGCCGTCCGCATCCTCTACGGAGGATCGGTCAAGTCCGACAACATCGCCGGCATCATGGCCCAGCCCGACGTGGACGGGGCCCTGGTTGGCGGGGCGAGTCTGGACGCGGCCGAGTTCGCCAGGATCTGCCGGTTCGGGGAAACATCCGGCTGAGTGAGCCGTTCGGAGGGTACGACTTGACAGCAGGTCGTACCCTCTTAGAGCAGGTTTGAATCGTCACGCCTCTGGCGTCATACAGGGATCGCGCCCGGACGCGGGTCGCGCACATTAGGAAACAGGTCAACGGTGACAATCGGAATCTCCATCGCCCTCATCCTGTCGAGCATGCTGATGATCTTGCTCGTGCTGCTCCACAAGGGCAAGGGCGGCGGTCTGTCGGATCTGTTCGGCGGCGGGTTCTCGTCGTCGTTCGGCGGCTCCTCCGTGGTGGAGCGCAACCTCGACCGGCTCACCATCATCACCGGGGTGGTCTGGTTCGTGTGCATCATCGCGCTGGGCCTGCTCCTGAAGCCCTGATTCGGCTTGCCGGAAGCATGACAGTGGTACAGCCCTTCCCCGTATCCCGAGCGGGAGGGCCATCGAGCGAGGAGTACATCCGTGGGTAGTGGCAACGCGATCCGTGGCAGCCGTGTCGGCGCCGGCCCGATGGGAGAGGCGGAGCGTGGCGAGGCGGCTCCCCGTGTAAGGGTCCCGTTCTGGTGCGCGAACATGCACGAGACGCGTCCCAGCTTCGCCAGCGACGCGGCCATCCCGGAGTTCTGGGACTGCCCCCGCTGCGGCCTCCCGGCGGGTCAGGACGAGGCCAACCCGCCGGCTCCTCCTCGTAACGAGCCGTACAAGACGCACCTCGCCTACGTGAAGGAGCGTCGCAGCGACAAGGACGGCGCGCAGATCCTGGCCGAGGCCCTGGAGCGCCTGCGCTCCTCCTCGCGTCCGATCTACTAGCCGTCGAGGCGGTCGCGTCCCGGCTCCGGCCGGGACGCACGCGCGCGGAAGGCCCCCGGGGGTGACACCCCGGGGGCCTTCCGCGTCGCAGGGCTACCGGTCGACCGCGTCGGCCGTGCCGGTCAGGCGGAGCAGTTCCAGGTCCGCACGGCGGGGCAGGCTCTCCCAGTCGCCCTGCGCGGTCACCGCACACGCCCCGGCGGCGCAGGCGGTGGCCAGGCGTCGTTCGGGCGAGGCCCCGTCCAGCCAGTCGGCCAGCCAGCCCGCGGCGAAGGCGTCACCGGCCCCGACGGGGTCGAGCTCGGTGACCCGGTACGGCCCGGCGCGCCGTACCTGTCCGTCGGAGAACTCCAGCGCGCCGCGGGCCCCGAGCTTGACGAGCACGTGGCGCGGTCCCAGCGCGGCGAGGGCCCGGGCCGCTTCGGCGGGATCCCCGCCCGGAGCGTCCTGCCCGCCGGTGAACAGGCGGGCCTCGGCCTCGGTGGCGAACAGCACGTCGGCGGCCTCGACGGTCTCGCGCAGCACGGCGGCGGCCCGCTCCGGCGGCCAGAGGGCGCGGCGGTAGTTGACGTCCATCGAGACGGGCACCCCCGCCGCGCGCGCCTCCGCCACCGCGGCCCGGACCGCCTCGAGGGCCGACGCCGAGAGCGCGGGGGTGATCCCCGTGACGTGCAGGACGCGGGCCGAGCGGATCAGCTCCGGGTCGAGGTCGTCCGGGCAGAGCCGGGAACCCGCGCTCGCCGCCCGGTAGTAACGTACGTCCACCGCCTCTGAGGTGCGCCGTCCCTTGACCATCAGACCGGTGGGCGCGTCCGGGTCGACCACCGCCCGGGAGACGTCGACGTGCTCCCCGGCCAGGGTGGAGCGGACCATCTCGCCGAACTCGTCGGCGCCCACCCGGCCGATCCAGGCCGCCCGCAGGCCCAGCCGGGTGACGCCGATCGCCGCGTTCGACTCGGCGCCGCCCACACCGAGGTCGAAGTCGCGGGCGTGCCGGAGCAGGCCGATACGGCGGGCGGTGAACAGGGCCATGGTCTCGCCGAGGGTCACCAGGTCGGTCATCGGGGGGCTCCCAGCTTTCTGGAGATCACCAGGGCGGCCCGCGCCACCATCGGCCCCAGGCCGCGCACCCGCGCGGCGGTGATCCGCGAGGTCAGACCGGAGACGGAGACGGCGGAGACCGCGCTGTCGTCGTGGTTGAAGATCGGCGCGGCCACGCAGCGGACCTCGGGCTCGTTCTCCCGGTCGTCGACCGCGTAGCCGCGCTGCCGGATCCGGGCCAGCTCACCGCGGAGCCGGTCGGGGTCGGTGATCGTGTGGCGGGTCAGGGCGGGCAGCCCGGCGGCCACGACCCGCTCGACGGCCTCCTCGGGCTGCCAGGCGAGGATCGCCTTGCCGACCGCGGTGCAGTAGAGCGGGCTCCGGCTGCCGATCCGGGAGGCCATCCGGACCGTCGCCTCGTTCTCCACCTTGTCGATGTAGACGACGTACGGCGGGTCGTGGACGACCAGGTGGACGGTCTCGCGGACCTGGAGCATCAGCCGGCGCGTCTCCTCCGCGGCCACGGTCCTCAGGTCGAGCGTGGACAGGTAGGCCTGGCCGAGGCGGAGCGTGCCGTGGCCCAGCCGGTAGGCCCCGCTCCTGCGGTCGCGTTCCAGGAGCCCGGCCTCCAGCAGCGGGGCGGTCAGGCGCAACACGGTGCTCTTGGACAGGCCGAGCGCCTCCGCCAGCCGCGACAGCGAGAGCCCCTGGCCCGCGCCCGCGTGGTCGCGCACGTACTCCAGTACGGCCAGCGCCCGCCGGAGCGAGGCCGACTGGTTGCGCTCCCCGCCGCCCGTCCTGCCCTGACCCGGTCCCGTGCCGGGGCTCAGGTCGTGTTCGCGCTCTCTGCCGGGACTCTGCGCCTGCACCTGTTTCCGTTCCTGTTCTCGGTCGTGGTCGTGGTCGTGGTCGTGGTCGCGGCTCCGGCCGGGACCGGGGGCGTTCACCGCGGCCTCAGCGGCCGGCCGGGGCGGGCCCCGGTGAGGGCACCGCCCGCCAGCACCGGCACGCCCCCGACCAGTACGTCGTCGATGCCCTCGGCGAGAACGCGCGGCCGGGAGTAGTCGGCGGTGTCGGCCACCTTCCCGGGGTCGACCACCACCAGGTCCGCGGCCATGCCGGGACGGATCTGCCCCCGGTCCGGCAACCGGAAGCGGCGGGCCGGACCGGAGGACAGGTGCGCGACGGCCTCCTGCCAGGTCCAGTCGCCGAGCTCGCGGACGTGGCGGCCGAGGAAGCGGGCGAAGGCGCCGAAGGCCCGGGGGTGAGGGTGGCCGCCGATGTGGATGGCGTCGGATCCGCCGAGGTGGGCGGGGTGCCGCAGCAGCAGGCGCATGGAGGCGTCGTCGTTGCCGGGCGGCTGGGCGAACACGCAGCTGGCGGCCAGCCCGGTCGCGATCAGCAGGTCCGCGCAGAAGTCGGCCGGTCCGCGCCCGGCTTCGGCCGCGGCCTCGGCCAGCGTCCTGCCCTCGGTCCAGGCGAACTCGGCGGCGGGGACGTGCGCGAGCACGGCGCGCCGCCAGAGCGTGGGGTCGGTCTCACGGGCCAGGCGGCGCCGTACCGCGGGATCGTGCAGCAGCGCCACCGTGCGGTCCAGGTCGGGGCGCGCGGTCCCGTCCCCGGCCCCGCCGGGTGTCCCACCGAGGCCGTCGCCGGTCCGGCCGTCCGGCCCGGGGCCGGGGACGCCGGGGCCGTCGAGGTCGCGGGGAAGGGCGACCATCGCCAGGATGCTGAACCCGCTGAGATAGGGATAGCTGTCGAAGGTCACGTCCAGGCCCGCCGCGAGGGCGCGGTCGACCATCCCCGCGAGCCGTTCACCGGGACCGTGGTAGTGGGAGACGTGCAGCGCGACCCCGGCCCGCTCGGCGATCGCCCGTGCCTCGGCCATGCCCGTGGCGGCGGCCTCCTCGTACCCCCGCATGTGGGTCACGTAGGGCAGACCGGCCCGGGCGACGGGCGCGCACAGCGCGGCGAGTTCGGCGGCGTCGCCGTACCGCCCGGGGACGTACTCCAGGCCGCTGGACAGGCCCGCGGCCCCGTCCTCCAGCCCCTGCTCCACCAGGCGGAGCATCGCCGACGGATCGCCGGAGGCCGCGTGGCGGACCGTCCCGTGCGGGACGAGGTAGACGGTGTTGAGGGCGGTCGCGCGGTCGTAGGAGGCCAGCAGGTCCGCCACGCTCACCGGCCCGCCGTCCAGGGCCGGATGCGCGCCGTTGATCGCGGCGAAGTAGCGGGTGACGAAGCGCAGCGTCTCGGGACCGGAGGGGGCGAAGGAGAGGCCGTCCTGCCCGAGCACGAACGTCGTGACGCCCTGCCGGAGCACCGCCAGCTGCACACCGGGGTCGAGCACGGTCGCGTCGCCGTGGACGTGGGCGTCGATGAAACCGGGGACCACCAGCCGCCCGGCGGCGGCGACCGTGGCCGCGGCGGTACGGGAACCCCCGGAGGACAGGTCGCCGACCGCCTCGATCCGGCCGTCGCGGACGCCGACATCGGCGGGGTAGGGCGGGGCGCCGGTGCCGTCCACCACCCGGCCGCCCTCGATGAGCACGTCGAACACGGTGGACACGGTAGAGGGCCCGTGCGCGCGGTACCACATTCGCGGCACGGCGTTGTGCACTGCACAACATGCTGAGAGAAGCCTTCCGCTCATCGCTGCCTGGTCGACGTCCGGTCGATGTCCGGCGGCCTGCGGGGCAGGCCGGGAGAAGAAGGTGTGGGGAGGACCGAGCTCCGGGGCCGGGGTGAAGGGGAGGGGGCGGCGGGAGGGCCGCGTCCCGGAGCCGCGGGGAGGAGCACGGCTTCCGGACGGGAGCCCGTCTTCTCGCCCGGCCGGGACTCCCGTAGGTTGTCAGCCGGAACGGACACGAGGAAAAGGCGGGACACCATGTCGGCGGAGCGGTTGACCGAGCTCAGGAGCGAGTTCTCCGCCATCGACACCGATGGCGACGGTTTCATCACGGAAGGGGAGCTCGCGGGGCGCTTCCCGGACCTCCCCGCGGAGGCGATCGGCTCGCTGAACCGCGACGCCGACTCCGACGGCGACGGGCGGTTCTCCTTCGAGGAGTTCGTCAGGCTGATGTCCCAGGACTGACGACCGGCCGCGGACGCGGGCCGGCCGGTCGGGGTCGCCGACAGGCCGGCCGGCCCCCGATCGGATCGCAGGCCCCGGACCCGAGCGGAGGGTGCGGGCCCGAACGGAGAGCGCGGCCCGGACGACGACCGTCCGGGCCGCGCCCTCGAGAGGCCCCGGAGTCCGGGATATCGGGAGCCCCGGAGGCCCGGCGTCGGAGCCGTCCAGGAGACCGGGATCCGAAGCCGTCCTCACCTTCTCCTGAGCTCGGCCTCCTCCATCACATCGGCCGCCGCGTCGCCCATCAGCCTGCCGGACAGGTCGGCCAGCACGCGGCCGGCGGCCAGTTCGTCGCCGATGTCCGGCACCGGGCGGTCGGTCGGATTGCGCCGTGCGTACTCGACGCTCTCGTACCTGCGGCCATCGGGGATGTCCAGCACGGCCTGGGCCGAGGTGACCCGGTCGTTGTCGTCCTCGACGATGGTGATCTCTACGTTCCACTGCTTGGTCTGCATGGTGCATCCCTCCTCGTGGGCGGTGCTTCTTCCGAGGTCCCGCTGGGACGGTGAATCCCCGCGCGTAGCCATTCACGAGAAATATGGCTTTCGTGCGGGTTTGTACCCGATTGCGGCATACTTCTACCTTGGCTTCCCGGTTCGGCGGGTGGTGGACGGATTCGGAGCAATTGGATCTTTATCGGGACTCCCGGTAGCGTGCCCGAGGTCGCCCGGCACCTCGGCCGCGGCCGGGAGCCCGACGATCGCGATCTGTGGAGGAAACGCACGCATGAATGCCGGAAGCCGCCAGCCCCTGCGCATGCTCGTCACCGGAGGCGGGACCGGCGGTCACACCTATCCCGCGCTGACCACCGTCGCCACCGTCCGCGAGCAGGCCGCCGCGCACGGGTACGACCTGGACGTGCTCTGGGTGGGTACGGCGAGCGGCCTGGAGGCCCGCGTCGCCGCCGAGAACGGCATCCCCTTCCGCGCGATCAAGACGGGGAAGCTGCGGCGTTCGCCGAACCCCAGGGAACTGCTGGCCAACCTCGCCGACATGTTCCGCATCCCGGTGGGGATCCTCCAGGCCTTCGGCATCGCCGCCCGCTACCGGCCGGACGTGGTGCTGTCCACGGGAGGGTACGTCTGCGTGCCGCTGGGGCTGGTCTCCCGTATGCTCCGCCGCCCGCTCGTGATGCACGAGCAGATCACCGCGCTCGGCCTGGCCAACCGCATCCTGGCGCGCTTCGCCACCCGGATCGCGCTCACCCACCCCTCGTCGGTGGAGCACCTGCCCGCTCCGGCCCGGGAGCGGGCGGCCGTCACCGGCAACCCGGTCCGGCCCCACCTGCTGCGCGGGAACGCCCCGTCCGGCCGCTGGCACTTCGGCTTCTCGCCGGAGGTGCCCCTGGTGTACGTCACCGGAGGGGCGCAGGGCAGCCGCCAGATCAACACGCTGATCGAGGGGATCCTGCCCTCGCTGCTGGAGCGGGCGCAGGTGCTCCACCAGTGCGGCCCCGGCTGGATCGACCAGCTCACCCGGACCGCCGAGGGCCTCCCGGAGCACCTGCGGGAGCGTTACCGTCCCGTCCCCTACGTCGGCGAGGAGCTGGCCGACGTGCTGGCCGCGGCCGACGTCGTGGTCTCCCGCAGCGGGGCCGGCGCCGTCGCGGAGCTGACCGCGGTGGGCAAGCCGTCCGTGCTCGTCCCCCTGGTGCCCTCCGCCGGGGACGAGCAGCGCCAGAACGCCCGCTACCTGGCGGAGTCCGGAGCGGCCCGGGCGCTCCTGGAGAACGGTCCCGAGCCGGAGCTGCTGCTCGCCGAGCTCGACGCCCTCCTGGCGGACCCGCGGCTGCGCGCCGACATGTCGAAGGCGGCCAAGTCGCTCGGCAGGGTGGACGCGGCCGGGGCGCTGGCCGGGATGGTCCTGGAGGAGGCGGGCGTCTTCGGGTTCAGGTGACTCGGGTTCAGGTGACCGGGTCGCGGCCGCCGGAAAATGTCGGTGGCGGGAGGCATGCTGGTGGTGTGAGCCCAAGCTGGACGATTCGAGGAGTCCGCGCGATCCCACCGGGTCCCGCGGCCTCCGGGGAGAGAGGCACACGATGCCCACCACCGTGATGAGCATGTCCGACCTGGCCGACGTCCTGTTCGCCTCCACGCTGCAGGCTTCGGAGGACCCCTCGCCGGAGCAGGTGCGCGCCGCGATCGAGGACCGGTTGCGCGTCTGCCGGCACGACATCGGCGACTGCGTGGCCTGCGTGGCGCAGGAGGCCGGAGACCACCCGGAGACCTACCGCGAGCGGATGCGCTGGGCGCTGCACGCGGTCGACCGGGTCGACCCGGCCACCCTCGTCGGAGCCTGACCGGTTCCCGGCGCCGATCCTTCCCGGTGGCCGTTCCACGGGAGCGGTACTGACCACCGGGAGGCATGGGCGCCGGGCATGGATGAAGTGAGGTCCTGTCATGTGCCGGAGCATCAAGACCCTCCGGGAGCCCTACGCCAGCGACGTGACCGGTGAGGACGTGCACGCCGCCGCCCTCCAGTACGTCCGCAAGATCTCCGGGTTCCGTGCCCCGTCCGCGCGCAACGCCGAGGCGTTCGAGCGCGCGGTGGCCGCCGTCGCCGCCGCCACCCAGATGCTCCTGGAGGATCTCGAGCTCAGGCAGCCGCCCCGGAGCAGGCCGCGGTCCTGACGCTCGCCGTGCCGCCCGGTGTCGGCCGCGGTCCTGGCGCCCGCCGTGCCCGGAGTCCGCGGTCGACGCGCTCCGGCGGAGGGACCGAGATCCTGGCGGGTCCCGGCATCGCGCCGGGACCCGGGACGGCGGGTGGGGTCGGGCGCCGTGGGGTCAGACGCCGCGCCGCATCGACCGGGTGCCCAGCGCCAGGCCCGCGGCGGCGACGGCGCAGGCCGAGAGCGCGCCGTACAGCACCGGCGCGTCGGTGAACCGGCCGGAGAACAGCGCCCGCTCGGCCTCCACGATGTAGGTGACGGGGTTGAACGCGGCGGCGGCCTGCAGCCACGCCGGGCCGAAGTCCATCGGCAGCAGCATGCCCGACAGCAGCAGCAGCGGGAACATCACCAGCTGGGTGACCCCGTAGAACAGCTCGCCGCCCGGCTGGGAGGCGATCGCCAGCGCGAACGAGAGCGCGCCCAGCCCGATCCCGAACACGGCCAGCAGCACCAGTCCGGCCAGCACTCCGGCGAAGTGGAGCCGGAAGCCCAGCGGCACCGCCAGGGCGATGATCAGTACGGCCTGCGCCAGCAGGATCGCGAACTCCTTCAGGGTCCGGCCGACCAGCATCGCCGTCCGGTTCAGCGGGGTGACCATCATCCGCTCCAGCGAGCCGCCGATCAGCTCGACCAGGAGGTTGTATCCGGCCATCATCGGTCCGGACAGGCACATCATGACCAGGATGCCGGGCACGAACCACTGCCACGGGGAGTCCCCGCCCGCCCCGCCGAAACTCGGCGTGCCCGCCAGCAGCGGGCCGAACAGGAAGAGGAAGAGGAGGGGCTGGCCCATGGTGAACAGCAGGCCGAGGGGCTCGCGCGGCACGGGCGCGAACTCCCGGGAGAAGACGGTCGCGGTGTCGCGGGCGAATCGCAGGTCCATGTCAGGCCTTTCCTGAGCGGTGGGGGCGGGCGTCGGTTCTCCCCGGGGCGGGGAATGGGCGGCGGACCGTGGAGCCGGAAGGCTCACGCGGCGGCGCCTTCACCTTCCCGCAGCGTGCGACCGGTGAGGGCGAGGAACACGTCGTCCAGCGTGGGGCGGGAGATCTCCGCGGTGACGGCCTTCACCCCGGCCGCCTCCAGGGCCCGCAGGTACTCCGGCAGGGCGGCGTCCGCGCGGGGCACCCGGAGCCGCACGGTCACCCCTTCGGCGCTCACCCCGTCCGGCGCGGCGATCCGCCCGGCGACGGCGACCGCCCGCGCGGTGTCGGCGGCGTCGTGGACGGTGATCGTGACCTGGTCGCCGGCCAGGTCGTTCTTGAGCCGGGCGGCGGTCCCGTCGGCGATGATCCGGCCGTGGTCGATGACCACCACCCGCTCGGCCATGGTGTCGGCCTCCTCCAGGTAGTGGGTGGTCAGCAGGATCGTCGTGCCGTACTCCGCGCGCAGCCGCAGGATGTGCTCCCAGACGTCGGCGCGGCTCTGCGGGTCCAGCCCGGTCGTCGGTTCGTCCAGGAAGAGCAGGCCGGGCCGGTGGACCAGTCCCAGGGCGATGTCGAGGCGGCGGCGCTGCCCGCCGGAGAGCGTGCCGGGCCTGCGCGCGGCCAGCGGCCGGAGCTCCAGACGGTCGAGCACCTCGTCGGCCCGCCGGTCGGCCTCGGCACGGGTCAGGCCGTAGCAGCGGCCCTGGGTCACCAACTCGTCGCGGACGCGGAAGTTCTCGCCGGCGCCGTTCTTCTGCCCGACGTAGCCGATGCGGGCGCGCACCCCGGCGGGGTCCGCCACGATGTCGCGGCCCGCCACCGTGGCGGTCCCCGACGTAGGTGGCAGCAGGGTGGTCAGCATGCGCAGGGTGGTGGACTTCCCGGCCCCGTTCGGGCCGAGGACGGCGACGAGCCGACCGGCCTCCACGTCGAGGTCGATGCCGCGCACGGCGTCGACGGTCTCCCGCTTGACTGCGAATTTCCGGGTGAGTCCTCGGGCATGGATCATGATCCCCTCCTCGGGGCGGAGCGCGGATGGTTCGGGCGGGATGCGGGCACGCCGAAGAGACCCCGGACGGGGGTTCGGCGGTGATGCGTTCATCTTCAGCCAGGGCACCCGGGCCTGGCAAACGTGAAAGGTGTGTTCATGTTTGCTCTGACCTGGGGAAACGTCTTCGCCTTGAAGGTCCCGGCAAGGGTGGGGCGACGTTCTTCCGGGGCGCGGAGCCCGCCTGAAGTGGGGTTTCCCGCTCCGTTCGGGGAGGAGCTGGAAAAATGTCCCGGTCGCCGGTCGCCGGTCGCCGGTCGCCGGTCGCCGGGGCGGCGGAGGGATGGAGGGGCGGTGGGGCGGCGGGGTGGCGGGGTGGAGGAACGGGGGACTGCGGAGGGGTGGAGGGACGGGAGGCGGAGGAACGGGGGGGCGGAGGGCGGAGGCCCGGGCAGGGCGGTGGTCATCGGTCCGCGGCGGAAGCGCGGAGGCCATCGTTCCCGTACCCGCCGGTGCCGGGCGGGAGCACTGGACAGAGAGTCGGCCTGCATGATCGAATTTCCCGGCCGCCGGATGAAAACCTTTTCCCGGCCCCTCCCCGCCAGTGATACGAAAGACCCCCATGACTCCAGCGCTAGAGATCGTCGGCCTGACCAAGACCTTCGGTGAGAAGGTCGCCGCCGACCACGTCGACCTGACCGTCCCACCGGGTTCCTTCTACGGGCTGGTCGGCCAGAACGGCGCCGGCAAGACCACCACGCTGTCCATGGCCACCGGCCTGCTCCGCCCCGACGGCGGCAGCGCCCGGATCTTCGGCGCGGACGTCTGGTCCGACCCCTCCCACGCCCTGGCGATGGTCGGCGTGCTGCCCGACGGCCTGGCGATGCCGGAACGGCTGACCGGCCGGGAGGTGCTCACCTATCTCGGCCTGCTGCGAGGGCTGGCCAAGGACGTCGTCGCCGCCCGCGCGCAGGAGCTGCTGTCGGTGCTGGAACTCGACCGGGCCGAGAAGACCCTGGTGATCGAGTACTCCACGGGCATGCGCAAGAAGATCGGGCTGGCGGCGGCGCTGCTGCACGCCCCGCGGCTGCTCGTGCTGGACGAGCCCTTCGAGGCCGTCGACCCCGTCTCGGCGGCCACGATCAAGACCATCCTGCGGGGGTTCGTCGCGGGGGGCGGGTCCATCGTGCTGTCCAGCCACGTCATGGCCCTGGTCGAGCAGCTCTGCGACCACGTCGCGGTGATCGACCAGGGCAGGGTCGCCGCCGCCGGGCCGCTGGAGCAGGTCCGGGGCGACCGCTCCCTGGAGGACACCTTCGTCGGGCTCGTCGGCGCGTCCGACACCGGGTCGAGAGGGCTGTCGTGGCTGTCGCGCTGACCGTTCCCCGGACCATGGCCGCGATGAAGCTGGCCGTGCTGCGCAACTCGATGAGCGGGCAGAAGGCCGGTTCCATCGTGATGGGCGGGGCGCTCGGGCTCGTCCTGGCGGGCGGCACGCTGTACGCCGCGTTCCAGACCGGGGACCTGCTCGCCGCGGCCTACGCGGTCTGGATGCTCGGCTGGATCTTCGGCCCGGTCTTCGCCGGGGGCGGTGACGAGACGCTCCGCCCCGAGTACTTCACCTCGCTAGGCCTCCCGCCGCGCCGCCTGGCGGCGGGCCTGCTGGTCTCCGCCTTCGTCGGGGTCGCCCCCGTGATCAGCCTGCTCGCCCTGTCCGGGCTGGTGGTCTTCGGGGTACGGCAGGGCCCGGCGGCCGTGCTCGTCGCGCTGCCCGCGATGCTCCTGCAACTGGCGGTCTTCGTCCTGCTCTCGCGGGTCGCGGTCGCCGTGATGGGCCTGGCCCTGCGGTCGCGCGCGGGCGCGGTCGGCGCCGGCCTGGTCAACGGCGCGATCCTGGCGGCGCTCGGCCAGGGCTGGGTCTTCGCGGTCGCGCTGGGGCAGACCGGCGGGATCCCGGCCGGGGCGTCGGCGGCGGTGCGCTATCTGCCGTCCGGCTGGGGTCTGGCCGCGGTCGAGGCCGCCGGAACCGGGGCCTGGGGTCGCGCGGGCCTCACGCTGGGCGCGCTCGCGGTGCTCGTCGCGCTGCTGCTGGCCGCCTGGGCCGCGCTGCTGGCCCGGCGCGCGGGCTCGGTCAAGGCGTCCGCCCGGGGTCGGCGTCCGATGACCGCCGCCACCGCGACGGGCGCCGTGGTGGCCAAGGAACTGCGGACCTGGTCGCGTGACCTGGTCCGCACCCACCAGCTGACCTTCGCCGTCGCCTACGGCGTGTTCTTCGCCGCCGCCCCGCTGGTCCTGGGCTGGACCGCCATGCTGCCCTGGGCCGGGCCGATCTTCATCATCATGGCGGCCGCCATGTCGGCCAACCTCTACGGCGTCGACGGCACCGCGCTCTGGCTGACCCTGCTCTCCCCGGGCGCGGCCGACGTGCGGGGCAGGCAGCTGGCCTGGCTGCTGGTCGTCGGGCCGGTGGCCGCCGCGCTGGCCCTGGGCCTCACCTCCGTGACCGGCGGACCCTGGCCCATGGTGCTCGCGCTCACCGCCGCCCTGCTCGGGGGCGCCGCCGGGATCGTGCCGCTGATCTCGGTCTACGCGCTCGTGCCCGGCATCGACCCGCACCGGCGGGGCAACAACCCGCTGCGCTCCAGCGAGGACGACGGCGCGATGACCGGCCTGGCCTACGCCGTACTGGTCCTGGTGGCGCTCACCGGGGCCCCGGCGGCGGTGGCGGCCGCGCTGTACGGCTGGGCGGGCGTCGCCGTCGGCGTGGTGACCGGCGGCCTGTGCCTGTGGGGCTTCGGGCTGCTCGCCCAGCGGCGGCTGCACGCCCAGGGGCCTGAGCTGCTGCACACGATGCGGACGGGCAAGCGGCCCCCGGCCAAGCCGGGGAGCTGGGCGAAGTTCGACGACCTGCCGAAGCGCGAGCAGATCATCACGGCCCTCTGCTGGTCGGTCGGCGCGATCCCGCTGTTCCCGCAGGGCATCGTGGCGGGCTTCCTCAAGGCCAACGGGACCGAGGACCGGAGCTGGTTCCTCGCACTCCACATGCCTGAGGGGCTCCAGTGGCCGGTGATCGTCTTCATGGTCCTGCTCGGCCTCGGCGTCTACGGCCTGGGCCTGTGGATCCCCTACCGCCGCCGCACGCCCTGACGGGTCCTCCTCCCGATCACCACCACCGGCCGGTGCGCACGTCGACGTAGTCGCTGCCGCTCCGGGCGGCCAGACGCAGCGCGTCCCCGTTGTAGACCGCCTGCCAGGTGCCGTCCCCGGCGGCCCGGAACGTCCGGCGGAACGTCCCGCCGGAGGCGGTCACGGCGGTGCCCGCCGTCCGCCAGACGGTGGAGCCGCGCGGCCGGAACCTGATCAGGACCCGCTGTCCGGCGACGGCGCGCCGGGTGCCGGTGGCCAGCCGCAGGGTGCCGGAGACCGTCAGCTTCCGGCCCTTTCCGACCGGCTCGGGACCGGCGTTCAGCGAGGAGACGCGGGTGGCGGCCCTGACCGGCTTGCGCGCGGGCGCTTTCACGGAAACCTTCGGGGACGCGTTCACGGGCGCCTTCACGGGCGCCTTCACGGGCGCCTTCACCGGGGCCGCGGCGCTCCGGCCGGCGGCCAGCAGCTTCAGCTGCTCGTAGGTGCCGTTGAAGACGTTCTGGTCGCCGGGGAAGACGCCGGAGTCCGCGTGCTGCCAGATGGCGTGGGCCGTCCAGCCCGCCGGGAGGGCCCCGACGGCCGAGGCGTAGCGGGCGAGCCAGAGCGGGTGGTCGCCGAAGGCGGCGCTGCCGCCGGTGCAGGTCTGCCACCAGTAGGTGTTGGTGTAGACGGCGGGCCGCCGGCCGGCCAGGGCGAGGTAGCGATCGCTGAAGTCGCGGATCCAGCTCACCATCCGGGCGGGGGACAGGCCGTAGCAGATGTCCAGGCCGTTGGAGGACTGGTACGGGTTGAACTCGATGTCGAGCACGCCCGGCAGGGTCCAGCCGTCGGAGGTCCAGCCGCCGCCGTTGCGGAAGAAGTAGTCGGCCTGGGCGGCGCCGCCGGACTTGTGCGGCAGGGCGAAGTGGTAGGCGCCCCTGATCAGGCCGGCCTGCCGGGCCCCCTGGTACTGCTCGGCGTAGCGGGGGTTGCGATAGGTGGTCGACTCGGTGGCCTTGACGTAGGCGAACCGTGCTCCGTCCCGGTACACCGCGGGCCAGGACACGCTGGGCTGGTGCGAGCTGACGTCCAGTCCCCGGACGCCGGACGGCACCGGCGCGGCGGCGGCCGCCGGGAGCGCGGTGGTGCAGGAGGCGAGGGCGACGGCCAGGCCGCCGCCGAGGAGGAGTCGGGGGAGGCGTTCCATTCGTCCTGTCCCTCATGGGACGCCGTACGCCGTCCCGGGTGGACGGACGCCTGCGGCGTCGGCTTCCTCCTGCCGATCGGCGGCCTGCGGGTCCGGGTGAGGGTTCGGTCGTGTGGTGCAGGTCACTTCACGGCGCCGGGTCCGGTCTTTCCGACGCCGCACCGGGGAAGGCGCCCGTCCCTCCGTGCGTCCCTCCGTGCCGGCCGGTCCTGCCGCCGTTCCTGCCCGCCGGCCGGTCTTCGTCCGCGCCTCACACGGTGACGACGACCTTGCCGGCCGCGCGGCCGCTCCTCAGGTGCAGGAGCGCCTCCGGGAGTTCGCCCAGAGGGTACGTCCGGTCGACGACCGGTGTGATCTGCCCGCTCTCGAGGAGCTCTCCCAGCAGCCGGAGATCCTCCTCCCGCCCCGTCGACATCAGCCCGCGCAGGTTCTGGCCCACGAACGGCGAGAGCATCACCGCCCGGAGCTGGCGGCCCGCGCCCTGCGTCCACCGGCCGCCTCCCCGGCCGCTCCCGCCGGAGCCGACGATGACGAGGGTCCCCCGGGGGGTGAGGAGCCGCCGGAGGCGCGACAGCGAGCGGTGCCCGCCGGTGTCGAGGACGAGGTCGTAGCGGCGCGACCCGTCCGCGACGTCCTCGCGGGTGTGGTCGACGACCTCGTCCGCGCCGATGGACCGGACCAGGCCCGTCTTGGCCGTGCTGCACACGCCGGTGACGTGCGCGCCGAACGCCCTGGCCAGCTGCACCGCGAACGTCCCCACGCCGCCGCCCGCCCCGATGACCAGCACCCGCTGCCCGGCCCGGATCCCCCCGGCGTCGCGGAGCCCCTGGAGGGCGGCGAAGGCGGAGGTCGGGACCGCAGCGGCCTGCTCGAACGTGAGGTTCGCGGGCTTGGGCGCGAGCCTGGCCTGCGGAGCGCACGCGTACTCGGCGAGGGCGCCGTCGCAGGTGCCGAACACCTCGTCGCCGGGCCGGAACCGGGTGACGCGCTCGCCGACCGCCTCGACGGTCCCCGCGACGTCCAGGCCCGGGACGGGGACCTTCGGCCGGAGCAGCCCGAAGCCCGCGAGGCGGATGAGATACGGCAGGCCCGTGACGAGCTGCCAGGTGCCCTGGTCGACGCCCGCCGCGCGGACCCGCACGAGCACGTCGCCGGGTCCGGCGACCGGCCTGCCGACGTCGCGGAGCTCGAGCCGGTCGGGCGGGCAGTAGGCGTCCCGGAACATCGCCCTCATGGTCGTCGTCATCGTCGTCACAGCGCCTCCGTGTAAAACAAAGCTGACATTCAGAAAGGTAAAACACCATGGACATTATGTCAAAGATTATTTACTCCACTTGATCGCGGGGGATTCTGAATCACTATGCACTATGGACTGACAGATATTGAAACCTGTCAGTCCATAGTGCATAGTGATCGTGCAAGCGGATCCCGCACCGACCACCTCCAAGGAGCACACCGTGCACGACCGCACCCTCGGCGCCTCCGGTCCCGTTGTCTCCGCCCTCGGCCTCGGCTGCATGGGCATGTCCGCCCTCTACGGCGAGGCGGACCGGACCGAGTCCCTCGCCACCGTCCACGCCGCCCTCGACGCCGGCGTCACCCTGCTGGACACCGGCGACTTCTACGGGATGGGCCACAACGAGCTGCTCATCGGCGAGGCCCTGCGCACCGCCGGGGCCGGCGCCCGCGACCGGGTGGTCCTCAGCGTCAAGTTCGGCGCCCTGCGCGACGCCGGCGGCGGCTGGAACGGCTACGACGGCCGTCCCGCCGCGGTGAAGAACTTCCTGGCCTACACGCTGCAGCGGCTGGGCACCGACCACGTCGACGTCTACCGCCTCTCCCGCCTCGACCCGGCCGTGCCCGTCGAGGAGACCGTCGGCGCCATCGCGGAGGAGGTCGAGGCCGGCCGCGTGCGCCACATCGGCCTGTCCGAGGTCGGCGCGGAGACCATCCGGCGGGCCGCCGCCGTGGCCCCCATCTCCGATCTGCAGATCGAATACTCGCTCTTCTCCCGCGACATCGAGGTGGAGACCCTGCCCGTCTGCCGGGAGCTCGGCATCGGCGTCACCGCGTACGGCGTGCTCTCCCGCGGCCTGCTCGGCGGCCACTGGACCCGGGACCGCGCCCTTGCCCCCGGCGATTTCCGCGGTCTGAGCCCGCGCTTCTCCGGCGAGAACCTCGACCGCAACCTCGCCCTGGTCGAAGCCCTGCGCGCGACCGCCGAGCAGAAGGGTGTTACGGTGGCGCAGGCCGCCATCGCCTGGGTGCTCTCGCGCGGCGAGGACATCGTCCCCCTGGTCGGCGCCCGCCGCCGCGACCGCCTCGCCGAGGCCCTGGGAGCCGTCGACGTCGCCCTCGACGCCGCCGACCTGGCCGCGATCGAGGACGCGGTCCCGGCGGACGAGGTCGCCGGGACCCGCTACCCGGAGGCGCTGATGGCCCACCTGGACAGCTGACGGCGCTGAGAGGACACGATGGCCGCGGGTGCACTGACCGCCGAGGAGATCCTGGCCGCCACCGAGGGCGTCCTGCGCCGCTACGGCCCGGCCAAGGCCACCGTGGTCGACGTGGCCAGGGCCCTGGGGGTCAGCCACGGCAGCGTGTACCGGCACTTCCCCACCAAGGCGGCGCTGCGCGCCGCGGTCACCCGGCGCTGGCTCGATCGCAACCACGCGGGACTGGCCGAGCTCGCCGCCGAGGACTCCCCGGCCCCCGAGCGGCTGCGCCGCTGGCTGGCGGCCCTGTTCGAGGCCAAGCGGCGCAAGGCCCTCGACGACCCGGAGCTCTTCGCCACCTACACCGTGCTCGCCGGTGAGAGCGACACCGTGGTCGGCGAGCACATCGACGCCCTGCTCGGCGAGATCGCCCTGATCATCGCCGACGGCGTCGCGCAGGGCGCGTTCGCCCCGTGCGATCCGCAGGTCACCGCGCGCGCGGTGCTGGACGCGACCGGCCGCTTCCACAACCCGCTCTACGCCGCCGAATGGTCCGCCCCGGAGATCGACACGGCCTTCGGCGCGGTCTGCTCACTGGTGCTCGCGGGCCTGCGGGCGACCGGCTGACGGTACGCGCCCGCAGGCCCGCGGACCCGCGGGCTGCGGTCGGGCGGGGTGCCGCGGCGGTGCGGACGGGTGCGCGGGCGGGGTCCCGGGCGCCTCAGTTGGTTCGGGTGTTGGGGAGGTGGTCCCCGAGGTAGCCGATCCAGACCTTGCCGCTGGCGCCGCCGGAGTCGTCGTGGAAGTACATCCGCGGCGCCGGGTAGCCGACGGGCCGCAGCTTCACGTGCGCCTCCATCAGGAGCCGTCCCGCCGGATGCACCTCCTGCGGGACGGCGAAGACCCGGGGCTCGCTGAACTTGGCGCTGCCCGTCACGCTCCTGGACTCGCGCATGGCCAGCATCCCGGTGGGGATGGTGCGGCGGCCGTCCGCACCGTTGGCGCACCAGTCGTAGAACCCGCCGGAGAACGCACCCGAGGAGCGCGCCCCGGCGAAGTCGTCCAGCGCGCACAGGGCGTCCCACGCCTTGGCCGCCCAGGTACGGCAGAGCGCCGGATGGTCCAGGTCCAGCCGGGCGGCCGGGCCGTCGGTGTCGCCGACCGAGACGTGCCGCAGCGCCGCCCGGGCCCTGACCAGCACGTCCACCAGACCGGTCGGCTCGAAGACGTCCTCCTCTGGGGCCGCGCCGTAGGCCGGGTGACCCGCCTCGATCAGCATCCGCTCCAGCCGGCGCACCTGCCAGGCCAGCCTGCGGGCCTCTGCGGCGGAGTCGGCGTACTCCTTCTGGAGGAACAGGTGCTCGCGGCGGAGACGCCCGGCCCCGCCCTCCACACGTGTCTCCGCCGGTGCCTCCCGTGTCTCCGCTGCCCCGGGCTCGCCTTCCGCCCGCGTCCTCGTCCGTGCCCCGGGCTCGTCCTCCGCCCGTGTCTCCGCCGGTGCCCCCGCCTCCCCGGCCACCGGGGGAGGACCGTCCCGCCACCGCTCGGCGACGATGTCGCGGAGCCCGGCCACGTGCGCGCCGAGAACGCGGATCTCGCGGAGCAGCAGGCCCGGCTCGTCGTCGGGGGAGGCGGACGACGCGGCCAGGTTCAGCGCACTCTCCAGCTCACCGCGCAGCTCCTTGACCACCGCGTCCGCCACCGCCCGGACGAGACCGGCCACGTCGAGCGCCGGAGCGCCGCCGACCGGCCCGGCCGCCGGAGAAGGGCCGGGGGAGGAGCCCTGCCCGGCGGCCGACCGGGTTCCCGGGGCGGCGGTTCCGGAGGCGCCCGGACCCGCGGCCCCCGGCCGTGCGGCGGCGGACTGCGCGGTGGAAGGCGGTGCGGCGGCGGCGGACCGCGTCGAGGCCGTCTCCGAGGCCGTCTCCGAGGCCGTCTCCGAGGCGGCGGGCGGCACCGGCTGCCGGGTCAGGGCCATCATCCCGCGCCGCAGCTCCTCGCGGCTGAGGTCGGCCGGGGCGGGCACCGGGGCCGCCGCGGCGGCGATCGCGCTCAGCTCGGCCGTGCCGGACAGAACCCGGCGCACGGCCCCCATCGTCCGCCGGACGTCGTCCGGGAGCTCGGCGCGGGCGGTCCTGCCGAGCGCCCCCTCGACGACCACGCCGAGGGCGGCGGCGCCCTGGGCGCGGAGCCGGGGACCGCCCATGGTCAGGTGCCGCTCGGGGTAGCGCTCCCCGGCGGGGGCGAACGGCGTGACGTAGGTGCGGACGCCGCCGCCGTACACGCCGAGCCGCTCACCCAGCGTCTCGTTGAACCGGTCCTGGGCGCGCAGATCCGCCAGGCGCACCACCAGGGCCGCCCCGGTGAGGGCGGCGGCCAGGTGGTCGGCGCGGGCACGGCCCGCCTCGGGCCGCTGCGCGTCCACGGAGACGACCACGGCCGGAACCCGGCGGCGGGGATCGGCCAGCGTCCGGACGAACCGGTCCACCTCGGTCTCGTCGAGCACCACCGGCCCGTCCTCGACGTGCACGGCGCCGTCGGTGATCCGGGCGGTGCGCAGGTACGCCGGGAGGAAGCCGGGGGCGGTGACCGCCTCCGGTTCCCGGCCGCCGTGCTGCTCCACGGTCACGACGACCCACCCGGTCATGCCCGGCACAGACTCGGCGTAGGTCACCTGCGTGCGCAGGAGCCCGCCCGCGACCGGCTCGCCGAGCGTGTAGCGGCCGCAGCCGCCGCCCCGGCGCTCCATGACCAGGCGGGCCCCGCCGGCCTCGTGCTCGGTCCGGGCCCGGGCCGCGCTCGCGGGAGGGAAGCCCTTCGCCTCGGTCCACTCGGAGAAGGTACGGCGCAGCCGGATCGAGATCGGCGGTTCCCGGTCACGCAGCACCGCCTGGTACAACCGCGTCACCTGAGATGCCATGGGCAGAAACCGCCTTCGAACGGGGGAACGTACGGCCGGCACTCCGCAAATCAGGGGTGAAGCGTATCCGACGAGGATCTGCAGCGTTCACATAAGCGTAGGGTTACCTCACCCTCTGTGTCGATCGCCTCTGCCGGGCTGGCCGGTCCATCGGTCCGCGGGGTAGCGGGCGGCGAGGTCCCGCGCCGGACCCTCGAAGGCGGTGACGAGGTCGTCGGCGATCCGCAGGACGGTGTCGCGGCCCTCGACGATCGCGGCCCAGTCGGCGGGCAGCGCGGCCTCGCCGTACGCCGCGCCGACGATGTTGCCGCAGACGGCGCCGGTGGAGTCGGCGTCGCCCGAGTGGTTGACCGACAGCAGCAGGGCCCGGCGCGGGTCCGGCTCGGCCAGGGCGCAGTAGACGGCGATGGCCAGCGCCTCCTCGGCGATCCAGGCGCCGCCCAGGGTCTCCACCTTCTCCGGCGCGGGACCGCCCGCCTCCGCCAGCCGCCGGGCCGCGCTCAGCGCTTCGCGGGTCTCCCGGTGCTCTGGCCCGTGCCCGTCCAGGGCGGACAGCATCCGGTCGGTCGAGTCGACGGCCTCGGCCAGCGGTTCCCCGTCGACGAGCCGGCCGATGAGGTGGGCCAGCGCGCCGGAGGCGATCGCGGCGGTGGGGTGGCCGTGGGTGATGCGGGCGGCGGCGGTGGCCAGGGCGACCGGATCGGCCACGGCGGTGGAGACGGGAGAGGCGGAGGAGGTGGAGGAGGCGCGGACGGGACCGGCGCCCGGGGCCGGGCCGGCCGTGGTGGCGGAGGCGGGGTCGGCGGCTGCGGCAGGGGTGCCCGTGATGACCGGGACCGCCTTCGTGCTGCGGACGAGACCGAAGGGGGCCGAGCGCATCACGGTGCCGCACCCCTTGGAACCGGGGTTGACGGGCCCGTGGCCGAGGGGCGTCTCGGGCGGGGGAGGGGCGATCCCGGAGCGCAGGCCGGACAGGCAGGCGTTGCCGGGGGCGCGCCGGGCGTACAGCCACCGCTCGGTGCGCAGCCATCCGGTGCGGAAGCCGTCATCCTCAGGGCGCGGCGCGGTGTGGTCCTGGGTGTCGAGCCAGCGCAGGTAGGCGCCGTGCACGCCCGCCAGCGGATCGCCGCCGTGCAGCCGGGCGCGAATCAGGCCCTCGGCGGTGAACAGGGTCATCTGGGTGTCGTCGGTGATCTCGGTCTCGACCATGCCGGTGAGCCCGGCCGGGCCGAACCGCGCACGGATCTCCGCCAGGGACATGAACTCGACGGGGTTGCCGAGCGCGTCGCCGACGGCGCCGCCGAGCAGGCAACCCCGGACGCGGGAGGGGTACGGGACGGTGGTCGCGGAGTCGTTCATGATCGATTTCCTCGTCTGCGTCTGCGTCTGCGTCTGCGTCTGCGTCGGTGGCGGTGGCGGATGGGGGCCTGCGGTTCTCGTACTCCCGGCCGAGTGGAGGGCGCGGTCTCAACGGGGTGCCACCAGATGGACCGGACAACCCAGGCGATGCCCCATCTGGACGAGGTTGTCGGCGAACCCCCGCCGCGTGTCGGCGGCGAAGCCGACGAAGAAACGATTGGCCAGTGGCACGCCCCACCGCATCCTCTGGGCGACATTGAAGACCCGGTGCACGAGCAGCGCGCCCCGGGGGTGTGGTTCGACGCTCCACTCGCCCCGGTACCACCAGCCGCCCTGGAAGGAGATGGTGTGGCCGGTGACCTCCACGGTGGAGGTGTGACCGGGCAGATCCTCGACGGTGAAGCGGCCGGTGCGCGTGCCGCCGGGCAGTAGCGCACCGGCCAGGTCGTCGAAGACCACGGTGGGCGGCGCTTCGACGATCCCGGTGACCTCGGCGATCGGCTTCTCCTCCCTCACCGTGCCACCCGCGTGTTCTGGAAGGAGGCGAACCGCCACCCTTCGGGCGTGCTGACCGCGGTGAAGGAGACGATCGACTCGCGGAACTCGCCCGCCACCGCGGTGCCGCCTTTCGAGATCACCAGGACCGCTCCGTCGGCGAGCGGTTTGACCTTGATCCGGCCGTTCGGGGCGGCCATGGTCGATCCCCGGAGCGGTCCGTCGAACAACCAGCGGTGCGAGGCCTCGATGGCCGCTCGCCCCTCGCTGTGCATGCCGTTGAAGGCGATGTAGTCGGCGTCCTCGGTGAAGAGGCCGCCGTAGGCGGTGGCGTCGCCCGCGTTCCATGCGTCGGCGAGGCGGGTGAGCAGACCGGTGATCTCCGTGTTCACGGACATGGCGCGATTCCTTCTGGTCGTGGCGCCTATCCTGGAGGTTGCGAGTCCAGGCAGGGCAGGCGCCTTGTTCGGATGTCCGGCTGCCAGGGTGTTGGCGCACTCTGGCAGCCGCTTGCTCATGGTTCGTCGAGCAGCTGCGACAGCAGGTCCTGCCGGACGGTGCCCGACCAGCCGAGCTCGCCCGATTCCAGACGGGCGACGATGCGCTGCACCCAGGCCAGTTCGGCCTCGTTCAGCGTGCGCTCGTAGTCGACCTCGATCATCAGGATGTCGGGCAGGCCGTTGTCCTTCATGGCGCGCAGGTGGGCGTCCGTCCCGGCCAGCAGTCCTTCGAGCGCCGCGGCTCTGGTGCGCAGGGCGCGCAGCGCGTCGGGCACCGGCAGGGTGCCGATGAGGGAGACGGCCGCGGTGAACGTCCGGCGATCCGGGTGAGGGCTCTCGAGGAGCGCGCGGAGCCTGGTCGACAGCTCACTGCGGCCCTCGTCGGTGATCTCGTAGACGGTGCGCTCCGGCCGGCGACCCTCTCTGCTGGTTTCGACCGGGGCGATCAAGTCCTCGCCCGCGAGTCTTTCGACCGCGTGGTAGAGGCTCCGAGGAAGCCCGGTGACGTAGTCCTTGTGGGTGTCGATGATGAAGCGGTGGAGCTCGTAGGGGTGGCTGGCGCGCACCGCGAGCATGGCCAGCACGGTCAAGCCGACCAGATCAGGACGCCGCGCCATAATGATGCCTCCTTCTATATTGCATTATGCACTATAGCGGAATCAGGGGAAGGTTCCGGGGCTGACGGGCGGATGGTCGGTGATCGGCATCGCGCCGCCGCTGCCGGGGGACCGGCCCGCACCGGGCCCGCGGTCGCCGTGCCGGTGGCCCACCGCCGTCGACTTTGGTCGCGGAACCCCCGTCCGAAGTCCGATGTGCGCCGTACATCGGATTCCTAGCATCGAGGGCATGACCCAGACCGCAGCGCCGGCGTCCAGGCGCATCCACGAGATCGACGCCGTACGGGGCTTCGCGCTGGGCGGCATCCTGGTCGCCAACATCGGCTTCTTCGCCGATCCCGGATACGCCGTCGGCATCGGCACCCTGCCCATGAGCGAAGGCCCCGTCGCCCTCGTGGTCAGCACCCTGGTGCTGACCAAGTTCTACGTGATCTTCTCGTTCCTGTTCGGCTACTCCTTCACCCTGCAGATGCGCTCGTGGGGCGAGAAGGTCAAGTCCCGCATGGTCCGCCGCTGCCTGGGCCTGTTCGCCCTGGGCGTGGCGCACGGGTTCCTGCTCTGGATCGGCGACATCCTCACCCTCTACGCCGCACTCGGCCTCCTGCTGCTGACGATGCGCGACATCAGGCCCAGGACCGCCGTCAAGGCCGGCTGCTGGATCATTGGCGTGATGTCGGTGATCTGGCTCGTGCTGGCCGGGCTCGTCCTGCTCGACCCGAGCGGCGCGGCGGCCCCGGTCGCCGACACGGCCGCCGCGGCGCGGGCCGAGGCGCTGGTCACCGGCGGGCCGCTGGACTTCCTGCGGTTCCAGGTCGAGACCTACCCGATGCTCGCGGCGTTCGTGTGGCTCGGCCAGGGCCCGATGGCGATGGCGCTGTTCCTGTTCGGGCTGGCGGCCGGGAAGTCGCGACTGCTGGAGGAGAGGGAGCGCTGGGCCCACCTGGTCCCCAGGATCCTGTGGCTGGGCTACGGCGTCGGCCTGCCCGCCGCGGTCTTCTTCACCTGGTCGTCCCAGACGGGCGGCGCCGCGGAACTGGTCGGCCTGGCGGTCAACAACCTGGCCTCCCCGCTGCTGTCGGCCGCCTACGTGGTCACCCTGCTGGCGCTGGTGAAGCGGTTCCCGGCGGTCGCCGGCGCGCTGGCCCCGGCCGGGCGGACGGCGGCCTCCAACTACATCGGCCAGTCGGTGCTGGCCTGCCTGGTCTTCACCGGGTACGGCCTGGCGCTGGCGGGGGAGCTGCCCCCGATCGCGGTGATGGGAGTGGCCGCGGTGATCTACGCGCTCCTGCTGGCACTGAGCGCCTGGTGGCTGCGCAGCCACCGGCAGGGCCCGGTCGAATGGGCGCTGAGACGCTTCACCCTGCTCTCCACGGCTCCGCGGCGGTCCCGGTGATCTCATCGTTCTGCCGGTCCTGCCGGTCCTGCCGGTCCTGCCGGTCTGTCGGTCCTGTCGGTCCCGAGTGGCAGGATGACGCGCCATGGACTGGAAACTCGAAGTGGTGCCCGTCCCGGTGACGGACGTCGACCGGGCGAAGGACTTCTACGCCGAGGGACTCGGCTTCGCCGTCGACCTCGACATCCAGGTGGGCGACGGAGCACGCATGGTGCAGCTGACACCCCCCGGATCGGGCTGCTCGATCCATCTGAACACCGGGATCACCGGACCGCCGCCGGGCTCGCTGCAGGGCCTGCAGATCGTCGTGCCCGACATCGAGGCCGCCCGCGCCGAACTGGCCGGGCGCGGCGTGGAGGTCAGCGGGATCCGGCACTACGGTGAGGACGGCACTCTGGCCGACGGGCCGGGCGGCAGGTGGAACTCGTTCGTCTTCTTCTCAGACCCCGACGGCAACGGCTGGGTCCTGCAGGAGCGGCCCGCCGGCGGGTGACGCCCGCGCTCCGGCGGGAGATCCCCGAAGCCTCGGCGCTCACGTCCCGACGAGGAAACCGACGACCATCACGACGAGGAGGGGGAGTCCCAGCGCCCCCGTCCAGACGGTCGCCTTCCTGGCGCGCATCATGACGGCGGAGAGGAACGCGATGAGGACCAGCCCGAACGGGAGCGCGGCGAGCTGGAACAGCGCCCGCCACACGCCCCGTGCCCGAGTGGGCAGCACCCGGTCACCCTCGGGGGTCAGGACCGCCGGGAAGACCTCACCCACCTCTGAAAGCCACCTGCGACCGGCTGGCGACGGGTCTCAGAAGGGCGGCTCGTCGTCCTCCGCCCCGGTGAGCGCGCCGGTGACCGCCTCGACCCGGCTGGTCGTGCAGCCCGGCGACTCCAGGATCTCGCCGGTGACCGGGTCGATCACCAGGCCGTCGACCGTCATGAAGGGCCCCTCGTCCGCCCGGGAGGCGTCGCCGCACCAGCGGGAGACGGGGCAGAACCGGCACCAGGGCCCCGGGGTCGCCCGGAAGGCGGTGTCCCGGTGCCAGGGACCGGCCAGCTCCGCCAGCACGGCCCGCGCGGCGGCGACCACCCCGGGGTCGGCTGCGTCGAGTTCGACCACCGTGCCCGAGACCGGGGTGAGCTGCTCCAGCTCGACGGTCCCGGCGGTGTCCCCGAAGACGCCGCCCGCGATCAGGCAGACTGCCAGGGCGAGCTGCGGGACCAGCTCCAGGGCGTTCTCCGCGGTGATGCCGCGGTCCGTCAGCGAGGTCTTCTGCTCCCGGTAGACCAGGCGGCCGTCCACCCGGCGCAGCAGGTCCGGGTTGGCGACGACCACGACGTCGGCGGTGGAGTCATAGGCGGCCACCCCCGGCTCCGGTATGACGGCGGTGACCTCGCCGGGACCGCGCAGCGGGCACACGTCCACGTGCTGGACCAGGTAGGGCCAGATCTGCCGATATTCGTCCCAGTTCATCATCCGCTCGGCCAGGCCGTGGAAACTCCCGGTGGGGTCGGGCAGGTCTTCGAGCGTGCACGGCCGCTTCCGCGGCCTGCCGTGGGCGGTCTCCAGCCACCGGTGCACCAGCAGCCCGCGCCGGACCGCCGAGCCCGCGGCCTCCTCCGCCGGCAGGTGCAGGTCGCGCAGGTGCGACTGCGCGGGGCAGACCTGGTACTGCCGGGCCGTGGTGACCGACCAGGTACGGCGGTGCGTCCCGGGACCGGGCAGCCCGAGCAGCCCCGGCGTCCGGGCGAGGGCCTCGCAGGAGCCGAACAGCCTGCACCCGGCGCAGTCGGAGCCCGGAGCCCGGCGGTCGTCGGTCAGCAGCCCCGCGGCCACCGGCCTGACGGAGTCCAGGTATGCCTGCCGTACCTCCTCGGGGGCCGCGTCGACGAGCACCCGGGCGTCGGCGTCGGTCAGGCCCATCTCGACCACCCGGATCCGCCGCGGCCGCACCCCGCCGTGCTCGACCGGGATGGGAACGGCCTGGTAGACGTCGCGGGGGTCGACGACCCGGTCCCCGGCCGCCGCGACGTACGCCATGGCGAGCGTGGAGTGGTCGCTCTTGCGCCCCGTCGGACGGCGCAGCCGCAGTCGGCGGAACTCGACGACCGAGCCGTCCGGCGAGGCGTACCAGCGGCCCCACGCGGTCAGCGCGCGCATCTCGACCGCCGAGGCGCCCCGCGTGCCGTGCTGCACGACGCGGGGCCGCCCGTCCAGGTGGAGCTCGACCCCCTCGGCGGCCAGCTCCGCGGCCAGGCTCTCCGACGTCTCCACGTAGGTGCGGCAGGCGTGCCGGATCCAGCGGGCCACGCCCCGGTGCACCGGATCGCGGCTCTCCTCGACCGCCATCTCGGCCGCGACGTCCGGGTCGTAGCCGTCGTGCTCGACGAAGTCCAGCGCCGAGATGACCAGACCGAGGGGGAAGGACGCCCACGGCGGGTAGCGCCGCCGGTCGCGGACCACCGGCCGCATCGCGGGATAGGCTTTGGCGGCGGCGGACGCGGGGCAGTCCCGCTCGCGGCGGTCGAGGGCGCTCGCCGAGAGCCGGACGACGTCCGGATTTCCGGTGAGCTCGGTGCGGAGGGGCATCGGGTCTCCTGTGGATGACGTTCCGTAAGATCTATAGCACCTCTTGTACTCGTGTTGGGGCTCCCCTGGGGATGACGTACGGGAAACGAGGGCGCAGCCGTGGGCCGTGCCGGGCCGTTCCCGCCGGACGCGCCTTCCACGACGGCGACGGCGGTGGCCGGGGCGCGCACCACGGCGGCGGTGACGGTGACGGCGGTGGCCCGGGCGCACACGACCGCGGCCTGTCCGCTCAGGGAGTGAAGGCGGCCGCGTGCTCCTGCGCCCAGGTGGCGAACGTACGGCCGGGCCGTCCGATCAACCACTCGACGTCTGCGGTGGTCTCGGTCGGAACGCCGTCGTTCGACCGCTGCCAGTCCAGCAGCGCGTCGGCGATGGGCTCGGACAGGTATCCGGCCGTCTCCGCTTTCCACTCCTCGCGGGTGACGGTGCGGAAGGCGATGTGCCGGCCGGTCGCGCGACCGAGGATGTCGATCTGCTCGGCACAGGTGAGCGATTCGGGGCCGGTCAGGGTGTACGCCCGGCCGCCCAGGGCGGGGTCGGCCAGGACGGCGGCGGCCGTCTCGGCGAGGTCGGCCTCGTGGATGGGATCGCTGTACGACCCCGGGTAGGGCAGGCTCACCGGAGCGCCGCTCTTGACGGGCCAGGACCACGCCAGGGCGTTGCCGGCGAAGGCGCCGGGACGGAGCAGCGTGCTGCGGACGGGGGCGGAGGCCAGGGCGTGCTCGACGTCTGCGTGGGTCTTGGCCAGGGGGTTGGCCTCGGCTTCGGGGGCGAGCACGGCGGAGGACGAGAGCAGCACGATGTGCTCGACTCCGGCGGTGACGGCCTCGTTCACGAAGGCGTCGATGTGCGACGGCTCGGCGTACAGGAAGACCGAATCGACACCCTCCAGGGCGGCGGGGAAGGTGGACGGGTCGGTGAGGTCGCACCTGACGGTCGCCGGTTCGCCCGGACTGCTCGAGGCCGGGCGGACGAGCAGGTCGCGCCGGCGCAGGAGGGAGATGAGCTCGGTGGCCACGGCGCCACGAGCGCCGGTGACGAGGATGGTCATGTCAGGACATGCCTTTCTGCTGATGGAACCCGGGCCGGGAAGGGCCGCGGACGGAGTGGTGCGGACAGGGTGGTGCGGACGGAGTGGCTTGGCGCGCTGCGGCTTGGCGTTGCGCGGCGCGGACGGCGTGAGGCGGACGGGCGCCGGTATGCGGCCCTCTTCCAGGAGGCTGCGAAGGGTAAGATTCAGGCGCGACGCGAAATCAGTGTCACGCAAAATTTGTGCGACGCAATAAAATGTGAAGGGTAGGACCGTCCGGTGTCAAATCGAGCCGAAACGCTGAAGCGGATCATGGACGAGAGCCGGCGGCACTATGCGGCATACGTGCTGTTCAACCAGGCGCTGGCCGACCATCTGCAGATACACTCCACCGACCTGCAGTGTGTGGCGCTACTGGATCAGGAGCCAGGGCCGGTCAGCACCGGTGACATCGCGCGGCTCACCGGCCTGACGCCCGGCTCCGCCACCCGCCTGGTGGACCGGCTCGAGAAGGCGGGTCTGGTGGAACGGCACTCGGACCCCGCCGATCGCAGGCGGGCCCTGGTCGCTCTGGCGCCCTCGGCGAGGGAGAGGATCAGCGAGGTCTGGGATCTGCCGGGCAGGGCGTTCATCGAGGTGCTGGAGAGGTACGGGGACGCGGAACTGGCCGTCATCGCCGACTACCTGCACCGAGCCGCCGAAGTGGGCCGCGCCCAGGCCGAACGCCTCACCGGGGGGAGCTGAGGGCACGACGCCGCCGTCGGCCCGGGGCCGAGCCGGCTTTCCCATGACTCCCCGGAGGCGGCCTGCCGATGACGGTGTCACCAGGCGCAGCGGTACGTTCCCGGCGCACTCCGGTCGCCTCCGGGCAAGCGTGAGACGGTCGCGGTCCGCGATCACCGGTGGGTGTCAGAACTTGATGCGGGCGGCGACCGCCAGATGGTCGCTGCCGGTGGCGGGCAGGGTCCAGGTGGTGACGGGATTCGCCGCCCGGGTCATGACGTGGTCGATCCGGGCCACGGGGAAGGCGGCGGGCCAGCTGAAGCCGAAGCCCTCCTCCGCCGGGGTCAGCCGGGAGGTAACCGGCGCCAGTCCCCGGTCGTCGAGGGTGCCGTTGAGGTCGCCCAGCAGAATGATCCTGTCCTGCTTCTCCGCAGCGATGGCCGCGCCCAGTGCGGCGGCGCTCTCGTCCCGCCGTCCGGTGCCGAAGCCGTCCGGCAGCCGAATGCGGACCGAGGGCAGGTGGGCGACGTACACGGCCGCCTCGCCGTACGGCGTCCGCACGGTGGACCGCATCCCCCGGCTCCAGTCTCCGGTGACCTCCACGGGCTTGATGTCCACCGGCCGGGTGTCCGCGAGGGGATACCTGGACCAGAGTCCGACGGTGCCCACGACCGCGTGGTGGGGATGGCCGGGGGCGAGGGCGGACTCGTAGACGGGCAGGGCGCCGGGGGTCAGCTCCTCCAGGGCGATGAGGTCGGCTCCGGCCTGGGCCAGGGCTCGCGCGGTGCCTTCGGGATCGGGGTTCTCGTCGTTGACGTTGTGCTGGAGCACGGTCAGGTCGTGAGCCGTTCCCCGATCACCGGGTAGCAACCGCTCACCGAAGAGGGCGGCCCAGACCGCCGCGGGCAGCACCAGGGACACCACCGCGGTGACCGAGCGACGCAGCAGAGCCAGGACCGCCAGCACGGGAACGGCCAGGCCGCCCCAGGGCAGGAAGGTCTCCAGCAGGCTACCGGGGTTGCCCGCGGCGTCGGGTACGACGCCGGGGAACGCCAGTAGCGCGGCCACCAGCACCGCGACCGCCGCGAGGACGCGTCCACGCGTCCAGGACCAGGACGTCCGGCCGGGCGCGCCCACCTCGCCTCGGTGCCACCGGCCGACGCGACGAGGGCGCTTCCCCGCAGCGTGAACCTTCCGATCTCCGATCTCCATACGCCCGACCGTACGGGTCACCGGCTGTCCTCGTGCACCGCCCGGCCAGGGCCAAGGGCCAGGACCAGAGCCAGGAGCCGGGGCAGAGGGCCGGAAGTCGGGGGCAGGAGCGGTGATCGCCGTTCGCTGGCAGGATCTCGATGTGGCGATCCAGGTGTCGGTGTGCGGTCCGCGCGACTGCACGAGCGAGGACGAGTCCAACGCCCGTGAGGTCGGCCGGTTGCTGGCGGAGCGCGGCGCGGTGGTGATCTGCGGCGGTTACACCGGGGTCATGGCCGCCGTGGCGGCCGGGGCCCGGTCGGCGGGCGGGACGGTGGTGGGCATCCTGTCCCGAGCGGACAGACAGGACGCGAACCCGGACCTCTCCATCGTGATCCCGACCGGTGTCGGGGAGGCGCGCAACGGCATCATCGTCAACTCGGCTGACGCCGTGATCGTCATCGGCGGATCGTGGGGCACGCTGTCGGAGCTGGCGCTCGCGATGCGCCGCGGCCGCACGGCCGTGGTCCAGCTCGGCGGCTGGCGGATCCTGGACCGGGACGGGCGTCCGCTCACCGGCGTCGAGCACGTTTCGACGCCGGAGGAGGCGCTGGCGCGCACCGGGCTCTGGCCCGGTCGCTGACCTCCAGGACGGGCCTGTCAGGTAGGACAGGCCCGTCGGGAGCCGGTGCCGCCGGCCTTCGGGGCAGGCCGGTCGAGAGCCGGTGCCGATGACCGGGGCGGGTCCGTTGGGGGCCGGTGCCGCCGGCCGGGGCGGGTCCGTTGGGGGCCGGTGCCGCCGGCCTTCGGGGCAGGCCGGTCAGGAGCCGGTGCCGCCGGCCTTCGGGGCAGGCCGGTCAGGAGCCGCTGCCGCCTGGTCGCCAGTGGGGATCACGGCCGGTGAGCCCGAGCAGCCGGTCCAGCGGCGGCGCGTCACCGGGCACGGGCACCGGCGGTCCGAACAGCCCGGGGCTGCCCTCCGGGCTCTGCGCGACGACGGAGCCGACCCACCGGTACGCGGTGGCGACGGGCTCGGCCAGGGCGGGGTCGGAGCCGGGATAGGGCCGGCCTGTCGCGACGGCGAGGTCCCAGCCGTGCACGATGACCTCGTCGAGCGCGGCCGCCCCGGCGGCCTCGGCCGGCAACCGGATGCCGCCGGCCTCGGTGGTGCCGGTCCACGCCGACTCCTTCCGCCATGCCCGGGCGAGCTCGTCGAGGCGGGCCGGGATGCGGTGGCGCCAGTCGCCGCCCAGCCGGGACGCGTCGGGCACCGGGGCGCGGTCGCCGCCGTCGAGGGGCGTCTTGGCGGCGGCCGCGGTGAACGCCACGCAGAGGCTGTCGACGTGGTCGAGCAGCTCGCCGACGGTGATGCCGCCACAGGGCGTGGGCGCGGTGAGCTGATCGTCGCGGACCTGCCCGATGAGGGCGGCCAGCACGTCGGTCGCGGGGCGCAGGTCGGCCGCCGTCATCGGACCGCCTCCGCGAGCCGGTCGAGGACGCCGTCCCAGCCGGCGCCGACCTGGTCGGCGACCTGGGGCAGGGCGGCGGCCAGCGCGCCGAGCCGCTCGTGCACCAGGGTCAGGCGGGTGCCGCCCCCCGGCGCCTCGTCGAGGGTGACGGTGAGCAGCGAGTCGAACACCGGGCCGGCGTCGCGGTCGGGGCCGATGAACCCCCAGCGCCAGACGATGCGCCGGTCCGGCACGAGCTCGAGCAGCTGCGCGTCGAAACCGCCGACGGGCTGGTCGGAATCGGTCTGCCGGATGAGGTACCGGCCGCCCGCGCGCTCGTCGACCTCCGCGCGCACGCCTTCCAGGGATCCGGGCGCCAGCCACCGCTGCAGGATCGCGGGGTCCAGCCAGGCCCGGTAGACGGCGTGCACGGGCGCGGACAGGACGCGCTCGCGCCGTACGGCGGGAAAGGCTGCGAGGTCGGTCGTCATGGTGCCTCCTCATGGACGGACGGGTGCGGCGGGTCGAGGACGTGCTGCAGCGCGTCGAGCCGGGCGTCCCAGAACCCCTCGTAGAAGCGCAGCCAGGCCGTCGCGTCGGACAGCGGACGGGGTCGGAGCCGGCAGACGTGCCGCCGCCCGGTGACGGTGCGCTCCACCAGCCCCGCCTGCTCGAGCACCTTCACGTGCTTGGACGCCGCAGCCAGGGACATGCGCAGCGGCGCGGCCAGCTCGCCGACCGAGAGCTCCCCGGCGGCGAGGCGGCGCAGCATGCCGCGCCGCGCGTCGTGAGCCAGGGCGTGGAACACCGCGTCCAACGCCCCGTTATCCTCAACCATATGGTTGAGGATAGAGGCCACCCCTCTGATATACAACCAAAAGGTTGATGATTAGCTGCGCTGATTCGATGGTCATCGGCCGGATGCCGCCGGATTCCGGTCGTACCGGTAGTGCGGCCGGCACGTACCGGGCGGCGGGGGAGCGACCGCCCGGTGACATCGTGGCCGGTCGTGGTCGGCCGTGATCACTGACCGGGCGGTTCATGGTCGCCCGGTGGACGGAGTGGATCGCACAGAACGTCGGCCCGGACGCCGAGAAAGGACCGGTGAAGACCTCGCCGTGATGCTCCCCGGTGCGGGAGCGGCCAGTCCACCGGGCAGGGCGACCTAGACTCCGCGCCATGCGTCCCATGCGCGCCCTCCGGGCGTTCGTTGCGCTGCTCCTCCTCTACGGGATCACGGCGGCGCCCGCGTTCCTCCTGCCGGGGAAGGTGATCCTGCAGCACGCGACCGCCGAGTCCGTCGAGGTCCACTGGGAGCCGCCGGACGTCCTCGACGAGCCCTACGACTCGCGGATCGAGCCGTACAACCACGCCCTGGGCCTCGCCCAGGACCGGGCCGAGGCGTATCCGGAGGACCTCGCCCCGCCGTACCTGCTGCGCCATCCGTGGCGGCTCGTCGCCCCTCACGCCAGCGCGCGTGGGCGCGAGCTGGCCGCCGCGCCGCTTCGCGGTGTGTCCTGGCCCGACGGCGTGCGCACGCCGTTCACGATCACCCCCGAGGTACGGCAGGCCCGGAACAGCACTGCGGAGCTCATGGCCGTGATGGAACTCGACCCGGGGCCGCTCGCCGACGAGAGGGTCTTCGGCGCCGGGATCGACCCCGAACGGAACCTGGTCGTCCTGGACGTGAACGCCTTCGACCAGGGACTGCGCCGTCGGCTGGCCCGGGAGTACGGCTCCGACCTGGTCGCCCTCCGCTGGGACCCGTTCGGAGGACCGGCGATCCTCCTCCTCGGCCGGTAGCCGCCGCCCGTCGGCAGGCCCTCGATCGGCAGGAGGTTCCGCGACCGCTCGAACAGCGAGTTCGTCCCCTGATCCAGGAGGCGCGTCCCCGGAAGTGCCGACGGGTGCTCCAGGGACCGCACCGGTCGCTTTCCAGGAGACCTGCCGGGGAAAGGGACCGCTCATCGGCGGTGAACTTCAGGATCACCTGGCGTAGACGATCTTCGGCGGTGCACAATCACCAGTGTGAAGGCATATGTCGGGGTGACCGACGCCGCGTGGTACCGCTTCCTGGCCGCCCGTCCCGGAGTGAGCGAGGTCAACTTCTGGCGCCCGTCGAGCGCACGGGAGTTCAAGGTCCTCAGCCACGGTGAGCCGTTCTTCTTCAAGAGCCACTATCCGCACAACCGCGTGGTGGGCGGCGGCTTCTACAGCGGCTTCGCCCAGCTGCGGGTATCGGAGGCGTGGGAGTTCTTCGGCGAGGGCAACGGCGCGGCCAGCCTGGCGGAGCTGCGCGGCCGTGTCGGCCGCTACCGCAAGGAGCCGATGGGACCCGGCGACGACCCGGTGATCGGCTGCGTCATCGTCCGCGACGTCTGCTTCTTCCCCGAGGGGACGGACGCAGGAGCGCCGCCGGACTTCGCCTCCAACATCGTCCAGGGCAAGGGCTACGACCTGGCGGTCCATCCCGAAGCGGCCTACTTCCACGGATTGCTCGACCGCATGGGCATCGGTGTGGAAGTCGACCTGTCCGAGCCGTGGCACCTCGACGGCCCGGTCTACGGCGATCCGCGGCTGGCTCCCCGGCGGCTGGGCCAGCGGGCGTTCCAGGCCGTCGTCCTGCAGGCCTACGAGCGGCGCTGCGCCGTCACCGGGGACAGGATCCGGCCGGTCCTGCAGGCGGCCCACATCCGTCCCGTCGCCGCCGGGGGCCAGCACCGCCTGGACAACGGGCTGCTGCTCCGCTCGGACGTGCACACCCTGTTCGACCGGGGCTACCTGGCGGTGGACCCGAAGTACCGGCTGCGGGTCAGCCCTCGGCTGCGGGAGGAGTTCGGCAACGGCGAGGAGTTCTACCGGCGGGCGGGAACGCAGATCGCCCTCCCGCACCAGCGCCGCGACCGGCCTGCTGCCGAGGTCCTGGAATGGCACCTCGACGAAGTCTTCCTCGCCTCCTGAGGAGTCGGCCGCGCCGAGTCGACTTCGCCGTCTTGCTGACCGATCGTGGTCGACGTTTTACCCTCTGATGACCAATGGGCACTCGATCGGGTGGCCCACGCGATCGGTCAGGAGAAGAGGCGGCATGAAGGCGAACGAGACCACGCTCCGTCGGCTCATCCAGGGTGAGCAACAGCTGCTGGTCCCGCTGTACCAGCGCACGTACACCTGGGAGCGTGAGCAGCTCATGCAACTATGGGCGGACGTCCTGACCCAGGTGGACGTGCTGGCCGAGGGCAGGCGGGACGCGCCGAGCCACTTCCTGGGATCGGTCGTGCTGGCGCCGGGTCCGGACCTGGCGCCGAACCGCTCGCAGTGGATCGTGGTGGACGGTCAGCAGCGGCTGACCACGCTCATGCTGGCGCTGTGCGCGGTCAGGGACCACCTGGTGGCGGAGGACCCGGGCGCGGTGGAGAGGATCAACGAACTTCACCTGACCAACAGGTTCCAGCACGGGGAGATGCGGTACCGGCTGCTGCCGACCCAGCGGGACCGCGCCGCGTTCAAGGCCTGCGTGGACGGGACTCCGGAGGGCCGCGCGGACAGCCTGATCGGCAACGCTTACCAGTTCTTCGCGACCATGCTGAGGAAGTTCGACGATCCGGCGGACCCGCACGACATCGATCGGGTGGAGACGGTGCTGCTGGACCGGCTCAACCTGGTGCAGATCCTGGTGGAGAAGGACGACAACGCGTTCCGCATCTTCGAGTCGATCAACAACACGGGCATGCGGTTGAGCCAGGTCGATCTGATCCGCAACTACGTGTTCATGTGCCTGCCCACCCTCGGTCAGCACGTCTACGACACCTACTGGGAACCGATCCAGAAACTCCTGGACCCCAAGGCCATGGACCAGTTGATGTACCTGGTGCTGGTACTGCGTCACGGTGAGGAGGCACAGTACAACGCGGTCTACCGGGGCCACCAACGGCTGCTCACGGCGATGGCCCACGACGAGGCGCGGGTCGAGGCGTACGTCAGGGAACTGGCACGCCGTGCCCGGCATCTGAAGCGGATCCTGAGCCCGGATGAGGACACACCGGTCGGCAGGCGGCTGAGTTTCCTCGGCGAGTGGCAGGCGGCCACCACGTATCCCCTGGTCATGAAACTGTTGGAGTTCATCGAAGACGGCCACGTCACTGAGGACGAGACTGCCGAGGCACTGCTGTATGTCGAGAGCTTCCTGGTCCGCCGCCTGATCGCGGGAGTGACCACCGGCAACCTGAACCGCATCTTCCAACGGATCGCTGTCCAGCTGTCTCCCGACGAACCGTCGGTGCCGCAGGCCGTACGGACCGCACTGTCCCCGGCACGGTTGTACTGGCCGTCCGACGAGCAGCTGCGCGAGGAGATCCGCAACCGCGCCTTCTACTGGCAGGGCCGTACGGCGCAGCAGAAGCTGGTCCTGCGCCGACTGGAGGAGGCGCTCGGCAGCAAGGAGCGGGTGGACCTCTCCGACAAGAAGATCACTATTGAGCACGTCCTGCCGCAGACGCCGACCGCGGAGTGGCTGAACGAGATCTCCCTCAACGGAGAGGACCCCGACCTGCTGCACCGGCAGCTCGTGCACACGCTCGGCAACCTCACGCTCAGCGGTTACAACTCGGAGCTGGGCAACGTCTCCTTCGCTCGTAAGCGCGATCAGTTGAAGCAGAGCGGACTGGTGATGAACCAGGAGATCGCCGCCGCCGAGCGGTGGGGCAAAGCCGAGATCCTGGTTCGAGCGGACCGGCTGACCGACCGCGCTCTCTCCATCTGGCCGGGTCCTGAGGAGACGAACCGGGGCAGCGCCGCCTCCCGAGACTGGACGCTGCTGCACAACGCGCTGGCCGCCCTGCCGCCTGCCACCTGGACCTCCTACTCCGAGCTTGCCGAGCTGATCGGCTCGCACGCGGTTCCCGTGGGTGTGCACCTAGCCGGCAACCCGGTGCCCAACGCCCACCGGGTGCTCACCAAGTCCGGTCAGGTGTCGGAAGGTTTCCGGTGGCAGGACTCAGAGGACGAGCGGGACGTCCACGACGTCCTGCGTGGCGAAGGGATCAGGCTGGACGAGGCCGGTCGTGCAGCCCCGGATCAGTGGGTCAGCGCCCGCGAACTCGCCGAACTGCTGAGTCTGCCGGGTGCGGCCGACCTGGCGGAGTCCGAGCTGACCGGAGAGCCGGAACCGGACGCCGAGTCCGTGGGGGAGCGGGAGCAGCGTTTCCTGCGGCAGCTCAACGAGCAGAGCGGTCCGCAGGCCGCCGGTGCGGTCCAGCGCGTGCTGGACCACTGGCGCGTACGGGGTGGAGAGGTGCAGTACGGCACCGCGGCGGGAGCCTCGTGTGCCCCCGTCATCAGGGTCGGCGGCAGAGCGATCGCGGTCATCCGCTTCTACGCCAAGACGATCGAGGTCCCCTTCGGCACGCTGAAGAAGCGGCCGCCGTTCGACGATCAGGTTCTCCGCGAGGAGCTGAGACAACGGCTCAACGACGCGCCGGGCGTGGACATCCCCGTCTCCAAACTGGAGCTCTATCCCTCCATCAAGACCACCCAGCTCGTCAACACCGAGGTCTTCGACGTCGTGGTCGCCGTCCTCGACTGGTTCGCCGCGCAGATGGTCGTTGTGAGGTGAACAAACACCTCCTCCCCGGAGCCTGACGCCGGGGAGGAGGGAGTACACCACGTCAAGCACCTCCCCACTCGCCGGTTGCGACCGTAGTGTGCCCTCGGACTCCCAGAACCTTGGCGAAGTCCCGCTGGCGGTGGCGTAGTCCGTGGACGAGCATGATCTCGTGAGCCCCGACCTCGTCGGCGATGTCGAGAAGTCCTCGCTTGTCGGCGTGGGCAGAGAGTCGCATCATCTCCACCCGCGCCCTCAGCGGGATGTTCCTCTCCACGCCGTGGTCGTTGACGGACAGGTGCGGGGCCTGCTCATCGACCAGCCTGAGGAGCCTGGCGCCGGCGGACTCCTCATCCTGATAGCCGGAGAGGAACAGCGCGCTGCGGGGCTCCGGCAGGATCCGGGCGGCCCACTGGACGGCGGGGCCTCCAGTGAGCATGCCCGACGTCGTGATCACGACGCCGGAGGCGAACAGGTCCAGATCACCGGGGCGCTGAGCGCGGGTCACGCTGTCTCCGAGTATGCGCAGGGGAGAGGTGCGGTCCTGCGTCATCTGCTCGAAGGATGAGGTCACGTCGGCAGCCATCCCGTCGAGCCGGACAGGCACGTGCGGAAGGTGCCTACGCATGATCATGGCGAGCTCCTGCGCCCGTCCCAGCGCGAAGGCCGGAATGAGCACGCGTCCGCCGGCCGTGTAGACCTCCTCGACGGCGCGGACCAGGTCCTTGACCCGCGTTTCCCGGGAGTCGTGGTCCTCGGCGCAGCAGGTGGACTCCATGACGAGGAGGTCCGCCTCTCGAGCCGAGTCCGGGATGGAGTAGCCGTCCACGGTCTCCTGGCGGAAGCCCGAGATGTCACCGGTGATGACCACCCGCTGGTCACCGGCCCGGACGACGACTCCAGCGGCGCCTAGGATGTGCCCGGCCGGGAACAGTTCCACCGTGAGGTCGCCGATCCTGCGCACGAGACCGCACGGGACCTCCTCACAGCGCTGCACGGCGGCCTCGACCGCGTCCCGCTGGTACAGGGCCTCACTGTCCCCGCCCCACCGGCGGTGGAGCCGTTCCCGCTCGCCCATGAGTTTCGCGGAGTCGGCCCACATCCGCGGCATCAGCTGGGTCGTCTCCGGGGTGGCGATGATCCGCAGATCCGGGAGACGTTCGACCAGCGCGGGGACGTAACCGCAGTGGTCGGTGTGCGCGTGCGTGACCACGACCGCGTGGACCGGCCCCGCAAGGGCCCGGTCGATATCGCGCGGTGGGAGCGCCGGGTCACCGGGCCGCAGCCCTGCGTCTACCAGCAGGCGGGTCCCGCCCGCCTCGACGAGCACACAGGAACCGCCGATCTCGTCGGCGCCCCCCACAGGATGGACGCGGAGGTGACGCTCCCCGGTGACGGCCACGCGAGGAGGTGCCGATACCGGCTGCGGGGGCGTGATGACCGCCTGGAGCGCCGCGACGAGGGCCTCCGGTGCGATACCGGCGGCCTGAGCCGCCGGGACGAGCGGTGGAACGCACCCCTCCTGAGGACCGGTCCGGGGGTTGCGAGGGTCCCGGGTCTCGGGACCGCCGTCGGCAGGGTCGGGAATCCGCTGCAGAACTCCGAGCAGGCTGGACGCCAGAATGCGGGGGTCGTGCAGGCGCCGCTGCAGGGCGGCGACCTGCGTGTCGAGCTCCTCGGTGCGTTTCTCCTCGTCGGCGAGCGCGCCCTTGGTGCTCTGGAGCGCTCTGTCGGTGTGCTCGAGCCTTCCCCTGGCCGTCTCCAGTTTGCTCCGCAGCTGGTCGGTTTTCTCCTGGTGACGCTTGCGCAGAGTACGGCAGGCGGTCTCCTTTCTGCTCACCTGCTCCGCGAGGCGCAGGCCGGCTCGGACGACGTCGTCGTCCGGGGACAGGACCAGCGTGGCGAGAGCCTTCAGATCCGGTTGGTCCCGGCGGATCTGAAAGTCGCGCCGGAGCCTGTCGCGGAGAGCCGGGACCCGGACCAGCGCGTCGATGACCACCTGGCGGTGTTCGGCGGTGAACCGCTCCGCGTCGTGCCCTTGTCCGGCCAACCCGGGCCGGGAGAGGAGCACCTCCGCCGCCGCGTGAAGTACCGGTAGAAGAAGATCCGTCATCGGGAGGGTCCCATCCGCTGGGTTGCCTTCAGGAGGACGGGTTCCAGCCTCAGCGTCCCGTCGTCCTGGGGGACCAGCGCACCGAGGACACGGAGTACCTCCACGAGATCCGCGGCGGAGGCGAAGCCCTCCTCCTGGAGGTTCGTCTCCGACAGCGGATGGTCGGCATCGTCGCCTCCGATCGAGGTGAGGAGGCCGGCGAGCGTTTCGGCGCTCTCGGCGGTGTCGGGGAACTCCACCAGTGTGCGCCATGCGGCCCCGAGCGCCGGGCCGGAGAGCACCCCGGTCGATCGGACGAACTCCCCAGGAGCCTCCTCCAGGTACGTCCGGCAGAGCTCCAGAGCATGTTCGGGGTCGGCGTCACCACGGGTGAGCACGTGGACCACCTTGCTGATGAGCAGAGGCCAACCTCCGGTGGTGCGCAGCAGCCCGTCCTGGCTCGCCCTGTCCTGGAAGCCGAGACCGACCTCGTGCATCCACTGCCGGACGGCGGCCTGATTGAAGCGCTGCAGCTCGATCAGCTCCGCGGCACCGGTCAACGCACCGGGGCCGTCACCTCCCGCATCGACCTCGCGACTGACCGAGAGCCACTCCGAAGCGTGCTCAGGAGGCGCGACCAGGACGAGAGCGCGCGTCCCCTTGGTCGGTGCGGAGATCGCTTTCGCCGCCGCCCGTGCGATGGTGGTCGCCCTCCTGGGCTGCTGCCCGGCCAGGTCGACGATCACGATGTCATGGTCGGAGCTCTGCGCGGCGCGCTGTAGCGCACCGTCGAAGGTGAGGCCGTCCACCCCGACCCGGAGCGTCCGGGCCTGCTTGTGCCGCGATGCGGCCTCCTCCAGGGCGGCGGCCACCCGGTCGACCTGCAAAGCCGGGGATCCGGCGACCAGGTGCAGCACGTTGCGGTGACCGAGCAGCCGTGTCACCTGGCTGCCGGTCAGAGGAGAGCGCTCGCCGTGCTCCTTGTAGGCGTCGCGGTAGGACTGCGCGTCGAACTCCTCGGGCCGCTCGAACGTCTCGGCCTGCCCGAGCACGGCCTCGACCTCGTCGGCCCCGCCGAGCAGGTTGAGGATGTGCGGGGTTCGCAGCCGGTAGCGTTCGCCGTCGGCCGCGAGCACGCCCAGATTGACGCACTCCTCCAGCAGCCCGCGGAATCCGTCACTGGTGGAGTCCCTGAACCCGTGCGGCCACCATTCCAGGCACTCGGTTCGCAGTTGGCTGGCCGTCAGCTCGCCGTCGTTCCCCTCGTCGAGCGCGTGGAACGCCACGGTGTAGGCGATGACCTTGTACCGCTTGTCTAGGTTCAGGGTCCATTCGAAGCGATCGCGGAAGCCGCGTGCCAGCTTGTTGTCCCGCCAGACCGCGTCCACGTCCTCCCGCGTGATCTCGTACGGCAGCGCCGTGTGCGCCGCCGAGATCCGGCGCAGGCGGGTCAGCAGGGCGTCGGCGAACAGCTGGATGAGAGCCGGGGCGTTGTTCGCCTCCGCGATGACACGGGCCCCCAGGCGAGGGGAGAACCGGAAGCCCAGAGCCTCCAGCGGCTTGGTCAGCAGGCTGTAGGCGTCCTGCGGGTCGAGCGGACCGACCGCGATGGGCGTGCCCAGGTGGGCGAGAGGCTGGTTGGACAGACTCTCGAACCGTGCCGTCTGGTGCAGACCCGCGAAGACGACCTTCACCCGCCGGTCCGTCTCGTTCATGAGGTTGCGCAGCGTGATGACGTTGCCGAAGGAGGCGTCCCTCGCGTCCGCGTTGAGGAACTCGTCCGCCTCGTCCAGCAGGATCAGCAGCTGCCGTGCCGGATCGCTTCCGATCCACTCCTTCACGCCCCGGCAGATCTCCTCAGGGTCGGTCGAGGGCATCGGGAGGTGCGGCAGGACCTCGGCCTGGGTGAGCCGGTCGGCGAGCGTCCGCCAGAGCGCAGCGACCGACTCGATCTTGCCGATGTTCTGGATGACCTCGGAGATGACCACCCGGTTCCGGTCGGTCTTGCGGATGTTCCGCTCGGCCTTGCGTAGCAGCGCGGACTTGCCGAGCTGCCGCCCGCCGTACACGAACGAGGATCCGGCCCGTCTGACGACCTCCTGCAGCTGGTCCAGGCGCCCGTAGAACATCTCCTCAGGTACGTCGCCGGTGGGCGCGTACGGGTTCGTGGCGGTGAACGGGGCCAGCAGGCTCACCGTCGTGCTCCAGTCCGCGCCGGGCAGACAGGCGAGGTAGCTGATCGCGGCGTCGTCCAGGAAGGCCGCGACCGGTGTGGGGCGCCTGCGGCTCACCGCTGCCAGCTGGCGGCGCTGCTCCACTGTGAGCACGCCGAAGTAGAGAACGAGGACGGTCTGATCCGCAGGCTGGTCCTTCAGCCACTCGACGACCTGCTGTGGTCCTGGTGACCGCCACACCAGCAGGAGCCGGAGCCGATCACCCGACGGGCTCATCCGGGATCCGAAGGCCGGTAGCAGCGGATCACCGATCGTCCGCACCTGGTCCAGCGTGATCCAGAGCCGGTCCCGTTCCTCCCGGGAAGCACCCTGCTCGCCCTCGAGACCGATCACCTGAAGTACGGCGGTGATGACGGACCTGAGGTTGCCCGCTGCTTTCGGCCCCTGGGACAACGCGTGCCAGAGCCGCAGCCCTTCTCCCGCCACGCCCCGCCGGCTCCGAGGGATGCCGGAGATCGACAGTTCGGCCTGGCGGAGGAGACCGCCCAGCTCGGGTTCGTCGACCTCCTGACCGATCCGGAGCGCGTCCTTGAGCCGCTGCAGCCACTCCGCGCCCTCCCGGTTCTTCTGCCTGCCCGGCAGCCGGGCGGACATGTTCTCGAAGGCCTGCGGAAAGTGCGGGAAGAACCTTTCCAGATGGTCGACGGCGGCCGATATCTCGGGTAGTTGGTTGCCGTTCTTCGCCTGCACCATGAACTCGCGGGCCGTGGTCAGGTCGCCGTCCTCGATATAGATCCGGATCCGCTCCCGGACGGCGGCGACGGCGGAGTCCTCGGCGCTCAGGGCGGCCAGTGCTGCCAGCCCGCCGGTGATCTGCTCGTCGCGGGTCCGTGCCGCCTCCCGCTCCAGTTCGTCGAGCTCGCGGGTGATGACGTCGAAGTCGTCCCGTTCGTCGCTGCCGAGGGTTTGGAGCATGGCGGAGAAACGGGTGGCGGTCACCTCGGGCAGCACGCCGGCCCGGCGCCACTCCGCGATCCGGTCCTGGACGTCCTCGATGCGGTTGTCACGTTCGTGCCGGGCCGCGTCGACCAGCTTGTCCCTGCGCTGGCGAAACTCGGTGTGGAGTCCAGGGTCGTGCTGGGCCAGGGCCGACAGCAGGGCCCGTGTGCCGCGGTGGTCACCCAGCCGGGAGCGTTCCTCGAAGGCCGCCCGCCAGCCGCGGTCGCCGTCTCTGCAGAGGGGAAGCAGGTCCTCCAGCGTAGGCCCGGCCAGCGGAGCGAAGGCCTCCGCGTCGAAACCGATCGTGGGAGACAGGAGCAGGTCACCGTTGAGCAGGTGGGTGATGAGGGGTTCCGGTTGGGAGAGCGGGCCGCCGTCCAGCAGACGCAGGGTGTCGCGGACCAGTCGTGAGACACCGGCCGCGGCCGCGGCGACGAGCGGATCGGAGGAGGTCTCCAGGGCGGCGAGCTCGTCTTCGACCTGCGGCCGGTACCGGCTCACGGTCGTGCGGAGCTCGTCCAGGTGACGAACGGCCCAGGAGACGCCGGAGTCGTCCGTCTGCAGCGACTTCGCCTCGTGGATCGCCGCCACCCAGTCCGCCACGAGGTCGAGAGCCTTCTCGATCTTCTCGATCAGCTTGGTCCTGGCGCCGGAGTGGATACGGCCGGCTCCTCCGCGGGAAGCCCGGGCCTTGGCCGTCGCGTCGATCAGCCGGTCGATCGCGTCTCCGGTCCGCAGCTCGTCCAGTTCCTGCTCGACCTCGTGGGCTCGGGACGTGTCGTCGCGAGCGGTTACGGCCAGCAGCTTCCCCGGGCCCGACGAGTCATCCTGGATCAGGGTCTTCCACACGTCCGTTGCCAAGGCGAACTTGATCTTCTGAGAGGGGCCTTCCTCCAGGAACCTGACCGCGGCGGCGGAGGCCTGTTCCCGGCTTCCCTCCGCCCGCGAGGCGTCGTGCATCCGCCCCGAGAGGCCGGGCACCAGGTAGGCGCCGGCCCTTGCTTTTCCGCCGAACGCCTCGCCGTAGGCCGTCAGGCCGGGATAGGGCGAGAGCACCGGAGACAGCTCGTCCAGCAGACGGACCGTCTCCGGAGTCGGGTGGATCAGGCTGGTGCGCAGCGCGGCCGCCCAGGCGAGCAACTGTCCGGGAGCGTCGTCGCCGAGGGCCTTCGCCGTCACGTTCCCGGCCGACTCGGTGAAGGCGGCTGACAGCCGACCGGCGAACTCGCTGGTCTCGGCGGAGATCGCGGCACACCGGCGCGCGTTCACCTCCGCCCGCGGCCTGTCGGCAGCCTCCCGCAACCACGCCGCCAGCCCGAACCGTCCGGCACGGAGCGCGGCGGCCTCGGCCTCGGCGGCACCGCCGGTGAGGCCCATGCCGCCGGTGAGTGCCATGGGGCTCCCGGCCTCTTCCGTGTCGGCCGATTCCGCCGCACCGCTCACCGATGCGGAGGAGAGGGCCGGAACCGGTTCCACGCAGAGCCGACCGGACTCCCGGATCGTCTCCGTATCCGGCGGAGGGATCGTCTCCTGCTTGTCGGCCGCAGAGGTCTTCGACGGCTGCGTAGATGCGGATTTCACCGGTTGCACCACGGCGTCGGCGATGAAGGCGTCCAGCTCGGCGAGCTCGTCCATGTCCGCAGGACCGGCGTGTGCCTCCGCGGCGGACGGCGAGGTCGGTGCCGGCGGCTCGTCCTCTGGCGGAGCGGCACCTCCGCCGCCTTCGTCTGCGGGGTCTTCGTCCGTGGAGCCGCCGTGTGCGGAGTCCTCGGAAGACCCGGCGTCCGCGGGGGCGGCCGCGCCTGCGCTCCCGTCATCCTGCGAGATCTCCGGAGGGGGAGCATCGTTCCGCGGCGCGGACGGGGCGATGTCGGTCTCATCAGGAACGCTCAGCCAGCCCCGGAGGGCGGCCACACCCAGCTTCCACCATTCGGCAGGAGCCTCCTGACGGAAGCGTTCCTGCAGTTCCTCGGTCCTGTCGATGGCGTCGAGGTCGTCGGCCAGGCGGATGAGTTCCGCCAGGATCTCCAGGACCGGACTCTCCGCGACGGCGGCCTCACGAACCTCCTGGAGGAGTCCCTCGAGACTGGACGGACCGCTGACCTGCGCCAGTGCGAGGATCCGCCTGCGCCGGGAGTCCGCGGACTCCAACTGGTCGATCGCGTGCAGGAGCGCCTCGGTGGTCGTGCCGAGTGCGGGACCGTGTGCGGACTCGAGTCTGCTCCGGAGCCCGTCGAACTCCCGGACACCCCGCAGGATCACGGCGATGTCCTCGTCGAGGGGGCGACCGGCGTCGGTGAACGCTCGACGTAGCCGCTCAGCGGCGTCTGCCGCGTCCTGAAAGGTCCGGTGCAGGAGTTCCAGCTCTGTGCGCAGTGCCTCGACGGGGATGGGGGACGTGTGATCGGGGGCGCTGTCGCCCCCTTCTGCAGGCCGATCGATCACCACAGGCGTTCCGTTCTCCTCGGTGCTCTCGGTCACCGCCGGCTCAGGCTCGCTATCCGTCTGCACTCCGCCCTTGCCTGCGGGGACGTTCTGGGACGCTCTACCGGGAAGAACGGCAGATGCGACGTCCCGGAGTTCGGGCAGGAGGGTGGGAGCCTCGGGGAGGCCGGGCTGAAGCGGGAGAAGCTCCTGCCACGCAGAGCGGACCGCTGCCGCGGCGTCAGGCCCCATGCGCTCGGTGGAGCCGGTCAGCAGGGCGAGCGCCACCGCGGACAGCGCGAGGTCGTGCCGGTAGACCTCTGCGAGAACGAGGTCGATAAGGCCCTCGGAAAGAGCCCTCGTGTTCACGAGCATCTCGACGAGGGAGGGCGCCTCGGTGAGGAGGTCGGCGACGTCGACGGATCCCAGCAGCCTGATGCACTCATCCGCCGAGAGAACGTCGTGATTCTCGAAGGCGCCGCCGAAGGGGATGGTCAGGGTGTGGATGAGTGAGGCCCGCTTTTTTCTGTCGTTCCCTCGCAGGACGCGGACGAGACTGGTGGCCGCGGACCTGGTGATAGATCGCATGTCGCGCAGACCGACATGGCCCAGGATCTTCTTGCGGAGCGGCGGCGGGTAGCAGCGAACCGCCTCGAAGTCGTCGGAGGTCAGCCTGGCAACGGCGTCGTCGATGATCAGGCCGGCGCGTTCGAAAGCCGGTAGAACGCTGACCCGACCCAACGGAGCGGGGTGCGGCCCGTGCGGGCCCTTCTCGCTGCAACGTTGCCGCATGATGTCCCCACTTCCTCGTCGTGGCGCCGACTGTAAGAGTGTTATGTAACGAGTTGTTAATTAAGAGGGATATGTCCGATTGCTGCATGCTCCCCTGGGGTCTCGCTGGGGAGTGGGGTGATCGGTCGATCCGGTGGACCATGCCGAGGTGATGGGGTGGACCGGGGCGGGGGCGGGCGAGATGGGTTTGGGAGGGGTGAATGCCGCCCTTGCCTTACAGGCCTGACCATATACGGACAGGCTAGAGTCATGCAACGGTGAATCAAGTTCACGATATATACTTACTGAGATCCTGTTGCTTGAGCCGCAGTCAGGGGTAATTTTGCTAGAAGGCGCCTTCGAGCGGGCCTGTGGCTCGGAAATCTGAAGCGCAACTGTTGCTGCGGTACACAGGTCCAGGTCTGTAGACAGGCAGATGGGGGACGGTTACTGTGACGAGGCGCTCGGTAAGGCTGTGGGTGTGATCTCTCTGAGACCTGAAGGGACCTCTCGGAGTGTGAGGCCGCATATCCTGGGTGTGACCTGGTGCGTTACCCCGAACGCGGCCGTGGAGGCAGGTGAGCATGGACCCCCTGGACCGTTCCGACCCCAAGCGGATCGGTGGCATCACCCTGCGCGGACGGCTCGGATCCGGAGGGATGGGCCGCGTCTTCTACGGCGTCACCGACGACTACGAGCAGGTCGCCGTGAAGATCATTCGCGAGGACTTCCTCGGTCACGCCGAGGTGCGGGCCCGCTTCTCCCGGGAGACCGACGCGCTGCGGACCGTGCAGGGTCCGCACGTCGCCGCGCTGGTCGACGCCTCCGGTGAGGACGAGGAGTGGCCCTGGCTCGCCGTGGAGTACGTCCAAGGCCTGACCCTGAAGGAGTTCGTCGAGACCCGCGGCCCGCTCGGCACGGAGCACACCGCCACGCTCGGCCTCCTGCTGGCCTCCGCCCTTGGCGACATCCACGCGGCCGACCTGCTCCACCGCGACCTCAAGCCCGGCAACATCCTGCTCGGCCGGGACGGGGCGAAGGTCATCGACCTGGGCCTGGTCGCCTTCGCCGACGGCCCGACCGACCTGACCACGACCTCCTCGACGCTCGGCACGCCCCCCTGCATGCCGCCCGAGCAGTTCAACACCCCCAAGGAGATCACCGCTGCGGCCGACGTCTACGCGCTCGGCGCGACGCTGGTGTTCGCGCTGGCCGGGCACTATCCCTATACGGGCAAGACCATGGCGGCGCTGTGCATGAACATCGTCAGCCGCGACGTGCCGCCGGACCTCACGGGCGTGCCCGCCGAGCTCGCGCCGCTCGTCGCCGCGATGCTCGCCCACGAGCCGACCGACCGGCCTGCCGTGCCCGAGGTGTACGACCGGCTCAAGGAGCTGGCGGCCGCGGGTGGGACCGCGCTCCCGGTGGCCGTGCGGCGCCTGGCCGTGGCCACCTACGTCGAGCGGGAGACCGATCCGCCGACCCCCGTCCCGCCGCCCCGGCCGCGCCGCCGCGACCTGTCCGAGGTCGTCGTGCCCGGCTCGGTGGTCGCGCGGCTCGCCGACCGCCTCCGCGGCGACTACGCCGCGAGCCCCCGTCTCTGAAAGCCGCGAGCTTCGTCTCCGAGGAGAACCGTGACCGAGACCTCCTACCCGCCCGGCGCCCGGATCGAAGTCCGGGACGCCGAGTGGATCGTCCGGACCTGCGCGCAGCTCGCCTCCGACGGGGACACGCCCAGATACAAGATCACCGCGGTGGGCGCGTCGGAGTTCGTCCGCGACGAGGACGCGGTCTTCTTCTCCGATCTGGACGATGTGAGCCTGCTCAAGCCGGAGGAGACGGTCCTGGAGCAGGACGCGACCCCGCGCTTCGCGCAGAGCCGCCTGTTCATCGAGGCCGTCCTGCGCCGGACCCCGCTCCCGCAGACGGAGAAGGGCCTCGCGCTCGCCGACGGCTTCCTCCTCGACCCGCTGGCCTACCAGCGGCGCCCGGCCGAGCTCGCGCTCAAGGGCCTGCGCCCGCGCATCCTCATCGCCGACGTCGTCGGTCTCGGCAAGACCCTGGAGATCGGCCTCACCCTGGCCGAGCTGATCCGGCGCGGCCGGGGCGAGCGCATCCTCGTCGTCACCCCGCAGCAGGTGCTGGAGCAGTTCCAACACGAGCTGTGGACCCGCTTCGCCATCCCGCTGATCCGCCTCGACTCCGTCGGCATCGAGCGCATCCAGCGGGAGATCCCCGCCGGCCGCAACCCGTTCACCCACTACAAGCGGATCATCGTCTCCATCGACACCCTCAAGAACGCGGGCAAGTACGGCCAGCACCTGGAGAAGATGGACTGGGACGCGGTCGTCATCGACGAGTCGCACAACCTGATCGGCGAGAGCAGCCTCCGCAACAAGCTCGCCAGGCTGCTCGCCCGCCGCACCGACGCGCTGCTGCTGGCCAGCGCCACCCCGCACAACGGCGACAGCGCCTCGTTCGCCGAGCTGATCCGCATGCTCGACCCCGCCGCGATCGCCGACGACAGCCGCTACTCGGCCAAGGACATCGAGCACCTCTACATCCGCCGCACCAAGATCAACCCTGAGGTGCGCGACCAGATGGGCGCCAAGTGGCCCGACCGGGGCCCTTCGGTCCCGGTCCGGTGCGCCGCCACCCCCGCCGAGGAGAAGGTCTTCGCCGAGCTCACCCAGGTATGGCTCGCCGGAGACCAGCGCGCCGGCGGCCCGGTCGTCGACGCCAAGCACCGCCTCTTCCCCTACACGCTGCTCAAGGCGTTCCTCTCCTCGCACCGGGCGCTGGCCAAGACCGTCGGCAACCGGTTGAAGAACGCCACCGAGCCCCGCGAGATCGAGGCGCTGAAGACCCTCGCGGACCTGACCGCGCAGATGACCGACGACGACTCGGCCAAGCTCGACGCCCTCGTCCGCGTGCTCCGCGATGAGATCGGCGTGCGGAAGGGCGGCGAGACCCGGGCCGTGGTCTTCTCCGAGAGCGTCGAGACCGTCAGGTGGCTGGCGAAGGTCCTGCCCGAGCGGCTCAAGCTGCCCGACAACGCGGTCGACATGATGCTCGGCAACGGCATGTCCGACCAGAAGCAGCAGGAGATCATCGAGGGCTTCGGGCTCTCCGACAGCCCCGTGCGCCTGCTGGTGACCACCGACGTGACCTCCGAGGGCGTCAACCTCCACCGGCAGTGCCACCACCTGGTCCACTACGACGTGCCGTGGAGCCTCATCCGGATCGAGCAGCGCAACGGCCGCATCGACCGCTACGGCCAGACCCGGGAGCCGCAGTTCCGGGCGCTCATCCTCACCTCGGGCGTCGAGGGCGCCAAGGACGACCGGACCGTCGCCGAGAAACTCTTGGACAAGGAGGAGACCGCGCACCGCAGCCTCGGCACCGCCGAGGCCGTCACCGGCGAGTACCGCGCCGAGCGCGAGGAGCGCCGCCTCATTCAGGACCTCCTCGCAGGCAAGACCGTCGAGGAGTCCCTCGCCGAGCAGGCGGCCGACGACCCCTTCGCCGACCTGTTCGGCTCCGTCGACGGCGGCGTCACGAGCACCGACCCGCCCCGCGCGGACGTGCCCCGGCTCTTCGAGGACTCGGAGGCGTTCGTCAAGGAGGCCGTCGAGAGCCTCCAGCTGCTCAAGGACCTGGAGGACGACGGCGGGATGCTCGCCTTCACGCCGCCGCCGGACCTCGTCCACCGCCTGTCCGCGCTGCCCATCGACTATCTGCGCACCCACGACGTGCGCAGGCGGATGCGGGTCACCTTCGACCGCGGGCTGGCCCGGCGCAAGCTCGACGAGGCGCGCACGACCAAGACCATGTGGCCTCAGATCGCCTACCTGTCCGACCTGCACCCCATGGTCGAGTGGGTGACCGACAAGGTCCTGGTACGGCTCGGCCGCCAGAAGGCGCCGGTCGTCACCGCTCGGGTCGACGAGCCGGTCTTCCTCGTCCAGGGCATCTACTCCAACCGGCTCGGGCAGCCGACCGTGGTCGAGTGGATGGCGGTCACCTCCACCGGCGTGCTGGACCGGAAGATGACCGAGGTCCTCGCCGAGGCCGGCGTCGGCCCCAAGATGATCAACACGGGGCGGCCGATCGACCTGCGGCCGCTCCAGGAGCGGGTGCCCCAGGCGGTCGCGACCGCCCGCGCCCACCTGGAGGAGCGCCGCGCGGCCTACGAGCGGCGGGTCGTCGAGCCGCTCGACTCCTACCGGGGGCGGCTCGATGAGTGGAAGCAACTGACCCTCGACGGCGTGCACGTCTCCCAGCGCGGACGCAGGGAGAAGTCCGTCGACGAGACCGTCGAGCGGCAGCAGGACCTGCTCAGATCCCTCAAGATCACAGGGGAGCCGCTCCTGCGGGTCCTCGCCGTCCTCGTTCCTCAGGATGTGTGCTGATGAGCTTCGACTCGCTGGTCAACCGCGGCGACTACTTCTCGGCCCACTACCTGGCCGAGGTGCTGCCCAAGGACCTCAAGAAGAAGGACGGGCTGTTCGCCCGCTGGAGCGAGCAGGAGAAGGCCGAGCGCACCACCCCGCGCAAGGGGCTGCGCGCGCTGGGCAGGCGGTACTTCGCCGACCGGCCGTACTTCGCGGACTACGACGCGCGGCGTGACGACGAACCGACCGCGGACGAGCGCGCCGAGTGGCGCAAGGCACTGGGCGAGCTCCACGGCGACGTGCTGCGCGCCCTCGGCTACGAGGCGGGCCCGCGCGAGCTGACCGTGAGGCGGCCGGGCAAGGAGTACACCGTCGAGGTCGCCTACGCCGACCGGTACCTGGTCGCGATCGAGTGCGGCTGGGCCGCTGATGTGGACACCGCCCTCGGCGCCGCCGACACGGACGCCGCCCCGGCCGGGCGGCTGCTCGCCCCGGTCCTGCTGGAGGGCGGCGAGCAGATCACCTCCGGCACCAAGCTCGCCACCTGGCTGCTGACCTCCGACGAGCCGCCGCGCTACGTGCTCATCCTCGCCGGCGGCGTGCTCGTGCTCGCCGACCGGGCCGTCTGGGGCGAGGGCCGCTACCTCGCGGTCAGTCTCGACGCCGCGCTGAGCCGGAACGACGAGGCCGAGTTGGGCACGGTCGCCGCCCTGTTCGGCGCCGACTCGCTCCTCCCGCCCTCAGAGGGCGGCTCCGAGCCGCTCGCCGACCTGCTCGCCAAGTCGCGCAGCCACGCCGTCGGCGTCTCCAAGGAGCTGCGCGACGGGCTGAAGGACTCGGTCGAGCTGATCGCCAACGAGGTGCTCGGCCGCATCCGCGCCCACGGCGTGCGGCCCGAGGACGTCATGGAGCCCGCCGCCCTGGCCAGGGAGCTGGGCCGCGAGTCGCTGCGCTACCTGTACCGGATCCTGTTCCTGCTGTACGCCGAGGCCCGCCCGGAGCTGGGCATCCTGCCGACCGACGACGAGGACTACGTCAGGGGCTACAGCCTGGCCCGCCTCGGCGACCTGGTGGTGCGCGACCTGGTGGGGGAGGAGGCACGGAACTCCTTCCACCTGTACGAGTCGCTCGACCTGCTCTTCCGCATGGTCAACGGGGGCCACCGGGCCCGCATGGGGAGCGAGACCGAGGGCTCGGAGGGCGAGGGCCTGCGCTTCGAGCCGCTCCGCTCCGACCTGTTCGAGCCGGAGGCGATCAAGCTCATCGGCCGGGACGCCATCTCGCTGGACGACGACGACCCGGACGCGCCGCGCGTCGACACCCGGCTCCGCAACGGGACGCTCCACACGGTGCTGCGCAAGCTCATGCTCACCAAGGGGCGCAGGAAGGAGCGCGGCGGCTTCATCTCCTACGCCCAGCTCGGCATCAACCAGCTCGGGGCGGTCTACGAGGGCCTGATGTCCTACACCGGGTTCATCGCGACAGAGGAGCTGTACGAGGTCGCCAAGGGAGGCGACCCGAAGGACGGCTCCTGGATGATCCCGGCCTCCAAGGTCGGCGACTACCCGTCGGAGGTCTTCGTCCGCAGGGTGGACGAGGACGGCACCAAGCTCGACGAGTACGTCTGCTACAACCAGGGCTCGTTCGTCTACCGGCTGGCCGGCCGCGACAGGGAGACCAGCGCCTCCTACTACACGCCCGAGTCGCTGACGAAGGTCACCGTCCAGCTCGCGCTTCAGCACCGCCTCGACCAGGATGGGACGGTCACCCCGGCCCGGGAGATCCTGGAGTGGAAGATCTGCGAGCCCGCCCTGGGCTCCGGCGCGTTCCTCAACGAGGCGGTCAACCAGGTCGCCGCCGAGTACCTCCGGCGCCGCCAGGAGGAACTGGGCGTCCAGATCGACCCGGAGCGGTACGAGGACGAGCTGCAGCGGGTCAAGGCCTACGTCGCACTGCACAACTCCTACGGCGTCGACCTCAACGAGACCGCGATCGAGCTGGCCGAGGTCTCGCTCTGGCTCAACGTCATGCACCCCGGCCTCCAGGCCCCCTGGTTCGGGCTCCACCTGCGCCGCGGCAACTCGCTCATCGGCGCGGGCCGGAGGGCGTACGGCGCGGCGCAGCTCACCAAGGGCACGTGGCTGAAGGAGGCGCCCGAGGGCCTGCCGTTCTCCGCCGGTGCGCTGCCGACGGGGAAGGTCCACCACTTCCTGCTCCCCGCCGAGGGCTGGGGCGCGGTCGCCGGGGCCAAGGAGGCCAGGGAGCTGGCCCCCGAGCAGGTCGCGAAGCTCAAGGCCTGGCGCAAGCAGATCCAGAAGAGCGTCTCCGACAAGAAGAAGCAGGGTCAGAAGTCCACCCAGCTCCAGCGCCTCCAGGCCCTCTCCGGCCGCGCCGAGTACCTGTGGGACCTGGTCCAGCAGCGGCTGAAGCTCTCTGAGGATGACATCAGGCGCAGGATCGCTGTCTGGGGCACCGAAGAGGGCTGGATCCGACAGCCTGAGAATGCCATGCCCAAGGAGAAGGTCTACGAGGACCTGACCATAGCGGGCACGCCGTACTGGCGGTTGAAAAAGGTCATGGACGCCTGGTGCGCCCTGTGGTTCTGGCCGCTCGACCGAGTCGAGTTGCTCAACGGCTCAGATGAGACCTACCCACGACTCGCGAAAGCGATCGAGTACGTGTCGGAAGGCCTCAAGGGTGCGGCAACCGCCACGGAGGCGTCATCAGCGCCGCTCATCCCTTCGTCAGCGCAGGACGCCGGCTCCACCGCCTACAGCCAGGAGGCCCTCTCCGAAATCAGCCATGAACAGCTCGGATTCGACGGTTTTGGACAGGACGCGGAGAAGACGCCGGTGGCTCGGCCCAAGCAGGCCGCAAGGCGACCGGTCTTCGAGCCGCCTCGCTCAGCTGTGCCCCTTGCGAATCTCGATGACTGGTTGGACTTCGCCGAAGCGTTGCTCGGCCGTGCCGACGTGCCCGAGAACAGCTTGGTGAAGCACTTCGAGTCACTTTCCGAACTGGGTAAGTACGAGAGGGAGCTTTGGAAATGGATGGGCATGGACGACGTTTTCAAGCTGCCCGGACGTTTTCCCTGGCTCGAAATCGTAGACGAGTTGACCGAGCGACACGGCTTCTTCCACTGGGAGCTCCAGTTCGCCCAGGTCTTCGCCCGCGGCGGCTTCGACCTCCAGGTCGGCAACCCACCGTGGGTTCGGCCGGACTGGCAGGAAGACGCGATTCTTGCCGAGATGGAGCCGTGGTTCAAATTGGCGGAGAAGCCAAGTGTGCCCGAGTGGCGGGAGCGAAAGACCGCTGTACTGGCGAACGTGACAGTGCGAGGCTCCTACATCGATGAACTGGCGTCTAACACTGGCACGGTCGAGTTCCTCGGGTCCGGGATCGCCTATCCGCTGCTAGCTGGTACCCGCCCAGATCTCTACCGCGCCTTCATGTGCCGGGTCTGGGATAGCCTTGGCACCCAGGGCACCGCAGGCCTTATCCACCCTGACACGCACTTTGGCGGAGTCAAAGAAGGTAGGCTCCGCGCCGTCACCTATCGGCATCTCCGCACCCATGCGAAGTTCATCAACGCCGCTAACTGGGCTTTTGAAGATCTCAGTCGGACGCAGGAGTTTGGGCTCCATATTTACGGAACGCCTCAGAGCATCAAGTTCGCTCACTTCAGCGACCTTTATGGTGCCGATGTTGTGCCGCGTTCGCTGGAACACGATGGGCAGGGACCGTTGCCGGGGATTAAGTACGAGGGAAAGTGGGATCTTCGACCGCATCGTTCGCGGGTCATTCAGGTCGATGAGTCCGTACTAGCGGAGTGGCGACGCCTCATCAATGTCGAGGATGTGCCCGTGGTTCAGACACCTTTGCTCTATCCAGTAAGCACTGCGGAAGCAGGTGCGATCGAGGCGCTAGCGAATCACGCTTGGCGGCTGGGGGCTTCCGTTCTGCGGATCAGCTCCGGCTACAACGAGAAGACAGCTAAGGATGATGGTCTGATTCGCTGGCAGACAGGGCAGCCGGCGTCCCTGGATGAGGTCATCCTTCAGGGGCCGCACTTCAGCGTGGCTACTCCGTTCGCGAAGCAGCCACCCCGCTTCAAGAGTTCCGATCAGCCCCAGGACCTTACTGCTCTGGCTGCCGATGCGGTTCCGGCCACGAACTACGAGCGAGCCTGCGATGAGGAGGCATACCTGGCTGCGCAGGACCGGTGGGTGGACGGTCAGGGGGCCGTCCGCCGGTACACCGGGTTCTACCGTCTCGCCTGGCGAGTCATGATCCCGTTCAACGGTGAGCGGTCGCTGTTCGCCGCTCTGATCCCGCCGGGTCCGGCGCACGTGCACACCGTGCACACGCTGGCGCTGCCCGACAACCGGGGCACTGCGCTGGCCGCCGGGTTCTGGGCGGCGCTCCCGCTCGACTACATGCTCCGGATCACCGGGCGGTCACACCTCCAGTACGCCGAAGCCAATGCCATGCCCGCCGCCGATCCGGACCACCCACTGGCCCCGGCGCTCCTGCTCCGCACGCTCCGCCTCAACTGCCTGACCGACGCCTACGCCCCGCTCTGGGCCGAGCTGTACGACCCTGCCTGGACCGACGAGCGGTGGGCCGCCGACTGGCCGGGGCTCAGGCCGCTCGGCGATCCGGCCGCCGTCACCCCCGAGTGGGCCTACGCCACCCCGCTCCGCACCGAGCGGGAGCGGCGGGCCGCGCTGGTCGAGCTGGACGCGCTGGTCGCGCTCTGGCTCGGCATGACCGCCGAGCAGCTCGTCGCGATCTACCGGTCCCGCTACCCAGTCCTGTCCGACTACGAGGCGCAGATCTGGTTCGACGCAGGCGGCCGGAAGATCGCGGGCAACCACAACACCTACGGCCACGGCCAGACCAAGCAGCACTTCGAGCAGTTCATGGCCCACCTCGACCCCGAGACAGGCGGTCCCGTCCCCGATGGCTACACCGCCCCCTTCTACAAGGCCGACCGTGAGGCCGAGTACCGCCAGGCGCACGCCGTCTTCGCCGAGCGCCTGCGCTGCTCCGGCTGGAAGGCGCCGGCCGGGGAGGGCGGCGGGAGCGCGTCGTGACGAGAACCGCTTGCCCGGTCACCTGCGGTGCGGCACTCTCAGCGGTGCCGCACCCCCGGCGGGTGCCGGAAGCGAGGCCGGGCCTCCCGATGGAATCGGGCGCCCGGCCCTCGCGCTGTGTCGACGGGTCCGTCATCGCTCATGCTCTGTGCGCTTGCCTGATCACCTCCGGTGAGGCATGCTCGGGGACGCCGCATCCTCTGGGGTGCGGAAGTGAGGCCGGGACCACCGAGGAAGATCGGGTGCCCGGCCTTCGCGCTGTCGCTTCGCGCTTCGATGAGGCCAGACGTTCGCCCTTCGTGCCGGTGTGTGTGGCTGAATGCACTTGCCTGACCACCCCGGGTGAGGCACACTGGACAGTGCCGCACCCCCGGTGGGTGTTGGAAGTGAGGCCGGGACTACCGATGGAATCGGGCGCCCGGCCTTCGCGCTGTCTCGTCTCAATTGGTGCACACCAGGCGTGTGTGCTCCACCAGCACGTTGAAGCCGTCCGGTTGGCCGTCCAGCCACCAGGTCACGGCACCTGCCACCGCATCGGCGGCCCAGAGCAGCGGTTCCCTGTCGGGATATTGCCAGACGACTCTGATTTCGTCAGAGAGAAACTTCGCCTTGCGGATTCCCATGACCAGCAGAAGATCAAGGTGGTCCATCTTGGCCGAACGGCTTTCGATGGTTGCCAGGCCGACTCCCTCTTGATCAAGTTCGTACAGGAGTCTTTCGAGGCAGAGCCGCCGGGCCCCCTCGTAAGAGACTCCTCTGTCGAACATGTGGATGGTCACGAGACTCTTCAGCGGCATGAGTGTGATCGCCCTGGAGATGACAAGTTGTCGTGCGCGGGATTCCTCGCGCCAGTGCAGGCGAGGGCTCTTGCCGAGGCGGGGGGACTCCAGGTCCGCGCGGACGGCCTCGTGATCGGCGGAGTCGATGATCGCGGCGGCCATCGCGTAGACGCTGTCGTCGTGAGGCCGGCGGCGGAGGCTCTCGTCGATGTAGGCGGTAAGCACCGCGTAAAGATATCGTCACGTAACGTCAGTTCGCCCGGGATCGGTCGAACGGGAGTGCGAGCAGACGTCATGTCCGGACGGATGCGGGCCGTACGTAATCACAGGGAGGCGGCGTGAGACCGACACTGGCGGCCGAGGAGCTGCGGGGGAGTCTGACGCAGTACCTCACCACCACCTTCGCGCTGGCCGACCGGCCCGTCCGGGAGGCGCTGAAACGCTTCCTCAACCACCCCGAGCAGGGCATCTTCCGCGGGCCGTACCTGCGGATCCGCACGCCGTTCCGGACGGCCGACGACGGCTGGGCCAAGGTCCTGGAGTGGGCGCCGGCGGGCTTCACCCCCTACCGGCACCAGGCGAAGGCGTTCGAGCGGCTCAGCACACTCGGCAAGCGGGCCGAGCCGACGCTGATCACCACGGGCACCGGCTCCGGCAAGACCGAGTCGTTCCTCGTCCCCGTGCTGGACCACTGCCGCCGCGAGCGGGCCGGGGGGAAGGGCGGCGTCAAGGCCGTCCTGCTCTACCCGATGAATGCCCTGGCCACCGACCAGGCGCACCGCATCAACGACTACCTGCAGCAGAGTGACCTGCACGACGTGACCGCCGCCCTCTACATCGGCGACACCCCCGAGGTCGGCTACCCCAAGGTGATGACGGAGCGCTCGGAGATCCGGCGCAACCCGCCGGACGTGCTCATCACCAACTACAAGATGCTCGACCTGCTGCTCCAGCGCCCCGACGACCTGCCGCTCTGGCAGGACGCCGAGATCGCCTACGTGGTGGTCGACGAGTTCCACACCTACGACGGCGCGCAGGGCACCGACGTGGCCGTGCTGCTGCGCCGGTTGGCCGCCGCCACCGGCCACTCCCGGCCGGGCCGGCCGCTCGGCGACATCTGCCCGGTCGCCACCTCCGCCACCCTCGGCGAGAACGGCCCCGCGACCGGAGCCCCGGCCGCGCCCGGATATGGGGCCACCGGGACAGGGACGGCGGACGGGACGGGAAACGGGAACGGGGGCGGCCCCGGCCGGGACATCCGCGCGGTCGCCGAGATGGTCTTCGGCACGCCGTTCCCCGCCGACGCCGTGGTCGGCGAGGATCGGCTCACCGTCGAGGAGTTCGTCGGCGACATCGACGTCACGCTCCCGCTGCCCGGCCCCGACGACCTCATCGCCTGCGGCGACCCGCTCCGCGACCCCGGCGCGATGGAGCAGCTCGCCACCGCCGTCACCGGGCAGGCCGGACTCGACCCGCAGAAGCTGGGCGCGGTGCTCCGGCGGCACATCCTCACCCAGGCCGTGCTCGACGTGCTCGGCGGGCAGCCGCGTACCTTCGACGAGATGCTGGACCTGCTGCCCCGGCGCGGCGCCTACAACTGGGGCGCCGCGATCCGCGACAACCCGGCCCGGGCCGCCACCGCGCTCGCCCGGTTCGTCGCGCTGCTCTCGCACGCCCGCGACCCCGAGGACGACAAGGACCTCGGCAAGCGGCCGCGGCGGCCGTTCCTGCTGGTCGAGACGCACATGTGGGTGCGGGCAGTCTCGCGGCTGCTCCGTCTGGCCAACCACATCCCGGCCTTCGCCTGGATCGGCGAGCAGCCCGTGGTGGACGCCGACTCGGCGTTCAACCCGCTCGGCAAGACCCTGCTCCCGGCCGTCTACTGCCGCCACTGCGGCCGCTCCGGCTGGGCCGCGCTCTCACCCGAGCGCGACCCGGCCGAACTGGTCACCGCGCCGGAGAAGATCTACCGGGCGGGCGTCGGCGCGGAGAAGAAGCGGGTCCGCCCGCTGGTCCAGGCCACCCGGAGCGAGGTGGAGGCGCAGGTGCAGGGCCTGGCCGTCCTCGACGAGGAGCGGGTCCGGCCGTACGACCCGGGACGCGACGCCTACGGCGAGGGCGACATCGTCTTCGTACTGACCGACCTGCGCACCACGCCGGAGGCGCTCAACGCCGCCGAGCAGGACCGCTGCCCGGCCTGCGACATGGACGAGGGCATCCGCTTCCTCGGTTCGGGCCTGGCCTCGCTCGCCTCGGTGGTGGTCACGCAGCTGTTCGCCGGCGGCCAGCTGGAGCCGGAGCAGCGCAAGACCCTGCTCTTCAACGACTCGGTGCAGGACGCCGCGCACCGGGCCGGGTTCGTCGCCAACCGGTCCTACACCTTCTCGCTGCGTCGGCTGCTCACCTCGCGGCTGGACGAGGAGGCGCCGATCCTGCTCAACGACCTCATCGGCGACCTGGCGGCGGCGGCCAGCGAGGCCGGGGTGCTGCCCGCGGTCGTCCCGCCCGACCTGCACGACCGCCCGGAGATCGACGCGATCCTCGCCGGGGAGACCACCGGCGGCGTCGAGGCGTGGGACCTCATCGGGGAGCGCCTGGCGTTCGCCGCCGTCATGGAGCTCGGCCTGCGCTCCCGGCAGGGCCGTACGTTGGAGCTCACCCGGACGGCCGCCGCCGAGGTCGTGCTCGCCGACCCGGCGCGGGTCGCCGCGCTGGCCAGGGACGCGCACACCGCCACCTCCGGCATGGTCGAGCTGCGCGGCGACGAGCGCTACCTCGTCTTCGTCCGCGGCCTGCTGGAGCGGCTCCGCTACCGGGGCGCGGTCAAGCACGCCTGGCTGGAGGCGTGGCTCGGCAACGCCGGGACCAGCCGCTACAACGCGATCTGGGGGCGCCGCCCGGACGGCATGCCCGCCTTCCCACGCGGGGTCGGCGCGCCGACGTTCCTGCTCGACCGGCTCAAGCGGAAGTCGGAGTTCGACCGCGTCGACGCCGAGCAGGGCTGGCCGCAGGACTGGGCCGCGCGCTGCCTCGGCCTGACCCGGGGCCAGGCCGGCGAGTACCTGTCACGGCTGCTTCCCCTGCTGACCGCCGAGGGCGTCATCGCCAAGCGCACCGCCGCCGACGGCTCCACCGGCGTGTACGGCCTGCGCCCCGGCCACATCCAGGTCCACCTCCTCGGCGACGACCAGGTCGACGACGCCGGGCTCGGCTGCGACCGGTGCGCTTGGCAGCAGACCCTCCCGCCGCACCTCGTCGCCGACTGGTACGGCCAGCCGTGCCCCCGCTACCGCTGCGGCGGCTCCCTGACCGACCGCGGCACCCGCGACCACCGGGCCGACTACTACCGCCGCCTCTACCGGGGCGAGGGCGTCTTCCGGGTGGTCACCGCCGAGCACACCGGCGCGCTCACCCGGAGCCAGCGCGAGCAGACCGAGCAGCGCTTCCGCGAGGGCAACCGCTACAGCGACCCGAACGTGCTGTCCTGCACGCCCACGCTGGAGCTGGGCATCGACATCGGCGAGCTCTCCGCGGTCATCCTCGCCTCGCTGCCGCCGGGACCGGCCAACTACGTGCAGCGGGTCGGCCGGGCCGGCCGCCGCACAGGGAACGCGTTCCTGGTCACCATGGTGGGCCGGTCCCCCCGCGACCTGTACTTCCTCGACGAGCCGCGCGACATGATCGCCGGTGAGATCGTCCCGCCGGGCAGCTACCTGTCGGCGGTGGAGATCCTGCACCGGCAGTACGCCGCCCACCTGGTGGACCTCTGCGCCCGTGACCGGCTCGGCGGCGTGCCGGCACTGCCCCGGCGGGCCTCGGTACTGTTCGGGGAGACCGGCTGGCTCGCCGCCCTCACCGCCGCCGCGCTCGCCTCCGGGACGGCGCTCGCCGACGGCTTCCTCGACCTGTTCGGGGACGCGGTGAGCGAGGCGGCGGCCGACGACCTGCGCGCCTTCGCCACCGGCGGACTGGAGCAGGCCGTGAAGGCCGCGGAGAAGGTGTGGAACCGGCGCCTGGACGACCTGCGCGAGCGGCTGAAGGTGATCGACGCGGCGACCGGGACACTGGTGGAGTCCGACCCGAGCCAGCACGCGATCAAGCGGTCGCTGGCGGCGGAGCGGCGGGCCGTGGCCCGGCTCATCGGCGAGACCGGCAGGCAGAACGCCCAGGGCGCGCTGGTCGAGCTCGGCCTGCTGCCGAACTACTCCCTCATCGACGCCGCCACCGCCCTGGAGGCGACGATCACCTGGGACGAGGAGCTCCAGGGCGGCAGGCAGTACCACAGCGAGGTGCGCGAGTACAAGCGCCCCGCCAGGCTGGCCCTCATCGAGCTGGCGCCCGGCAACTTCTTCTACATGCGCGGCTACCAGCACGAGATCACCGGCCTGGACATCGGCACCCCGTCCCGCCCGGCCTGGGAGGAGTGGCGGGTCTGCCCCGGCTGCGGCCACGTGCGGACAGAGCGGGCCGCCACCGACACCTCGCCGTGCCCGCGCTGCGACGGCCGGGACATCGGCGAGCTCGGCTCGCTGCACAAGGTGCTCAAGCCCACCAGGGTCACGGCGCACGACCGCCGCGACGAGGTGCAGATCCGCGACGACAGCGACGACCGGCGGCGGCGCTACTACGAGACCGCCGTCGCGGTCGACGTCGACCCGGCCGACATCGCGGCCGGGTCGTGGCGGCACGCCACCGCCGTCTTCGGCGTCGACTTCACCCGTCGGGCCGTCATCCGCCGGTTCAACCTCGGCACCACCCGCTTCGACCGGCCGGCGGGCGACCGGTTCGCGGGCGAGACCGTCCGGCTCAACCCCTTCCACACCTGCCCGTCCTGCGGCGGCACGACCGTGGACGGCCCGCCCGCCTCCGGCGAGTCCGACGGGCTGGTCGCCACCTCGTCGTCCGACCGGTCGCGCAGCCATCACCGGCCGTGGTGCCCCTTCCGGCGCGCCGCCCGTGACACCGACTACCTGAAGTTGATCCTCGCCCACGAGCTGCACACCGAGGCGCTGCGCATCCTGCTCCCGGTCGCCACGCTCATGGTCGAGCAGCGCACCGCCTCGTTCCGGGCGGCGCTGATGGCCGGGGTCGCGGCCCGGTACGGCGGCGACCCCGACCACCTCGACATCGTCACCGCCACCATGCCCGACCCCGCCACCGGCCGGGAGCGGCGCTTCCTCGTGCTCCACGACACGCTGCCCGGCGGCACCGGCTACCTGCACCGGCTCTCCACTCCGGAGGAGTTCCGCAGGGTGCTCGAAGAGGCGCGCTGGATCGTGGCGGGGTGCAGGTGCAAGGAGGAGCGCGACAAGCGGACCTGCCACCGTTGCCTGCTCTCCCACGTCCCCGGCAACCTGTACGACAAGGTCAGCCGGGCCGACGCGCTGGACATGCTCGACGAACTGCTCGAGAAGTGGGAGCACACACCGGTCACGACCACGGCCGACATCTCACTCTGGGACCAGGTCGAGAGCGAGCTGGAGGCGCAGTTCCTGGGCGCCCTGGAGGTGTGGGCCCGCCGAGCCGACACCCGCGCCGCGCTCGCCCGCGGCGAGGTCGTCGACGGCCGTAAGACCGCCGATCTGCGGCTCGAAGGGCCGGACGGGACGATCCGGCACTGGCGGATGATCCTGCAGAACACCATCAAGGGCACCCGGCCCGACGTGCTGTTCCGGCTGGTGGACGACGAACCGCAGGAGGTCGCCGTCTATCTCGACGGCTACACCTACCACGCCAGCGCACAGATCAACCGGCTGGCCGACGACGCGGCCAAACGGGCCCGGCTCCGCGCCCACGGCAGGCTCGTGTTCCAGCTGACCTGGGAGAACCTCAAGGAGTGGGAGAAGCGGGGCTTCGCCCCGGACACGTCCGTCGAACCGCTGCGCCCGCCGTACATGGGGAACGCCCAGGATCGGGCGCGGAGGTTCTACCGGAGCTCGGAGCCGGAGCGCGACGTCGCCGAGCTGGTGCGCACGATGTGGACCAACCCCGTCGAGACGCTGCTCGCCTATCTCCGCGAGCCCGACCGGCGGCTCTGGCTGCACCGGGCCGGGGCGGTCACCGGGGGTCTGGTCCAGGTGCTCCGGTCCCGGAGCACCTGCGACGCCGACGGCGTCGCGGAACGGGTGGCGGCGTCGCTGCGCGGCGAGGACCTCCCGTCCGACACGACGGGCCGCATCACGGTCTGCTCCACCGCCGACCTGGCCGGCTGCCCGGTCACGGTCGTCCTGGACCAGCGCCACGAGAAGCCCGCGTGGAGCGCGTTCACCGTGGTCGACGACCGGAACGAGACGATCACCGCGGATGAGGAGACGCACCGGCGCCGCTGGGCGGCCTGGCTGTACTGGGGCAACCTGCTGCAGTTCCTCGACGCCGGCTCCGGTGACGGCGGGCAGTTCGCCCGTACCGACCTGGACCTGTTCGACCCGGTGCAGCTCGCCGCGGCCGACGGCGACGGATTCCTGACCGTGCTCAGCAGGCTCCCACTCGACGAGGACCTCGCCGACGTCACCGTGTTCGTGCCGCGCCCGCCTGCCGTGGACGGCGAGGCCGTACGGCCCGTGCCTGAAGAGAAGGCGTCCGGCGAGGCGGTGGAGAAGGCCGTGCCGGCGGACTGGGGGGAGGTGCTCGACCTGCTGGATCCGGAGGACACCGCGCTGGCCCATCTCGCGCACCTTCTCGCGGAGTCGGGTGTGCCCGCCCCCGAGGCGGGCTACGAGCTCGGCGAGCAGGCCTGGCAGGCCGAGATGGCCTGGCCGAAGGTGAAGGTGGCGGTCATGCTCGCCGGGGACGACGATGAGGCGCGCAAGCGCGACGCCGCCTACGCCCAGGCGGGCTGGGACGTGCGGATCGCGAAGGGCTGGATGCCCGGGGAACTGGTGGAGCGGGTCGGAGGGCCCGGTGAGTGAGCGACCCGGTCGATACAGCAGCGGTAGGGACACGCCGGAGGAGGACGCGTGAGCAAGGTGACGTTGCGGCTGCTCGACAAGGCCGACAAGGAGATCCTCAAGCTGCCCCGGGCGGTCAAGGGCGCCATCTACGACTTCCAGCACAGGTTCCGCCAGGACCCGGAGAACCCCGGGCTGCGGTTCAAGCAGCTCAAGGGGCATCCGCGGCTGTATTCGGCGCGGGTGAACCTGGACTACCGGGCGCTGCTGCTGCACGCCGGTGGCGGTGACTACATCCTGGTCGCGGTCAAACCGCGTCAGGAGGTCTACGACAACCTCGACAAGTTCGCCTACCAGGTCAACCCGGTGACGGGCGGCATCGAGTTCCTCGACCTGCTGACGATCGGGGAGAAGGTCGCCCTGGAGCCCCCGGCTCCTCCGGTGTCCCCGGTCCCCGCCGAGGAGGTCCCGGCGCAGCCGGAGCCGTTGTTCGCGGAGTTCCCCGCCGAGACGCTGCTCGACCTGGGCGTCGCGGAGCCGCTGCTCGGCCTGATCATGAAGATCACCACGGAGGAGGAGCTGCTCGGCCTGGCCGAGTACGCGCCGCAGCTCACCGGCGAGGTGCTGCTCGCGCTGCACGACGGCAAGACGGTCGACGAGGTCATGGACCAGGTCACCGCGCCGGTCGCGGTCGAGGAGAAGGTCGACACCGACGACTACCAGGCGGCGCTCGCCCGCCCCGCCACGGTCGTCACCACCGAGGACACCGCCCTGCAGGAGGTACTGGAGGAAGGCGACTTCGGGCGCTGGCGGGTGTTCCTGCATCCCGCCCAGAAGAAGATCGTGGAGCGTGCCTACAGCGGTCCGGCGCGCGTCAGCGGTGGTCCCGGGACCGGCAAGACGATCGTGGCGCTGCACCGGGTCAAACACCTGGTGGAGAAGCTCGGCCCGGGCCAGGACAAGGACGTGCTGCTGACCACGTTCAACAAGAACCTCGCCGCCGACCTGCGGCGGCGGCTGCTCGACCTCGCCGAGCCGGAGGTCGCCAGGCGCGTCGACATCGTCAACATCGACAAGCTCGCCAGCGACATCGTCTCGGCCGCGCACTCTGGTCCCGGACGGCAGTGGATCGACGACACCAAGGCCGTCATCGAATGGCAGCAGCTCCTCGACGAGCTGGGTGAGACCCGGTGGGACGCCGACTTCCTGCACGCCGAGTGGTCGCACGTAATTCTCGGGCAGGGCGTCGCGACCCGCGCCGACTACTTCCGCGCCCGCCGGGCCGGGCGGGGCCGCGCCATCAGCAGGCAGGACCGCGCGGAGATCTGGAAGCTCGTCGAGCGCTACGTGATGCGCCTGGACGAGAAGGGCCTGTGGACCTTCCGGCAGGTCGCCGAGCGGGCGGCCCGCCTGGAGATCGAACGGGCCAAGGCGGTGGCCTCCTACCAGGCCGCCCAGGTCAGCTCGGTGAAGGTGCAGCACGAGTCCGGCATCTGGTACCGGCCCCGCTACCGGCACATCGTCGTCGACGAGGCGCAGGACCTCAGCGCGGCGCACTGGCGGATGCTCCGCGCGATGGTCCCCGAGGGTCCCGACGACCTGTTCGTCGCCGGCGACACCCACCAGCGGATCTACGCCAACCGCGTCTCCCTGGGCAGCCTCGGCATCAATATCCGCGGCCGGTCATCGAAGCTGACCCTCAGCTACCGCACCACCCACGAGATCCTGACCGCGGCCTGCCGCCTGCTCGGCGAGGAGGAGTGGGACGACCTCGACGACGGTCACGACGACCTGGACGGTTATCGGTCGGTGCTGCGCGGGCCCGAGCCGGTGCTGGTGCCGTACCCGACCTGGGCCGCCGAGCTCGACGGGATCGTCGAGCGGGTCAAGGAGTGGGGCGGGAGCTCGATCGCGGTCTGCGTGCCCGAGCGGCGGATGGTGGCCGAGGTCGAGAACCGGCTGGGCAAGGCCGGCATCCTGTCGACGGCCATTGGCCCCGACGGGCCGAAACTCGTCGAGGCGCCGGTCCACGTCGGGACGATGCACCGGTTCAAGGGACTGGAGTACCAGCGGATGATCCTCGCGGGTGTCGCGGAGGGCCTGCTGCCCGCCCAGCGGGTCCTCACCTTCGCCAAGGACGATCCGATGCGCTTCCGCCGGGAGCTCCAGCACGCCCGGTCGCTGCTCTTCGTGGCCGCCACCCGCGCGCGGGACGGCATCGTGATCAGCTGGCACGGGACCAAGAGCAGGTTCCTGCCGTGACCGGTCGGCACCCGTCCCCTTGCAGACAGGGACGTAACCGTCACACCGGAGGCAGTCGATGAGGACTGTCGCCGGCCGCTACCGGATCACCTCGCCCATCGGCCGGGGCGGGATGGGCGAGGTCTGGGAGGGCGTCGACACGCGGCTCAACCGGCCGGTCGCGATCAAACTGATCCACTCCGCCGACCTGGCCTCCGAGAAGGACGCGCGGCGGCGCTTCAACCGCGAGGCCCGGATCACCGCCCGGCTCCGTCACCCGGGGGTCCCCGTCGTCTACGACTTCGGCGAGGACGGTGACCTGTTCATGGTCATGGAGGCGCTGCTCGGTGACTCGGTCGGCAAGCTCAAGGACGAGGAGGGCACGCTACCTGTGCCGTGGGCGGCCTTCGTCTGTGCCCAGGTGTGCGCCGTACTCGCTGCCGCACACGAGGCCGGGCTCCTCCATCGCGACGTCAAGCCGGAGAACCTGGTGCTCTGCAGGGACGGAGCGGTGAAGGTCATCGACTTCGGCGTGGCGACCTCGCTCGGCGCGAGTGAGTTCTCCCGGATCACCCAGATGGGGCAGGTCCCGGGCTCGGCATGCTACATGGCACCCGAGCTCGTCGATGGGGAAGAGGCCAGCCGGGCCAGCGACCTCTACACGGTCGGCTGTGTGCTGTACGAGCTGCTCACCGGTGCACGGCCGTTCGAGTCCCGCGACCTGCTGCGGGAGATCGCCCGCAGCAGGGAGGAAGAGCCGCCGTCGATGGCGGGTGTGCCCGGCGAGCTGGAGGAGCTGACGCGTCGGCTGCTCGCCAAGGATCCGGCGCGCCGCCCCGGCGACGCAGCTGAGGTCTACCGGAGCCTCCTGCCATGGATTCGCGATCTCCCCCCGCTCCCCGGCTGGGTCGCCCAGGACCTGTCCACTGACCCCGTTCACATGTACTCGACAGTGATTTCCAGCTTGGGATAAGTCTCTGAGACCTGTCGAGCGGCTCCATGACGCGTGACCGGTTGCAAGTAGATTCTTGTGAATAGAGATCACTGAATATGAGCTGCCAATTATCGTTTTTGGTGGTCGAGAGGGTGGCTTCGAGGCTGGTGGGCCGGTGCGGCTGGGCTCACCCATGGCCGATGCGCCCCTGCACCGTACGCGCAATGCTGGGGAGACATCCATGGCGGGTTTGAACTGGGACCGGTTCAACCGTCAGGTGATGATGGCGGCATCCGCTGCCGATCGACGGCTGGAGGAAGCCGCGCTCGAGGATGTGGCGATCTTCGGACACTCCGGGTTCGGAGGCGATCCGGGCACCCGCGATGACTATCGAGGCTTCCGTAAGAAGCTCAAGGAGCGGCTCTACGGGAAACCGTCCGCGGGAGACCCGCTCGCGCGCCTCCCGCAAGGTGAAGTCACCATCGGCTGGCCAACAGGTCAAGCCCGCGAAGGCCGCGAAGGGCGCACGACCTCCGCAAGCTGCGGAGGTCACGAAAGCCGTTTCGTCTGCAAAGGGCGCACAGCCTGCGAAAGCGGCGAGGGCGGTGAAAGGTACGCAGCCCGCTATGACGCCGAGGACCGCACGAGCTGCGAAGACGGCTCCTTCGGCCCTTCCCGTACACGATCCCCGTCCGTGCGCCCAGACCACGCCGCCCACCGTGGTCCAGACCCGTCCCGTCCCCCAGGCTGGGAGGTGGAACTCAACCGGTTGATGGATGAGATCAAGCAGGACAGCTGGCGAAGTGGTTCAACGAGCGCCGCGTGCTTTGATGACCTATGGTTCGAAAGGGCGCCTGTGACGGCACGGAGATCTGACCTGATCTAGGTTTCACGTGTCGTCGAAAGACGCTCATCGCCGGTGCACGGCCTCCCAGGCAGAGCCGGATGCAGACGAACGTGCGGATGGATCAGTAAGCCGACCCGGGTTCACCCGCATGCCGCAGCCTCGATCGCCTGCTTCATCTCCATCGCGCCGCGCTCGACGCGAATCCGGATCTCGGCAGCGAGCGCGTGCGGCAGGACGTCGGTGGTCCAGATCAGCCGGCCCGCCCGGTCGCCTTCAGGGCGGACTTCGAAGGAGGCGTGGTGGTGCTCGATCGCCGGCCGCGCGCCTTCGACGACGGAGTAGGCCAGGCGGCGGACGTCGTCGTCGATCGCGACGATCAGCTCACGGATCACGTGCCCGTCGGGAAAGGTCAGGAAGCGCTGGTCGCCCTCGAGTCGGGTGCCGGTGACGCGGCCGGGCAGCAGGCGTTGGTGTACGGCGCCGACGTCGCGCAGCGCGTCCCAGATGTGCTCGGGGGACGCGTCGATCACGATTTCGTGGCGGATGGAGGCCATGGTGCTGGGGATTCCTCTCAAGAGAAGTCGATGATCGACATACGTGGAGTATCCCGGAGTCCAGCACCCGGCCGAACCATGGCCTTTCGCGGCAGCGGCGGAACGACCGTGCTCCGTGAGGGGCCACGGTGACCCCGGACGGTCGCTTGTGGCGGAGCCTGTGCGGTTTCTCGGGATGAACGGAGCTCGTTGAGCGCTTCGAGAGGCGACCGGTAGCCGAGCGCCGAGTGCGGGCGCCGCCGGTTGCAGAACCTTCGATACAGCGGATGACCTCTCGTTTCGCCTCGCCCCTGGTGGTGGGGACGAACCGGTCGAGCCATTCGTCCTTGATCGCGGTGAAGAAGGACTCGGCCGTCGCGTTGCCGAGGAGGACCTGGTGCGGCCGACCGAACGGCGGATGCCCGAGCCGGTCAGGGGACGGCCGAACTCCGCTGAGGTGTGGTTCTTGGTTTCAAGGAGTACACGGCGCGACGGATGACGATCGGGGGGCGCTGAAGGGCCTGCCGTGACGTTCCCGGATCTGCTCCCGCTGCCGTTCGCGGGGTGGCCGGCTCCTGCACCCCGGACCTTCCGGGAGATCACGCGAATGAGAAGATCACCGCATGACTCTTCGGACCGGGCGTTGGATCGCCTGGGCGGCGATCGGCTGGACGTCGCTCTACGTCGTGTCCAAGGTCCACTTCGCTCTCGAAGGGCGCCTCGGCGTCACCGGTGGTCCCCGGGTGGCCCCGGAGGAGTATCTCGGCTATGGGCCCGGACAGGTCGCACTGGCCCAGTGGGGCAACGCCGCGTCAGGCCTGATCATCATCTCCCTGCTGGTCGTCTCCCTGGCACCGATCCGGCGGCGTCCGTGGCGGCGGACGCTGCTGGTGCTGCTGTGGGTGTGCACGGCGATGGCCGCCGCGGGGGCGGCCGGTATGACGGGCGGCGCCCTGCTCTCGGACCGCGGAGGTGCGCTCTTCGGTGCCTACTGCGTCGTGTGGGCCGCACTCCTCGGCTTGGCCGCTCTCGCCTTCCACCGCCACGGCCGGGTGCCGTCGGCACAGGAACCGGAGTGAGCGGACGCGGCCCGGCAGGGGATCTCCTCCGCGGCACGGCAGCCTTTGCTGACCGGGCACCCGATCGGCGCAGCCGCCCCCGCTGACCGACGCCCGGTTCGAACCGCGCCTTGGCGTGTCGCTTGCACTCTCGTAGGGTACTCATGATCGAACGCTGAGTGACCGACGAGATGAAGACCTGATGGGCGCCGAACGGCAGGCGATCGTCTGCGCCGCCGCGCAGAAGGTATTCAAGGTCGACATTCTCACCGGCCGGTCGGCCTTCGCTCCGGATCCCCGCCGGGCCTCCCGGGAGGAGATCGGAGCCGTGGTCGCCACGGCGTACCCGGACGCCGTGAACGAGAGCAGGTACGCCCACGTGCTCCAGCTCTCACGGGTCCTCACCGAGATGCAGCCCGGTGACCTCGTCGCCACCGTGGACGGGGACACCGTCTACGTCGGGAAGATCGTAGGTACCGCTCTCTACGACGACGTCGATGGACGCGACCTGGCACGGCGAAGGCCGGTCGAGTGGAACGCCCGCACCCCGCTGAACCGTCGTCTGCTATCCGATGCGGCGCAGGAACGCCTCCGCGACCGCCGCACCGTCGGCGACCTCACCCGGGTGATGGCCGAGCTGGCGTCCGAGGCCGGCCTGGACGACGAGGTCACCGACGACGTCAAGATCGTCGACGAGACGCAGCCGCTGGTGGTCCCGGAGATCACGACCGCGTTCGCGGCCAAGCTGTTGATGCCGCACGACTGGCTGAGGGAGACCGCCGATCTGCTGGTGGCCAAACGCCAGCTCATCCTGTACGGCCCGCCCGGCACCGGCAAGACCTTCCTCGCCACCCGCCTCGCCGAGGAGCTGGCCGGTCCCGAACGCGCCGACCTGATCCAGTTCCACCCCTCCTACGGCTACGAGGACTTCGTCGAGGGCTTCCGGCCCCGTCCGGCGGAGAACGGCACGATCGGCTTCGAGCTGGTCCCGGGCCCGTTCAAGCGGGCCGTCGAGGCGGCCGAGGCCGAGCCGGGCAGGCCGTTCGTGCTGGTCATCGACGAGATCAACCGGGCCGACCTGGCGAAGGTCTTCGGCGAGCTGTACTTCCTGCTGGAGTACCGCAACCGGGAGATCAGCCTGCAGTACTCCCCGCACGAGAAGTTCAAGCTGCCAGAGAACGTGTTCGTCATCGGCACGATGAACACCGTCGACCGCTCGGTGGCGCTCGTCGACGCGGCCATGCGCCGCCGCTTCGCGTTCCGCGCGCTCGCCCCCGACCGGCCACCCGTCGACGGCCTGCTCCGCCGCTGGCTGACCGAGAAGAACCTCCCCGACACCCCCGCCCGCCTGCTCGACGAGGTCAACCGCCGCCTCGCCGACCCCGACCGGGCGGTCGGCCCGTCCTACCTGATGACCCGACAGGCGGCGCACCGGCGCGGGCTGGAGCGGATCTGGGCGACCGAGATCCTCCCGCTCCTGGAGGACCAGCTCTACGGGAGCGGCACCGACGTCGAGCAGGACTACGGCCTGGCCGCGCTCCTGGAGGCGCTGGGGATCGACCTGCCGTGAACGCCGCCGGGACACCCGTCGAGACCGTCCCCGTGGTCGAGCTGACCGAGACGTCGTCGGCGGTGCTCCCGCTGACCCCGGCTCAGGTGGCGACGCTGGCCGCGGTCCCCGAGCTCGTCGCCGTCACCCCGGACCGCTCCGGACGGTGGCGGGTGGCCGGGCGGCAGCGAGTCGGGACGGTACGGCTCGGCGTCGGCGACGGCGCGCTGGAACTGCGCCTCCACCCCAAGATCCCGGTCGGCCACCTGCTGGGGCTGGTCGGCCACGCGGGCGGCGCCCCGGTCTGGCGGCGGGGTCTGGTCGAGGTCGCCGAGACCGAGACGCTGGTGGCCGCCGTCGCGGACGCCTTCGCGCGCCTGGCGGAGCAGGCCCTGAACGGCGGGGTGCTGCACGGCTACGTCCACCGGGAGGAGGCGCTCACCGTGGTGCGCGGCCGCGTCCGCACCGGCGCCCAGCTCGGCCGCAGGCTCGGCATGCCCGTGCCGCTCGAGGTGGCCTTCGACGACCACACCGCCGACATCGCGGAGAACCGCATCCTGCTCGGCGCCCTGGAGCGGCTGCGGAGCGTCCCCGGTGTCACCGCCGCCACGGCCGGGCTGCTGCGCCACCTGTCGGCGCGTCTGGTCGGCGTGGTCCCGGTCCGGCCCGGCGCCCCGCTGCCGAGCTGGCGGGCCACCCGGCTCAACGAGCGGTACGTGCCCGCCCTGCGCCTCGCCGAGCTGGTCCTCGCCGGATCGTCGCTCCAGCAGGCCGGGACGCCCGCCGTACGGATCGACGGGTTCGTCCTCGACCTGGCGCAGGTCTTCGAACGCTTCCTCACCGCCCGGCTGCGCGACCTGCTGACGCCGTACGGCGTGCGCTGCGAGGCACAGCGGGGGAGCCACCGCCTGGACCGGGGCGGCCGGGTGCGGTTCCGGCCCGACGTCACCGTCCACCGCCGCGGCCGGCCGGTGACCGTGGTCGACGCCAAGTACCAGGTGCTGGAAGGGGACCCGCCCGCCGGGCACCTGTTCCAGCTGATCTCCTACTGCACCGCCCTCGGCCTGGACCACGGGCACCTGGTCTACGCCGCGGGGAGGGCGCCAGCCACGCCCTACCGCATCACCGGCTCAGGTATCACCGTCACCGCGCACGTCCTCGACCTCGGGCTGCCGCCCGACCGGCTCGACCGGGAGGCGGGGGAGCTTGCGGAACGGATTGGTTTCACCGCAACATCGTTATGTACATCTGCTACATTCATGACATGAGTGAACCGGTGATCGAATCCATGGCGGAGGTCCGCAGCCACCTTGCGGACGTCATCGACCGGGCCCGCCGGGACGAGACTCCGACGATCATCACTCGGCGCGGCAGGCAGGAGGCCGTGGTGATCGACATCCAGGAGTACCAGCGCCTGCGTGATCTCGCGGAGCAGGTCGAGGAGGCGTGGCTCAACCGTCTGGCCGACGAGGCGGAGTCCGAGGGCGCCGAAGGGTCCGTCTCCCTCGAAGAGATGGCCGCCCTGCTCCGCGATCAGCACGGCTGACCCGGTGGGGTACGCCACGCGGTTCACCCCGCACGCTCAGCGGGACATGCTCAAGATTCCTCGCCCCGATGCGCTGCGCATCCTCCATCGCCTCACCGAACTCCAGAAGGCGGTGGACACCACCGCCTTCGACATCAAGACCCTGCGGGGGCACAGCTCCCGCCGGCGGCTCCGGGTCGGGGAGTATCGCGTCGTGTACACGATCGAGGACGGTCGGCTGCTCGTATGGGTCCTGGCCGTCGGCAACCGTCGTGAGGTCTACCGCGGTCTGTGAGATCCGCGAGGGAATGCGTCCCCTCCTGCCTGGAGCTCAGGAGGGGGGGCGAAGCCGCGGGGGCGGCAGCACTGCTTGTACTTGCGGCCGGAGCCGCACCAGCAGGGGTCGTTGCGCTCGGGCGGCCAGGGGATCAGCTCGCCGGCGGTCCCGGCGGGAGAGTGGTGTCGGGGAAGCCCATTGCCCGCCGTACCCGGTTGATCGCCGTGCCCAGCTGCTCGGTGCCGAAGCCGTCCCCGGCGTCGCGGGACCGGGCCTCGCCGGAGGCGAAGAGCTTCAGCGCGCCCGCGAGGTCGCCGGTCTCCTCGACGGCCTCGCCGTAGATCTCGTAGGCGCTCCAGTCGTCCCGGCCGGCCTGCCGCACCTCATGGAAGACCTCGGCGGCCTCTTCGGTCCGGCCGAGCTTGACCAGCAGCGCCGCGATCCAGACCTTCGGCTCGGTCGTGTCGTCGCGAACGCCCTCGGCGTCGGCCCGTCTCAGGATGGCCAGCGCCTCCTCCAGGCGGCCGAAATCCTCCAGGACCCCGCTCACCGCGACCATGGCGAAGGCGGGTTCGAAGTCGTCGTCGCGGAGGGAGGGATCGTCCACGGCCGCGAGCAGGCGGGCGACCACCGGGTCCGGGGAGCCTGCCTTGAGGGCGTCGGGCAGGGCGAACTCGATGTCACCGAGTGATACGAGGTCGTTCTTCGCGGGCATGCGGAGACTTTACGCCCCGGCCGGCGCGCGGGTCGGCCGTATCGGGGTATCCGCCCGTACCTGCCGCGGGCTGTCAGGTACGGGCGGCACGATGGGGGCATGGAAACCCTGACGACGCGGCGGCTCGGCCGCGCGACGCTGGCCCGGCAGATGCTGCTCGCCCGGGAGAAGAGCGACGTCGTCGCGGCGGTGGAGCGGCTCTGCGGCATGCAGGCGCAGGAGCCCCGGCACCCCTTCACCGGGCTGTGGACGCGGCTGGAGGACTTCCGCCGCGAGGATCTGCACCGGGCGCTGCACGAGCGCTCCGTGGTCCGCGCGACGATGATGCGGGCCACGCTCCACCTGGTGAGCGCGGCCGACCACGCGAGGTTCCGGCCGGTCCTCGCACCGTCGCTCGCCGCCGCCCTGCGCGGGCGCGGCGAGCTCACGGCCGGGCTGGACCTCGACGCGCTGCTCTCCGTCGCCCGTGCCGTCCTCGCCGAGGGGCCGCGGGACTTCACCGAGTTGCGCGCCCTGCTCCAGCCGCACTTCCCCGACGTCAACGAGCGCGCGCTGGGCTACGCCGTACGGATGAGCCTCCCGCTGGTCATGGTCCCCACCGAGGACCGCTGGGCCTTCCCGCCCGCAGCGAAGTTCGCCCTGCCCGAGGCCTCGCCGGGCGCCCTGCCCGAGGCCTCGGCGGGCGCCCCGTCCGAGACCTCGGCGGGCGCCCTGTCCGGCGCGGGGGCCGGGCAGGCGGAGGAGTCGGGGGAATCGGGAGGGCCGGAGGACCCGGAGGGAGAGCTGGTGCTGCGCTACCTGGCGGCCTTCGGCCCGGCCACCGCCGCAGACGCGCAGGCCTGGACCGGGCTGAAGGGGCTGCGCGCCGTACTGGACGGGCTCCGTCCCCGGCTGGCCGTGTTCCGCGACGAGAAGGGCAAGGAGCTGTTCGACCTGCCCGGCGCCCTGCGGCCGGACGAGGACACGCCCGCCCCGGCGCGGTTCCTGCCCGACTTCGACAGCCTGGTGCTCGCCCACGCCGACCGCACCCGGCTGATGGCCGAGGAGTACCGCGGGCGCGTCACCACCAAGAATCTCCGGGTGCGGGCCGTGTTCCTGTGGGACGGCACTGTCCGCGGCACCTGGCAGGCGGAGGTCAAACGGAAGGCGGCCGTCCTGCGGCTGACCCCCTTCGAGCCGCTGCCGGGGGAGGCGTTCGCCGAGCTGACCGCGGAGGGCGAGGCACTCCTGCGCTTCCTGGAGCCGGACGCCGCCGCCTTCGAGGTGCGGACCGAGGGGGCGTGACGCGGAGGACCTGTGCCGGGCGCGCGGCGGGACGTCAGGACTCGGCCCAGGCGGCGATCGAGTTGAGGATCTCGCCCAGCTCGCGGCCGCGCCGGGTCAGCGCGTACTCCACTCGCGGCGGTTTGTCGGGATGGACGGTCCGGGTGAGCAGTCCTTCGCCTTCGAGGGTCTGGAGCCGGTCGGCGAGCGTCTTGGGGCTGATGCCGGGTAGCAGGTGCTGCAGCTCGCCGTACCGCTTCGCGCCGGGCAGCAGATGGAAGATCACCAGCGGTGTCCACTTGCTGCCGACGAACGAGAGCGTCCGGGTCACCGAGCACGTCTCCGGCGTCACGGGGGAGTCGACCTGTGTGCTTCCCATACTTGAAGTTCCTACAGGAAAAGTGCGTACTTCACAATATGAAGTAGCTTCCCTAACGTCATCGGCATGACATCACTCTCCGCATCAGTGCCCGCATCAGTGCCCGCATCAGTGCCCGCATCAGCCACCGGATCGGCTCCCGCGCCGTCCTCTGGATCACCCTCCACGCCGCTCTCCGTCGCGGTCCACGGCGCCACGGGCACCCAGGGCTCGCACATCGCCCGCCGCCTCCGCGCGGCCGGGCACGACGTCCGGCCGCTGGACTCCCGCTCCCTCGACCTGGCCGACGCCGACTCGATCGTCCGGGCGTACGGCTCGGCGGACGCGGCGGTGGTGCAGCTGCCGCTGGTGTTCGGCCCGGCAGCCCTCACCCACGCCGAGACCCTGCTGACCGCGCTGGCCAAGGCGGGCCCGTCCCGGGTGGTGTTCAATCCCGGCATGGCGCTGCCGCCGGAGCCGGTCGGCGTGCCGTACGTCGACGCGCGCGTCCTGCTGGCCCGCCGGCTGCCCGGAGCGGTCGAGACGGCGTCGGTGATCGGCCCGGCCGGGATGTACCTGGAGAACCTCCTGATGCCCTGGTCGGTACGGAGGGTCGCGCAGGAGGGCGAACTGGCCTACCCGCTGCCCGCGGCGGCCCCCGCGTCGTGGACGGCCCTCGACGACCTCGGCGACGCCGTCGCCGCCCTGCTGCGCGAGGACGCCCCCGCGGCCGTGGGCCTGCTGTCCGGCCCGCCGCTCACCGGTGACCAGGTCGCCGCGGAGGTCGCCGCCGCCGCGGGCCGCGACGTGCGCTGGATCCACCTGGATCCCGCGGAGTACGGGCGGTTGATCGCACCGGTGATCGGAGACGCCGCCGCGGCGGGCGTCGCCGCCGTCTACGAGCAGGCCGCCGCCGCGGCGCCCCCGCCTCCTCCGCCCGCCGGGATCCTGCGGCCCGCCCCCACCGGCGTGCGGGAGTGGGCCGCCCGGCAGCGCTGGGTCGCCACTGAGTCGGGCGAGGCCGTCACCGGATCGGGAGGGGTCGCCGCCGCGCCGGGCTCAGAAGACGTCGGATGATCCATCTGTATCGCTCTGCGGACACCGGGTGACGTCGTCCACGGGCCGGACCGCCAGGGCGGCGGCGAGACGTGAAGCGAGTGCCGCGACCGCGGCGCGCAGTTCCGGCCCGCCCTCGACGCGGAAGGGGAACGGCACGTTCGGCAGCCACTCCTGCGCGTACATCGCCGGGTTGCTCGTGCTGCCGATGAGCACGCACCCGTCCTCCGACGGTTCGAGCCGTCCCATGGGCGGCCGGATCCAGGGCGCCACCTCGGAGAAGGGGGCACCGAACACGACGCGCGTGGCGAACTCCCACCCGGTGCCCAGGTTCTCCTCCAGCGCGGCCACCGGGTCGAGGCCGGCGGGCGGTTCGAACGCGTGCGTGCTCCGCCGGACCCGGCGGACGCGGTCGACCCGGTAGGTGCGGACGGCATCCGCGCGGTGGGAGTGGCACAGCAGGTACCAGCGCCCGTGGCGGACGACGACCGCCCAGGGGTCCACCTCGGCCTCCCACTCGTTGCCGGACTCGCTGCGGTAGGCGACCACCACGCGCCGCCGGTCCGCGATGGCCGCCACGAGCGCGCCGGTGGTGGCGGGATCCGGACGGGCCGAGAACCGGTCGGGCGCCGCCGACGCATGCTCGCGCAGCGCGGCGGCCTGCCGGCCGACGTTCTCGGGCAGGGCCCGGATGACCTTCTCCAGGGCGGTTCCGACGAGGTCGCCGACGTCGGCGGACGCAGGGTGGCCGTTGAGCACCGCCATGACCAGGCCGAGAGCCTCAGGCTCGGTGAAGGCGACCGGAGGCAGCCGAGTCCCGCGCCCGAGGCGGTATCCCCCGTAGGGGCCGCGGGCCGACTCGACGGGGATGCCCGCCTCGCGGAGGATCCCGACGTACCGGCGCGCGGCCCGCTCCGTGACACCCAGGCAGGCGGCGAGCTCGCCGGCCGTCACGCCGGGGCGGGCCCGCAGGATCTCCATCGCGCGCAGGGCCCGCGCGGTGGGGCTGGGTTCGGCCGGCACACGAGCACATTAGGAGGTTGCGGGACGAACAGGAAGTAGAACGTCCGGAATCGGTCCTAGCCTGGCGTCCTGCCCGAGTCTCGCGGGCAGGACGCCGCCGTGACACGCTGAGGAAAGAGAACCGATCATGGACATCCTGCTCATCGCCGGACTGTGGCTCGACGGGTCCGCGTGGAACGGCGTCGTGCCCGAACTCGAGGCGCTCGGCCACCGCCCCGTACCCGTCACCCTGCCCGGGCAGGGCGACGGGTCCGCCTCGGCCACGCTGGACGACCAGGTGGCGGCCGTTCTCTCCGCCGTGGACGCGGCGTCCGGAAGGCCCATGGTGGTGGGGCATTCCGCCGCCTGCACCCTGGCCTGGCTGGCTGCCGACGCGCGTCCGGAGCGGGTCGCCAAGGTCGCGCTCGTCGGCGGCTTCCCGGCCGCCGACGGCCGGCCCTACGCCGACTTCTTCGAACTGGAGGACGGCGCCATGCCCTTCCCCGGCTGGGCTCCGTTCGAAGGGCCGGACTCCGCCGACCTCGGCGAGGAGGCCCGCCGGGACTTCGCGGCCGCGGCGATCCCCGTCCCCGCGGGGGTGGCCGAGGGCGTGGTGCGCCTGACGGACGAGCGGCGGTTCGACGTCCCCGTCCTCGTCGTGTGCCCCGAGTTCACCCCCGCCCAGGCTCGGGAGTGGATCGCCGCCGGTGACGTGCCCGAGCTGGCCAAGGCCGGGCACGTCGACTTCGCGGACATCGACTCGGGCCACTGGCCCATGATCACTCAGCCGGCCGGGCTCGCCCGGCTGCTGGCCGCGGCGACCCCTGAGCCCTGACCTGCGGCCCCCCGGTCCCGCCGTCGTCCGGGGAGGAGTCGCCGGGGGAGGAGTCGTCCAGGGCGAAGGAGAGGTAGCGGTCGGCGGAGCGGCGGACGGCCTCGGTGCCGTCGGTGCGCACGACCCGCTTCCACCAGCCCCCGTAGACGCGCTCGAACGGGTACGGCTCCAGCAGCGACAGGGCGCGGCGGACCGTCCGGGGGCGCTCGGGGATGAGGTTCGGATAGCTGTACATGAAGCTCACCCAGCGGCGGTCGGCGACCACCTGGAGGATGTCGCCGGACAGCAGCGCGCCCCCGCCGTCCCCGCCGTCGCGCCAGTGCAGCACCTGGCCGCCGGCGAAGTGCACGCCCGCGTTGACCAGCGTCAGCCCGTCGAGGATCTCGCAGGTGTCGCCCTCCCAGAACACCACCGAGTCGTCCGGCCGGGCCACCCACTCCCGGTCGGCGGCATGGATGTGGACCGGCGCGTCGAAGGCGTGCGCCCACTCGACCATCGAGCCGTAGAAGTGCGGGTGGCTGATCGCGATCGCGTCGATCCCGCCGAGCTCGCGGACCTCCCGGATCACGTCGTCGTCGAGGTGGCTGACCATGTCCCACAGCACGTTCCCGGCGGGCGTGCGGACCAGCAGGGCCCGCTGGCCGATGGCGGTGGCGGGGTCGGTGCCGATGCCGACCACCCCGGGGCCCTCCTCGGCGGCCTTCAGCCGGTGCCCGGCGGCGCGCAGTCCGTTCAGGGAGGTCCAGCGCTGGCCCTCCCAGCCGACGTACTGCCGCTCGTCCTCGCAGATCGGGCAGTTCTCGCGCGGGGCGCCGTACTGGACCCCGCAGGTCACGCAGATGGGCAGATCGTTCACGGCGCCTCCCCGGCCGGATGCACGACGGTCGCCTGGCCATGATCCCAGGCGGGCGCGCGGGCCACGGGCCGGCCGGCCGGTGATACGGCCATGTCGCGGATCGCGGATCGCGGATCGCGGATCGCGGATCGCGGGTTACGGGCCGGTCGGCCGTCCGGGCATGCCGCGGATCGTGGGGCGGACCGGTCGGTCGCGCGGGCATGCCGCGGACCGCGGGCTACCGACCGGTCAGCCGCCCGGACACGCCGCGGATCGCGTTCTGCAGCCCGGCGTCGCCCGGCACCTCCTGGACGAAGTACCACCAGAAGCCGCCGCCCAGGCTCCACTCGTAGCCGAGCGCGGCCGCATAGTAGTGCCCGGCCAGCGCCCGCCGGGCCGCCGCGGTGTCGGCGGCGTCGAACGCCCAGTACGCCTTGGTGGTGTCCGCGCTCCAGTAGCCGAGCTCCCCGAGCGCGATCCGCTGCTCCGGGAACTCGGCGTGCAGGGCGTTCATCACCTGGTCGAAGGCCAGCCCCAGCGGCGCGTCCTCGGCGTAGACCGAGAGCGCCACCACGTCGACGTCCTTCCGCACCGAGGCGGGCAGGTTCTCGCGGGCCCAGGTGAAGACGGACCACCGGGCGGCGTCGGTGCCCAGCTGCCAGTAGAGCGTCACGACGACCTTCGCCTGCGGCCGGGCCGCGCGCACGTAGGCGGCCGCGTCGGCGACCTTGTTCGTGATCCGGTCGTCGTCCGCCACCGGCCGCTGGCCCCGGCAGCCGCCGTCCACCCAGCAGCCGTTGACCTCGTTCCCCACCTCCCACGCCTCGATCTCCGGGTAGGCGTCGACGTAGGCCTTCATCCGGGCCAGGTAGGCGGCGCGGGTGTTCTCCCGGGCGAAGGCCGAGTCCAGCGGCTGGCCGAGCACCCTCAGCCCGGCGGCGCGGGCGGCCCGCACCGCGGCCCGGTAGTGCTCGGGGTCGCCCCGGTCCTCGTCCGGCTCGAAGACGATCCGCACCCAGCCGTCCGGCCCGGTCAGCCAGCGCGCCAGCTCCGGCCGCCCGCGGTGCCCGGCGACCTCGGTCACGGTCAGGCCCGTCCAGGTCTCGGCGCCGCGCGCCGCCGCGGAGGCGGGGCCGTACTCGCTGAGCATCAGGTCGTTCGCGGTGTGCAGGGCGTCCAGTGCGCGCTGGCCGTACCGGCCCCGCTCGGCGTCGGAGGCGGCGGCGCGGGCCCGGTCCAGCTCGGCGGCGGCCGCGGCGTAGGCGCGCTCGAACTCCGCCGAGCGCCGGTAGCCGCCCCGTACGGCCAGCGCCGCGTCGAGCCTGCGCCGGGCGTCGAGCGCCGCCTGGAGGTTGAAGACGACGGTCCTGCGGCCGGTGAAACCGGTCCCGCCATTGTCCACGACCACGGTGGAGTAACCGCGCGAGGTCGGCCAGTTGACGGCGAAGGCCACCGCCCGGTCCGGGACGTCGAACCGCCAGCGGCCGGGCGAGCCCTCGGCGTACAGCGGCCACTCCCGCACGACCTCGAGGGTCGCCGGGTCGAGCAGTGCGTCGCTGTCGGAGCCGCCGCTGCCGTGCATCACCTTCTTGACGGCCTCGCCGGTCAGCTCGGTGCCCTTGCCTGCCGCGTCGTAGAACTTCAGGACGACGGCTTCGTCACCGGCGCGGGTGAACACGACCACCCCCGCGAGAAGGAGCAGGGCGAGCAGGGCGAGCAGGAGCGGGCGCGGCCGGGACCGCCGCGCGCCTGCGCCCGCTCGGCGGCGGTGCCGGGGCACGCGGGAGGCTTCCGGGGCCTGCTCGCGGCAGGCGGCGGGATGCGGGGAGCGGTGTTCGCGCATGCACTTCTGTTCAGGGATCGGTGGTTATCGATGCATGTTATGCGTAGATGGCGATTCATCCTATTTATAACTTTCATCCCAATCGATGGGCTCCGGTGGCACGGTCGGCGGTACGAGGCGGGCGAGGTCGTGACGGCCGTCGGCGTCGGCAGCGGGTGCGTTCCGAATCCGGATGGAACCCAGGAAAATAATGTATTTAATTCTTTATAGCTAAGATATGGAAAATTTATTCATATATGGTAAGATTTTGAATTTATATGTTCTTTTTGTCTAGCATCGTCGTTCCCAGCACCGAGAGAGGAACGACGGTTCATGTACGAAGCACAGCCGAGCCAGACCGCGATGATGGCGGCGGCGGCCCGCGCGGCCCACCTCGTGGTGGACCAGGAGCCCTTCATCTTCCGCGACACCGAGGCCGCGTCCCTGCTCGGCCCGCTCGCCGAGGAGATCATCGGCTACCACCGGGCGTACGGCGACCACCTCATCCTGGCGGGCACCCGCGCCCAGGTGACGGCGCGCAGCCACTACACCGAACGCCGCCTGGCCGAGCTGGCCCGCGGCGGCCTGGAGCAGTACGTGGTGCTCGGCGCCGGCCTCGACACCTTCGCCCAGCGCTCCGGACCGGCGGGCCGGGTGGCGGTCTTCGAGGTGGACCACCCCGCCACGCAGCAGTGGAAGCGGGGGCTGTTCTCGGCCGCGGGGATCGACCGCGCGGAGGGAACGTTCGTGCCGGTGGACTTCGAGACCGGTGATCCGGTGACCGGTCTGGTCTCCGCGGGCTTCGATCCGTCCAGGCCGGCTCTGGTGAGCTGGCTGGGGGTGTCCATGTACCTCACCCGGGACGCGATCGAGGCCACCCTGGCCGCCGTCGGCCGCTTCGCCCCCGGCACGGAGCTGGTCATGGAGTACGCCCTGCCCCCGGCCCTGCGCGACGAGCGGGGCGGCGCCTACGCGGACTTCGCCCTCCCCGCCGCCGCCGAGCGCGGCGAGCCCTGGCTGTCCTTCTTCGCCCCCGGCGACCTGTCGGCCGCACTGGACCGGCACGGTCTCGCGACGGCCGGGCACGTACGGCAGGCCGACAGCGTCGACCCCGCGCTCTGGCGCCGCTCCGACGCCCTGCGTCCGGCCGACCTGTGCCGGCTGGTCCGGGCGACCGTACCCGCCCGCTGAGCCCCCGGCGTCCCCTGATCGGCGCGGCCTGCCAGGGGGCGAATGGTTGAGGTTCAGCACCGTCGGATCGTCCGGGCCGGCGCGACGCGCCAGGATCGCTCCCACCGCCGTCGCCACGGTGAGCACTCCGGCCGTTCCCGCCCCTGCCGTTCGGCGAAGACGACGTCGAGCACACGCCGCGCGACGAAGCTCCTGACGGGCGAGGAGTCCCAGCAGTCGCGCACCGCCACCGGCCGCACGTTCGTGACGAGCGAGTCGGCGACGCGATCGGGGAACTCGTTTCGACGGCCGCGGAGATCGCCGGCGCCTGCCGATGATCTCCGCCTAAAAGGTCAGCATCCCGGCTCGCGTGCCGAACCTGGGTGAGGAACTCCGTCGCGAGGTGCGGAGACCGCAGGCGGGAGCCCGCGCGGTCGCCTCCGCGGGGCCGCGGCCGGACGCGGCGCACGGGAAAGCGGTGAGGGTGAGGGGGAGTCGTTGCTGACGTTGCTCTTCGCGCTGTCGGCGGTGGTGGCCTGTGCGATCGCGGTGGTCGGGTGGCGGCGGCGGCACGTGACCCCCGCGGTCGGCACGCTGGCGGTCGTGGCGGCGGGCATCGCGGTCTGGTCGGTGATGAGCTGCTTCGGGTACGTGACCGGCGGCTCCGCTGCTCCCGTGCTGCGGGCGGCCGTCGGCTTCCTCGCGGTGTGCGTCGTCACGGCGGGCTTCTACTGCCTGTCGCTGGCCGCGGTGGACCGCACCTGGCGGTTGCCCCGCCGCCTGGCCCTGTGGCTGGCGATCGAGCCCGCCCTCGTCCTGGCCGCCGTCCTCAGCGACCCCTGGCACCGGCTGTTCCTGGTGGTCCCGGATCCGGCCCGGCCGTACGACGAGCTCTGGCTGGGGCCGCTGTTCTGGGCGCACACCGCCTACAGCTACGTCCTGTGCAACGCCGCGGCGGCGCGCCTGGCGCGGGCGTGGCGGCGGGGGCCGCGTGCCCAGCGCCCGCTGTACGGCGTCACCCTGCTCAGCACGGTCCCCCCGGCGGTCGCCAACATCATCAGCCTGCTGGGGCTCACGGATCCGATGGACGTGACCCCGGTCGGGTTCTGCCTCACCACCGTCCTGGTCTACTGGGCCCTGGCTCGCCGCTCGCTGCACGAGCTGGTGACGGTGGAGCGCACCTACGTCTACGAGATGATCAGTGACGTGGTCATGACGCTGGACTCCTCCGGCCGCGCCCTGGACCTCAACCCGGCGGCCGAGCGGCTGGTCCGCCGTCTCGCCCCGGACCTGCCCGCTCAGCTGGCCGGGCTGCCGGTCCTCGACCTCCTCCACGACGTGCCGCTCGTCGACCGGGCACGGGACGCCTCCGGTACGGCCGACCGGCGGGGGACGGCGGGAGCGGACCGCCCGCCCGCGGCGACGGGGACGCCCCGCAGAGGGCAGACCGCAGCCGCCCTCTTCCCGGCCGGCCGGACGGAGGCGAACTACACGATGACCGACGCGCAGGGTCGTACGGTGGACTTGGACGTCCGCGTCAGCGCCCTGCGCGGCGGCCGGGACGAACCGGTGGGCTGGGTGCTCGTGGGCCGTGACGTGACCGCCCTCAACACCCAGCGCCGGGCCCTGTACGAGGCCAACGACCGGCTGCGCGAGCAGGTCACCACCATCGAGGCGCAGCGCCGGGCCCTGTACGAGGCCAACGACCGGCTGCGCGAGCAGGTCACCACCATCGAGGCGCAGCGCCGGGCCCTGTACGAGGCCAACGACCGGTTGCGCGAGCAGGTCACCACCATCGAGGCGCTGCGGGCCGATCTGGCCGAGCAGGCCGTACGCGACCCCCTCACCGGGCTGTACAACCGGCGCCACCTGATGGAGACCCTGTCCCACCGGATGCGCCTGGCCGCGGCCGGCGGCACCCCGCTGAGCGTGGCCCTGCTGGACATCGACCACTTCAAGCAGATCAACGACCGGTGCGGCCACGGCGTCGGCGACCAGGTGCTGACCTGGTTCGCCGACCTGGTGGGCTCGCGCATCGGCGTCGACGACGTGGTGGCCCGCTACGGCGGTGAGGAGTTCGTGGTGCTGCTGGCGGGCGCCACCGGTGAGCAGGCGGTGGAGCGCATGGAAGGGATCCGGGAGCAGGTGGCGGCCGGGCGCCCGCCGACCGGCGGGCACAGGCCCGCGGTGACCTTCAGCGCCGGGGTGGCGGCGTTCACCGGGCGGCAGGAGCCGCAGGAACTGCTGCACGCGGCCGACGAGGCCCTGTACGCGGCCAAGCGGCAGGGCCGCAACCGGGTGCTGCGGGCTCCGGTCCGGCGGGAGGAGCGGAAGCCGGGTTCCGGCACGGCCGCGGCCTGAGCCTGCCGCCCCGGGCCTCCGCACGGGAGGCCCGGGGCGGTCGGGTCAGTGGACCTGCTCGCCGCCCACGAAGGTCATGGCGGCCCTCGTGCGCCAGATGTCCTCCTGCGGCCCGGCGAACGGGTCGCGGTCCAGCACCACGAGGTCGGCGCGGTTGCCGGCCGCGATCGCGCCCGCGTCGTCGTCGTGGTTGATCCACGCCGACCCGGCCGTGTAGGCGGTCAGCACGGTGGCCAGGTCGATCGCCTGCCCCGGCAGGAACGGCGTCTGCGCCGTCGGGTAGTCCGCGTGCACCGAGCCGCCCGGCTCGGTGCGGTTGACCGCCACGTGCATGCCCTGGAGCGGGTCGGCGTTGGAGACCGGCCAGTCGCTGCCCGCGCAGAAGCGGGTGCCCGCGCGCAGCAGGTCGGCGAAGGGGTACTGCCAGGACGAGCGCTCCTCGCCCAGGAACGGGATGGTCAGCTCGTCCATCTGCGCGTGGTGGGTGGCCCACAGCGGCTGCAGGTTGGCCGTGACGCCGAGCCGGGCGAAGCGCGGCACGTCGGCCGGGGTGACGATCTGCAGGTGCGCGATGTGGTGGCGGTTGACCGGGTCGGTGCCCTCCAGCGCGTCCAGCGCCTCGCGCACGGCCCGCTCGCCGATCGCGTGGAAGTGCACCTGGAAGCCGTGCCGGTCCAGCTCGGCGACGTACCCCTTCAGCGCCTCGGGGTCGACGTAGGACAGGCCCGTCCCGCCGCAGCGGCAGTAGGGCTCGATCACCGCGGCGGTGAAGTTCTCGGTGATGCCGTCCTGCATGATCTTCACCGAGCCGGCCCGGAACGTCTCCAGGCCCTCGGCGGCCTTGCGGCGCTCCAGCAGCTCCCCGATCTGCTCGGCACCGCGCGCCCGGTCCCACCAGAGCGCGCCGGTCACGCGGGCCTTGAGCCTCCCGGAGGAAGCGGCGGAGACGTAGGTGGGCAGCTGGTCGTCCGAACCGGCGTAGGAGCCGACGATGGCGTCCTGCCAGCCGGTGATCCCCAGGGAGAACAGGTGGGACTGGGCGTCCAGCAGCGCCTCCAGCAGGTCCTGCTCGGTCGGCCGCGGGGCGAGCAGGCCCACCAGGTCCATCGCGCCCTCGTGCAGCACGCCGCTCGGCGCGCCGTCGGCGTCGCGCTCGATCCGGCCGTCGGCCGGGTCGGGGGTGTCGCGGGTGATCCCGGCGATCTCCAGGGCCCGGCCGTTCACCCAGGCGGCGTGGTGGTCGCGCTGGATCAGGTAGACGGGCCGGTCGAGGAAGTCGAGCTGCGAGCGGTGCGGCAGGCCGCCGGGGAAGGCCGACATGTCCCAGCCGCCGCCGTCGATCCACTCCCGGTCGGGATGGGCGGCGGCGTAGCCGGCGACCTTCTCCAGGTACTCCGGCAGTCCGTAGACCGCCGACAGGTCGCACCTGGCCCGCTCCAGCCCGGCCTGGACCGGGTGCATGTGGGCGTCGGTGATCCCCGGGACCAGCAGGCCGCCGCCCAGGTCGACGGTCTCGCAGCGGGGGGCGGCCAGCCGCGCCAGCTCGGCCTCGGCGCCGACGGCGGCGATCCGCCCGTCGCGGACCAGCACGGCCTCGGCGAAGGAGCCGGCGGCCAGGAAGGCGCGCCCGCCCCGGAAGAGCAGGTCCGTCATGCGTTGATCCTCTCTGGATCTGCGGTCGTCGTGTCTGCGGTCGTCGTGTCTGGGGCCGTCGTGTCAGCGGCCGGTGATGGAGTCGGCCAGCCGGGCCAGCACGGAGGTGCGGCCGAGCCCGGCCCGCTCCCGGGCGTCGGCCCGGCGGTACAGGTCGTACATGGCGTGCACCCCGATCCAGCGCAGCGGTTCGATCTCCCAGCTTCGCACCCTGCGGTCCACCCAGGGCAGGGAGACCAGTTCGGTCTCCTCGCGCAGGACCAGATCCCGCAGGGTACGGCCGGCGAGGTTGGCCGCGGACACCCCGTGGCCGGTGTAACCGCCCGCCCAGCCGATCCCGGTGGCGTGGTCCACGTGCACGGTCGCGCACCAGTCGCGCGGCACCCCCAGCACCCCCGACCAGGCGTGGGCCACGCGCGAGGCCCGCACCGCGGGGAACATCTGCGTCAGCAGCTCCCACAGGGCCTCGACCGTCCAGGCGTGCGTGCGCCCCCGGTCGTCCACCCGCGAGCCGTACAGGTACGGCTTGCCGCGACCGCCGAACGCGATCCGCCCGTCGGCGGTCCGCTGCGCGTACATGTAGTAGTGGGCCAGGTCGCCGAGGAGCTCGCAGCCCTCCCAGCCGATCTCGTCCCACAGCTCGCCCAGCGGCTCGGTGACGATCATCGAGCTGTTCATCGGCAGCCAGGCCCGGTGGTACTGCCGCATCTCCGCGGTGAACCCCTCGGTGGCCCGGATGACGTAGTCGGCGCGGACCGTCCCGTACGGCGTGCGCGCCGTGCGCGGCGCGATCCCGCTCACCGGGGTGCGTTCGAAGACCTCCACCCCGAGCCCCCGGACGGTCTCCGCCAGGCCGCGGACCAGCCTGGCCGGCTGGACCCTGGCGCAGTGCGGGCTCCAGACCGCGCCGACCGCCCCGCCGACCCGCAGGCGGCGCTCCCGCTCCTCCGGCTCCAGCAGCCGCAGGTCGTCCTCGGTCCAGCCCCAGTGGCGCGCGTGGGCGACCAGCTCGTGCAGGCGCCGCTCCTGGGCGGCGTTGGTGGCGACGGTGGTGACGCCGCCCTTGACGACGTCGGCGTCGATCCGCTCGTCCCGGGCCACGGCGACGACCTCGTCGACCGTCTCGAACATCACCCGCTGGAAGCGCCGGGCCGCGTCGTCCCCGTGCGTGCGCGCGTAGCGCTCGGGGGTCCCGGCCAGCTCGCCGACCAGCCAGCCGCCGTTGCGCCCGGACGCGCCGTACCCGGCGAACTCCTTCTCCAGCACGACGACGCGCAGGGCCGGGTCGGCCTTCTTCAGGTAGTACGCGGTCCACAGCCCGGTGTAGCCGGCGCCGACGATCACCACGTCGGCGTCGCGGTCGCCGTCGAGGGGCTTTCCCGCCTCCGGGGCGCCGAGGGAGCGGAACCAGAAAGAGACGTCACCGTTGACGAAGTCATCCGAAAGAGGGACACGCGTACTCATGGCCCAATATCCTGCTATATCCGTCAGTCGAGCCGTGCGTTCCGACGGAAACCGTTGCGCAACCGCGTCATGAGTGATCTTTGTCGATGTAACGGGCACCTCACCCGCGCGTAGCAGCGCTGTAACGGGACTCCGTCAGGCTCTGTGCCAGACGGAGGGAGCGTTCCGATGGGGTTCTTGCGGATTCGTACGACGGTGGACGAGCGGCCGGGACGGCTGGCGTCGCTGGCCGCCGCGCTCGCGGAGAAGGGCGGCAACATCCTCGGCCTGAGCGTCCACCCCGATGCCGACGGCACGGTGGACGAGTTCGTCGCCGAGATCCCGGCGGCTCCCGAGGCGGTGCGGGAGGCGCTGGAGGCGGCCGGCGGGCGGCGGGTCCAGGTCGTGCCCGCCGGCGCCCACGAGCTGACCGACGAGCCCACCCGGGCCCTGCTGCTCGCCTCCCGGCTGCGGACCACGCCCTGGCGCCTGCCGGAGCTGCTCAAGGAGCTGCTGCGCGCGGACGACGCCCGCTGGGTCTACGGTTCCGATATGAGTGACCTGCCCGATCCGACCCTCCTCACCCTGCCCGTGGCCGACCGCCGGGCGATCCGGGTGCGCCGCGGCGACCTGCCGTTCACGCTGACCGAGGCCGCCCGCGCCGCCTCGTTCGTCCGGCTGGCCCAGCCCCCGGCCGAGGAGATCGACCCGGCCGAGCGGTCCGTCAAGCTGGCCGACGGCACCGAGACCGAGGTGCGGCCGCTCACCCGCGTCTACCGCGAGGCCGTGCGCGACCTGCACGACCGCTGCTCGCCGGAGAGCCGCCGCTTCCGCTACTTCACCGCGATGCCCACGCTGCCCGAGCGCGTCTTCGACCGGCTCTGCGACCGGGAGCGCGGCCACTCGATCGTCGCCGGGCGCGACGGGCAGGTGGTCGCGCTGGCCAGCCTGGTGTTCACCCCCGACCCGGGGATCGCCGAGCTGGCCTTCCTGGTCGAGGACCGCTGGCAGGGCAGGGGACTGGGCGCCGCCCTGGCCCGGATGCTCGTCGCGGAGGCCCGCGACCTGGGCTTCGCCGAGGTGAAGGCGACGCTGCTCTCCGACAACGTGCGGATGCGCAGGCTCCTGGTCTCGCTCGGCGCGACGCTCGGCTACACCGACGACCCCGGCGTGGTGGAGGCCAGGCTGGCCCTAGGCGTGATGGCGACGGCGTCCCCGAGCTGAACCCATCACCCGGTCCCCCTGGTTCGAAGGGAGCTCAGGGCCTTTCGAACCGGGGGGATCACCCCTCCCGCCCGGCGGCCCCGGCCTCCGGCTCCTCCGCTCCGGCCTGCGTCGGCTCCGCCGCGGGCCGTGCCGCCGCCGGGCCGTCCGGCGCCTGCGGGGCGCCCGGGACATCGGGTGCCTGCGGGGCGCCCAGGGCGTCCAGCCGGCGTTCGATCCGGTCCAGGCTCTCCTGGATCCGGTCCAGCTTCCCGCCCAGTGACGGCCCCAGCCCGGTGAGCATCTCCTCTGCGGTGACCAGCCGGCCCCGGTCCCCGCCCCGGCCGTCGAGCACCGCGACCACATGGGCGCGCACGGCCTCCAGCCGCGCCCCCCGCTTGGTCAGCACCTGCGCCGCGAGCCCCTCGCCCTCGCGGATCAGGCCCAGCAGGATGTGCTCGGTGCCGATGTAGGCGTGGCGCAGGTCGAGCGCCTCCCGCAGCGACAGCTCCAGCACCTTCTTGGCGCGAGGAGTGAACGGGACGTGCCCGGGCGGCGGGGCCGAACCCTGGCCGATGATCTTCTCGATGTCGCTGCGGACCTGCTCCAGGCCGATGCCGAAGGACTGCAGCGCGCGGGCCGCGACGCCGTCCTCCTCCCCGAGCAGGCCGAGCAGGACGTGCTCGGTGCCGATGTGGTCGTGGCTGAGCCGCCGGGCCTCCTCCTGGGCCAGGACCACGACGCGGCGGGCACGGTCGGTGAAGCGCTCGAACACGAAGGGCCTCCGATGGGGCGTCGAGTTGCTCTTGACCCCACTATGCGCCAGGCCCTCCGGTCAGCGGGAGGACATATCTCCACAGATCTCCGGCGGACTCCGCGCACCGGCCCAGGGCCCACGAAGCCGCGCCGGCCGTCCTCAGGGGGTCCAGTGCGGGTCGCGGCCCAGGTGGCGCAGCAGGGCGGCGACCTCGTCGTCGCCGGGCTCGGGGGCCAGCGCGGCGGCGTAGGCGAAACCGCGCACCGGCTCGGCGGTCTCCCGTGCCACCACCAGCAGCTCCAGCGCCAGCTGCGGGGTGAGCGGGGACGGCCGACCGGTGGCGACCGCGATGTCCCAGGCGTGCACGGCCGCGTCGAGCGCGCACGCGCCCGCGCCCAGCCAGGGCGCCATCTTGTTCGGCGGCATCGGCACGGGCACCTCGGCGGCGTCCCTGTCGACCGCCGCCCACGCCTTGGCCGAGCGCTCCATGGCGGCCTCCACGTGGGCCAGCGGCTCGCCGCTCAGTGAGCCGGACGGCGCGAAGGGGTTCTCCTCCGGGCCGGGCTCTCCGGTAAGGAAGGCGGCGTAGGCGACCTGGTCGCCCGCGGCGTGCTGGATCACCTGGGTGACGTTCCAGTCGGTGCAGGGGGTGGGCAGCTCCATGGCGTCGGCGGGAAGGCCGGCCACGACCGTGCGGAGGGCGTCGTGCGAGGCGTCGAGCAGAATCCAACCGGAGTTCATCTCATGTCCTTTCGTCTCCTCCAGCATATCGGAATGGAATGCTTTATTCCACTCTTCGGATGGGTGAACGGAGGACGGACCGAGTGGGCCGGTAGGGGTGACGCTCCGAACCGAGGGCTGGTCCGACGCCGTCGCTGGAGGTCCCGGCGCAGGCCCTCCAGTGACGAGCGCTCGACGCCGTCCCGGCGACCTGTGTGCAGCAGACGGCCGCCACTGACGAGCAATGAAATTTGACATTCTCATGTGAGATTGAGGTCCGATCTCTACCCGGCGTCGTCCCGGCTGCCTAAGGTCGGCCGCATGACGATCCACGACTTCATCGACGCGCTGCCCAAGGCCGAGCTCCACGTCCACCTCGTCGGCTCGGCCTCGGTGTCCACGGTCCTCGAACTGTCCCGCCGCCACCCCGGCGGCGGGGTGCCGACCACCGAGGAGGAGCTGCGGGCGTTCTACCGGTTCCGGGACTTCGCCGAGTTCGCCGTCGCCTACGGCGCGGTCAACGCCCTGGTCCGCGAGCCCGAGGACGTGGCCACCCTGGTCACGGGCCTGGCGCGGGACCTGGCCGCGCAGAACGGGCGCTACGTGGAGGTGACCGTAACGCCGTACGCCCACCACGTCGTCGGGATGCCGCCCGGGGAGGTCACCGAGGCGCTGGACCTCGCCGCCCGGCGGTCCCTGGACGAGCACGGCGTCCGGGTCGGCTACATCTTCGACATCCCCGGCGAGTACGGCGCCGAGGCCGCCCGGGTCACCCTGGACCACGCTCTGCAGGAACCTCCCCAGGCATTGGTAGCTTTCGGCCTGGCCGGGATCGAGCAGGAGAGGATCCACCACCGCGACGCCTTCCGGGACGCCTTCCGCGCGGCCACGGCCGCCGGTCTGCGCAGCGTGCCGCACGCGGGGGAGATGACCGGCCCCGAGACGATCTGGGAGGTCGTCGACCACCTCGGCGCCGAGCGGATCGGGCATGGCATCTCCTGCCTGGACGACCCCCGCCTCGTCGACCGGCTGCGCGATGAGCGGATCTGGCTGGACGTCTGCCCCACCTCCAACGTCCGCACCGGCCAGGTCGCCCGGATCGAGGACCACCCGCTCCCGCGTCTGCTGGCCGAGGGCCTGTCCGTCACGCTGGGCAGCGACGACCCGCCGATGTTCGCCACCACACTGACGAACGAGTACCGCGTCGCCGCCGACGTCTTCGGCCTCGACCGCCCGGCCCTGGCGGCCCTGGCCCGCAACGCCGTCACCGCCTCCTGCCTCGACCCCGCGGCCAAGCGCTCCCTGACCGCCGAGATCGACGCCCTGCTCTGAGGGCGCCCGGCGGGACGGTCTCCGCCGCGCGTCCGGACCGGTCTCCGGCCTCGCCGGCGGACCCGGGGCCTGCCGGGGCGCTGCGGACCCGGCCGGCTCCGCGGGGTCGCCGAGCCCCTCAAGCGCCGAGCGCGGACAGGACGGCCTGCAGGTCCCAGTAGGCGCGCAGCGAGACGATCCGCCCGTCGCCTCCGGTCCGGTAGACGAAGACGCCGTCGTAGGCGGCGGAGCCGCCGGTGGGGAAGCGGACGGAGACCGAGGCGACGACCGCCGCCTCGTCGCCCGCCGGGTGCACCGCGGCGATCTCGAAGCGCACCTCGTTGGCGGCGACGGTGAGCTCCCAGAAGCGTTCGAGGGCGGCCGTCCCCCGCAGTCCGGTGCCGTCGGGGTCCAGGGGAGAGCCGCCGACCGGGTCGTGGAGCACGGCCTCGGGCGCGTAGCAGGCGAGCCAGGCGTCCCGGTCGCCGGCGCCGACCGCGCCCATCGCGGTGAGCGCGGCGGCGACCGCCGGGCGGGTGGTGTCCATCGGGTGCCTCCTCGGGGCTCTTCTGCTTGACGCGTGTCAAGCTAGAGCTATGCTTGACACATGTCAAGCACGCGATCGCGCATCCTGGAGACCGCCCGGCGGCTCATCACCGAGCAGGGCCCCCGGGCCTCGATGGCCGACGTGGCCCGCGCGGCCGGGATCTCCCGGCAGGCGGTCTACCTCCACTTCGCTTCCCGGGCGAGCCTGCTCGTGGCCGTCGTGCGGGACATGGACGAGCGCGACGGGATCCGCGCGCACTGCGAGAAGGCGCTGACCGGAGAGGAGCCCGTCGAGGCGTTCCGCGCCTTCCTGCGCGTCTGGCTGCGCTACGCGGCGGTGATCCATCCGGTGGCCTCGGTGCTGCTGGCCTCCCGCCGTGACGACCCCGACGCCGCCGCGGCCTGGAACGACCGGATGGGCGAGCTCCACGAGGGGTTCCTCCTCGCCGCGCGCCGGCTGGGAACCACCGGGCGGCTGAGGCCCGGCCTGGTTCCGGACGTCGCCGCCGACCTGGCGTGGGCGATGACCTCGGTCCCCGTCTGGGAGCAGCTGACGACCGACCGGGGCAGGAGCGCCGACGAAGTCGAGGAGCACCTGGCCGGCGCCGTGATCGCCGCCCTCACCGGCGACCCGCCGCCGGAGCCCGCCCGCGCGTGAGTGCCACCCGTGCCTGAGCGCCACCGGTGCCTGGAGGTCGCCCGTGTCCGGGGGGCCATCCATGTCTGAGTGCCGCCCAGGCCCGAGCGCCGTACCCGGCCCGGCAGCACCCGGCGCTACCCGGTCCGTCCGTCCTCGGTCGCCCAGCCGGCGCACTCGCCCAGGTAGGCGCTCAGGTGCTCGGCCGCGAAGCGGCCGGCGTCCCAGTCCTCGGCGGACGCCGCCGACGGGTCGGCGCTGATGTAGGCCCGGCCCCGGCGTCCGTCCGTCAGCACGACCGGCCGCAGGTCGTACAGCGGGCCCTCGTACTCGTCCAGGACGCGCCACTCGCCGGCGGTCAGGCCGGTGAGCAGCAGCCCGCGCGCCGTACCCGTCTCGGCGGGCACGAGCACCGGGTAGACGTGACCGGGCAGGCGGGCGGCCCGCCACCCGGCGACGACGGCCGGGGCACTTTCCGGAACCCGGCCGAGCAGCGCCCGCAGCACCTCGGGGAACATCAGCGTCCCGTAGACGAACAGCGCCCCCTCCTCCGCCGGTCCCGCGCCGTCCGGGGCCGTCCGCCGTACGGCTCCCGTGTCGTCCACGCCCACCCGCGCCTCCCCGCGTCCGCCGCCGACCGGCATCATAGGTCCCGCTCCGCGGATCGGCGGACGCCGGGATCAGGAGAAGCCGCCGGCCCGGCAGGGCGGCCTCCCGCACCACGGCGACCGGTCCGTGCGGGCGGTGACGGGCCCGAGGTGATCGAGGACGGACCGGAGACGGTCGCGACCGGTCCGTGCGGGCGGTGACGGGCCCGAGGTGATCGAGGACGGACCGGAGACGGTCGCGACCGGTCCGTGCGGGCGGTGACGGGCCCGGCGGGAGGGCCGCGACCGTGACCGGGCTCGCTCAAGCGCCGGCGGCGCCTCGGAGCAGTGAGCGGAGGATCTCCGCCGAGTGGGTCCACAGCAGCGAGCCGCCCGCCTCGGGGACGACGTGGCGGCGGGCGGTGGGGATGCGGCGGGCCAGGGTGGCGCCGAGGTCGGGGGAGTGGACCGGGCTGGTGTCGTGCGGGCCGTACCAGAGGTCGACCGGGACGGCGACGTCCGCGGGGTCGAACGGCCAGCGGCCCGAGGCCAGGACGGTGTCGCGGGCGTACCCGGCGGGTCCCTGGGAGAACGCCTCGGCCATGGCCCGGCGGTAGGCCCGCTCGAACGGCGGCTGCAGGTAGACCTCGCGGTCGACGGTGGAAGCGCCCGCGATGGCGATCTGCCACATCGTCTCGGGGTCGCCGAAACCGGCGAAGGACGCCTCCGCGGCGGCGGGATCACTCGCCACGGCGTCCACCATGCCCCGGACCTGGGGGATCAGCGCGTCGGCGAACCCGGGCGCGGCCAGCTCGTCGGTGCCGGAGACGATCGCCGCGGACGTGGCGAGCCCCGCCGCCGCGCACGCCAGGGCGAAGGGCGCGCCCTGCGAGTAGCCGACGACCGCCAGACCGTCCAGCCTGCGGTCCACGGAGAGGTGGCGCACGTCGTCCGCCCAGTCCTGCAGCGTCCGGCCGGGGGCGGGATCGGAGGCGCCGAGGCCGGGGCGGTCCACCGAGACGAGGCGGACCCCGAGGTCGTCCAGCACGTCCGCGCCGAACCCCAGCCACCGGCTCGTGGCCGCTCCCGGGCAGAGCAGCACCGGTGCCCCGCCCGTCGGCCCCCACTCGGCCCAGCCCAGTGACCGGCCGCCGGGAAGCCTGCTCCGTCCCAGCCGCTCCGGCTCCGTGATTCTCACATCCATGACCGAAATGATGCCTAAATCACGAGATATTGTGCATCCGAATTTCCGTCCCGAGGTCGGGCCCGCGCCCCGCCGCCGATCCAGCGGCGGCTACAGCGCCGAGACCGCCTACGCCCCGGACGTGCGGGCTCCGGCCGGGTTCAGGCCGTGACGGAGGATCCGGGCGCCGCGGTGTAGTCGGGCAGCTCGACGTCCGTGGCGAACCAGTCGGTCGCCTTCAGCATCATGCGCAGCAGGAAGCGGTGCCGGAACATGCGGTTGCGCATGCCGATCCCCCGGCGCGTCGCCGGCGCGAGGAAGGACCCGGCGCTGGCGCTCCGGGCCACCTTGGCGTAGCGGTGGAGCACCTCCTCGTACCGCCGGAACGCCGTGCGGTGGTCGCCGCCCGCCGCGATCAGCTCGCCGGCCAGCACGTACGCCCCCACGACGGCCAGTCCGGTGCCGAAGCCGCCCAGGGTGTTGCCGTAGGCGGCGTCGCCGAGCAGCACCACCCGCCCCTCGGCGTAGCGGTCGATCTCGACCTTGCTGATCGAGTCGAGGTAGAGGTCGCGGGCGCCCGGCAGCGCGGCGAGCAGTTCCGGGACCCGCCAGCCCGCGCCCCGGTAGACCTCGGCCAGGATCCGCTTCTGCGCCTCGGTGTCGTAGCGGTCGTAGTCGAGCGGCCCGGAGGCGAAGACGAAGAACGCGGGAGACTTGGAGCCGCCGAGAGCGGCCATCCGGCCCGGCTCGTTGTACATCGCGCCGCCGGAACCGGTGCCGGGATCGAGGCCGGCGCCGAGGTCGGCCAGCGCGTAATAGTGACCGAGGAAGCGCACGTAGTCCGATTCGGGGCCGAAGGCCAGCCGCCGCACGTTGGAGTGGATGCCGTCCGCGCCGACGACGAGGTCGAAGGTGCGCGGCGCGCCCCGCTCGAAGGTCACGTGCACGCCGCCGGCCGCCTCGGTCAGCGACGTGATGGAGTCACCGAAGACGTACTCGCAGTCCGCCGCGGTCCGCTCGTACAGCAGGGCGGCGAGGTCGCCGCGGAGGATCTCGAGGTCGCCGCCGGTGAACTCGCCCGGGATGACCGCCAGCGTACGGCCGTCCGCGTCGACGACGGTCTGGTCGGTGCCGCCGGTCTCGCGCCGCCGCACCTCCGCCAGGATGCCCATGCGCTCCAGCACGGTCAGGTGGGCCGACCCCTTGAAGTCGACGGCCTGGCCGCCCGCCCGGAGCGCGGGCGCCTTCTCGACGACGGTGACGGCGCAGCCGTGACGGCTCAGCCAGTGGGCGAGCGCGGGGCCGGCGATGCTCGCGCCGGAGATGAGGACGTTGCTGTTCTTCATGCCCCGAAGCATCGCCGGGACCATCGACAACCCGTCGACGGCCCGCTGACACCCGCCGGCCCGCACCGCCGGGCGCTGTCAGCCGGCCGGGCCGCCGGCCTTCTGGTACGGCAGAGCCTCCTCCGCCGCGGTCAGCGCTTCCTCCTTCAGCACGCTCAGCGCCGCCTCGTGGCTCAGTGCGGCCCCGCGGGAGAATTCCGCCGCGAACGCCTCCGCGCCGGTGAGGCGGCGCGCGGCCTCGGCGGTCCTGGCGGCGTCGCGGTCACCGGCGAGGACCGTCCCGCGCAACGCCACCGCCACGCCCAGCAGCAGCGCCGCCCGCCCGCCCGCGTCCTCCAGCAGCGCCGCCCGCCCGCCCGTATCCTCCAGCAGCGCGGCCCCGGCCAGCCCTTCGGCGGCGTCGGCGAGGTCCACCGGCAGCGACGAGTCCAGTGCGCAGGTCACCGCCCACCGGTGGCGGAGCCGGGCCTCGGCGGGCTTGCCTTCGGCCGAGGCCAGCCGCCCCAGCGCGGTGAGCACCCGCGCCCGCGTCCCCTCGGCGCCGAACAGCCCGGTCTCCGCGCTCCGCAGCGCCGCTTCGAGCAGGCGGCGGGCCTCCGCCAGGTCACCCTCGAACCGTGCGATCTCCCCCAGTCCCAGCAGGATCGCGGCGGGCACGTCCGGTCGGCCCGCCGCGCGGGCGAGCTCCGCGGCCCGCCGGTAGTCGCCGACGGCACCGGCCGGATCGCCCGAACGGACCAGGGCCTCGGCCCGGTGCCTCAGCACGTCGGCGCTCTCCTCGCCGGCGCCGAGCTGCTCCAGCAGCTCCAGGGACTCCCGCCACAGGTCGCCGGCGCGGGCCCACTCGCCGCGCCGGCCCGCGCACAGGGCGAGCGAGTCCAGGCACTGGGCCGTCCCCCAGCGTTCTCCCAGGGAGCGGAAGACCGCCGCCGTCTCCTCCAGTTCCCGCTCGCCCCGGTCCGGATCACCGCCCAGCAGCGCCAGCAGGGCCCGGCCCAGCCGTCCCAGGGCGAGCCCCCACGGATCGGCGCCGAGCACCCGGTCGGCCTCGGGCCCCATCGGCCCGGTCGGCCCGGCGGTCATGCCCCACAGGGCGGCGGTGAACGGATTGCGCAGCGGCCGGTCCCGCGCCCTCATGACGGCGGCGGCTCGCTCCCGGTGCTCCGGCTGCACCCGGGGCAGGGCGTGCGCCACGCACATGACGTACTCCTCCTCCAGTCCGGCCGGGGGGCCGTCGATCCCGGCGAGGAGCCCGGTCGCCGCCTCCACCACGTGGCCGCGCCGTCCGCTCAGCCAGGAGTACGCCGCCAGCGCGGAGATCAGCCGCAGCGCCGTCTCCGGTTCGCCGCGCACGGCCCAGCGGAGCGCGGCCGCCAGGTCGGCGTGGTCCGCGGAGAGCCGGGCCAGCCACCGCAGCTGCCCGGCCCCGCGCAGGTGCGGGTCGGCGCGCTGCGCCAGACCGAGGAAGAACCGGGCGTGGGCGGCGTGCAGCCGCTCCGGTTCCCCGGCCTCGTCCAGCCGCTCGGCGCAGAACAACCGGATCGTGCTCAGCATTCGGTAGCGGTCGCCGTCCCGCTCGACCAGCGACCTGTCCACCAGGTCGGCCAGCGTCCCGGCGGCGTCGGCCACCCCGCACACCGCCTCGACCGCCTCCAGGGACACGCCTCCCGCGAACACGGCGAACCGCCTGGCCACGACCTGCTCCTCCGGGGTGAGCAGGCCCCAGCTCCACTCCACCGCCGCGCGCAGCGTGCGGTGCCGGGCCGCCGCCGTACGGTCGCCCCGCGACAGCAACCGGAACCTCCCGTGCTCGGCCAGGCGGGCGGCGACCTGCTCGGCGGTGAACGACCGCAGCCGCGCCGCCGCCAGCTCCAGGGCCAGGGGCAACCCGTCCAGCGCAGCGCAGATCCGCACGACCGCCTCCACGGTGTCCGGGCCGATCTCGAAGCCGGGCCGCACGGCCGCCGCCCGGTCGGCGAAGAGCCGCACCGCGGGATGGGCCGCCGCGACGGCCGGCGAGGACCCGGGCGGCGGTACGGCCAGCGGCGCCAGCGGCACCAGCACCTCACCGGTGAGGCCGAGAGGCTCGCGGCCGGTGGCCAGGACGCTCACCCCGGGGCAGGCGTCCAGCAGTCTGCGGACCAGCCCGGCGGCGGAGGCGACCACGTGCTCGCAGTTGTCCAGGACGAGCAGGAGCTCCTGCCCGGTGAGCGCCGTGACCAGGCGCTCGGCGGGGTCGGACGCGTCGAGCGGCCGCAGGCCGACCTCCCGGAGGCCGAGGGCGCCGAGCACCGCCTGCGGCACCTGGTCGCCGCCGTCGAGCGAGGACAGGTCGGCGAAGCACACCCGGCGCCGCTCGCGCCCGGCCGCCTCGACGGCCAGCCGGGTCTTGCCGATGCCACCGGGACCGGTGATCGTGACCAGCCGGGAGCCGCGGAGCGCGGCGATCCGCTCCAGTTCCCGCTCCCGGCCCACGAGACCGGTGAGCGGGGCGGGAGGTCCCCGCCGCGCCGCCGGTGCGGGTTCCTCGGCGCGCAGCACGGCCAGATGCGCCGCGGCCAACTCGGGGGAGGGGTCGGCGCCGAGCTCCTCGGCGAGCACCCGCCGGGTCTCGGCGAACGCCGCCAGCGCCTCGCCCCGCCGTCCCTCCGCGTGCAGGGCCCGCACCAGCTGCCCGGCGAACCGCTCCCGCAGCGGGTGCCCGGCCACCAGCCGGCGCAGCTCCGCCACGGACGTGCCCCCGGGGAGGGCGAGCTCCGCTTCGACGAGGTCCTCGGTCGCCGCCAGCCGGAGCTCCTCCAGCAGGGCCGCCCGCGCCCGCCCGGAGGGCAGGTCGGCCAGGGCCGGTCCGCGCCACAGGCGGAGCGCCTCCCGCAGCGGGCCGGTCACGGCCTCGGGCCGGCCGGCCGTCAGCGCTCGCCGCCCCGCGCGGGCGAGGTCCTGGAACCGGTGGGCGTCGACGTCGCCGGGATCGACCGCGAGCCGGTAGCCGCCGCTGCCGTGGAACTCCAGCAGCCCGGCGGGCAGGGCGCGGCGCAGCCGGGAGACCTGGGCCTGCACCGCGCCCACCGCGTCGGCCGGAGGGGCCTCGCCGTACTGGCCGTCGATCAGCTCGTCCAGCCCGACCGCCCGGCCCGCGTCGAGCAGCAGCATCACGAGCAGCGCCCGCGACCGGGGCCCGCCCACGGAGACCGCCGCACCGTCGGGAGAGCGCACCTCGAGGGGGCCGAGAATGGCGAACCGCATACCGCGATCATCCCGCACCTCCCCGGTGGAGCGAGGCCCGCCGGCTCCCCCAGGTCCGCCCCCGGGTCCCTCAGGGAGAGGAGAGCCGGCTCAGGGAGGCGGGGATCTTCGACGCGGAGGCGCGGTCCAGCAGGAACAGGGTGCGCCGCCGCCCCCGGGCCCCGGCCGCCGGGACCTGCACCGGTCCCGAGTCGTCCGACAGCGCCAGCCGTACGGCCCCCGCCTTGTCCGCGCCCGCCGCGACCACCCACACCTCGCGCGCGCCCTGGATGACCGGCATCGTCAGCGAGATCCGGGTGGGCGGCGGCTTGGGGGAGCCGTGCACGGCGACCGCCGGCCGGGTGTCGTACAGCGCGGGCATCCCGGGGAACAGCGACGCCACGTGCGAGTCCGGGCCCATGCCCAGCAGCAGCACGTCGAAGGAGGGCGCCGGGCCGTGGTCCTCGTGCCGGGCGGCGCGGCTCAGCTCCTCGGCGTAGGCGTCCGCCGACTCCTCGGCGGTCATGCCGGAGTCGGGGCCGCGCATCACGTGCACGCGCGCCGGGTCGACGTCGACGTGGTCCAGCAGCGCCTTGCGGGCACCGGTCTCGTTGCGGTCGGGGTCACCGGAGGGCAGGAAGCGCTCGTCGCCCCACCAGATGTCCAGGTTGCGCCAGTCGACGGCGTCGCGGGCCGGGCTGGCGGCGATCTCGGCCAGGGTGGCGATGCCCACGGTGCCGCCGGTCAGGACCAGGGAGGCCGAGCCCTTGGCCGACTGCGCGTCGACCAGGCGGGTGATCACCCGGGCGGCGACGGCCTTGGCCAGCATGTCGGCGTCGCGGTGGACGACGACGTTGGGAACACTCACAGCGCGCTCTCTCTGACTCGTGGAATCGGAAGACCCGCGGGGTCTCGGCGGGACCGGAGGGCCCGGAAGACCCACGGGAGCCTCGAAGGACTCGAAGGACTCGGAGGGTCCGGGGCCGGAACGCCCCGGCGGGAGGGCGCCCCGCGGACCTGCCGCGGGACGCCCTCCGTCACGACTTGCTCGTGCGGGCGACCCGCCGGACCGCGGCCTCGTAGACCTCGTCCGGGTCCAGGCGGCGCAGCTCCTCGGCGAGCAGCTCCGCCGTCGGACGCCGGGTCAGGGCCACCTGGCGGTCCGGCTGCCCCGGGCGGGACAGCGTGGCCAGCCGCGCGTCGGAGCGGGTGATGACGATGTCGCCCTCGGCGGTGGTCAGCTTGACCGTGGTCAGGCCGGGGCCGCCGGACTCCGCCACCTTCACCGGGACGCCCAGCCGCTCACCGAGCCAGGCGGCCAGCAGCGGGGCGCTGGAGTGGTCGGGCGAGGCCTCCACCACGCCCTTCCTGACCTTGCCCACCGGCTGGTCGAACGCGGCGGCCAGCAGGCTCCGCCAGGGCGTCAGCCGGGTCCACGCCAGGTCGGTGTCGCCCGGCACGTAGCTCCGGGCCCGGCTCGCGATCGCCCGCACCGACGGCGTCGCCGCACGGGCGTCGACGATCCGGCGCTGGGCGAGCGCCCCCACCGGGTCCTCGGCCGGGACCTCCGGGGACTCCTTCGGCCACCAGGCGACCACCGGCGTGTCGGTGAGCAGCAGAGGGCTGACCACCGAGTCGGCGTGCCGGGTCAGCTCGCCGTACAGCCGGAGCAGTATCACCTCGCCCGGCGTGCTCTCCCCGACCCGCAGCTCCGCGTCCAGCCGGTTCGGCTCGGTCTCGTCGCGGGTGATGACGACCAGGATCCGCGAGGGGTGCTCGCGGGCGGCCTCGGTCGCGGCGCGCACCGCGTCGTACTGACTGCCCTCGTCGCAGACCACCACCAGGGTCAGCACCATGCCGACCGCCGGGCTGCCCAGCTGGTGGCGGAGGTGGGTGAGCTGGGAGGAGATCTTCGACGCGGTCGTGTCGGTGAGCATGAAGCTCGTCATCTCAGAGTCTCCTCCAGACGCGCCCGTCGCGGGCCATCATCTCGTCGGCCGAGGCCGGGCCCCAGCTGCCCGCCGGGTAGTCCTCCGGAGGCCCCTGCGAGGCCCAGAACTCCTCGATCGGGTCGAGGATCTTCCACGACAGCTCCACCTCGCGCTGGTGCGGAAAGAGCGGCGGGTCACCGATCAGCACGTCCAGCAGCAGCCGCTCGTAGGCCTCGGGGGAGGACTCCATGAACGACTCGCCGTAGGCGAAGTCCATCGAGACGTCCCGGACCTCCATCGCGGTGCCCGGCACCTTGGAGCCGAACCGCACCGTGATGCCCTCGTCCGGCTGGACCCGGATGACCAGGGCGTTGTGCCCCAGGATCTCGGTGTCGTCCTTGCTGAACGGCAGGTGCGGCGCCTTCTGGAACACCACGGCGACCTCGGTCGTCCGGCGGCCCAGCCGCTTGCCGGTGCGCAGGTAGAACGGGACCCCCGCCCAGCGGCGGTTGGCGATCTCCAGCTTGATCGCGGCGTAGGTCTCGGTGATCGAGTCGGCGGGGATGCCCTCCTCCTCGGTGTAGCCGACGACCGGCTCACCGCCCTGCCAGCCCGCGGCGTACCGCCCGCGGGCGGTGGACAGCGACAGGTCCTGCGGGAGCTGCACCGCCTTGAGCACCTTCTCCTTCTCCCGGCGCAGCGAGTCGGCGTCGAAGGAGGTCGGATCCTCCATCGCGACCAGCGCCAGCAGCTGGAGCAGGTGGTTCTGGATCACGTCGCGGGCCGCGCCGATGCCGTCGTAGTAACCCGCCCGGCCGCCGATGCCGATGTCCTCGGCCATCGTGATCTGGACGTGGTCGACGTAACCGCGGTTCCAGATCGGCTCGAACAGGTTGTTGGCGAAGCGCAGCGCCATGACGTTCTGGACGGTCTCCTTGCCCAGGTAGTGGTCGATGCGGAACACCGAGCTCTCCGGGAAGACCGCGCTGGTGATCGCGTTGAGCTCGTGGGCGCTCTTCAGGTCGTGCCCGAACGGCTTCTCGATGACCACCCGGCGCCAGGCCCCCGCGGGGCCGTGCGCCAGGTCGGTCCGCTTGAGCTGCTCGACCACGACCGGGAAGAACCTCGGCGGCACCGACAGGTAGAACCCGTAGTTGCCGCCGGTGCCCCGGGTCTCGTCGATCTCCTTGAGCATCATCGCCAGCGCGTCGAACGCGCCGTCGTCGGTGAACTCGCCGGGGCAGAAGAAGATGCCCTCCGACAGCTGCCTCCAGACCTCCTCGCGGAACGGCGTGCGCGCGTGCTGCTTGACCGCGTCGTACGTCAGCTTCGCGAAGTCCTGGTCGGCCCAGTCGCGGCGGGCGAAACCGACCAGGGAGAAGCCCGGGGGGAGCAGCCCCCGGTTCGCCAGGTCGTAGATCGCCGGGAGCAGTTTCTTGCGCGCCAGGTCACCCGTCACGCCGAACAGGACCAGCACGCACGGTCCCGCCACACGCGGCAGGCGCTTGTCGCGGGGGTCGCGCAGCGGGTTGGCCGCCACGACCTCCTCGGTGGTGCCGGTGACCGCGGCCGCCGAGGCGGCGGCCACGGTCTCCTCGGGACGGGTCGGCTGCTCCTGCTCGGCCATTCAGACCTCCCGCGCTGCCGCGAGCAGGCGCGCGACCCCGGCCGCGCGGTCGGTCAGGTGCAGCCGCACGGTCGGGCGGGCCCGGCCGGTCAGCGCGCCCTGGTCGCCCAGCGCCTGCGCCATCTGGAGCCGGCCCAGGGTGTACGGCTTGCCCGGCACCTCCAGATCGGCCTCGACCGCCCCGGTGATCTGCAGGAACACGCCGTTCTGCGGGCCGCCCTTGTGGTACTGGCCGGTGGAGTGCAGGAACCGGGGGCCCCACCCGAAGGTGACGGGCCGGTCGGTCCGCACGGCGAGCAGGCCGCGCAGCGTGGCCGGGTCGGCCGCGCTCCACGCGTCGGTCATGGCCTCGAACGAGGCGTCCTCGGCCACGGGGACGTCGAAGGCCGCCTCCCGGTCGAGGTAGGCCATGACCGCCAGGTAGCCGTCGTCGTCCGGGATGTCCTGCAGCAGCCGGGTGAACACCTCGGACAGGTCCTTGGCGTCCTCCAGGCCCTCGCCGTACACCTCGACGGGGCCGTCGACCAGCGCCGGCGCGCCGACCGGCAGCTCGCCGGCCGCCAGCAGCCGGTTGGTGTTCTCCTTGGACTCGGTCACGTTCGGCTGGTTGAACGGGTCGATGCCGAGGACCCGGCCGGCGACCGCGGTGGCGTACTCCCAGACGAGGAACTGCGCGCCCAGCGGGCCGGCGACGGTCACCGAGCCGTCGGAGTCGATCCCGGCGACCAGCTCGTCGTCGGAGTCGTTCGGGTCGGCGCCGACGACCGGCAGGATGCCCTTGCCGGACTTGCCGGTGGACTCGGCGACCAGCTGCTCGATCCAGTCGGGCAGGCCGTTGATCTCCGACATGCTGTCCTCGAGGACCAGCTTGTCGCGCCCGGCCAGCGCGGCGGCGCCCAGGGCGGCGCCGAGCTCCAGGCCGGGGTTGCCCTCGGCCTGCGCGAGCAGCGGCTGCACCGCGGCGGCGTCGTCGAGCAGCTTCAGCACGTCGGCCCCGGCCAGCGCGCTGGGCACCAGGCCGAACGCCGACAGGGCGCTGTAGCGCCCGCCCACGTTGGGGTCGGCGAGGATGACTGGGTAGCCCGCCTCGATGGCGGCCTGCTCCAGCGGCGAACCCGGGTCGGTGACCACGACGATCCGCTCGGCCGGGTCGATCCCGGCGTCGCGGAAGGCCTGCTCGTAGATCCGGCGGTGGCTGTCGGTCTCGACCGTGCCGCCGCTCTTGCTGGCCACCACGACGATGGTGCGCTCCAGCCGGTCGGCCAGGGCGCGGCGGACCTGGGCCGGGTCGGTGGTGTCGAGCACCGTCAGCGGCACGTCGGCGGTGGTGCAGATGACCTCGGGGGCGAGCGAGGAGCCGCCCATGCCGGCCAGGACCACGTGGTCCAGGCCCTGCGCCCGGGCCCGCTCGACCAGGATGCCGATCTCGGGGAGCAGCTCCCGGCTGGTGAGGGGGAGGGTGAGCCAGCCCAGCCGGACGGCCGCCTCGGCCCGGGCCTCCTCGCCCCACAGCGCGGCGTCGCCCGCGGCCAGGCGCTCGTGCACCCCGTCGGCGACGAGTGCCCGGACCGTCTCGGCGGCCTGCTCGGCCAGGCGGTCCTCGTTGAACGTCACGGAGACTGCCATGCGGCTCACGCCTTCCGCAGCTCGGCGGTGACGGTGGCCAGGAGCTCGTTCCAGGAGGCCTCGAACTTCTCCACGCCCTCCTCCTCCAGCACCCGCACGACGTCGTCGTAGTCGATGCCGGCCTCCTTGAGCGCGGCCATGGTGTTCCAGGCCTCCTCGTAGAAGGGGCGGATCGTGTCGCCGGTGATCCGGCCGTGGTCGGCGGCGGCGTCGAGGGTCTTCTCCGGCAGGGTGTTGACCGTCCCGGCGGTGACCAGCTCGTCGACGTAGAGGGTGTCGGGGTAGCTCGGGTCCTTGGTGCCGGTGGAGGCCCACAGCGGGCGCTGGGGACGCGCCCCGGCGGCCTGCAGCGCCTGCCAGCGCGGCGAGTTCACGACCTCCTCGAAGGCGGCGAAGGCCAGGCGGGCGTTGGCGACCGCCGCCTTGCCCTTGAGCGCCTTCGCCTCGGGGGTGCCGGCCGCCTCCAGGCGCTTGTCGATCTCGGTGTCGACGCGGCTGACGAAGAAGGAGGCCACGGACTCGATGCCGGCCAGGTTCAGCCCGGCGGCCTTGGCCTGCTCCAGACCGGTCAGCCAGGCGTCCATCACGGCGCGGTAGCGCTCCAGGGAGAAGATCAGCGTGACGTTGACGCTGATGCCCTCCGCGATGGCCTGGGTGATCGCGGGCAGGCCCTCGAGCGTCGCCGGGATCTTGATGAACAGGTTGGGCCGGTCGACCATCCACCACAGCGCGCGCGCCTCGGCGATCGTCTTGTCGGTGCTCCTGGCCAGGCGCGGGTCCACCTCGATGGAGACCCGGCCGTCCACGCCGCCGGTGACGTCGTAGACCGGGCGCAGCACGTCGGCGGCCCAGCGGATGTCGTAGGTGGTGATGGCGCGCACCGCCTCCTCCACGTCCACGCCGCGCACGGCCAGGTCGTGCAGCTGCGTGTCGTAGGCGTCGCCCTTGCTCAGCGCCGAGGCGAAGATCGTCGGGTTGGAGGTGACGCCGACCACGCCCTTGTCCCGGATGAGGGACTCCAGGTTGCCGGTGCGCAGGCGCTCGCGGCTGATGTCGTCCAGCCAGATGGAAACGCCGTGGCCGGAGAGGCTCTTCAGGATCTCGCTCATGATCAGTTTCCCGTCGTCTCGCCCTTGTCGGCCCCGGTCTTCGCGAGGCTTCCCTTCGCTGCGGCCACCACGCGCTCGGCGGTGAGGCCGAACTGCTGGAAGAGGGTGCGGTAGGGGGCCGACGCGCCGAAGTGCTCCAGGCTCACCACTACCCCGTCGTCCCCGACGAACTCCCGCCAGCCCAGCGCGATGCCCGCCTCCACGGCGACGCGCGCGCGCACCGCCGGCGGCAGCACGGTCTGCCGGTAGGCGGCGTCCTGGGCGTGGAACCACTCGACGCACGGCATCGACACGACCCGCGTCGGCACGCCCTCGGCCTCCAGGACCTTGCGCGCCTCGACGGCCAGCTCGACCTCCGAGCCGGTGGCGATCAGGATCACCCGCGGCTGGCCGTCGGAGGCGTCCTGCAGGACGTAGCCGCCCTTGGCGACCTTGCAGGAGTCCGCGGTGCCCTCGTAGACCGGCAGGTTCTGCCGGGTGAGCGCCAGTGCGGCGGGGCGGTCGGTGTGCTCCAGCACGACCCGCCAGGCGGCGGCGGTCTCGTTGGCGTCCGCCGGGCGGACCACGTCCAGGCCCGGGATCGCGCGCAGCGCCCACAGGTGCTCGACCGGCTGGTGGGTCGGGCCGTCCTCGCCCAGGCCGATGGAGTCGTGCGTCCACACGTAGGTGACCGGCAGCTTCATCAGCGCCGCGAGCCGTACGGCGGGGCGCATGTAGTCGCTGAAGACCAGGAACGTGCCGCCGTAGGGGCGGGTGCCGCCGTGCAGCGCGATGCCGTTGAGGATCGCGCCCATGCCGTGCTCGCGGATGCCGAAGTGCAGCGTCCGGCCGTACGGGCCGCCCGGGAAGGCCTTGGTCTGGTGCTCCTCGGGGATGAAGGACGGCTCGCCCTTCATCGTGGTGTTGTTGGACTCGGCCAGGTCGGCCGAGCCGCCCCACAGCTCGGGCAGGACCGGCGCGAGGGCGCTGAGCACCTCGCCGGAGGCCTTGCGGGTGGCCACCGAGGAGCCGGTCTCGAAGGTCGGCAGCGCCTTGTACCAGCCGTCCGGGAGCTCCTTCCGGGAGATCCGGTCGAACAGCTCGGCGCGCTCGGGGGCGGACTCCCGCCAGGAGGCGTAGGCCTTGTCCCACTCGGCGCGGGCGGCGCGGCCGCGCTGGACGACCCGCCGGGCGTGCTCCAGCACCTCGGCCGGGACGTCGAAGGACTTCTCCGGGTCCATGCCCATGATCTTCTTGGTCGCGGCGATCTCCTCGTCGCCGAGCGCCGCGCCGTGGATCTTGCCGGTGTTCTGCTTGCCGGGCGAGGGCCAGCCGATGATGGTCCGCAGCCGGATGAAGGACGGCTTGTCGGTGACGGCGCGGGCCGCCTCCAGCGCGTCGTACAGCTCCTGGACGTCCTCGACGTAGTCGCCCGTCCGGGTCCAGTCGACGGTCTGCACGTGCCAGCCGTACGCCTCGTAGCGCGCCAGGACGTCCTCGCTCAGCGCGATCTGGGTGTCGTCCTCGATGGAGATGTGGTTGCTGTCGAAGACGACGACCAGGTTGCCCAGCTTCTGGTGGCCGGCCAGCGCGCTGACCTCGTGGCTGATGCCCTCCTCGATGTCGCCCTCGGAGGCGAAGCACCAGACCATGTGGTCGAACGGCGAGGCGCCCGGCGCGGTGTCCGGGTCGAACAGGCCGCGCTCGCGGCGGGCGGCCATGGCCATGCCGACCGCGTTGCCGATGCCTTGGCCGAGCGGGCCGGTGGTGGTCTCCACACCGGCGGTGTGGCCGTGCTCGGGGTGGCCCGGGGTCAGGCTCTCCCACTGGCGCAGCATCTCCAGGTCGTGCAGGGTGAGCCCGTAACCCGACAGGTAGAGCTGGATGTACAGGGTCAGGCTGGAGTGGCCGCAGGACAGCACGAAGCGGTCCCGGCCGACCCACGCCGGGTCGGAGGGGTCGTGTCGCATCACGTGCTGGAAAAGCAGGTATGCGGCGGGGGCCAGGCTCATCGCGGTGCCGGGGTGGCCCGACCCCGCCTTCTCTACCGCGTCCATCGCCAGGGCCCGGACGACGTCGACCGCACGGCGGTCCAGGTCGCTCCATTCGAGGGCTGGCACGAGTTCGCTGCTCAAGTGCTCGATCTCCGGATCTAGTCGTGTTGGTGGCGCCGGTTGGCATTTCCCGCCCACAACGGACCCTAACGGTTCGACCTTGCTACCGTGGCGTAGGCCCAGCCGGAGCGCGGTCGCGGGAGTCGTGAGCGGCACCGGTGACCTACCCAGCGGAAGGGATCCCATCGCGGCGCCCCGGCGGGCTTCGCACCCCCGTGCCGGGACCGCCCCCTGCTGCAACTACAGTGAGTCCACAAGCTGGCTGGTGCCCGCATTCACGGACCCGCGTCGTCGATCACGAGGTTGAGCAGTTGACCCCGCACGTGCTGGAAGCGCCCTAGATGGTGCTGACCGACAAGCAACCGACGGCCCCGCTCCAGGAGAGCGCGGCACCGGGCGCCGCGCCGCGCTCGCTCGGCGACGTGGTCAAGGCCTACGTCGCGCTGACCAAGCCGCGGATCATCGAGCTGCTGCTGATCACGACGCTGCCGGTGATGTTCCTGGCGGCCAAGGGCCTGCCGCCGCTGTGGACCGCCGTCAACACGCTGGTGTTCGGCACCCTCTCGGCGGGCAGCGCGAACGCGCTGAACTGCTACATCGACCGCGACATCGACGCCGCGATGCGCCGCACCCGCCGTCGCCCCCTGGCCCGCGACCAGGTGCCGCCCGGCAACGCGCTGGTCTTCGGCGTCGTCCTCGGCGTCGTGTCGACCCTCGGCCTCGGCCTGACGGTGAACTGGCTGGCGGCCGGGCTCTCGCTCGCCGCGAACCTCTTCTACGTCCTCGTCTACTCGATGATCCTCAAGCGGCGCACCGCCCAGAACGTGGTGTGGGGCGGCATCGCCGGCTGCATGCCGGTGCTGATCGGCTGGGCCGGGGTCACCGGCCGCCTGGACTGGGCGCCCGTGGTGCTGTTCGGCGTGGTGTTCTTCTGGACGCCCCCGCACACCTGGACCCTGGCCATGCGCTACAAGGAGGACTACGCCGCGGCGAAGGTCCCGATGCTCCCGGTGGTCGCCACCGAGCGCCGCGTGGTGCTGGAGAGCATCGTCTACACCTGGGCGACCGTGCTCTGCTCGCTGCTGCTGTGGCCGCTCGCGGGCACCACCCCGCTCTACCCCGCGGTGGCCGCGGTGCTCGGCGCCGCCTGCCTGTGGGAGGTCCACAGCCTGCTGGGCCGGGTCAACGCCGGCAAGACCGGGGTGGACCTGCGCCCGATGCGCTTCTTCCACTGGTCCAACGCCTACCTGGCGCTGCTCTTCCTCGCCGTCGCGATCGACTCGATGCTCGTCTGAGCCGGCCGCGCCCCGCCGAGGGCCCCCGCCGGCGGCAGGGCCGCAGGTGGACGGGCGGGCGGGGGGACAGCCTCCGGCTGATCGGTTACCGTTGCCCCATGGCGAGCCGCGATCCCCGATGGGTGTTCAAGGACCGCCCGTCCGTCGGGCTGATCGCCGGGCTCGTCGCGACCGGGCTGTGCGCGCTGGTCTCGTTCTCCTTCGACCTGCGCGACGGCGACCCGGTGCACTTCCTCATCGCCCTGGCCCTGGCGCTGGCCCCGGTCCCGGTGCTGCTGGCGGCGGTGCTCGCGCTGGACCGGATGGAGCCCGAGCCGCGCGGCAACCTGGTCTTCGCCTTCGCCTGGGGCGCGGGCGTGGCCGTCCTGGTGGCGGGCGTGGTCAACTCCCTGAACCTGCTCTACCTGTGGCAGTCGGCGATGCTCGAGCAGACCGAGGCGCGCAACCTCGCCGCGACGTTCGGCGCCCCGGTGGTCGAGGAGACCATGAAGGGCCTGGTCCTGCTGGGCCTGCTCAGGTTCAGGCGGGCGGAGCTGGACGGGCCCACCGACGGCGTCATCTACGCCAGCATGGTCGGCCTCGGCTTCGCGATGAGCGAGAACGTCAGCTACTACGTGAGCGCCCTCGGCGAAACCGGCGCGCGCGGCCTGGCGGTGACCGCCGTGCTGCGCGGCGTGCTCTCGCCGTTCGCGCACCCGCTGTTCACCTCGATGATCGGCATCGCGGTGGCCTACGCCGCCCAGCGCAACCGTCCGGGGCAGGTGAGCGTCATCGCGGCGGGCTGGGTCGGCGCGATGCTGCTGCACGGCATCTGGAACGGTTTCACGCTCTATGCCGGGCTCACCGGGCTGGCCGGCGCCTACCTGCTGCTGATGGTCGTGCTGCTGGTGCTCATCGGCGTGGTGGTCCGCGACCGCAGGCGCATCGTCGGCCTGATCCAGAACTACCTGCCCGCCTACCAGGCGACCGGGCTGGTCGCCCCGCAGGACGTCTACATGCTCTCCTCGCTGCCCGGCCGCCGCCAGGCCCGGCACTGGGCCAGGACGAACGGCGGGCGCGCGGGGCTGCGGGCGATGACCGACTACCAGCTCGCCGCCACCGAGCTCGGCCTGCTGCACGAGCGGGCCGCGCACCGGACGATCGGCGAGCAGACCTTCAACGAGGAGCAGTACGCACTGCTGCAGTGCATGGCCGAGGCCCGCCGCAACTTCCCGGTGGCGGCGGCGCCGGTCCCGGCCCGGGGGCAGGCGCCCGAGGCGACCCCCTGGAGCCGCCCGCCCGGCGGGCAGGCTCCCTCCCCGTAAGGCTTCGCAGGGCTCCGCAGGTCAGCTCCCCGCGCGGAGCGCGGCTTCCAGGGTGGTCTCCCGGGGACCGGGGAAGACCGGCTCGGAGCGCAGGACCACCGCGTCCAGGAAGCCCTTCGCCGCCGCCCCGAACTCGCGGACCGCGTAGGCGTAGGTGGTCGAGGCCCACCGCCGGGCGGAGTCGTCCCCGGCGCCGGAGGCCTCCAGACCCGCCGCGCGGCACAGCGCCACGGCCCGGGGCAGATGGAAGCGCTGTGTGACCACGGTCAGCCGGGTGGCGCCGAACACGTCGCGGGCGCGCACGCAGGAGTCCCAGGTGTCGAAGCCCGCGTAGTCGAGCACCAGGGCCCGGCCGGGCACCCCGCGGGCGAGCAGGTAGTCGCGCATCGCGGTCGGCTCGTCGTAGCCGCGGCGGCCGTTGTCACCGGAGAGCAGCAGCGCCCGCACCCGGCCGGCCCGGTACAGCTCGGCGGCGATGTCCAGCCGCCTGGCCAGCATGGGGGAGGGGTGGCCGCCGTGCACGGCCGCGCCCAGCACCAGCGCGACGGGCGCCCGCGGCACCTCGGCGGTCCAGCCGGGGGAGGAGCCGGCCACCACCCGGTGGCCGGAACTGGTCAGCCAGGCCCAGGTGAGCGGGGCGACCGCCAGCACGCTCAGCGCCACCGCCGCCTGGTAGCAGCGGCGCAGCGCCGTGCGGGACGCCCGGACGGACGCCGGCAGGGATGCGACGCGCGCGGCCGTACGGCGCAGCCACCGGACCGGGCCACCGAGCCGAGGCGCAGAAGGGGGCGCAGAAGGGGGCGCGGGCCGGGGCACGGGTCCGTCTCCGGGGTCACGCACGTACGGCGTCCGGCGCGGACGCTCCGGCGGGCGCGGCGGCGGGCGCGTCCGCCGGGCCCCGGGAGCGGAGCGCGAAGACCACCCGCAGGGTGCAGATCCACACCAGGGTCGAGCCGAGCACGTGCAGGCCGACCAGGAACGCGGGCACCGCCAGGAAGTACTGGACGTAGCCGACGACCCCCTGGGCCAGTTCCACGGCCAGCAGCGTCAGCGCCGCCCGCCGCGCGGGGCCGGACGCGCCGGTCACGTGCAGCGCGAAGGTCAGCGCGAAGGTCAGGCCCACCACGAGGTAGGCGGCGTCGGCGTGGATCCTGGCCACGGTCTCGATGTCGAAGGGGAACCGGGAGGCCAGCTCGTCCCCGGAGTGGGGGCCGGTGCCGGTCACCACCATGCCCGCGACGATCAGCGTGAGCACGGCGCCGACCAGGACGGAGCCGAGCGTGCGGATGCGGGGGTGGACCAGCGGCTCCGGCGGGGCGTCGCCCTCCCCGGCGCGGGCGTACAGCAGGCAGGCCGCGGCCATCATCCCGACGGAGAACAGGAAGTGCACGTTCACGGTGACCGGGTTGAGCGCGCTGTGCACCACCACGCCGCCCCAGAAGGCCTGGACGGCCACGCCGAACGGCTGGATCCAGGCCAGCCGGACCAGGCCGCTCCGGTGCTCCGGCAGGCGGCGCGCGGCGATCACGCAGGCCACCGCCACGACCAGCACCAGGAAGGTCAGCAGCCGGTTGCCGAACTCGATCGCCGTGTTGAGCGGCGAGATCCCGTCGTGGGCGGCCGGGACGAAGCTGTCCGGGGTGCAGCGGGGCCAGGTGGGGCAGCCCAGCCCCGACCCGGTCACCCGCACCACCGCGCCCGTCACCGTGATGCCCGCGTTGACGGCCACCGCGGCCAGGGCCCACAGACGCATGGTGGCGGCCGTGGGCGACCACAGGCTCAGGAAGGGGTGCACGGCACGCCGGGCGGGCCGGTCGGGGAGCTCTTTCACGGGTCACATGGTAGGCGGCGGGTGCGGTGGTCCCGCCTCTGGCCCGGGGAGGGGGCGGCCCGGGGTCAGCGTGCGGCGCGGGTGGCGCCCATGCTGGCGATGACCACGCAGCCGATGGCGGCCCACTCGCGCACGTCGAGGATCTCGCCCAGGACGAGCAGGCCGACCAGGGCGGCCATGGCCGGCTCCAGGCTCATCAGGATGCCGAACACCCGCTTGGGCATCCGGCGCAGCGCCTCCAGCTCGATCGAGTAGGGGATGACCGACGACAGCAGTCCGACGCCCAGGCCGATCAGCAGCAGCTCCGGCTGGAGCAGGTCGGCGCCGCCGGCGGCGACGCCGAAGGGGGCGGACAGCAGGAAGGCGACGAGCATGGCGAAGGACACCCCGCCGGTGCCCGGGAAGCGCTGCCCCACCGCGGCCGAGAGCAGGATGTAGGCGGCCCAGCAGGCCCCGGCGGCCAGGGCGAAACCGATCCCGACCCAGTCCAGCCCGGACGCCTGGCCCCACGGGGCCAGCAGCGCGATGCCCGAGGCGGCCAGCGCCACCCAGAGCAGGTCCAGGCGGCGCCGCGAGGCGGCCACCGCCACACCGAGCGGGCCGAGGAACTCGACGGCCACCGCGATCCCCATCGGCAGCCGGGCCAGCGCCTCGTAGAACGTCATGTTCATCAGGCCCAGCGCCGCGCCGAACGCGACCCCGACCCCCAGGTCGGCCCGGGTGAGCCCGCGCAGCCGGGGCCGGGCCACCACGCACAGGACCAGCGCGCCCATCCCGATCCGCAGCAGCACCACGGCGCTGGGCGGCAGGTGCGCGAAGAGCTCCTTGGCGAAGCCCGCGCCGGTCTGGACCGACAGGATGGCCAGCAGCACCAGGCCGGAGGGCGGGACGGCGTCGGAGGCGGCCCGCAGCAGGGCTCCCGGGCCGCGTCGGCCCGGCTCGGCGGCTCCTGGCAGGGCTTCGGCGGTCATCGCACTCCTCAGGGGCTATATGGCTGTATGCACCTTACTGGGCCGGGGGGTGCGCCGTCCCGCCGGTTTCCGCGGCCCGGCCGGGAGCCCGCCGGCGGACGGCCGCGCTCAGCCGCCGGAGGGCGGCCGCCTGGCGTACAGCGCCACGGTCATCCCGGGCACCCGGCCGGTGCGCCAGGCCTTGACCCGGGTGAATCCGGCCCCGACCAGCGCGCCGACCCTCCCGGCCCGCGCGGCGGCCTCGGGGCCTCCGGGCCAGACGACCCATACGCGCCGCCGTTCCCCGACCGCCGCGGCGACGTCGTCCCGCTCCGGGTAGCCGAAGGAGTCCGGCAGGGGCGCGGTACCGCTGAGCAGCACGTCGTCGGGGAGGCGCTCCCCGCCGTAGTAGAGGAACCCCTCCCGCAGCCGGGAGCGCCCGTAGACGATCGCGTCGCCGGGCCGCGCCCCCTGCTCGACGATCCGCACCGCCCGGGGGAAGTTCTCGTGGCGCCCGTCCGGCCTGCGGAGGTCCAGGTGTCCCAGGTGTCCGGGGACGGCGCCCGCGACGAGGCCCGCCAGGGCGAGCAGCGCGGCGGCCCGGGGGAGCGAGGCGAGCGCGAGACCGGCCAGCAGCGCGTACGCGGGCACGGTCGCGAACAGGTAGCGGTCGACGTAGACCGGGGCGACCAGGTGGGAGACGGCGAACAGCAGGACGGGCGGGAGCAGCGCCCAGCCCGCCAGGCCCGCCGTCCAGTTCCCCGGGACGCGCCGTCCGCGGGGGAGCAGCACGAGCGCGGCGATCCCCACCAGGATCCAGCCGGCGACCGGGGTGCCGCCGACCATCTTCGGCAGGGCCAGGAAGACGGAGGGCTCCGGCAGCCTGATCCAGCTGATGGCGTGCCGCTCGGCGTACCCGACGGCCAGCCACACGGCACCGGGGAGGCAGCCGGCGCCCATCGCGGGCAGTGCCCGGACCAGGACGCTCCTGCCGTACGGCACCGCGACGATCAGGTGGGCCGCGAGCGTGAGCAGCGCGAACACCTGGGTGGAGCCGAGCAGCGCGACGGCCGCGGCGTATCCCGCCCACCGGCGGCGGCGCCCCGGCTCCTCGGCCGCCCGGTGCAGCGCCCAGGCGGCCAGGACGGCCGCGGCCGCGGCGAACGCGTAGGAGCGGGCGTTCTGCCCCTGATAGGAGACGGAGGGCAGGGCCGTGTAGACCGCGGCGGCCAGCAGTCCCGCGGGCAGGGAGTGCAGCCGGCGTCCCAGGTCGGCCACGAGCACCGCGGCCGCGCCGGTGGCGAGGGCCGACGGCAGGCGCATCCACCACCCGGCCTGCCCGAACTCCAGCCACAGGTGCATGAACGCGTAGTAGGGCAGGAAGTGCCCGTCGATGTGCTGGGCCAGCTCCCACAGACCGGCCGCGCCCCGGCGGGCGGCACTGTGGGTGGCCAGTTCGTCCGATGACAGGGAGGCCGTCGATGAGCCGACGACGGCGACAACCGTTGCAATGATCCCCACGGCCGCGTACGGCCGGAGAACTCGCCCCGTGTGTCGTGCCGCCGGAGCGGCCGCGCGCCGCGTTCCGGTGATTACCACTGAGGGATGATAAAAGATCTTTCCTGCCCCCGCGGAGTGATCACGCTATTCCCAGCGGAACGTCCGCGAGGCGAGACCCAGGGTGAGGGCCGCCCAGACCGCCAGGACGGCCGCCGCGGCGACGGGCGGGCCCGAGCCGTCGGACAGCGCCGCGCGGAGCCCGCCGGCCAGCGCGGAGATGGGCAGCAGCTCCAGCGCCGGCTCGACCGCGTCGGGGAAGGCCGAGAGCGGGAAGATCACCCCGCCGCAGCCGAGCAGGAGCAGGTAGACCAGGTTCGCCCCGGCGAGGGTCGCCTCCGCACGCAGCGTGCCGGCCATCAGCAGGCCGAGGCCGCTGAACGCGGCGGTGCCCAGCGCGATCAGCGCCAGCGCCGCCAGGGGGGAGCCGCCGGGCCGCCAGCCCAGCGCGAACGCCACCCCGGCGATGACCGCGACCTGCACGGCTTCGACCGCCACCACCGCGAGCGTCTTGGCCAGCAGCAGACCGGTCCGGGACAGCGGGGTCGCGCCCAGCCGCTTGAGCACGCCGTACCGGCGCTCGAAACCGGTGGCGATGGCCTGGCCGGTGAAGGCGGTGGACATCACCGCCAGCGCGAGCACGCCGGGGGTGGTGAAGTCCACCCGGGAGCCGCCGCCGACGTCCACCAGCGGCGCGCTGGAGAAGCCGACGAGCAGCAGCACCGGAATGATCATCGTGAGCAGCAGCTGCTCGCCGTTGCGCAGCATGGCCCGGATCTCCGCGCCCGCCTGGGCCAGCACCATGGCGGGCAGCGGCGCGGCGGCGCCGGCGGGCGTCAGGTCCAGCCCCGGCACGGGGGTGTTCGTGGTCATCGCAGCTCCCGGCCGGTCAGTTCGAGGAAGACGTCCTCCAGGGTGCGGCGCTCGATGCTGAGGTCGTCGGCGGTGACGCCCTCGGCGGCGCACCAGGCCGTCACGGTCGCCAGCAGCTCGGGGCCGACCTGCCCTTCGATGATGTAGTGCCCCGCCGGGGACTCCTTGGCCGCGCTGCCCGCGGGCAGCGCGGTGAGCAGCTCGTCGAGGGCGAGCCCGGGGCGGGCGCGGAAGCGCAGCTGCCGCTCGGCGCCGGTGAGCGAGGCGGGCGTGCCCTCGGCCACCACGCGGCCGTGGTCGATGATCACCACGTGGTCGGAGAGCTTCTCGGCCTCGTCCATGTGGTGGGTGGTGAGCACCACCGACACCCCCGCGGCCCGCAGGTCGCCGACCAGCTCCCAGCAGGCGTGGCGGGCCTGGGGGTCCAGCCCGGCGGTCGGCTCGTCGAGGAAGACCAGCTCGGGGCGGCCGATCACGGCCGCGGCCAGCGAGACGCGCTGCTGCTGCCCCCCCGACAGCCTCCGGTACGGTGTGCGGGCGTGCTCGGTCAGCCCGAGCCGGTCCAGCAGCGCCGCGGGGTCGAGCGGGTTCGCGTAGAAGCGGGCCGTCAGCCGCAGCCACTCGCCGCAGCGCATGGCCGGGGGCACGCCCCCGGACTGGAGCATCACGCCGACCCGGGCCCGCAGCTCGGGCCGGGCCGGGTCGAGGCCGAGCACGCTGACCGTGCCGCCGTCCGGGCGCCGGAACCCCTCGCAGATCTCGACGGTGGAGGTCTTGCCCGCGCCGTTGGGGCCGAGGACGGCGGTGACCGCGCCGCGGCCGGCGCGCAGGCTCAGGCCGTCGATCGCGGTCGTTCGGCCGTACCGTTTGACCAGATCGATGATCTCGACGGCTGGGGAGTCCATGGCCACGAGTTTAGGGACTCCCCCGGGCGGTCCTGTTCGCGCCCTGTCCGCCCCGGGCGGTGCGCGCCCGGCGGGCGGCGGGCCGCCACGCCCGGTAAAAGGCTTCGGGCGGATCCCGCCAAGTCCCCCGGCGGCCCGCCGGGCCGTCCTCGCGCGCATGTCAGGCTGGGCGCGTCCGAGTCATGACCGACGGGGGGTCGGAGTGTCCGAGCGGAGCGGCTACCGGTCCGGCGTCCCGTGCTGGGTCGACCTGTCGAGCACCGACGTCGCCCTGTCGGCGCGGTTCTACCGGGAGGTCTTCGGCTGGGAGGTGGTCTTCGACCCGCGCCCGGACTCCGGCGGCTACGGGCGGTTCACGCTCGGCGGCAGGGCGGTGGCGGGGGTGGGACCGAGCTTCGGCGAGGGCGCGCCCTCGATGTGGAACGTCCACGTGGCCGTCGACGACGTCGCCGCCACGGCCGCGAAGGTGCGCGCCGCGGGCGGTGGGGTCGTGCTGGAGCCCGCCCAGGTCTTCGAGCACGGCTGGACCGCCGCCTTCCGGGATCCCTCGGGCGCCTTCTTCATGGCCTGGCAGGCGCTGGAGATGCAGGGCGCCGAGCTCGCCGGCGAACCGGGCGCGTTCGCCTGGAGCGAGCTGGCCACCCGCGACACCGCGGCGGCCAAGGCCTTCTACCCGGCGGTTTTCGGCTGGGAGGTCCGGGACGGCGGCCCGGGCGCCGTGGAGTACACCGAGTGGCGGGCGGGCGGCCGGTCCGTGGCCGGGATGGCGCCGATGGACCCGCAGGCGCCGCCGGACGTGCCGCCGCACTGGCTGACCTACTTCATGGTCGCCGACCTCGGCGCCACCGTGGCGAAGGTCCGCGAGCTGGGCGGTTCGGTCCTCACCGAGCACGTGAGCACCCCCCGGGGGCCGGTCGCGGTGGTGGCGGACCCGGAGTTCGCCCCCTTCGCGCTGATCGCTCCCGACCGACGCTGATCGCCCCGACCGCTCCCGGCCGCCTGACCTGCCCGGCCGCCTGACCTGCCCGGCCGCCTGACCTGCCCGGACGACGCCTGCGCGACGCCCGGGTGACGCAGCGCACTTCCCTTAAGAAAATCCGATATGTGGAATATCGGATGACCTGATCTCGTTGGGGACTTCCGGCCCCTATGGGCCCAATGTGGCCTGTGAGGGAACGGAGAACAGGATGACCGCGGCCGACGTCGCACCGGAGGAGTCCGCACGCCCGGAGGCGGGACGGGAGGCCGCGCGCCCGGCGGCGGCGCGGCGCGGCGGGCTGCTCCTGTTGCTGGTCCTGGGCGCCCTCTCGGCGATCGGGCCGCTCTCCATCGACATGTACCTGCCCGCGCTGCCCGCCATCACCGCCGAGCTCGGCACCGGCCAGGCGCAGGTGCAGCTCACCCTTACCGCCTGCCTCATCGGCGTCTCCGCCGGTCAGATCGTGGCCGGTCCGCTCAGCGACATGTTCGGGCGACGCAGGCCGCTGGCGATCGGCGTCGCCGCCTACGCCGCGGCCTCGCTGCTGTGCGCCTTCGCCCCGTCGGTCGAGGGGCTGATCGGCTCCCGCCTGCTCCAGGGAATCGCGGGCGGCGCCGCACTGGTGATCGTGCGCGCCGTCGTCCGCGACCTGTACGAGGGCGCCGCCATCGCGCGCATCTTCGCCACCCTCCTGCTGGTCAGCGGGCTCGCCCCGATCCTGGCCCCGATCCTCGGCGCGCAGCTGATCGCGCACACCTCCTGGCGGGGCATCTTCGCCGTGCTGAGCGTCGCGGGGCTCGCGCTGCTGGCCGCGGCGCTCCTCGGCGTGCGCGAGACGCTCCCGGCCGGCAGCCGAGAGCGCGGCGGGCTGCGGCAGACCCTGATCACCTTCGGCCACCTGCTGCGCGACCGCTCCTTCATGGCCTGCGCGCTCGCCGGCGGCCTGGGGTTCGGCGCACTGTTCGCCTACATCTCCGGCTCCCCGTTCGTGATCCAGGAGGTGTACGGGGCCTCGCCGCAGACCTACTCGCTGGTGTTCGCGCTCAACGCGCTGGCCCTGACCGCCGCGGCGCAGGCCGGCGGGCGGCTCGCCGGACGCCGGGCGACCCCCGTCCGGCTGATCCTGGCGGGGCTGTTCCTCTACGTGGCCGGAGGCGCGGTGCTGGTCGTCGTGGCCGTCGCCGGACTGCCGCTCGGCGCGCTGGTGGCGGGCCTGTTCACGATGATGTGCGGCGCCGGCCTGGTGCTGCCGGGCACCGGTGCGCTGGCGCTGGCCGACCAGCCCCAGCAGGTCGCCGGGAGCGCCTCGGCGCTGCTGGGCGTCCTGCAGTTCGCGCTCGGCGGCCTCGCGGCCCCGCTGGTGGGCATCGGCGGCGGCGGATCGGCGCTGCCGATGGCCCTCGTGCTGGCGGTGTTCGCCGTCGCTGCGCTGGCCTCCTTCACCGGTCTGCGGAGACCCGGCCGGAGTGTTTCCGCAGGTTAGGTAAGCCTTGCCTGCGTGATGCATGCCATTGGCAAGGAATGTCCCTCCGGTTTGGCAGGGGGGAAGTAATTACGCCACACTGATGTTGTGAAATACGTGAACCGGATGCCGGACACTCGGGAGACCGCCGAAGCGCGGCATTCCGGCGTGCCCGCCGAGAGCGGCACGCGGGCGCGCGTCGCCCGGCTCATCCTGGAACACGGACCCATCACCGCCGCCGCCCTCGGCGAACGGCTCGGGCTCACCCCCGCCGCCGTCCGCCGCCACCTGGACGCGCTGCTCGCCGACGGGATGATCGAACCCCGTACGGCGCGGCCCCGCGGACAGCGTGGCCGGGGACGGCCGGCGAAACTGTTCGCCATCACCGACGCCGGGCGCAGCGCCTTCGAGCACGCCTACGACGGCCTGGCGGGGAGCGCGCTGCGCTTCCTCGCCGACCGCCTGGGCGAGGAGGCCGTGGCCGACTTCGCCCGGTCGCAGGTGTCCGGCCTGGTCGGCCGCCTGCGCCCCGGGATGGACGAGGTCCCCGCCGACCAGCGGGTCCGCGTCCTGGCCGAGGCGCTCTCGGCCGACGGCTACGCCGCCTCGGCGAGCAAGGCCGAGGTCGGCGGCGAGCAGCTGTGCCAGCACCACTGCCCGGTGGCGCACGTGGCGGCGGAGTTCCCGCAGCTGTGCGAGGCCGAGACGGAGGCGTTCGCGCAGATCCTCGGCACTCCCGTGCAGCGGCTCGCGACCATCGCCCACGGCGACGGAGTGTGCACCACCCACGTGAGTCCGCCCCGTCATAGAACGATCGACGAATCGAGCAAGGAGACCGGAAGGTGACTGTCACCGACCGCCCGGAGCTGGAAGGCCTCGGGAATTACAAGTTCGGCTGGGCCGACTCTGATGTGGCCGGCGCCGCCGCGAAGCGAGGCCTGTCGGAGGAGGTCGTCCGCAACATCTCCGCGCTCAAGAACGAGCCGGAGTGGATGCTGGACCTCCGTCTGAAGGGGCTGCGCCTCTTCGGCAAGAAGCCCATGCCCAACTGGGGTGCCGACCTCTCCGGCATCGACTTCGACAACATCAAGTACTTCGTGCGCTCCACCGAGAAGCAGGCGACCTCCTGGGACGAGCTGCCCGAGGACATCAAGAACACCTACGACAAGCTCGGCATCCCGGAGGCGGAGAAGCAGCGCCTCATCGCCGGCGTCGCCGCCCAGTACGAATCCGAGGTCGTCTACCACAAGATCCGTGAGGACCTCGAGGAGAAGGGCGTCATCTTCGTCGACACCGACACGGGCCTGCGCGAGCACGAGGAGCTCTTCAAGGAGTACTTCGGCTCGGTCATCCCGGTCGGCGACAACAAGTTCGCCGCGCTGAACACCGCCACCTGGTCCGGCGGCTCCTTCATCTACGTGCCGCCGAACGTCAACGTCGAGATCCCGCTCCAGGCCTACTTCCGGATCAACACCGAGAACATGGGCCAGTTCGAGCGGACCCTGATCATCGTGGACGAGAACTCCTACGTCCACTACGTCGAGGGCTGCACCGCGCCGATCTACTCCTCCGACTCGCTGCACAGCGCGGTCGTGGAGATCATCGTGAAGAAGGGCGCCCGCTGCCGCTACACGACCATCCAGAACTGGTCGAACAACGTCTACAACCTGGTCACCAAGCGCGCCGTGGCGTACGAGGGCGCGACCATGGAGTGGATCGACGGCAACATCGGTTCCAAGGTCACCATGAAGTACCCGGCCGTCTACCTGATGGGCGAGCACGCCAAGGGCGAGACGCTGAGCGTCGCCTTCTCCGGTGAGGGCCAGCACCAGGACGCCGGAGCCAAGATGGTGCACCTGGCTCCGCACACCTCCTCCACGGTCATCTCCAAGTCCGTCGCCCGTGGCGGCGGCCGCACCTCCTACCGGGGCCTGGTCCAGATCGAGGAGGGCGCGCACGGCAGCGCCAGCACGGTCAAGTGCGACGCGCTCCTGGTCGACCAGATCAGCCGCTCCGACACCTACCCCTACGTCGACGTCCGCGAGGACGATGTGTCGATGGGGCACGAGGCCACCGTCTCCAAGGTCTCCGACGACCAGCTCTTCTACCTGATGAGCCGCGGCCTGGGCGAGGACGAGGCGATGGCGATGATCGTGCGCGGCTTCGTCGAGCCGATCGCGCGCGAGCTGCCGATGGAGTACGCGCTGGAACTGAACCGCCTGATCGAGCTGCAGATGGAAGGGGCCGTCGGCTGATGGGCCTGGAAACCAAACCCCTGTCGAGCCTGCACGCGAAGTCGTCCTACGACCCGGCCGACTTCGAGGTTCCGACCGGCCGCGAGGAGGAGTGGCGCTTCACCCCGCTCTCGCGGCTGAAGGGCCTGCACGACGGCACCGCCGCCGCCTCCGGCAACGTGCTGGTGACCGTGGACGCGGCCCCCGAGGCCGTGGTGGAGACCGCGGGCCGCGGCGACGCCCGCATCGGCGCGGCCTACGTGCCGGCCGACCGGGTCAGCGCGCAGGCCTACGCCTCCTTCGAGAAGGCGACCGTGGTCACCTTCCCGCGCGAGGCGGTGGCCTCCGAGCCGACCGTGATCACCTTCACCGGCTCGGGCGAGGGCGCGGCCTTCGGCCACACCGTCGTCGTGCTGGAGCCGATGGCCGAGGCCGTCGTCGTGCTGGAGCACACCGGCAGCGCGGTCTACGCCGACAACGTCGAGTTCGTCGTCGGCGACGGCGCCACGCTGAAGGTCGTCAGCCTGCAGGACTGGGCCGACGACGCGGTGCACGTCTCCCACCACCACGCCCGGCTGGGCAGGGACGCGACCTTCCGCAGCTTCGCGGTCACGCTCGGCGGCGACCTGGTGCGGCTCTCGCCGTCGGTCGCCTACACCGCCCCCGGCGGCGACGCCGACCTGACCGGCCTGTACTTCGCGGACGCCGGCCAGCACCTGGAGCACCGCCTGCTGGTGGACCACTCTCAGCCCAACTGCAAGAGCAACGTGGTCTACAAGGGCGCGCTGCAGGGCGAGGGCGCCCACGCGGTCTGGATCGGCGACGTGATCATCCGGGTCGAGGCCGAGGGCACCGACACCTACGAGCTCAACCGCAACCTGCTGCTCACCGACGGCGCCCGCGCCGACTCGGTGCCGAACCTGGAGATCCTCACCGGTGAGGTCGCCGGAGCGGGCCACGCCAGCGCCTCCGGCCGGCTGGACGACGAGCACATCTTCTACCTGCAGGCCCGCGGCATCCCGTTCGACGAGGCCCGGCGCCTGGTCATCCGGGGCTTCTTCGCGCAGCTGCTGGAGAAGATCGAGCTCCCCGAGCTCCGCGAGCGCGTGTTCGCCAGGGTCGAGGCGGAGCTCGAGCGGTGACGTTCGAGACCGTCTGCAAGCTCGCCGACATCCCCGACGGGGGAGTGCTCGGCGTCGAGGTCGGCGACACCCCCGTCGCCCTGGTCCGCCAGGGCGGCGAGGTCCACGCGCTGCACGACGTGTGCTCCCACGCCGAGGTCAAGCTCAGCGAGGGAGAGGTCTACGACGGCACCCTGGAGTGCTGGCTGCACGGCTCGTGCTTCGACCTGCGCTCGGGCAAGCCCACCGGCCCGCCCGCCAACAAGCCCGTTCCCGTTTACCGAGTCAAGATCGACGGCGACGACGTCCTCGTCTCGCTCTCGAAGGAGTCATAGTGTCTGATTCGAGCCGAGTCCGCTCGGGGTCCACCCTTGAGATCCGTGACCTCCAGGTCGCCGTCGAGGACAAGCAGATCCTGCGCGGCGTCAACCTGACCGTGAAGGCCGGCGAGACCCACGCCATCATGGGCCCCAACGGCTCCGGCAAGTCCACGCTCGCCTACGCGATCGCCGGCCACCCGAAGTACACCATCACCGGCGGCCAGGTCCTGCTGGACGGCGTCGACCTGCTCGAGCTCTCGGTGGACGAGCGCGCCCGCGCCGGCCTGTTCCTCGCCATGCAGTACCCCGTCGAGGTCCCCGGCGTCTCCGTCTCCAACTTCCTGCGCTCGGCGGTCACCGCCGTGAACGGCGAGGCCCCCAAGCTCCGCCAGTTCGCCAAGGACCTGAAGGCCGGCATGGACGCCCTGTCCATCGACGCCGCCTTCGCCCAGCGCAACCTGAACGAGGGCTTCTCCGGCGGTGAGAAGAAGCGCCACGAGATCCTCCAGCTCGAGCTGCTCAAGCCGAAGATCGCCGTCCTCGACGAGACCGACTCCGGCCTGGACGTCGACGCCCTGCGCGTCGTCTCCGAGGGCATCAACCGCTTCCGCGCCTCCGGCGAGACCGGCGTGCTGCTGATCACCCACTACACCCGCATCCTGCGCTACGTGAAGCCGGACTTCGTCCACGTCTTCGCCGCCGGCCGGGTCGTCGAGGAGGGCGGTCCCGAGCTCGCCGACAAGCTCGAGGCGGAGGGCTACGAGGCGTACACCAAGGCCTCTGCGTGAGCGGATCGACAGGACGGGCGAGGACGCGGCGGTGACCGACGTGACGACGGCGACGACGACGGGGACGACGGGGACAGGGAGCGGTGAGCGGCCGGTGGGCACTCCTGCGTTCGACGTGGACAGGATCAGGAAGGACTTCCCGATCCTCTCCCGCGAGCTGCCCGGCGGCAGGCCGCTGGTCTACCTCGACTCGGGCAACTCCTCGCAGAAGCCCGTCCAGGTGATCGAGGCCATGCGCGAGCACCTGTCGATGCACTACGGCAACGTCGGCCGTGCCATGCACGCGCTGGGAGCCGAGTCCACCGAGGCCTACGAGGACGCCCGGGACAAGGTCGCCGCCTTCGTCGGCGCGCCGGACCGCGACGAGATCGTCTTCACCAAGAACGCCTCCGAGGCGCTCAACCTGGTGGCCCACGCCTTCGGCAACCCCACCAACTCCGACCCCAGGTTCACCCTGGGGCCCGGTGACGAGATCGTCATCTCGGAGATGGAGCACCACTCCAACATCGTGCCCTGGCAGATGCTGGCGGCGCGCACCGGTGCGACCCTGAAGTGGTTCCCCGTCACCGACGAGGGCCGCCTGGACCTGTCGGGCATCGAGGAGCTGGTCACCGAGCGCACGAAGATCGTTTCGGTCGCGCACCAGTCGAACGTGCTCGGCACGGTCAACCCCGTCGACCGGATCCTCGCCCGGGTCCGGCAGGTCGGCGCCCTGCTCATGCTGGACGCCTCCCAGTCGGTCCCGCACAAGCCGGTCGACGTGGCCGCGCTGGGCGTCGACTTCCTGGCGTTCACCGGGCACAAGGCCGTCGGCCCCTCCGGGATCGGCGTGCTGTGGGCCCGCGCGGAACTGCTGGAGGCCATGCCCCCGTTCCTGGGCGGCGGCGAGATGATCGAGGCGGTCTGGATGGACCGCTCGACCTACGCGCCTGCGCCGCACAAGTTCGAGGCGGGCACCCCGCCGATCGTCGAGGCCGTCGGTCTCGGCGCCGCGGTGGACTACCTGTCCGCGGTCGGTCTGGACGCGGTGGCCCGCCACGAGCGCGAGCTGACCGCCTACGCCCTCCAGGCGCTGCGCGAGCTGCCCGGCCTGAAGGTGATCGGGCCGGAGGACCTGGAGGACCGGGGCGGCACGGTCTCCTTCACCCTGCAGGGCGTCCACCCGCACGACGTCGGCCAGATCCTGGACGACGAGTTCGGCGTGGCCGTGCGGGTGGGGCACCACTGCGCCCGCCCCCTCCACCTGAGGTTCGGGATCCCCGCCACCACGCGGGCGTCCTTCTACCTGTACAACACAACGGCCGAGATCGACGCCCTGGTCCGCGGCCTCCACCACGTGCAGAAGGTGTTCGCCTAGTCATGCCGGTGCAGCCGAACCGGTGGGCCGGCGGCCTGTCGTGCGCAGCGAACGAGAAGGTGAGCGCGACTCCATGATCGCCGAGTCCATGTACCAGGAGCTGATCCTGGAGCACTACAAGCACCCGCAGGGGCGCGGTCTGCGCGACCCCTTCGACGCCGAGGTCCACCACGTGAACCCGACCTGCGGCGACGAGATCACCATGCGGGTCAAGCTGGGCGACGGGGGCAAGGTCGAGGACGTCTCCTACGACGGCCAGGGCTGCTCGATCAGCCAGGCCGCCGCCTCGGTCCTGCACGAGCTGGCCACCGGGTCGACCGTGGAGGAGACGCTGGCGGTGGTGGACGAGTTCACCCGGCTGATGCAGGGCAGGGGCAAGGTGGAGGCCGACGAGGACGTGCTGGGCGACGCGGTGGCGTTCGCCGGGGTCGCCAAGTTCCCGGCCCGGGTGAAGTGCGCGCTGCTGGCCTGGATGGCCTACAAGGACGCGGTCGCGAGGAGCGCGTGACCATGAGCGAGCCAGTCACGAACAGGGGAGTCCGTCTCTTTCGGACACCGGAGAAGGAGGCCCGATGAGCAGGCCCGTGGAGACGCCCACCGGGGCGTCGTACGACGGGGAGACGACCCTTGACGAGGTCATGGAGGCCCTCAAGGACGTCGTGGACCCCGAGCTCGGGATCAACGTGGTGGACCTCGGCCTGATCTACGGGGTCAACCTCGACCCCGCGGAGGCCGGGGCGCCGCCGGTCGCGACCATCGACATGACGCTGACCAGCGCGGCCTGCCCGCTGACCGACGTCATCGAGGAGCAGGCGCACTCGGCGCTGGACGGCATGGTCTCCGACGTGAAGATCAACTGGGTCTGGCTCCCGCCGTGGGGACCCGACAAGATCACCGACGAGGGCCGTGACCAGCTCCGGATGCTCGGTTTCAACGTCTGAGCGACCTCGTCTCCGGTACGGCTCGCGGCTTCCGGGTTGCGGGCCGTACCGAAATGTGTGAGAGAATGCCATGCGCCGGGAAGAAACGCCCGGTGCGGAGCGTTGTCTCCACCGACGGACAAGCGTTCGCCCTCAATGGCGAGCGCCCCGACCGCCCCGGCACTGCGAACGCCGGGAATGCTTGATCGTGGTTTGACTGCGTGCGGGTAAGCTACACCCGCCCCGTGCGGTGCGCCTCGACTTGCACCGCACCACCGCCCCTCCGAAGTGGGCGTCGATCGAGCGCGGCCTCACGGCCGCGCGCTCCAGGCTCGTCCTTTCGCAGAAGTGACGTGCCCCGTTCTTCTACCGAAAGGCACGAGTCTTCGTGACCATGCTTGACGCTGCCCTGCCCGAGAACATCGATGTCATCGAGATCCCCGAGATCCCCGACGGCGTCTCCGAGTTCATTCTCCTCGGCCTGCCGAAGCCCCTGGTGACCGGCCTGTCCCGGCAGGGCATCGACAGCCCCTTCCCGATCCAGCGCGCCACCATCCCCGACATCCTGTCGGGCAAGGACGTGCTCGGACGCGGCCAGACCGGGTCCGGCAAGACGCTGGCCTTCGGCCTGCCCATGATGGCCCGCATCGCCGGGCGCAAGGCCCGCCCGGGCCACCCGCTCGCCGTCGTCCTGGTGCCGACCCGCGAGCTGGCCATGCAGGTCACCGACGCGCTCGAGCCCCTCGGCCGCGGCCTGTCCCTGCGGATGAAGACCGTCGTCGGCGGCATGTCCATGGGCCGCCAGATCGAGGCGCTGCGCCGCGGCGTCGAGGTCGTCGTGGCGACGCCCGGCCGGCTGACCGACCTGATCCAGCAGGGCGAGTGCACGCTGGACGAGGTCCAGGTGAGCATCCTGGACGAGGCCGACCACATGTGCGACCTCGGCTTCTTCCCGGTGGTCAGCGCGATCCTGCAGCAGACCCCGGCCGACAGCCAGCGGCTGCTGTTCTCCGCCACCCTCGACGGCGACGTGGACAAGCTCGTCCGGCGCTTCCTGACCGACCCGGTCACCCACTCGATGGCCCCGGCGGCCTCCTCGGTGGACACCATGGAGCACCACGTCCTGGAGGTGCACCGCGACGACAAGTTCCCGGTGACCGCCGAGATCGCCAACCGCGAGGGCAGGACGATCATCTTCGTCCGCACCCAGCACGGGGTGGACCGCCTGTGCAAGCAGTTCGCCCAGGTGGGCATCAAGGCCGGCGGCCTGCACGGCGGCAAGCGCCAGAACCAGCGCACCCGCATCCTGGCGGAGTTCAAGGAAGGTGCGATCAACGTCCTGGTCTGCACCGACGTCGCGGCCCGCGGCATCCACGTCGACAACATCAGCCTCGTGCTGCACGTCGACCCGCCGCAGGACCACAAGAGCTACCTGCACCGCGGCGGCCGTACGGCCCGCGCCGGGGAGAAGGGCACCGTCATGACGCTGGTGCTCCCCAACGAGCGCCGCTCCACCGACGCGATGACCCGCCGCGCGGGCATCAAGCCGTTCCGCCTCAAGGCCACCCCCGGCCACCCGCGCCTGGAGGAGATCGCCGGAGCCCGGCGGCCCAGCGGCGAGCCGATCCCGGTCTGGGAGCCCGCGGCCCCCGTGACCAAGCAGCGTCAGCGCCGTGAGGGCTTCGGCGGCGGCGGTGGCCGCGGCCCGCGCCGGTTCCGCGGGTCCGAGGGCGAGGGCCGTCCGGCCCGCGAGCGCTCCTTCGGCGACGACAACCGCGGCGGCGAGCGCGGCGGCGACCGTCCTTCCGGCGGCTACCGAGGCGGCGACCGTCCTTCCGGCGGCTACCGGGGCGGCGACCGTCCCTCCGGCGGCGGCTACCGTTCCGAGCGTCCGGCGGGCGAGCGCGACTCCTTCCGCGGCGACCGCCCTTCGGGCGGCTACCGGGGCGGCGAGCGGCGTGAGCCGTTCCGCTCCGACCGCCCGGCCGAGGGCGGCTACCGCAGCGAGCCGTTCCGCGGCGACCGTCCCTCCGGCGGCGGTTACCGCAGTGAGCCGTTCCGTTCGGACCGCCCCGCAGGCCAGGGCGAGTTCCGCGGCGGCGAGCGCCGCTCGGAGCGCTCCGGCGGCGGCTTCCGCGGCGGGCGCGGCGACCACTCCGGCGGCTCACGCTACGGCCGCTGATCACCGCATGATCCAGTGATCACCGCATGACCTCGTGAAGGGCCGGTACGGCATCGCCGTACCGGCCCTTCCGCATGTCCGGAGTCCCGGCCGCCGCACGGTCATCGCGCGGCGGCCGGCCTGCCCGGTGCCGGGGTTCCCGCCAGGGGATCCTTCCGGGCCTCGACCCGAGGACGGGGGAAGTCGTTCAAGGGCGGGGCTCAGCCGGCCGGGGGCGGGGCGGTGCTGCCCCGGGGGACGAGCCGGGCCGCCTCGTCCTCGAAGGCCTCGGCCTCCTCACCGGCGATCAGCGCCAGCAGGGTCCGCGCGGCCTGGGCGCCGTAGGAGGGGATGTCGCGGGTCAGCGCGGTCAGGGCGGGCCGTACGACCTGGGAGAGCGGCGAGTCGTCCCATGCCACGACGGACAGGTCCCCCGGCACGTCGAGCCGCATCTCCTGGGCCACCGACAGGCCGGCCACGGCCATGATGTCGTTGTCGTAGACGATCGCGGTCGGCCGGGAGGGGGAGCTGACCAGGCGCCGGGTGGCGCGCGCGCCCTCCTCCCCGGTGTAGTCGGTGTGCGTGATGGTGTACGCGGTCAAGCCGAGATCCTCGCAGGCGGTGATGAACGCCTGGTCGCGCAGGACGGTGTGGACCAGCTCGGGCAGCCCGGCGACCCGGGCGATCCTGCGGTGCCCGAGCGCCACGAGGTACTCGACGGCCTCGCGGACGGCGGCGGTGTCGTCGGACCAGACGGGCACCAGCGAGCCGGCCTCCGATGGGTGGCCGACCACCACGGCGGGCAGGCCGAGGTCCTCCAGCTCGGTGATGCGCGGGTCGGAGAAGCGCAGGTCGACCAGGATCGCCCCGTCCACCCGGCGCTCGCCCCACCAGCGGCGGTAGACCTCCATCTCCTGCCCGGGGTCGGCCACCACCTGGAGCATCAGCGCGTACGACCGGGCGGAGAGCTCGCCCTCGATCCCGCTGATCAGCTCCATGTAGAACGGTTCCACGCCCAGGATGCGGGCCGGGCGGCAGACGGTCAGGCCGACGCTGTTGGCCCGCGCGCCGTTTAGCGCCCGCGCCGCGCTGTTGGGCCGCCAGCCGATCTCCTCGGCGATGGCCTTGATGAGGGCGCGCTTGGCGTCGGAGACCCCCGGGCGGCCGTTGAGCGCGTAGGAGACCGCCACCTTGGAGACGCCCGCCTGACGGGCGATGTCGGCGATCGTCGGTCGCTTCACCGAGCCCCCTGATTGAACCGGTTAGCCACTGTGTCGAGCCGACCTTACCGCCTGGGCGCAACCCCGGACGCCGTCGGTCCGTGACAGCGGCGGGTTCCCCAGGTCACCCTGCCGGTACCTGCGGCTTCGGTCGCCCCTCGGAGGAGGAGGCCATGTCGGTGGGAAAGCCGCAGAGCCGTACGTATCGAACACGTCACGGCTATTGACGCCGGGGTTACGTGGAATTTACGTTCGCCGTACTTATCCGGTTCAGTTAAGTCTGGCGGAGCGGGGCGCGGGCGGCCGGTCGGCACGGCGCGTCGCGGCACGCCGGCGGCGGCCGGCTCGAGAGCGGGGTGTGCCTGCCCCGCAACCAATGGGAGCGCTCCCAGGTCCGGAGGGACACGTCCCTCCGGACCTCTCTATCGGGGTCTGTGACGACGTTCGGACCTCCGCCGCACCGGCGGGGGAAGGAGAAACGCAATGCGAAACCGGATGCGGATCGTTGTTCCGCTCCTGGCGGTCGGCCTGGCCGCCGCGTGTTCGAGCGGTGGGTCCACGCCGGCCCCGCAGGGCTCCCAGGCGGGGAGCGCCCCCGCGGCCGCCCCGGGCGACGGCGGCGCGCTGCCCCGCAACGAGACGCTGTACACCAGCGGCACGCAGTGGGGCCCGCCGGCGAACTTCAACCCCCTGCGCGAGTGGGACTACGCGACCGGAACCGAGGGCCTCGTCTACGAGTCGCTGTTCCACTTCGACGGCAACGCCGGGAAGCTGGTCCCGTGGCTGGCCCAGAGCGGCACCTGGGTCGATGACAAGACCTACGAGCTGAAGCTCCGCCAGGGCGTCACCTGGTCGGACGGCAAGCCGTTCACGGCCAAGGACGTCGTCTTCACCTTCGAGCTCGGCAAGATGGAGACGGTCCCCTACCACAACATCTGGGAGTGGCTGGAGAAGGCCGAGGCGGTCGACGACCAGACCGTGAAGTTCACCTTCTCCAAGGCCAACTACCAGGAGTGGGACTTCCAGATGTACAGCCGGGCGATCGTCCCGCAGCACGTCTGGCAGGGCCGCTCCGAGCAGGAGGTGCTGGACGGCAAGAACGAGAACCCCGTCGGCACCGGCGCCTACACCTACAAGAGCCACGACCAGGACCGCGTCGTCTGGCAGCGTCGCGACGACTGGTGGGGCAAGACCGGGCTGAACATGGAGCCCAAGCCGAAGTACATCGTCGACATCGTCAACTCCAGCAACGAGGTGGCGATGGGCCTGCTGCTGCAGAAGGGCATGGACCTCAGCAACAACTTCCTGCCCGGCGCGGCCAATCTGGTCAAGGGCAACTTCGGCATCACCACCTACTACCCCGAGCCGCCGTACATGCTCTCGGCCAACACCGCCTTCCTGGTGCTGAACACCACCAAGAAGCCGATGGACGACCCGGCGTTCCGCAAGGCGCTCGCCAGCTCGATCGACACCAAGAAGATCGTCGAGGGCGTCTACGGCAACCTGGTCAAGGCGGCCAGCCCCACCGGCCTGCTGCCCCAGTGGGAGCAGTACATCGACCAGCAGGTCGTCGCCGACAAGGGCTTCTCCTTCGACACCGCCAAGGCCAAGAAGCTGCTGGCCGACGCGGGCTACAAGGACTCCGACGGCGACGGGTTCGTGGAGAACAAGGACGGCTCGAAGATCGAGCTGGACATCATCGTCCCGTCGGGCTGGACCGACTGGATGGAGTCGATCCGGGTCATCGCCGCCAGCGCCAAGGAGTCGGGGATCAACATCACCCCCGACTTCCCGGACTTCAACGCCCTGGTGGACAAGCGCAGCAAGGGCGACTTCGACATGCTGATCAACAACGAGCGGCAGCTGTCGAACACCCCCTGGACGTACTACGACTACATGTTCCAGCTCCCGGTGCGGAAGACGCAGAACACCGTCAACTTCGGCCGGTACGAGAACAAGGACGTCTGGAAGCTCATCCAGGAGCTCGACCAGGTCAAGACCGACGATGTCGAGGGCATGAAGCAGGTCATGTCCAAGATCCAGGCGATCCACCTGGACGAGATGCCGATCATCCCGCTCTGGTACAACGGCCTGTGGTCGCAGGTGAGCAACGCCTCCTGGACCAACTGGCCCTCCTCGGTCGGCGACACGCCCAAGACCCCGCCGACGATGTGGCGCAACTGGCTGGAGCTGGGCGGCTTCGAGACGCTCACGCAGATCAAGCCGGCCTCCTGACCGGATGAGCACCGGCCCCCTTCCCCCGCCGGGCGGCGAGGGGAAGGGGGCCCTCTGGGAGGGTTCCCCTTGCGTCAATACTTCGGTCGGAAACTGCTGGTCTACGGCCTGACGTTCTTCGTCGCCGTCACGATCAACTGGATGGTCCCGCGCTTCATGCCCGGCGACCCGGTCTCGAGCATGGTGGCCCGGGCAGGGGTGAGCAACCCCGGCGCCGTGGAGACCATGCGCACCTACTACACCAACCTCTTCGGCTTCGACCAGCCGCTGTGGAAGCAGTACGCGAACTTCTGGGCGGCCCTGTTCCAGGGCGACTTCGGCATCAGCATCTGGGTGTTCCCCACCCCGGTGAGCGAGGTCATCATGGGCGCGGTGCCGTACACGCTGGGGCTGATGATCCCCTCGGTGCTGCTGAGCTGGGTGGTGGGCAACTGGGCCGGCGCCTTCGCCGCGCGGCGCAGGCTGCTGGACAACACGGTGCTGCCGGTCGGCTACGTCCTGACCGCCATGCCGTACATGTGGCTGGCGGTGCTGCTGGCCTGGGGCCTGGGGGTCGTGGCGGGGGTCTTCCCGGTCGCCGGCGGCTACAGCTTCTCGCTGCAGCCCAGCCTGTCGGTGGAGTTCGTCGCCGACCTGCTGCACCACTGGGTGCTGCCGTTCCTCTCGCTCTTCCTCGTCGCGCTGGGCGGGTGGGCGATCGGCATGCGCAACATGATCATCTATGAGCTGGAGTCGGACTACTCCAACTACCTGTCCGCTCTGGGGGCCCCGCAGCGGCTGATCCGCCGCTACGCCTTCCGCAACGCGGTGCTGCCCCAGATCACCGGCCTGGCCCTGCAACTGGGCGTGCTGGTGGCCGGAGCCCTGGTCACCGAGATCGTCTTCTCCTATCCGGGGCTGGGCAGCCTCATCCTCAAGGCCATCCAGAACCAGGACTTCTTCCTGCTCCAGGGCACCTTCATGTTCATCGTCCTCGGCGTGCTGATCGCCAACTTCATCATCGACATCGTCTACGTCGTGGTCGATCCGCGGACGCGGGCCGGAATGGCGGGTGCGCAGGCATGACGGCGATCCAGGAGACCCCCGCCCAGGACGTCGCCGCCGGCGCCGGGGTGCGCCGCGAGGCGCTGTACTTCGCGGTGCGCAACGGCAAGCTGCTGGTCGGCTTCGGCATCGCGTTCCTGCTCTTCCTGCTCGGCTTCGCCGGCCCGCTGGTGCTGGACGCCGTCGACCCCAACGCGTACGGCACCAAGCCCATGTCGCCGCCCTCGGGCGAGCACTGGTTCGGCACGACGACATTCGGCCAGGACGTGTTCTCGCAGTTCGTGTACGGCCTGCAGACCACCTTCATCGTGGGCGCGCTCGGCGGCGGCATCGCGGCGGTCATCGCGATGGCGGTCGGCTTCACCGCCGGCTACCGGGGCGGGCTGGTCGACGAGATCCTCAACATGTTCACCAACATCGTCCTGGTCATCCCGACGCTGGCCGTACTGCTGATCATCAACGCCTACCTGGGCGTGCGCAGCGTCCCCGCCCAGGCCCTGTTCATCGGCCTCACCTCGTGGCCGTGGGCGGCGCGGGCGATCCGGGCGCAGACGTTCTCGCTGCGCACCCGGGACTTCGTGGCGCTGGCCAGGCTCAGCGGCTCGAGCACGCGGAAGATCATCATGCGCGAGATCGCGCCGAACATGAGCTCCTACCTGTTCATGATGTTCATCCTGCTGTTCGGCGGTTCGATCCTGATCGCGTCCTCGCTCGACTTCATCGGCCTCGGCCCCACCGAGGGCATCTCGCTCGGGCTGATGCTGCAGAACGCCAACCAGTGGAGCGCGATGCAGCTGGGCATGTGGTGGTGGTTCCTGCCCCCGGGCGCCGGGATCACCGCGATCGTCGGCGCCCTGTACGTGGCCAACGTCGGGCTCGACGAGGTCTTCAACCCGAAACTGAGGGAGACATGAGTCTGCGGGTCAGCGAGCTGAGGGTGTACTACCGGACCCTCAAGGGCGACGTGAAGGCGCTCGACGACGTCTCCTTCACGATGCGGGACGGGGAGATCCTCGGCCTGGCGGGGGAGTCGGGCTGCGGCAAGACGACCCTGGGCAAGAGCCTCATCCGGATGGACGGCCGGATGCGGCACATGGGCGGCACGGTGGAGCTCGACGGCCGCGAGCTGCCCATCGGCGACGACCGGCGGATGAACGAGTTCCGCTTCCACGAGGTCTCCCTCATCCCGCAGTACTCGATGAGCGCGATGAACCCGACCCGCAAGATCGGGAAGATGGTGGGCGAGCTGCTCGGGTCCCGGGGCGTGGCCCTGGACCGGGCCGAGCTGGAGTCCCGTCTCGACCTGGTCGAGCTGCCGCGCAAGGTGCTGGACAACTACCCCATCGAGCTGTCCGGCGGCATGAAGCAGCGGATGGTCATGGTCATCTCCACGCTGCTCAACCCGTCGCTGCTCATCGCCGACGAGGTCACCTCCGCACTCGACGTGTCCACGCAGAAGGCGGTCGCCAAGGCCCTGATCGGCTTCCGCGACGCCGGGTTCGTCAAGAGCATGATCTTCGTCACCCACGACCTCGCGCTCACGTCCCACATCGCGGACACGATCATGGTCATGTACGCGGGGAAACTCGCCGAGAAGGCGCCCGCCAAGGTCATGGTCACGGCGCCGCGCCACCCGTACACCAAGCTCCTGATCAACTCGCTGCCCGAGGTCGGCGTGCGCCACGCCGACAAGAAGCTGTCCGGCATCGCCGGCAGTCCGCCCTCGCTGCTCGACCCGCCGGCCGGCTGCCGCTTCCGGGCCCGCTGCCCGGTGGCCGGCGACGAGTGCGGGCAGGAACCACCCGTGGTCGAGGTCGAGCCCGATCACTTCGTCGCGTGCTGGAAGGCATGATGCTGCAACTCGACAACGTCACGAAGGTCTACAAGGTCGGCGCGTTCGGCGGGAAGACCTTCGCGGCCGTGGACGGCGTGAGCTTCGACGTGCGCTCCGGCGAGGTCGTCTCCCTCATCGGGGAGAGCGGCAGCGGCAAGAGCACGATCGGCAAGATGATCCTCGGCCTCACCTCGGTCACCGCCGGCTCGATCACCGTCGACGGCGTACCGGTCAAGGCCGCCAAGGAGTACTACCGGCACGTGCAGGGCGTCTTCCAGGACCCCTTCAGCTGCTACAACCCGGTGTTCAAGGCCGACCGCGTCTTCCAGCTGATCAAGGAGTCCTACTACCCGCAGGTCTCCGCCGCCGAGTGGGACGGGCGCGTGCGCTCCGCCATCCAGGACGTCCGGCTCGACCCCGGCCAGGTCCTCGGCCGGTACCCCCACCAGCTCAGCGGCGGCCAGCTGCAGCGCCTGCTCATCGCGCGGGCGCTGCTGCTGGACATCAAGCTGCTGGTCGCCGACGAGATCACCAGCATGCTCGACGCCTCGACCCGCATCGACGTGCTCAACCTGCTGGCCGAACTCAAGGAGCGCGGCCTCGGCGTGCTGTACGTGACCCACGACCTGTCGCTCGGCAACTACCTGGCCGAGCGCACCGTCGTGCTGCGCAACGGCACGGTGGTCGAGATGGGGCTGACCGACAAGGTCTTCGGCGACCCGCTGCACCCCTACACCCGCAAGCTGCTGGCCGCCGTGCCCCGGCTGAACGCCCCCTGGGAGGACGCCGAGCCGACGGACACCTGCCGCTACCACGCCGGCGGGGCGTCCGGCGCGCTGTTCGAGGCGGACGCGGACCACTTCGTGGCGTGCGCCCGGCTCGACGGCTGCCCCCGATGACGGTCCCCGCGACGGTCCGGGTGACGTGACGGTCCCCGCGACGGTCCGGGCGACGGACGATCCGGGTGATGTGACGGTCCGGGCGACGGTTACGGGACGCCCCGCCCGGCGTTCCACGAGACACCGTGCGGGGCGTCCCCCTGACGCCTCGCGCGGCCGCTAAGGAGAGATCTACTTGAGTTCGTACCGCCCGCTGCACGACGGCTGGACCCTGACGGCCGTCTCGCAGGACACCGGGGTGGCGGGCGTGACCGCGACCGTCCCCGGCTGCGTGCACACCGACCTGCTCGCCGCCGGGATCATCGACGACCCCTACCTGGACGACAACGAGACCCGGCTGGCCTGGATCGGCCGGACCGACTGGGTCTACCAGACCACCTTCGACTGGGCCGGCGACGACCACGAGCGGACCGACCTGGTCTGCGAGGGCCTGGACACGGTCGCCACGGTGATCCTCAACGGCGTCCAGGTCGCGACCACGGCCAACCAGCACCGCTCCTACCGCTTCGCCGTGCGGCACCTGCTGCGGCCGGGCGCCAACACCCTGACCGTGCGCTTCGACTCGGCCTACGCCTACGCCGAGGCCCAGCGGGCGGCCCTCGGCGAGCGGCCGAGCCCGTACGACGAGCCGTACCAGTTCATCCGGAAGACGGCCTGCAACTTCGGCTGGGACTGGGGGCCGACCGTGGTCACCGCCGGGATCTGGCGGCCGATCGGGCTGGAGTCCTGGAGCGGCGCCCGGCTGGCCGAGGTGCGCCCGCTGGTGACGATGGACGGCGCCGACGGCAGGGTGCGGGTGCACGTCCGCGTCGAGCGCGCCACCGAGGCGCCGCTGTCGGTGCGCGCCACCGTCGAGGGCACCGTCGAGGGCGCCGTCACGGGCGTCTCCACGCGGGCGGAGCTGGCGCCGGGCGAGCGCGAGGCCGTGCTGGAACTGACCGTGCCGGAACCGGAGCGCTGGTGGCCGCGCGGGTACGGCGCGCAGCCGCTGCACGAGCTGACCGTCACCCTGGACGACGGAGGACCCGGGCACGGTGCGGGAGACGGCGCGGGCGGCGGTGCGCGGCACGGCGCGGGCGGAGACGACGGGCGGCACGGCGGGGACGACGGGTCCCGCGGGCGGCGCTGGAACGGGAGGGTCGGCTTCCGCACGGTCGAGCTGGAGCGCGACGGCGGAGCCTTCACCCTGGTCGTCAACGGCGTTCCGGTGTTCGTGCGCGGCGTCAACTGGATCCCCGACGACTGCTTCCCCAACCGGGTCACCCCCGACCGGCTGACCGCCCGGTTCGCCCAGGCGGCCGAGGCCGGCGTCAACCTGCTGCGGGTCTGGGGCGGCGGGCTGTACGAGAGCGACGACTTCTACGGCCTGGCCGACGAGATGGGCCTGCTGGTCTGGCAGGACTTCCCGTTCGCGTGCGCGGCCTACCCGGAGGAGGAGCCGTTCCGGTCGGAGGTGGAGGCCGAGGCGCGCCAGAACGTCACCCGGCTGGCCGGCCACGCGAGCCTGGTGCTGTGGTGCGGCAACAACGAGAACCTGGAGGGTCACGCCGACTGGGGCTGGCAGGAGGAGCTGGCCGGGCGGAGCTGGGGTGCGGGCTTCTACTACGACCTGCTGCCCTCGGTGCTCGCCGAGCTCGACCCGACCCGCCCCTACTGGCCGGGCAGCCCGTACTCCGGCGCGCCGGACCTGCCGCCCAACGACCCCGCGCGCGGCACCGTCCACATCTGGGACGTGTGGAACCGCGAGGACTACACCCGCTACGGCGCCTACACCCCCCGGTTCGTGGCCGAGTTCGGCTTCCAGGGCCCGCCGGCGTACGCCACCATGCGCCGCGCGATCAGCGGCGAGCTGGCCGCCGACGCACCCCTGGTGCTGCACCACCAGAAGGCGATCGACGGCAACGCCAAGCTCCTGGCCGGTCTGGGCGGCCACCTGCCGCGGCCGGAGACCTTCGACGACTGGCACTACCTGACCCAGCTCAACCAGGCCCGTGCGATGGCCTTCGGCATCGAGCGGTTCCGGTCGCTCGCGCCGCACTGCATGGGCACGGTCGTCTGGCAGCTCAACGACTGCTGGCCGGTCACCTCCTGGGCCGCCGTCGACGGCGACGGCCGGCGCAAACCGCTCTGGTACGCGCTGCGCCGCGTCTACGCCGACCGGCTGCTGACCGTGCAGGACGGGGAGGTCGCGGTGGTCAACGACGCCCCCGAGCCGTGGCGCGGCGAGCTGTCGCTGGTCCGGTGCGGCCTGGACGGCGAGCCGCTGGCCAAGGAGGTCGCCCGGGTCGAGGCGGGACCGCGCTCGGTGGTCCGGGTGCCGCTGCCGGAGGCGGTCGCGGTGCCCGGCGATCCCGCCTCGGAGGTGCTGGTCGCCGGCCTGGACGGGAGCCGTACGGTCTCCTTCTTCGCCGAGGACACGGCGGTGGCCCTGCCCGAGGCGGCCTACGACGCCTGCGCCGAGCCCGTCGAGGGCGGCTACCGGGTGACGGTGACCGCGCGCACGCTCCTGCGCGAGCTGGCGCTGTTCCCGGACCGGCTGGACCCGGACGCCTCGGTCGACGACATGCTGGTGACGCTGCTGCCGGGGGAGAGCGCGGTCTTCCACGTCGCGACCGGACGGGAGCTCGATCCGGCGGCACTGCTCGCCTTCCCGGTGCTGCGCTGCGTGAACGAGGCCCGGCCGGGACGCGGATGAGGCAGGGCCGGGGCCCCGGCAGGGACCTCGGCCGGTTCCGGTGGGTGGACGGGCGCGCGGCCACGTCGGCCGGGCCGTTAGGCTGGGTGCGCATATCCGGACGACGCCGAGAGAGACGATGAAGACCTTCGAAGAGCTGTACGCCGAGCTGTCCGACAAGGCGCGCACCCGGCCCGAGGGGTCGGGGACCGTGGCCGCGCTGGACGCCGGAGTCCATGCCATCGGCAAGAAGGTCGTGGAGGAGGCCGCCGAGAGCTGGATGGCGGCCGAGCACGAGTCGAACGAGCGGGCCGCGGAGGAGATCTCCCAGCTCCTCTACCACGTGCAGGTCCTCATGATCGCCAAGGGGATCGGGCTGGACGAGGTCTACAAGCATCTCTGAGCCGGCGTGCCCGGCTCCCGTGCGAAGACCCTCCCCGCCCGAGAAGAAGGATTCCTCCCGCCATGCTCCGTCTCGCCGTACCCAACAAGGGCGCCCTCGCCGAGGGCGCCCAGACGATCCTCAAAGAGGCCGGATACCGCGTCCGCAAGGACAGCAAGGAACTCGTGGTCATCGACCCCGACAACTCCTGCGAGCTGTTCTTCCTGCGGCCCAAGGACATCGCCGTCTACGTCGGCGAGGGCACCCTGGACGCCGGGATCACCGGCCGCGACATGCTCCACGACTCGGGCGCGCGGGTGGAGGAGATCCTGCCGCTCGGCTTCGGCCGCTCCACCTTCCGCTTCGCGGCCAACCCGGGCGAGTTCGCCTCCGTCGCCGACCTGAAGGGCCGGCGGATCGCCACCGCGTACGCCGGGCTGCTGGAGGGCTACCTCACCGAGCAGGGCGTCGAGGCGAGGGTGATCAAGCTGGACGGCGCGGTGGAGACCGCGATCCGGCTGGGCGTGGCCGACGCCGTCGCCGACGTCGTGGAGACCGGCACCACGCTGCGCAACATCGGGCTGGAGGTGTTCGGCGAGCCGATCGCCCGCTCCGAGGCCGTGCTGATCCAGCGCCCGGACGCGGTGGAGAGCCAGGGGCTCGACCAGCTGGTGCGCCGGCTGCAGGGCGTGCTGGTGGCCCGCGACTACGTGATGATGGACTACGACATCCGCGCCGAGCGGATCGAGGAGGCCATCGCGCTCACCCCCGGCATGGAGGGGCCCACCGTCTCGCCGCTGCACCGGGAGGGCTGGGTCGCGGTCCGCGCGATGGTGCCGCGCAAGGGGCACCAGCAGGTGATGGACCAGCTCTGGGAGCTCGGCGCGAAGGCCATCCTGGTCACCGCCATCTACGCCTGCCGCCTCTGACGCCTCCCGTCCGCCGGCGGCGCCCCTCCCGGGATGAGCGCCGCGTCACCGCCCGGACGCCCCGGTCGCGACGGGCGGCCGGGGCGCCGCGGGTCACGAGGGGAGGGAGGCGGCCTCCTCCTCCTCCTCGATCTGCCGGTTCCACTCGCGCTTGGAGGACTGCCAGCCGTCCTCGTCGCGGCCGATCCGCCAGTAGCCGGAGATGGACAGCGCCGAGAGTGGGACGCCGCGCTCGGTGCGCAGGTGGCGGCGGAGCTCCCTGACGAACCCGGCCTCGCCGTGGACGAAGGCGTGCAGGGCGCCCTCGGGGAAGTCCAGCTCGCGGACGGCGGCGACCAGGCGCTCGCCGATCGGCGCCCCGCCCCGGTGCAGCCAGACGATCTTCACGTCGCCGGGGGAGTCGAGCGGCTGCTCCTCCTCGGGACCGGCCACCTCGACGAGGACGTGGGCCGGGGCCCCGGCGGGCAGGCGCTCCAGGGAGGCCGCGATGGCCGGCAGCGCGCTCTCGTCGCCCGCCAGCAGATGCCAGTCCGCCTCGGCGGAGGGCGCGTAGGCCCCGCCGGGACCGAGGAACCAGATCTCCTCGCCCGGTTGCGCCCGAGCCGCCCACGGGCCGGCCAGGCCGCTGTCGCCGTGGTGCACGAAGTCGAGGGTGAGCTCGCCCGCCTCGGCGTCCCAGGCCCGGACCGTGTAGGTCCGGGTGGTGGGCTGCTGCTCGCGGGGCAGGTCGCGGCGGATCGCCTCCAGATCGAGCGGCTGCGGGTACGTCACCCCGGGGGGAGCGAACAGCAGCTTCACGTAGTGGTCGGTGAACTCGCCCACGGGCAGGTCGCGCAGGCCCTCGCCGCCGAGCACCACCCGGATCATGTGCGGGGTGAGCCGCTCGGTGCGCACCACCTCGCCGCGTCGTGCCCTGCGCACGGGCCTGCCTTCTGCCATGAGCCGCTCCCGATGTGATCAACTTAGGTATGCCTAAGTAATAGCATACGCGCAGGCCGGGAGCCGCCGTTCCGGGGCCAGTCGGGCGATCAGTGAATCTACGTTGTAAAGCGGTAGGCCGAGGACGCGGATCAGTCCCGGCTGGGGGCGGAGAGCGCGGAGCGGTGGTCACGGGGGCTGACGCCGTACACGCGCTTGAAGGCGGCGCTGAGTGCGAAGGGGCTGCCGTAGCCGACCTGCCCGGCCACCGCCTCGACCGTCGCGCCCGGGTCGCGCAGCAGGTCGGCGGCGAGGGCCAGCCGCCGGTTCGTGAGGTACGTCATGGGCGGCTCGCCCACCAGCTCGGTGAAGCGGCGGGCCAGCGCCGCGCGGGAGGCGCCCGTCCTGGCGGCCAGCCCGGCCACCGTCCAGGGATGGGCCGGGTGCTCGTGGAGCAGGCGCAGCGCCGGGCCCACGACGGGGTCGCCGTGCGCCCGGTACCAGCCGGGGGCCTCGCCCCCGGGACGGGAGAACCAGGCGCGCAGGACGGCGACCAGCAGCAGGTCCAGCAGGCGGTCCAGCACGGCCTCCTGGCCGGGCGCGTCCCTGGCGATCTCCTCGTGGAGCAGGGGGACGAGCGGGGAGTCCCAGGAGTCCGCGGGGAGGACGAGCAGCCGGGGCAGCGTCGCCAGCAGCCGCCGGTCGACCTCGCTGCGCATCCGGTACGTCCCGGTGAGCAGCGTCGTGGAGCCGTCCGCCGCGCCGCCCCAGGTGCGCACGCCCAGGTCCAGCGCGTCGCACAGGTCCTCGCCCTCCGGCGTCGTGGCGCAGCCTCCGGAACGGACTACGGCCTGGGGCGGGGTGGCCGGGTCGTCGGCGACGGTGTAGGACTCGGGGCCGCGCACCACCGCGACGTCCCCGGTGCGGAGCCGTGCCTCCCCGGCGTCACCGGGCATGATCCATGCCTCGCCGCGGACCGCGGCGATCAGGGTGAGCGGTGCCCGGTCCTCGATCCGCAGCGACCAGGGCGGCTTCAGGATGCTGCGGAGGAGGAACGCCCCCCGGGCCCTCGGCCCGTCCAGCAGATCCGCGAACGCGCTCATCGATCACCTCCGGTGTGGGACTCCGGCCTCCCGGCCGGGATCCTCGGCGCCGCCGATTCTAGACAGCCGCGCATGGAACGGAGATCGTCGCGCATGGCCCGGTGCACCGGACGCCGGTTGACTGGAGACATGACGGAGAGCACACAGTTGTTGCGGGTCGCGGTCCTGATCGGGGCCACGGTGTCGACGGGGCTGATGGCGGGCCTGTTCTACGCCTTCGCGGTGGCGGTCATGCCGGGGCTGGGCCGCGCCGGCGACCGGACGTTCGTGGAGGCGATGCAGCGGATCAACGTGGCGATCCTCAACGGCTGGTTCGCCGCCGCCTTCGCCGGGGCCGCGCTGCTGACCGCCGCGGCGGGCCTGCTCCACCTGGGGCGCCCCGAGCTGCCGTGGATCGCGGCGGCCTTCGTGGCGTACGGCGCGGCGCTGGTCGTGACGTTCCGGATGAACATCCCGCTCAACGACGCGCTCGACGCGGCCGGGGAGTCCGGCCGCATCCCCGACCTCGCGGCGGTGCGCGGGCGTTTCGAGACGGCGTGGGTGCGCTGGAACGTGATCCGCGCGCTGGTCTGCACGGCCGCGCTGGCCCTGCTGTCCTGGGCGCTGGCCGTGTAGCCGGCCGTGCGGGAGGGTGGGGCGCGGGGACCGGCCGGTCCCCGCGCCCCTCGTCGTGCCGGTCCTCCGGTGATGCGGCCGTTCCCCTCCGTATCCTGAGGTGAAATCATGTTTCGTGCAGAGGAATGATCGGAAGATCGGCCCGGTGGGCGCCGTGCCGTACCGGCTGCTCAACGAACGGCGAAATGTCGGTGAACATCACTGCGCATCGCTCATGTTGCGGTCAGGGGGAGTCATCCTCGATACGTGCCGACCAACACGCACCTCCTGCCGCCGGCCGCCGCGGCGCCCGCGGGCGCACCGGCCGCGCCGTTCACCGTACCGGCCGCCGCCTCCTTCCCAGGGGCGGTTCCGGGGGCCGCGCCGGGTCCCATGCCGGGTCCCATGCCGGGGCCCGTGTCGGGTCCCGCTCCGGGGACCGTCCCGGGTGTCGCCCCGATCGTCGACCTCGACACCGGGGGCGTCATCGCGCTCCAGGCCGCCGCCGGTGACCTGGGGGAGGGCGGCTCGGGCCACGGGGACGTCGTCGTCCTGGCCAGGACCGTCCTGGAGGTGTCGCGGAGCGAGGCGCTGCTGCCCCTGGTCCTCGCCCTGCCCGCCCGGGCGGTGGTCAGCGGTTCGGCCGCCCTGGCGCCGCTCCACGAGGCCCTGCGGGTCTCCGGGCGGCGGCCCCGGGAGATCATCCTCGTGCTCCGGGGCGGTTTCGCCGAGGGGGACCGCCGGGCCCTGCTCGCCGGCCTGGAGGGGCTGCGCGCCATCGGCTACCTGATCGCGGTGGGGGACCTGGGCACCGCGCACGTCCCGCCGGACCTGCTGGCCGACGCCTCGCCGTACCTGGTGGTGCTCTCGGCCGGGCTGATGGCGCGGGTGGGGCGCGACCCCCGCCGGGCGGCGCTGGCCGAGTCGCTGGCGGAGCTGGCCCGGAACGCGGGCGCCCACGTGCTGGCCCCGGGCGTGGCGGAGGAGGCCCAGCTCGCCGCGGTCCGCAGGTGGGGGGTGCGGCTGGCGCAGGGCCCGCTGCTGGTGCCCGGTCCCTCCGGCCGGGTCCGCGTGCCGCTGCCGGTCGCCGAACCGGAGCCGGCCTGGCTCCTGCTCGGCCCGAGGGTCCAGGAGTTCCTGCTGCCCGCGGTGACGCTCCCCTACGAGGCGACCGCGGAGGAGGCCGTGGAGACCTTCAGCGGCGAACCCTCGATCACCGGCGTGGTCCTGGTCGACGAGTACCAGCGCCCCAAGGGCAGCCTGGACCGCAGCCGCTTCCTGCTCGCCATCGCCAGCCGGTACGGCCACGCGCTGCACGGCAGGAAGCCCGCCGCCCGGCTGGCCGACCCCGTCCGCGCGGTTCCGAAGACCACCCCCGCGATCGCCGCCATGCAGGTCGCGGGCCGCGACGCCGAACGGGTTTACGACGACCTGGTGGTCACCGACGAGGTGGGCCGGTGCATGGGCATCGTGCGGGTCTCGGACCTGATCCGCCAGGTCGCGGGCATGCAGGGGACGCCCGGGGCTCAGGAGACCCACGGGGCCCAAGGGCCTCGGACCGCCCCGGTGACGCACGGGACACGGTTGCCCTGAGCCGGCGACCGGGGCGGGCGGTCCTGCCGCCGGGGCGGGCACCGGTCCGGGTGGGCGCCGCCGGTGCTCCCGGACCGGGCCGGGAAGGGATCGCACGCCCTCCCGGGCCGACGCGGGCCCGGTCCGGGTAGGGTCCCGGGCATGACGTCACGACCGGCCGCCGGCGGGGGCCGCTGGGTCTCGGTGGGGCCGGAGCGGCTCGGCCGCTGGATCGACGGCTTCGCCGACCGGCACGGCCCCCTGGAGGCCGTCGCCTCCGACGAGGTCGTCCGGATCGAGGCCGCCGACGGGGCGGTGGCCGAGTGCCGGGTGCCCTTCCCCCCGCTGACGGCAGGCGGCGGCGGCCCGCTGGCCCGGCTGACCACCCACGTGCGCCGGGAGCGCAGGGTGGGCGTGCTGCTGGTACGGCTCGGCGGCCACGCGGCCGGGATCTTCCAGGGGGACGAGCTGGTCTCCTCCAAGGTCGGCTCGCGGCAGGTGCACGGCCGCAGCGCGGCGGGCGGTTGGTCGCAGCGGCGCTTCGCCCGGCGCAGGGAGAAGCAGGTGGACCAGGCGCACGAGGCGGCGGCCGAGGTGGCGCTGCGGATCCTGGGCCCGCACACGGACGGGCTGGAGGCGGTCGTCCTGGGCGGCGACCGGCGGGCGGTGGACGCGCTGCGGGCCGACCGCAGGCTCGCTCCGGTCTTCGCGCTGGAGACCGAACCCTTCCTGACGGTCCCCGACCCCCGCCTGGCGGTGCTCACCGCGACCCCGGCCCAGTTCCGCGCGGTCAGGATCAGGGTCGTCGACCCCGCCTGACCCGCCTGACCGATCTGGCCGGCCTGAGACCGCCCGGCCCCGCCGGCCCTGTGACCCCGCCCGGCCTCGGGCGCTCTCAGTGCGGGCCAGGATGGTCTCGGTGCGGCCCCGGGACGGGAGCCGGACGGCGTCCGCGACGGGTGCGGACCGGGTGCGGTGCCGGGAACAGGGCGGGCGCAGGTGCACGCGAGCCGTACACTGATCCGTATGCGCACTCCCGACTGACGCCGCCCGCGACGGGGCGGGACGGCCGAGCCGAGAGCCGGGAGACACAGGGCGCGGCGGGCTCGGCCACAGCGCCATGGTGAGCCCGTGTATCCCCCAGCCTGGGAGTGTTCCCCCAAACATGATCATCGCTTCTGACATCGAACTCCGCGCCGGAGCCCGGCTGCTCATCGAGGGCGCGTCGTTCCGGGTGAACCCCGGTGACAAGATCGGTCTCGTCGGGCGCAACGGCGCCGGGAAGACGACGCTGACCAAGGTGCTCGCGGGCGAGGCGCTGCCGGCGTCGGGCACGGTCGCCACCACGGGCGCGGTGGGCTACCTGCCGCAGGACCCCCGCACCGGCGACCTGCAGGTGATCGCCCGCGACCGCATCCTGTCGGCGCGCGGGCTGGACGAGGTCCTGCGCGAGCTGCGCGAGGCCGAGCTGGGCATGTCCTCGGCCGACGAGCGCACCCGCGACCGCGCGGTGCGCGCCTACGGACGGCTGGAGGACCGGCTGCACGTCCTGGGCGGGTACGCCGCGGAGTCGGAGGCGGCCTCGATCGCCTCCAGCCTGGGACTGCCCGACCGGGTGCTCGGCCAGCCGCTGGAGACCCTCTCCGGCGGTCAGCGCCGGCGCGTGGAACTGGCGCGGATCCTGTTCAGCGGGGCGGAGACTCTCCTGCTCGACGAGCCCACAAACCACCTCGACGCGGATTCGATCGCGTGGCTCCGTGACTTTTTGCGATCCCATCAAGGTGGTTTGATCATTATCAGCCACGATGTGACGCTCCTTGAAGCGACGGTAAACCGGGTCCTCCACCTGGACGCCAACCGCGCGGTGATCGACACCTACAACGTCGGCTGGAAGGCCTACCTGACCCAGCGGGAGACCGACGAGAAGCGCCGCAGGCGCGAGCGCGCCAACGCCGAGAAGCAGGCCTCGGCGCTGATGTCGCAGGCCGACAAGATGCGCGCCAAGGCCACCAAGGCCAAGGCGGCCCAGGACATGCAGCGCCGCGCCGAGCGGCTGCTGTCCGGCCTGGAGGTGGAGCGGCGCAGCGACAAGGTCGCCAAGCTGCGCTTCCCCCAGCCGGCCCCCTGCGGGCGCACCCCGATCACGGCGACGGAGCTGTCCAAGTCCTACGGCTCGCTGGAGGTCTTCACCGACGTCAACGCGGCCGTGGACCGGGGTTCCCGGGTCGTCATCCTGGGCCTGAACGGCGCGGGCAAGACCACGCTGCTGCGCATCCTGGGCGGCATCGAGAAGCCCGACACCGGCGAGGTCCGGCCGGGGCACGGGCTCAAGCTGGGCTACTACGCCCAGGAGCACGAGACGATCGACCCGGAGCGCACGGTACTGGAGAACATGCGCTCGGCCGCGGGCGACCTGGCCGACGTCGAGCTGCGCAAGGTCCTGGGCTCGTTCCTGTTCACCGGCGACGACGTGGACAAGCCCGCCGGGGTGCTCTCCGGCGGTGAGAAGACCCGGCTGGCCCTGGCCACCCTGGTGCTGTCGGCGGCCAACGTCCTGCTCCTGGACGAGCCCACGAACAACCTCGACCCGGCCAGCCGGGAGCAGGTGCTCACGGCCCTGAGGTCCTATTCTGGGGCGATTGTCCTCGTAACGCACGATGAGGGTGCTGTGGACGCTCTGCAACCGGATAGGGTGATCTTGCTGCCGGACGGAGTTGAAGACGCGTGGAGCGACGAATTTTCCGATCTTGTGGCACTTGCCTGATCTCAATTTGAGCGGGTACGGATCTTTTCCCTGGGAGTAGGTAGCCGATCCCGCAGAAATGACTGATCATGGCGGAGTAACGCTGCGGAAGTCTGGCACTACAGGAGGTAGCTCGTGGCCGAGACTCTCAAGAAGGGCACCCGGGTGACCGGGGCCGACCGTGAAAAACTGGCCGCCGATCTCAAGAAGCGCTACAGCTCGGGTGAGAGCATCCGTGCGCTCGCCGCTTCGACCGGCCGGTCGTACGGGTTCATCCACCGCATCCTGAGCGAGTCCGGTGTGACTCTGCGCGGGCGCGGCGGCGCCACCCGGGGCAAGACCAAGCGCTGAGCCGCCTCGGAACGCGCGACCGCAGCCGCTCGTCCTCAGCTCGTCCGTCCGCCCGGGTCTGCCGAACCTCATTCTAGAAGAGTCGGTAGGCTCGGGCGTGACAGACGGCGAACGCAGGGGAGAGCGAGCGATGGCGGAAGTGGTGCACGGGGGGAGTGCGGAGGAGATCTCTCTTGCGGAGGTCGGACTGCGCTTCGAGGTGGACGGCGAGATCGCGACGATCACGCTGGCGCGGCCGGAAAAGCGGAACGCTCAGACGTTCGCCACCTGGTCGGCGCTGGCTCGAATCGGTGACGACCTGCCGCAGCAGGTGAGGGTCGTCGTGGTCCGAGGTGAGGGGCCGTCCTTCTCGGCGGGCATCGACCTGCGGATGTTCACTCCGGAGGGGGTTCCGGGGCAGGGATCGTTCGCGAGCACCGCCACGCTCCGGGGCGAGGCCTTCGACGAGCGGATCGCGCAGGCCCAGCAGGGCTTCATGTGGCTGCGGCGGCCGGACATCGTCTCGATCGCGGCGGTCCAGGGCCACGCCGTCGGCGCCGGCTTCCAGCTGGCGCTCGCCTGCGACCTGCGGATCTTGGCCGACGACGCCAAGCTGTGCATGAAGGAGCCCGCGCTCGGCCTGGTCCCCGACCTGACCGGGACCAAGCCGCTGGTCGACCTCGTCGGCCTGTCGCGGGCCGTGGAGATCTGCCTCACGGCCCGGACCGTGGGCGCCGAGGAGGCGGCCAGGATCGGCCTGGCCGAGCTGGTCGTCGCCCCCGGTGACCTGACGCAGGCCGTACGGGACCTGGCGGCCGCGCTGCTGGCCACGAACCGCGACGCCGCCACGGCGACCAAGCGGCTGCTCCAGGGCGCCTCGGGGCGCACGCTGGAGGAGCAGTGCGCGGCCGAGCGGCAGGAGCAGATGGCGCGCATCAAGGCCCTGTTCGGCTGAGAGAGCAGGTCGGATGCGGTGTTCGCCCGGAGCTGATCCGGGAATCACCCCGCCTCTCCCGGCGCTCGGATCGGGAGAGGAGGCCAGATGGCGATGATGGGCGGGGGCTTCGGCCCCCAGGCGATGCGCTCGCTGCGGCGCGACAGCTCGGTGACCAAGGAGCGGCTCGCGCCGGGAACGGTCAAGCGGATCGTGCGCTACTCCAGGCCGTTCTCCCGGCAGATCGCCGCCTTCCTCGCCCTGGTCGTCCTCGGTTCGGTCATCGTGGTGGTCAACCCGCTGCTGATGCGGGCGATCATCGACGACGGCATCGAGGGGCGCGACGCCGGGCTCGTCGTCGGGCTCGCGCTGGCCATCGCCGGGCTGGCGGTGCTGGACGCCGGGCTCGGGCTGGCCCAGCGCTGGTTCTCCGCCCGCGTCGGCGAGGGCCTGATCTACAACCTGCGCACCGAGGTCTTCGACCACGTGCAGCGCATGCCGGTCGCGTTCTTCATGCGGACGCAGACGGGTGCCCTGGTCTCCCGGCTGAACACCGACGTGATCGGCGCGCAGCGGGCGCTGACCAGCACGCTGTCGTCGGTCGTTTCCAACGTGGTCATGCTGGTGCTGGTGCTCGGCACCATGGTCGTGCTGTCCTGGCAGATCACCCTGGTGGCACTGGTGCTGCTGCCGGTCTTCATCCTCCCGGCCAAGTGGGTCGGGCGGAAGATGTCGGGGCTCACCCGCGAGCAGATGGAGCTCGACGCCGAGATGAGCTCCATGATGACCGAGCGCTTCAACGTGGCGGGCGCCATGGTCGCCAAGCTGTACGGCCGGCCGGGCGAGGAGGCGGACGCCTTCGCCGCCCGCGCCGGGCGGGTGCGCGACGTGGGCGTCACCGTCGGCATGTACGGGACGGTCTTCCGGGTCGCCCTGGGCCTGGTCGCCTCGCTGGCCACCGCGCTGGTGTACGGCGTGGGCGGCGTGCTGGCCGTCGACGGCGCCTTCCAGGTCGGCACCCTGGTCGCGCTCACCGCCCTGCTGATGCGCCTGTACGGCCCGCTGACCAGCCTGTCCAACGTGCATGTGGACGTGATGACCGCGCTGGTCAGCTTCGACCGGGTCTTCGAGGTGCTCGACCTGGAGCCGATGGTGGCCGAGCGGCCCGGCGCGCGGCCCGTCCCGGCCGGGCCGGTGACGGTCGAGTTCGACGACGTGCGCTTCCACTACCCGGCGGCCTCGGAGGTGTCGCTGGCGTCGCTGGAGTCGGTGGCCCGCCCCGACACCGGGCAGAGCGGCGAGGTGCTGCGCGGGATCGGCTTCACCGCCCGCCCGGGCGAGCTGGTCGCGCTGGTCGGGCCCTCGGGCGCGGGCAAGACGACGATCACCTCGCTGGTCTCCCGGCTGTACGACGTGACCGAGGGCGCGGTCCGCGTCAACGGGCTCGACGTGCGCGAGGCCACCCTGGAGTCCCTGCGCGACACCGTGGGCGTCGTCATGCAGGACGCCCACCTGTTCCACGACACCATCGGGGCCAACCTGCGCTACGCCCGGCCCGGCGCGACCGACGAGGAGATCTGGGAGGCCCTGCGCGCCGCGCAGATCGCCGAGCTGGTCGAGTCCCTGCCCGAGGGGCTGGAGACCGTGGTGGGCGACCGGGGCTACCGGCTGTCCGGCGGGGAGAAGCAGCGCCTGGCGCTGGCCAGGCTGCTGCTCAAGGCGCCCCGGGTGGTCGTCCTGGACGAGGCCACCGCGCACCTGGACTCCGAGTCGGAGGCCGCCGTGCAGCGGGCGCTGAAGAGCGCGCTGGCCGGGCGGACCTCCCTGGTCATCGCGCACCGCCTGTCCACGATCCGGGAGGCCGACCAGATCCTGGTGATCGCCGACGGCCGCGTCGCCGAGCGGGGCCGGCACGAGGACCTGCTGGCCGCCGGGGGCGTCTACGCCGAGCTCTACCGCACGCAGTTCAGCGCGCAGTCGCGGTGACGGGCCCGGTCGCGATGCACGCGGTTCAGCGCGCGGTCACGGTGGCGGGCCCGGTTGCGATGCGCATGGTTCAGCGCGCGGTGGCGGCCGGCGGGGCGGGCGGTCACCGGTAGCCCAGGCGGGCGAGCTCCTCGCGGGCGACCTTCTCCACGAGCTCGGCGTCCTCGCGGCGCAGGCGGGTGCGCCAGGCGCCGACCTTCGGGGCGTTCCTGCCGTACAGGGCGACCTTGGAGACGCGGGTCTCCAGGAAACGGGAGAGGATCTCCACCGTCTCGGTGGGCGAGGCCGCGAGCTCCTCGTAGCGCAGCGTCAGCAGCTGCTCGCGCGGGAGCTCGCGGTGCAGCTCCGCGGCCAGGCGCACGGCCCCGCGCCAGCGCAGCGCGCACTTGCCCGCCGTGGACATCGCCTTCCACCGGTCGATGTGCTCGGCGGACTTGACGCCGAGGAAGGGGTTGGGGAACTCGGTGTCGTCGCTCACCCGGACCGGCTTGAACCACGACAGCGCCGCCGGGTCGGCCATCATGTCGGCGGCCACGTCCCGGCCGTCGCGGATCAGCTGGACGAACCTGGCGTCGGGGAAGGCCTGGAGCAGCACCGGGGCGCTGTAGAGCAGGTCGGGGCTGGCGTCGCCGAACCGGGCGACCGCCCCGGCGGTCGCGCACGGGCCCGTACCGGTCACGCCGCCCGCCTCCCGGCAGACGTCCGGGCACTCGCGGCACGCCCCCGGGAGGATCTGCCAGGACTCGGCCATGGCGTCCCGGAGCACGCGGATGGCGCCCAGGCCCCGGCGGGCGATGGAGGGCCGCCGGGCGAAGGCGTGCACCACGTGGGTCACGGCGGCCCGGCCCATCGTGACGTGGAAGCCGGGCGAGCGTTTGAGGGCGCGGCCCAGCAGGTCCGCGCCGGAGTGCGGGGCGGCGAGCACGAACACCGGCCGACGGACCTTGATGCCGTTGACCACGAGGATGTGGGGCGGAGGTCGCATGTCTGACCCCAGTGTGGCACCGTTTGCGGAGTGAACGAACCGGCCACGCCCAGGCACGCCGGGACGGGTTCCGCCGTCCCGCGCCCGCTGCGTCCGGGCGACACGGTGGCCGTCGTGGCCCCGTCCGGGCCGGTCGACCCGGTACGGCTGGCCCGCGGCACCGCCGTGCTCGCCGGGCTGGGGCTGAAGGTCGTCACGGGCGCCCACGTGCTCGACCGCGACGGCTACCTGGCCGGGTCCGACGCGGCGCGGGCGGCCGACCTCCAGCGGGCCTGGTGCGACCCGGCGGTCGCCGCGGTGCTGTGCGCGCGGGGCGGCTACGGCGCGACGCGGATCCTAGGCCTGCTCGACTGGGAGGCCATGCGCGCGGCCGGGCCGAAGACCCTGGTCGGCTCCAGCGACGTCACCGCCCTGCACCGGGCGCTGGAGGTCCGGCTCGGCCTGGTCTCCTGGTTCGGCCCCATGCCCGCCTGCCCGCTGCTCGCCGAGCCGGGCGGGCCCGAGCCCCGGAGCCTGGAGCGGCTCTCGGCCGCGCTGTTCGGTGGCGCCGGGCCCGTCATCGGATCCGTCGCCGGGGACCGGGCGATCGCCGCCGGGAGCGCCGCGGGTCCGATCACCGGGGGGAACCTGTCACTGCTGGCGGCGCTGTGCGGCACGCCGTACCGGCTGCGGGCGGAGGGGCGGATCGTCCTGCTGGAGGACGTCGGGGAGGCTCCCTACCGGATCGACCGGATGCTCACGCAGTTGCTGGGAGCCGGGGCGCTGGACGGGGCGGCGGGGTTCGCGCTGGGTTCGTGGACGGACTGCGGCGACCCCTGGCCGGTGCTGGAGGAGCGGCTCGGGGCGCTCGGCGTGCCGGTGGTCGCCGGGTTCCCGGTCGGCCACGGAACGCCGCAGTTCAGTGTGCCTATGGGGGCACTTGGTGGTATTGATGCTGAATCGTGCTCCCTGACCTGGTCGATCCGCTATCCCGACGGGGCACTCTAAGGAGACCAGAGAGAGGAAACCCGGCAGAGGGGACGCACGCGTGAGGCTGAGGCTCTTCCGGCTCCGGCGGCATCGTGACCGGCGGGCAGACCGGCGGGCGGGGCCGCCGCCGCGCCCGGTGGAGGACGTCGACCTCGACTCCCTGCTCGGCCTGGTCGCCGGTTCCCTCGGCTACACCTGCTCCTTCGCCCCCGACGGCGGCACGCTGACGCTGTCCGGGGCGCCGTCCGGGGCGCCACCCGAAGCGCCGCCCGGCCCGGGCACCGTCACGGTCCGGCTGGCGGGGCTGCGCGCCGAGGCGGGGCGCCACTCGCGTGAGGACTGGCCGACGCTGGTCTCCGAGCACCTGGCCCACACCCTGGCCACGCTGGACGAGCCGCTGGACGCCTGCGACCTCGCCCAGATCCGGCCCCTGCTGCGCACCCGGATCCGGCTCGACGACGACCTGGGTCCAGCCCGCGTGGTCGGCCGCCACCTCACCGCGGATCTGGTCGAGGTGCTCACGATCGGATACGGGCGCGAAGGCCGGCCGGTCCGCCCGGAGGAGGTCGGCTGCTGGCCGATCACCCCCGCCCAGGCGCTGGAGCTGGCCGCCGACAACACCCGCAAGGACGAGCGCCTCTCGACGACCCGGGAGGACCTCGGCGGCGTGGCCGTCCGGCGGCTGACCGGCTCGACCGCCTGCGCCGCCACCCACCTGCGCCACCTGGAGGACTACTTCCCGGTGCCCGCGGACGGGGCGCTGGTCGTCCTGCCGGACCCGGCGACGCTGGTCGTCCACCTGGTGGAGGGCCTGGACGTGGTGCGTGCGATCGAGCGGCTGCGCACGTTCGCCCAGCGGGAGTTCGAGCGCGCGGCCGATCCGCTGAGCCCGCAGGTCCACTGGTGGCACCGGGGCCGTCTCAGCCTGATCAGGGCCGACCTGGTCAACCAGGACGGGCAGACCCGGCTCGTGGTGGCTCCGCCGCAGGAGTTCGCCCGCGTCCTGGCCTCCCTGGCCGGGCGGTCCGGCGGCGGGACCGGCGGAGCCTGAGGACGGCCCGGGGCCGGTCGTGGCGGGAAATTGAGGGCCGCGCCGGGGGCGGACGGTGAAACCGGTGCGAACAGTACGCTCCTTCGGCAAACCAAACGTCATGCGGCCACGACAAACCATAGGAAGATGATTTCTGTCCCGCGCTCGGCCCGATGGTCCTCAGGTGCGTCCTGGACCGTTCCCCGCGTGTCCGTCGCGACCGGGCCGCGGCCGGCGGAGGCGGGCTGATCGGGTTTGTGCTGACGAGGAGTGAGAAATGGCGCAGTGGTGCCTCGGTGTCGATCTCGGGACGAGTTTCTCCGCCGGGGTGATAGCCGCCGAAGGCCGCTTCGACGTCCTGGAGGTCGAGGGGGAGCGGCGCATCCCCTCCGCCGTCATGCTGGACGAGCGCGGGACGCTGGTGGCCGGCCGGATCGCCCAGCGGGGCATCGGCGTCAGCCCCGAGCGCGTCGAGCGCAACCCCAAGCGCTACGTCGGCCGGGGCCGGATGCTGCTCGGCGGGGTCCCGGTGGACGTCACCGACGCCATGGCGGCGCTGCTGGAGCTGTTCGTCAGCGAGGGGCGGCGCCGGTTCGACGGGGCCGACCCCGACTGCATCGCGCTGACCCACCCGGTGGCCTGGAGCGCCGAGCGCAAGGCGGTGCTGCTGGCGGCGGCGAAGAAGGTGGTGCGCGGCGTGCGGATCGCCTTCGTCGACGAGCCGGTCGCCTCGGCCCGCTACTTCGCCTCCTCCGGCCGCGTGCCGAGCGGGTCCCACCTGGCCGTCTACGACCTCGGCGGCGGCACGTTCGACGCGGCCGTGCTCACCGCCGACGGGAGCGACTTCAAGGTCGTGGGGGAGCCGGGCGGCAGCGACGAGATCGGCGGCGAGGGCTTCGACGAGCAGGTCTTCGCCTTCTTCGGCACGCAGCTGGAGCGCATCGACCCCGAGTGGTGGACGCAGGTGACCACCAACCCGGAGCGCCGCTACGTCAGCTACGCCGCCGACCTGCTGAAGACCGCCAGGGAGGCGAAGGAGACCCTGTCGAAGTTCGAGACCTCCTCCCACTACGTGGTCGGCGTCAACGAGGACGTGCAGATCGACCGGGCCGAGCTGGGCGGCCTCATCGGTGAGGAGATCATCCGGACGGCCGACATCCTGGAGGAGACGATCCGCGGCGCGGGGATCGGCCCGGACGAGCTGGCCGCGGTGTTCATGACCGGCGGCGGCAGCCGGATGCCCTCGGTCCAGCAGGCCGTGCGCGACCGCTTCGGGGACAAGGTGCGCACCTACGACGACCCGAAGATCGTCGTCGCGTACGGCGCCGCGCAGCTCGCCTGGAAGCTCAAGGTCGAGCACCGCGAGCCCGGCCGGACGACCGGCCCCCACCCGGCCGGCGGGCCCTCCCTGCGGCCCGCCGGCACGACCGGCGGGCACCCCGTCCCCGTCCTCCCCGTCGCGCCCGCGCCCGCCCCCGCCCCTGCCCCGGCTCCCGCCGCCGCTCCCGGGGCGGCCGGGGACCCGGCCGCAGGGCACCGGTCCTCCACCGGGCCGATGCACGTGCCCGCCGGGCACCGGGCGGCCTCCGGCGGCGCTCCGGCCGTGGACGGCCCCACGGTCAAGGGCGTCGAGAAGGTGATGGACCACGTGCTGGAGGCGCGGGCCGCGGGCGGCCGCGTCCTCGTCCACCAGGCGTTCGAGGGCGGCCACTTCCTGCGCAGGCTCGACGGCGTGGAGGGCCGCCACGACCGCGAGCTCCACTTCGGCCGGCTGGTGGAGTGGGCCGCCTCGGGCGAGGGCGTCGTCACGACGGAGCAGGTCGGACCGGCGCAGCTCCTGGTGCGCGCGCTCACCCCCGAGCTGGGCATCCGCTCCACCCATCCGCTGCAGACCTGGGGCAACCCGACCGTGCTGGCGCACGGCCGTACCGGGTGGGTGTTCTACCAGTCCCGGCAGACCGTCGCGGTCGACGCCGCGGTGGGTCTGCCGTGGGGGGAGACCGGGCAGCTGGCGATGATCGAGATCGATCTGGGGGGCGGCTTCTTCTTCCAGGAGCCCCAGCCGCGCGACCTGGGACCCTACGCCCAGTGGTTCGTGAACGAGGACAACAGGGTGCGCCGGCTGGTCGACCAGGACTCGCCCAGCGGCACCGATCCGGCGCTCTCGGTCGGGGCGCCCGGCTGCACGGTGGTCCTCGGGCAGTTCAGCAGCAACAAGCCGCTGTTCGCCAGTCGGCACCAGGACTTCCGGCCGTGGCAGGTGCTGTGCCTGGTCGATCCCGGCGGCGTGGTCCGGCCGACGATGCGCGAGCCGGGCCGGAGCTGGCTCCACCAGGTCGTCCTGCACAACGGCAGGTGGTTCACGGCCAGCTCGGCGGGGCTGGAGGCGGACACCGCCGCCGGCCGGCCCGCGCTGGTCGCGCCGCGCCCCCCGGCCGGGGCGCTGCGCTGGGTCCCGGCGGGCGGCAGCCTCTACGCGGTCGGCGCGGACCAGGTGAGCCCCGCCAGGGGCTGGTCGGTCAGCATCCTCGACGAGCGGTCCGGCGCGCTGCGGTTCCTGATGGGCAAGAAGTCGGCGGCCCTGGCGGGCCACCTCACCTCCCGGTACCGCTGGGAGCGCCCGCGCCTGGTGGCCGACGGCGACTCGCTCTGGCTGACCATGCTCGACGCAGGCCGGAGCAGGCTCGTGCACGTCACCCCCGAGGGGGCGCGGGAGGTCCACCGCGCGGCGGGCACGTTCGAGCCGGTCGTCCGGGTCCCCACGGGCCTGCTCTGCCTGCACCGCCCCGCCGACCCGGTCGGGGCCACCCGCGACCATCCCGCCACCCTGGTGCACCTGCCCCTCTGACCCTCCACGCCTCCGCTCCGGCCTCCCCCTCCGGTACGGTCACCCGGTTAGGTCCTTGTCACCCAAACGTTAGGGTCAGGCGAGAATCCCCAGGTCGAAGGGCATTTCCCGGCACGGTGGGGCCGTGCCGCCCGAAGACGGCTTTTCCGCGTCCGACCTGGGGGAGAGGGGCCGTTCGCGTGATCCCCGGGTGACCTACCGTGATCTCCGCAGCCGGGACGGATTTCGGTCTGCAGGTTTCCATCGCAGCAAGGCGGTTATTCATCGGTCACGAAAGGAACAAGAAGAACGAACGGATTAAAGGGGGATAAACCGGATGATCACTCAGGAGCAGATCCGTACGGTGCTCGACCAGGACGTCTACGACGCCAACGGCGAGAAGATCGGCGAGGTGAAGCACGTCTACCTGGACGACGCCACCGGCCGGCCCGAGTGGCTGTGCGTCAAGACCGGCCTGTTCGGCATGCGGGAGACCTTCGTCCCCGTCCAGGCGGCCGACGTGGTCGCCGACCACGTCGAGGTCGCCTACGACAAGGACCGGGTCAAGGCGGCCCCCAACGTGGACGTGGACGCCGGCGGCCACCTGTCGGCCGACGAGGAGCGCGAGCTGTACCGCTACTACGGCATCGACTGGGCGGACTCCTGGCGGCAGGCCAACCAGCCCGGGGAGAGCGGCTGGGCGCACAGCGGCGGTGCGCGCGAGCGCGAGCGGCTGGGCCGCGACGACGAGGCGATGACCCGGTCCGAGGAGCAGCTGACCGTCGGCACCGAGGCGCACGAGGCGGGCCGGGCCCGGCTGCGCAAGTACGTGGTCACCGAGGAGCAGCAGATCAGCGTGCCGGTGACCCGTGAGGAGGTGCGCGTCGAACGCGAGCCCATCACGGACGCCAACCGGGACGCGGCCCTGGCCGGTCCGGAGATCAGCGAGGCCGAGCACGAGGTCGTCCTGCACGAGGAGTGGCCGGTGGTGGACAAGCAGGCCGTACCGGTCGAGCGGGTGCGCCTGGGCAAGGAGCGGGTCACCGAGCAGGAGACCGTCTCCGGGCAGGTCCGCAAGGAGCGCATCGACGTCGACGGGGGCATCGACGGGGGCACCGACGGCGACATGGACGACTCCCGCCGCGCCTTCTGACCGCCCGTCGCCGCGTCCGCCGCGTCCGCCGCGCCCGTCCCGCGTCCCGCCGTCTCCGGGTTCACGCCCGGGGCGGCGGGACGTCGACTTTCCGGGACGTCGACTTTCCGGGGCACCGGCTCTCGGGATGCCTGCTCTCGGGATGCCTGCTCTCGGGACGACGGCTTTCTGAGGCACCGGCTCTCGGGAGGACGGTGCTCCGGGACGCCGCCTCCCGCGGGAGCCGGGCCTTCCGGAGCGGCGGGTCATCTCACGGTGCGGCCGGGGACGCCTCCTGCCCGGCGCCCAGGGCGGCGACCGCGGTCGCGAGCTCCCGGCGCAGCTCCTGGCCGCGCCTGGTGAGGGTCTCGATCGCGGCGATCCGGTCCTGACCGGACTCCCGCGCCTTGCGGCGGTCGGCGGCCGAACGGGCGGAGGCGGCCTTCAGCTCGGCGCGCCTGCCCTCCAGTTCCTTGCGCCGCTTCATCAGACTCTCGTCGGCGGCCTGCTCGACGCCGACCCGCCAGGTCGCCACCATGCGCTCCAGGTCGAGCGTCATCTCCCGGGAGACCGCCGCGAACTGGTCGCGGAGCGCCCCCCGGATCGCCGCCTGGTTGCGCTGCACCTTCTCCATCGAGCGCCGTCCCATGAAGATGGCCGCCCCGATGGCCGGAGCGACCAGCAGGAAGCCGACCGGCCCGAGCAGGGACGCGGCGAAGCCGCCCAGGGAGAGCCCGATCGAGGCCGACGGCAGCACGTCCCGGACCATGTCCACCTCGCCGGGGACGTCCGCGGAGGCGTCCTTCCTTACCTGGACCTGCGAGAGGTTGGGCATGGCGCCCGGGTCGGCGGCGAACTCGACGGGGTCGAGGCCGAGGTCGCGGGCGAAGGCGTCGAGCGTCCGGCGGGCCAGGCTCTCCACGTCGTAGACGATCTGCGACCAGGCCGCCTCCAGCGAGCGCTGCACGCTCATCGGCAGCTCCGCCATGTACCGGTCGACCTGCTCCTGCTTCTTCAGCGTGGCGATCGCGTTCTCGTACGGCTGGCGGATCTCGGCCACCCGGGCCGCCACGATCCCCGCAACCTCGCGCCCGAGGAAGGTGTTGGCCACCGCGCCCGCCCGGCGGCGGGCGGCCAGCTCGGTGAGGCCCTCCAGGTCGGCCTCGACCTGGGCGAGCCGGGCGGCCACGTCGCCCTCGTCGTCCGAGCCCGCGGCCACGTCGTCCTGCGCGGTGGTCGACAGTGAACTCAGCACCGACAGCGCGGCGGCCACCACGGTGGCGCCCCGCGCGGACTCCCTGCCCTCGGCGAAGGCGCGCAGGTGCCGCTCCAGCGCGTCCATGCCGCTGCGCGCCCGCAGCGCGTCCGCCCGCTCCAGGCGGCCCTCCCGCCGCTTGGCCTCGGCGGCCTCGGCGAGCTTGGAGCTCACCGGGATCCAGGGGGCCGACAGCAGCGGGGTGAGGTTCACCGCCCGGGCCGGGTTCTCCGCGACGGCCTCGGTGACGAAGGTCCTCAGCCGGGCCTGGTTCTCCTCCATCAGGGTCCGCCAGTTGGCGGAGTCCTCCACCTTGGTCAGCACGAACGCGATCGCCTGCACCCGCTCGGCCGCCTCGGCGAGGAACTCCAGTTCGTGCCGGAGCACGGGCTGGTCCTGGGCGCTGAGCGTGAACAGCAGCGCGTCGGCCCGCTGGAGCATGGCCACCGTCACCTGCCGGTGCCCCACGGTGAGGCTGTCCACGCCGGGCGTGTCGAGCAGCCGCAGGCCGTCCAGGAGCGGGTTGTCCAGGGTGATGTCCACGCTGACGACGTCGCGCCGCTTGCCGGCGTCACCGCGCATCGAGGCGTAGTCGGGGATCGACTCGACGGTGATAGGGAGCTGGACGGGCCCGGCGTCGGTGCTGCGGTGCACGACGGCGGTGAGCTTGGGGCCGCGCCGCAGGGACAGGAAGCAGTTGGTGGCGACGTCGGCGTCGACCGGGACCAGGTCGGGGTGGCCGGCGAGCGTGTTGAGCAGACGGCTCTTGCCCCGCTTCTGCGCTCCGGCGACCACGATGTCGGTGCACTCGTCCTTCCAGCGGGCGGCGCAGGCGGCCAGCACCTCCGCCAGGTCCTTCCTGCCGCACCGGCCCGCCAGCGCGTGGACCTCGTTGGCGTAGCGCAGCAGCCGCGCCACGGGGCCGTTCGGGTCGGGGGTCGTCATCGGGTCTCTCCTTCGCGGATACCCCGGCCTTCAAGCCGGGGAGGAAACGAGGCTCCTGCGGAGCAGGTCGGGGGCGGCCGGTTCGCCGCCGGATCTCACGCGCCCTGGTGGCGCGCCCAGATGTCCTCGTAGGCGTCGCAGATCCGCTCCGCGGCCCGGCGCTGCCGCAGGGTGAGCGGCCGGTGGGTCAGGACGCGGAACCGGGCGCCGAGGGCGGCGGCGTAACCGGCGAGCTCGGCGTGCGGGCTGCCGGGCGGCGCGCCCAGCTGGACCGCGAGTTCGGTCCCGGTGAGCAGCAGCTCCAGCGCCCGCCGGTCGTCGGCCGGCACCACCGGGCAGGCGCGCAGGGTCTCGACCGCGGCGGCGTCCACCCGGACCGGGGGGAGGGGGGTCCCGCCCCCGGACCGGCCCCCGGCTCCGGCACCGGATCCGGCCTGGGCGTCCAGAGCCGCGATGACCAGGTCCTCCAGGACGGTCAGCACGTCCCGGGCCCGGTGCCCGGCGGTGCGCCCCTCGTTCATCATGGCCAGGGCGCGCCAGCGCGTCGACGCGGCGGTGGCGGCGGCGGCGATCTCCTCCGGCGGCGCCCCGGCGGGCAGGCCGAGCTGCTCGGCGGGGTCGTCGTGGCGGGCCAGGCGGAGCAGCTCGCCGGCCATCTCCTCGCCCAGCACCAGGGTGCCGCGGCCGAGCGCCTCGGCCGCGGCGAAGATGCGCAGGCCCGCCAGGGCGGCGGCGATCGGCCGGTTCTCGTCGAGCTGCGCGGCCAGCGCGTCCAGGGTTGCGCGGTCCGAGCCCAGCGCGGGCGTCCGGGCGATCCGGCGGAGCCGGGTCAGCGCGTCGAGCGCCTTCAGCTGGTCGGCGCGGCGGGCGAAGTGGGCGATGCCGGCGGCCACCGAACCCGTCGCGGCGCGGCCCGCGGAGGCGTACCCCGAGCGCTGGAGCAGCCAGGCCGTGAGCGTCGAGGGATCGGCCGCCTCGCCCCGGCGCAGCGCGTCCACCGCCGTGCGGATGCCGTACCGGTGCAGCCGCTCCACCAGGCGGTGCCGTACCCCGGCGGGGACGGGCAGGTCGGGCGCGGTGCGGAAGTCCTCCAGGTCGAGGAGGTAGTCCTCCAGGTCGTCGGGGTCCAGACCGGCCAGGGCCGACAGGGCCGCGAACTCCTCGGCGTCCAGCGGGCGGGCCCGCGCGGTCTCGGCCAGCAGGCCGATCACCGGGACCACGTCGAAGACGGAGGTCCGCAGGTCGGCGTAACCGCCGGCGGCCAGCCGGCGGGCGGTCGGCCAGGGGTCCTCCTCGTCGCCGCGCCGGTCGATCTGACCGAGCACGGCGAGGGTGTTGACGCAGCTCAGGCCGCACGCGCCGGTCAGGCCGCGGAACTCGGCGAGGGTGGTGTCGTCGAATTTCTGCACGTAGCGCAGCACGTAGATCATCGCCTGCGCGCGGTCGTCCTCCTCGCCGGAGCCGAACAGCATGCTGCGGGCGGCCCGCTCGTTGACCGCCGTCACCGTGTTCATGCCGGGGGTGTCGACGATGGTGACCGTGCGCAGCGACGGCAGGTCCAGCGAGACGCGCAGGCGGCGGATCCGGGCCGTGTCCACCCCGAGGTCGGCGGGGAGCCGGTGACCGGGCAGCAGCCGGGAACGGGCCGTGGTGCCGTCGGTCAGCTCGATGGTGATGAGCCCGTCGTCGGGGCCGTACTCGTACTGGGTGACGACGAAGGTGCACTCGCCCGCGTCCACCGGGGCGACCGGAAGTCCCAGCAGCGCGTTGACCAGCGTGGACTTCCCGCTGCTCACCGCGCCCGCCACCGCGACCCGCAGCGGCGCGTCGAGGCCGGCGCGCACCTGCGCCACCCGCTCGCGCAGCTCCGCCCCGGCGAGCCTGGCCGCGGTGGTGTCGCACAGGCGGCGCAGCAGGTCCGCGGGGGAGGCGGGAGCGGCGGGGGAGGCGGGGGGAGCGGAGGAGGCCGTCACACGTCACCGCCGAAGAGCGGGTCCCAGCCGTCGTGGGAGTCGTCGTGGGGGTCGTGGCCGTCGTCCGGGTGGTGGCCGCCGGGATCGTCGGCGCCGGAGAGGTCCCAGGGGTCGTCCTCCGGCCCGGTCGCTCCGAACGGCCCGGAGCCGGCGTCGTCCGGAGCCGGATCGCCGTCTGCGCCGCCCGGCCCGAAGACGTCCGGCTCCGGCAGCAGGGACAGGTCGGCCTCCGCCGAGGAGAAGGTCTGCGTGAACATGTCCAGGGACTCCTCCTCCGTGGGCCCCGGGACCGTCCCGAAGAGGAGTTGACGCAGCTCAGCCAAGTCCTCTGACTCGTTTCCGGATGATCCGGCTTCCGTATTGTTACGGTCCAATATCATGGCTTGCTACCTCATACCCGGACGATCGTGCGGCGTGCTGTCATGGGGTGGTTTCCATCTCGGGAGAAAGCGTGACCGATGACGAGCGGGTCCCTGAGCAGGGTCGTCGAGGACGAAGGTCTTCTCCTGGCCGCGGCGCGGGCGGGTGACGAGCACGCCTTCGCCGCGCTGTGGGCGACCGCCCAGCGCCAGGCCTTCGGGGTCTGCTACCACCTGACCGGCAACCGCGCCGACGCGCTGGACGCGCTGCAGGAGACGCAGCTGGCCGCGTGGAAGGGGCTGGACTCCTTCGCGGGCCGGGCGCCCTTCCGCGCCTGGGTCCTCGCGATCGCGCGCAACGCCGCCCACACGGTGGTCCGGCGCCGCGCTCCCGGCGGGGCGCTCTTCTCCGAGGTGGAGGAGGAGACGGTGGTCACCGGGCCGTTCGAGGACACCGTGGCCGAGCTGGCCGACCTGCGCCAGGCGCTGACCGCGCTGCCGGAGTCCCACCGGGAGGCGCTGCTGCTGTGGGCGGGCGGGCTCACCTACGAGCAGACGGCGGCCGCGCTCGCGGTGCCGCTCAACACCGTGCGGGTCTGGATCCACCGGGCCAGGAAGCGCCTGCAGACCGAGCTCGCCGGGGATTGAGGGCACCGCCGGGAACGCACGGATGCTCACCGCGGCGCCCCGTCCCCGGGCCGCTCGTGGCGGTAGACGGCGACCTGCGGCACGCGGATGACGTGCTCGCCCTCGGCGTAGCCCTGCTTGACGGTCTCGGCGACGACGTCGTGCAGCTCCGGCCGATCGGTCGGCTCGGTGCCGAACGCCTCGTGCAGGCGCGGGTCGAAGCGCTGCCCGTCCGCGAGGATCTCCCGGACGCCGGCCCGGTTCAGCCCGTCCAGCAGCATGCCGGACAGCCGGGGATGCCGTTCGTCGATCTGGTCCCGGCAGTCGATGCAGGCGTCGAGCAGCGCCTGCCGCCCCGGATGGCCGTCGGCGAACAGGCGCTCCACCCGCTGGGCGAGAGCCGGGCTGATCCCGCTCCGCGCGACCTCGGTCAGCGCGTCCGCCAGCGGATCGGACTCCGCAGGCCCGGGGAGGGGACCGGGGCCGGACGCGGCGAAGCCCGGCTGCGGCGGCGGACCTTCCGGTCCTCCGGGCGGCGCGGGCGGTACGGGTGACGCTCCGGCGGGTACGGCGGGCGGCGCCGGAGAGGCCGCGGGCGGTGACCCGGGCGGTGTGGCGGATGGCATGGGGGAGGTCATGGTCGGTGCTCCGGTCGGTGCTCCGGTCGGTGCTCCGGTCGGTGCGACGGGCGGCATGGGCGGTGCTCCGGCCGGTACGGCAGGCGAGGGGGACCCGCCCGGAGCCGGGGACGGCGGCGCGGCGGGCGGAGGGCCCGCCGCGGCCGGGAACTCCGCCGGTCCAGGGCCGCCCTGCCAGGCGGAGGGGGCGGTCCGGCCGCGCTGCCGCAGGTAGAGCGCGGCGGCCACCGCGAGGAGGGCGCCGGCTGCCAGCACGAGCAGCAGCGGCAGGGGGAGGGGCAGGCCGAGACCGCTCACCGGTCCCGTCTCCCCCACCTCCGCGGGGCCGTCGCCGCCGCCTCCCTCCCGGCCGGGCTCGCCCTCGCGGCCCGGGGGCTTCAGCGGAGCGTCGCCGTCCTGGCCGCCTCCGGAGGCCGGCAGCGGGGAGGCAATGACCGCCCCGTCCGAACCCGCGGCCACCCTGCCGAGGCCCGGCGACTCCCCGGCGGAGCCGGCCGTCACCGGGGCGCAGCCGGTCAGCGCGAGGAAGGCCGCGAGCAGCAGGGCGGGGAGAGCCCGTGCGTCTTTCATGATCACCTTTCGTCGGCGGCCCGGGCGGTCCGGAGCCCGCGCGGGCCCGGGCCCGCCGGGAGGCGGGCACGGGCTCACGGGTGTGCTCCCGGGCCCGAGGTCGTCCGGGCGCGTGCCGGACCCTGGGGTCAGGCCGAGAAGGGGCCCGAGGTCTCGGTGTAGTCGGACACGCCGTCACCGTCGAGGTCGACGCGGGTCTCGTCGATGACGCCGTCGCCGTTGTGGTCGTAGTCGACGACGTCGGTGACGCCGTCGCCGTCGACGTCGTAACGCGCCTCGTCGGCGTAGCCGTCGCCGGTGGTGTCGATCAGCTCGGCGTCGGTGTAGCCGTCGCCGTTGCTGTCGACGAACTCGGTGGTGACGAAGTCGCTCATTTTCCCGATCCTCTCGTTGTGCCGTTCGCCAGATGAGAGTCGGGTCCGAGGCGTTTTGTTACAGCGGGACCGGAAGTTTTTCCGCGGGGTCTCCGGGAGGGGCCGGAAAGGGCGGCCCCGGCCCCTCCCGGTCCGGCCGCGTGGGTCAGCTGAGCGCGCTGGCCACGTGGATCAGCGGGACGTGGCTGAACGCCTGCGGGAAGTTGCCGACCAGGCGGCCGTACCGGGGGTCGTACTCTTCGGCGAGCAGCCCGACGTCGTTGCGGAGGGCCAGCAACCGCTCGAACAGCTCGACCGCCTCGTCCCTGCGCCCCACCATCGCGAGGGCCTCGGCCAGCCAGAAGCTGCACGCCAGGAAGGCGCCCTCGCCGCCGGGCAGGCCGTCCACGTCGTTGTCCTTTGCCACCGGGTAGCGCAGCACGAACCCGTCCACCAGCAGCTCGCGCTCGATGGCCTCGATGGTGCCGATCACGCGCGGGTCGGTCGCGGGCAGGAAGCCGACGATCGGGATGAGCAGCAGGGCGGCGTCCAGCTCGTGCGAGCCGTACGACTGCGTGAAGGTGTTGCGCGTGCTGTCGAAGGCCTTGACGCAGATCTCGGCGTGGATGCGGTCGCGCAGCGCCCTCCACCGCTCCACCGGGCCGGTGCGGCCGAACTCCTCCACGGCCCTGATCACCCGGTCCAGCGCCACCCAGCACATCACCTTGGAGTGGGTGAAGTGGCGCCGGGGGCCGCGGACCTCCCACAGCCCCTCGTCGGGCTCGTCCCAGTGCGCCTCGAGGTAGTCGATCAGCTGCCGCTGGATGGTCCAGGCGCGGTTGTCCGGCGACAGACCGGAGGCGCGGGCCAGGTAGAGGGAGTTCGAGACCTCGCCGTAGACGTCGAGCTGGAGCTGGTTGACCGCGCCGTTGCCGATGCGGACCGGCCGGGAGTCCTCGTAGCCGGGCAGCCAGTCCAGTTCCATCTCCGGCAGGCGGCGCTCTCCCGCGACGCCGTACATGATCTGCAGGTCCTCGGCGCGGCCCGCGATGGCGCGCAGCAGCCACGCGCGCCAGTCGGCGGCCTCCTCCAGGTAACCCGAACCGATGAGGGCGTCCAGGATCATGGTGGCGTCGCGCAGCCAGCAGTAGCGGTAGTCCCAGTTGCGCACGCCGCCCAGGTCCTCGGGGAGCGAGGTGGTGGGGGCGGCGACGATGCCCCCGGTGGGGGAGTAGGTCAGGGCCTTGAGCGTGATGAGCGAGCGGACCACGGCGTCCCGCCACGGGCCGGTGTGGGTGCACCTGTTCGCCCATTCGGTCCACAGCGCCTCGGTCTCGGTCAGCTGCTCGAAGGGGTCGATCTCGGTCGGGCGCGGCTCGTGGGAGGGATGCCAGGTGAAGACGAACGGCAGGCGGTCGCCCGCCGAGACGCGGAAGGCCCCGTGGTGCGTGTAGCCGCGGCTGCGCAGCGGCACCGGGGAGTGCAGCCAGATCGAGTCGGGGCCGCCGACGGCGTGGAGGAGGCCTTCGTCGGTGCGGCGCACCCACGGCACGATCCGCCCGTAGTCGAAGCGGATGCGGATCTCGGTGGACATCTCCACCGAGCCCGAGACGCCTTCGACGATCCGGACCAGGTCCGGGTTGGCCTGCCGGGGCGGCATGAAGTCGATCACGCGGACCGTGCCGCCCGGCAGGTCCCACTCGCTCTCCAGCACCAGGGTGTCGCCCCGGTAGCGGCGCCGGGTGGCGGAGCGCCGCTCGCCGCCGGCCGGGCCGATCCACCACTGGCCGTGGTCGGTGTCGCCGAGCAGCGCGCCGAAGCACGACGGCGAGTCGAAGCGGGGCAGGCAGAGCCAGTCGATGGAGCCGTCCCGGCCGACGAGGGCGGCCGACTGCATGTCGCCGATGAGGGCGTAGTCCTCGATGCGCATGGATCCGACGCTAATACCTCGGCCGCGTCCGGGCGGCACCCGGGACCGGTCCGGTTCCGCGCGGCGGTCCGCTCCGCGGTCCCGGACGGTGCGGGGCGGGGTCTCCGGGCAGCGCGGGAGCGGGTCTCCGGGCGTCCGCCCCGGGGAATCCGGTCAGCTTCGGGCGGCCGGGCGGGTGAAGCTCATCCGCGGCATGAAGAACTGGGTGAGGAACCCCACGGCCAGGGCGAAGACCACCGTGCCGACGCCCACGGTGCCGCCGAGCAGCCAGCCGGCCGCCAGCACGGTCAGCTCGATGAGCGTGCGGGCGGCGCGGACCGAGAGCCCCAGGCGGACCAGGCCGGTCATCAGCCCGTCCCGCGGGCCGGGGCCCAGGCCGGCGCCGATGTACAGGGCCGTCGCGGCGGCGGTGGCCACCACGCCGGACAGCAGGAAGGCCCACCGGGCGGCGAGGGGGTCGGGCGCGGGCGCCAGCCACATCGCGGCGTCGGCGAACAGGCCGAGGAAGACGACGTTGCTGATCGTGCCGACGCCGGGCCGCTGCCGCAGCGGGATCCACAGCAGCATCACCAGTGCGCCCACCAGGATGATCCAGGTCCCGACGGACAGGCCCAGGTGGATGGAGAGCCCCTGGTGGAAGACGTCCCACGGGCTGCCGCCGAGGCGGGACTCGATCTGCAGGGCGACGCCGACGCCGTAGAGCGCCAGGCCCGCGTAGAGGCGGACCAGGCGGTTGGGGAGGGAGCCGAGGGCGGTCAGGGAGAGTTCGCTCATGATGTCCTGAATCATCCTGGCCGTAACCACCCCGGCAAAGGGCCAATCATTGAAAGTGGTCTTATAGTGGCCCGCATGGACCGGTATCTGAGCGGACCCCAGCTCGCCCGCCTCGTGGTGATCGACCCCGGCACCAGGCCCTACTACCGGGCCCTGGCCGGCCGGATGCGCGCACTGATCCTCGACGGGCGCCTCCCGGTGCGCGTGCGCGTCCCGGCCGAGCGGCACCTCGCCGAGGCCCTGGGCGTCAGCCGCACCACCGTGACCGCCGCCTACGACCGCCTCCGCGAGCAGGGCTACCTGGACAGCAGGCAGGGCGCCGGGAGCTGGACCGCGCTGCCCGACGTCGGCGCGCTCGGCGCGGAGAACCCGTGGATCGCCTCGGGCGACGACGGCCTGCTGCCGATGCACTGCGCCGCGCCGCACGCCACCTCGGCGTTGCCCGCGGCGATCGCCCACGCGGGCGAGCACTACCCGCGCTACGCGCTCGGCATGGGCTACGACCCGACCGGGATCACCCCGCTCCGCGAAGCCGTCGCCGCCCGCTACACCGCCCGGGGGCTGGCCACCCGGCCCGAGCAGATCCTCGTCACCACCGGCGCCCAGCACGCGCTCCACCTGCTGGTCATGACGCTGCTGTCGCCGGGCGACCCGATGATGGTCGAGTCGCCCACCTACCCGCACATCCTCGACGCGGCCAGGCTGCGCGGCGCCAGGATCGTCCCGGTCGGCGTCCCCTCCGGCGGCTGGCACCTGGACCTGCTCACCTCCGCGATGCGCCAGTCGGCCGCCCGCCTGGCCTACGTGATCCCGGACTTCCAGAACCCGACCGGCCACCTGATGGACGACGCCACCAGGGCCGGGCTGGTCGGCGCGGCCCGGGACTGCGGCACCACGCTGGTCGTGGACGAGACCTGGAGCGAACTGGCGATCGACGAGGTGCCGCCGATCGCGCCCCTGGCCGCGTTCGACACCGACAGCCGGGTGATCTCCGTCGGGTCGGCCTCCAAGCTCTGGTGGGGCGGCCTGCGCATCGGCTGGATCCGCACCACCGCGGCCATGGTCCGCCGCCTGGCCGCGTTCCGCTCGGCGGTGGACATCGCCAGCCCGCTCTTCGAGCAGCTGGTCGTGGCCCGGTTGTTCGAGGACATCGAGGAGACGAGGGCCGAGCGCCGCCGTACCTTCGGAGCCTCCCGGGACGCCCTGGCGGCCGCGCTGGAGCGGCGCATGCCCGACTGGTCCTTCGCCGTCCCCAAGGGCGGCGGGTCGCTCTGGATCCGGCTGGAGGGCGCGTCGGCCACCGCGCTGGCCGACGCCGCCGCCTGCCACGGCGTACGGCTCGCCCCCGGCGCCTGGTTCGGCCTGGACGGCACCCTGGAGGGCCGCCTCCGCCTGCCCTTCACCCAGCCGCCCCAGGTCGTCACCGAGGCGGTGGAGCGCATCGCAGAGGCCCGCGTCAGGGGCCCGTACGGCGTCCGCCGCCCGGCCGGGCCGCTCACCCGGGTCTGAGACCGGCGCCCCGCCGGTCCGGAAGCACGGCCCCGAGGCACGGCTCCGAGGCACGGGCCCGGGGTGGCGGTCCGTCGCCGGGACCGTTCCGGAGAAGCCGGCGGGGGTCAGTCCGGCGCCGTGACGCCCCGGGCGAGCGGGGCACGGAGCCGGAAGCGCACGGCGGCGATCCGCAGCCCGAAGGCCAGGACGGCCGCGGCGAGGGTGGCGGTCCAGCCGTGCAGGTCGAGGACGTAGAGCACGGCCATCACCGCCGAGCCGAGCATGGCCGGCACCGCGTAGAACTGGCGGTCGTAGAGCAGCACGGGGATCTGGCCGGAGAGCATGTCGCGCAGCACGCCGCCGCCGACCGCCGTGGTCACCCCGAGCAGGACGGAGTGCAGCGGGCTGAGACCGGCCACCAGCGCCTTCTCCGTGCCGACCGCGCAGAACAGCCCGAGGCCCGCCGCGTCGAACACGTTCACCACCGGCATCACCCGCTGGACGTGCGGGTGCCAGAAGAACACGATCACCGTGGCGGCCAGGGGCACCACCACATAACCGACGCTGAAGAAGGCGGCGGGCCGTACGTTGAGGATCAGGTCCCGCAGGATCCCGCCGCCCAGCGCGGTCACCGAGGCGAGGACGGCCATGCCGACCACGTCCAGCCGTCTGCGCACGCCGACGAGCGCTCCGGAGAGCGCGAAGACGAAGATTCCGACGAGGTCGAGCACCTGGGTCACCGGGAAATGATCCCATGACCGGCCCTATGCCCCCCTGGGCCGGGGCCCGCCCGGGTCCGCGTCGCAGGGGCGGCGGGAGGCCGCGCGGGCGGGCGGCGCGCCTGCGGGGAACGGTCCGGTTCCTTATTCCGGCAAGGTCTTGTCTGCGCCGACCCGGTGTGGTGCGATGCATCCCAATCGTGCAAGTGAGCACTTTCTGGAGGCGCGTCATGGGTGAGGTCCTTGAGGTGCGCGCCGCGATCGAGCGGGAGATCGCGGGCCGTACCGTTTGCGCACAGCTGAAGGAGACGGCGGAGCAGAACCCCGACGCGCCCGCCTATTCCGACCCGGTCGAGGGCGGCTGGTCCACCCTCACCTACGCCGAGGCCCGGCAGCGGGTCCTGGAGATCGCGGCCGGGTTCGCCGCCCTCGGAGTGGAGCCCGGCGACACCGTCGCGCTGATGATGATCAACCGCAGCGAGCACGTGCTGGCCGACCTGGGCGCCGTGCACGCCGGGGCGGCGTCGTGCTCGGTCTACTCCACCTTCGCCCCCGACCAGGTCGCCTTCGTCGCGGACAACGTCGGCGCGAAGGTCGCCGTGCTGGGCGGCGCGGCCGAGCTGGCCCGCTGGGAGCCGATCCTCGGCGAGCTGCCGCGCCTGGGCCGGATCGTGATGCTGGGCGACGTCCCCGCCGGCGACGACCGCTTCCTCGGCTGGGACGCCTTCCTGCAGCTGGGCCGCGAGCGCCTGGCCGCCGACCCGGCCGCGGTCGACGCCCGCTGGCAGGCGGTCCGGCCCGACGACGTCCTGACGGTCCTCTACACCTCCGGGACCACCGGCAACCCCAAGGGCGTGCCGCTCACCCACGCCAACGTGCTCTACGAGGTCGGCGCCACCGACCGGATGACCTCGCTGCCCACCCACGGCACGCAGATCTCCTACCTGACCTACGCGCACATCGCCGAGCGGGTGCTCAGCCTGTACCTGCCGCTGTTCAAGGTCTCGCACGTGCACTTCTGCACCGACCTGGCGAACCTGGGCGCGACGCTCGGGCAGGTCAAGCCGGTGATGTTCTTCGGCGTCCCCCGCGTGTGGGAGAAGATGATGGCCCGCCTGCAGTCGCTGCTGGCGACCCAGCCGGAGGAGCAGCAGGAGAACGTGCGCAAGGCCATGGCCGCCGGACTGGCCTTCGTCGAGGCGGGCCAGCACGGGCGGACGGTCACGCCGGAGGTCCGGCAGGCCTACGACGCCGCCGACGCCGCGCTGCTCTCGATCATCCGCTCCATGATCGGCTTCGACAACGCCGGCTGGCTGGCCACCGCCGCGGCCCCGATGCCGATCGAGGTCCAGCGGTTCTTCGCCGGCCTCGGCCTGAAGATCCTCGACGTGTACGGCATGACCGAGACGACGGGGGCGTTCACCGCCAACAGCCCCGAGAGCTACAAGCTCGGCACCGTCGGCCGCGCCGAGCCCGGCGTCGAGGTCCGCATCGCCGAGGACGGCGAGATCCTCACCCGCAGCCCGCTCAACACCCGCGGCTACCTGAACCGCCCCGAGGCCACCGCCGAACTGCTCGACCCCGACGGCTGGCTGCACACCGGGGACGTGGGCTCCGTCGACGAGGACGGCTTCGTCAGGATCGTCGACCGGAAGAAGGAGCTCATCATCACCGCCGGCGGGGAGAACATCTCCCCGGCCAACATCGAGAACCACCTCAAGGAGCACCCCCTCATCGGGCAGGCCCTCGCCTACGGCGACGGCAGGCCGTACCCGGTGGCGATCCTCACCCTCGACGGGGAGGCCGCCCCCGGCTGGGCGCAGGCGCACGGGATCGGGCCCGCGACCCTCGCCGAGCTCGCCGAGCACCCCGACGTCCTCAAGGCCGTCGAGGCCGCCGTCGCCGCGGCCAACGAGAAGCTGGCCCGGGTCCAGCAGGTCAAGCGCTGGCGCCTGCTGCCGGTGGAGTGGACGCCGGAGACCGAGGAGCTCACCCCGAGCCTGAAGCTGAAGCGCCGCGTCGTGCACGCCAAGTACGCCGCGATCATCGACGAGATGTACGCCGGCTGACGGCACCGGAACCGGAAGGCGTCCGTCCTCGGGAGGGGGGCGGGCGCTTTCCCGCCTCTTGCCCGTTCGCGGGCCTGTCGCCGCCACGTCCATTGCCAGGCGATATCTAGCGTTCCTGGTCATGACCTTCAGAGCTTTTCTCATCTCCCTGACGGCCGGGGCGTGCGCCCTGCCGATGCTGGTGGCCACGGCCGCGCCCGTCGCCGCGGACGACCACGTGGCGATCCGCTCGATCACCCTGCGCCCCGCCTCCCCGGTGGTCCACCCGGACCGGCCGGTGCGCCTGATCATCGAGGTGGTCGCGCGCGGGGTCTCCGGCCGGGACGGCGTGACGATCAAGGTCGAGCCCGGCGCGCCGCCGGTCTCCTCGCCGTCGGCCGGTTCCCCGCAGGACCGCCGGCCAGGGCAGGAGGGTGCGCAGCGGCTGCCGGAGCCGGGGTGGCGGACCTGGCGGTTCCTGCCGGAGCGGCGGCTGAACCGCTGGTACCCCACCGGGCTCTGGACCGTCACCGCCACCGCGAAGGGCGAGGACGGCCACCGGGTCGTCCGGCACGCCGGGTTCCGGCTCCGGCACGCCACCGACTTCAGCGCGCTCCAGCTCCGCCGGGCGGACAGGGGCGTGCAGGTCAGAGGCGTGCTGAACCGGATCGACCCGGAGGGCTACCTGGACTACGCCCCCTTCCCCCGCCAGCGGGTGGAGATCCTGCACCGGCCGGAGCAGGGGGAGGAGTGGACGAGGGTGGCCACGGCCACGACGGACCGCGGCGGGCGCTTCATCCGCAAGGTTCGGGGGTACCGCGGCGGGGAGTGGCGGGTCCGCTTCCCCGGAACGAACCGGCACGCCCCGGAGGCGGAGACCGTCCGCCGGGCCGCCTGACCCCGCGTACGGCTTCCGCCGGGCCTCCCGGAGGACGGACGGCCTCCCGGGCGGCCCTCCCGGCCGGGCGCGCTCGGCCGGCGGACGCCGCTCAGGTCGTCGCCTGCACCGCCGCGCCGGACACGGCGGGCAGGCGCCGCGCCGGACGCCGCTCAGGCCAGCGCCTGCACCGCCGCGCCGAACACGGCGGGCAGGCGCCGCGCCGCCGGAACGATCAGCCGGGCCGACGCCCGGTGCCGCCGGGCCGCCAGGAGGGCGCCGGTGAGCAGCCGGTGCCGCCGCGACAGCCGCAGCCAGGCGGACTCGTAGGCCTGCGGCGTTCCCGCGCGCAGGCAGCGCACCAGCGCCTGCGCCGACAGCAGCGCGAGCGACACGCCCTCGCCGGTCAGCGCGTCGGTGTAGCCGGCCGCGTCGCCGACCAGCAGCACCCGCCCGGCGACCCGGGCGCGGACCCGCTGGCGCAGCGGCCCGGCGCCGCGCACCGGCGTCGCGGCCGGGCAGTCCAGCCGCTCCAGCAGCGCGGGGAACTCGCTCAGCCGCTCGGCGTAGCCGCCGCGCCGGGAGGTCAGCACCGCCACGCCCACCAGCCCGTCGCCCACCGGGGTCACGTACGCCTCGCCGCCCGCCGCCCAGTGCACCTCGACGAAGTCCGACCAGGGCGCGGTCGCGTAGTGCCGCCGCAGGCCGTACCGGCGCGGTCCCGCACCGGGCAGCTCCAGCCCGAGCGCGGCCCGCAGCGGCGAGTGCAGGCCGTCGGCGGCCACCAGCCAGCGGGCCCGGAACCCGGCCGCCTCGACGCCGTCGTCGTGCTGGCGCAGCTGCGACACCCGCCCGGGGACGACCCGCACGCCCAGCTCGGCCGCGCGCCGTGAGAGCGCCGCGTGCAGCGCGGTGCGCCGCACCCCCAGCCCGGTCCCGCCGCGGAAGGCGGCCTGCGCCTGGTGGCGCCCGTCCAGGTAGCGGATCCCGCGCAGCGGCCGGCCGGCCGGCTCGACGCCCATGGACCGCAGGACGGCGGCGCCGGTGGGCATCAGGCCCTCGCCGCACGCCTTGTCCACCGGTCCGGGCCGGGGCTCGACCACCACCGCCTCCATCCCGGCCCGCGCCGCGTGGATGGCGGTCGCCAGACCGGCCGGCCCGCCGCCCGCGACCAGCACGTCGATCATGCCGGCGCCCGTCCCGGCGCCGGGGCGAGCGCCGCCAGGGCGGCGTCCTCGCACCGGATCCGGACCGCCATCAGCACGGCGTTGCAGGCCGTGAAGACCGCGGCGGTGACCCACGCCCCGTGCACCAGGGGGAGCGCAGCCCCCTCCACCGCCACCGCGACGTAGTTGGGGTGGCGCAGGAACCGGTAGGGGCCGCCGGTGACCGCCGTCAGGCCCGGCACCACGACCACCTGGGTGTTCCACTGCGGCCCCAGGGTGGTGATGCACCACCAGCGCAGCGCCTGCGCGGCGAGCACCAGGGCCAGCATCGGCCAGCCGAGCGCCGGGACGAAGGGCCGGCCGGACAGGCCCGCCTCCGCCAGGCAGGCGGCCAGCAGACCTGTGTGCAGGAGCACCATCCACGGGTAGTGGCCGCGCCCGGAGACCACTCCGCCGCGGGCCAGGCTCCACCGCAGGTTGCGGCGGGCGACGACCAGCTCCGCGAGCCGCTCGACGGCGACCAGCAGCACCAGCAGCAGGTACCACGACGACAGCTGCCACGACATCAAGGCCACCCCCTACCAGCGCAGCAGGACGAGTTCGGAGCAGAAACCGGGGCCCATCGCGATGACCAGGCCCGGCGTGCCCGGCGGCGGCCGCAGCGCGATCGTGTCGCGCAGGACGTGCAGCACCGAGGAGGAGGAGAGGTTCCCGACGTCGGCCAGGGAGCGCCGGGTGACGTCGAGCGCGCCGGGCGGGAGCCGGAGCGCCTCGGAGACCGCCTCCAGGACCTTGGGTCCTCCGGGATGGCACACCCACGCCGTGACGTCGCCGGCGGTCAGGCCGTGGTCGGCCAGGAAGCCGTGCACGTCGTCGGCCAGATGGGTCCTGACCACGTCGGGGACGCTCGCGTCGAGCACCACCCGGAAGCCGGTGTCGCCGACCTCCCAGCCCATCACCCGCTCGGAGCCGGGGTACAGGCGGCTGCGGGTGGCGACCACCTCGGGTCCCCGCGCCGGTCCCTCCGCAGGCCTCCGTCCGGGCCCCCGCGCCGATCCGGGCTCCGATCCGGACGGGGATCCCCGTCCGGACCCCCGCGCCGGAGGTTCGTGCCCGTCGCCGCAGAGCACCACCGCCGCCGCGCCGTCGCCGAACAGCGCCGAGGCCACCAGGTTGGCGACCGAGGCGTCCCCGCGCTGCAGGGTCAGGGAGCACAGCTCGACCGAGAGCAGCACGGCCACGTGGTCGGGCCAGCCGCGCAGGTAGTCGTGGACGCGAGCGATCCCGGCCGCCCCGGCGACGCACCCGAGGCCGAAGACCGGCACCCGCTTGACGTCGGGGCGCAACCCCAGCCGGCCCGCCAGACGGGCCTCGATCGAGGGCGCGGCGACACCCGTCACGGACGTGCACATGATCATGTCGACGTCCTCCGGAGCGAGCCCCGCCTCCTCCAGCGCGCCGCCCACCGCCTGGGCGCCCAGCTCGAGGGCGGTGTCGATGAAGACGTCGTTGGCCGCCCCGAAACCGTCGAGCTTGTCGTACCGGTCGAGCGGCAGGCTCAGGTGGCGGTGGCCGACCCCCGCGCTCGCGTGGAACCGGTTCAGGAGCAGGCGGTCGGTCCCCTCCGGCAGGCACAGCCGCGCGAACGCGTCCGTGATCTCGTCCTGGGAGTGGCGGTTCGGGGGCAGCACGCCATGGACGGCGGTGATACGGCTCAATCTGGACACTCCCGGCTCGCGGAGGGGGACTACCCGATCTCTGCCCGCGGGGGCGGACGCCATGCTTCGCCGAGCCGATCACCGGCGTCTAGGATCGCGTCCGTGACGACGAGCGGGACACCGCACAGGGAGAGCCGCCCCCGCCTTGCGGCGCTCCTGACCGGGCTGGTGCGGGCCTGCCACCCCGGGCCGACCGTCGCGGTCACCGCGCTGACGACCGCGCTGGCCGCGGCGAGCGGGCGCGACGCGGCCGGCTGCGCCCTGGTGGCCGCGGCCGTGCTGGCCGGACAGCTCTCGATCGGCTGGTGCAACGACGCGGTGGACGCCGGGAGAGACCGCGCCGCCGGGCGTACCGGCAAGCCGGTCGCCGACGGCGCCGTGGGCGCCCGGACGGTGTGGACCGCCGCGTTCACCGCGCTGGCGGCGTGCGTGCCGCTCTCCCTGGCCTCCGGTACGGCGGCCGGCGCCGTCCACCTCGCCGGCGTCGCCGCCGCCTGGGGGTACGACCTCGGGCTGAAGGCCACGGTGCTGTCCTGGGTCCCCTACGCCGTGGGGTTCGGCTCGCTGCCCGCCTTCGTCGCGCTCGGCCTGCCCGGGCAGCCGTGGCCCGCCTGGTGGGCGGTGCTCGCGGCGGCGCTGCTCGGCTGCGGGGCGCACCTGGCCAACGTGCTGCCGGACATCCCCGGCGATCTGGCCACCGGGGTCCGCGGCTGGCCGCAGCGGCTGGGTCCGGACCGCGTCCGCGCGCTGGTCCCGGTGCCGCTCCTGGCGGCCACCTGCCTGCTCGTCCTGGCCCCGCCGGAGCCGCCCGGCCCCGGAGGCTGGGCCGCCCTCACCGGGGCCGTCGTGCTCGCGGGCGCCGGCCTGCTGCTGGGCCGCCGTTCGCCGCGCGCGCCGTTCGCCGCGGCCGTCGCCGTCGCGGCGGTCGACGTCCTGCTCCTGCTGTCCCAGGGCACCGCGATCACGTAGCTCGCACGGGGCGCGGGGACCGCGGAGGTCGTCCGGAGCGTCCCGGCGCGGGCGCCGTACGGCGGTGCGGCGCCGCGCTGCATGGACCACGGAGGTCGCCGGGTCCGTCCCGGGCCCGCTCCGGGCCGTCCGCCCGGCGGGCCGTACGGGAAGATTGCGCGTCGTTCCGGCCGTTCATCCGAGTGGGAGCCGTTAATTGGGTTGCGGCGGATGATCCGGTTCTGGCGTCATTGACCTTGTTCGCAATGGAGTTCGCAAGCGACTCGCCGGAGGGAGGCGACGTGGGGATGACGTACAGAGAGGTGCCCGGAGGCCGTGCGCCGATCCGCATGTGGGCCGACCCCGACGAGGTCGAGACGAACGTCATGCAGCAGCTGCGCAACGTGGCGAACCTGCCGTGGGTGCAGGGGGTCGCGGTGATGCCGGACGTGCACCACGGCAAGGGGGCCACCGTGGGTTCGGTCATCGCCATGCGGGACGCGGTCTCGCCGGCGGCGGTGGGCGTCGACATCGGGTGCGGGATGACCGCGGTGAAGACCTCCTACACGGCGAGTGGCCTGCCCGACAACCTGGCCTACCTGCGCTCGAAGCTGGAGCAGGCGGTGCCCGTGGGGTTCGGGCACCACAAGCGTCCGGTCGACCCGACGAAGCTGCACGGCTTCAAGACCGCCGACTGGGCGGACTTCTGGAAGGACTTCGACCGCCTCGCCCCGTCCGTGCGGGGCAAGCGGGAGCGCGCCGAGGTCCAGATGGGAACCCTCGGGGGAGGGAACCACTTCCTGGAGGTCTGCGCCGACGACGAGGGCGCGGTCTGGATCGTGCTGCACTCCGGGTCGCGCAACATCGGCAAGGAACTGGCCGAGCACCACATCGGCGAGGCGCGGAGCCTGCCGCACAACCAGGACCTGCCGGACCGGGACCTCGCGGTGTTCGTCGGGGGCACGCCGCAGATGGACGCCTACCGGCGGGACCTGTTCTGGGCGCAGGACTACGCGCGCCGCAACCGGGCGGTCATGATGGCCCTGGCCTGCGACGTGCTCCGGCGCCACCTTCCGAACATCACCTTCGAACAGCCGATCTCCTGCCACCACAACTACGTGGCGGAGGAGCGGTACGACGGCGTGGATGTGCTCGTCACCCGCAAGGGCGCGATCCGCGCGGGATCCGGCGAGTTCGGCATCATCCCCGGCTCGATGGCGACCGGCACCTACATCGTGAAGGGCCTGGGGAACGCCTCGGCGTTCAACTCGGCCTCGCACGGTGCCGGTCGCCGGATGAGCCGGAACAAGGCCAAGCGGACGTTCACGCTGGCGGACTTCAAGGCCCAGACCGAGGGCGTGGAGTGCCGCAAGGACACCGGGGTGATCGACGAGATCCCGGCCGCCTACAAGGACATCGAGTCGGTCATGGCCGCCCAGTCCGACCTGGTGGAGGTCGTCGCCCACCTGCGCCAGTTGATCTGCATCAAGGGCTGACCCGGTCCGGGAGCCCGCACCGCGCGACGGTGGGACCCTCGCCGGCCTGCGGTGCGGGCTCTCGAGGGGTCCCCTCACCTCGAGTGCGCGTGGGTGATGGCCGGTACCGGAGCGGCACCGTCACCGGAGTCGGGCATGCCGGAGAGCCGGTGTGTCGTATGCGGCGGCGGACCACGCGGCGTTCCGCACCATCGCGCCGTGATCACCGTCACGTCGTGATCCGCGATACTGGCAGGTGTCGTCCCCCGGCGAAAGACCCTTATGACTTCGAGCACGTCCCCCACGCCCGTCCGCTCCCTGCGCCCGATCCGTCCGTTCGCGATGGTCGCCGTCGTGTTGATCGCCGCGGTCACCGTCGCGTCCGCCGTCGGCTCGATCCTCCACCTCGGCGGCTGGTCGTGGCCGGAGACCGACGGGCGGGACGCTCTGAACTCGGCCGCGCGCCTCCTGCTCCTGTACGCGGCCGTTCACCTCCTGGCGGGGATCGCCTTCGTGTGCTGGCTGTTCCGTGCCCGGTCCAACGCGTACGCGATCTCTCCCGGAGTGGCGCACTCGTACGCCGCGCCGTTCCTGGTGCTCGGATGGTTCGTCCCCATCGTCAACCTGTTCGTCCCGAAGGGGATCGTCGACGACGTCTGGGCCACCTCGCGGCCCGGTGGCCTCCGCCCGGGGACGAACCTCCTCCAGGTGCGCCGTCCGGGCCTGGTCTGGGCATGGTGGCTGACCTGGATCGGGGCGGGGTGCGCCGACACGCTCGCCGCGGTTCTGACGGCCTTGGGCACGGAGATGGACGCGGAGGAAGAGGAGAGGGCGGCCGAGGTGGCGTCAGGGCTGGGAGCCGCGGCCGCGGTGGCGGGCGTCCTGCTCGCGATCGCCGCGGGCCTGCTCGCCATCCGGATCGTCCTGGTGATCACCCGGCTCCAGGAGGCCGTCCGCGCCGCCGGTGGTCCCGCGCCCTCCCGGCACCGGACGTCGTACCTCGGGCTCGTCTCCCTCGTCGTGCGCGACTACGACGAGGCCGTCGGGTTCTACACCGGCGTCCTCGGGTTCGAGTTGCTGGAGGACACGGAACCGGAGGACGGAAGGCGCCGGGTGGTCGTCCGTCCTCCCGGCGCCGAGGAGGCGGCGCTGCTGCTCGAGCGCGCCGCCACCCCCGAGCAGGAGGCCCGTGTCGGGGACCGGACCGGCGGCGGGCCCGGCCTGTTCCTGTACACCGACGACTTCCCCCGCGACTACGAGCGGATGAGATCGGCGGGCGTCGTCTTCGAGGAGACCCCGAGGCGGGAGCCGTACGGTGCGGTAGCGGTCTTCCACGACCTGTACGGCAACCGCTGGGGCCTGCTCCAGCCCTCCTCGGCGGAGGGCGTCTGAACGGAGCCGTGCCTCGTTCCGTCCGCGCCGCCGCTCCTCGCGGCCCGGCAGGGGAGCGCGCAGTACGGCGAAGCCCGCGAAGGGCGACGTTCCCGGGAGTGCAGAGGGAAGTCCGAGAGCACTGCTCTTGGAATCAATGATCTCATGTGAGATCATCGCTCTCGAAATGGAGCGTAGATTCATCCTCTCTCTGGAGCCCTCCGTGAACCGTGCCCGGCTGACCGCCCTGTCCCTCGCCGCCGGCGGCGTCCTGTTCCTCCTCTACCAGGCCGTCAGGCCCTACGCCGACGAGACCGCCCTGGAGGGGGCGGCGGCGATGGCCTCTCCCGCCTGGGTCGCCGCCCACCTGTCCGCCGTCGCCGGGTTCGTCCTCATCGCATCAGGCCTGCTCGGCCTGCACCTCGCGCCCGGCGTGCGCCTCGGCCTCCCTCCAGTCGTGACGTTCTGGATCGGCACCGGCCTGGTCCTGCCCTACTACGGCGCCGAGACGTTCGGCCTCCAGGTGATCGGTGCGCGTGCCGTACACGATCGGGACGCCACCCTGCTGGAGCTGGTCGACCAGTTCCGCTTCGCGCCCGTGCCCGCGGCGATGTTCCTGGCCGGTCTCGTGCTGCTCGCGGCGGGCGCCGTCGCGGTCGCGGTCCGCGTCCGGCGCTCCGGTGCCGGACGGCGGTGGAGCGGTGTCCCGCTGGCGGCCGGGTTCGTCCTGTTCGTTCCGCAGTTCTACGGCACCCCCGCGATGCGCGTCGCCCACGGCGCGCTGCTGGCCGCAGGCGGGCTCTGGCTGGCGTACGACCTGTGGCGGGCGGGCGACGGGACCGCACCCGCCCGCCGGGCAGGAGCATGACGACCTCGCTGCCGGGGATCCGTTCGTAGAACCCGGACGGGCCTGCCGGGGCGCGGAAACCGGCTGGCGGCCCGCCGCGGGGATCTGGAAGGGTGCACGGCATGGCTGAGGCGAGGGACGCGCGCGACGTGGCGGCGCTGGCGGCGGCGGTGGAGCGGGGCGAACAGGTCAGGTACCTGATGTTCTGGGGGCACCGGCCGCCGCGCTCCGGCGGGGTCGGGGCCGGGTGCCTGTCGCAGTGGTGGCCGGCGGACTTCACCGTGGACGGGGTGGTCTACCGCACCGCGGAGCACTTCATGATGGCGGGCAAGGCGCGGCTGTTCGGCGACGGGGAGACCGCGGCGGAGATCGTGGCGGCCGGGCACCCGAAGCAGGCCAAGGACCTGGGGCGCAGGGTGCGCGGCTTCGACGAGCGGGCATGGGAGGCGGCCCGCTTCGACCTGGTCGTCCGCGGCAACCTGGCCAAGTTCGACCAGCACCCGGAGCTTGCGGAGTTCCTGCTGGGGACGGGGGAGCGGGTGCTGGTCGAGGCGAGCCCGCTGGACCGGGTCTGGGGGATCGGGCTCGCGGCCGACGACGAGCGGGCCGGGCTGCCCGGGTCGTGGCGGGGGCTGAACCTGCTCGGGTTCGCCCTGATGGAGGTACGGCAGGCACTGCGGGAGCGGTGACGGCCGGTCGCGGTCGCGCCCGCGGGCGGTGACGGACCCGGCGGGGCGGACCGCCACCCGCGCGGGGCGGCGCCGGGGTGCGAGGCCAAGACGCTCCACTGCCCGCCGACCGCCGCACGCGGGGCGGCGCCGGGACGTCCCCGAGAGGGGAATCATCCGTACGGCGCGGCTGTTGTCAGGCGATGGAGCCCGTTTTTGGGCGGAGGAGGGGGCGGCCTTAGGCTGGCCCCCTGCTCGAATGACGACGGATGAGGGGTGACGCCCGTGTTGCGCGACTCGTTCGGCCGAGTGGCGACCGATCTTCGGGTGTCCCTGACGGACCGCTGCAACCTGCGCTGCTCGTACTGTATGCCGCCCGAGGGCCTGGACTGGCTTCCCAAGCCCGAGCTGCTGACCGCCGAGGAGATCGTCCGGCTGGTCGCCATCGGGGTGGAGCGGCTCGGCATCACCGAGGTCCGCTACACCGGCGGCGAGCCGCTGCTCCGCCGCGAGCTGGTCGACATCGTGGCCCGCACCACCGCGCTCGCCCCCCGGCCGCAGGTCTCGCTGACCACCAACGGCATCGGGCTGGCCCGGCTGGCCGGGCCGCTCGCCGCGGCCGGCCTCGACCGGGTCAACGTCTCCCTGGACACCCTGGACCGCGAGACGTTCGTCAAGCTCGCCCACCGCGACCGGCTGGCCGACGTGCTGGCGGGCCTGGCCGCGGCCGAGGCCGCCGGACTGCGCCCGGTGAAGATCAACGCGGTGCTGATGCGCGGCGTCAACGACCACGAGGCGGTCCCGCTCCTGCGCTACTGCCTCGACAAGGGCTACGAGCTCCGCTTCATCGAGCAGATGCCGCTGGACGCCCAGCACGGCTGGCGCCGGGAGAACATGATCACGGCCGACGAGATCCTCGCTACGCTGCAGGCCTCCTTCGACCTGACCGACGCCGACCCGGCGGAGCGGGGCAGCGCCCCCGCCGAGCTGTTCCTCGTCGGCGGCGGGCCGGCGAGGGTGGGCGTGATCGGTTCGGTCACCCGCCCGTTCTGCGGCGCCTGCGACCGGGTACGGCTCACCGCCGACGGCCAGATCCGCAACTGCCTGTTCGCGACGGACGAGTCCGATCTGCGGGCGGCGATGCGCTCCGGGGTCTCCGACGACGAACTGGCCGAGCGCTGGCTGGCGGCGGTCCGGATCAAGAAGGCCGGGCACGGCATCGACGACCCCGCCTTCCTGCAGCCGTCCCGCCCGATGTCGGCCATCGGCGGTTAGCGCGGCAACGACGGGTCGTGATCTGAGGCCGTGCGGTGGACGATCCGGTCATGCAGGCGGGGACGGCGGCCGGGTGGTCACCAGGCGGCGTACGGCTCACCCTCGCCCGGGGGCTCACCGCCCTCGATCCGCACCGTCCCGGTGGAGCCGTCGGTGAGGTCGACCCGGTAGCCCTGCCACCGGTGCAGGTGGAGCAGTGGGCTTGGTCCGGTCTGACGGGCATCCGAGGTCAGGGGCTGGTCCCGGGCGGGATGTCCGCCGAACCGGATCGGGCCCACCGACGCAAGATGCCCCACCCGCGGTTCCATGAGGCCCGGAGACGGCGCTGCCGAAGACGGCGTCGCCGGCCGACATGCGGTGGAGAAAGGTATGTCGCCGGACCACACTGCCGGCCGGAGCCCTCCTTGGCAGGATTCATGCATGGAACTCACTGTTCGTGGTCTGCGGCACAACCTCCTGGTCCGCGGACCCGTCGACGGCCCGCCCGTGCTGCTGATCCACGGCAACTGCTCCTCCGCGGCGTTCTGGGAGCCGCTGGTGCGGCTGCTGCCCGAGCACTGGCGGATCGTCGCGCCCGACCTGCGCGGTTACGGAAGCACCGACGCCGCTCCGGTCGACGCCACCCGCGGGCTGCGTGACTTCGCCGACGACCTGGCCGCGCTCCTGGACGAGCAGGAGGTCTTCCCGGCCGGCACCCGTCCGGTCGTGGTGGCTCACTCCATGGGCGGCGGCGTGGCGATGCAGCTTCTGATCGACGCTCCCGAGCGGGTCGCCGCGCTGCTGCTCGAGGCGCCGCTGTCGCCGTACGGCTTCGGCCGGGGCGGGGCGGGCGCGGCCAACCCCGACTTCGTGGCCCGCCTGGAGGCCGGTGACCGCGGCGACGATTCGCCCGCCGGCCCCCGGACGATCCTGCGCACGTACTACGTGGCCGATCCGGCGAGCCTGGGCGCGGACGAGGAACTGCTGCTCGACACGGTCCTGTCCACCGCGACCGGCGAGGGCAACTACCCGGGCGACGCGGTCGCCTGCGACGACTGGCCGGGCATGGGAGCCGGCCGGCGCGGCGTGCTCAACGCCATGGCGCCGCAGTGGTTCGACGTCGCCGACGACCTGGTCGCGGTTCCCGGCAAGCCGCACGTGACCTGGGTGCGGGGTGCCGCCGACCAGATCGTCTCGGACACGTCCCTGTTCGACCTGGCCTACCTCGGCAAGCTCGGCGCGGTTCCCGGCTGGCCGGGTGAGGAGCTCTGCCCGCCCCAGCCGATGGTCACCGAGACCAGGGCGGTCCTCGACCGCTACACCGAGGCCGGGGGATCCTACGAGGAGATCGTCTACGAAGGGGTGGGGCACAGCCCGCACATCGAGCGCACCGCCGACTTCGCCGCGATCGTGACCCGCGTCGTGGCGGATACGGCGGCGGGCAAAGTGACGCCGGGCAAAGTGACGCCGGGCAAAGTGACGCCGGGCAAAGTGACGGCGGGCAGGGCGACGGGCACCGCGGCCGACGCGCCGGGCCGGTGAGCGGGCCGGCCTACCGCCGGGAGCGGATACCCGTCCGGGGCGGCGCGTTGCGGGCGGGGGTGTGGGGCGAGCGGGGGCCGCTGGTCGTCGCAGCCCACGGCATCACCTCCTCCCACCTGGCGTGGACGCTGCTCGGCCCGGACCTGGGGCGCGACCACCGCTTCGTCGCGGTGGACCTGCGCGGCCGGGGCGGCAGCCGGGACCTGCCGGAGCCGTACGGCATGGCCGCGCACGCCGACGACCTCGCCGCCGTGATCGAGCACTACGGCGGCGGGCCGGCCCTGCTGGCCGGGCACTCGATGGGCGGGTTCGTCGTGGCCGAGACCGCCCGCCGCCACCGGGACCTGGTGGGCCGGCTCGTCCTGGTGGACGGGGGAGCGCCGCTCCCCCTGCCCGTGGGCGCGGGCACCGTACGGGAGGCGATCGAACGTACGGTGGGACCGATCGTGGCGCGGCTGGAGCGGACGTTCGCGACCCGGGAGGAGGGCCGGGACCTGTGGCGGGCGCATCCGGCCTTCGCCGAGTGGACCGGGGCGTGCGCCGCCTACGCCGACTACGACCTGGTGGACCTGGGCGACCGGTTCGAGGCCGCGTGCCGGATGGAGGCCGCGCTCGCCGACGCGCCCGAGGTGTACGCCCTGCCCGGCGCGGTCCCCGAGCCGCTGCCGGTGCCCGCCGTGTTCCTTCGGGCGGCCCGCGGCATGCTGGACGAGCCGGACCTGCCGCTGTACTCACCCGGCCGGGCCACCGAGTGGCTGCCCGGCGTCGCGGAATCCACCGTGGAGGGCGTCAACCACTACACGATCACCCTGTCCCCCCGGGGCAGCGCGGCGGTCGCCACCGCCGTACGCGCTCTCGCGCACCGACCCGCGGGATTCCGTACGGCCGGCAGGGTCTCTTCAGCGGCGCCGGTGATGAAGAAGACGTAGACGTCCCCGAACTCCTCGCCGTCGTCGAGCTCCTCGGCCCGGCCCTGCTCCCGCAGGTGTCCGAGCAGCGCTGTCTCGTCCCTGCAGCGCACGAGACGGACCGGCGGGCGCCCCCTGAAGCGGTGCCGCCCGGAACGACGGCCGGCACCGGCATCTGACGAATCTACAAGGTGACGCCATCGTCCGTGATCACTCCTGGCGGCGCCGACGGAAGGTCCATGGAGATCACGTGGAACGGAGCAGCCGGCTCAGCGCGGGTGAGCTGGGAGTTGACCACGAGCAGTCGTCGTTGCGCGAGCGCGATCGTCGTCGGGGTGTCGAACCGGGGATCGTCCCACCTGCCCACCGGAACGGCCTTCCGGGCGTCGGCGTCCAATGCCACGACCGCGAGGGAGAAGACGATCCTGCTCTCGCGGGTCTCGTTGACCAGGCCGAAAAGCAGGCGATCACCAAGCAGTAGAAGCCCATCCGCGCAAAAGCCGTAGCCATCCGGTAACCGCACCTGCTCGACCGCACCGGAGGCCGTCTCCACTCGCCACAACGTTCCTGTGCCCTGCGCGGCGACCAGCAGCGCGGTTCCGTCGGCTGTGGCGGTGATCCCGTTGAGGAAGGCGTCGGCTCCGGCACCGGACAGATCAGCGAAGATCTCCGGTTCGCCGATGGCCTGCGGCGTGGTGCCCAAGGGGAGTCGCCAGAGCACGGGGCGGAGCGAGTCGGTGACGAAGGCGGCCTCGCCCACGGTCCACACGTCGTTCAGGAGGGTGCTCGTCGCGGGGACGGTGCGCCGGGCGAGCAGGGCGGAGTCGGCCAGGTCGTAGACGAACAGATGACCTGTCGCACCGCCGCAGGCGACCAGCCATTGATTCCGGTGTACGGCCAGGCCCAGAACGCAGGTGCGGGCGTCTTTCCCAGGAGGCTGCCACACCTGGGCCAGTTCGTCGTCGAGACGGCCGCGGAAGATCGTGCCGTCGGTGGTGCTCCCGGCGTAGAAACCGTGGCCGGAGCTGTATGCGATGCCTTCCGGCATGACTTTCTCACCGGGCAGTGTGTACGCGGGAATGATCGCCACGGAAGCCATCCTAGGCACGCCGCTTTCAGGGACGCCGCGACCGGGGCTCGCTGATTCGTCCTGCCCGTACCAGAAAGATGAGCCCTGGGGGCGTCCCGCAAGCGCTCAGCGCGGAAGACGGCCGGACGGGACCGCTCATTCCGCTGTGTCCGCCTGTACGGCGGCATCGCACTAAGATCGCGTCCCGTGCTTTCGGATGGTTTCTGGCGGGTCATCAGGATCGGATCGGTAGGCCTGGTCCTTGCGGCGGCGGTCGCGGGCCTGGTGCTCGGCGACGCCTGGCTCTGGGCGGCCGTCGAATGGTCGCCGCCGGCCTACGCGGGGTTCTACGCACGCGACGGGTTCGACATCCCGACGACCGTGGCGCTGCTCGTGGCCGCCCTGGTGAAGGCCGCGTTCCTGTGGCTGATCCTGCGCACCCCCGCGCCGGGACCGCTGGACCGCCGGGCCAGGGCGCTGCGCCGGCTGCTGTATCTGGCGGCGGCGTACACCCTCGTGCTGTGGTACCCGATCGCGCTGCTCCCCGACGCGGTCGACGCGGCGATCTGGCTCGCGCTGTGGACCGCGATCGACGTCCTGTACCTGCTCGTCATCCGCTGGCGGTCCCGCGTGCTGCGCACGGCGGCCGGAGCGGTGTTCGCGGTCGAACTGGCCGGGATGTCCAACGAACTGCTCGACGAACTCGACCTCCCCGAGCTCGGTCCGGGCGGCGTCGTCGGACCGGTCCTGATGCTGGCCGGAGTGGCGGCGACCGTCCTCACGGTCGTCGGGCAGCGGCGCGACGGCCGGTGGAGCCGCGGCACGCAGATCGCCGGGTGGTCGTCGGTGGGCGTCTACGCGCTGGCGATCCCGCTCAACCTTCTCTTCGGAAGGATCCCCAGCGGCGGTCTGGCGATATCGGTCGTGATGGACGCGGTAGGGCTCGTCAGCACCGTGTGGATCGCGGCGACCGCCCGCGAACTGCCTGCCGAGGGGCACCGGGCGGACCCTCCGCCCGCGCGGCGGCGCGCGATCCGCGTCGCGGTGGCGACCGCGGCCGTGCTGCCGGTCATCGCACTGATCCACCCGGAGCAGACCCCGCACCTCACCTACACCGGCTGGTCGATGGGCTGCTATGACCGGCCCGATTTCGGCGACCTGAAACCCGCCGAACGCGACGCCGCGTTCCTGTGCCGGGCGCGGGGCACGGACGGCGGAGTCCCGCCGATGTTCCCCGACAGCCTGTCGGACCAGCAGATCCTCGCGTACGGGCGGATGCTGTGCCGGGCGAAGGACCGCGCCGAGCAGGAGACGCTCCTGAAACGGGCGGGGAGCGCGCGGTCAGGCTGGAGCGTGGACCCGTGGGACCTCGTCTACGTCTGTCCGGAGGTCGTCGGCGCGACCCATCCCGAGCTGCTGCGGTCGGCCGAGGAACGGGAGGCGGCGAACACCGCCTACATCACCGAGGCGAACGCGAGGTGCCGCGACCCGTGGCCCCGGACGAAAGGCGTCGCCCAGGCCACGGCCAACTACTTCCTGTTCGCCGACGGCGACCACGGCTATCTGGTCCACGACCCTCGGGACGAAGCGGTCGAGGAGGCGGCGGAGCGGGCGATCGGCGAGCTCTACGACGACAGCGCCCTCATCGGGGCGGCCGGCAGCGCGGTGCTCGTCGGACACGTCGAGGACGTCACCGATCTGTGCCTCACCGTGAAGGCCTTCCGCACCGCGCCGCCGCCGCGGACGGCCGGGTGGGACCAGGTCACCGAGGTGCCGGTCGTCAGCCGCAGCGGCCTGCTCACCGTGCCGGAGATGGACGGCGGAGACGTGGGCGCGGGCGCCCCGATGCCGAACCTGGCGATCGCGGGCAAGGGCCGCTACCGGATCCGGGTCTACGTGCGGGTCGGCGACGCGGGGGAGGAGCACCTGGTCGTCGTGTTCCCAGGCGAGTCGAGGAGAAGGCTCAAGCTGAAACGGTGAGCGGCGGCGGGGCGCATGCCCTCCTCCGTCGCCCTGTTACGGGCGGCCAGGGATAGCCACCGGCATAGGGTGACGTCCGGTTCCCCGCGCCGATCCGGCCGGAGCCGAAGGCTCACCCGGTGAAGCCGGGTCCGCCGCGCACACGCCGCACGAGGTCCCTGGCGGCCTCCGGCCACTGGGCACAGCCGAAGGAGAAACCCGCTTCGAGCAGGCGGCCGGGGACGACTCGGCGGCTTTTCAACAGGAGTTCGGTGTCGGAGCGCAGCGCGAACGCGCCGAGTTCGGCCATCCACTTCGTCGCCGGCAGGCCCACCGGGACACCCCACGCGGCGCGCAGCACGTGCATGAACATGCGCTGCGGTAGAGGAACGGGAGCGGCGAGGTTCACCGGCCCGGCGAGGTCGTCCCGGTCGATCAGGAACTCAACGGCGCGGACGAAATCGCGGTCGTGGATCCAGGAAACGTATTGCGCACCGCCCGCGACCGGGCCGCCGAGGCCGAGCCGCGCCAGCCGCAGCAAGACGTCGAAGACGCCGCCGCGATCGGGACTCATCACCATGGCGGAGCGCATGGCGACCTTGCGCGTGTGCGGGGTTTCGGCTCGCTCCTGCGCCTGCTCCCACGCTTTTGCGATCTCGACGCTGTAGGCCCAGTAGCCCGGGACGCCGGGTTCGGTGCCGCCGAGCACACCGGTCGCCTCGTCGTTGGGCGCGTCGAAGCGGTGAGAGTAGACGGTGGCGGTGCTCATCTGCAACCAGACCCGGGGAGGCCGCGCGGCGGCTGCGATCGCCTCACCCACGATCCGGGTGGAGCGCACCCGCGAATCCATCATGGCCTGCAGATTGGCCGGAGTGTAGCGACAGCTGACGCTGCGTCCGGCCAGGTTGATCACGATGTCGCTGCCGTCGATCTCCTCCGCCCACGGACCCAGGGTCTCGCCGTCCCAGCGGACTTCACGACCGCGTACCGGCCCTCTGGTCAGGACCACGACTTCATGGCCTGCGGCGGTCAGTGCGTGATTCAGGATCGTGCCTACCTGCCCGGTTCCCCCGGGTATCACTATCTTCATCGGGCTTCCCCCAGGTGTCTGAGAAGAGCCTAGCGCAGAGAGTTGAACGCGTTCAAAAAGGGGTCGGTGCTGGAAGCGGGCGCGTCCGGCTTCGCGCCGACCTCATCCATGGCCGCCCGCCGGCTGACTCGGGAGCAGGCCTGGGCCGCGGGGGCACTCGAGCCGCAGGCGGCCGCTGAGCCCACCTCGCACCCGGCCCCTCCAGCCGGCCGCGCACAGCGCGCAGTACCGTGTCCGGCAGCCTCCCCAGACCACGTGTCGCGGCCGGACCGGAGTGCGGCCGGGTCCGTGACGCCAGATGAGAACGGTGATCGTCGTGAACCTTGATGTGATCATGTGGCCGGACTCGCCATGGCCGGCGATGCGGCAGGAATGGCTCAGAGCGGAGGAGTTCGGCCTCGGCCGGGGCTGGTTGTACGACCACCTGAATCTGAACGGCCGCCCGGTATGGCATGAGGCCTACACCACGCTCGCCGCCGTCGCGGCGGCCACCTCGCGCATCGGCGTGGGCACCATGGTGACCGCCCCGAACTTCCGTCATCCCGTCACCTCCGCCAAGACCGCGCTGAGCCTCCACGCCCTCTGCGAGGGCCGGTTCGTGATGGGCATCGGCGCCGGAGGGCCAGGAGGAGACTCCGACGCCCTGGGGGGCGGTCCGCTCAGCCGCGCCGACCGCACGGCGAGGTTCGCCGAATGGGTCCAGCTCGTCGACCTGCTGCTGACCCGGGCCGACACCGACTTCAGCGGCCGTTACTTCACCGCTCGCCAGGTCGCCCTCGGCGGCGGCGAGCCCCGCACGCCGCCGCTGGCGATCGCCGCCACCGCCGAACGCGGCATGGAACTGGCCGTGCGCTTCGCCGATTTGTGGATCACCCAGGACGTCGGCCAGAATCCGGCCGTCTACGCCGGCACGCCCCATGCCGAGGTGCGGCGGCAGATCACCCTGCTGGACGAGATCTGCGCGGAGCAGGGACGTGACCCCGGCACGCTGCCCCGTCTGGCGGTGCTGGGATACGGCGGTGAGCGCCCGCTGGACTCGATCGAGGCGTTCCGCGACTGCCTGGGTCGATACGCGCAACTCGGCGTCACGACGCTGGCGGTCCTGTGGCCCCGCGGGGACCGGTCCCGTGCCCGGCTGGCGGTGTTGGAACAGGCCGCCGCCGAGTGCACCCGGTCGTGAACGGGCACTGAGCGCACGTCCTCACCCGGCCGAGGTGCTCCAGACGCGATCGGGAAAACCGGTGGTCCCGGGCTGAAGACGACCGGATTCCCGATGGCGGCGATGTGCCGTCCCGCCCGGGATCGTCGCGGGCGCCCGTCCACGGCTCAGCCGATCCAGGCGGAGCGAGCCGTCCATCGGCTCATGTACCGGCCTCGGGTGCCGATGGACAGACGCAGTCTCACGGGCTGCCTAGCTCTCGCGGCCACCGGTCGCTCTGGAAAGGATCTGATCGTGACCGAGTCATCTGCCGGTATCGCGCGTCCTGCGGTGACCGTGCGCCGCAGCCGGGTGCTCGGCTGGTTCGCCGACCGCCGCATCAGTACCAAGATCCTCATCGTCGTGCTGCTCATGGCCGGGATGGGCGCAGGCGTCGGCACGGTGGCGCTCACCCGCATGAGCGGGCTGAACGACGACCTGAACACCGTCAAGGACGGCAACGTCGAGCGTCTCGTCCATCTCGGCAACATGCGCGGCCACATGACGGACATGATGGACGCCACCCTGGGCTACAGCACCATCCCCGATCCGCAGATCAAGGCCGGTGCCAAGAAGAACATCCAGGACTACACCGCGGCGGTGACCCGCGAGTTCGAGGCCTACCGGGCCGCCGCGGTACCGGATCCCGCCTGGGAGAAGGCCGTGGCGGACTTCGACGAGGCATGGAAGCGGTATCGGTCTCTGCGGGATGCCTCCATGACCGAGTCGAACACGGCGATGGCGGCCGCCGCCCCCGCCGACCTCGAGAAGATGCTCGCCGAGTTCGGCGAGGTGACCACCGCGTTCAAGGAGACGCTCAAGCGGCTGGTCGACTACGAGCAGACGGCCACCGAGACGGTCACCGCCGCGGCGTCCGGCCGATACGACAGCGCCCGTACCCTGATCTTCGTGCTGCTCGGCGCGGGCCTGCTGTTCGCCGTTGTGCTGGCGCGGGTCTTCTCCCGCCAGATGGCGCGGTCGGTGGACGCGCTCTCCCGGGCATTGGAGGCCTCGGCCCGGGGTGACCTGACGCAGAGTGCCGAGGTGACCTCCCGAGACGAGATCGGTGAGATGGCGGCAGCGGTCAACCGGGCCAACGCCTCCACCCGGCAGGCCATCGCGGAACTGGCGAGCAGCGCCGACAGGCTGGCGGCCAGCTCCGGTGAGCTGTCGGGCGTCAGCGACCGGATCGCCGCCTCGGCCGACGAGGCCTCCACCCAGGCCCACAACGTCGCCTCGGCCGCGGGCGAGGTCTCGCAGAGCGTGCAGACCGTGGCCGCGGGCTCGGAGGAGATGGGCGCCTCCATCCGGGAGATCGCGCACAACGCCAACGAGGGCGCCACCGTCGCCTCCCAGGCGGTGACCATGGCCACCTCCACCAACGAGACCGTCGCCAAGCTCGGCGCCTCGTCGGCGGAGATCGGCTCGGTCATCAAGACCATCACGAGCATCGCGGAGCAGACGAACCTGCTGGCGCTGAACGCCACGATCGAGGCGGCGCGCGCGGGGGACGCGGGCAAGGGCTTCGCGGTGGTGGCCGGTGAGGTCAAGGACCTGGCGCAGGAGACGGCCAAGGCGACCGAGGACATCTCCAAGCGGGTCGAGGCGATCCAGGCCGACACGGAGAGCGCGGTGGCGGCCATCGCGGAGATCTCCACGATCATCGGGAAGATCAACGACTACCAGCTGACCATCGCCGGCGCGGTGGAGGAGCAGAGCGCGACCACCAACGAGATGAACCGCAGCGTGGCCGAGGCCGCCCAGGGCAGCGCGGACATCGCGGCCAACATCTCGGTGCTGGCCGACGCCGCCCACGTGACCGCGGAGGGGGTGGGCGAGAGCCGGCGCGCCGCGGCCGACCTGGCCGAGCTGTCGACCCGGCTGCACCAGCTGGTCTCCGGCTTCCGCTACTGAGGGACCGTGTGATCACCGGCTCAGGAGCCGACCCTGGTGAAGCGACCGTCGTGACGCCCCCGATCGGACAGGCGGCGTCACGACGGTCGCTTCGACCGGGCAGCCCTGCGGAGTCGGCCGATCAGGCGGGTGGGTCACGCCCCCGGGCTGGCCGCTGGAGACGGCGTCCGGATCCGGGCACCACGCCGACGTGAGCTAGCCTCATTTCCATGAGCGGTTACGACGCGCTGATCCTCGCCGGAGGACGGGCCTCCCGGCTCGGCGGGCGGGACAAACCCGGCCTGGAGGTGGGCGGTGTGCCGCTCATCGAGCGCGTGGCCGCCGCCGTGCCCGGCGCGGGCCGCCTCGTCGTGGTGGGGCCCGCCCGGCCGGGACTCGGCCGGGCGGTCTTCCGTACCGAGGACCCGCCGGGCGGCGGACCGGTCCCGGCGCTGCGGGCCGGGCTGGCGGAGGTGACCGCCCCCCGCACGGTCCTGCTCGCCGCCGACCTGCCGTTCCTGCGCGCCCGGCACGTCGAGGCGCTCCTCGACGCAGTGGGCGGCGGAGAGGAGGGGTACGAGAAGGGCACGCCGGGCGCGGGCGCCCTGCTCGTCGACGACGACGGCCGTGAGCAGTGGCTGGTGGGGGCCTGGCGTACGGCGGTGCTCGCCGGGGCGCTCTCCGCCTACGGGGGACGGTCCCTCCGGGGGCTGCTGGCCCCGCTGGACCCGGTCAGGCTCCACCTGCCCGGGGAACCGTGGTTCGATTGCGACACGCTGGACGATCTGACGCATGTGAGGAGCAGGACGTGAACGTGCTGGAGGAGTGGACCGCCCTGGTCTGCAGGGAACTCGGCGTCGACCCCGCGCAGGTGGACCGGGACGCGCTGCTCGACCTCACCAAGGACGTGGCCCACGGCGTGGCCCGCCCGGCCGCACCGCTGACGGCCTACGTGCTGGGCCTGGCCCAGGGAGCGGGAACGGCGCCGGCCGACGCGGTGGAGCGGGTGACGGAACTGGCCCGCAACTGGGAGCGGGCGACCACGGAGACGCTGGGCGACGCGTAGGGAACCCGGCGCGACGCAAGGGATCCGGGAAAAGGGCGACGCCGGGTGGTTACGGGGGCAAACCACCCGGCGTCGCTTCATCGGCGTTCCGACGGGGGCCCGGAACGCCGGCACCAGTGCCCCGACGGGGGACCAGGGCACTTGGTTAAAGCGTACACCTCCAACCCGGAGGATGCGTCAAGACTTCGTCACGACCCGATCTCGCGTCGGTGCCTCGGGATCTCGTTCTGTCCCGGGTCGGTAAAGCCCGGGTCGGCGGGCGCCCCGCCCCGGGGGGCGTTGGCCCCCACCACGGCGATGTACGGCAGGAAGATCGCTCCGGCGAAGAGCAGGATCTTGATCGCCATGGGCGCGGGCACGGTGAAGGCGAGGACCAGGCAGACCAGCCGGATCCCCATCTTGATCAGGTAGTTTCGCTCACGCCGCCCGATGTCCTCGCTCAGCGAGGGCCGGGCGTCGGTCACCTGATGAACCGTCTCGCGCCTGCGCCATCCCCTCACGTCTTCCAACGTAGACCTCGGATCGATCGGATGCGAACGGTCATGTGATCATGACTTCCGGGTAGGACGGGGGCATGACGGATCGAACGTACCGGGTGACCGAGATAGTCGGCACGTCGGGGGAGAGCATCGAGGCGGCGGTCCGCAACGGCGTCCGCCGCGCCGCACAGACCCTGCGGCACCTCGACTGGTTCGAGGTGACCGAGGTCCGCGGGCACATCGTCGACGGGGAGATCGCCCACTTCCAGGTCGGCATGAAAGTGGGCTTCCGCCTGGAGGACGGCTGACCGACAGGAGACCCGCCCCCGGCCCGCACCGCGGCGGACCGGCGCCGGGCGGGCCTGCGCGCTCGCCCGGCGCCGGTCCGCCGTGCCGGATCAGCTCGCCTGGCTGACCGTCGACATGTTGAAGTCCGGCACCCGGACCGGGGGCATCACCGTGCGGGTGAAGTAGTCGTTCCACTCGCGCGGCAGCGTCTGCTCGCTCGCCCCGATCTCGGTGACGCGGCCGAGGAGGTCCACCGGGCTCTCGTTGAAGCGGAAGTTGTTGACCTCGCCCACCACCTCGCCGTTCTCCACGAGGTAGACGCCGTCGCGGGTCAGCCCGGTGAGCAGCAGGGTCTGCGGGTCCACCTCGCGGATGTACCACAGGCAGGTGAGCAGCAGGCCCCGCTCGGTCGAGGCGATCATCTCCTCCAGCGACCTGCCTCCCGCCGGTCCCTCCATGATCAGGTTGTCGATCGCGGGGGTGGCGGGCAGGTTCGTCAGCTCGGCCGAGTGCTGCGTCTGGATCAGGTTCGCCAGCGCGCCGTCGGCGATCCAGTCGGTCGGCGCCAGCGGCAGGCCGTTGTCGAACACCGAGCTCTGCCGGCTGGATGCGTGCGCGACCACGAACGGGGCGGACTCCAGGCCCGCCGCGGCCGGGTCGCTGCGCAGCCGTACCGGGAGGGAGGCGAGGGTCTCTCCGACGCGGGTGCCGCCGCCGGGCCTGGAGAAGACCGTGCGGCCCTCGAAGGCGTCGCGGGCTCCGGCCGTCCAGTACAGGTAGATCATCAGGTCGGCGACGGCTCCCGGCGGGAGCAGCGTCTCGTACCGGCCCGCGGGCAGGTCGATCCGGTTCTTGGCCCACTCCAGCCGCCGGGCCAGCGACGCGTCCAGCGCCGCCACGTCCACGTCGGAGAAGTCGCGGGTGGCCACGCCGGTCCAGGCCGAGCGCTTCATGTCCGGGGACTTGGCGTTGAGCTCCAGGCGCCCGGTGGGCTGGACGTGCCGGAGGCGGGCGCCGGTGGAGGTGCCCACGAACGTCGTGGTGACGCTGTGCTCGGCGAAGCCGTACAACCTGCGCCCGCCCGCCTCGGCGGCGGCGAAGGCCTCGCCCAGCGCGGGGGCGAAGGCGCCGAACACGCCGATCGCGGTGGGTTCGGCGGGGGCGTCCCAGTCGGCGGAGACGGCGCCCCCGACCAGCGGCCGGGCGTCCTCGGAGGGGCGCGCGTCCTCCGCGGCGCGGTCGGCCGCGGCGACGACGTCGGCCAGCTCCTCGGGCCGGACCGCCGCCCGGGACACCACGCCCACACCCTGCCCGGCGATCGAGATCACGGTCAGCTGGGCGGAGCGGGAGACGCCGTTGGTGGTGAGGGTGTTGCCCGCGAACCGCAGGTTGGCGCTGGAGCCGGAGTCGGCGATGACGACGGTGTCGTCGGCCGTCGACAGCTCCAGGGCCCGCTCGACCATCTCCTGCGGGCTCATCCGGGGGCTCGGCTGAGAGGTCATCACTTGCCGCCTTCCTGCACGGTGTTGAGGACGCGCACGCCCCGGAAGAGCGCCGAGGGGCAGCCGTGGCTGACCGGCGCGACCTGGCCGGGCTGGCCCTTGCCGCAGTTGAACGCGCCGCCCAGCACGTAGGTCTGCTCGCCGCCGACGGCCTCCATCGAGCGCCAGAAGTCGGTCGTCGTGGCCTGGTAGGCGACGTCGCGGAGCTGACCGGCCAGCCGGCCGTTCTCGATGCGGTAGAACCGCTGCCCGGTGAACTGGAAGTTGTAGCGCTGCATGTCGATCGACCAGCTCTTGTCGCCGACGACGTAGACGCCCCGCTCGACGCCCGCGATGAGCTCGTCGGTGGAGGGGCCGCCGGGCGCGGGCCGCAGCGAGACGTTGGCCATGCGCTGGATCGGCATGTGCCCGGGGGAGTCGGCGAAGGCGCAGCCGTTGGAGACGCCCAGGTCCTTCATCCGCGCCATCCGCCGGTCGAGCTGGTAGCCCACCAGGACGCCGCCGGAGACGATGTCGAACTCCCTGGTGGCCACGCCCTCGTCGTCGTAGCCGATGGTGGACAGGCCGTGCACGGCCGTGCGGTCACCGGTCACGTTCATCGCCGGCGAGCCGTACACCAGGCTGCCGAGCTGGTCGAAGGTGGCGAAGCTGGTCCCGGCGTAGGCCGCCTCGTAGCCGAGTGCGCGGTCCAGCTCGGTGGCGTGCCCGATCGACTCGTGGATGGTCAGCCACAGGTTGGACGGGTCGATGACCAGGTCGTAGACGCCGGCCTCGACGGAGGGGGCCCTGAGCTTCTCCTCCAGCAGCTCGGGGAGGGCGGCGAGCTCGGCGGGGAAGTCCCAGCCGGTGCCGGTGAGGTACTCGTAGCCGCGGCCGACGGGCGGGGCCAGGGTGCGCATCTCCTCGAAGCGGCCCTCGCCGACCTTCATGGCGTCCAGCACCGGGTGCACGCGCACCCGCTGCTGGGTGGTGCGGGTGCCCGCCGTGTCGGCGTAGAACTTCTGCTCCTTGACCTGCATCAGCGAGGCCTGGACGTGGTCCACGCGCGGGTCCTTCAGCAGGCCGCCCGACCAGTCGGCCAGCAGCTCCACCTTGTCGCGCAGCGGGACGTCGAACGGGTCGACGTCGTAGGCCGACACCCAGGTGACGTCCGCGTGGACCGGCTCGGGGGCCAGCTCGATGGGCTCGCGGTTGACCGCGGCGGAGACGACGGCCACCTCGACGGCCTGCTCGGCCACGGCGGCCGCGGCCTCGGGCGTGAGCTCGATGCCGGAGGCGAAGCCCCAGGTGCCGTTCTTGACGACCCGTACGGCGTAGCCGAGGTCGTCGGCGTCGATGGAGCCCTCCAGCCGGGCGTCCGACAGGCGCAGGGTCTCCGCGCGGACGCGTTCGAGCCGGAAGTCGGCATGCTCGGCACCGAGGTCACGGGCGCGTTGCAGGGCCGCGTCCGCCATCCGCCTCATGGGCAGGGCGAGGAAGTCGGAATCGATCTGGCGCATGTCCACGATCCTAGACCTGTGATCTTGTCCCTCACGGATAACCGGTCTACTGGCAAGTAACGGATACCGTCGGCTTCATGGCTCGATCTGTTCTCGTAACCGGCGGCAATCGCGGCATCGGCCTCGCGATCGCCCGCGAACTCGCCAGGGCCGGCGACGCCGTCGCCGTCACCTACCGCTCCGGAGAGCCCCCCGAGGGGCTGTTCGGCGTGCAGTGCGATGTGACCAGCATGGCCGATGTCGAAGCGGCGTTCGGGAAGGTCGAGGCCGAGCAGGGCCCGGTCGAGGTGCTCGTCGCCAACGCGGGCATCACCAGGGACACGCTCCTGCCGATGATGAAGGAGGAGACCTTCACCGACGTCATCGACGCCAATCTGACCGGCGCCTACCGCGTGGCCAAGCGGGCCACCCGCGGGATGCTGCGGCTCAAGCGCGGCCGGATCGTGCTCATCTCCTCGGTCGTGGCGATGCTCGGCTCGGCCGGGCAGACCAACTACGCCGCCTCCAAGGCCGGCATGATCGGCTTCGCCCGGTCGGCCGCCCGCGAGCTGGGCTCGCGCGGCATCACCGTGAACGTCGTCGCCCCGGGTTTCGTGGAGACCGACATGACGGCCGCGCTGGACGAGTCCTACCAGGAGCAGATCCGCAAGAACATCCCGCTGGGACGGCAGGCCCGGCCCGAGGAGATCGCCAAGGTCGTCGCCTTCCTGGCGGGCGAGGACGCCGCCTACATCACCGGGGCCGTGATCCCCGTCGACGGCGGCCTGGGCATGGGGCACTGAGCCCCTCTCCGCAACCACCGCAAGAGCCGGAACGGCCGGACGCGCCGGGCACCCGGGCGCGAGCCCTCGGACTCGTCCGCGGGAGCACTTCACAAAGGACGGTATTCATGGGAATCCTCGACGGCAAGCGGATCCTGGTCACCGGCGTCCTGACCGACGCCTCGATCGCCTTCTCCGTGGCCAGGCTGGCCCAGGAGGAGGGCGCCACCGTCGTGCTGACCGGCTTCGGCCGGCTCAGCCTGGTCGAGCGCATCGCCCGGCGGCTCCCCGAGCCGCCGCCGGTGATCGAGCTGGACGTGCAGAACACCGAGCACCTCGACTCGCTGGCCGAGCGGGTGGGCGAGCACGTGGGCGGGCTCGACGGCGTGGTGCACTCCATCGGCTTCGCCCCGCAGAGCTGCCTCGGCGGCAACTTCCTGAACACCCCGTGGGAGGACGTCGCGACCGCGGTGCACATCTCGACCTACTCGTTCAAGTCGCTGGCGGTCGCCTGCCTGCCCCTGATGAAGCAGGGCAGCTCGGTCGTCGGCCTCGACTTCGACGCCACCAAGGCCTGGCCGGTCTACGACTGGATGGGCGTCGCCAAGGCGGGGTTGGAGTCCTGCTCCCGCTACCTGGCCCGTGACCTCGGCAGGCACGGCATCCGGGTGAACCTGGTGGCGGCCGGGCCGCTGCGCACGATGGCGGCCAAGAGCATCCCGGGGTTCAAGGAGTTCGAGGACAGCTGGCCGGAGAAGGCCCCGCTCGGCTGGGACCTGTCCGACACCGTCCCCGCGGCCAAGGCGTGCCTGGCGCTGCTGTCGGACTGGTTCCCCGCCACGACCGGCGAGATCGTGCACGTCGACGGAGGGGTGCACGCGATCGGCGCCTAGCCGCCGGTCTCCCGGGCCCGGACGACCGCGGGGCCCAGTACGGCCGGCCCGGCGCCCCGCACGGTCTCCGGAGGACTCCGGGCGGTCTCTAGGCGACGCGGTGCCGTCCCATCCGGAACGGCTCGAACGGGATGGACTCCTCCTCGGCCCGCCTGGCGTGCACCAGCCGGACGGCGAGGACCGCGGCGGCCAGCAGGGCCGCGGTGAGGGCGGTGCCCAGCGGGTCGGACGAGCGGGTGGGGGTGACGGCCCGCTCACCGGGCATCCGCTGCTGCAGTTCCTGGGTGAGGGGCCCGGGCCAGAGAGGGTCCACTCGGGGAGCCTCGGCGTCGACGGCGAACGGCTCGGGAAGCACCGGGTCCCGCACCTCGGTGGTGTGCGTCCGCGTCTCCGGTGGGCGCGGAGAGACCGGCCGGAACGGGATCCCCTCCTCCCGGTCCTCCTTCCGCGGCCTGGCCGGCCTGCGGCTCTCGGCGGGGGAGGGCGTGGCGGTCGGCCGTACGGCCCGGTCGGGCACGGAGGTCGTCGCGGCGGAGGCCGGACACCCGGGGGAGCGCACCAGCGGGAGGCAGACGTCGCTGAGGACCTCGGGCAGCAGTCCTTCGTCCTTCTTCTCACCCGGGCCGCCCGAGCCGTGCGGCGGGGCGTCGGAGGAGGAGCCTCGACCGGTTCTCGGCCGCTCCGTCGGCGCGAGCTCGCCGACGGGCTTCAGCGCCTTCTCCGCGGTGGCGTCGAGCCCTCCGGTCACCGGCGTCAGGGAGGAGCCGGTCAAGTCGTCCACGGCGTCGGTGACGCCGTCCACCGTCTGGCAGAGCCCGCTCGTGACCCCGCCGAGCAGCCCGCCGCCCTGAGGGCAGTCCGCCGCCCGGGCGACGCTTCCGGATGCGGCCGCGACCACGGGGACCACGGGGATCCCGCCGCCCAGCGCCAGCGCCAGCGCGCCGGCCGAGATCGCAGATCGCATCGTTCCCCCCTCGTGTGCCGGCGGCGAAGCCTCGCCGACGCCTGCCTGAACCCCGTCTGCCACGCGAATGACAGTTTTGTGCGAAGGCCGTGCTTTTCCACGGAAAGTTGCGATTCGGTATCGACTAGTGACATGCGAGAAAGACTCTCGTTCTATACGGGTGCCCCGTGCGGATCCGGGTTCTCAGTCCGCCGACACGTCGTCGAGAGCCTCCCTGATCTCCACCGGGAGTGTCAGGTCCTCGGCCTCCAGGACCCCGGTCAGCTGGGAGCAGGTGCGGGCGCCGACGATGGCCGCGGCCACCCCCGGCTGGTCGCGGACCCACGACAGGGCCACCGACAGGGGGGAGACGCCCAGCCCCTCGGCGGCGGTCGCCACCGACTCCACGACCCGGCGGCACCGCTCGTCGAGGTAGGGCGTGACGAATTCGGCCAGGTGGGGGGTGGCCGCCCGGGAGTCGGCGGGGATGCCCGTGCGGTACTTGCCGGTGAGCACCCCGCGCCCGAGCGGGGACCAGGCCAGCACCCCGGCGCCGACGTGCTCGGCGGCGGGCAGCAGGTCGCGCTCGGGCTCCCTGGCCAGCAGGGAGTATTCGACCTGGGCGGCGACGACCGGCGTCCGGCCGGGAACCGCCTGCTGGGTGACGGCGGCCGCGGCGAGTTGCCAGCCGGTGTAGTCGCACACCCCGGCGTAGGCCGCCCGGCCCGAGGAGACGATGGCGTCCACCGCCGCCAGGGTCTCCTCCAGGGGCACGTCGGGGTCGAAGGCGTGCAGCTGCCACAGGTCGACCTCGTTGACGCCCAGACGGGTGAGGGAGGCGTCGACGGCGGCGATCAGGTGCCTCCTGGAGGCGTCGCGCGGCCGCCGCCCCGAAGGGGTCAGCACGGCCTTGGTGGAGAGCACCAGTTCCGAGCGGGGCACCGTGTCGCGGATCAGCCGCCCGAGCAGCCGCTCGGCCTCCCCGCCCGTGTAGACGTCGGCGGTGTCGATCAGGGTGCCCCCGGCGTCGGCGAAGGCGCGGAGCTGCGCCGCGGCGTCCTCGGCGCCGGTGTCGCGCCCCCATGTCATCGTCCCGAGCCCGAGACGGGACACCGACAGGCCGCTCCGGCCGACATAGCGCTGCTCCATGATCCGGCCAGGTTACCGCCCGGACAGGTGAAAACGAGGGAACGACTGCTGCAAGACTTGGAGCCGTGACGACGCTGTTGCTGGCAAGACACGGCCTTACCCCTCTCACCGGCCCGGTGCTGGCCGGGTGGACCCCGGAGGTGCATCTCAGCGACGCCGGCCGGGCCCAGGCGGAGGCCCTGGCCCTGCGGCTGGCCCCCCTGGAACTGGACGCCATCGTCTCCAGCCCGCTGGAGCGCTGCCGGGAGACCGCGCAGGCGATCGCCGACGGCCGCGGCGCGCAGGTGCTGACCGACGAGCGGTTCGGCGAGTGCCGCTACGGCGACTGGACCGGCCGGCCGCTCGCCGAGCTCGCCAAGGACCCGCTCTGGCCCGTGGTGCAGACCCATCCGAGCGCGGTGACCTTCCCCGGGGGGGAGTCCCTCCCCTCGGTCCAGTACCGCGCGGTGGCCGCGGTCAGGGAGTGGAACGCCCGCCTGGGACCCCGGGCCGTCTACCTCGTCTGCAGCCACGGCGACGTGATCAAGTCCATCGTGGCCGACGCCATGGGCCTGCACCTGGACCAGTTCCAGCGGATAGCGGCCGACCCCGCCTCCCTCACAGTGATCCGCTACACCCCCATGCGTCCCTTCGTCCTCAGGCTCAACGACGTGGGCGGAGATGTGACCGGATTGCGACCCCGGGAGGGTTCGGAGGAAGAAGACGGGGGAGAAAATCCCACCGGGAGCGATGCCGCAGTCGGCGGCGGATCCGGGACCACGTAAGGTCGGGCTATGCCGGTGTTCGACTACGACCCACCTGAGAGGTTCGTGGCTGGTGCGGTGGGACAGCCGGGTTCGCGGGCCTTCTTCCTGCAGGCCCGGGGCGAGGGGCGGCTGACCACCGTCGGGTTGGAGAAGTTCCAGGTGGCCGCGCTCGCGGACCGCCTCGAGGAGCTGCTCGACGAGGTGCTGCGCCGCAGCGGCGGCACCGCCCACGTGCCGGCCGTCGCCCCCGAGGCCCTGACCGACAACGACCCCCTCGACATGCCGATCAGCGAGGACTTCCGGGTCGGCACGATGGCCCTCGCCTGGGACCCCGAGGCCTCCCAGGTGGTGATCGAGGCACAGGAGGTCGTCGCGGAGGACGAGGAGTTCGAACCGTCCCTCCTCGACGAGCCCGCCGTGCTCCGGGTCCGGATCAGCCCCGCCGCGGCCAGGGCCTTCACCCGGCGCGCGATGGCCCTCGTCGCCGCGGGCCGCCCGCCCTGCCCGCTGTGCGCCCAGCCGCTCGACGCGGAAGGGCACGTGTGCGTACGGCTCAACGGTTACCGAGGCAGTGCGACTGCATCCGGTGGAGGAGGCGAATGAGTGCCGAAAGCGAGCCCACGCTGAGTGCGCCGCCCGCGACCGGGCTGGACGACGGGGCCGCTCTGCGACTGCTCCGCGAAGGTCACCTCGAGGTCGCCGGCCGGCTGGTCGAGGCGACGAACATGACGCTCTACTGCTCGGTCCGGCTGGGCGGTCTCGCCGCCGCCTGCGTCTACAAGCCGGTGCGCGGTGAACGGCCGCTCTGGGACTTCCCGGACGGGACCCTGGCCGCGCGCGAGGTCGCCGCGTTCGAGCTCTCGGCCGCGACCGGCTGGCGCATCGTCCCCCCGACGGTCTACCGGGACGGGCCCTTCGGCCCCGGCATGTGCCAGCTGTGGGTCGACACCGACCCCGAGGCCGACCTGATGGCGCTGATCCGCAGCCGTCAGCCCGCCCTGCGGCGGATGGCCGTGTTCGACGCCGTCGTCAACAACGCCGACCGCAAGGGCGGGCACCTGCTCCCGCTCGCCGACGGGCACGTCCACGGAGTGGACCACGGGGTCTGCTTCTCCACCGAGGACAAGCTCCGCACCGTGCTCTGGCAGTGGCGCGGCAAACCTCTGCCCCGGGAGGCGATGAACGTCCTGGCCCGTCTGGAGCGGGAGCTGGAACGGGGCCGCCTGGGCCGCCGCCTCCGGGAGCTCCTCACCCTCGCCGAGGTGGAGGCCACCTGGGCGCGGGTCCGCAAGCTCCTGGACACCGGCCTGCACCCCCGCCCCTCACAGGACTGGCCCGCCATTCCCTGGCCCCCGATCTGAGGCCCCCGATCTGAAGCTCTGACCCGGATCCCGGCCTGAGACCCCCGGCGCGCCCCGCCGGTCCTCCGGCCTGCGGTCCGGCGTGCCCGGCCGCCGGCCCTCGGCCCGCCCCGTCGGCTCCGCCGGATCTGCCGTAGTCTGCCGGACATGTGCACGGCTGTCGTCAGCGTCGCCCCCGGCGCCGAGATCCCCCTGATCCTGATCGGTGTCCGGGACGAGTTCACCGGCCGCCCCTGGGCCGCCCCGGCGGAGCACTGGCCGGGCCTGGTCGGCGGCAGGGACCTGCTCGCCGGCGGGACGTGGCTGGCCGTAGACCCCGGAGCCGGCCGGGCCTGCGCGCTGCTCAACGGCCACGGTGTGCCCGCACCGGAGCCGATCCGCCGCTCCCGCGGCGAGCTGCCGCTGCTGGTCGCGGCCGGAGACGGCCCCGCGGACCTGGAGCTGGCCGGCTACGACCCCTTCCACCTCGTGCTGGCCGATGCCGCGGGCGCCCGCCTGTGGAGCTGGGACGGCGCCGCCCTGGACGGTACGGAGCTCCCGGCGGGGACCCACATGATCGTCAACAGCGGATGGGAGCGTGGCGCGGACAACGAGCGCGTCGCGTTCTTCCGCCCCCTGTTCGCCGGGGCCCGGCGGCCCGCCGCGCTGGACGGCCCCTGGGACGAGTGGGCGTTCCTGGCCACCGGGGCGGGCCTGCCGGCAGACGATCCCCGCGCGCTGATCATCCGGCACGAACTCCCCGACGGCCGGGTCTTCGCCTCGCTCTCGGTCACCCTGCTCGCCTTCTCCGCCGACGGGATCCGCTACGACTTCACCGGTGACCCCGGTGACCCCCGGGCGTTCCACCGGGTCCTGCCGGAATGAGCCGGCCGGTCCCGGTGGTTGTGATGGACGCCCCGAATCCACCGCCCCGGGGTGATCGGGGCGGTCCGTCCCCTGGATAGGCTCACTACATGAGATCGTGGTCTGCGCCGAAGGTTCCTCGGCTCCCTGGTGCTGGTGCTCCGCTGCGGCTGTTCGACACCGCCGCCGGAGAGGTCGTCCCCACGCAGCCGGGGCCCGTCGCGCGGATGTACGTCTGCGGCATCACGCCCTACGACGCCACCCATCTGGGCCATGCCAACACCTACCTCGCCTTCGACCTGGTCAACCGGGCCTGGCGGGACGCCGGCCACGAAGTCCACTACACCCAGAACGCCACCGACGTCGACGACCCGCTCCTGGAGCGCGCCGAGCAGACCGGCCAGGACTGGCAGGAGCTCGCCGAGCGCGAGATCGAGCTGTTCCGCACCGACATGGAGGCGCTGCGCATCCTCCCGCCCCGGGAGTACGTCGGCGTCACCGAGTCGATCGACCAGGTCGCCGAGCTCATCGTGAACCTGCGCGACAAGGGCGCCACCTACGAGCTCGACGGCGACGTCTACTTCGACGTCGCCGCGGCGCCCAAGTTCGGCGCGGTCTCCGGCTACCCCGAGGAGCTGATGCTCACCCTGTTCGGCGAGCGCGGCGGCGACCCCGGGCGGGACGGCAAGAAGCATCCGCTCGACTGGCTGCTGTGGCGCGCCGAGCGTCCGGGGGAGCCGTCCTGGCCCTCCCCGTTCGGCCGGGGGCGGCCCGGCTGGCACATCGAGTGCACCGCGATCGCGCTGGCCAACCTCGGCACCGGATTCGACGTCGCGGGCGGCGGCTCCGACCTGATCTTCCCGCACCACGAGTGCGGCGCCCACGAGGGCCACGTCGCGGCGGGGGAGTGGCCCTTCGCCAGGGCCTACGTCCATGCGGGCATGGTCGCCCTCGACGGCGAGAAGATGTCCAAGTCCCGGGGCAACCTCGTCTTCGTCTCCCGGCTCCGCCAGGAGATCGACCCCATGGCCGTCAGGCTGGCCCTGCTGGCGCACCACTACCGGGACGACTGGGAGTGGACCGCCGACCAGTCGGCCTCCGCCGAGGTACGGCTGGCACGCTGGCGCTCGGCCGCGGGCCTGGAGGCCGGGCCCCGGGCGGACGCGGTGCTCGCGGACGTCCGCGCCCGGATCTCCGACGACCTGGACGCCCCCGGGGCGCTGGCCGTCATCGACGGCTGGGCGGAGCGGGCGCTCTCGGAGGGCGGCACCGACCCGCAGGCGCCCGCGCTCGTCAGGGACGCGGTGGACGCGCTGCTCGGGGTCCGGCTCTAGCCCGCGCCGGAGGCCGGCCGGGGGCGCCCGTCGCAGTCGGGCCGCCCCCGGGCCTCCGCGCGTGTCGGAGGTCCGGAGCGCGGGCGGAAGCCTGGGAAAGCGCTGAGCCCCGTACCGCTGGTGCGGTACGGGGCTCAGGTGAAGCTGCTAACCGACGTCAGATGGGCTGAACCTGCTCAGCCTGGGGGCCCTTCTGGCCCTGGGTCGTGACGAAGCTGACCCGCTGGTTCTCCTCCAGGCTGCGGTAGCCGCTGGAGTTGATAGCCGAGTAGTGCACGAAAACATCGGCGCTACCGTCGTCCGGAGCGATGAATCCGAAACCCTTTTCGGCGTTGAACCACTTAACGGTGCCTTCAGACAAAACTACTTCTCCTCATTGGGAGCCTCACCGAAACGCCAGGTCGGCGCACCGGGGCTGCACTGCGGACCCTACCATGCATCCGCGGAGACCATCCGGAGAAAGCTGGAACGCCCGCTGTCGACGGACTTCTCAAACACTTGCGGTGACAAGCTACCTGAAAACTGCGACGGCAACTTCTTCAAGTTACCGGATGCCGGGGCGCCTGGCAAACATCCGCAGGCGCACCCCTTTCCGCGCCGTCCGCCGTATCGAGGGCCGTGCGCAGCGAAGAGGGGGTGAACGGTATACGGACTTTGCCTGATGATTGGGATGAAACACTCAAAATGGGACATTTTTCAGGAAGCGTTCACGATCCTCCGCAGGTAGCCGGTCCGCGAAGAGCAAGCCGTCGAGGTGGTCGGTCTCGTGCTGGAGCACCCGGGCGAGCATGCCGAGGGCGCGGACGGTGACGGGCTTGCCGAACATGTCGCGGCCCCGCGCGGTCACCATGTAGGAGCGCTCCAGCGGCCACCACAGGCCGGGTGCGGACAGGCAGGCCTCGTCGGCCGTGACCTTCCGCTCGGACAGCTCCAGCCGCGGGTTGACGAGGTGACCGGAGCGGCCGTCGAGCTCGTAGACGAGGACCCGGAGCGGGACGCCGATCTGGGGGGCGGCCAGGCCCGCGCGGCCCGCGCCGGCCCGCAGGGTCAGCTGGAGGGTCTTGACGAGCCTGCGCAGCTCGCGGTCGAACGTGGTCACCGGATCGGTCACGGTCCGTAGCACAGGGTCGCTGAACATGCGGATCGGCTGGACGGTCACGCGTACTCCCCGAGGCGACGGGCTGATGTGCCTACGATTCCCGGCATCGCCGATTTCCAATCCAACCAGGGAATCCGGTCATGTTTCCGCAATGTTGCGGACGTGCGACGTGTGCATTGCACATTTCAGCGGTTAGCCACACGTAACCGGTGCACCATCACACAACGTGAATGTGCGTAACGCCTCACTCCTAGATTTTCCGGGACCGGATCCCCGAAGAACCGAGCAGGAGGAGGAACGATGGCGAAGCGCTGGATCACCGAATGGCGGCCCGACGACCCCGGTTTCTGGGAGCAGAGCGGAAAGAGGGTCGCCCGGCGGAACCTGCTCTTCTCCGTCTTCGCCGAGCACCTCGGCTTCACCGTCTGGACGGTGTGGAGCATCGTGGCGGTCAAGCTCGGCTCCTACGAGTTCTCCACCGACCAGCTCTTCTGGATCGTCTCCCTGCCGAACCTGGTCGGCTCGGCGCTGCGCATCCCCTACACCTTCGGCCCGGCGAAGTTCGGGGGCCGGAACTTCACGGTGGTGAGCGCGCTGCTCCTGCTCGTCCCGGCGGCGCTGCTGGCCGTCGCGGTCAGCGACCCCGCCACGCCGTACTGGGTGTTCCTGGCCATCGCGGCCACCGCGGGTCTGGGCGGCGGGAACTTCGCCTCCAGCATGGCCAACATCACCTACTTCTACCCGCAGGCCAAGCAGGGCTCGGCGCTCGGCCTCAACGCCGCGGGCGGCAACATCGGCGTCAGCTCCGTGCAGCTGTTCATGCCGCTGGTCATCGGCGCGTTCGGGCTGGCCGCCGCCGGGTTGTTCTGGATCCCGTTCATCCTGGCCGCCGCGGCCGGCGCCTACTTCTTCATGGACAACCTGACCGCGGCCAAGGCCGACCCGAAGGCACAGCTGAAGATCGCCGGACGGGCCCAGACCTGGATCATGGCGCTCCTCTACATCGGCACCTTCGGCTCCTTCATCGGCTACTCCACCGCCTTCCCCCTCCTCATCAACAGCCAGTTCCCCGAGCAGGCCTCCCTGGTCACGCTGGCCTTCCTCGGCCCGCTGGTGGGCTCGCTGATCCGCCCCGCGGGCGGCTGGCTCGCCGACCGGATCGGCGGCTCGCGGGTGACGCTCGTCAACTTCGGCGCGATGGCCGGCGCGGTGGCACTGGTCTGGCAGGGGCTCGTCCAGCAGAGCTTCGCCCTGTTCTTCTGCTCCTACATGCTGCTGATCGCCACCACCGGCGTCGGCAACGGGTCCACCTACCGGATGATCCCGGCGATCTTCCGGGCCAAGGCCACGGCCGGGATCCCCGCCGGCACGCCCGCCCACGAGGCGGCGCTGGCCGTCGGCAAGCGCGACGCCTCGGCCGCGGTCGGGCTCATCTCCGCGATCGGCGCGTTCGGCGGGTTCTTCATCAACCGCGGTTTCGGCAGCTCCATCGCCGCCACCGGGGGAGCGGGCGCCGCGCTGGCCTCCTTCGCCGGCTTCTACGTGCTGTGCGCGTTCATCACCTGGGCCTGCTACCTGCGGACCGTCGGCCGGGTGCCGAGCCTGGCGGCCGCCCGCGTCTGACCGCGCCCGTCCACCCCCGGCTCGTTCATCCCGGCCCGGCCGGTCTCACGTCCGGGTGAGGGCGAACGTGAACACGGTTAGAGGCTTGTAGCACAGCGGTAACAGGAGGGACCCAGCGGTGAAACCGCTCGAAAGCACCATCGGACGCATGCCGCTCTCACTTCCTGTCGCAGCGCCTGTGAAGGCGCCGGTGGCGACGCACTGCCCCTACTGCGCCCTGCAGTGCGGCATGAACGTCGCCGCAGGCGCCGACGCCGGGACCGGCACGGTGGCGATCACCCCGCGGCAGGACATCCCGGCCAACGCCGGGGGACTCTGCCAGAAGGGCTGGACCGCCGGGGAGCTCCTCACCGGCGGTGCGCGGCTCACCACCCCGCTCCTGCACGGCGAGCCGGTCGGATGGGACGAGGCGCTCGACTTCGTCGCCGACCGGATCCGCGCGCTGCAGGCAGAGCACGGCCCCGATGGCGTGGCCGTGTTCGGCGGGGGCGGCCTCACCAACGAGAAGGCCTACCTGCTGGGCAAGTTCGCCCGGGTGGCGCTGCGGACCAGCCAGATCGACTACAACGGCCGGTTCTGCATGTCCTCGGCCGCCGCCGCGTCGAACCGGGCCTTCGGCATGGACCGCGGGCTGCCCTTCCCGATCACCGACCTGGCCGCGGCCGACGCGGTGCTGCTGGCGGGCGGCAACATGGCCGAGACCATGCCGCCGTTCGTCCGTCACCTGACCGCGATGCGGGACCGGGGCGGCCGCCTGATCGTCATCGACCCCCGCCTCACCGCGACCGCCCGCCTGGCCGACCTGCACCTGCAGCCCACCCCCGGCACGGACCTGGCGCTCGCGCTCGGCCTGCTCCACCTCGTGGTCGCCGAGGGCCGCGTGGACGAGGACTACGTGGCCGCGCGGACGAACGGCTTCGCGGCGGTGGCCACCTCCGTGGCGGCCTGGTGGCCGGAGCGGGTGGAGCGGATCACCGGGGTCCCCGTCGCGCAGATGCGCCTGGCCGTGGAGATCCTCGCGGACGCGTCCCGCGCCGCGATCCTCACCGGGCGCGGCGCCGAGCAGCACGCCAAGGGCACCGACACCGTGACCGCCTTCATCAACCTGGCCCTGGCCCTGGGGCTGCCCGGCCGGCCCGGCTCCGGCTACGGCTGCGTGACCGGCCAGGGCAACGGGCAGGGCGGCCGCGAGCACGGCCAGAAGGCCGACCAGCTCCCCGGCTACCGGAAGATCGACGACCCCGCCGCCCGCGCGCACGTCGCCCGCGTCTGGGGCATCGACCCGGACGAGATCCCCGGCCCCGGCCGCTCGGCCTACGAGCTGCTCGACGCCCTCGGCACGGCCGGCGGCCCCCGCGCGCTGCTGCTGTTCGGCTCCAACCCGGTGGTCTCCGCGCCCCGCTCAGGGCACGTCACCGAGCGGTTGAAGGGCCTGGACCTGCTGGTGGTCTCCGACCTCGTCATGTCGGAGACCGCCGCCCTGGCCGACGTGGTGCTCCCCACCACCCAGTGGGCCGAGGAGGAGGGCACGATGACCAACCTGGAGGGACGGGTCCTGCTCCGCCGCAGGGCGGTCGCCGCGCCCGAGGGGGTCCGCAGCGACCTGGAGGTCCTGCGGGGCCTGGCCGTACGGCTGGCCGGGCCGGACGCGGACGGATCGCGGGGCGCCGCCGGGTTCCCCACCGACCCCCGCGAGGTCTTCGAGGAGCTGCGCCGGGCGAGCGCCGGCGGGACCGCCGACTACGCGGGCATCACCTACGAGCGGATCGCCGCCGAGACCGGTGTCTTCTGGCCCTGCCCCGCCGAGGACCACCCCGGCACGCCGCGGCCCTTCCTGGACGGCTTCGCCACCCCCGACGGCCGTGCTCGGTTCGTCCCGGTCGAGCACCGCCCGCCGGGGGAGGACGTCGACGCCGACTACCCGCTGTACCTGACGACCGGCCGGGTGCTGGCCCACTACCAGAGCGGCGCCCAGACCCGCAGGATCGCGGCCCTCAACGCGGTCGTCTCCGAGACGTTCGTGGAGATCCACCCCGACCTGGCCGAGCGCCTGGAGGTGTCACCGGGCCAGCGACTCCGGGTGGTCAGCCGCCGGGGCGAGACCGAGGGCGCGGCCAGGGTCAACCCGGCGATCCGCGCCGACACCGTGTTCATGCCGTTCCACTGGATCGGAGCCAACGTGCTGACCAATCCCGAACTCGACCCGGTGTCGAGGATGCCGGAGTTCAAAGTGTGCGCAGTGAGAGTGGAGCGTGTCGGATGACCCGGCTGGTGGTGGTGGGCAACGGGATGGCGGGCTCCCGCCTGGTGAACGAGGTCCGCGCCCGGGACAAGGACATGAAGGTGACCGTCTTCGGCGCCGAGGACTGGCAGCCGTACAACCGGGTGCTGCTGTCGAACGTGGTGGCCGGGACCATGCTCCCGGACCAGGTGCGGCTGCTGGACCCGTCCTGGTACGCCGACCACGGGGTGACGGCCATGCCGGGCGTCGCGGTGACGGCGATCGACCGGGAGGCGCAGGCGGTCGTCACCGCCGACGGCGGGCGGGAACCGTACGACGTCCTGGTGCTGGCGACCGGGAGCGAGGCCGTGGTGCCGCCGGTGCCCGGCGCGGAGCGGGCCGTCACCTTCCGGACGCTGGACGACTGCCAGGCGATCCTGGAGGCCGCCGCCACCGCGCGCGGCGCGGTGGTGGTCGGCGGCGGGCTGCTGGGCATCGAGGCGGCCCGCGGGCTGGCCGGCCGCGGACTGCCGGTGACGCTGCTCCACCTGGCGGGACACCTGATGGAGCGCCAGCTCGACGCCGAGGCGGGGCTGGTGCTCCAGGAGACGCTGACGGAGCTGGGCGTGCGCATCCGGACCGGCGTCGTGGTGGAGGAGATCGAGGAGCACGGCGTACGGCTGGCCGGCGGCGAGACGGTCGACGGCGACCTGGTGGTGCTCGCCTGCGGGGTCCGCCCGGTGACCGCCCTGGCCAGGGACGCGGGCCTGGAGGTGGCGCGCGGGATCGTGGTGGACGCCGAGATGCGCACCGACGACCCGTCGATCTTCGCGATCGGCGAGTGCGCCGAGCACGAGGGCATGGTCTACGGCCTCGTCGCCCCCGCCTGGGAGCAGGCGGCGGTCGTCGCCGACCTGGTGACCGGCGCCGACAAGACGGCCCGCTACCGCGGGTCGCGGCTGGTGACCCGGCTGAAGGCCAAGAGCGTCGAGCTGGCGGCGATGGGCGAGACCCACGTGGACGAGGACGCCGACCGCTCGACGGAGGTGGTGCGGTTCAGCCACCGGGCCCGCGGCACCTACCGCAAGCTCGTCATCCGCGACGGCCGGCTGGTCGGGGCGATCCTGCTCGGCGAGACGGCGGCGGTGGGCACCCTCACCCAGCTCTTCGACCGGGGCGCCCCGGTCCCCGGCGACCGGGCGGGGCTGCTCTTCCCCGGCCTGAGCGGGACCCCGGTGGCCGACAGCCCGGTGCGGATGCCGGACGCGGCCAAGGTGTGCCAGTGCAACAACGTGACCAAGGGCCAGATCCGGGCCTGCTGGGAGTCCGGGGCCCGCGACGTGGAGGCCGTGGCGGCCGCCACGCGTGCCACGACCGGCTGCGGCGGCTGCCGCGACGCGGTCGAGGGCATCGTCGGCTGGCTGTGCGAGCAGGAAGGGGTCTCGGCGTGACGGACGTGGCGGAAGGAAGGGGCGCGCAGATGACGCGGCTGGTAGTGGTGGGACACGGGCCGACGGCCTACCGGCTGGTCGAGACGCTGACCGACCGCGGCTTCGGCGGGCGGATCACGATCCTGGGGGAGGAGCCCCGGCCCGCCTACGACCGGGTGGCGCTGACCTCCTACCTGGCCGGCAAGAGCGCCGAGGACCTCACCTACCCGGTGCCCGACGGCGTCGTGCTCCGGCTCGGCTCGGCGGTCACCGCGATCGACCGGGACGGCCGGACCGTGACGACGGCCGACGGGCACGCCGAGCCGTACGACGTGCTGGTGCTGGCCACCGGCTCCAGCCCGTTCGTGCCGCCGGTGCCCGGCAAGGACCTGGACGGCTGCTTCGTCTACCGCACCATCGACGACCTGGACGCGATCCGGGAGGCGTCGGCGGGCGCCACGGCCGGCGTGGTGATCGGCGGCGGGCTGCTCGGCCTGGAGGCCGCCGACGCGCTGCGCGGGCTGGGCCTCGAGACGCACGTCGTGGAGATGGGCGGCTGGCTCATGCCCCGCCAGGTCGACGAGGGCGGCGGCGCGGTGCTGCGCGGCCACATCGAGTCGCTAGGCCTGGGCGTGCACACCGGCGCCGGGGTCAAGGAGATCGCCGCCGACGACGCCGGGCGCGTGTCGGGCCTGGTCAAGCCGGACGGCGAGACGATCGGGGCGCAGGTCGTGGTCTTCTCGGCCGGCGTGCGCCCCCGCGACGAGCTGGCCCGCACCTGCGGCCTGGCGGTCGGCGAGCGCGGCGGCATCGCCGTCGACGACGGCATGCGCACCAGCGACCCGGCGATCTACGCGATCGGCGAGTGCGCGCTGCACCAGGGCATGGTCTACGGCCTGGTCGGGCCGTGCTTCACCATGGCCGAGGTCGCCGCGGACCGCATCCTCGGCGGCGAGGCGGCCTTCACCCCCGCGGACATGTCGACCAAGCTCAAGCTGCTCGGCGTGGAGGTCGCCCAGTTCGGCGCGATGGACGGCGCGCTCGACGTGACCTTCATGGACCCGGTCACCGGCGTCTACCAGAAGCTGTTCGTCAGCGACGACGCCCGCACCCTGCTCGGCGGGATCTGCGTCGGCGACGCCACGCCGTACAACACGCTCAAGCCCTTCGTCGGCCGCGAGCTGCCGGGTTCGCCGAGCGAGCTGCTGTTCACCGGCGGCCCGGCGAACATGGAACTGCCCGCCGAGGCGGTGGTCTGCTCCTGCAACAACGTCACCCACGGCCAGATCTGCTCCGCCATCGCGGACAAGGGCCTGACCGACGTGGCGGAGATCAAGGCCTGCACCCGCGCCGGCACCACCTGCGGCAGCTGCGTCCCGATGCTCAAGCAGATCCTGGTGAAGTCCGGCGTCGAGGTCTCCAAGGCCCTGTGCGAGCACTTCACCTACAGCCGGGCCGAGCTGTTCGACATCGTCCGGGTGCGCGGCATCACGACGTTCTCCCAGCTCATCGCCGAGCACGGCACCGGGCGCGGCTGCGACATCTGCAAGCCCGTCGTCGCCTCCATCCTCGCCTCGCTCGGCAACGGCCACATCCTCGACGGCGAGCAGGCCGCGCTGCAGGACACCAACGACCGCTACCTGGCCAACATCCAGCGCAACGGCACCTACTCGGTCGTGCCGCGCATCCCCGGCGGGGAGATCACCCCCGACAAGCTCATCGTGATCGGTGAGGTCGCCCGCGACTTCGGCCTCTACACGAAGATCACCGGCGGGCAGCGGATCGACCTGTTCGGCGCGCGCGTCGAGCAGCTCCCGCTGATCTGGAAGCGCCTGGTCGACGCCGGCTTCGAGTCCGGCCACGCGTACGGCAAGGCGCTGCGCACGGTCAAGTCCTGCGTCGGCTCCACCTGGTGCCGGTACGGCGTGCAGGACTCCGTCGGCCTGGCCATCGCGCTGGAGCTGCGCTACCGGGGGCTGCGCTCGCCGCACAAGCTGAAGTCGGCCGTCTCCGGCTGCGCCCGCGAGTGCGCCGAGGCGCGCGGCAAGGACTTCGGCATCATCGCCACCGAGCTGGGCTGGAACCTCTACGTCGGCGGCAACGGCGGCTTCACCCCGCGGCACGCCGACCTGTTCGCCTCGGACCTGTCCACCGACGAGCTGATCCGGGTCATCGACCGCTTCCTGATGTTCTACATCCGCACCGCCGACCGGCTCCAGCGCACCTCGGTCTGGCTGGAGAACCAGGGCCTCGACTACGTCAAGGAGGTCGTGCTGGAGGACTCGCTGGGCATCTGCGCCGAACTGGACGCGCAGATGGAGCGGCACGTCGCCGGCTACGCCGACGAGTGGCGCGCGGTCCTGGACGACCCCGAGCGGATGCGGCGCTTCGTCTCCTTCGTCAACGCGCCCGGCACCCCGGACCCGTCGATCGCCTTCGCCCCGGAGCGGGACCAGGTCAAGCCGGTCCTGATCCCGCTCGAGGCGGTCCGATCCTGACCACCGCGACCCTCGACCTCACACCGACCGGAGAAGAAGGAGGGGTTTCCCCGATGACGATCCTGCGCGAGAACCTGGACACCGCCCTGGAGACCGCCGGCTGGACCGCGGTCTGCGCCTACACCGACCTGCTGCCCGAGGAGGGCGTGTGCGTCCTGGTGGACGGGCACCAGATCGCGGTGTTCCGCACCTTCGACGGCGACCTGTACGCGACCGGCAACCTCGACCCGTTCAGCGGGGCCTGGGTCCTGTCGCGGGGGATCGTCGGGACGCGGGGCGCGGAGCCGACCGTGGCCTCCCCCATGCACAAGCAGGTCTTCTCGCTGGTGACCGGCCGCTGCCTGGACGACCCGGCGACGGCCGTACCGACCTATCCGGTCCGCCTGTCCGGCGGCGCGGTGGAAGTGAGAGTCCCTTGAGCTCCCTGGCCCCCCTGATCCCGTCCTCGGTCCCCGCGTCGGGGTCCCCGGAGACGGAGCCCGACGCGCTGGCCGGGTTCACCATCGGGGTCACCGCCACCCGGCGGCGCGAGGAGTTCTGCGCGCTGCTGGAGCGGCGGGGCGCCCGGGTCGTGCAGGCCCCGGCGATCCGGCTGGTGCCGCTGGCCGAGGACGCGGACCTGCTGGCCGCGACCCGGGACGTGCTGGCGGGCCCGATCGACGACGTGGTGATCACCACGGGGGTCGGCTTCCGCGGCTGGACGGCCGCCGCCGAGGGGTGGGGGCTGTCGGGGGAGCTGTCGGCGCACCTGGCCGCCGCCCGGCTGCTGACCCGGGGCCCCAAGGCCCGCGGCGCGGTCCGGGCGGCGGGGCTGAACGACCACTGGACGCCGGCCACCGAGTCGTGCGAGGAGGTCAAGCAGCACCTGCTCGCCCAGGACCTGCGGGGCCGGCGCATCGCGGTGCAGCTGCACGGGGAGCCGCTGACCGGCTTCACGGCGGCGCTGCGCGAGGCGGGGGCCGAGGTCATCGAGGTGCCGGTCTACCGGTGGCTGCCCTACCGTGATCCGTCGCCGCTGCGCCGCCTGATCAGCCAGGCGGTCTCCGGCGGGGTGGACGCGGTGGCCTTCACCAGCGCCCCGGCGGTCCTGGCCATGCTCGGCGCGGCCCGCGCGGACGGGCTGGAGGAGGCTCTGCTGGCGGCGTTCGCCGGTCAGGTCGTCGCCGCCTGCGTGGGGCCGGTGACCGCCGCGCCGCTGGAGGAGCGCGGGGTGCCCGTGGTGCAGCCCGAGCGCGCGCGCCTGGGCGCGCTGGCCCGCACGCTCGCCACGCACCTGCCCGCCCGCGGCGTCACCCGGCTGGTCGCGGGCGGCCACGGGCTGGAGATCCGCGGCCACGCCGTCGTCGTCGACGGCGAGCTCAAGCCGCTGCCGCCCGCCCCGATGGCGGTGCTCAAGCGCCTGGCCGACAAGCCCGGCCACGTGGTGGCCCGCTCGGAGCTGCGGACCGTGCTGCCCGGCGGCCCGTCCCGCGACTCGGCCGAGCACGCCGTGGAGATGGCGATCACCCGCCTGCGGCGGGCCCTCGGGCCGGCGGGCATCGTCGAGACGGTCGTCAAGCGCGGCTACCGCCTGGCGTGCGAACGCGGCGAGGGCGCGTGACGACGCTCGTCCTGGCCGCGCACGGGACGCGCAGCGCCGCGGGGGAGGAGACGCTCGCGGGCCTGCGCGACCTGGTACGGCGGGCCCGCCCCGGACGGCGGGTGGAGCTCGCCTTCCTGGAGATCAGCTCGCCCCCGCTGGCCGACGTGCTGCCCGGTCTGCCCGGCCCCGTGGTGGTGGTCCCCCTGCTGCTGGCCGGCGGCTACCACGTGCACATCGACCTGCCGGCGGTGGTCGCCGCCGCGCGACCGGACGCGACGGTGGCCGCCCCGCTCGGGCCGCACCCGCTGCTGACCGCGGTGCTGGCCAGGAGGCTGGCCGCCGCGGGCCTGCGGCACACCGACGCGGTGGTGCTGGGCGCGGCGGGGTCCTCCGACCCGGCGGCGCTGGACGACGTGCGCGCGGCGGCGCGGCTGCTGTCGGCCCGGCTGTCGCGCCCGGTGCGGGCCGCGTTCGCCTCGGCGGGCAGCCCGACGGCGGCCGAGGCGGTGGAGGGGCTCAGGTCGGCGCCCGCACCCCGGATCGCGGTCGCCTCGTATCTCCTGGCCCCCGGCTTCTTCCAGAGCCGCCTGGAGGCCCTCGGCGCCGACCTGGTCGGCGCCCCCCTGGGGGTGGACCCCGATCTGGCGGAGCTGGTGTGGCGCCGCTTCGATCAGGCCGCGTGGGACTCCAGCCTCAGCTCCCGGATGATCTCCTCGGCGCTCTCGTCCCGGGAGGGCACGAAGTCGGTGCCGACGAAGAGCTCGTAGTAGGCGTGCCGGAAGCACCCGGCCAGCAGCAGCCGGGCGGTGGCCACCGGGTCCACCCGGGGTGAGACGCGGCCCGCGCGCTGCTCCGCCGCGAGGTAGTCCGTCAGCGGCACGACCTCCGACATCGGGCTGAGCCGGGTGTCCTTCATGGCCTCGCGGAACCGTACGGTGACCGAGGGGGAGGTGAAGGCGGGCAGCGCCACCGACTGGACCTCCGCGTAGTAGTCGATGCCCGCCCGGGCGATGGGCAGCAGGTTGTCGGCGACGCTGCCCTTGCCGACCAGATGCATCAGGTCGTCGAGGATCTTCAGCCAGACCGGGAGCCTGTCCTGGAGCAGGGCGAGGAACAGGTCCACCGACTGCCCGGGAGCGGCGGAGCCCCGCATCTCCGGGTGGAGGAGGGCGTTCTCGCCGTCCTGGCGTTTCATGAACGTGCCCATCTCGAGAACGCGGCGCCGCGTGTCCTGTGCTTTCTGGTACGGGTCGAGCCGGGGAGTCGCCATGGTTGCCCTTACGTGCGCAGTCACAGGGACAAGGTTCGGCGTGGGGGTGACGCCATCGGCCGGTGTTTGCCGAGCCGTGTTTCTCCTGGTTGTGCAATCGTTGCGAGTCCGCGATCTCCGCCGGGTGCGTTCCGGCGGAAATCCGGTGAGGACTGATTATTACCCGAAATCAGTGAGAAATGGGGTAAATAACGGTAACTCTGCGCTGTGTGTCTCAGCCGTCTCCGTCACGGCCGTGCGCCTCGGCCGTCTCGGTCACGACCGTGCGCCTGTCTCCGGTACGGCCGTGTGCCTGTCTCCGTCACGGCCGTGCGTCTCAGTCCCCGTCGCGGTCGCGGCGGCGCAGGTAGCGCTCGAACTCCGCGGCGATGGCGTCGCCGCTCGCCTCCGGCAGCTCGGTGGCGTCCTTGCGCTCCTCCAGCTCGCGGACGTACTCGGCGACCTCGGTGTCCTGGGCGGCCAGCTCGTCCACGCCGTGCTCCCAGGCCCTGGCCTCCTCGGCCAGCTCGCCCAGGGGGATGGGGACGTCGAGCAGGTCCTCCATCCGGCTCAGCAGCGCCAGGGTCGCCTTGGGGTTGGGCGGCTGGGCGACGTAGTGCGGGACCGAGGCCCACAGGGAGACCGCGGGCAGCCCCGCGGCGCCGAGGGCGTGCTGCAGGACGCCGACGATGCCGGTCGGGCCCTCGTAGCGGCTCAGCTCCAGGTTGATCGCCCGGGCCAGCCCCTCGTCGGTGGCCGAGCCGACGATCGGCACCGGCCGGGTGTGCGGCGAGTCGTTGAGCAGCGCGCCGAGCAGCACCGCCAGCTCCACGCCCACCGCGCGGCAGACACCGACGATCTCGTCGCAGAACGAGCGCCAGCGCATGTTGGGCTCGATGCCCCGCAGCAGGACCACGTCGCGGGCGGAGCCGGGCGGCCGGGCCACCGACAGCTTCGTGGTGGGCCAGGTGAGCGACCTGGTCAGGCCCTCGCCCATCTCGACGATGGGCCGGGTGACCTGGAAGTCGTAGTAGTCCTCGGGGTCGAAGGAGACCAGCTCGGTGGCCTTCCACTCGGTCTCGAGGTGGGCGATCACTCCGCTCGAGGCCTCGCCCGCGTCGTTCCACCCCTCGAACGCGGCGATCAGCACCGGGTCGACGAGCTCGGGCAACCCTTCGAGTTCGATCACGCGCCGCCTCCTTGTCCCGCCTCGTTGCCTCCGGCTAAGCCTATGCGCTCGAGGCGGTCCCGCGTCACCTCCCGGAGGTGGTGCGGACGATCAGCACGTCGCACTCCGCCCGCTGCGAGACGCTCGACGGCACCGAGCCGAGCAGCCGCCCGGTGAGGCTGTTGAGCCCTCGGTTGCCGACGACCAGCAGGTCGGCGCGGAGCCGGCCGGCCAGGGAGACCAGCACGTCGACCGGGTCGCCCTCCTCGGCGGCCAGCTCGATCGCCGGGGCGCCCGCGGCGACGGCGTGCTCGCGGGCGGCCCGCAGCGCGTCCTCGGCCGGGGTGGAGCCGCTCACCTTGTAGGACAGCTCGCCGAGCAGGTCGGCGGCCGCGCTGCGGTCGCGCTCGCGCATGGGGAGGTAGGCGCAGGCCAGCACGAGGGTGGCGCCGGTCGCTGCGGCCAGGGAGGCGGCGGCGGAGACGGCGCGGAAGGAGGAGGGGGAGCCGTCGGTGCCGACGACGACGGTGCGGTAGGCCATCGGGATGACACCTCTCGTAACGGAACGGGGATAATTGGACGGAAAGTGCAATTGCCACCGTGAACGATAGCCGCCGCGCGGTTCCCAGTAAGCTTCCGCCTATGACAAACGCACCGTCTTTCCGTGACGTCCTGGCCGAGCGCGTGATGGTCGCCGACGGGGCCATGGGAACGATGCTGCAGGCCCACGACGTCACCCTCGACGACTTCGAGGGCCACGAGGGCTGCAACGAGGTGCTCAACGCCACCCGCCCCGACATCGTCCGGGCCGTGCACGACGCCTACTTCGAGGTCGGCGTCGACTGCGTGGAGACCAACACCTTCGGCGCCAACCTCGCCGCGCTCGGCGAGTACGACATCGCCGACCGCGTCTTCGCCTACTCCGAGGCCGGCGCCCGCGTCGCCCGCGAGGCGGCCGACCACTGGTCCACCCCGGACCACCCCCGCTTCGTGCTCGGCTCCATCGGACCCGGCACCAAGCTGCCCACCCTCGGGCACAAGCCGTACGGCGAGCTCCGCGACGCCTACTACGACAACGCCGCCGGCCTGGTCTCCGGCGGCGCCGACGCGCTGATCATCGAGACCTCCCAGGACCTGCTCCAGGTCAAGGCCGCCGTCACCGGCGCGAGGAGGGCCATCGCCGACGCGGGCCGCGACGTGCCGATCATCGCCCAGGTCACCATCGAGACCAACGGCGCGATGCTGCTCGGCTCGGAGATCGGCGCGGCGCTCACCGCGATCGAGCCCCTCGGCGTCGACGTCATCGGCCTCAACTGCGCCACCGGTCCCGCCGAGATGAGCGAGCACCTGCGCTACCTGGCCCGCCACGCCCGGGTGCGCCTGTCGTGCATGCCCAACGCCGGGCTGCCCGTGCTGACCTCCGACGGCGCCTACTACCCGCTCAGCCCGGACGAGCTGGCCGACGCGCACGACACCTTCACCCGCACCTACGGCCTGTCGATCGTCGGCGGCTGCTGCGGCACCACCCCCGAGCACCTGCGCAAGGTCGTCGAGCGCGTCCGGGGCCGCGAGACCGCCGCCCGCCGCCCGCACCCCGAGGCCGGCGCCTCCTCGCTCTACCAGCACGTCCCCTTCCGGCAGGACACCTCCTACCTGGCGGTCGGCGAGCGGACCAACGCCAACGGCTCCAAGGCGTTCCGCGAGGCGATGCTCGCCGGCAACTGGGAGGAGTGCGTCGAGATCGCCCGGGCCCAGGCCCGCGACGGCGCGCACATGCTCGACCTGTGCGTCGACTACGTCGGCCGCGACGGCACCCAGGACATGCGGGAGCTGGCCTTCCGCTTCGCCACCGCCTCCACGCTGCCGATCATGCTCGACTCCACCGAGCCCGCCGTGCTGGAGGCCGGCCTGGAGATGCTCGGCGGCCGGGCGATCCTCAACTCGGTCAACTACGAGGACGGCGACGGCCCGAACTCCCGCTTCACCAGGATCATGAAGCTGGCCCGGGAGCACGGCGCCGCCGTGGTCGCCCTGACCATCGACGAGGAGGGCCAGGCCCGCACCGCCGCGGACAAGGTGCGCATCGCGACCCGCCTCATCGAGGACCTGACGGGCAACTGGGGGATGAGGGTCGAGGACATCGTCGTCGACGCCCTCACCTTCCCGATCGCCACCGGCCAGGAGGAGACGCGGCGCGACGGCCTGGAGACCATCGAGGCCATCGCCGAGCTCAAGCGGCGCTACCCGGCCGTGCAGACGATCCTGGGCCTGTCCAACATCTCCTTCGGCCTCAACCCGGCCGCCCGCGTGGTGCTCAACTCGGTCTTCCTCAACGAGTGCGTCAACGCCGGGCTGGACTCGGCCATCGTGCACGCCTCCAAGATCCTGCCGATGGCCCGCATCCCCGAGGAGCAGCGCCAGGTCGCGCTGGACATGGTCTACGACCGCCGCCGCGAGGGCTACGACCCGCTGCAGCGCTTCATGGAGCTGTTCGAGGGCGTCGACAGCGCCGCCACCGCCCTGTCCCGGGCCGAGGAGCTGGCCGCGCTGCCGCTGTGGGAGCGGCTCAAGCGGCGCATCATCGACGGCGAGAAGAAGGGCCTGGAGGCCGACCTGGACGAGGCGCTCGCCCAGCGCCCGGCCCTGGAGATCGTCAACGACGTGCTGCTGGACGGCATGAAGACGGTCGGCGAGCTGTTCGGCTCCGGCCAGATGCAGCTGCCCTTCGTGCTCCAGTCGGCCGAGGTCATGAAGGCCGCCGTGGCCTACCTGGAGCCGCACATGGAGCGGGTCGAGGGCGAGACCAAGGGCCGCATCGTGCTGGCGACCGTCAAGGGCGACGTGCACGACATCGGCAAGAACCTGGTGGACATCATCCTGTCCAACAACGGCTACGAGGTCGTCAACCTCGGCATCAAGCAGCCGGTCTCGGCGATCCTGGAGGCCGCCGAGGAGTCCGGGGCCGACGTCGTCGGCATGTCCGGCCTCCTGGTGAAGTCCACGGTCATCATGAAGGAGAACCTCGAGGAGATGAACTCCCGGGGCATCGCCGGAAAGTACCCCGTGCTGCTCGGCGGCGCCGCGCTGACCCGCGCCTACGTCGAGCAGGACCTCGCCGAGTTGTTCGAGGGGGAGGTCCGCTACGCCCGCGACGCCTTCGAGGGCCTGCGCCTGATGGACGCCTTCATGGCGGTCAAGCGCGGGGTGGAGGGCGCCAGCCTGCCGCCGCTGCGCGAGCGCCGGGTCAAGACCGGGGCGACGCTGACCCGCACCCCGGTGGAGGAGCTGCCCGCCCGCTCCGACGTGGCCGCCGACAACCCCGTCCCGGCCGCGCCGTTCCTCGGCGACCGCGTGGTCAAGGGCATCCCGCTCGCCGACTACGCCGCCTTCCTCGACGAGCGGGCGACGTTCATGGGCCAGTGGGGCCTCAAGGCCGCCCGCGGCGGCGACGGGCCGTCCTACGAGGAGCTGGTCGAGACGCAGGGCCGCCCCCGGCTGCGGATGTGGCTGGAGCGGATGCAGACCGAGGGGCTGCTGGAGGCGGCCGTGGCCTACGGCTACTTCCCGTGCGTCAGCGACGGCGACTCGCTGATCATCCTCGACGACGCCGGCAACGAGCGGACCCGGTTCACCTTCCCGCGCCAGCGCCGCGACCGGCACCTGTGCCTGTCCGACTTCTTCCGCTCCAAGGACTCCGGCGAGGTCGACGTGGTCGCCTTCCAGGTCGCCACCATGGGCGGCCGGATCTCCGAGGCCACCGCCGAGCTCTTCGCCAAGGACGCCTACCGCGACTACCTGGAGCTGCACGGCCTGTCGGTCCAGCTCACCGAGGCGCTCGCCGAATACTGGCACGCCCGGGTCCGCTCGGAGCTGGGGATCGGCGGCGACGAGTCGCTGGAGGACATGCTCAAGGTCAACGTCACCGGCTGCCGCTACTCGTTCGGCTACCCGGCCTGCCCCAACCTGGAGGACCAGGTCCAGCTCGTGGAGCTGCTCGACCCCGCGCGGATCGGCGTGAAGCTGTCGGAGGAGTTCCAGCTCCACCCCGAGCAGTCGACGTCCGCGCTGATCGTCCACCACCCCGAGGCCGGCTACTTCAACGTCTGAGAACGGCTGAGAACGGTTGAGGCGGAGGGGGCACCCGGGGATGGACGCGGTCCTGTTCGACATGGACGGGCTTCTCGTGGACAGCGAGAAGGTCTGGTTCCAGGTCGAGACCGAGGTGATGGCGCGGCTGGGCGGCGACTGGGGGCCGCAGGACCAGGAGCACCTGGTGGGCGGTTCCATGCCGGCCACCGTCGCCTACATGCTCAAGGTCTCCGGGTCGCCGGCCGACCCCGCGGACGTGGCGGCCTGGATGCTCGAGGGCATGATCGGCCGCCTGTCCGGCGGGGTGGAGCTCATGCCGGGCGCCGCCGAACTGCTGGCGGCCGTACGGCGGGCGGGGCTGCCCGCCGCCCTGGTCACCTCCTCCTCACGGAAGATCGCCGACGCCTGCCTGCAGAGCATCGGCAGGCACCACTTCGACCAGGTGGTGACCTGTGACGACGTGGAGCGGACCAAGCCCGACCCCGAGCCCTACCTGACCGCGGCCCGGCTGCTCGGCGCGGACCCGGCCCGCTGCGTCGCGCTGGAGGACTCCCCCAACGGGGTGACCGCGGCCACCGCCGCGGGCTGCCGGGTGGTGGCGGTGCCGAGCGTGCTGCCGATCCCGCACGCGCCCGGCCGCCTGGTCGTGGGGTCCCTGCGCGAGGTCGGCGTCGAGCTCCTGCGGGCGCTGTCCGAGGGCGACGCGGAGGCCCTCCCCGAGGCGCGGAGCTTCGACCCCTAAGGGATGATCCCTCCCTGAGAAGGAGGATCGCCCGCGGATTCGCGTGCCAGGATGGAAATCCGGGTACACGACGACGAGGGGGACGATCCGCCATGACATTCGACCAGATCGCATGGTTGCCGGTCTGCGCCGGGCTGACCGGTGCGGGACTGGTGCTGAGCTTCCTGCTGCTGCGCCGCAGAGGGGCCGCGGCGGGGCTGCGCGCCGCGGCCTGGGCGCTGCTGCCGCTCGCCGCCTACCTGACCGGCGCGCTGCCGACCCTGTGGCAGATCGGCACGGCGGTCACCGGGTTCGTGACCGGCCTGGTGCTCAACCCCACCGTGTGGGCCGGGGTGGCGGTGGCCGGGGTCTCGGTGCTGCTCTTCCTCGTCTCGGGCTTCATGCGGGGACGGCGCCTGGCGGCCGCGCGCGGGGCGGCCCCGGCCGCGACGGCGGCCCCCGGGGCTCCCGCGGTCCAGAGCGCCGGGGGACAGGGCGCCGCCGCGGTCACCCAGCCGCTGCCGAAGCGCACGCCCGCGACGGCCAGGCCGGCTCAGAAGCCCGCCGCGAAGCCCGCCGCCCAGCCCGCGGCCGACGACGACTTCTCCGACATCGAGGACATCCTCAAGCGCCGAGGGATCGGGTGAGGCCGTGGATCGGTCCTGGTTGTGTCACAAAACCAAGACATAACCGGAACACCACTCAGACATCCACGTCAAGATCAGAACGAATGAATTTCACGTAAATCACAGTTAAGCCACATAGCCCCCCAACGGACTAGTCACCGCAGATCAGCCCATAGATTCTGCGAGGCGGGGCCGCGGAAAACGGGCCCGTAGACTTCAGGGCGCGACACCCCGGACCGGGGCACGCGCCCGTCGGACAACGTCGTCTGGGACCCAGGGGGCCACTGTATGACCGCACCGCTCGACGCGCCCGGCAAGGCTGCCGAGGCCGAGCCGGAGGCCGTAGTCGCGGGCGTGAGCGGGAAGGCCATCCAGGGCCGCTCGCTCGGCCAGATCGCGTGGCTGCGGCTCAAACGCGACAAGGTCGCGCTCGCCGGCGCCGGTGTCGTCGTCTTCCTGATCCTCGTCGCGACCTTCGCGCCGCTGATCGTGGGCTGGTTCGGCCATCCGCCGAACGAGTTCCACCAGGAGATGATCGACCCCTCCACGATGACGCCCAAGGGCGGCTCCGGCATCAGCGGGGAGTTCCTGTTCGGCGTGGAGCCGCTCAACGGCCGCGACCTGTTCAGCCGCGTCGTCTACGGCGCGCGGATCTCCCTGCTCATCGCCTTCCTCGCCACCGTGCTCTCGGTGGTCATCGGCACCGTCATGGGAGTCATGGCCGGCTACTTCGGCGGCTGGGTCGACACCGTGATCAGCCGGCTGATGGACATCTTCCTGGCCTTCCCGCTGCTCGTCTTCGCGATCGCCCTGGTCGGCGTGCTCGGCCAGTTCGAGCAGCAGCTCGGGGTGCAGGGCGACACGCTCCGCATCCTGCTCCTGATCTTCGTGATCGGCTTCTTCAACTGGCCCTACATCGGCCGGATCATCCGGGGGCAGACGCTCTCGCTGCGTGAGCGCGAGTTCGTCGACGCCGCCCGCAGCCTCGGCGCGCGCGGGCCGTACATCCTGTTCAGGGAGATCCTGCCGAACCTGATCGCGCCGATCCTGGTCTACGCCACGCTGCTGATCCCGACGAACGTGCTGTTCGAGGCGGCGCTGTCGTTCCTCGGCGTCGGCATCCAGGCGCCCACGGCGACCTGGGGCGGCATGCTCGCGCAGGCGGTGAAGTTCTACACCGTCCCGCACTTCATGTTCTTCCCGGGCATGGCGATCTTCATCACGGTGCTGGCGTTCAACCTCTTCGGCGACGGGCTGCGCGACGCGCTCGACCCGAAGTCCTCGCGCTGACCCGGCTCACACACCGACCGCTCCTGTTCCATCTCCCTATCCATCAAGGGGTGCAAGCAATGAAAAAGGGATCCGCACTGGGCCTCACGGCCGCGGGCGTCGTCCTCACCGTGGGCCTCGCCGCCTGCGGCGGCGGCAGCAGCGAGGGCAACAAGGCCGGCCAGACCGGCGGCGACAAGGCGAGCGCCCCGGCCGCGCAGGAGGCGTTCAACGCCGGCGTGGACAAGGTGTTCAACCCGTCCGACGCCAAGGGCGGCACGCTGAAGTTCGCCATCTCCGAGGACTGGGACTCCGTCGACCCGGGCGACACCTACTACGCCCTGTCGTGGAACCTCGTCCGCATCTACGGACGCTCGCTGGTGACCTACACCCCGGCGCCCGGCGCCGAGGGCCGCAAGCTCTCCCCGGACCTGGCCGAGAGCCTGGGCGAGTCGAGCGACGGCGGCAAGACCTGGACCTACAAGCTCCGCACCGGTGTGAAGTTCGAGGACGGCACGCCGGTCACGTCCAAGGACGTGAAGTACGCGGTGCTGCGCTCCATGGACAAGGAGACCTTCCCCAACGGCCCGACGTACTTCAACGACTGGCTGGACCTGCCGAAGGACTTCAAGAGCGTCTACAAGACCCCGGACGTCAACACCGACTCCGCGATCGAGACTCCGGACGACCAGACGATCGTCTTCCACCTGAAGAAGGCCTACGCCGGCTTCGACAACTTCGCCGCCCTGCCCGGCACCATCCCGGTGCCCCAGGCCAAGGACACCGGCGTCAAGTACCGCGAGCACGTCATCGCCACCGGCCCCTACAAGTTCGAGAAGGTCGAGGCCGGCAAGCAGTACACGCTGGTCCGCAACGAGCACTGGGACCAGGCGACCGACCCGGTCCGCAAGGCCCTGCCGGACCGCTACGAGATCACCCTCGGCGTCAACGCCGACGACCTCGACAACCGGATCATCTCCGGCGACCTGCACGTCGACCTGGCCGGCTCCGGCGTGCAGCCGGCCGCGCTCGGCCGCGTGCTGAGCGACCCGGCGATGAAGGCCCGCGTGGACAACCCCACCGGCGCCCGCACGTGGTACACCTCGATCATCGGCGACGTGCCCCCGCTGGACAACGTCGACTGTCGCAAGGCCGTCATCTACGCGGCCGACCGGGTCGGCCTGCAGAACGCCTACGGCGGCGAGTTCGCGGGCGGCGAGATCGCGACCGGCGTCATGCCCCCGTCGATCGGCGGCTGGAAGAAGCTCGACCTCTACCCGACCGGCACCGGCGACGCGGCGAAGGCCAAGGAGGCCCTGGCCGCGTGCGGCAAGCCCGAGGGCTTCGAGACCACCATGGCCTACCGCGCCGACCGCCCGAAGGAGAAGGCGACCGCCGAGTCGCTCCAGCAGGCGCTGGCCAAGGTCGGCATCAAGCTGACCCTCAAGGGCTACCCGACCAGTGACTACTTCACCCTGTACGCCGGCAAGCCGGAGTTCGTGAAGAAGAACGGCATCGGCCTGGCCACCAACGGCTGGGGCGCCGACTGGAACGACGGCTTCGGCTTCATGTCCCAGATCGTCGACAGCCGCACGATCCGCGCCTCGGGCAACTACAACCTGAGCGTCAAGGACAAGGAGATCGACGGGCTGATCGACAAGGCCATGCTGGAGACCGACACCGCCAGCCGCGACGCGATCTGGGGTCAGATCGACCAGCTGGTCATGGAGCGCGCCTACGTGCTGCCCTCCGTGTGGTCCAAGAGCGTGCTGGTCCGCCCGCAGGGCGCGACCAACGTGTTCGTCACCGGCGCGTTCGACATGTACGACTACCTGGGCATGGGCGTCCAGCAGTAAGTCCTGCCGGAAACCCGTTCAGACGAAAGCCAAGGCGTAAGGGGGCCGGCCCACAAGGCCGGCCCCCGGAGCCGGGGGGACTGTGGTCACATACATCATCAGGCGCCTGATCGGCGCCCTGCTCATGCTCGCCATCGTGAGCATGGTCACATTCTCGATCTTCTTCGTGGTCCCCCGGATGGCGGGCGCCACGTCGGAGGACTTCGCCAACCGCTACCTGGGCAAGGCCGCGACGGCGGAGATGGCCGCGGTGGCGGCGGAGAAGCTCGGGTTCAACGACCCGGTCCCGGTGCAGTACGGGCGCTGGATCAAGGGTGTCTTCGCCGGCGCCGAGTACGACACCGGCGCCTCGATCGAGCAGTGCCCCGCTCCCTGCTTCGGCTACTCCTTCGTCAAGCGGCAGCCGGTCTGGCCGGAACTGGTCGACCGGATCCCGGTGACGCTCTCGCTCGCCGTCGGCGCGTCGGTCATCTGGCTGATCGGCGGCGTCGCGGTCGGCGTGCTCTCCGCCCTCAAGCGCGGCTCGTTCTTCGACCGCGCCGCGATGAGCGTCGCACTCGCGGGCGTCTCCCTGCCGATCTTCTTCACCGGCATCGTCTCCCTGGTGGTCTTCAGCTACGGGATGGGCATCACCGCGCCCGGCGGCGCCTACACGCCGTTCGAGGAGAACCCGGCGGAGTGGGCCTACAACCTCCTGCTGCCCTGGATCACCCTGGCCTTCCTCTACGCGGCCTCCTACGCCCGGCTCACCCGCGCGGGCATGCTGGAGACCATGGGCGAGGACTACATCCGCACCGCCCGGGCCAAGGGCCTGCCCGAGTCCACCGTGATCTCCAGGCACGGCCTGCGCGCCGCGCTCACCCCGATCGTGACGATCTTCGGTCTGGACCTGGGGCTGCTGCTCGGCGGCGCGGTGCTCACCGAGAGCACCTTCTCGCTGAAGGGCATCGGCGACTACGCCGTCCAGGCGATCATGACGAACGACCTTCCGAAGATCATGGGCGTCACCATGGTCGCGGCGCTCTTCGTCGTGGTGGCGAGTCTGATCGTCGACCTGCTGTACGCGGTGGTCGACCCGAGGGTGAGGCTGGGATGAGCACTCCGACGAGCTTCCTCGAACTGAGGGACCTGCGCATCCACTTCCCGACCGACGACGGTCTGGTGAAGTCCGTGGACGGGCTCTCCTACAAGCTCGAGCGCGGCAAGACCCTCGGCATCGTGGGCGAGTCCGGCTCCGGCAAGAGCGTGACCTCGCTGGGCATCCTGGGCCTGCACAAGGGCACCCGGGCGAAGATCTCCGGCGAGATCTGGCTGGACGGCGAGGAGCTGGTCAGCGCCTCCGCCGAGCACGTGCGGCGGCTGCGCGGCAAGAAGATGGCGATGATCTTCCAGGATCCGCTGTCGGCGATGCACCCCTTCTACACCGTCGGCCAGCAGATCATCGAGGCGTACCGGATCCACCACAAGGTCAGCAAGAAGGTCGCGCGCAAGCACGCGATCGACATGCTCGGCCGGGTGGGGATCCCGCAGCCGGAGCGGCGCGTCGACAGCTACCCGCACGAGTTCTCCGGCGGCATGCGCCAGCGCGCCATGATCGCGATGGCCCTGTCGTGCGACCCCGAGCTGCTGATCGCCGACGAGCCGACCACCGCGCTCGACGTGACCGTGCAGGCGCAGATCCTCGACCTCATGCGGGACCTGCAGCGCGACTTCAACGCGGCGCTCATCATCATCACCCACGACCTGGGCGTCGTGGCCGAGCTCTCCGACGACATCCTGGTGATGTACGGCGGCAAGTGCATCGAGTACGGCACCGCCGAGGACATCTTCGAGCGTCCCGAGCACCCCTACACCTGGGGTCTACTGGGATCGATGCCCCGCCTGGACCGCGAGCCGACCGAGCGGCTGCTGCCGATCAAGGGCAACCCCCCGTCGCTGATCAACGTGCCCTCGGGCTGCGCCTTCCACCCGCGCTGCGCCTTCGAGGGCCGCACCGGCGGCAAGGCGGACACCGAGGTGCCGGCGCTGCTGGAGTCCTCGGGCGGCCACCTGGTCCGGTGCCACATGCCGCCGGAGCTCAGGCGGGACATCTGGGAGAACGAGATCAAGCCGAGTCTGGAGTCCTCATGAGCGAGCCGCTGCTGTCGGTGCAGGGGCTGGAGAAGCACTTCCCGGTCACCAAGGGCCTGTTCAAGCGCCAGGTCGGCGCGGTCAGGGCGGTGGACGGCGTCAGCTTCGACGTCTTCAAAGGCGAGACGATCGGCCTGGTGGGCGAGTCCGGCTGCGGCAAGACCACGACGGGCCGGCTGATCACCAGGCTCATCGAGCCGACGGGCGGGAAGGTCGTCTTCGAGGGCAACGACATCACCCACATGTCGCAGTCGAGGATCCGGCCGCTCCGCCGCGACATGCAGCTGATCTTCCAGGACCCGTACTCCTCGCTGAACCCGCGGCACACGGTCGGCGCCATCGTCGGCGCGCCCTTCCGCATCCAGGGGGTCAAGACCGAGCAGGGGATCAAGAAGGAGGTCCAGGACATCCTCGCCCTGGTCGGCCTGAACCCCGAGCACTACAACCGCTACCCGCACGAGTTCTCCGGCGGCCAGCGCCAGCGCATCGGCATCGCGCGGACCCTCGCGCTCAAGCCCAAGCTGATCATCGCCGACGAGCCGGTCTCCGCGCTGGACGTGTCGATCCAGGCCCAGGTCGTCAACCTGCTGGAGGACCTGCAGAACGAGCTGGACCTGACCTACGTGGTCATCGCGCACGACCTGTCGGTGGTCCGGCACATCAGCGACCGGGTCGCGGTGATGTACCTCGGTAAGATCGTCGAGCTCGCGGACCGCAAGAGCCTGTACGACGCGCCGATGCACCCGTACACCAACGCGCTGCTGTCGGCGGTCCCCATCCCCGACGTCAAGCACCGGGGCGACCGCGAGCGGATCCGGCTGCAGGGCGACGTGCCCAGCCCGCTCAACCCGCCGCCCGCCTGCCGCTTCCACACCCGGTGCTGGAAGGCCCAGGTGGTCTGCAAGACGGAGGAGCCACCGCTGGTGGAGCTGGCCCCCGGCCACCAGGTGGCCTGCCACTTCCCGGAGAACGCCGACAAGATCTCGGCTCCGGCGGCCGCGAAGGTGGCACGGAACGTGCAGGACGCGCAGCACCCGAAGGGCACGATCGCCTGAGCGCGGCCCGTCCGCCCGAGGGACGCCCGGCGGGGCACGGCTCGCACGAGCCGTGCCCCGCCGGGCGTTCCCGTACCGCGGGCCGGACGAGCCCCGCCGGGAACGCCGGGAACACCGGGAGGGCCCGGCGGCGCCATCCGGCGACCCACTGTCACATTTCTGCCACATCCTCTCACCGAGGGTGGTCAGCCGCGCCGCCCCCGGTGGATCCTTCGATCACCGGAGAGCCGGTCCGCGCGGGCGGTCGCGATCCGGCGGTGAGACGGCTATGAGGTGCAGCATGCGACGAGACGGTGTGCCCCTGCGCAGGACGGCGGCGGTGATCGCGGGTTCGGCCCTGGTCCTGGCCGCCGCGGCGTGCGGGGACGATCCGGCCCCGGGGACCCCCCGGGCGGCGACCGCGGAGGAGCCGGTCCTGGTCTTCGCCTCCTCGGCCGACCCCGCCATCCTCGACCCGGCCTTCCACAGCGACGGCGAGTCCTCCCGGGTGACCAGCCAGATCTTCGAGACGCTCGTGATCACCGAGCCGGGCGGCACCGGGGTGGCGCCCGGCCTCGCGGAGAGCTGGAAGGTCAGCGAGGACGCCGACACCTACACGTTCACGCTCCGCCCGGGCGTACGGTTCCACGACGGCGAGCCGCTGACCGCCGCGGCGGTCTGCGCCAACTTCGAGCGCTGGTACAACTTCACCGGCCTGGCCCAGTCGGACTCGGTCTCCTACTACTGGGTGACGGTCTTCCGGGGCTTCGCGAAGAACGAGTCCGGCACCCTCCGCAAGAGCCTGTACGGCGGCTGCGCGGCACCGGACGACAGGACCGTCGAGCTGCGGCTCACCGAGCCGTCCGCCGCCGTGCTGTCGGCGCTGACGCTGTCGTCGTTCGGCATCGCCAGCCCCAGGGCGCTCAAGGCGTACCGGGCCGACGAGGTCGCCGGGACCGCGGACTCGCCGCGGTTCACCGGGACCTTCGGCACCCGGCACCCGATCGGCACCGGCCCGTTCAGGTTCGCCGGCTGGATCCGCGGCGACCGGCTGGAACTGGTGCGCAACGACGACTACTGGGGCGAGAAGGCCAAACTCGGCAAGATCGTGTTCCGACCGATCGAGAAGGCCGCCGACCGGGCCCGGGCGCTGCTGGCCGGCTCGGTGCACGCCTTCGACTACGCCGACCCGGCCGACCTGGAGGCGCTCAAGCGGGCCGGCGCGCAGGTGCTGGAGCGGGCGTCGTTCAACATGGGGTACCTCGGCTTCAGCCAGAAGACCGAGATCATGCGCAACCGGAGGATCCGCCAGGCCATCGCCCACGCGATCGACCGCGACAGGATCGTCGGCACGCGGTACGGCCCGGGCGCGAAGGTCGCCCAGGCGTTCATGCCGGACAGCATGTGGGGCCACAGCGAGGACTTCGCCGGATACGGCCACGACGTGGCCGAGGCCCGGCGGCTCGTCGCCGAGTCCGGGGTCTCGGAGCCGACCCTGGAGTTCTGCTACCCCAGCGGTGTCAGCCGCGCCTACATGGTGGACCCGGAGGGCAATTTCCGGCTGATGAAGGCCGACCTGGAGGCCGCGGGCTTCACGGTGAGGCCGAGGACCCTGCCGTGGAGCCCCGGCTACCTCGACGCCGCCCGGGCCGGTGACTGCCCGCTGTACCTCCTGGGCTGGAACAGCGACTTCGGCGACCCGGACAACTTCCTCGGCACGTTCTTCCAGTCGTTCTCCAACCAGTGGTCGTTCCGGAACGAGAAGATCTTCGAGGTGCTGGACCGGGCCGAGAAGGAGCCCGAGCAGGCCGTGCGGGAGAAGCTGTACAGGCGGGCGAACGCGCTGCTGGCCGACTTCGTGCCGGGCGTGCCGTACGCGCAGAGCCCCTCGTTCTCGGCCGCGGCCAGGAACGTGACCGGCTGGACGCCGAGCCCGGTGCTGCCCAGCGACTCCTTCGCCAGGGTCGCGCTGAGGTGACCGGCCGTGCTCCCGGCGCCCTCTCCGCCGGAGCCGGGATCCTCACCGTCAGCCCAGGGCGGACATGACGGGAGCGAAGAACCGGCTCCGGTCCCCGGGGAGCGGCCCGGCGCCGAGGACCATGTCCGAGGTCCGCATCCCCGCCGCCACGCCCCGGGCCTCCAGCCACGCGGCCAGCTCCGGGCGGTCGTCGGCGACCTCGACGCGGACCGGCCCCCGCGTCCGGGCGGCGAGGTCGGCGATCAGCGCCCGGGCGGTGCCGGGGTCCGCCGCGATCACCGGCCCGACGACGGTGTTGGCCACGTTGCGCCACCGCCCGGCGTAGCCGGCGATCCCCCCGCGCCCGTCCTCGACCACCCGCAGCTCCTCGGCGAAGTCCGCGTATCTCTCCAGCATCGCCGACCTGTCGGCGCCGGCGACCTCCGCGTCCAGGTCGGCGATCGCCTTCAGGTCCTCCGGCGCGGCCGCGCGGGAGGACCCCGCCGCCTCCCCGCCGAAGACGCCGACGTGCATGGCCGCCGCACCCGTCACCCGGAAACCGAGGCGCTCGTACAGGGGGAGGCCCATCGCGGTCGCGTTGAGGAACACCGTCGCGCCGCCCGCCCGCTCCACCGCGTGCCGGACCAGGCGGCCGGCCAGCCCCCGGCGCTCGCGCCGCTCGGCCACCAGCACCATGCTGACCGCCGCGGTGCGGGAGCCGTAGCGGGTCAGGACCGTCGTGGCGACGAGCGTGCCGTCCGGATCGGTGATCCCGTAACCCTCGCCGCCCTCCAGCAGGAAGCGCCACTTGCGCTCCTCGCGCCCCCACCGCCGGCTCTCGGCCAGGTCCAGGCAGGCGTCCAGGTCGTCGGTGGTCAGTTCACGGATCAGCATGAACCGATCATGCACGCCGCGGGCCGCGGCGGTCCGATAGTTTCCGGGCATGCCGATAGCCGATGGCTATTGTGGCTGCATGAGCGTGACACTGCCCGCCGTACGGGCGTTCGTCGAGGTCGCCAGGGCCGGTTCCTTCCGGGAGGCGGCGGCCTGCCTCGGTGTCAGCCAGCCCACCGTGAGCGCCGCCGTCGGACGCCTGGAGGCGGCGGCGGGGGAGCGGCTGCTGGTGCGGGACCGCGACGGGGTGCGGCTGACCGAGCACGGCGTCAGGGTACTGGCGCACGCGGCGAGTGTGGTCAGCGCCGCCGACGGGCTGGAGGCGGAGCTGGCCGGGCGCTCGCCGGGGCTGACCGTGGGCTTCATGGGGGAGGCGGCGGGCGCGCTCACCGCCGGGCTGCTCGACGAGGTGCGCCGCGTCTCCGGCCGCGAGGTACGGCTGCGCCGCTTCGACTTCGACGACCCGTCCTGCGGCCTGCTGACCGGGGTCAGCGACCTGGCCGTGGTGTGGCCGCCGCTGACCACCGGGGACGCCCTGGAGGTCCGGCCGCTGGGCACCGACCGGCGGGCGGTCGCGGTGCCGGCCGGCGACCCGCTGGCCCGGCGGGCGGAGGTGGACCCCGCCGAGCTCGGCGGGCGCGTCTGGGTGGTGCCGAGCAGTCCCGACCCCGTCTGGCGGGCCTTCCGCCACCCCGGCTCCATCGGGGTGCCCGACGTGGCGGGGGAGGTCGGCTCCGGCGCGATCGAGGAGACGCTGGAGCTGGTCGCGGCGGGCCGGGGCGTCGCCCTGCTCTCGGAGAGCACCGACGAGCACTACGCCCGCACCGGGGTGGTCTTCGTCCCGCTCCCGACCGACCACCGGTGCGCCACCGCCGTCGCCTGGCGGCGCGGCGACACCCGCCCGGTGCTGACCGGCGTCGTCGCGGGGCTCTGACGTCCGCGGCGCAGGCGGCGCGACCCGCCGAGGAGCGTCGTCGCGGGGGTTCTGATGCCCGAGGCGCAGGCGGTGTCCGGGACCCGCCTAGGAGAGGGCGCCCGGCGTGATCAGGCCGGTCTCGTAGGCCAGGACCACGGCCTGGACGCGGTCGCGCAGGCCGAGCTTGGTGAGCACGTTGCCGACGTGGGTCTTGACGGTCGTCTCGCTCACCACCAGCTCGGCGGCGATCTCCGCGTTGGACATGCCGCGCGCGATCAGCTTCAGCACCTCCAGCTCGCGGTCGGTGAGCCGGTCCAGGCGGGCGGGGGTGGACTGCTGGTGGACCGAGGGCAGGCGGGCGCCGAACCTGTCCAGCAGCCTCCGGGTGACGCTCGGCGCGACGATGGCGTCCCCCGCCGCGATCACCCGGATGGCCTGCACGAGCTCGTCCGGCGGGACGTCCTTCAGAAGGAAGCCGCTGGCCCCGGCGCGGAGCGCCTCCACGATGTACTCGTCCAGGTCGAAGGTGGTCAGCACCAGAACCCTCGGCACGTGCGCGCCGCCGGTGGCCTCGCGCACGATCCGGCGGGTCGCCTCGATGCCGTCCACGCCCGGCATGCGGATGTCCATCAGCACCACGTCGGGCAGCAGCGCCCGCGCCTGGTCCTGGGCGACCTTGCCGTCACCGGCCTCGCCGACCACCGTGATGTCCGGCTCGGCCTCCAGGATGAGGCGGAAACCGGTGCGCAGCAGCGGCTGGTCGTCCACGAGCAGCACCCTGATCGTCATCGTGCATCCTTGAGGGGGAAACGGGCGTCGACCTCGAATCCGCCCTCCGAACGCGGGCCGATCCTCAGGATTCCACCATAGAGTGCGACGCGTTCGCGAATGCCGACCAGCCCGTGGCCGCTCCGCTCCCCTTCGGGGACGGGCACGGGGCCCCGGCCGTCGTCCTCGACCCGGACGGTCAGCTCACCGGGGCCGCGCCGTACGGTCACCCAGGCGCGGGCGCCCGGTCCCGCGTGCCGCAGGGAGTTGGTGAGCGCCTCCTGGACCAGCCGGTAGGCGGCCAGGTCCACCCCCGGCGGCAGCGGGGGCGCATGCTCCCGCCCGCCCTCGATCCCGTCGCGGTCTGCGTCCCCGTCCCCGTCCCCGTCCGCGTCCGCGCAGGAGCGGATCCGCCCCGCCCCGTCGACCTCCTCGAACCGCAGCCGCGTGCGCAGGCCCGCCTCGGACATCTGGGCGGCCAGGGAGGGGATCGAGCGGACCCCCGGCCGCGGCTCCCGCTCGGCGGGGGTCGACTCGGTCCTCAGCACGCCCACGATGCCGCGCATCTCGGCCATCGCGGCCCGGCCCGTGTGCTCGATGGCCGACAGCGCCTCGCGGGCCCCGTCGGGGTTGTTCGCCAGCACCCGCCGGGCCGCGGCGGCCTGCACGGTCATCACGCTCACGTGGTGGGCGACCACGTCGTGCAGCTCCCGGGCGATCCGGGAGCGCTCCTCGGCCCTGGCGGCCCGGGTGTCGGCCTCCCTGGCGCGCTCCAGCCGGTCCGCGCGGTCGCGCAGCTCCGCCAGGTAGGCGTGGCGCAGCCGGAGGCTCCGTCCCACCAGCCAGCACGTCACGGTGAGGACGACCTCGAACAGCTGGGAGGTCCAGTCGGCGAGGTCGCCTCGCGCCGCCGCGGCGGCCAGCCGGCCCGCGAAGGCCGCCGTCAGCGCGCCCAGGCTGAGCGCCAGGCCGCGCCGGGCGGCGACGGTGTAGACCAGCCAGAGGGCGGCGAACCCGAGCACCGAGCCGTCCGCGCCGAGCAGGGCCAGCGTCAGGTCGGCGGTGAGGACCAGGCCGAGCGCCGCCAGCGGGCGGGAGCCGCGCAGCACCGTGGCCAGGCATCCCAGCACGAGCAGGGTCAGGGCCGGCCAGCCGGGACTCCCCGGCCCGGTGGAGCCGTCCTGGGCGAGGGGGAGGCGGAGGGAGGAGACCGCGGCGACCGCCAGCAGCACCGCGACGACCGCGTCCGCGAGCAGCGGCCGGTCGCGGAGCCAGGGCCGCAGGCCGCCCAGGGTGTTGCGCACACAATCAATCTAGGCGTCCTGCCCGGAGCTCCACCCTGCTGGAGGGGGAGATCGGCCTCATCCCTGCGGACGAGTCCGCGGCGCGCCGCCCGAGGGCGGACCAGGCGGCCGCACGCCCGCGCGGCGGGCGGCCGCGCCGTACGGACGGGGACGGGTCCGCGGGGCGCGCCCGTACGGCGTGCGCCCGTGCCGGGCCGTACGGCGCTCAGACCTCGTCGGTGGCCTCCTTGACCGCGCGGCGGGTGCTGCGCACGGTGTCGCCGGGCTGGCGGGCCGGCAGGGGCGGGGGAGTGCCGCCGAACTCGGGGCACAGCTCCTTGTAACTGCACCAGTCGCACAGGCGGCTGGGCCGGGCGACCCACTCGCCGCTGTCCAGCGCCCGCTCGATGGCCGTCCACAGGGCCTGGACCTTGCGCTCGGTGGCCCGCAGGTCCGCCTCGTCGGGGGAGTAGCGCAGGATCTCACCGCCGCCCCCGAGGTACATCAGCTGGAGCAGGCGGGGCACCGAACCGTGCAGCCGCCACAGCACCAGCGCGTAGAACTTCATCTGGAACAGCGCCCTGCCCTCGAAGGCGGGGCCCGGCGCGCTCCCGGTCTTGTAGTCGACGACCCGGACCTCGCCGGTGGGCGCGACGTCCAGCCGGTCGATGTAGCCCCGCAGCATCAGGCCGCTGTCGAGCACCGCCTCGACGTACAGCTCCCGCTCGGCGGGCTCCAGCCGGCTGGGGTCCTCCAGGGTGAAGTAGCGCTCCAGCAGGGCGCGGGCCTGGGCCAGCCAGCGCGCCTGCTCCTCCTCGCCGTCGAACATGCCGGCGTAGGCAGGCTCCCGCTCCAGCAGCCGCCGCCACTGGGGCTCCAGCAGGTCCAGGGCCGCGGCGACGGTGCGCGCGGGCGCCGGCAGGTCGTAGAGCCGCTCCAGCACCGCGTGGACCACCGTGCCGCGCACGGCGGCGGGCGACGGCGGCTCGGGCAGCTGGTCGATCACCCGGAACCGGTAGAGCAGCGGGCACGTCATGAAGTCACCGGCACGGGACGGCGACAGCGCTCCGACGATCGTGGGCTCGGTCAGTGACATGTCCGCACTGTAGGCCACCCCGGTGACAGTTCGCGCTCGAGACGGCCGCTCGGAGCCGACGGACCCGCCGCCGGCGCGTAGCATCGAGGCCGGGAAGCGGTGTGCGACGAGGAGTGGTGAGCCAGCGGTGAGCAGCGACAGCCCGCGCCAGGACAGTCCGGGTCTGCGGATGGGGCGCCCGTTCGGCGTCCCGGTCTACGTCTCGCCGACCTGGTTCCTGGTGGCGGCGTTCATCACCTTCACCTTCCAGCCCGTCGTGGTGTCGCGCCTGCCGGAGCTGAGCACCGGGCTCTCCTATCTGGTGGCGCTCGCCTTCGCGGTGCTGCTGTACGTCTCGGTCCTGCTGCACGAGCTGGCGCACTGCGTGGTCGCCAAGGCGTACGGCCTGCCGGTCCGCCGCATCACGCTCTACCTGCTGGGCGGCGTCTCGGAGATCGAGCGCGAGCCGGAGACCCCCGGCCGGGAGTTCATGGTCTCCTTCGCCGGCCCGCTGCTCTCGCTGGGCCTCGGCGGTGCGGGCTACGCCCTCGAGCGGTTCCTGGACCCCGGCACCGTGCTGAGCGTCCTGACCTTCCAGCTCTGGTTCGCGAACCTGATCGTCGGCGTCTTCAACCTGCTGCCCGGCCTGCCGCTGGACGGCGGCCGGATGCTCCGCGCCGGGGTGTGGAAGCTCACCCGCAACCCGGGTTCCGGGACGGTCGCGGCGGCCTGGGCCGGCCGCGTGCTGGCCGTGCTGCTGGTGGTCTGGCCCGCGGGCCTGTCGCTGATGAGCGGGCAGGAGCCGAGCTGGAGCATGCTCATCTGGTCGGTCCTGCTGGCCTCCTTCATCTGGTTCGGCGCCACCCAGGCGCTGCGCGGAGCCCGGATGCGGGCCCGCATCCCGCAGGTCAGCGCCCGGGCCCTGGCCAGGCGGGCCGTCCCGGTCACCGCCGACGTGCCGCTGGCCGAGGCGCTGCGCCGGGCGGCGGAGGCGCAGGCCGGCGCCCTGGTCGTGGTGGACCACGAGGGCGGTCCGACCGGGATCGTCAGCGAGGTGGCGGTGGAGGCGACCCCGGAGGCCCGCCGCCCCTGGGTGACGGCCGGCTCGCTGGCGCGCAGCCTGGAGCCGTCCCTGGTGCTGGCCGCCGACCTGGAGGGGGAGCCGCTGATCGAGGCGATGCGCGGCGCCCCCGCCGGGGAGTACCTCCTGGTCGAGCGCGGCGGGGAGATCTTCGGCGTGCTCGCCACCGCGGACGTGAACCGGATGTTCACCGGGGTCTGAGCGCGGGCCGCGGGCGGACTCCGCCAGTTCCGGTGGGCGAAGGACTGGCCTACCCTGTTCGGACTGCTCACCCTCGTTCCCGAGGGCTGGGTGCTGTACTTTTTACTACGGTCTGGTGCGATCGATGTCATCGGGCCGATTCCAGCGGGCACCTTCTGGACGCACTTCACCGTGGTCTGGGTATGCATGTGGCTGGTGGCGAACGGGCCGATGCGCGTGCCGTTCATCCGGTGGGGTTTCCGGGGAGGGAGAGTTCTGTGACCGACCAGGGCTTCGGGGCGGTGCGTCCGCTGCCGGGCAACGGGCTGGTCGCCCATGTGGGCGGGCTGCTGCTGGTGTGCGACGCGGCCGAGGCCGTCATGGAGGACCTGCTGGGGGCGCTGCGGGAGACCGCCGCCTCGGGCGGTGACGGGCGGGCGCTGGCCCGCCGGGTCGCCCAGGTGCTGGCCGCCATGATGGGCGAGCCCGTGGCGTGCGCCGTGGCCGGGCCCGTGCCCGAGGGCGTGGCCGTGCTGGTCAGCGGCCCGGCGGCGGCGTCGGTCACCGGTTCGGCCGGTGAGGTGCGGCTCGCCGGGCGCGACGCGCTCACCTGGTCCGACCGGCTGGTGCCGGGCCCGGTCACCCGGGTGGAACTGCGCCTGCCCGAGGCGGGCGCGGCGCAGCGCCTCACCCGGCTGGACGGCGGTGTGGTCGTCGGCGGCGGCGTCGAGTGCGACCCGTCGGCGGAGGGCGGGGCGCCGCCGCTGCCCGCGCCGCAGGCCCGCTCCGCCCAGCCGGAGCCGGAGATCCGCACACCCGCGCCGGCCCCGATGGCGCAGCCTCCGGTGGAGGCGCCCGTCGCACTCCCCGCCGCGCAGTCCGACTGGTCGCCGTTCTCCTCCGAACCCTCAGCGCCCTCCGGGCCCGCCGCGGCGCACATGGCCCCCGCGCCCTCCGACTGGTCCGCCCCGCCGGCCGAGCCCGTACAGCCCGCGCCGCCGTACCCGATGGGCCCTCCCATGAGCCCGGCGGGCCCGCCGGACCACTACGCGCAGCCTCCCGCGCCGCCGATGGAGCCGCAGGCCCCCGTCCCGCACCCGTGGGACTCCGGGCCGATGCCGGCGGTCCCCGCGCAGGGGCAGGGCCCGCTCTCCGGCCCGGCCTTCACCTCGCAGGAGGACGCGGAGACCGCCCGGGCGAACGGGATGGGCGGCGACCCCCTCGGCCCCGGCGACCTGCGCAACGAGTCGTTCGAGTACGAACTGCCGGTCCCCGGCGGCCCGCCGAGCTCGCCGGACCTCATGCCGCCCGCGGCGGCCGAGCCGGAGTCGCGGCCGCTGGTCCACGGCGTGGACTGCAAGAACGACCACTTCAACGACCCGCGGGTGCCCTACTGCGCGGTCTGCGGCATCGCCCTGGTGCAGCGCACGCTCGTCCCCTACAAGGGGCCGCGCCCGCCGCTGGGCGTGCTCCTGCTGGACGACGGCGTGACGCTCCGCCTCGACGCCGACTACCTGCTCGGCCGTGATCCGGAGCGGGCCCCGGAGGTCGCCGACGGCTCGGTCCGCCCGGCCAAGGTCACCAGCCCGGACGGCTCGGTCTCCCGCCGCCACCTGCGGGTGGCACTGGACGGCTGGGACGTCAACCTGATCGACCTGGGCTCGGTCAACGGCACCCAGATCCAGCCGCCCGGCGACCCGAACTTCTACGACATCCCGCCGAACGAGCCGGTCACGATCATGCCCGGCACGACCGTGCGGATCGGCGTCTCGCGCACCATGCGCTACGAGTCGCACCGCAACCGGTAGACGCGGCGCCCGCTCTCAGCCCTGCGCCGCCGGAGAGGTGACCGGCCGCCTCCACGCCCTGCCCTCCAGCGCCCGCGCCGTCCCGGATCCGGGACGGCGCGGGCGTTGACAGCGCGTCCGGGGGGCCGTCTATCATCCGCTCAGGCGCGCAAAACATGAGGAGGGCTCGCCATGGCCGTCGTCACTCTCGGAGTGCACATCGTGGACGTGCTGGCCCGGCCGGTGGAGTCCATCCCCGCGGGGCAGGACACCCACCTGCTGGAGCAGATCCGCATCACCGCGGCCGGCGCGGCGGCCGGCACCGCCGTCGATCTGGCGAAGCTGGGCGTCCCGGTCGCCTCCGCCGGAGCGGTCGGCGACGACGAGCTGGGCGACTTCCTGCTGATGGTGATGGGGCGACACGGGGTGGACGTGACCGGGATCGTCCGCAGGCCCGGTGAGCAGACCGCCGCCTCGATCCTGCCGATCCGCCCGGACGGCGGGCGCCCGTCCTTCCACGTGCCCGGCGCCAACCTGGGCCTGTCGGCGGCCGATGTGGACCCGGAGCGGCTGCGGGCGGTCCGGGTCCTGCACCTGGGCGGCATGGACGTCACCTGGGGCCTGCACGACTCCGCCTTCTTCGCGCTGTTGGACGAGGTGCGGGCGGCGGGGACGGTCGTCACCATGGACCTGCTGTCCAACATGCCCGACCTGGTGCTCGGCGCGAAGGCCTTCCTGCCGCACGTCGACTACGTCCTGCCCAACGAGGAGCAGGCGCTGATGATGAGCGGCCGGGCCGGTGCGGACGAGGCCGCCGCCGCGCTGCTGGCCGAGGGGCCGCGCGGGGTGGTGGTCACGCTGGGCGGAGAGGGCAGCCTGGTCGCCACCGCCTCGGAGACCGTACGGCTGCCCGCGCTCGACGTCGCGGTGGTCGACACCACCGGCTGCGGTGACGCCTACTGCGCCGGGTTCATCGCGGGGCTGGCCGGCGGGCGCGGAGTCCTCGACGCCGCCCGGCTCGGCACCGAGGTCGCCGCCCGGGTCGCCGGCGGCCTGGGCTCCGACGCGGGCCTCGACGACCTCGCCGGCCTCGACCTGCCCCGGTTCTGACGCGGAAGGATGTTCCCTGAGATGTCGATCGACGCGAAACTTCGTGAACGGGCCGCCCGGGTCGTGCCCGGCGGCATGTACGGCCACCTCAACGCCGCCCTGCACGGGTCCGGATACCCGCAGTTCTTCGTGCGCGGCGAGGGCTGCCGCCAGTTCGACGCCGACGGCCGCGAGTACGTCGACCTGATGTGCTCCTGGGGGCCCATCATCCTCGGCCACCGCCACCCGGCCGTGGAGGCCGCCGTGGCGGCCAGGCTCGCCGAGGGCGACTGCCTCAACGGCCCCGGCCCGGTCTACGTGGAGCTCGCCGAGCTGATGGTGGAGACCATCCCGCAGGCCGACTGGGTGATGTTCTCCAAGAACGGCACCGACGCCACCACCCAGGCCCTGATGGTCGCCCGCGCGGCCACCGGCCGGGCCAAGGTCCTCGTCGCCCACGGCTCCTACCACGGGGCCGACCCCTGGTGCACGCCGAGTACGGCGGGCACCACCCCCGCCGACCGGGCCGACCTGGTCGAGTACACCTACAACGACCTGGCCAGCGCCGAGGCCGCCGCGGCCCGGGCCGAGGGGCCGGCCGGCTCCGACGTCGCCGCGATCATCGTCACGCCGTTCAAGCACGACTCCTTCGAGGACCAGGAACTCGCCGCGCCGGAGTTCGCCCGCGGGCTGCGGGCGCTGGCCGACCGGCTCGGCGCCGCCCTGGTCATCGACGACGTGCGCGGCGGCTGGCGGCTGGACCTCGGAGGCTCCTGGGAGCCCCTGGGCGTCCGGCCGGACCTGTACGCCTTCAGCAAGGCCATGGCCAACGGCCACCCGATCGCGGCCGTCACCGGGGTGGACGCCCTGCGCGACGCCGCCCAGACGATCTACTCCACCGGCTCGTTCTGGTTCAACGCCGCCCCGATGGCCGCCGCGAAGGCGACCATCGAGACCCTGCACGCCGTGGACGGCGTCGCGCTCATGGAGCGGGCCGGCACCCGGCTGCGGGAAGGGCTGGCCGCGCAGGCCGCCGCCCACGGCTTCACGGTCAGCCAGACCGGTCCGGTCCAGATCCCGTGGCTCTCCTTCGAAGGCGACGCGACCCTGGAGAAGGGCATGTTCTGGTCCTCGGCCTGCCTGGAGGAGGGCGTCTACCTCCACCCCTGGCACAACTGGTTCGTCTCGGCCGCCCACACCGACGCCGACATCGACCGGGCCCTGCAGGGCACCGACGCGGCGTTCGCCAGGCTCAGGGCCAGGTTCGGCGCGGACTGACCGCCGGTCCCGGAAGGAGCCCCGCCGGGCCGGGCGGCGCCCCCCGCGGCGCCTCCCGGCCGGAGGTCAGCCCTCCAGCACGCGAGCCTGCGCCGCCGCCTCCCGGCCGGAGGGGAACCGGGCGAACGCGTGCACCGAACGGAGCATCCGGGTGGCGGCCTCGAATCCCTGGGCCGCCTCCAGCGCACGCCCGGCGGCGGTCGCGAAGCGGACCAGCAGGTCCTCGTCCCGGTGGTCGAAGCGCCGCCCGGCCACCCACAGGTACGCCTGGCCGCGGGAGGCCAGGGGTACCGGGACGGCCAGGAACCCGGGCTGTCCCGTCCGCTCCTCCCGGGGCAGCCGCAGCGGGTCGGAGCGGGCCGCCAGGGTCGTGAGCACCGTGCCGTCGCGCAACCACCGCAGGACCGCCAGCGGATCGCCGGGCGGAGCGTGCATGTGGACCGGCCGGGCGTTCTCCGCCACCGGGCCGACCTCGACCAGGCCGGCGTAACCGGCCGAGCACACCGCCGCGGCGGCCGCCACCACCTGTTCGACGAGGTGGTCGGCGCCGGGTCCGGCGAAGGTCTCGATCAGGCCGCGCAGGCGGTCTCCGGACCCGCCGTCCGGGAGGACGGAGCCGGAGGCCGGCCCGATCTGCTGGATGGTGCTCATCCCTTTCCCCTCTCTTCGTGGAGCCGGGTGCCCGCGCCGAGGTGGCGGGCGGGGTAGCGATTCGGAGTATTACCTCCAGAACCCTGCTTGACCAGTCCTCGATGTCTCATATGGGGTGAATGGGACGGGCGAATCCCCGGTGCCGCCAGGGGAGCGGGTGAAACCCGGTGGTCGCGAGGGGCCACCGGGACCGCCGGAGGACTACCGGGGACGCAGCCGGTACCACTGGAGGTCGTCGTGGCGGCTGCCGTCCGGGGCGGGCAGCAGCCCGCGCAGCAGGGCCTCCCGCGCGAAGCCCGCCTTCTCCAGCACCCGCTGCGAGGCGGTGTTGTCCAGCGCGGTGCCCGCCACGACGCGGGCCACCGGGGTGTGCGCGAAGGCCCAGCCGACCAGCAGCTCCACCGCGCGCGTGGCGAACCCCCGGCCGCGGAACTCCGGCAGCATGCTGTAGCCGACCATGGCCTGGCCCAGCGGCGGGACGATGTTGCCGAGCTGGACGTGCCCGGCGAACGCGCCGTCGGCGGCGTCGCGGATCGCGGCCTCCACCCGGGTGCCCGCGAGCCAGTGCATGCCCGCGTCGCGGCAGAACGCCTCGCTCTCCTCCGGGTCGAGGGGCACCGGCGGGACGCTGCGCGCCACGGTGTCGGGCAGATTCCGCAGCGCGTGGTAGTCGTCGGCGTCCTCGGCGGTCAGCGGCGTCAGCCGTACCGTGCCGTCGGTCAGCGACCCGCCGGGGAAGGGCGGCAGGTACGGGGAGGTCCGCTCGCCGGAGTCGGTGCTCAGCCGGGCGAACGACACCAGGTCGCCGCGGGTGCCGTCGCGCCGGGGCTCGGCCGCGCGCTGGACGCCCTCGCGCCGGAACCCGGAGGCGAGCGCCACCCGCTGGCTGGCCAGGTTCTCCACGTCGGCCAGAAGCTCCATGCGGCCCACCCCGCGGGCGAAGGCCCACTCGGTCAGCGCCCTGGTGGCGGCCGTGGCCACGCCGCGGCCCCGGGCCCAGGGTGCGATCAGGTAGCCGATCTCGCCGTTGCCGCGCGGGTCGAGCGCCTTGAGGCCGATGTTGCCCAGCCACTCGCCCGTGGCGGGGTCGGCGACGGCGAAGGAGGCGCCGCCCGCCTCCCAGAGCCGCTCGGCCAGCTTGAGGTACTGGACGGCGTCGTCCCTGCCGTACGGGACGGGCACGGTGGGGATGAACCGTATGATCTCGGGGTCGACGCAGGCGCGGACCATCGGCTCGACGTCGGAGCCGGCGAGCCCGCGCAGGACGACGGGCCCGGCGGGGATCACGTCTCGGGTGAACACCCTCCAGTGCTATCAGGTGGCGGCGGAGGGGGGCCAATCCGCTCCGCCGGCGGGCCCGGCGGGCCAAGGACCGGAACCGGCCACGGCCCGCGCGCCGATACCCTTGCGGGCATGGGTTTTCGCAGGCATGGGCCGTTTCAGGCCGGGGATCAGGTTCAGCTCACCGACCCCAAGAACAAGCGCCACACGGTGACGCTGAAGGAGGACGGGGTCTTCCACACGCACAAGGGGTTCATCCCGCACAGCGACCTGATCGGGCAGCCCGAGGGCTCGGTGGTCCGCTCCTCCGGCGGCACGCAGTACCTCGCCTTCCGCCACCTGCTGCCGGACTACACGCTCTCCATGCCGCGCGGCGCGGCGGTCATCTACCCCAAGGACTCCGCGCAGATCGTCGCGATGGCCGACGTGTTCCCGGGCGCCCGCGTGGTCGAGGCGGGCGTCGGCTCCGGCGCCCTGACCTGCTTCCTGCTGCGCGCCGTCGGCCCGGAGGGGAAGATCACCTCCTACGAGCGCCGCGAGGACTTCGCCGAGGTCGCCACGAAGAACGTGGAGAAGTTCTACGGCGGGCCGATGGACCAGTGGCGCCTGGTCGTGGGCGACTTCGTGGGCTCACTCGACGAGAGCGACGTCGACCGGGTCATCCTGGACATGCTCGCCCCGTGGGAGTGCGTGGACGCGGCCGCCAAGGCCCTCACGCCGGGCGGTGTGATCTGCTGCTACGTGGCGACGACCACCCAGCTCTCCCGCACGGTCGAAACTTTGCGGGAACATGGAAGTTTCACCGAGCCCCATGCGTGGGAGACCCTGGTTCGCGACTGGCACGTCGAAGGGCTCGCCGTACGGCCCGACCACCGGATGGTCGGCCACACCGGCTTCCTCGTCACGGCCCGTCGCATGGCGGACGGGGTGACACCACCACCCCGGCGCAGGCGTCCGGCGAAGGGGGCATATGGCGAGGAGTCCACGACCACACCGTGACCCTCACCGCGGCCCTCACTGTGACCCTCGTTGCGAGCCCCTCCGAGACGCCCTCCGCGGCTCTCGGCGTGATCTCCACCACATGACGATTAGGCCACGACGGACGTCGGGCATGACACGGGAACAGAGTGTCGTGTTCTTATGCTGACAGCGCTAAACGCGATATAAGGGATTAATCACTGCGCACTTAATGTAGTCATACGAATACCGCCCGGCCAGGTAACGGACAGCCCCCAGATGGGTAGGGTCTTGAGTAGTCGGTCTCGACTGGGAAGGAGGTGACGGCGTGGCAGCTCGCGACGACGCTGAGGCTCGAGCCGCGCAGCGCGAACGGGAGGTCGCCGACCTCACAACACAGGTCGCCTTCCTGCAGGAGGAGATCACCGCGCTGCGTCGGAAGCTGACGGAGTCTCCCCGGCAGGCCAGGGTCCTCGAAGAGCATCTCCACGAGGCACAGGCGAAACTAGCGGCCGTCACCGGCCACAACGAGCGTCTGGTCGCGACCATCAAGGAAGCCAGGGACCAGATCGTCGCGCTCAAGGAGGAGGTCGACCGGCTGGCGCAGCCGCCGTCCGGGTTCGGCGTCTTCCTGGAGGCCAGGGACGACGGCACGGTGGAGGTCTTCACCGGCGGGCGCAAGCTCCGCGTGAACGTCAGCCCGGCGGTGGACGCCGAGCAGCTGAAGCGCGGCCAGGAGGTCATGCTCAACGAGGCGCTCAACGTCGTCGAGGCCCTGGGCTTCGAGGACATCGGCGAGATCGTGATGCTCAAGGAGCTCCTGGAGGACGGCCAGCGCGCGCTGGTCATCTCGCACGCCGACGAGGAGCGGGTGGTGAAGCTGGCCGAGTCGCTGCTCGACCAGCCGATCCGGGCCGGCGACTCCCTGCTGCTGGAGCCGCGCTCGGGCTACGTCTACGAGCGCATCCCCAAGTCCGAGGTCGAGGAGCTCGTCCTGGAGGAGGTGCCCGACATCTCCTACGAGGAGATCGGCGGGCTCATGCGGCAGATCGAGCAGATCAGGGACGCGATCGAGCTGCCCTACCTGCACGCCGACCTCTTCCGCGAGCACAAACTCCGCCCGCCCAAGGGCGTGCTGCTGTACGGCCCGCCCGGCTGCGGCAAGACGCTCATCGCCAAGGCCGTCGCCAACTCCCTCGCCAAGCAGGTGGCGGAGAAGACCGGCCAGTCCGGCAAGAGCTTCTTCCTCAACATCAAGGGTCCCGAGCTTCTCAACAAGTACGTCGGCGAGACCGAGCGGCACATCCGCCTGGTCTTCCAGCGGGCCCGCGAGAAGGCCTCCGAGGGCACCCCGGTGATCGTGTTCTTCGACGAGATGGACTCGATCTTCCGGACCCGCGGCTCGGGCGTCTCCTCCGACGTCGAGAACACGATCGTCCCCCAGCTCCTCTCCGAGATCGACGGAGTCGAGGGCCTGGAGAACGTCATCGTCATCGGCGCCTCCAACCGCGAGGACATGATCGACCCGGCGATCCTGCGGCCCGGCCGCCTGGACGTCAAGATCAAGATCGAGCGGCCGGACGCCGAGGCGGCCAAGGACATCTTCTCGAAGTACCTCACGGCGGAGCTCCCGCTCCATCCCGAGGACCTCGCCGAGCACGGCGACAGCCGGGAGGGCACCATCGCGGGCATGATCCAGCGGGTGGTCGAGCGGATGTACACCGAGAGCGAGGAGAACCGCTTCCTGGAGGTCACCTACGCCAACGGTGACAAGGAGGTCCTGTACTTCAAGGACTTCAACTCCGGTGCGATGATCCAGAACATCGTCGACCGGGCCAAGAAGATGGCGATCAAGCAGTTCCTCGACTCCGGCCAGAAGGGCCTGCGGATCAGCCACCTGCTGGCCGCCTGTGTGGACGAGTTCTCCGAGAACGAGGACCTGCCCAACACCACCAACCCCGACGACTGGGCCCGCATCTCCGGAAAGAAGGGCGAGCGGATCGTCTACATCCGCACCCTGGTCTCCGGAAAGCAGGGCACCGAGGCCGGCCGGTCCATCGACACGGTGGCCAACACCGGCCAGTACCTCTAACCGGCACCCGCGGACGGCGCGGCTCCCCACCCGGGGGCCGCGCCGTTCCGCGTCCGGCCGCCTGCCGGGGTCCCTCTTCTCGCAATCGTCACAGAAGTAAAGCCCGCCCCAGGGAACCCAAAGGAGTGATCTACCGTCCAAGGGACGTGCGTGAACATTCCGGACCGGTCGTCCGTTGACCGGAGCGGGGTCCCGCGAAGCGGCACGGGGAAGCGGCCGCCTCGCCGAGCTGGACCTCCTGCGTTTCGTCGCCGCCCTGGCGGTGCTGGCCTTCCACTACTTCATCGCGTTCCGCTCGGTGTGGGGGGAGACGCCGGCCGAGCTCTTCCCGGCGATCTCCACGGTCTCCGGGCTCGGCATCCTGGGCGTCGAGCTGTTCTTCATGATCAGCGGATTCGTCATCCTGATGAGCATCTGGGGCCGCGGACTCGGCGCGTTCGCGCTCTCCCGGTTCGTGCGGCTCTACCCGGCCTACTGGATCAGCGTCGGCGTCACCGCCGCACTGTACGGCCTGACCGCCGCCAAGGCGCTGGACCCCAAACTGGAGGCGGGGGAGTATCTGGCGAACCTGACCATGCTCCAGCGCCTGTTCGAGGTCCAGGACGCCACCGGCGTCTACTGGTCGCTCTGGGTCGAGCTCCGCTTCTACCTGCTCATCTCCGTGCTGGTGGTCTTCGGGGCGACGCTGGGCCGCTGCCTGGCCTTCATGGGCGTCTGGCTGGCCGCCACGGGCCTCTCCGCTTTCACGGGCATCGAGAATCACTGGGTCGACCTGATCGTGATGCCCAAGTACGCGGCCTACTTCGTCGGCGGCATGTCCTTCTACCTCATGACCCGGTACGGCCCCCGCCTCGTCCTGTGGTGCACGGCCGGCATCAGCGGCGGCCTGGCCGTCGACGCCGCACTGAACCGGGTGCACGGCCGGATCGACCTGGTCGGCTACGCCGCGATGCCCGTGCCCGACTGGGCGATCGTCGCCACGGTGGTGGCCTTCTACGCGCTCATGGCCATGGTGGCGCTGGGCTGGCTGGGGTGGCTGCGCTGGCGCGGCCTGGTCGTCCTGGGTGCGATCACCTACCCGGTCTACCTGTTCCACACCGCGGGGGCCGTCCTGATCGTCCCCGCGCTGCACGACACGCTGCCGCCCTGGCTGACCGCCCTGGTCACGGTCCTGGCCACGATGGCCTTCTCCTACGCCGTCTACCGGGTGGCCGAGCGGCCCGTCCAGGAGTTCGTGAAGGCACGCCGGCGGCGCCGTACCGCCGGCCCCCTCCCGGTCCCCGCCGAACCTTCGCCGGAGGTGCCGCCGCTGGACCGGAAGGCCTCGGTGCCATAACTGTCCAAGCACTGGGCATAGTGAAGGGTCTAGGCTCGGGGATATATACGGCGGACAAGACAGCCCCGGATGAACAGAGGGTGCGCATGACGGTACGGCGGGTGATGGGCATCGAGACCGAGTACGGCATCTCCGTGCCCGGACAGCCGGGGGCCAACGCGATGGTGACCTCCTCCCAGGTCGTCAACGCCTATCTGGCCGCCTCGGCGGCCCGGGCACGGCGGGCGCGGTGGGACTTCGAGGAGGAGAACCCCCTGCGCGACGCGCGGGGCTTCGACCTCGCCAGGGAGGTGGCCGACGCGAGCCAGCTCACCGACGAGGACCTCGGGCTGGCCAACGTGATCCTCACCAACGGAGCGCGGCTGTACGTCGACCACGCCCATCCCGAATACTCCACGCCGGAGTGCACCAACCCCCGGGCCGCGGTGCTCTGGGACAAGGCGGGTGAGCGGGTCATGCACGACGCCGCCCTGCGCGCCTCGGCCATTCCGACCAACGCGCCGATCCAGCTCTACAAGAACAACACCGACAACAAGGGCGCCTCCTACGGCTGCCACGAGAACTACCTGATGCGGCGGGCCACGCCGTTCGCCGACATCGTCAGGCACCTGACCCCGTTCTTCGTCTCCCGGCAGGTGGTCACCGGCGCCGGCCGCGTCGGCATCGGCCAGGACTCGCGCGGCGAGGGCTTCCAGATCAGCCAGCGGGCCGACTTCTTCGAGGTCGAGGTCGGCCTGGAGACCACGCTCAAGCGGCCGATCATCAACACCCGCGACGAGCCGCACGCCGACCCGGAGAAGTACCGGCGCCTGCACGTCATCATCGGCGACGCCAACATGTCGGAGATCTCCACCTACCTGAAGCTGGGCTCCACCGCGCTGGTCCTCGCCATGATCGAGGACGGCTACTTCACCCGCGACCTCGCCGTGGAGAACCCCGTCCAGGCGCTGCGCGCGGTCTCCCACGACCCCACGCTGAAGTACGAGATCAAGATGCGCGACGGCCGGAGGCTGACGGCCGTCCAGCTCCAGATGGAATACCTCGAGCTGGCCAGGAAGTACGCCGAGACCCGCAGCGGCAACGGCATGGACGAGCCCACCAAGGACGTCCTGGACCGCTGGGAGTCCGTGCTGACCCGCCTGGCCGAGGACCCGATGCAGCTGTCCGGGGAGCTCGACTGGGTCGCCAAGCTGGAGCTCCTGGAGGGCTACCGGACCCGCGACGGGCTGCCCTGGTCGCACCCGCGCCTGCAGCTCGTCGACCTGCAGTACTCCGACATCCGCCCCGACCGGGGCCTGTACAACCGCCTGGTCGCCCGGGGCCGGATGCAGCGGCTGGTGACCGAGGAGGAGGTGCAGCGCGCCGTCGAGGTGCCGCCCAGCGACACCCGCGCCTACTTCCGCGGCCGCTGCCTGAGCCAGTACAGCGAGGCGGTCGCCGCCGCCTCCTGGGACTCGGTCATCTTCGACATCCCCGGCCGCGAATCCCTGCAGCGCGTCCCGACCCTGGAGCCGCTGCGCGGCACCAAGGCCCACGTGGGCGAGCTGTTCGACCGCTGCCGCACCGCCGCCGAGCTGGTCACCGCCCTCACCGGCGAGAAGTGAGGACCCGGAGCAGGAGGACGACCGCACGCGACCGCCCCGGGACCTCGAGGTCCCGGGGCGGTTCCGCGTGCCCGGACGCGGGTTCGGCCGCCGCGCAGACCCGCTCCGCCCGGCGAGGGGCGTGATCGTCCGAGATTGACGGGAGCGGCGGTCCCGGGATACGTTCCGGGTGTTTTGTGGCGGCGCGGGGGAAATCCGGTGAGATTCCGGTGCGGTCGCGCCACTGTAACCGGCCCTGCGGGGACGGAAGCCAGGTCACCCGGCCGCCACCGACCTACGAAAAGGGACGCGCAATCCCTGAAGGAGGTGCCCGTGAGCCAGATCTCGGCTCCGCACACCCGCTCCATCCCCGCGCCCATCTCCTGGGCCTCCCTCACCCGCTGGCTGCTCGCCGTACCGGTGCTGCTGCTCCTGGCCTACCTGGTCGCCTTCGACCAGGGCGCGATCTCGCAGGCCGGGAACTACCTGCACGAGCTCATGCACGACGGGCGCCACCTGCTCGGCGTCCCGTGCCACTGAGCCGGAAGTGATCACCCGACTCGTCGTCCGGGGCATGCTCGCGGGGCTGCTCGCCGGACTGCTCGCGGCCGTCTTCGCCTACACCGTGGGCGAGCCGCGCATCGAACAGGCCATCGCGCTGGAGGAGGCCGCCGCCTCCAGCGCTTCCCCCGCGGCGCACTCCCACGAGGACTCCGGCGGGCACTCCCACGGCGAGGACGCCCTCGTCAGCAGGGGCGGGCAGCGGTTCGGGCTGTTCCTCGCCCTGGCCCTGTACGGCCTGGCGGTCGGCGGCCTGTTCGCCCTCGCGTACGCGGCCGTGCGCGGCCGGGCGGGACCCCGTTCGGAACCGGCGCTCGCGGTCGTGCTGGCGGCCGGGGCGTTCGCCGCGGTCGTCCTCGTCCCGTTCCTGAAGTATCCGGCCAACCCGCCCGCCGTCGGCGATCCCGGGACGATCGGCCAGCGCACCACGCTCTACCTGGTCGCCGTGGTCATCGGGATCCTCGCCGTCGCCGCGGGCGCCGCCACCCACCGGTACGCCGCCCGCAGCGAACCCTGGCGGCGCTGGCTCGCGGCGGGTGCGGCGGCGATGCTCCCCGTGATCGCCGCCTGGATCCTCCTGCCCGGGATCGAGGAGGTGCCTCAAGGGTTCCCCGCCGACCTCCTGTGGGACTTCCGGATCGCCTCCCTCGGCACCCAGGCGGTCTTCTGGCTCGGTATGGGCGCCCTGTTCGCCCTGGCCTGCAGCTTCAGCCGCACCGGCGACGCCGCCGTGCCTCCGCGCACCCCGGTGTGACGGGCGACCCGAAGGCCGCCCGGCTGCTGCTGGTCTGCCATGCCTCGACACCGGCGACGGCGCGGGCCGCGTTCCCCCGGGACGAGTCGCTCGACGAGCAGGGTCTGCGCCGCGCCACCGCGCTGGCCGGGCGCCTCGGACCCGGCTGGAACGGCCCGGACGCATCGCAGGCCCCGGACGGTGCGGGCGGCGGGGAGAGCGGTGCGGCAGGTCCGGGCGGTGGTCCTGGTGGTCCTGGTGGTCCTGGCGCTCTGGGCGGCCCGGGGCGCCCGGCCGGTGGCCGGGGTCCGGCGGTCCTGCGGGCGCCCGAACGGCGGTGCCTGCAGACGGCCCAGGCACTCGGCCTGCGGGCCGGACCCGACCCGCTCCTCGCCGACTGGGACCACGGCCGCTGGCGGGGCATGACGCTCGCCGAGGTCGAGGCCGCCGAACCCATGGAGCTGGCCGCCTGGCTCAGCGACCCTGAGGCCGCGCCCCACGGGGGCGAATCCGTGCTCGACCTTCTCGGCCGGGTGGCGGGCTGGCTCTCCGCGGCGGCACCGGGCAGAACCGTCGCCGTCACCCACCCCGCCGTTGTCCGTGCCGCGGTCGTCCAGGTGCTGGACGCCCCCGCCCGGTCGTTCTGGCGCGTCGACGCCGCGCCGCTGGCCCGCGTCGCTCTCACCGGGCGCGGCGGTCACTGGCGACTGGTCCACCCCGCATGACCCACCCCGCACGACCCACCCGCGTGACTCACCCCGAGGAGATGCCGACGGTGCGCGACTCGCACTACCCCTTCACCGCGATCGTGGGCCTGGAGGACCTCAAACTCGCCCTGGTCCTCAACGCCGTCTCCCCGCGCGTCGGCGGCGTGCTGGTCCGGGGGGAGAAGGGCACCGCCAAGTCCACGATCGTGCGGGCGCTGGCCGCGCTGCTGCCGCCCGTCGAGATCGTGCGCGGCTGCCGCTTCTCCTGCGACCCCGCCGCCCCCGACCCCCGCTGCCCCGACGGGCCCCACGATTCCCATGGGCCGTCCGGGCCGGAGCCCGATGCGGCGGCCGTCCGCCCCGGTCCTCACCGGTCGTCCGGGCCGGAGCCCGGCGATGCGGCGGTCCGCCCCGCCCGGCTGGTGGAGCTGCCCGTCGGCGCCGCCGAGGACCGCCTCGCCGGCTCCCTCGACCTCGAACGCGCCCTCACCGAGGGAGTGAAGGCCTTCGAGCCCGGCCTGCTGGCCGCCGCCCACCGCGGCGTGCTCTACGTCGACGAGGTCAACCTGCTCCACGACCACCTGGTCGACCTGCTCCTCGACGCGGCCGCGCTCGGCACCTGCTACGTCGAGCGCGAGGGCGTGTCGGTACGGCACGCCGCCCGCTTCCTGCTGGTGGGGACCATGAACCCGGAGGAGGGCGAGCTGCGCCCGCAGCTCCTCGACCGGTTCGGCCTCACCGTCGAGGTCAGGGCGTCGCGGGAGGTGGACGAGCGGGCCGAGGTGGTGCGCCGCCGCCTGGCCTACGACGCGGACCCGGAGGCCTTCGCCGCGGCCTGGGCCGGGCAGGAGGCGGCTCTGGCCGCGCGGATCGCCGAGGCGCGGGCCCGGGTCGCCCGGGTGGCGCTGCCGGACTCCGCGCTGCGGCGGATCGCCGCGGTCTGCGCGGGCTTCGAGGTGGACGGCCTGCGCGCCGACCTCGTCACGGCGAGCGCCGCCATCGCGCACGCCGCCTGGCAGGGCCGTACCGAGGTCACCGCGGCCGACGTCCGCGAGGCGGCCCGGCTCGCCCTCCCGCACCGCCGCCGCCGCGACCCCTTCGACGCGCCCGGCCTGGACGAGTCCAGGCTCGACGACCTCCTCGACGCGATCCCCGATGACGAACCGGACGGCGGACCCGGCGACGGGCCCGATGGCGGACCGGGCGGGGGGCCGGGCGATGGACCTGCCGACGGACCGGACGGCGGCGCAGGAGGGGGCGGCCGGGGCTCCGGCGGTCCGGACGGCTCCGGACCCTCCGGCGGGCCGGACGGGAGCCGGGCCTGCGGTCCCGGCGCGGACGGAGCACCGTCCGGCGGCGCGTCCGCGGACCCGCCCGGCGGGCCCGACTGCGGCACCCCGCCGCCCGGTGGACCCGGCGCGCCGCGGTCCGGTACGGCGGACCCCGGCCCGGCGGCCGGGTCCTCCTCCGGAGCGGGGAGCGGCGACGCGGCACCGGAGCAGGTGGCCGAGGCCGGCCCGGCCCGCAGGGCCCGGCTGTTCACCGTGCCCGGCGTCGGAGCCGGAGCACCGGGACGGCGGTCGCGGGCCAGGACGCCCCTCGGGCGGACCATCGGCGCCCGCGCCCCCGAGGGGCGCCCCGCCTCCCTCCACCTACCGGCGACCGTCCTGGCCGCCGCGCCGTACCAGCGGGAGCGCGGCAGGACCGGTCCGGGCCTGCTGGTGCGCCGGGGCGACCTGCGCGAGGCCGTACGGGAGGGCCGCGAGGGCAACCTGGTGCTGTTCGCCGTCGACGCCAGCGGCTCCATGGCCGCCCGCCGCCGGATGCAGGCGGTCAAGGCGGTCGTGCTCGGCCTGCTGCTCGACGCCTACCAGCGCCGCGACAAGGTCGGCCTGATCACCTTCCGGGGCGCCCGCGCGGACCTCGTCCTGCCGCCCACCTCCTCCGTCGAGGCGGGCGCGGCCCGGCTGCGCGAACTCCCCACAGGCGGGCGCACCCCGCTGGCCGCCGGGCTCGTCCGGGCGGCCGAGGTGCTCCGCGTCGAACGGCTCCGCGACCCGGCCAGGCGGCCGCTGCTGATCCTGGTGACCGACGGCCGGGCCACCTCCGGCACCCTGGAGCAGGCCCACCGCGCGGCGGCGCTGCTGGCGGGGACGGCCGCGGTGGTGGTGGACTGCGAGGACGGGTACGTCCGGCTCGGTCTGGCCCGGTCGCTGGCCGCCAGGATGGGCGCCGAGACCGTGCGCCTGGACGATCTGGCCGATCTCACCGACCTGGTCCGCCGGCGGCGGACCGCCGCCTGAGCCCCGGCCGCGAGCCGCAGACGGCCAGAGGCGGCCGCGGACGGCCACAGGCGTTCACGGATACGGCCTCCGGACATGACCGCATCGAAGTCGACCTGCAGAAAGGCGTGACATGCCACAGGGCAGACCTGCCAGCGTGCCCGACGACGGCCTGACCACCCGGCAGCGCCGCACCCGGCCGCTGCTGATCGTGCACACCGGACCCGGCAAGGGCAAGTCCACCGCGGCCTTCGGCCTGGCCCTGCGCGCCTGGAACCAGGGCTGGCCGATCGGGGTGTTCCAGTTCGTCAAGTCCGCCAAGTGGCGCATCGGCGAGGAGCGGGCGCTGCGGGTCCTCGGCGACTCCGGCGAGGGCGGGCCGGTCTCCTGGCACAAGATGGGGGAGGGCTGGTCCTGGATCCAGCGTCCCGGCAGCGAGGCCGACCACGCCGCCGACGCCCGCGAGGGCTGGGAGCAGATCAAACGCGACCTGGCCGCGGAGACCTTCCGCCTCTACGTGCTGGACGAGTTCACCTATCCGATCAAGTGGGGCTGGATCGACGTCGAGGACGTGCTGGCCGCCCTGGCGGACCGCCCCGGCAGCCAGCACGTCGTCATCACCGGCCGCGACGCCGACCCGCGCCTGGTCGACGCCGCCGACCTCGTCACCGAGATGGGCAAGGTCAAACACCCCATGGACGCGGGGCAGAAGGGGCAGAAGGGCATCGAATGGTGACCGCGGTCCGGACGGCCGGCCGTACCGGGGCAGGCATGAGCAGGGCGGCGACCCGGCGGCACCTCGGGTGCATCAGCGGTCTTTCGGCTACCGGCAACAGGATGGTGCACCAGTGAGCGTTCCCGCGCCCAGACTGGTGATCGCCGCCCCCGCCTCCGGGGCCGGGAAGACCACCGTCGCCACCGGCCTCATGGCCGCGCTGACCCGCCGCGGCCTGGCGGTCTCCCCGCACAAGGTCGGACCCGACTACATCGATCCCGGCTACCACGCCCTGGCCACCGGCCGGCCCGGCCGCAACCTCGACCCGTGGCTGGTCGGGGAGGAGCTCGTCGTGCCGCTGTTCCTGCACGGCGCCGCGGGGGCCGGCATCGCGGTGATCGAGGGGGTGATGGGCCTCTACGACGGCGCGGGGTCCGGTGAGTTCGCCTCCACCGCGCACGTCGCGCGCCTGCTGGACGCCCCGGTCGTCCTCGTCGTCGACGCGGCCCGGCAGAGCAGGTCCGTGGCCGCGCTGGTGCACGGCTTCGCCTCCTACGACACCCGGCTCAGGTTCGGCGGGGTGATCCTCAACCGGGTCGGCTCGGAGCGGCACGAGAGCCTGCTGCGCGAGGCCCTCGCCGAGAGCGGCGTCCCGGTCCTCGGCGCGATCCGCCGCAGCGACGCCGTCGCCGTGCCCTCCCGCCACCTCGGCCTCGTCACCGCGACCGAGCACGGCTCCGGGGCGGCCGGGGCGATGGACGCCGCCGAGGCGCTCGTCTCGGGCTCCTGCGACCTGGACGCGCTCGTACGGCTCGCGCGCACCGCCCCGCCGCTGCCCGGCGGCCCGTGGAGTCCGGACCTCGCCGTGCGCGCCGCCGCACTCACCGGCACATCCACCGTGGTCACCGGCGCGTCCGCCGCACCGGCCGGCGCGCCCCCCGTGCGCTCCGGCGCGTCCACCGCCGCGCGGGGCGTGCCGCAGGTGCCGGAGGGCATCCGGATCGCCGTCGCCGGGGGCAGGGCCTTCACCTTCGGATACACCGAGCAGGCCGAACTGCTGGCCGCGGCCGGGGCCGAGATCGCCGCGTTCGACCCGCTCACCGACGAGGACCTGCCCGAGGGCAGCCGGGGCGTCGTCATCGGCGGAGGCTTCCCCGAGGTCTACGCCGACGAGCTGTCCGCCAACGAGCCGCTCCGCCGGCGGATCGCCGCGTTCGGCGGGCCGATCGCCGCCGAGTGCGCGGGTCTGCTCTACCTCGCGCGGTCGCTGGACGGCAGGCCCATGTGCGGGGTCGTCGGCGCCGAGGCGGGGATGACCGGCAGGCTCACCCTCGGCTACCGTGACGCGGTCGCCGTCCGCGACTCAGTGCTGACCAGGGAGGGCGAGCGCTACCGGGGGCACGAGTTCCACCGCACCGCCGTCGAACCCGCCCCGGACCGTCCGTTGTTCCGCTGGCGGGGAGGGGCGGACGGGTTCGCCGACGGCCGGGTCACCGCCTCCTACCTGCACCTGCACTGGGCGGGTCACCCCCATCTGGCCGCACGGTTCGCCGCGGAGTGCGCCCGGCCGGAGGACCGCGCGGCCGCCCCCCGAGCCGGCTGACCTCCGGGACGGGCCCGTCCGGGCTACCTCGCGAACGAGTCGGGAGGCAGCCGCGCGGCCGGGAGACGGGGCGGATCCACCGCCACCCCCTCCATCCGGAGGATCGCCGAGAGCAGGCGCGCGGCGTGGTCGGCGGTGATCCGGTCCGAGGGGTCCCGCCGGAGCAGCCCTTCCAGCACCCGGCGGAGCGGGCCCGCCTTCACCGGCGGATCGGGGTCGCGGTTGACGGCCTCGCCCAGCACCGCCAGGGAGTCCGAGCCCGGGTACGGCGGGCGGCCCTCCACCGCGAAGTACAGACTCGCGCCGAACGACCACAGGTCGGCCGCGGGGCTCGCGGTGAGGCCGCGGAGCCGCTCGGGCGCGACGTAGGCCGGCGCGCAGTGCAGCGGCACCGTGGTCGACGCGCTCGGATCCCCGTTCAGCGCCGCGATGCCGAAGTCCGCCAGCACCACCCGGTCACCCGTCAGCAGGATGTTCCCGGGGTTGATGTCCCGGTGCAGCACCCCCGCCCCGTGCGCGTGCCGCAGCCCTCCCAGCAGCTGGAAACCGATCCACGCCGTCCAGTGCACGGGCAGGTGGCCCAGGTGGGCCACCGTCTCCTTGAGGGTCAGCGCCTCCAGCAGCTCCATCACGATCCAGAGCCGCCCGCCCTCCTCCAGCAGGTCGTGCACCGCGACCACCGCCGGGTGACTCAGCCGCGCGGCCGAGCGGGCCTCGCGCATCGCCCGCCGCCGTGCGCCGTCCATGTCCGCGCCGTCCGCGCGGAACAGCGGCTGAATCTCCTTGATCGCCACGTCGCGGCGGAGCCGCAGGTCGTGGGCGCGCCAGATGATGCCCGGACCGTCCCGCCCGGTCGGCGAGATCAGTTGATAGCGATCCCCCAGCGGTCGCCGCTTTCCCGTTCCCATGGACCACCTGCTGCACGTAGAAACCGGGCCCCTCCGTGCATCGATGTTTTCATCTGGAACGGTGCATGACCGGGTGACGACATGTATCGCATATAACGATTAAGTTGCACGAATGGCATGGAATGCCATTCGTGCCTTTTTTCGATTTCGGTGCTGACCGGAAGCGTATTTCCGGGATGACCGGGACGGCTCAGGCCGCGCTGTGGCGGCGCAGGTTCACCAGCATCGCGTACGTCTGCTCGGACGTCAGCCGGGCCGCCGGGTCCTTGCGGAGCAGGCCCCGCAGCACCGGCTCCAGAGCCCCCGCCCGCTTCGGCGCGCGCGGCGGCTCCTGCAGGGCCGCCATCAGGGCGGCCATGGAGTCCACGGTGCGGAACGGCGTCCTGCCCTCCACCGCCATGTAGAGCGTCGCGCCGAACGACCACATGTCGGCCTCGCGCGTGCCGCCCCTGCCCTGCAGGGTCTCCGGCGCGATGAACGCCGGAGTGCCGCGCATCGAGGTCGTCGCCGTGCTCTCGAACCCCGCGAAGCCGAAGTCCGCCAGCACCACCCGGTCACCGGTCAGCATGATGTTGGCGGGCTTGATGTCCCGGTGGACCACCCCGCCGTCGTGCGCGTGCCGCAGCGCCTCCAGCAGCCGCCGCCCCATCTTCGCCACGAGCTCCGCGGGGAGCGGGCCCGCCTGCACCACGGTGTCGTGCAGGGTCAGCGCCTCGAGGAACTCCATGACGATCCAGAGTCGCTCGGCCTCCTCCGCCAGGTTGTGCACCGTCACGATGCCCCGGTGGCTCAGGCGGGCGGCCATCCGCGCCTCCTTGACCACCCGGCGCCGCCGTTCGGCCGCGCCGGGTCCCGGAGGCAGGGCGATCTCCTTGAGCGCGACGTCCCTCTCCAGCAGCAGGTCGTAGGCCCGCCACACGACGCCTGTCGCCCCCTGTCCCACGGGGGCGACGAGCTGGTACCGGCCGGCGACGATGGTGCTCACGGGGCAATGATCCCAGGGATCGGAGGCGAAGACCTAATTGGACCGCTCCAGAAGTGATCGATCACCCGAAAAGGTGTGAATCTACGCCGTAAAGGGCCTCAAACGAGACCGATTCCGAGGCTGAGGGTCCCGGCTCCCAGGGAGATCCCACCGAGTGCCACCAGCCAGATGAGCTTGTTGGGCCTGGTGTCCGAGGGCCGCACGACCGATAGGAAGAAGCCGAGGGGCATCAGGATCGGCGCGGCCACGATCAGCGCCCGCGTCAGGCTCTTCACGCCCTCGGACAGGTCGGCCCGGTCGATGTAGAGCAGGGCGACCAGGGCGAAGAGCACCAGGACGCCCGCGTGGGCGTGGCCCGCCCGCCACAGGCCGCGCCGGACCGGATTGTCCAGGTAGCCGGGGATGTCGCGCATGATGTGCGCGAGCAGTGAGAGTCCGCCGAAGGCCACGGCGGGAACGGTGATGAGCAGCACTCCGGCGGTGCTCAGGGACGACGGCGACATGCGAAGGGTCTCCTCGGTTGGATAGTAGCGCTGCCTAATTATTGGGTAGTATGACTATCTAGTCAAGCGGTGGATTTGCCTCGGAGGCGGAGGGGGAGGTTGTCTGGCGGACGCGACCCGGGTGGCGGGCAAAGATCGCGGGCTGATCCGCGCGAAATGTCTGCCGGTTCGGGGAAGATACGGAGTACAGACGTCCCCCAGGCGGAGGTGCCACAGATGGCTAGCAAGGACACCGGCGGCCAGAAGCAGACCGGCCGGACCGACCGTGAGCTCGAGGAGGTCGAGGCCTCCTCGACCTCCGACGTCCAGGAGCGCCAGGAGAAGCTCTCGGACGATGTCGACTCGATCCTGGACGAGATCGACGAAGTCCTCGAAGAGAATGCGGAGGAATTCGTGCGCAGTTACGTACAGAAGGGCGGAGAGTAGGGTAAAACGGACGCGGTGCGGGTGGGGTGGGTTGTCGAAAGTGACAGATGAGGCGGCAGGCGATTCCAAAGTCTGCAGAGACTGCGGCATCCTGAAGCCGGTCAGTGGGTTCTGGCGTCGCAAGCAGTCGGCCGACGGGCTGGCGCTGTACTGTAAGCCCTGTTTCGGCAAGCGCAATGCCGCTTCCTATCGGGGACAACAGAAAAAGGTAGGTAAGACGCCGAGGCCTTATCGTCCATGGAGTGACGTACCGGAGGGGATGAAGTTCTGTCCCGGATGCCAGGACGTCAAATCGCGCGCCGAGTTCGGTAGGAACCGGGCTGCCAACGATGGCCTGACAAGCTACTGCAGGCCATGTCACACCCTGGTCATACGAGCCATCAAGGTGAAAAACCACGGCAGCGAGCGCAACTATCGACTGAGGCATCGATACGGCATCACCGAGGCCGAGGCCGACCGGATGCACGCGGAGCAGGGCGGGCTCTGCGCGATCTGCCGGGAGGGCGAGGCCGAGCACGTCGACCACTGCCATGAGACCGGCCGGGTGCGGGGGCTGCTCTGCTTCAACTGCAACAACGGGCTGGGGCACTTCCGGGACGACCTGAGGGTCATGGATCTGGCCGTGCTCTACCTGCTCGGCCAGGTGCCCTGGCCGGAGGGCGATCTCGAACCGTGCTCGGCGCCGCGGAGGGAGCCTGCCCCGACACGGAGCTACCACCTCACCGGCCGATATCGGATCACCGCCGCCGACGCCGACCGCATGCTCGACCGGCAGAAGGGGTGGTGCGTGGTCTGCTGGATGCGTCCGGCGGAGCACGTCGACCACGACCATGACACGGGCGGGGTGCGGCACGCGCTCTGCCTGCCCTGCAACAGTGGTCTGGGGCAGTTCCGGGACAGCGCGCGGGTGGTCGAGGCGGCGATCCACTATCTCAGGGAGGCCTGGGGAGAGACCACCGACGAGGAGGAGATCGCCCGTCTCGCCGCCGCCGAGGACGAGGCGTGGCGCGGACTGCTCGAGGCCGTCAGCTGATCAGGTGAACGGTCGCGATCTCGAAGGGGCGCAGCGGTAGCCGTACGGCGCCGCCGGTGACCTCCAGCCGCTCGCCCGCCGTGCCGAGCAGGTCGGCGCGGCGGGCGGCGGTGAAGGAGCCGCGGATCACCGCCCCGGTGGCGGCCGGATGCTCGGCGACCAGGCGGAGCTCCAGTGCGTCGCCGCGCTCGCGCAGCGCCGTCAGCACCACGCCCCGGCCCTCGACGCAGAGCCGCCCGCCGGTGCCCGCCGTGGGCCCGGCCGCCGGAGAGGCGCGGACATCGCCTCCCGAGCCCGGTACGGCCAGCAGTTCGTGGCGATACTCCTCGGCCAGGCGGGGCAGGCCCGCCTCGTCCCAGGTGCCCGCGTGCGGGAGCACGGCGAAGCGCATCGCGGTGGGGCCGGGGCACTGGGCGGCGGGGGTGGGCAGCTGCGGACCGGCGGGCCGTTCGCGGCGGGCGTTGCGGTCGCGCGACAGGTGGCCCACGGAGCGGAGCAGGGTCAGGGCGAGCTCTCCGCCGGTCAGCTCGTACTCGGTGACCTGGTCGAGCAGGACGGCGAGGCCGCCCGCGGCGACGAAGCCCTCGGCGGGGAAGGTGGGCAGGGGGTGCTCGCCGCAGCCGCCCTCGGCGGTCAGGCCGCGCCGGACGACGGCCAGCTGCCCCTCGGCGAAGGACTCGGCGGCGGGCCGGGGGAGCGGGGCGTGCCAGCGGACCCGGTGGTCGCGGGCGCGGTTGTCGAAGGAGGTCTCCAGCCGCAGGTACGGCTCGCCGGCGCGGAGCTCGGCGCGGGTGGTGACCGTGACGGGCTCGGTGTCCTCGGAGCGGCCGTGCTCCCAGGACTCGGCGGGCCAGCGGTAGGTGCGCCGGATCTCCAGCACCGACACCAGCGGTCCGGCGCAGACGCTCTCGACCTCGACGGAGACGGGGGTGTCGACCTGGAGGTCGTGGCGGGGCGGCGCGTGGTCGTAGGTGTCCCCGGCGTCGCCGCCGTCGACGATGCGGCCGACGCCGTGGGCCTGCGCGTCGCGGGAGGCGAGGGAGAGGGTGCCGTCGGGGGCGACGGCGACGCGGAGCAGGCCGTTGTCGAGGGCGCCCTCGGCGGGGCGGCTCCAGCGGGGGCCGTCCGGGGCGGAGGGATGGGACGCGGCGGCTCGGTCCGGTGTCTCCGCGGCGGCGGGTGCCGAGCCGGAGGGGCCCGCGGCCGGGGGCTCCGGAGCGGGGGGTTCCGCGGCGGACGCGGTGGTGGGTCCGGGCTCCGTGGCGGGTCCGGTGACGGGCGCCGCGGTCAGGACGGTGCGGCCGAGGGGCGGGACGGTGACGAGGGCGGCGACGGTGACGACGGGCTCGGCGAGGGTGCGCACGCGCCAGGGGCCGGGGCGGGCCGCCGCGCCGTCGAGGACGGCGCGGCGCAGGTCGGCGTAGTCGTACCCGGAGGAGCCGTGGCGGCCGACGACGACGGTGAAGAGATCCTCCTCGGCGCTCCAGGAGACGATCTCCTGACCGGACGTCTCGCGGTCGTGGATCCGGCCGAGGAGCCGGGTGAGGTCGTCCACGACGGTCTCGCCGAGCAGGGTGGGGGCGAGCTCGAGCCGCTGCAGCGGCACCGGCTCCCCGCCGGGGCCGAGCAGCCGGGAGCGGGCCTCGGGGAGGTCGGCCAGGACCAGGGCGGTCCGGGTGAAGGGGGAGGGGTTGACGGCCACGAGCCGATCGCGGCCGGCCCGGTCGGCGAGGGAGGCGCCGACCAGGTCGACGACGGCCTGGGCGGTCTGCTCGGCCTCGGCGATGCGGGCGGCGACCTGCTGGGCGGTCTCGTCGGATCCGCAGCCGGTGACGGAGTCGTGCCCGCTGCAGGCGATGAGGCGGCGCCAGGCCGCGTCGAGGAGCAGCCGCGCGGCGGAACCGGCGCCGTCCGGCCGGGCGGCACCGGAGACGTCGTCCGGGCCGGCGTCGGAGGTGCTCTGCGGACCATGGACGCCGTCGGAGGTGCCGTGGGGGCCACGGACGCCCTCGGCGGCGCCGCCGGGCAGCCAGAGGGCGGCCAGCGGTTCGGCGTAGCGGATGAGGACGCGTTCGGCGCGTGCCATGGCCCGCTTGACGGGGACCCGGGCGGAGACGACGCCGGGCAGGAGGTGGGCGCGGGCGTGGGAGCGCAGCTCGCCCTCCACGACGGGCAGGCCGTCGACGGACGGGCCGCGGGCGGCGAGGTACTCGCCGAGGGTGGCCAGGCGCAGCCCGGCCGCGGTGACTTCCGGGTCGGGGGTGGTGTGGTCGTTGCCGTACATGGCCAGCACGGGGCCGTCCGGGTGCCAGGGGCGCAGGGTCTCGGTGAGGGCGGCCAGCCGGTCGGCCAGCGCCTCGGCGGGGCCGCTGAGCAGATGGGCGGCGTTGCCGTACCCGCCGGGGAGGTACTGGGTCCGGACGGCGGTGCCGTCCGCGCCGGTCCACGCGAAGGCGGCGCGGTCGACGCGGGCGGGCACGCCGCGCCAGAGGCAGGCGTGCTCGAACCCGGCCAGCCGGAGGATCTGCGGCATCTGGGCGCAGTGGCCGAACTGGTCGGGGAGGTAGCCGACGCGCATCGCGCCGCCGAGCTTCTCGGCGCCGCGCACGCCGTACTCGAGGTTGCGGATGAGGGTCTCGCCCGCGCACAGGAACTCGTCGGCGAGGACGAGCCACGGGCCGGCGGCGAGGCGGCCCCCGGCGACGAGGGCCTCGACCAGCGGCCTGCGCTCGGGCCGCACCTCCAGGTAGTCCTCCAGCGCGGCGAGCTGGCCGTCCATGGTGAAGCGGTGGGCGGGGTCGGCGGCCAGGGCGTCGAGGACCCGGTCGAGCATGCGGACCAGCCCGGCGCGGAAGCGCTGGAAGGGCAGGTACCACTCGCGGTCCCAGTGGGTGTGCGGGACGACGGTGATCTCGTCGATGCCGGTGACGTCGGTGTCAGGCGCCATGGGCTCCCCCGGGTGAGTCCGCTCCGATGATTCCCCGCGCGGCCACGATAGCGGCGGGCCGCGCGGCGGGCGCGGGGTGCGGGGAATCGGGAACCCGGGCGGACCGGGTTCGCGCTGAGCTGATCGAGGGGAGTGCATGGGGGACGGATGGGTGAGTAGGGTCAGGCGTTAGGCGAGCACACCGGTAGGGCTGTCGGCCTTGCCCTCCGGCGTCGCTCGAACATGTACGGAAGTCTTGGAGGGAGTCGCGTGGCATCGCACAGGGACCTGCCCGCCGGCATGGTGAACCACATCTTCACGAACACCGGCAACTCCTCGTTCACCGAGTTCGTCGGGTCCTACGCGCCGGAGCTGCTGCCCGGCCGCAACGACAACCTGGCGGCGCCGGTCGGCGACCAGATCGCGCACGCGACCACGATCGTCGCGGCCACCTGCGCCGGAGGCGTGGTGATGGCCGGGGACCGCCGGGCCACCTCCGGCAACATCATCGCCCAGCGGGAGATCGAGAAGGTCTTCCGGACCGACGACCACTCGTGCATGGGCATCGCCGGGGCGGCGAGCACCGGCATCGAGATGGCCCGCCTCTACCGGGTGGAGCTGGAGCACTACGAGAAGATGGAGGGCCGGACGCTCTCGGTGGCGGGCAAGGCCAACCGGCTCGCCACGATGATCCGGGGCAACCTGGCGATGGCGATGCAGGGCCTGGTGGTGGTGCCGCTGTTCGCGGCCTACGACCCCGACATCGACGGCGGCCGGATCTTCAGCTACGACGTGGGCGGCGGGCCGTACGAGCAGTTCCACCACCACGCGATCGGCTCCGGCTCGATCTTCGCGCGGGGCTCGCTGAAGAAGCTCTACCGGGAGGGGGCCTCTCCCGAGGACACCGTGATGGCGCTCATCCAGTCGCTCTACGACGCGGCCGACGACGACTCGGCGACCGGCGGGCCCGACGTGACCCGCAGGATCTGGCCGGTGGTCGCCACGATCACCGCCGACGGGTTCCGCAGGCTGCCCGACGACGAGGTCGCCGAGTACGTCCAGGCGACCGTGGCCGGCCGCATGACCAACCCCGACGGTCCCGTCGCCCCGCTGCGCTGACACGAGCCGCGCTGACACGAGAGGAAGAGCACCACGGTGTCCATGCCCTTTGGATATGCGTCCCCTGAGCAGATCATGCGGGACAAGGCGGACTACGCGCGCAAGGGCATCGCGCGCGGCCGCAGTGTGGTCGTGCTCCAGTACGAGCACGGCATCCTGTTCGTCGCCCCCAACCCCTCCCGGGCACTGCACAAGATCAGCGAGATCTACGACCGGATCGGGTTCGCCGCGGTCGGCCGCTACAACGAGTTCGAGGCGCTGCGGCTGGGCGGCATCCGCTACGCCGACATCAACGGCTACACCTACGACCGCTCGGACGTGACCGCGCGCGGGCTGGCCAACCTGTACGCGCAGAACCTCGGGCAGATCTTCACCGAGTCGATCAAGTCGTTCGAGGTGGAGGTGGTGGTCGCCGAGGTCGGCGACACCCCGGAGACCGACGCGATCTACCGGCTGACCTTCGACGGCTCGGTCTTCGACGAGCACGGCATGGCCGTGATGGGCGGCCAGGCGGAGGCGGTGACCACCCGGCTCAAGGAGCACTACCGGGAGGGCATGACGCTGGCGCAGGCGCTGGAGGCGGCGCTGGCCGCGCTGACCGAGCCGGGCGGCGAGCGTCCGCCGGTGGGGCAGCTGGAGGTGGCGGTGCTCGACCGCAACCGCGAGCACCGCAAGTTCCAGCGGCTCGTCGGCTCCCGGCTCGAGACGCTGCTCGCCGAGGCCGCGGCGGGGCGTGCCGCGCAGGCGCCGCCCGCGGAGTCGGAGTCCGCGCCCGGGGCCGTCTCGGCTCCGGAGAGCGGCGCCGGTCCGGCGACCGGCCCCGAGGGCGACATCGACACCGGCTCCGGCGGCTGACCTCTCTCGGCCGGGGGATACGGCGGGTTCCAGACGAGGGGTACGGCGGGCCCGCCGTACCCCTCGCCTGGGGTGTGACGCGGATCACCGGCCCCTCGCCCAACCGATCACCGGGAGGCGCCGTCGTAACGGACATGAAGCGATCTCTTGCAGCGGCCTCCGCGGTGTTCGCCCTCGCCCTGGCCGGAACGACCGCGGCGGAGGCGGCGGCGGTTCCGGACTTCCCGAACCCCAAGATCTTCGGCGCCTCGTTCCAGCGCGACCCCGGCCACGACTTCACCAAGCGCATCAGCCCCCGCAGGGACGGCGTCCTGCGCGGCTGGATCACCTACGTCGGCTCCCGGCACGTCGAGTACGAACCGATCAAGTGGAAGCGGGCCAAGTACGCCGAGGGCTACTTCGTGGGCCCGCCGGAGGGCGACGTCACCGCCTACGCCTCACCGGTCGCCGGGGACGTCGTCTATCTGAGCGCCTTCGGCTGCGGCAAGGCCAGGGCCGGCACGACCGTGAGCCCGAAGACCGGCCTGGGCGTCAAGCGCTGCTCCCGCAAGGCGCTGCTGGCCAACGCCAAGAAGAGCAGGATGCCCGGACTCATCACCGTCTACAAGGGCAAGATCGTCAAGTTCCAGGAAATCTACACGCCCTGAGTCCGCTTACGCCCCCGGGCCGGGGGGCATAAGCCCCCCGACCGAAAACCCCGACGGATCCTTCCCGCTCGAGGTACCTGGCGAATAGTGTGAGGAAGCGACTCCTCCGCTCCTTGCCGGAGCGGCTTCTCGCTTCCCTCTGCCGAGGTAGGCGACGGCCAAGCCCTGACCGTTTCGAACACAAGGACCATAACAGGGAAGTGACCCCCCTGCCGGGTGAACCCGACAGTCCCCTCGCTAGGAGAACGATGGACCGCCGCATCTTCGGGCTTGAGAACGAATACGGTGTCACCTGCACGTTTCGGGGGCAGCGGCGGCTGTCACCCGACGAGGTCGCCCGCTACCTCTTCCGCCGGGTCGTCTCGTGGGGCCGGTCGAGCAACGTCTTCCTCCGCAACGGCGCGCGCCTCTACCTGGACGTCGGCAGCCACCCGGAATACGCCACCCCCGAGTGCGACAACGTCATCGAGCTGGTGACGCACGACAAGGCGGGCGAGCGCATCCTCGAGGGCCTGCTCCTGGACGCCGAGAAGCGGCTCCGGGAGGAGGGCATCGCCGGAGACATCTACCTGTTCAAGAACAACACCGACTCGGCCGGCAACTCCTACGGCTGCCACGAGAACTACCTGGTCGGACGGCACGGCGAGTTCGGCCGCCTGGCCGACGTGCTGATCCCCTTCCTGGTCACCCGGCAGATCATCTGCGGCGCCGGCAAGGTGCTGCAGACGCCGCGCGGCGCGGTCTACTGCGTCTCCCAGCGGGCCGAGCACATCTGGGAGGGCGTGTCCTCGGCGACCACCCGGTCGCGGCCGATCATCAACACCCGCGACGAGCCGCACGCCGACGCCGAGCGCTTCCGCCGCCTGCACGTCATCGTCGGCGACTCGAACATGAGCGAGACGACCATGCTGCTCAAGGTCGGCGCGACCGACCTGGTGCTGCGCATGATCGAGGCGGGCACGGTGATGCGCGACCTGTCGCTGGAGAACCCGATCCGGGCCATCCGCGAGGTGTCCCACGACATGACCGGCCGCCGGCGGGTGCGCCTGGCCAACGGCCGGGAGGCGTCCTCGCTGGAGATCCAGCAGGAATACCTGGCCAAGGCCCGCGACTTCGTCGACCGGCGCGGCGGCGACGAGATCAGCCACCGGGTGCTGGAGCTGTGGGAGCGCACGCTCAACGCCGTCGAGACGGGCAACCTGGACCTGGTCGCGCGGGAGATCGACTGGGTGACCAAATACCAGCTGATCGAGCGCTACCGCGCCAAGTACGACCTGCCGCTCTCCAGTCCGAGGGTCGCCCAGCTCGACCTGGCCTACCACGACGTGCACCGCCGCCGGGGGCTGTTCTACCTGCTGCAGAAGCGCGGGGCGGTGGAGCGGGTGGCCTCCGACCTGAAGATCTTCGAGGCCAAGTCGGTGCCGCCGCAGACCACCCGGGCGAAGCTGCGCGGCGAGTTCATCCGGCGGGCGCAGGAGAAGCGGCGCGACTTCACCGTCGACTGGGTGCACCTGAAGCTCAACGACCAGGCGCAGCGGACCGTGCTGTGCAAGGACCCGTTCCGCAGCGTGGACGAGCGGGTGGACAAGCTGATCGCGGGCATGTGACGGCGGCCCGGGCGGTGGGCGGTCCGCCGCCCGCCCGGGGACGGCAGGAGCGGCCGGGCGGTCCGCCGCCCGCGACGGGCACCCGGCGGGCGGTCCGTCGTGGTCGGGCGGCGCGTGTTCGCGAGGATGAACGTTTCACCGCTTATCCCTGCCGTATGCGGCGGTCGGATAGTGTGGCGCGAACCTGACGTCTGCTTGAGGGATATCGAATGCGCCGCCGCAGCCTGGCCGTACTGGCCGCAGTGCCTCTGTTGTTCGCCGCAGCCTGCGGCACCGATCAGAGCGGCACCAAGCCCGCCGCCGGCAGCGGCATCAAGGTGACGGGCGACGTCGGCAAGAAGCCGACGGTGACCTTTCCGACGGGCGCGCCCGCGAAGAAGTCCGTCGAGGAGACGGTCAAGGACGGCTCCGGCACGGAGTTCAAGGTCGGCGACAACGTCATCGTCAACTACACGGTCTACACGTGGGACGGCAAGACCAACGCCGCGGCCATGTCCACCTACGACACGGGCTCCCCGGAGACCATCCCGGTCAGCGACCAGTTGCCGTCGGTCCTGAAGGAGGCGTTCGTCGGGGCCAAGCCCGGCGGCCGCCACGTCGCCGTGGTGGCCCCCGACAGCCTGTCCCCGCAGCAGCTGGAGCAGGCCAAGCAGCAGGGCCAGGCCGAGGTGACCCAGGTGCTGGTGCTGGACATGGTGGGCCTGGAGCCGCCGGCGCCGAAGCCCGTCACCGTGGACGGCAAGGCCACTGACCCCGGCGTCAAGGGCGTCAAGGTCGAGAACCCGGGCCCCGGCAAGACGCCCAAGCTGACCACGAAGACCGGTGAGAAGGCGCCCAAGGAGCTGATCTCCAAGGTCGTCATCAAGGGCACCGGCCCCGAGGTGAAGTCCGGCCAGAAGCTCATGGCCCACTACATCGGCAAGATCTGGGGCACCGACAAGGAGTTCGACAGCAGCTGGGGCCGGGGCGAGCCGGCGACCTTCCCGATCGGCGTCGGCCAGGTCGTCAAGGGCTGGGACCAGACGCTGGTCGGCCAGACCGTCGGCAGCCGCGTGCTGGTCACCATCCCGCCGGACCTCGGCTACGGTCCCGAGGGTCGCGCCCCGAGCATCAAGGGCACCGACACCATGGTCTTCCTGGTGGACATCGTCGGCGCCTACTAGGCACCGGTCCGGCCGGTCGCGACGCTCCCCCCGGGCGGGCGTCGCGACCGGCCGGGCAGGGGCAGGCCCGGTCGCGCACGCGCGCGGCCGGGCCTGCCGCATGTTACTGACATCTCCCCCAATAGCGGGTTAGGGTGGGCGCATCCACCGATCCAGGGGGAGCCGGATGCGTCCTCGGGCCCTGCTCGTCGTGCTCTCGCTCGCGCTGGCCTGCGGCTGCACCGCGGGCGGGCAGGCGGGCCCGGACATCGCGGTCGGCGGCGACTTCGGCGCCGAGCCGGAGATCGGCTTCCCCGTCGGCGGTCCTTCCGAGGACCTGCGGGTTCGCGAGCAGATGGCCGGGACCGGAGCCGTGGTGGAGCCGGGCGACCTCGTCGTCGCCCACTACACCGCGCACGTGTGGGACGGCCGGGACAACCGCCTGCTGGCCTCCAGCTTCGACCAGGGGGCGCCCGCCTCCTTCCCGCTGAACGGGGCGGTCACCGGGGTGGGCAAGGCGCTCCAGGGCCACCGGGTCGGCAGCCGCGTCGTCGCGGTGATCCCGCCGGAGGAGGGCTACGGGCCCAATCCGCCCGGCGGGATGAGCGCCGGGGAGACGCTGTTCTACGTGATCGACGTGCTCGGCGCGTTCCCGGCGGGCGCCGCCGCGCAGGGGTCCGGCGGCCCGGGGGAGCTCGCCGGAGTGAAGATCACCGGCGGTCCCGGGGAGCGGCCGGCTCTCACCCTGCCGGACGGCCGTCCCCCCGCCGGCCTGGAGACCGAGGTGCTCGTCCGGGGCAGGGGGGCGAGGACCCAGGCGGGACGGCTCCTCGTCGTCCAGTACGAGGGCAGGGTCTGGGGGTCGGACGCCGTGCTGGACTCCACCTGGCGGACCGGGCGGCCCAAGGCCTTCCGGATCGGCAAGGGCGCCGTCATCCCCGGCTGGGACCGCGCCCTGACCGGCGTTCCGGTCGGCAGCCGCGTCGCGATGGTCGTGCCCCCGGCCCTCGGCTACCGGCAGGGGCTGCCGCCCCTGGTCAAGCCCTCCGACACCCTCGTCTTCGTCGTGGACGTGCTCGCCGCCTACTGAGGCGCCCGGTGGACTGCGGTGGACCTCCGACGGGCGGTCCGGCGGACCGCCGGACGGGGCCCGCGCACCGCCGCCTGCCGCGGCCCTGCCGTGGCACCGGCCGGTCCGGGCGAGCGGGACGATGGGGCGGTGGCCGGGCGGACTAGACTCCGGCCGTGAACGGCGACGATCTGAGCGCGGTGGCGGTCCTGAACGATCCCGTACGGCGGGCGGTCTACGAGTACGTGGTCGCCCAGGGGCGCGAGGTGGGGCGCAACGAGGCGGCCGAGGCGGCGGGGGTGCAGCGCACGCTCGCCGCGTTCCACCTGGACAAGCTGGTCGAGGCCGGGTTGCTGGAGTCCGGGTTCAAACGGCTGGGGGAGCGGACCGGGCCGGGGAGCGGCCGGCCGGCCAAGGTCTACCGCCGGGCGCCGGGTGAGTGGCAGGTGAGCGTCCCGTCCCGCGACTACCGCACGCTCGCCCTGGTGCTGGCCGAGGCGGTCGACCTGCTCGGCGGGGACGAGCGGGCCGAGGAGGCCGCCCGGCGGGCGGGGCGCAGGCTCGCGGGCGGACGGGGCGAGCCGGGGCCGGGCGGGCCGGGCGGGCCGGGCGGATCGGGTGGACCGGGCGGTCAGGACCCGTCGCGCGGCCGGGAGGGGGCGGCCGGAGGGCCGGACGCGGCCGGAGTGCCCGGAGACTCCGGTGATCTCGATGACCTGCTGCGGCGGCGCGGTTACGAGCCCTACGAGGAGGACGGCCGCCTGCGGCTGCGCAACTGCCCGTTCCACGTCCTGGCCGAGGAGCACCCGCTGCTGGTCTGCTCGATGAACCTGGCCCTGTGCCGGGGACTGCTGGAGGGACTCGGCCGCGACCCCGGGCGGGCCCGGTCGGACCCGCGGCCGAGGGAGTGCTGCGTGAGCTTCTCTATAGATAATGATAATTGACATAGAAGGCGCGGGGATGGTCTGCTGAGGTCATGCATCTGGCACAGTTGAACGTCGCCCGCCTCCGCGCCCCCTTGGACTCGCCCGAGATCGCTGACTTCGTCGCGCTCCTCGAACCGGTCAACAAGGTCTCCGACGAGTCCCCCGGCTTCGTCTGGCGGCTCAAGGAGAGCGAGGACGACCCGCAGGCCACGGTCCAGCACGACTACGGCGACGACCTGGTGATCAACTTCTCGGTCTGGGAGTCGCGCGAGGCGCTGTGGAACTTCGTCTACCGCAGCGCCCACCTGCCGGTGCTGCAGCGGCGCCGGGAGTGGTTCCTGAGCATGGCGGAGCCGTACTCGGTGATGTGGTGGATCCCCGAAGGGCACATCCCCTCGCTGGCGGAGGGGATGGAGCGGCTGGAACTGCTCCGGCGCGAGGGGCCCGGCCCGCGGGCCTTCACGTTCAGGGACTTCCACGACGGTGGGGCGGCCGGTGACGGCGCGGGCCCCGGCGGCGCGGGCTCCTACGGCAGCAGCGAGGCCGCCAGCCTGCCCGCGGCGGCCGAGGCCAGGAAGTAGGCCCGGTCCTCCTCCAGCCCCCGCCCCATGGTGGACAGCCGCACCGGCGACGCCTCCAGCGCCTCGTGCAGCCCGTCCACGGGCACGGGCACCAGCTCGTGCCGCTCGCCCAGCGGCCGGGCCTGCTCGGCCACCCGGGCGCCGAACCCGCCCGGCAGCTCGGGCAGCGCCACCCGGGCGGGGGCCAGGGCGACCCGCCCGTAGGCGGTCAGCGAGTGGTGCGAGAGGCCGAGGTGCCGCTCGCGGGGGTCGCCCTCGCTGACCCGCAGCGCCGCGACCGGGCGGCCCGACAGCACCGCGGCGGCGTTGACCGCCTCCCCGGCCGAGACGCCGGAGAAGCCCCACCGGGTCCCGCCGCCCAGGTTGCCCGGCCCCTGGGTGACGACCGCGACGTCGGCCGACAGGACGTGCCGGGCCGCCAGCAGGCCGGTGTGCACCGTCACCGCCTCCACGTCCCCGCCGAAGGACTGGCCCGTGGTCACCGTCCCGCACAGCCAGCCGACCTCCCGCAGCCGCGCGCACGACATGGAGAACCAGGCCGGCAGCGCGCCCCCGTCGAGCATCACGTAGACGACCCGGACGCCGGGGCGGGAGCCGTACAGGCCGCACAGAATCGCCGGGAGGGCCGAGTGCAGGTCGGCGACGACCACCGGCATCCCGTCCAGGGAGTCGGCCTCGCGCAGGACCTCGTGGTGCGGGGAGCCCTGCTCGTCGGCGCCGGGCACGGTGGCCTGCAGCGGGGTGTAGCGTGCCTTCACCAGATGTCCCGGTCCGTGTGGATCTTCCGGCAAACGGTCGGGAAGCGCCACCACCATGGCGTAACCTCCCGTACCGAGACCCATCGCGAGCGCGGTCGTGTTGAGCAGGACCGCGTCGCCGGGCTCGGGGCGTCCCACGAGGGCGGGATAGGCGAGTGCGCGCGCCTGGCCCTCCTCGGTGGCGACGTCCAGCTCCACCGCCCCCGGCCACTCGCGCCGGATCCGTACGACCTCGCCCCTGCGCCATCTGATCACGCGGGGAAGGGTAGCGTCATTTGAACAGGGAGGGAGGCCGGATGTCACGCCGGAAGACCGAGCGGCTGCTGAACCTCGTGATCTGCCTGCTCGCCACGCGGCGGCCGCTGAGCGCCGAGCACATCCGCCAGGCCGTGCCCGGCTACGACTCGGCCAACGACGAGGCCTTCCAGCGGATGTTCGAGCGCGACAAGAACGAACTGCGCGAGATCGGCATCCCGATCGAGGTCCAGAAGGACCCCTGGGAGGAGGATCCGGGCTACCGGATCGTCCGGCAGGCCTACGAGCTGCCCGAGATCACCCTGGAGCCCGACGAGGCCGCCGTCGTGGGCCTGGCGGCCCGGGTGTGGCAGCGGGCCAGCCTGGCCGAGGCGGCCAGCGGGGCGCTGCTGAAACTGCGCGCCGGGGGAGTGGAGACCGACGAGACCGGCGGCATGCTCGGCGGCGCGCTGGAGCTGCGGGTCGACACCAGCGACCCGGCCTTCCCGGCACTGTGGGAGGCCGTGCGCGACCGGCGCCCGGTCCGCTTCCCCTACCGCGTCGCGGCCGGGGAGAGCGTGCTGACCCGGACCGTCGAGCCGTGGGGCGTGGTCAGCCGCCGCGGCCGGTGGTACGTCGTCGGCCACGACCGCGACCGCGACGCCCCCCGGGTCTTCCGGCTCAGCCGGATCACCGGGCCGGTGGTCCCGGCCGGCCGCCCCGGCACCGTGACGGTCCCCGAGGGCGTCGACATCAAGTCGATGGTGGGCTACCGCGACGACGGGCCCCTGACCCCGCGCACCGCGGTCATCCGGGCCCGCGAGGGCGCCTGCCAGGGCCTGCGCCAGGTGGCGAAGGCCGTACGGCCCGCCGGCGAGGGCTGGGACGAGCTGGAGGTCGACTTCACCGACCCCGAGCGGCTGGCCGGCTGGGTCGCCGGGTTCGCCGCCGACGCCGAGGTGGTCGGGCCGCCCGACGCCCGCGAGGCCGTCATCTGCCGCCTGAAGGGAGCGCTGGCATGATCGTCCGGACTGGACCCGGTACGGCGGGAACGGTGAGCGGGGCGGCCCCCGCGGGCCGCCCGTACGGCGAGCGGGGAGAGGCGACCCGGCGGTGCCCCGGGTGCGCCGGGGCTCTTCCGGCCACCGACGAGGGGATGGTGCACCAGTGAGCGGGACGGCCGACCGGTTGCCGAGGCTGCTGGCCCTCGTGCCCTACCTGATGTCCCACCCCGGGGCGGAGGTGCCCGAGGTCGCGAAGGTCTTCGGGCTGACCGAGAAGCAGCTCATCGACGACCTGCAGCTGGTGTGGATGTGCGGGCTGCCCGGCCACACCCCCGGCGACCTGATCGACGTCTCCTGGGACGGCGGTGAGATCGTCATCGACAACGCCGAGACCATCGCCCGCCCGCTCCGCCTGGGCGTGGACGAGGCCAGCGCGCTGCTGGTGGCGCTGCGCATGCTCGCCGAGGTGCCGGAGTTCGGCGAGCGCGACGCGCTGGCCCGGGTCATCGCCAAGTTCGAGCAGGCCGCGGGGGAGGGCGCCGCCGCGGTCAGCAGCCAGGTCGCCGTCGAGGTGGACGCCACGCCCGACGCGCTGCCGGCCGTCAACGAGGCGCTGCGCCGCCGCAGGCGGCTCTCGCTCCGCTACTACGTGCCGGGCCGCGACGAGATCACCCCGCGTGAGGTCGACCCGATGCGGCTGGTCGTGGTGGACGGCCGCTCCTACCTGTCGGGCTGGTGCTACCGGGCCGAGGCGGTGCGCCTGTTCCGGCTGGACCGCATGCTCGACGTGGACCTGCTGGACGTGGCCGCCGACCCGCCCGCCGACGCGGTGCCCGACGAGGTGACGCCCGGAGTGTTCCGCCCCTCGCCCACCGACGAGCTGGTGGAGCTGGAGCTGACCGCGGCGGGCCGCTGGGTGGCCGAGTACTACCCGTGCGAGAGCGTCGAGGAACTCGGCGAGGGCCGCCTGCGGGTGGCCCTGCGGGCCCGCGACCAGAGCTGGCTGCTCCGGCTGGCGCTGCGCCTGGGCGGCACCGGCCGGGTCGTCTCCCCGGCCTCGCTGGCCGAGAGCGTGCGGGCCGCGGCCACGGCGGCGCTGGCGCGCTACGAGTCGGTCCGCTGAACCGGTGGCGGACAGGCGGCGGACGTACGGCGGGCAGGCGGTCAGGGGTCGGTCTCCTGAATCGGTGGCGGACGTACGGCGGACAGGCGGTTAGGATCCGGTGACATGAGCTGGATCCTCGCCGCGGTCGGACTGGGCTTCGCGGGAGTGGCGGTCCTGGGCCTGATGGGGGCCCGGGTGCTGCTCGCCACCCGTGAGCTGGGCCGGGAGGTGGACCGGACGCGGCAGCGGCTGGAGGCCGTCCGGGACTTCTCCGGCGGACGGCCGGACGAGGACCGGGGCGCGGAGGGATGAGTCTGCGCCCCGGGCAGCGTACGATCGGCACAGAGACTGCACGTCGCTCGGCTTAAGGATGTGTCATGCCCAACCTGGGACCCACTGAGCTGATCATCATCGGGTTGATCCTGGTGCTGCTGTTCGGTGCCAAGAAGCTCCCCGAGGCCGCTCGCGGGCTCGGCCGGTCGCTGCGCATTTTCAAGGCGGAGACCTCCAAGCTCCGCGAGGACGACGAGGCCGCCGCGCCGACCGCCACGGTGGTGCAGGCGCAGCCCGTCGCCCCGGCCCCGCAGCAGATCGCCACGCCGGCTCCGGCCGCCGCGCCGACGGCCGAGGAGCAGGCCCGCGCCCTGGAGGAGCAGGCGGCCCGGCTGCGCGCCCAGTCGGTGGCTCCCAAGCAGCAGTAGGCTGCACGCCGTCCTCCTTCCTGAACACCTCACTCCTCGGACCGGGATTCGCGAATGGCACTGCTGAAGTGGCCCAAGCCGGGCCGTAACGGGTCCGTGCCGTCCGAGGAGGCGGCGGACGGGCGCATGCCGCTCATGGAGCACCTGCGCGAGCTGCGCAACCGCCTGGTCGTCGCGCTGCTGGGGCTGGTCGCCGGCATCATCCTCGGGTTCGTCTTGTTCGACCCGGTCTGGAACTTCGTCTCCGCGCCCTACTGCAGCCTCCAGCAGTCGCATCAGCTGCGCGGGGAGTGCACCTTCCTCGTCCTCGGCGTCTTCGAGTCCTTCTTCGTGAACCTCAAGGTCGCCGCGATGTTCGGGCTGGTCGTCACGTCCCCGATCTGGCTCTACCAGATCTGGGCCTTCGTGACGCCGGGCCTGTACCGCAACGAGAAGCGCTACTCGCTGGCCTTCCTGGGGATGGCGGTCCCGCTCTTCCTCGCAGGCGCGGCCCTGGCCTACTTCGTGATGGACACCGGCCTGGCCATCCTGCTCGGCTTCGCGCCGGAGAACGCGATCCCGACCATCACCCTCGACGAGTACCTCGGCTACGCCCTGGTGCTCCTCATCGTCTTCGGCGTCTCCTTCGAGCTGCCGCTGCTGATGGTCTTCCTCAACGTCATCGGCGTGCTGCCGCGGGCCACGGTGGCCAAGCACCGCCGCATGGTCATCTTCCTGATGTTCGTCTTCGGGGCGATCGCCACCCCGGGCGGCGACCCGTTCACGATGATCGCGCTGGCACTGCCGATGGTGATCCTGTTCGCCCTCGCCGAGGGGGTCATGTTCCTGCGGGAGCGCAGGGCCGCGGGCGGGGACGACTTCTCGCACCTGTCCGACGACGAGGCGTCGCCGCTCGCCGCCGAAGACTCCCCGGTGGAGAGGGCCGTCCCGCTCGGGGACGACGATTCTGCTCTCGATTCGAGAACGACCGATACTGATTCCGCCAAATAGGCGATAAGTTCCGGTTCGTGCCCGGAGAGATCGCCGTACTCGTCAATCCCGCCGCCCGTGGCGGCCGCTCGCGCGGCCTGCTCGCACCCGTCCTGGACCGCCTCCGGCGGACCGGCGCGGAGGTCTCGGTGATCCTCGGCGACTCCGCCGAGGACGCGCTGGAGCGCGCGTGCACCGCCGTGACCGAGGGCCCGGACGCGCTGGTGGCCTTCGGCGGGGACGGCCTGGTCCACCTCGCCGTGCAGGCGGTGGCCGGGACCGACGTGCCGCTGGGCGTCATCCCCGCCGGGACCGGCAACGACATCGCCGCCGCCCTCGGTCTGCCCGCCAAGGACACGCTCGCCGCCGCCGATGTCGTGCTCGGCGGCCGGGTCCGCACGGTCGACGCCGTCAGGATCGGCGAGGACGACTGGTTCGCAGGCGTGCTCTGCTGCGGCTTCGACTCCCGCGTCAACGAGCGGGCCAACCGGCTCACCTGGCCGCCCGGCATGGCGAAGTACCTCGTCGCGCTGGTGGAGGAGCTGCGCGACTTCACGCCCATCCCGTTCAGGATCGAGCTGGACGGAGAGGTCGTCGAGGTCGAGGCCATGCTGGTCGCGGTCGGCAACACCCGCTCCTACGGCGCCGGGATGAAGGTCTGCCCCGGCGCGCTCCCCGACGACGGCCTGCTGGACGTGACGATCCTCGGCGCCGTGCCCAAGAGCAGGTTCCTGCGCGCCTTCCCCAGCGTCTACCGGGGCACCCACGTCGACCATCCCGCCGTCACGATCAGGCGGGCCCGCCGGGTGGCGCTGGAGGCCCCCGGGGTGGTCGCCTACGCCGACGGCGAGCGGATCGGCCCGGTTCCTCTCGTCTGCGAGGCCGTCCCCGGCGCGCTGCGCGTGCTGGTGCCGTAGGGCGGGTGCGGCCGGGGCAATGAGGATGTGGGCGCTGACCGAGCCCCCGGATCGAGGCGTAGGGCGGGTGCGGCCGGGACAATGAGGGCCCGGCCGGCGCGGTGAGGCGGGTGCGGTCGGCGCCGGGGCAGGCCCGGCGGCCGGGGCGCAGGCCGTACCCGGCGGAGGGCGGACCGGAATTGCGATATCGGTAGGCTGAAGATTATGACGACCCCTGCGGAACGCTACGCCGCCTTCCGTCAGAGCCAGATCGAGAGCGGACCGGCCCTGACCTCGTTCCGCGGTCTGTACGACTTCGAGCTGGACGAGTTCCAGCTGGACGCCTGCCGCGCGCTGGAGGCGGGCGACGGAGTCCTCGTGGCCGCTCCCACCGGATCAGGCAAGACCGTGGTGGGCGAGTTCGCCGTCCACCTGGCCCTGGCGCAGGGCCGCAAGTGCTTCTACACCACCCCGATCAAGGCCCTGTCCAACCAGAAGTACAACGACCTGGTCAAGCGGTACGGCGCCGCCAAGGTCGGCCTGCTCACCGGCGACAACAGCGTCAACGGCGAGGCTCCGATCGTCATCATGACGACCGAGGTGCTGCGCAACATGCTCTACGCCGGGTCCAACACCCTGACCGGGCTCGGCTTCGTGGTCATGGACGAGGTGCACTACCTGGCCGACCGGTTCCGCGGCGCCGTCTGGGAAGAGGTGATCATCCACCTGCCCGAGTCGGTGCGGCTGGTCGCCCTGTCGGCCACGGTCAGCAACGCCGAGGAGTTCGGCGAGTGGATGGGCACCGTCCGCGGCGACACCTCCGTCATCGTCGACGAGCACCGCCCGGTCCCGCTCTGGCAGCACATGCTCGTCGGCCACCGCATCTACGACCTGTTCGTCACCGAGGAGAACGGCGGGCGGCCGCTGGTCAACCCCGACCTGCTGCGCCTGTCCCGCGACGAGGAGCGCCAGGCGTACGGCAGGGGTCGCCGCGGCTACTCCCGTCCGCGCAGACCGGGACCGCCCAACCGGGCGGAGGCCATCGAGCGGCTCGACGCCGAGGGCCTGCTGCCCGCGATCACCTTCATCTTCTCCCGGGCCGGCTGCGACGCCGCGGTCCAGCAGTGCGTGTTCGCCGGACTCCGGCTCACCACCGAGGCCGAGCGCCACGAGATCCGGCAGATCGTCGACGAGCGCACCGCGCACCTGCCCGACGAGGACCTGGCCGTGCTCGGCTTCCTGGAGTGGCGCGACTGCCTGGAGCGCGGCCTGGCCGCCCACCACGCGGGCATGCTCCCCACCTTCAAGGAGGTCGTGGAGGAGCTGTTCACCCGCAACCTGGTCAAGGCGGTGTTCGCCACCGAGACCCTCGCGCTGGGCATCAACATGCCCGCCCGCTCCGTGGTGATCGAGAAGCTCGACAAGTGGAACGGCGAGACCCACGCCGACCTCACCCCGGGGGAGTACACCCAGCTGACCGGGCGGGCCGGACGGCGTGGCATCGACGTGGAGGGCCACGCGGTGGTCCACTGGCAGCCGGGCACGGACCCGCTGCACGTCGCCGGGCTGGCCAGCACCCGCACCTACCCGCTGCGCTCCAGCTTCCGGCCCTCCTACAACATGGCGGTCAACCTCGTCGGCCAGGTCGGCAGGGAGCGCGCTCGGTCGCTGCTGGAGTCCTCCTTCGCGCAGTTCCAGGCGGACCGCGCGGTGGTCGGCATCGCCAAGCAGCTGCGCCGCCACGAGGAGGCGCTGGCGGGCTACCGCGAGGCGATGACCTGCCACCTGGGCGACTTCACCGAGTACGCCGCGATGCGCAGGGCGCTGTCGGACCGCGAGTCGGAACTGTCGCGCCAGCGCGGCGCCGCCCGCCGCCTGCAGGCGGTGCGCTCGCTGGAGGCGCTGCGGCCCGGCGACATCATCCGGGTGCCGGGCGGCCGCCGCGCTGGCCTGGCCGTCGTGCTGGACCCGGGCCTCAACTCCCGGGGCGAGGGGCCGTCCCCGCTGGTGCTGACCATCGGCAAGCAGGTCAAGAAGTTGTCGGCGGCCGACTTCCCGGTCCCGGTGGAGCCGGTCGAGCACCTGCGCATCCCGAAGAACTTCAACGCCCGCTCCCCGAAGGAGCGCGCCAACCTCGTCTCCTCCATGCACGCCAAGATCGGCCACCTCGACCTGGGCAGGCCCGACCGGGCCCGCGACCACGCCGGTGAGGACGAGGAGATCCTCCGCCTGCGGCGGGAGATCCGGCAGCACCCCTGCCACGGCTGCGACGAGCGGGAGGACCACGCCCGCTGGGCCGAGCGCTACCACAAGCTGCTGCGCGAGACCGAGGGCCTGCGCCGCCGGGTCGAGGGCCGCTCGCACGTCATCGCCCGCACCTTCGACCGGGTCTGCGGGGTGCTCGACCGGCTCGGCTACCTCGACGGGGAGGACGTCACCGCCGAGGGCCGCCGCCTGGCCCAGCTCTACACCGAGCTGGACCTGCTCACCGCCGAGTGCCTGCGGGCCGGGATCTGGGACGAGCTCGACCCGGCCGAGCTGGCCGCGTGCGTGTCGTCGCTGGTGTTCGAGTCCCGGCAGGCCGACGAGGCCCGCCAGCCCCGCATCCCTGCGGGCGGCGCGCAGCAGGCGATGGCGGAGATGATCCGGCTCTGGGGCGACCTGGAGGCGATCGAGAGCGACCACGGCCTGGCGTTCATCCGCGAGCCCGACTTCGGCTTCGCCTGGGCGGCCTTCCGCTGGGCCAAGGGGCACACCCTGGACGCGGTGCTCGGCGACGGGATCAACGGCTCGGAGCTGGCCGCGGGCGACTTCGTGCGCTGGACCAAGCAGCTGCTGGACCTGCTCGGCCAGGTCTCCGACGCGGCGCCCCGGGACAGCAAGGTCAGGAAGAGTGCGGGCAAGGCGATGGACGCGCTCCGGCGCGGTGTGGTGGCGTACTCCTCCGTCGGCTGACCGGTGTCCCCGTCCGAGGGGTGTCCGCCGGCCTTCGGCCTCCTGTCCGCCTCGCGCGGGCCGATCGGCACCCACCCGCCGGTTGGCTGACCGCCCGGTCAATACCTTGTGACGGCCGGTGCGCGCAACGTAACCTCGGGGTCCGTTTTCAGAGGGATCCCACCGGAGATCCCCATACAGGAACCTGTTGGCCCGCCCCCCAGGAGGTAGGGATGTTCGCCCTCGCCGCCGCACTGCTGTTCCTGCTCGCCCTCATCTTCGAGATCGCCGGTGTCGCCGTCGGCAGCGTCGTCACCGTCACCACGCTCGGCACCGCCGGACTCCTGTGCGTCGCGCTGCACCTGATGGGCGTCGGCGCGGGCTGGAGCCTGAAGAGGTAGTCAGCGCCCGCAGCGCCGCTCCCGCGGCTCCGAGGCCGCGCCCGTGCCCCCGGGCGCGGCCTCGGCCGTCCTTCGGTTCAGGAGGTTGCCCGGGGGATTCCGGCGGCGGGCGGGACCGGCCGCGGGACAGGGAACACGCGGTCGTGACTCCTCCGCTCCCTGAAGGGGGCGGCTTCTCGCTTTCCTCTGCCGAGGTGGGCGACGGACAAGCCCTGTCCGTTTCAAGCAGAAAAACTGTGACAGGGAAGCGATTCCCCTGCCGGGTGAACCCGGCAGTCCCCTCGCTAGATCTGATGGCGGCTCCCCGGCGTCCTCGGGCCGGTCGAGGATGTGTGCGATCGTGCCGGATGCGGCCTCTCGGCTGACCTGACGAATTCTCAGTGATCTGGCGAGAGAAGCGGCGAGTTCTCATGCGATGTGGCCACAGTCTCCACGGTCGGTAACCATCCGGGCCTGCCGCCTGGAGTCGCGCAGCAGGCCGGCCCCGAACACCACCAGCCACAGGCTCCAGGCCACGTATCCGATGAAGTTCGCCAGATCGGCGCCAGGCGCTCCGAGGGGCACCAGCAGTCCGGCGAGGATCGGCGGGACGGAGAGCAGTGCCAGTCCCGCCGAGAACCGGCCGAGGACGAAGCGGTGGGGCACGGGATGCCCGGCGCCGCCGCGGCGCAGCGCCACCACGATCAGCACCGTCCAAGCGGCGGTGAGCAGGTACCCGAACGCCTCACCCACGATCTGGCCGAGCACGGTGTGCAGGGTGTGGAAACGGTCGACCGCCGCCGCCCGGTCGGCGGCGGTGGCACCGGGGTCGGCCAAGGTGACGGCCAGGGGCGGCACCAGCAGCGGCCAGCGCAGCAGCCCCACCACCTGCACCGCGGCGGCGGCCACCCCGACCGCGGCGGAGGTTCGGGGCAGTAGGCCCGCGCCGGCCAGCCGGGCGGCCCGCACCGCGATCGGGGCGAGCAGCGCAGCGCCCGTCGCCAGCAGGAGGAACAACCCGGTGATCCGCGCCCGGTCGGCGTGGAAGCGGCGCAGCACCTCCTCGACCGGGTACTGGAGCACGTCCGGGTAGTCGAACGCCGTCCCGAGCAGGGCGAACGCGGTGTTGACCACGACCGCCCCGACGATGAGCAGGATCGCCGTGCGGGTGTGGGGCGTGCGGCTGACCGTCGCGGGGGCACGGGTGGTGGAGTTCATGCGGGCCTCCAGATCTGTACGGCGTACAATTTGTACACTGTACAGACTTTGCACAACGTACAGTGGCTCCGTCAATGGGAGGTGACATGGAATCCGATCAGCGGGCACCGGCGACCCGGCGCCGGCCGGGGCCTCGGCGCATCCTCTCCGAGGAGGTGATCGTGGCGGCGGCGCTGCGGCTGCTGGACGAGCGGGGGGCCGAGGCCGTCTCGATCCGGGGCATCGCGGCCGAGCTGGGCGTGGCGCCCAACGCCCTGTACACCTACTTCCCCGACAAGGCGGCGGTGCTGCGCACGCTGGTCGACCGGCTGATCGGCGAGCACGACGCCGAGGCGCTGGCCGACGTCGGGCGCCCCTGGCGGGAGCGCGTACACGAGCTCGCGCTCGGCCTGCGCACCCGGCTGCTCGCCCACCCCGGCGCCGCCGCGTTGCTGCTCGGGGCGCCGATGGACGGCCCGCAGGCGCTGCTATTGGGCGAGCGCCTGTTCGCCCTGCTCGCCGAGGCCGGGCTCGATGACGACGTCGCGATCCATGCGGGCTATGTCCTCATCGTGTACATTCTGGGCGCGATCGCACTGGAGGCGGCCGAGCTGGACCCGGCCCGGCCGGCCCCCCCGGAGGCGGAGCGAATCGCCGCCCGGCGAGCCGGGTTCGCCGCCCTGCCGGCCGACCGGTACCCCCGCACGGCCGCCGGCGCCGACACGATCGCCGCCTACATCGGCACCGGCCAGTTCCGCTGGGGGCTGGACCGGGTCCTTGACGGGCTCATCCGCCCCGGCCCCGCCGGACGCTGACCCGCCGTCGACCCGGTCGACCCGCGGGCAGGCGGACAGGGCGCCGTCGGTCGGACAACGGTCGACGAATCCGCCGATGCAGGTGTTCCCGGAGGGCGAAGGATCCTCCGTACACGGCACGCTGGAAGGCGCCGCCTCGATCACGGCTGTGCCGGGCGGATGGCGGGAGCCTGTCGCGGGGCGGGCGGTTCCCCGAGGGGTGTGACGCGGCGCCGTACCAGCAGGCCGAAGGCGACGACCAGCAGCCCGGCCACGCCCGCGACCACGAACGGCGCGGCGGGACGCCACGCGTCGTAGAGGTAGCCGCCGAGACCGGAGACGACCAGGATGCCGACCGCTCCGCAGAGGGTCTGCAGACCGTAGGCCGAGCCGCGCACGGCGGCGGGTGCCTGCTGGGCCAGGAGCGGCCCCGCGGTGGTGATCACGGCGATCTCGCCCAGGCCGATGAGCACGGCGACGACCATCATTCCGGAGCCGAGCGGGTCCGTGACCAGCAAGGTGGACAGGTAGGCGACGGCGGCGAGGGCCTGGGCGAGGATCACCACGTCCTGGCGGCGCATCCGGTCGCCGAGCCAGCCGACGAGGGGGGCGCCGAGCATGGCCACGGTCTGGGCGACGCCGACCACGGCCCCGGCGCGGGCAAGCGCCTCGGCGCCGGACAGGCCGCCCTCGGCGAGAGCGTGCTCGGTCACCCACAGGGACATGAATCCGGCGACCACGGCCAGGTCGGCGCGGGCGACGAACGCCGCGGCGTACGACAGGGCGATGCCGGGGTCGCGGGCGAGGGCGACGCCTTCGGCGATCAGCCGGGCCAGCGGGACCCGCTCGGCGGCGGGGGCGACCCGCGTCCTCGACAGGGTGAACCACATCAGCGCGCCGACCGCCAGCACGGCCGCGGCGATGGCCAGGAACGACAGGCGGGCGGCGGTGACCGGGGCGGTGCCGCGGCTCTCCAGGATCTGGGGCAGCCGCACCAGGGCGAGCACCGCCACCATGGCGCCGAGCCCGCTGAACAGCCCCACGAACCCGTAGGACCGGCCGCGGGAGCCGTCGCGGACGTAGTCGGCGGCGATCGTGGAGAGCATCCCGTTGAGGGCGGCGACACCGAGGGCGAAGACGACCCGGAGCGCGACGAGCACGGCGGTGGAGTCGGCGAAGGGGAACAGCGCGGTGCCGAGCGCGCACAGGACGAAACCCGCCACCGCGATGGGGCGCCTGCCGTACCGGTCGGCGAGAGCCCCGTACCAGGCCAGGCTGGCGATCATCGCGATCTCCGCGGCGACGCCGAGCAGGCCGACGGCCTTTCCCTGGTCGTAGGCGGGAACGCCGAGGACTCCGCTCAGGATGTACGGCTGCGCGGCCGGGAGGAAGGAGATCACCATGGTCGAGGCGAACGCCATGGACAGGCAGGCCCGCATGTTGCCCCGGGTGACGCCGTCGGCGAGGCGCAGGCCGATGAGGCGGCGCGAGGGGGAGACGACCATGGCGTGATCTTGCCAGCCGTCCGGCCGCTTCTCCAGAGGTTCGGTGACTATGATCACGGTATTTCCGTGAAAACCGTGATCGTGGAGCGGCCCGTGACCGACCAGACGCCTTCCGGCATCCAGACGCACGTCCCCAACGCCGCCCGGATGTACGACTACTACCTGGGCGGCAAGGACAACTTCCCCGCCGACCGCGAGGCCGCGGAGAAGGCACTGTCGTTCGTCCCGGAGATCCGCCACAGCGTCCGGGCCAACCGCGCCTTCCTCGGCCGCGCCGTGGACTTCCTCACCCGGCGGGGCATCCGCCAGTTCATCGACATCGGCGCCGGGCTGCCCACGCAGAACAACGTCCACCAGGTCGTCGCCCCTGACGCCCGCGTCGTCTACGTCGACAACGACACCACGGTCCTGGTGCACGGCCGGGCGATCCTCGGTAAGCACGAGAACGTGTCCATCGTCGAGGGCGACGTGCGCCGCCCCCGCGAGATCCTGGAGCACCCCGAGGTCCGGGCGGCGATCGACTTCGGGCGACCGGTCGCGGTCCTGCTGCTGGCGATCCTGCACTTCATCCCCGACGAGGAGAAGCCGGAGCGCATCGTCGCCGAACTGCGGGAGGCGCTGCCGTCCGGCAGCTACCTGGCCCTGTCGCACGTCGCGATCGATGCCCGCCCGGAGGCCGCCGAGGGCGTCACGGACGTCTACCGGCGATCATCCTCTCCGTTCGTTGCGCGGACCGGCACGGAGATCGCCCGTCTGCTCGACGGTGTCTCCCTGGTCGAGCCCGGCCTGGTGAACCTGCCGGAATGGCGGCCGGAGCCGGGCACAGTGGTCCCCTACCAGGGCATCGGCGACTACTTCCTCGGCGCGGTCGGGCATGTCGGCGGATGACCACCCGCCGCACCCGGCCAGATCCTGCTGGGGTCGCGACGCGGTAGCGGTCCGTATCACCATGCTTCGGGGTGAGCCCCCTGCTCACCAGTGACGACTGGCGGCTGGAGGACGGGGTCTGTGCCTGCGTGCCCGCGCGTGCGTGAACTGGCCGCGCTGGGAGGCTACTTCGCTCTCGATGAGGGGCCCGTGGGGCAGGAGTGGCGGCCCGTCGCCGAGCTGATCCAGAGCGCCGATCTGATCACCGCCCGCGTCGCCGATGTCGCTGAACGGCTCGGCATTGAAGATCGCCGGGTGGCGGCCTCCATCCTGTTCCAGGGATTGGCCGCGCGGTTCGTGTCCCCGCCCGCCGGCCTGCTGGTGCTCCACGATGTCGCCGGAGGCTTCGATCCGTCACGGGTCCACTGGCGTCCGGTGCCGCACGGACCGCTGCCGTTGCGGCTGCAGGAATGGCCCTTCCTGCCCGTCCGCGGAGACGGTGCCGACCGGCTACACCAGGAGGTCGTGGCGGGCTTTCTGGAACCGCTCGCGGATACGGTCGGCCGGGTCGTCTCGATCGCGCCGGCGATCCTGTGGGGAAACGCCGCCTCGGCACTCGCCGGGAGCATCCAGGCTCTGACCCGGCACCGGCCACAGCGCACTGCGGCAGCCCTGGCGCTGGGGCGTGAACTGCTGACCATGGGACATCTGCGCGGTCAGGGGACGTTCGCCGAGCAACCGTTCTACCTCCGGCGCAACTGCTGCCTCTACTACCGGGTGCCCGGAGGCGGCACATGTGGTGACTGTGTGCTGGGCCACCGGTCCGCCCGGGGAAGGAACACGTGAAAAGGATCACCGTGTGCCGGGACTGCTGCTGCCGGAACTCCCGGAAAGTACCCGCCCTCGACCACGACGAGCAGATCCGTCGGCTGGCTCAGGTCGCCGACGTCCGGGTGACCGATTCTGCCCCTGTTGTGTGGATTCCGTGAGAGGAACACTTCATGACGGGCAGGTGTGGCCCCGTGCATTCCGGCCACCAGGCAGGCAGCCGGAATGCGCGGGCGAAGGTCACGACAGCAAGGTCTGGCCGATCCATCCCCCCGGCGCGCAGCCCGGCGGGACGGCGAACACGGCAGAGCCGATCGGCGTCGTCCACTCGTTCAGCAGATCGGCCTCGGCCAGGCGTTTTTGGACCGGGGTGAACTGCCGGGCGATGTCGGCCTGGTAGGAGGCGAACAGCAGCCCCGCATCGGCGTGCCCGTCGGTGGACAGGCCCTCGTCGTAGTTGTAGACCCGGCGGAAGATCCGCAGGCCCGGGTCGGCGACGTGGGCCCGCCGAATGTGTGCTTGTTCGGCGATGACGGGGAACCCCGCCGGGGTGAGCTCGGCGAAGTCCGGCTCGTCGTGCTCTGTCCTCCCGGTGAGCGGGGCGCCGTCCTGCAGCCGGCGGCCCACGGTGAACTCCTTGCCCGTGCGGTCGACGGCGTCCCAGGTCTCCAGCTCCGCGCGGATGCGCCGCAGCACCAGCGTGGTGCCGCCGCGCATCCCGTCCGGGCCCTCGGATATCCATACGGCCCTGTCGAACTCGGCCGTGCCGGGCCGGGGGTTGACGGTCCCGTCGAGCTGACCCATGACGTTGCGCTGGGTCAGGCCCGGCGCCTGCACGTGCGGCGGGCGCCGGAACCCGCGCTGGACCCACCGCACCGTCGTAAAGGCGCGGGCGTCCTTGACCGTCATGCGCAACGCGTGCGCCACGGTCAGGGCGTCGTCGGCGCAGATCTGTAGCAGCAGGTCCCCGCCGCTCCACCGCTTCTGGAGCTTGTCGACGGAGAAGGCGGGCAGGGGCGCCACCGCTTCGGGCCGCAGATGCTCGGCCCTGGCGGCGGTGAACAGGCCGGGGCCGAAACCGAAGGTGATGGTCAACCGGGCCGGGAGGGTGGACAGCTCCGGTTCGGTGTCGGCGAGCGCGGGGGTGCCCGCGGTGAGGCGGCGCGCGTCGTCGGTGAGCAGCCGCATCATCCGCACGATCGCTTCGCGGTCAGTGCCGGGCCGCAGGTCCAGGCCGACGAAGGCGGCGTGGGTCTGCGGCGCCGTGGCGATGCCCGCCTGGTGGACGCCGTGGAAGGGCTCGACGGCGCTGCCTGCGGGCACCGCGGCGGGCGCTGCGGTGGGTCCGGTCGCGGCGACGGCCCGGGGCGCGGAGGCGGGCTCGGCGGCGCTCGCCGCCACGGCGCCCACGGCCGCGGCGGCACCGCCGGTGAGCAGTCCGCGCCGGGTGAAGCGGGATCCGGCGGTCACTGGTCGTCTCCGCCCGTGTGCGCGTCCTTGCCCTTGTCGTCGTGGCCGCCCATGTCCATGTCACCGTCCATGTCACCGTCCATGTCACCGCCGGGCTGGTAGTCCTCCTCGCCACCGGCGAAGTCCTTGCCGACGGCGGTGAACTCCAGGGCCGAGCCGTCGGAGAGAGTGAGGGTGAAGGCGATCTGCGCGCCGGGCTCCACCTTCTCGGTGACGCCCATCAGCATGATGTGGTCGCCGCCGGGCTGCAGGGGGTGCGTGCCGCGGGCGGGGACGGTGAAGCCGCCGGCCTTGGGGCGCATGACCATCTTGCCGCCCGAGTCGACGACCTCGTGCAGCTCGATCTCCGGCGACAGCGGGGAGGAACCGGAGACGACGGTCACGTCGGTGCCGGTGTTGTTGACCAGGGTGCCGAAGGCGGCGGTCATGCCCTCCTCGGTGGTCTTCACCCACGGGTCGGTGATCGTCAGCGGGGACGAGGTGGAGGAGGCCGACGGGACAGCCGATGACGCGGCCGCGGCGGGCGCCGGGACGGCCGAGGTGGTGCTCTGGGAGGCGCACGCGGTGAGAGTCATCGCGGCGGCGAGCAGGGCAGCGGCGGAACGGGTACGGCGAACGAGCATGGTGAAAGGCCTTTCTGGCACATGCGGCAGGCCGCCACGGGCGCGGAGCCGGGTTCGGAAGAACACCGGCATGAGGCCGTGCCGCAAGAGTGAGGTCACACGGATCGGATCCGCCGGACCGTCGGTGACGGCGGTCTCGGCGCGGGCACGCACGCGCGGGCCCGTAAGCGGTGCCGAACCGCCGTGCGGTGACGCGAGAAGGTCAGCGCAGGGCGGCGGTGACCTGTCGGGGAGGACCGCGCCGGTGGACGGCGTGGCGCAGCAGCGTCGTCCGGCGCGGCGCCACTGGCTCGGCTGAGGTGGCGGTGAGGAACGGCACCGGATCCGGGAGCCGGAACACCCACAGGAGGCGACGCAACCGCAGCGGCAGCCGCCGCAGCAGCGCCCACAGCGCCGCCTCGCCGCGGGCCAGCCACAGCGCGGTCAGGGCCACTGCCCAGCCGTGCGCGATCAGCATGCCCAGGCTCGGTGCGAGTCCGGTGTGGGCGTGCCCGGTGATCCCGGCCACCTCGGCCGCAGGGGCGGCGTGGGCCAGGGAGGCGTGAGTCAGGGAGGCATGGGTCAGGGAGAACAGCACGTGCAGCACGACCTGTACCCCGGCCAGCAGCGGCAGGATCACCGCCAGCGGGCGCTCCCGCCCGGCGGCCGCCAGGCCCGCGGTGAACGCCAGCACCAGCCCGCCCGCCGCGCTCTGCGCGCAGATCGCTCCCCCGGCCAGCAGGTGTGCGGCCGCGCTCAGCCCGATGCACACCGCGGCGAAGGCCGCGGCGCGGGTGATGCGCAGGAGAGGGGAGGCGGTCATGGCGTGATCATCATGGCATGGGGTGCCGGTGCCCTGACATCGGCATCGTGCGGTGCTCGTCAGCCGGTCGCCGTCCGAGGCCGGGGAGAGGGCGGTGGTTTTCAGGCAGGGGGATCACTCTGCCGCGCCGGTGCGGTCGCCGCGCGGGCGGCGCGGACCCGGCCGAGCACCGCGTCGACGGCCAGGAAGGCGAGCAGGGAGATGCCGAGCAGTGGGACGAACACCCCCACCGCGATCGCCGCGAGCCCGACCGGCAGCAGCACCGGCAGGGGCACCGCCCTCCAGGCGCCGCGTGCGTACGGGGCGGCGAAGCCCCGGGTGGGGCGGCGCTGCCACCACATCCGGTACCCCCAGACGATCATGCAGATGAGACCGGCGGCGAGCGCCATCAGCAGGATCTGGTTGGGCAGGCCGAACAGCACGCCCATGTGCCCGTCGATGCCCCACCGGATCAGCTTGGCCACCAGCGGGAAGTCGTCGAAGCGCAACTCACCGGTGACCCGGCCGGTCGCCGCATCGACCGCGACCTGGTCGTTGCGCTGCGGCCACTCGCGGTCCATCTCCTTGACGGTGAAGGCCGCACCGGGCTCGGCTGGCCAGGCCACCTCCAGCGGCCCGGACAGTCCGGCGCCCGCCGCGGCCGCCACGATCCGGTCGGCGTCGGCTCCGCTCGCGGACCCGTCGCCGCCCGCGCCGTGTCCGGCGTGGCCGGAATGGTCCCCGGCGGCCGCCGGCAGAGCCGGGGTGGTCCAGCCGAGCGCGGTCTGGAGCCTGTCGACGTTCGCGCCCGCGTACGCCGACCAGGTCAGCCCGGTGGCCGACAGGAAGAGCAGGCCGACGGTGATCCACAGGCCGACCGAGCCGTGCCACGACAGGGTCCGCCGCAGACCCCCGGCCTTGCGGTCGGGTTTCAGCGCGCGGCGGCGATGGCTCGACCACAGCACGACGCCGCCGAGCGCGACCGCCCACAGCCAGCTTGCGGCCAGCTCGCTGTAGAGGCGGCCCGGCTCGCCCAGCTGCAGGTGGCGGTGGAAGGTGGAGATCCAGGCACGCACCGGGAGGGCACCCGAGCTGCCGTAGCTCTCCAGCGTGCCTCGCACCTCGCCCGTGTACGGGTCGACGAAGACCGCCAGCCGGGTGCTCTCCGGCAGGCCCGGCGCGTCCAGCAGGACCTGGGTGGTCGCACCGGGCTCGGCGGCGGGCCGTACCGCGCCGACCGTCCCTTCCGGGTGCGCGGTGCGGGCGGCGGCGATCTGCCGGGCCAGCGGGAGCATCGTCTGCCCTGCCGGGACGGGGGCGGTGAGCTCGTGGGAGTGGACGGTCTTCTCGATCTGGAAGGAGGCGGCGTACAGCAGGCCGGTAGTGGCGGCCACCAGGAGGAAGGGGGCCACCAGGACGCCCGCGTAGAAGTGCAGGCGCAGCAGCAGTGCGCGCACCGCGGGCCAGGCGGCGGGGCGGGGACGTTCGGGAGCGGGTGAGAGTTCGCGCACGTCGGAGGTCATGGAAAAGGTCTCCGTTCACGGGGGTGCGCACAGCGAGGTACGCACCCCGGCGGGGGTTCGTCAGGATCGGCGCAGCCACGATGCCCCCGGGGCGGCGAGCGCGGCCGTCACGACGGAGACCGGCTCGCAGCAGGGGTGTGCGGCGGTGCGGTGCGGACTCAGGCGGCCCGCACCAGCGGCGAAGGGGTCACGGGTCTATGGCCCGGATCAGAAGACGAACGCCCCGGCCGGCGGCCCGCGCCGGGAAACGGCCGCATCCAGCAGCCGGGCGACGAACCGGGTCCCGCCCTCCTCGACATGCGGTGGGAGGAGACGCCGTACGGCGGGTGCGGCCCGCCACACCAGCAGGGTGACCACCGCGGCGACGAGCAGGTGCAGCAGCGTGGCCAGAGCGGTCTCACCGCGCTCCAGCCAGTAGGCCGACAGCAGCGCCGTCACGGCGTGAGCCAGCAGCATGCCCAGGTCCGCGACCAGGCCGCCGTGGCCGTGCCCGGGGACCGGCGGCGGCTGCACCGCGGCCGCCGTGAACAGGTGGTGCAGGCCGTACTGGACGGCGAAGGCCGCGGTGAGCAGGGTGCCCAGCCCGCGCTGCCGCCGGGCCAGGACGAACGCCCCGCCCGTGATCAACGGGACCACCGCGGTCGGCGTCGCCGGATCGACGGCGGCGCCTCCGGCCAGCACGTGCATGCCCAGCGACACCGTCACGCACGCCACCGCGAACACGGTGGCGCGCAGCAGGCGCAGAACGGGCATGCCCATATCGTGACAGAGATCGCGGCTCCTGCCGAGTCCGTTGAGCCGCTGTCAAGGCTGCTTTGAGGGTGGGATTTTTCTGGTCGGGCATCAGGGAGAGTGCGAACCGGACCGGCCGGCTGAGCTCGCTGAGCAGCCATGGGCATCATCGGGATGATCGACTGGGTGGCGGCTCACCGTAGTCGTCGGAGTTCTGGGCCGATCAGGTCCGGGCGGTGTTTGCGGGCCGGTTTCAGGAGGCCGGTTCTGCGGTGGGCAGGTGGACGGTGAAGACGGTGCCGCCGCCCTCGCGCGGTGTGCGGCGGTGATCGCGCCGCCGTGCGCCTCCACGATCACCTTGGTGGTCGCCAGGCCCAGGCCGGTCCCCGGGCTACCGGCCTCGCGGGCGGTGGAGGCGCGGAAGAACCGGGAGAACAGCTGCTCGTATTGTTCGGCCGGGATGCCGATACCGGTGTCGGCGACCACCAGCGCGACGCCGCCCTTGGTGGTGTCGCCGTGCTGGCAGTTCGGTGCGGCGGTGACGTTGCCGCTGTCGGGGATGTACTGAAGTTGAATGCGTGATGTCGGAGCCGCATCCGATCACTCCTGGTGAGTGCGATATCACAGAAGTATGCGATACGCGCAAGGCGGCGGATTCACCGCCGCGGAGCAGCAACGTCGTGAACGACTCCGCCTGGACGCGGCCGAGTCGTTCGCACACGGCGACACCACCGCGGCCGTCGCCCGCAGGCTGCGGGTCAGCCTGCGATCGGTGGAACGATGGCGCCGCTCCTGGCGCCAAGGCGGCACCCGGGCGCTGCGCTCCACCGGCCCGCCCTCGCTGCCGAAACTGAGCGACGCCCAGTTCGCCCGGCTGGAATCCGATCTGCAGCAAGGCCCGCTGGCCTGGGGGTTCGCCGACGGCTGACCGGCCCCCGGCCCGGGGCGCCCGAGGGACAGTGATGCGAGTCGCGAGCCGCTCGTGCGCGGGCGCGCGTGAGGACCGGCCGGCTGCCGGTGTGACGCGCGGCGCTGTTTGACAACTCCGCGATCGGCTACACCCTAGCGATGGCCGGGAGGCGGAGATCGGCGTTGACGCTCAAGGGGCGTGTGCGCTCGACGTCTGCGGGCCTGCGCCATTCGGCCCGAGGACGCGCGATGGAACCGGCGAATACATGGGGAGATCGTGGTCGTGGGTATCGATGAGCTGGAGCTGCGCCCGGGAGCGGATGCCGACCGCGAGTGGATCTACCGGCTGCGCCACGAGGTGTACGCCCGGGAACTCGGCCAGCACCCCGCCAACGACGCCGGGCAGTTGAGCGACGAATTCGACGAGGGCAACGTCTATATCGTGGCGGTCCATCAGGGACACCCCGCCGGGTTCATCAGCGTGACACCACCATGGGCCGGACGCTACTCGATCGACAAGTACCTGCGGCGCACTGAGCACCCCGTTCTGCGCCAGGACGGCCTGTTCGAAATCCGCATCCTGACCGTGGACCCGGCTCGGCGGGGCAGGATGACCGGCAGGCTCTTGATGTACGCGGCGCTGCGCTGGGTGATGGCGCACGGGGGCCGCACCATCGTGGCGCTGGGCCGGGCCGAGCTCCTGCCGATGTACCGGGAACTGGGGCTGACGTCCACCGGGACACCGGTGCGCTCAGGGGCCGTCGCCTTCGAACTGCTGACCGGTGAGGTGGCCGGCCTCGCCCAGCAGACACTGCGCAGGTACGGTCCGGTGTTGCGGGACCTGGAGCCGAGGTTGCGCTGGCGCCTGGAGACGCCCTTCCTGCCCGGTACGGGCGGCTGCGAGCACGGCGGCACCTCGATCGGGGCGCTGGGCCGCCGCTTCGATGCCCTCCAAGCGCACGGAGACGTCGTGCCCGCCGACGTGCTCGACGCCTGGTTCCCGCCCGCCCCCGGTGCCGCCGCGGCCCTGGCCGCCCACCAGGACTGGATGGTGCGGACCTCTCCACCCGCGCAGGCCGAAGGGCTCATCGAGGAGATCGGGACCCGCCGCGGCCTTCCCGCCGAGGCCATCGCGGTCGGGGCCGGCTCCTCCGACCTGATCTTCCGGGCGTTCCGCGGCTGGCTGGAGGCCTCCTGCCGGGTACTGCTGATCGACCCCTCCTACGGTGAATACGCGCACGTCATCGAGCACGTGATCGGCTGCCGCGCCGACCGGTTCACGTTACGGCGCCAGGAGGGCTGGCGGATCGACCCGAACCGCCTCGGCGAAGCGCTGCGCGCACGCTACGACCTCGTGGTCGTCGTCAACCCCAACAACCCCACCGGAGCGCACCTGGACGCAGACGACCTGCGCCAAGTGCTGGCGGCGGCCCCCGGCGGGACCCGGTTCTGGATCGATGAGGCCTACGCCGGCTACGCCGGGCCGGGCCGATCGCTGGAGCCGTACGCCGCGGCCGCCGACAACACCGTCGTGTGCACCTCGCTTTCGAAGATGTACGCGCTGTCAGGCCTGCGGGCGGCCTACCTGACCGGACCTGCGCAGATCGTGGCCGAGCTGCGCCGCTGGAGCCCGCCCTGGGGGGTGAGCCTGCCCGCGCAGATCGCCGCGGTCCACGCTCTGCGCGACCCCGCCTACTACGCCGGCCGCTGGGCGCAGACCGCGGCGCTGCGCGCCGAACTGGCCGCCGCACTCGCCGCGATCGGCCAGGACGTGCACGTCCAGGAAGCGGCGGCCAACTTCGTCCTGCTCACCCTGGCCCGCGGCGGCCCCGCAGCCGCCCGTCTGGTCCGCCGATGCCGGGAGCGGGGCGTGTTCCTGCGCGACCTGTCACCGATCTCCCCGGCATTCGAAGGCAGGACGGTACGCATCGCGGTGCGCGAGGCCACCGCCAACGCCCGGATCGCCGAAACCGTCACCACGGCCCTGCACGATCTGCGGAACCCGGCGTGACCGGCGTCGGCGACCTGATCCCCTACATCGCCGGCGCGCTCGCAGCCGGCGGGATCGCCGTCGCGCTGTCTCGGCGGCGACAGTACATGCTGCGGTGGTGCGCCTGGGCAGTGGCCGTACCGGTAGTGGTCGCCGCCCTGTATGCGGGACCCGGCGGGGCCGCGGTCCTGGCCGCGGCGGTGGGCATGGTGTGCGCCGCCGAGTACGGCGGGCTGACCCGCCTGCCCCGGCCCGACCGCGTGCTGCTCACCGCCGCCGTGGCCGCGCCGCCGGTGACCGCCTGGCTGGCGCCCGCACGACTGCCTCACGTGTTCGCCGTCGCCGTCTTGGCCGTCGCCCTGGTACCGCTCCTGACCGGTGATGCGGCCGGTGGGCTGAACCGGCTGTGCCGGGGGGTGTTCGGCGTCGTCTGGTTCGCGCCGTTGATCGGGGTGGTCCTGCTCGGCCCGGCCGCCTTGGCACTGTTCGCCGCGGTGTCGGTCGCCGACATCGCCGCCTCGTTCGGCGGCCGGCTCCTGGGCGGCCCGGTGCTTTCTCCGCTGTCACCGGCCAAACGCTGGAGCGGGGTGCTGGCCGGGACCATCGCGGGCCTGGGCATGCTGGCCCTGCTGGACGCGTTCACCCCTGCCCTGGTGGCCGCCGTGGCATTCGGCGCCCCCGTGGGAGATCTGCTGGAGTCGATGGTCAAGCGAGGCGCCGACGTCAAGGACTCGGCCTCCTGGTTGGCGGGTGCCGGCGGACTGCTGGACCGGCTCGACTCCCTGCTGCTCGCACTCACGCTGGCCCTGCTGCTCCGCTGATGGGGCACCCAAGCCGTTCGTCGCCTGCCAGATAACGCCGCCGGAGTGCTGCCAAGCAGCGCCGCGCGTCACACACCAGGCAGGAGTGCGCGACGCCCGGCGCCGCTGTGCTGGCTGCTGGCGGTGACGGCGCGAGCTGACGCGCGGCTGGGCAGCGGCCGGCGCCGGGCCGCCGCTTGGCGAGTGCTCGCTTGCCGGGCCCGGCTGATGGTGCGAATGCGCCGTGGCTACGCGCTACGGTAAGCGCGAGCTCATCTACCAGGGCACCCTCGATGTCGCCTCGATCCGCATCCGGCTCCGCGACCCAGTCATATGATCACGGGACACGCCCTAATCCGTCGCGCTGGCGAGCCGGGCTGCCAGCGTCCTGATGTGCTCGACAAGCTCCGGGGGTTCGTGCACCTGAAAGTCGAACCCTTTGGTTGTCACGTAGATGGCCAACTCGTCCAGCGAGTTGGACCCGGTCCGCAGGGTGCAGCTGTGCTCGTCGATCGGCTCCAGCGCTCCGGTGGTGGGGGTGATCCGCTCCGCCGCGGTTTCGGCGCTGACGCGCAGGGTGAACCGGGCCTGGTAGCGGTAGGCCGACGTGGAGATCGCCCGCGAGGTGTAGCCGCTGATATCGGGGTCTGGCGGGGTGCGCGGGGTGAACCGGGGACCGGTGGGCGTGCGCGGGTCGAGGCGGTCCACGCGGTAGGTGCGCCAGTCCTGGCGGTCGACGTCCCAGCCGATGAGGTACCAGCGCCGGCCCGAGTGCACCAGCCGGTGCGGCTCGGTCGTGCGGATGCTGCTTGTTCCGTCGTGGGTGCGGTAGTCGAAGCGCAGGCGCAGCGAGTCGCGGCAGGCGACGGCGATGGCGGTGAGGGTGCTCGGATCGACGGTGGGGCCGGTGTTGGCCATTGGCACTGTCACCGACTGCAGGGCGTTGATCCGGTGGCGCAGCCGGGACGGCAGTACCTGTTCGAGCTTGGCAAGGGCCCGCACGGAGGTCTCCTCGATGCCGGTGATCGAACCGCCGGCGGCCGTGCGCAGGCCCATCGCGACCGCGACGGCTTCGTCGTCGTCGAGCAGCAGCGGTGGCAGGTCCGCACCTGCACCCATCCGGTAACCGGCGGTGCCCGCGGTGGCCAGCACGGGGTAGCCGAGGCCGCGCAGCCGGTCGATATCGCGGCGCACGGTGCGCGGAGTGATCTCCAGGCGCTCGGCCAGTTCGGCGCCGGTCCATTCGCGTCGGGCCTGCAGGAGCGAGAGCAGTCGCAGTAGCCGTGCCGAGGTTTCCCACATGATTTGAAGTCTGCCATTGGCCTAGGACCGGGCCTGTCCTAACCAGCTCCTAGCGTTATCGGCATGGAGAACAACAGCGAGATCCGGCCTTTCACTATCGACATTCCCCAGGCTGACCTGGAGGATCTACGGGACCGGCTGGTCAGGACCCGGTGGGCCGCGGACCTGCCCGATGCCGGCTGGAGCCGCGGGGTGCCGGTGAGCTACCTCAAAGGGCTGGCCGAGTACTGGCGTGATGGCTACGACTGGCGTGTCTATGAGCGGGAGCTGAACAAGTACCCGCAGTTCACCACCGAGATCGACGGGCAGAACATTCACTTCCTGCACGTGCGCTCGCCCGAGCCGGACGCGCTGCCGCTGATCCTGACCCATGGCTGGCCCGGCTCGATCGTGGAGTTCCTGAACGTCATCGGCCCGCTGACCGACCCCAGGGCACATGGCGGCGACCCGGCGGACGCGTTCCACCTGGTGATCCCGTCGATCCCCGGCAGCGGGTTCTCCGGGCCGACCGGCGAGGCCGGCTGGGACACCAACCGGGTGACCAGGGCGTTCGCCGAGCTGATGAACCGACTCGGCTACGACCGCTACGGCGCGCAGGGCGGCGACACCGGCGCGGTCATCTCCCCGGGGCTCGGCAGGCTCAACCCTGACAAGGTCGTCGGCGTGCACGCGAACGGGCTCTCTGCGTTCACCGAGGTCAACCCGGACGAGGTGGGGGAGCTGACCGAGGCCGAGCGGGCGCGGCTGGAGCACCTGCAGTACCTGGAGACCGAGCAGTCCGGCTACGTGATGATCCAGACCACCCGGCCACAGACCCTGGCGCACGGGCTGCACGACTCTCCGGTGGGGCAGTTGGCCTGGATCGTGGAGAAGTTCAAGGAGTGGACCGATCCGGCCGCTGAACTGCCCGAGGACGCGGTGGACCGGGATCTGTTGCTTACCAACGTGATGCTGTATTGGCTGACCGGCACCGCCGGGTCCTCAGCCAACAGCTACTACGAGACCGCGCATGCCGGAGCCTGGGGCGCGAGTGAGCGCTCCACGGTGCCGACCGGGGTTGCGGTGTTCCCTATGGATGTGTCAATCCGGCGCACTGTCGAGCTCGAACACACCGTCGTGCACTGGTCCGAATTCGGCCGCGGCGGCCACTTCGCCGCGATGGAGGCCCCCGACCTGCTCGTCGGTGATGTCCGGGAGTTCTTCAGCAAGCTGCGCTGAAACCCCCGCGGCGCCGACCTCGATCACGTCGGTGCCGCGGGTATTCGGTGCTCGGGCTCAGCGAACGACTGGGACCGGCGTGGTCAGCGGCTCCTGTGGGCCGCATCGCACCGCTGGCCCTACCGCGTATCGAACTCCGGATTTGGCTACTTCCGCTGGCCGCGATCGGCGTCATCGCCCTCCTGATCATCGCCGTACTTGTCACTGGCTAGAGCGGAGCGGGAGCAATGCTTGAGACCTGTGGATCGGCCGGGAAGGGGTGTACCTTCCCGGTGATCGTTTGAGGTCTCACACGCATGGCCGACGCGCCAACGTCGGCTGGGAAGGCACACCCATGCTCACCGTAGTCCCCGACCCCGACCCCGACTCCGCCGACGGCGACCGCCGCACCACCGACGGCCCCGTCTCCGCCGCGCTGATCGACGAACTCGTCCGCGAAGGCGCCCGCCGCATGCTCGCCGAGGCGCTGAAGGCCGAGGTCGACGCCTACATCGCCGCCTTCCCCGACGAACGCGACGAAGCAGGCCACCGCCTGGTCGTGCGCAACGGACACCACGCCCCGCGTGAGATCCTCACCGCGGCCGACGCGATCGAGGTCCGCGCTCCGCGGGTCAACGACAAGCGCACCGACCCGGTCACCGGCGAACGCCAGCGCTTCTCCTCCTCCATCCTGCCGCCGTGGTGCCGCAAGACGCCCAAGGTCAGCGAGGTGCTGCCGCTGCTGTACCTGCACGGCCTGTCCTCGGGCGACTTCACCGCCGCGCTGGGGCAGTTCCTCGGCTCGACGGCCGGACTGTCGGCGCCGGTGATCACGAAGCTGACCGAGCAGTGGAAGGCCGAGCAGCGCGCATTCGCCGCCCGCGACCTGTCGGGCGTCGACTACGTCTACCTGTGGGCCGACGGCGTCCATGTCAACGTCCGGTTGGAGGAGCAGCGGTTGTGCCTGCTGGTGATGATCGGCGTGCGCGCCGACGGCCGCAAGGAGCTCGTCGCGCTGGCCGACGGCTACCGCGAATCGGCCGAGTCGTGGGCGGACCTGCTGCGCGACTGCACCCGGTGCGGGATGCGCGCACCGGTGCTCGCGGTCGCGGACGGCGCGTTGGGGTTCTGGGGCGCGTTGGGCGAGGTGTTTCCGCAGGCCAGAGCCCAAAGATGCTGGTTCCACAAGATCGCTAACGTGCTGGGGGCGCTCCCGAAGCCGGCGCACCCGGGAGCGAAGAAGCATCTGGCGGAGATCTGGAACGCCGAGGACAAGACGCACGCGCTGGCGGCGGTGGAGGCGTTCGGTGCCGCCTACGGCGCCAAGTACCCCAAGGCGGTGGCCAAGGTCGTCGGTGATGTCGACGAGCTGCCGGCGTTCTACGATCTGCCGGCCGAGCACTGGATCCATCTGCGCACGACCAACCCCATCGAGTCGACCTTCGCCACCGTCCGGCACCGCACCAAGGTCACCAAGGGGCCGGGCTCGCGGGCGGCCGGGCCGGCGATGGCGTTCAAGCTGATCGAGTCGGCCCAGGCGCGATGGCGCGCCGTGAACGCGCCCCATCTCGTCGCGCTCGTCCGCGCCGGGGCAGTCTTCGTCAGCGGCAAGCTCGTTGAACGTCCCGAAGGGATCGCGGCATGAACGACAAGGCCACCACCGGAACGCTGCACCACGTCGAGATCTGGGTGCCCGACCTTCAACGCGCCGTGATCAGCTGGCAGTGGCTGCTGCAGGCGCTCGGATACGCCCTCTTCCAGGACTGGAGCGAGGGGCGCAGCTGGCGGCTGGGGGCCACCTACCTGGTCCTGGAGCAGTCGTCCGCGCTCAGCGCCGACCGGCACGACCGTTGCCGCCCTGGATTGAACCACCTGGCCTTCCACGTGGAAAGCCGTGCCCTGGTCGATGCGCTGGCCGAGCAGGCGCCCGCACACGGCTGGAGGCTGATGTTCCCCGATCGCCATCCGCACGCGGGTGGCGATCAGCATTACGCCGCCTATCTGGAGGACACGGACGGGTTCGAGGTCGAGCTCGTCGCGGCCGACATGACCGACCAGTCCTGAGAATCCTGCTCTCAATCGATCCACAACTCTTGACGATTGCTCCGGAGCGGCCGTGGTCCATCGAGGACCGAAGTGATCTTGTCCGTTGCTGAGGACTTCCGGATACGAAGATCACCGTCACCCGGCGTCACCCACCAGGCCATCCGCCTCGAAACGGCGGTCAGCGGCAGCTGCGACCGAACGGGACCGTACGCCAGCGACCCGATGCGGACCCCGTCCGGCGCCCCGGTCGGGCCGCACGCACGGCCGCCGCGCCCGGCCCTCACGGCCGCGAGTCTTGCTCGGGTTCGCTACCGAGGAGCTTCTCGAAGTGGCCGGGGCCCGAGCCGGGCAGGACGTCTGCCGCGGCGCGGTAGCGCGCCGTCTCGGTCTCCCAGAGGTGGTAGCCGCCCATCCAGGCGGTCATGACCTCGACGTAAGCCTCCACGGCGGCGCATTGTGGGCCGGTGAGGCCGACCTGCCGGCACATGTCCGGTACCTCGGCGGCCAGCTGCCGAAAGCGGGTGACGTGCCGGTGGACCTCGTCGCGGGCCGCGGCCACCGCGTCCTGGCGGGAGCAGGCGCGGGCGTGCTGGATGACCAGGACCAGGTTGTCCATGTCCCCGCGGGCTTCCTCCTTCTCCAGGGAGTACACGTCGTTGCACATCAGTGTCACGTCGACGGTGATCTCTCGCATGATCCGCAGGTGCGGGCTGTGGAAGGCCACGGCGGGTACGGTGATCGCCGCCGCGCGTTCCCCCAGCGACACCGGCAGCGCGGTGCCGGCCACGCCCCGGCGCACCTGCAGGTACCGTTCCATGTCCGAGGGAACGGCCCGGCATCGGTTGACCGCCTCGTGGGCGTGGGCGGCGAAGTAGTACTCCCATTCGTGTGCGGTCCGCGCCGCCCATCCGGGAGGTGCCCCGTCGGTGCTGCGCCGCCACAGGTCGGCGAACGCGGTCGAGCAGGGGTCGGCCGTACGGGGTGGTCCGGTGCCGTGGACGATGTCGATCATGCCTTGGCACAGGCGGGCGACGTCGCGGGGAGCGCGGCTCAGGGGGCCGTCGAACTGGTCGTCGAAGACGAAGAAGAACGCCATGGCATCGGTGCACAGGTCGAGCTCGGCCCCTTGTGCGTAGGGGAAGCCGCAGGCGGCCAGGCGCGGCATGTCCCAGGAGCGGTACCAGGCCAGGGCCTGGTCGCCGGTCACCAGCCGGTGCTGTTGCACCCAGCGGAGATTGCGCCGCCGGGCGCCTTCCGCGTCCGGACTCGTCCGCACCGGGAAAGGAAGGTCGAACGCGATGTCCTGCGGCATGGGCCCTCCGTACGGCGCTTGGCCCCGTGCGCGGCGCAGGGAGCGAAGAGACCGGCTAACCAACAACGTACCGCCGGGGCGGTGCACCGCACGGTCCGTGGGACCGGCTCGGCGTGTGGTCGGCGCGCATCACCTGGTCGTCACCTGCATCGGGCTCCACCTGGTAGGCGACCTGGCTCAAGGCGTCGAAATACCGTGAGGGCCCGTGCTTGGCCCCCTCGCCGGTGCCGGTGCCGGTGCAGGCCGGCAGAACGGCGCCCCTGTCATGCCCGCTCTCGGTGGCAAGCCCACCCGGGTGCTCGCTGAGCTCCCGCCATTCTGTATGTAGCTGATAGTGACACTTCAGCTCGTTTGATTACATAAAGTGACATATGGGTACGAAGTTGATGACCGAAATCATCTATTTCATGACATGGACGGCAATCATGTCCGGTACCCGTCGTCTCGTCGCCCTGGCGGCGCTGACCGTTCCCCTGGCCCTCGCGGTGCCTGCTTTGGCCGCGCTCGCGGCCGATCCGGCGGCCACCTACACCTGCCAGCGGGAGCTGCCGGCACCGCGCGTCTACCCGCCGTGGGCGCACGGCGAAGGCTGCACCGCCTCGGCGGGTGCGCCCACCCGGGAGGGGGAGGTCTCGGGGCCGGTCGACGTCGTCTTCCAGGACGCCCGCTACTCCGGCCAGGCCCGCTACCGCTGCCAGACGGTCGCCGTCTACCCCGAGGACGACTCCACGCGTCTGAGGGTCCTGGGCAAGAGCTGCCTGCCCCCCGATCAGTACGCGCAGCACCTGGCATCGTAGGCCCAGTCTTCGGCCTTTCCCTGCGAGCCGCGGTCACTCGGCTGCCGGGCACCTGGCCGTCGAGGTCTTCGAGCGCTCACTGCACCGATTCATCCACTCTTGTCCGGTTCGTCGGTTAACGTCGACAATGTGACTGGCTTCCCTGATGTTCACACCCTCGCGAACGAGCTCGAGAAACTTTCGTCGCGCCTCAACCAGAGGTCGACCTGGTGCTGTTCTGAAAACCATCGCGTTCCCGGGGTTCGAGTGTTGCGACGATCATTAGAACCCAAGGAGCCGTCCGGCAGGGCGTCGCCATGTCCGCCTCGGCCCGCCCCGTATCGGACGAGCGTAGCCGTCGCGGCCCGCCCCTCAAGCCCGCTCCCTCGCCGGGGCTCGGTCGGCGGACTTGACCGCCGGGCGCGCTGACGGCTCAGGACGGCCCCGGCCCGGGGCGCCCGAGAGGGTGATGCGAGTTTCGCGAGCCGCTCGCGCGCGGGCGCGTGAGGGCCGACCGGTTGCCGGGGAGCACCATGCCAGGAGTGGGTTGTGGGCGCTGCTCGGCGCCGCTGCTCACAGCTGGCGCTTCGGAGCTCAAGTGTGCTGGAACAGCCAGACCGCGGTGCACGATGCGCGATCTGGTTGCGTCCACGGAAGTGGTGTAAGAGTTTCCCCAGCACACAGGCGTGCCGCCGGACATG
>BMQD01000008.1 GCA_014647935.1 Planomonospora parontospora
TCTTCGACTCCGTCCGCTCCTGGCTGGCCTACCACTTCCAGGTCCTCGGCTTCCACACCGGGCTGGCGAAGCACCACGACTACCAGTCGGAGCCGTGGGAGTGGCCGCTGCTGCTGCGCCCGGTCGTGTTCCACTGGAAGACCCCCGCGAGCGGGTGCGGCGGGGGAAGCTGCGCGCAGGAGGTCCTGGCGGTCGGCACGCCGGTCATCTGGTACGGCGGGCTGGCCGCGCTCGTCGCCATGGTCGCCTGGTACGTCGCCACCCGCGACTGGCGCGCCGGAGCCGTGCTCCTGGCCTACGCCGCCGGCTGGCTGCCCTGGTTCTACTACGCCCTGGCCGACGACCGCACCATGTTCATGTTCTACGCCATCCCCATGGTCCCGTTCATGATCCTGGCCCTCGTCCTGGCCGCCGGACTCGTCATCGGCCCGGCGCGCGCCCCGCTCAACCGCAGGGCGCTGGGAGCCGCGCTGACCGGGACGTTCGCGCTGCTCGCGCTGGCCAACCTCTGGTGGCTCTACCCGGTGCTGACCGGCGAGGTCATCCCGTACGAGGACTGGTCGTCGCGGATGCTCACCGGGGACTGGATCAAGCCCGGCTGACGCCGGGCCAGGGTGATCGCCGCGGCGAGGCAGGCCAGCGGCACCGCGGGCAGCAGGTAGCGGTAGTCGAACTCGGCGGTCGCCGCCGGGGCCAGGATGAGCCCGAAGGCGGCCAGCCACGGCAGCAGCACCGGCCCGCCCAGCGTGCGCCAGCGCACCGCCACCCCGCCCAGGCCGATCAGCAGCAGCGCGCCGAGCACGATGCCGGGCAGCCGGACGATCCGCTGGTAGCCCTGCATGAAGGCGGCCCACGGATCGTGCACGTCGGTGCCGATCACCCGGAGCCTGCCCTCGATCTGCGCGGTGGGCAGATCGGGGTCGTAGATCTGCGCGTCCCGGTCGGTGGTGCTGCCCTTGGGCGAGGACCAGGCGGGCAGCACCTTGTTCTCCGGGAGGAACTCGTACTGCCGGTAGGTGTTGGCGTCGGGGAAGCGCGGCCGGTCCCAGCGGAAGGCGCGGAAGAAGTCCCGGGTGACGACGGCGAGGTAGTCACCGGGCTGGGAGAGGATCGCCCGCTTGGCGAAGTCGCCGGCGGTCTTGTTCATCTCGGGGGTGAAGGTCGTGCCCACCCCGAAGGCGTGGAAGCGCTGGCCGTTGCGCGCCCACCACAGGTACATCTGCCCGAAGAGCCGCTTGTCCGGCGGATCGCTGATGCACAGCAGCGCGAGCTCCAGCTCCCTGCGCTTGTCGATCTCCATCTTGCTGCAGTCGGCGAACATCGCGGTCCGCATGTACAGGATCGCGCCGTCGCTGTTGGTCATCGCGACGTTGCCGTGCGCCGAGGCGAACCAGGCCATGTAGCCGGCCACCGGGATCGCGCACGCGGTCACCATGGCCGCGACCGGCTTCCACCCGGACCGCTTGACCAGCAGGTAGACCACCACCAGGGCGAGGATGGGCAGGCCGATCGAGCGGGTCAGCGCGGTGAGCGCGAGCAGCAGGCCGATCAGCGCCCCCATCGGCCAGGTCATCCGCCGGTGCCAGAGCACGAGCGTGATGACGCCCACCACCAGCAGCATGAACATGGTGTCGGACATGATCAGGTGTTCGAGCTGGATCTGGTAGGCGTCGAAGAGCACCGGCACCGCGGCCAGCGCCGCCCCCCACCCCGGCAGGGAGAACCTCCGGCGCAGCAGGGCGTACACCAGCACGCCGACGGCCAGGCCCATCAGGTGCTGGGTGAACGCCACCAGGCTGAAACTGTGGAACGGCCGCAGCAGGAGCAGCCAGAAGGAATAACCGTTCGGCCGCAGGGCACTGGGTCTATCGGGGTTGACGGCTCCGGAGACGTACTCGTAGGAGTCGTTGAACCACAGCGCCGGGCCGTACCCGAGCATGGTGACCACCCGCAGCGCGAAGGCCGCCGCCAGCACCACCGCGAACACGCGGTGGCGGTGCAGGAACGCCCGGAGACGGGCGCGCGCACCGGTCGGAGGTGGAGGATCCGCGACGGTCACCATGCATTACAGAATGCCAGCCGTTTGACGGACTCGACGCGGGCACCCGGACGAGAGGGCATCATGGTGGGATTGCCTGTGCCGTGACTGAAGGGTTCGAGACGTGGAACTGACCGTGGTCATGCCGTGCCTCAACGAGGCGGAGACCGTGGAGACCTGCGTACGCAAGGCCCTGGCCTGCATGCGGGAACACGGGATCGACGGAGAAGTCCTGATAGCCGACAACGGGAGCACCGACGGCTCGCAGCAGCTGGCCCGGGACGCCGGGGCGCGGGTCGTGCACGTGGACGCCAAGGGGTACGGCAACGCCCTCATCGGCGGCATCCGCGCCGCCCGCGGGACGTACGTCATCATGGGCGACGCCGACGACTCCTACGACTTCACCGCGCTGATGCCGTTCGTCGAGCAGCTGCGCGACGGCGCCGACCTGGTGATGGGCAACCGCTTCAAGGGCGGGATCGCGCCGGGCGCCATGCCCCCGCTCCACCGCTACCTCGGCAACCCGGTGCTCTCCTTCATCGGGCGGCTGTTCTTCCCCAGCGCCATCGGCGACTTCCACTGCGGCCTGCGCGGGTTCCGGCGCGACTCCATCCTCAGGCTCGGCCTGCAGACCGGCGGCATGGAGTTCGCCAGCGAGATGGTGGTGCGCTCGACGCTGTCCGGGCTGGACGTGCGCGAGGTGCCCACCACGCTCTCCCCGGACGGGCGGAGCCGGCCCCCGCACCTGCGCTCCTGGCGCGACGGCTGGCGCCACCTGCGCTTCCTGATGCTCTACAGCCCGCGCTGGCTGTTCTTCATCCCCGGCCTGGTCATGATGACCCTCGGCCTGGTCGCGGGCACCCTGCTGACCTTCGGCCCGGTCTACATCGGCAAGCTCGCCTTCGACGTCGACACCCTCGTCGGCGCCTCGGCCATGCTGGTGATCGGCTTCCAGGCGGTGCTGTTCGCCCTGTTCACCAAGGTGTACGCCGCCGAGGAGGGGTTCCTGCCGGAGGACCGGCGGGTGCGCAAGCTCGTCGACATCGTGAGCCTGGAGAAGGGCCTGATCGCCGGCGGCCTGCTGGCCCTGGCCGGGCTGGGCGGACTGGTCGCCTCGCTGGTCCACTGGCAGACCCGCAGCTTCGGGCCGCTGATCCCGTCCGAGTCGCTGCGCATCGTGGTGCCCTCGGCCACCGCGCTGATCATGAGCTTCCAGACCATCTTCGCGGCGCTGTTCATCAGCATCCTGGGCATCCGCCGTACCAAGGAGACGCCCATCGACGTGGCGGCCTCCGCCGCGGAGGAGGCCGCCGAGGCGGTCAGCCGGGAGCGCGCCGGGAGCGCCGGAAACGCTGGGAGCACCGCGGACGGCGTCGTCCCGGTGGAGACGGGCGCGGACAGCGGCACGGCGTGACCCGCCGCCTGAGCACCGGGGCCTAACCGGGAGGAAGATTCACAGGACAGGCTCTAGGCTTAGAACATGTCCCAGCACATCCTGACCGCGGTCGCCTGGCCCTACGCCAACGGCCCCCGCCACATCGGGCACGTCTCCGGATTCGGCGTGCCGTCCGACGTCTTCAGCCGCTACCAGCGGATGGCGGGCAACAAGGTCCTCATGGTGAGCGGGACCGACGAGCACGGCACGCCCATCCAGGTCCAGGCCGACAAGGAGGGCCTGGGCGTCCGCGAGGTCGCCGACCGCTACAACCGGCTGATCGCCGAGGACCTCACGGCCCTGGGCCTGTCCTACGACCTGTTCACCCGGACCACCACGGCCAACCACTACGCGGTGGCGCAGGAGATCTTCAAGGGCCTGCACGCCAACGGCTACATCTTCCCCAAGACCACGATGGGGGCGATCTCGCCCTCCACCGGCCGCACCCTGCCCGACCGCTACATCGAGGGCACCTGCCCGATCTGCTCCTACGACGGGGCCCGCGGCGACCAGTGCGACAACTGCGGCAACCAGCTCGACCCGATCGAGCTGATCAACCCGGTCAGCCGGATCAACGGCGAGACGCCGGTCTTCGTGGAGACCGAGCACTTCATGCTCGACCTGCCCGCCTTCGCCGAGGTGCTGGGCTCGTGGCTGCAGTCCAAGCAGGGCGAGTGGCGGCCCAACGTGCTGAAGTTCTCCCTCAACCTCCTCGGCGACCTGCATCCCCGCGCGATCACCCGCGACCTCGACTGGGGCGTGCCGATCCCGCTGGAGGGCTGGAGCGACCAGGCCAACAAGCGGCTCTACGTCTGGTTCGACGCGGTCATCGGCTACCTCAGCGCCTCCATCGAGTGGGCCCGCCGCTCCGGCGACCCGGACGCCTGGCGGCAGTGGTGGCAGAACCCCGACGCCCGCGGCTACTACTTCATGGGCAAGGACAACATCGTCTTCCACTCGGAGATCTGGCCGGCGCTGCTGCTCGGCTACAACGGCCAGGGCGCCCGCGGCGGCACGGCCGGCTCGCTCGGCGCGCTCAACCTGCCCTCCGAGGTGGTCTCCAGCGAGTTCCTGACCATGGAGGGGCGCAAGTTCTCCTCCTCCCGCCAGGTCGTCATCTACGTCCGCGACTTCCTGGCCCGCTACGACGCCGACGCGCTGCGCTACTACATCGCGGTGGCCGGGCCGGAGAACCAGGACACCGACTTCACCTGGTCGGAGTTCCTCAACCGGAACAACGGCGAGCTGGTGGCGGCCTGGGGCAACCTGGTCAACCGCTCGATCTCCATGGCCGCCAAGAACTTCGGGGCGATCCCGGAGGCCGGCGACCTCACCGACGCCGACCGCGCCCTGCTGGCCAGGTCCCGGGCGGCCTTCGGCCCGGTGGGCGCGGAGCTGAACCGCTCGCGGTTCAAGAACGCGGTCAACGAGGCGTTCGACGTCGTCCGCGACGCGAACAGATACCTCGCGGAGCAGGAGCCCTGGAAGATCAAGGACGACCCCGAGCGGGTCAAGTCCATCCTGCACGTCGCCCTGCAGGTCGTCGACGACGCCAAGACGCTGCTGACCCCGTTCCTGCCCACCTCCTCCAACAAGATCTACGCGATGCTCGGCGGCACCGGCGTCTGGTCGGGCATGCCGGAGATGAAGGAGGTCGACGAGGACGGCCGGAGCTACCCGGTCATCACCGGGTCCTACGAGGGCGCCGCCCGCTGGGAGTCCGCCTCCATCAGGCCAGGCACCCCGCTGGCCCCGCCGACCCCGCTGTTCCGCAAGCTCGACCCGAAGATCGTCGACGAGGAGCTCGCCCGCCTCGGCGAGTAGCCGCGCCCGCCGGTCTCCCCGCCGGTCGCCCCGTCGGTTTCTGCGGAGCCGCCCGGACCACCCGAGGTCCGGGCGGCTCGTGCGTCTTCCGGGAGGCCGTCGAGCAGCCGGCGAGGGGTCGGCGTTCAGGGACGCGGGCGCAGGCCGTTCAGCGCGGTCTCGACGACGCGGTCGGCGTATTCGGGGGTGAGCGGCCCGCCGCGCAGCATCCACCGGTTCTGCAGCGGGCCCCACAGCATCTCGACGGCCACGTCGAGGTCGAGGTCCGCCGCGAGCTGCCCGGCCCGCTGGGCGCTGCGCAGCCGATCCTTCTTGCGCTCCCGCATCGGCCCCTCCAGCCGTTCGGCGTAGGCGGCGGCCAGTTCGGGATCGTGGGCGATCTCGGTGTTCAGGGCGCGCATCGGCTCGTCGTAGCGGGGGTCGTCCAGCTCCGCGACGGTGGCGCGCAGGACCGTCTTCAGATCGGCCTCCAGGTCCCCGGTGTCGGGGAGGGCGGGGTCGCCCTCCGCTCCCTCGCTGAGCATCAGGAAGGCGTCGAAGAGCACCGCGCCCTTGGAGGGCCACCAGCGGTAGATCGTCTGCTTGCCGACGCCGGCCCGGGCCGCGATGCCCTCGATGCTGAGCCTGGCGTAACCGACCTCACCGGCCAGGTCGAACGCCGCGGTGAGGATGGCCCGCCGGGAGGTCTCGCTGCGGCGGGCCGCGTTGGCGGTGGTCGTGCGCTGCGTCGTCATGCGACCCAACCTAACAACAACTAGACGAGACGGACCGTCTTGACTTGATGAAGGCGCCTCCGGTACCGTCATCGCCATGGAGCGAGACGGACCGTCTCGACTCGTTAAGTGAACGATCGGAGAATCCGTATGCGCACCCCGGGAACCGCCCCCTCCCGCACCTGGTTCGTCACCGGCGCGAGCCGCGGCCTGGGCCGCGCGTTCACCCTGGCCGCGCTGGAACGCGGCGACCGGGTGGCCGCCGCGGCCCGGACCGTCGCCGCGCACGACTTCGGCGACCGGTACGGTGACCGGCTGCTGGCCCTTCCCCTCGACGTGACCGACCGCGACGCGGTCTTCGCCGCCGTGGACGCGGCCGCCGAGCACTTCGGCCGGCTGGACGTCGTGGTCAACAACGCCGGGACCATGTCCTCGGGGATGGTCGAGGAGTTCACCGAGGCCGAGGCCCGCGCCCAGTTCGAGGTCAACCTCTTCGGGGCGCTCTGGGTCTGCCAGGCCGTACTGCCGCACCTGCGCGCGCAGGGCTCCGGCCACATCCTGCAGATCTCCAGCATCGCCGCCCTCGGCGGCTTCCCGACCACCGGGATGTACAGCGCGAGCAAGTTCGCGCTGGAGGGGATGAGCGAGGCGCTGGCGATGGAGGCCGCGGGCTTCGGCGTCAAGCTCACCATCGTGCAGCCCGGCGGCTACTGGACCGATCTCTACACCGGCATGGCCATGACCGCGCCCGCCGAGCCGTACGGCCCGCTCCGCGCCGAGATCGAGAAGCAGTGGGCCGAGGGATCGGTCGACAGCGAGCCGCGCCTGGCCGCCGAGGCGGTGCTGGAACTGGTCGACAGCGACGACCCGCCGCTCCGGCTGCTGCTCGGCGGCATGGCCTACGACCTGGCTTTCGACGTCTCCCGGCGGCGGATGGAGACCTGGGCCGGCTGGGAGCGGGTCAGCCGCGCCGCCGAGCGCGCCGTGCCCGCTCCCGGGACCGCCGGGTGACCCGCTCCGCCCCGGGCTCCGGCCTCAGTCCGGGCGGCCGGGGCCGGGCAGGACGCGTTCGACCACGTCGGTGACCAGGGTGTGGATCCGGTCGGCGGGAAAGACGTCGGGCAGGGTGAGCCTTTCCACGATCAGCCAGTTCAGTGCCAGATAGAGCAGGACCACGGTGGTCTCGTCACCCGGCATGCCGGACCGCAGATGGTTGTCGACGTTGAAGTCGAGGTCGGCGCGGACGCGCTCGGTGAGCAGGCGGCGCAGCTCCGGGCGGCGGGTGGCCTCCAGCCGCAGCTCCAGCAGGGCCAGGTAGCCGGAGCGGAAGTCGCTGATGCGCTCCACCAGGTCGTGCATGAGGCGGGTGACGTGGTCGCGGTCGCGCGGCCCCTCCATCGAGGCCGCCAGCATGCCGGGCTCGGGCGCCAGGCGCTCGTAGAAGCGGTGACCGACCTGGGTGAGCAGGTCGTCGCGGTTGGTGAAGTAGTTGGAGGCCGTGCCGTTGGGCACCTTCGCCTCCGTGTCGACGGCGCGGAAGGTCAGGCCGCGCGCCCCCTCGCGGGCCAGGACCTCGATGGCCGCGTCGAGGAGGGCCGCCCGCCGTGCCGGGTTCTGCCGCATCACGTTCTCTCCCTGGAGTTCGGTGTTGACACCACTTTAATCGTAGTACTACGTTTTAACCACTCCAAACAGAGTACTAAATACGTAGTAGTAAGAAGAGGAACAGAGATGCGAGTTCAGCTCACCGCCCCGGTCACCCCCACCGCCCCGGTCGCCATCACCACCGCGGTCTCCTTCGTCCCGTCGGCCGCGGCCGACGCCGCCCCGGTCGTGCCCGCCGCTCCGGTCGCCTTCGCCGCCCCGGTCGCGGCCCACTCGCCGGTCGCCGGGCCGACTCCGTTCCCGGCACGGCCGGCGCACCGGCGGCAGGCCCCCCGGCCGCGCTCGGTGCCGCGGCCCAGGCCCCTGCCCAAGCCCGGCGGCAACCGGTGACCGGCGCCACCGTGCGGCCGACCGGGCTGCCGGAGGCGCGGCCGCAGGCTTCCCCGGGACGGGCCGCAGGCCTCCCTCGGGACGGGACCGCCGATCTCCGGGCGGTAGGTTGGGCAGGGTGACCACGATGCCCGCCGCGCCGGAGCCGTTGACCGGCGAAGTGTTCGACAGCCACTGCCACCTCGACATCATGGTGGGCAACCGCCAGGCGTCCTCGGGGGACCCGGTCGCCCAGGCCGCGCAGGCGGCCGAGGCGAGCGTGGAGCGGATCGTCGAGGAGGCGCGGGCGGTCGGGGTGACCCGGCTGATCACGATCGGCTACGACCTCGCCTCGTCCCGGTGGAACGCCGACGTCGCCCGGCTCCACCGCGACGTCTACGCCGGGGTGGCGATCCACCCCAACGAGGCGCACGCCTCGACCCCGGAGGTCCTCGCGGAGATCGAGGAACTGGCGAGGGAGCCGCAGGTCAGGGCCGTCGGCGAGACCGGGCTCGACTACTACCGCGACTGGGCGTCCAAGGACGACCAGCACGCCAGCTTCCGGGCGCACATCGAGATCGCCAAACGGACCAGGAAGGCCCTGGTCATCCACGACCGGGAGGCCCACGACGACGTGCTGCGCGTGCTCGCCGAGGTGGGCGCGCCCGACGTGGTGGTCTTCCACAGCTACTCCGGTGACGCGGAGATGGCCGCCGCGTGCGCGGAGGCCGGCTACTTCATGTCCTTCTCCGGGCCGGTGACCTACAAGAACGCCGGCTACCTGCGGGAGGCCGCGGCGGTGGCTCCGACGGAGCTGATCCTGGTCGAGACCGACGCGCCCTACCTGCCGCCGGTCCCGCACCGGGGCAAGCCGAACGCGCCCTACCTCATCCCGCTGATCGTGCGCTGCCTGGCCGAGGTCAAGGGGATGGAGCCGGACGAGCTCGCCGCCGCGGTCAGCGCGAACGGGGAGACCGCCTTCGGCGCCTGGTGATCCTGCTGACCGCCTGATGACCGCCCGCCCGGCGGTGTCCGCGGCCTTCGTGGGTCCGAGACCCGGCGGTGTCCGCGGCCTTCGTGGATCCGGTGCGCTCGAGCCGGCCGGGGAACCTCGTCGGCGGGCTGAGGATCCCCGGCGGGGCCCGGTGATCCTCAGCCCGCCGCCGCGCCGAAGTCGACGGAGGCGCCGCCGGTGACGGCCGGGATTCGGTCCGCGCCGGGGGAGAGCAGGGTGACCGCCCCGTCGTTACGGCCCAGCAGCGCCACGGCCCCGGAGGGACCGTGGTCCGGGGCGCCGGCGACCAGCTTGTTCCCGGCGGAGGCCAGCGACCAGCCCAGGCGCCCGCCGGGTTCGGTCCCGGACACCATCCGGGACCGGGCGGGATCGGCGGGCGGGACCAGGTGGACGCCTCCCCGCTGATCCGGTCCGTCGAACGGCACGCCCACGGCCAGCCGTACGTCCCCGCCGGAGGCGAACGCCAGCGCGGAGCCGTACCCGCCGCCGGGAGAGCCCTCCGCGCCCCGGCTGAGCGTGGGACCCGGCGTGATCTCCGCCGTGCTGGACGCCTGGAAGAGCTGGACCAGGCCGGAGTCCCGCACCGATCCGCCGTCGCCGAGCGGGGCGCCCACCGCGAGATAGGACGTGTCGCCCTGCTCGGTGTAGGCGAGGGCGTAACCGAACCGGTCACCCGCCTCGGCGTCCAGGACCTCGCGGAGGTCCCACTTCCTGGACAGCTGCGCACCGGTCCTGGCCCGCACGTCGAACAGGACGGTCACCGCGCCCGAGTCGAGGTTCCCCTCACCGGCCTGCACACCCTGCCCGTCGTCGTTCTCGTACGGCAGGCCGACCGCGAGGTCGGGCTCCCCGGCGTCCCCGCCCAGCCTGCCGAGCTCCACGGCCCAGCCGAACATGTCCCCGGCCTCGCCGTTGCCGGTGACCCCCTCGGTGTTCTGGGAGAGCCGCCGGGCGGTGCCGAGCGCGGACGTCTCGAACAGATAGACCGCACCGGAGTCGGCCACCCCCTCGGCGTCCTCGTGCGGCGCCCCGACCGCGACCAGGGGGCCGCGCCCGGTCAGGGACCAGCCGAAGTGGGCGTCCGCCTCCGGGACCGGGGCGGCCAGGCGGACGGGCTCCCGCCGGCCCCCGCCGTACACGGCGTAGACCGCGCCCGCGTCCCGCACTCCCGCCACGTCCGTGTACGGCGCGCCGACGAGCAGGTCGGCGCAGCGGTCGCCGTCGAGGTGGACCAGCCTGACCGACCAGCCGAAGCCGTCGCCCGCCGCGGGGGAGGGCGCGGTCACCGCCGTTCCCTCCCCGCCCTGCCCGGCCACGCCCGACAGCACGTGCACGGCTCCGGCGCCGTCGGCCCTCCCCGGTCCCCCGGAGCCCTCCGGGGGACCGGCGTCCGCCAGGGGGTCGCCGACCACGGCGTCGTCCACCCCGTCACCGTCGAAGTCCTCGCCGGGGTCCTCGGTGCCGGTGCCGGCGCAGGCGGACGCGGGCAGGTGTCCGGCGGAGGGGAGCGCCGGAAGGGCGGGGAGCGCGGGGAGCACGGGGAGCGCCACCGCGGCGACGAGGGCGGTCAGGAGCCTCACGACAGTTTCACCTCGATGTCCTCGCCACTCTCGACCACGGGGCCGGTGAGCTTGAGCGGCCCGCGGGCCGGCGGAAGGTCGTAGACGAGGACCCCGTCCGCCCTGCCGCCGGGGGCCAGGACGGACGGCGGCCCGGACGAGACCGGCTCGGGGGTGTGCGCGGAGCCCCGGTCGTCCACCAGGACGAGCGGAGTACGGCTCAGCCGGACCTCCTCGCCGCCGGTGTTGAGCAGGGTCCAGCGGACCGCGCAGAACCGCCCGCGGGCCGGGGCCGCCCCCCGGTAGGAGGCCAGATTGCAGGAGGGCGCGACGGGCACGATCAGCTGCGGGCCGCCGATGGCGGCGCCGAGCGCGATCCGGCGGCCCACGTCGGCGCCCACGTCGGCGCCCCCGGAGGCCGACGGCGTCGCCGGGCTCCGCCCTCCACCGACGACGTTCGCCAGCACGGCCCCCGTGACGGCCAGTGCGGCCACCACGGCCAGCCCGGCGAGCACCCACCGCCACCGGGGCGTCCCCGTCCGGCCGGACCGGCCGGGAGGCTCCGCCGGGACCGGCGGCTTCATCGGTACCGCCGGTCCGGCCGGGACCGCCGACGTCGCCGGAGACGCGGAGAAGGAGGCGGGAACCAAGGCCGCGGCGGGCCCCGGAGCCGCGGAAGGCACGGAAGGCGCGGAAGGCGCGGTCGCCGCGGGCCCCGGAGGCGTGGAAGGCGTGGTGGCGGGCCTCGGCGGCGCTGCAGTGGCGGGCCCGGCGGGCCCGGTGGCTTCGGTGGGTCCGGCCGCTCCGGGCGGTACGGCTCCGGGGGGCCCGGCTCCGGCGGCTCCGGGCGGCGTGGCGGTGGCGGGTCCGACGGCTCCGGGGGGCACCCGGGGGTCGGTGGGCGCGGTGTGCGCCGGGGGGATCGAGGGGCCCGTGGCGGCTCCCGGCACCGTGGAGGGCTCCGCGGGCGCGGGTGCGGCGGGGACCTGCAGGTCGAGGACGCTGAGCGTCAGCGTGGCGTCCGACTCGACGTTGGGCGGGGCCTGCCACGACTCGGCCAGCGCGTCGGTGGCGACCAGCGTGGGCGGGTCCACCGGGAGGGCCGCCGCGGGAGCCGGGGCCGCGATGCCGCCGCCGACCAGGGCGATCAGCAGGTCCTGGGCGGTCGGGCGCTGATAGGGGTCCATCGAGGTGGCCAGCCGGGCCAGGTCGTTCAGCGGGGCGGGGAGCGCGCCCAGATCGGGCGGGCCGTTGAGCAGCCGGGAGGCCATGGTGATCATGTTTCCGCGGCCGTAGGGGTGGCGGCCGTTCCCGGCGTAGGCGACCAGGCAGCCCCAGGCGAAGATGTCGGCCGCCGGGGTGATCTCCTGGCCCCGTACCTGCTCCGGAGCCCACCAGCCGGGGCTGCCGAGCACCTCGCCGGACTTGGTGAACCCGGAGGTGGAGTCCAGCGCGCGGGCGATGCCGAAGTCGATCACCCGGGGCCCGGACAGCGACAGGATCACGTTGGCCGGCTTGAGGTCGCGGTGGACCAGCCCGGCCACGTGGATCGCGGCCAGCGCGGCGGCCACGCCGAGGGCCACGCCGTGCAGCGGGCCGGGTTCGAGCGCGCCGTGCTGGAAGATCTGCCGGGACAGGGGGGTGCCCGCGATGTACTCGGTCACCATGTACGGCCGGCCGTCGTCGGCGTTGCCGTTGTCGAGCACCTGGGCGGTGCAGAACGAGGCCACCCGCCGGGCGTTCTCCACCTCCGCGTGGAACCGGGAGGCGAACCCCTCCTCGATCGCGAACTCCGCCTTCACCACCTTGACGGCGACCGGCCGCCCGGTGGGCGCCTGCGCCAGGTAGACGGTCCCCATGCCGCCCTCGCCGAGGCGTCCGAGCAGGCGGTACGGCCCGATCCGCTCGGGATCGCCGATGCGGAGCCCTTCGACGCCGGGCTGGTCCACGGCCACCTCACCCAAAAGATCATCGTCCCTTGAACCCTCGAATGAGCCCTCGAAGGCCGTCCCCCGGGGGACAACGGTATCCACAGGCGAGCCTTTCGTGTCCAGGATGCGTCTTCGCACGGCATTCGATGCGCGAGACTTGTCGGATGGCATGGGGAGAGGGAAAGTGATCGGACGCGGACGAGACCGCAGGCACGGCGGGGTGCGCACCTGCGCCGCGCCCGGGGGCGGAGATCGAGCATGAGCCTGCTGGGCCCGGTGGAGATACGTAATCTTGCACAGAGGCTGGACATCCGCCCGACCAAGAAACTCGGCCAGAACTTCGTGATCGACGCCGGTACGGTGCGCAGGATCGTCCGGACCGCGGAGCTGCGCCCCGACGACGTGGTGATCGAGGTCGGCCCCGGCCTGGGCTCGCTCACCCTGGCCCTGCTGCCGGAGGTCCGCTCGGTGGTCGCGGTGGAGATCGACCCGGTGCTCGCCGCGCAGCTCCCGGCGACCGTCGCCGAGCACGCCCCCGAGCTGGCCGACCGGCTCACGGTGGTGCTCGCCGACGCCATGCGCGTGCTGCCGGAGGAGCTGCCGGAGGACAGGCCGACCGCGCTGGTGGCGAACCTGCCCTACAACGTCTCCGTGCCGGTGGTGCTGCACCTGCTGGAGGTCCTGCCCTCGCTCCGCAACGTCCTGATCATGGTCCAGTCGGAGGTGGCCGACCGGCTGGCGGCCGCGCCGGGCTCGAAGATCTACGGGATCCCCTCGGTCAAGGCGGCGTGGTACGCCGACGTCCGCCGCGCCGGCCCGGTCGGCCGTACGGTCTTCTGGCCTGTGCCCAACGTGGACTCCGGGCTGGTGGCGATGACCCGCCGGGAGCCTCCGGCGACCGGGGCGACCCGTGAGGAGGTCTTCGCCGTCGTGGACGCCGCCTTCGCGCAGCGCCGCAAGACCCTCCGCGCGGCCCTGGCCTCCTGGGCGGGTACGGCCGCCGCCGCCGAGAGCGCGCTGCGCGCCGCGGGGATCGACCCCTCGGAGCGGGGGGAGCAGCTCACGGTGGAAGATTTCGCGCGGATCGCCGAGAACCGCACATAGCGTGATTTGTCGACGTGCTGGCGTGGGCGGACCGGCGCCCCCGTTACCATCGGTGACCATGCATGAGCAAGAGCCGGTGGAGGGCGCCGCATGAACTCCGTGACCGTCCGCGTCCCCGCCAAGGTCAACCTGCAGCTCGCGGTCGGGCCGCTCCGGGACGACGGCTACCACGACCTGGTCAACGTCTTCCACGCGGTCTCGCTCTTCGACGAGGTGACGGCCGCCGCGGAGACCGGGATGAGCGTCCGGGTCGAGGGCGAGTCCGCCGACCAGGTGCCCGAGGACGACGACAACCTCGCCATCCGGGCCGCCGTCGCGCTGGCCCGGCACGCGGGCCGCTCGTACGGCGTGAGCCTGGCCATCCGCAAGGCGATCCCGGTGGCCGGCGGCATGGCCGGGGGCAGCGCCGACGCCGCCGCGGCGCTGGTCGCCTGCAACGAGCTGTGGGGCCTCGGCCTGCCGCTGGAGGACCTGATGGAGATCGCCGCCGACCTCGGCAGCGACGTGCCGTTCGCGCTGCTCGGCGGCACCGCCGTCGGCACCGGCCGGGGCGAGCGGCTGACCCCCCTGGAGGCGGCCGGGCCGTTCCACTGGGTGTTCGCGCTGGCGGACGGGGGCCTGTCCACGGCGAAGGTCTACGCCGAGTGCGACCGCATCCGGGCGGAGGAGGGGCTGCCGGTCGCCGAGCCCCGGGCCGCCGGGGCGCTGCTGGCCGCGCTCCGCGACGGCGACGCCAAGGCGCTCGGCGCCGAGCTGACCAACGACCTGCAGCGGGCCGCCCTGCGGCTGCGCCCCTCCCTGGCCGCCACCCTGGAGGCCGGGCGCGGGCACGGCGCCCTCGGCGCGCTCGTCTCCGGCTCCGGACCGACCTGCGCCTTCCTCGCCGCCTCCGCGGCGCACGCCGGGGAACTCGCCGGGGCGCTGCGGGGCGCGGGCGTGGCCCGCGAGGTCCTGACCGCCCACGGCCCCGTCCCGGGACCCGCCGTCGTGTAGTGCGCGGTCCCTCCGGGAGCGGTGCGGGAGACTTGGGCGGTGACGATCGAGAACGCCCGTCCGGGCCCGCCGGCGACCAGCCCCTCCATCGTGCTGCTCACCCTGGCGCACCGGATCGAGTCCGAACTGGGGGCGGCTCTCGCGCCGCTCGGGCTGACGGTCAGCAGGTTCGGTCTGCTCGGACACATCTCCGGGGTGCCCGGCGCCTCGTTCAGCGACCTGGCGCGGATGTCCGGGATCACCGTCCAGAGCGTCCACTCGGCGGTGAAGGCGCTGTCCGGCGCCGGGCTGGTCCGCGACACCACCGCCCGCGCCGGATCCGCCTCGGCCATCGAGCTCACGCCCGAGGGCGAGCGTCTCATGCGGGAGGCGATGAAGGCCGTGACCGAGGTCGACGAGCTGCTGTTCGGCCCGGACGCCGACCCGGTCCAGCGCCGGATCGCCGACACCGTGCGTGCGGCCTTCGGGGGACGCGCCCAGCCCTGATCTCCGTCCTCCGCCGGGCGGGATCCTCCGCCGGGCCCCCGCCGGCTTCTCGTCGGTGGCCTTCCACCGGGAGGTTCTCCATCAGACAGCCCTCCCCCGGGCGGTTCCGTCCCGAGGAGAGGTCCCGGGCGGCGCGGACTCCTGGCCTACCGCAACCTTCAGACCGCCTGAAGCATCTGTTACGCTTCAGGCATCCTGAAGGTTGCGATGGGAGGAACCCGTGGAAGGTCTGCTGCTCTCGATACATGTGCTCGCCGGCATCGTGTTCGTCGGGGGTTCCGCGGTCGCGGCGAGCCTGTTCCCCCGCTACGCCCCGATCGCCGCGGCCTCGCCGGCCGTCCCGGTCGCCTCGGGCGCCCCGACGGGTGCCGCGTCGGCCGTCCCGCCGGCCTCGGGCGTCCCGGTGGACGCGGCGGACCCGGCCGCCGCGGACGCGACCGCCGGTCCGCGTCCGGAGGAGCCGGGTGACCGCAACCGGGCCGTGGCCGTCGCGATGCACCGCGTCACCCGCGGCTACGGCGTGCTCGCCGTCATCGTGCCCGTCGTGGGGATCGTCCTGGCCTTCGTCCAGGGCCGGATCGGTGAGATCTGGATCAGCGTCTCCATGGCCCTCACCGCGGCCGCGGGCGGGCTGCTCACCCTGTGGATCCGGCCGCTGCAGAGCGAGGCGCTCGCCGACCCCGACGACGGCGGGCGGCTGCGCACCCTCGGCATGCTCGCGGGGGTCTACAACCTGCTCTGGGCGGCCGTCGTGGTCCTCATGATCGTCCGTCCGGGGTCCGACTACTCCTGAGCACCGCCCCGGCAGGGCGGGCCGTCCCATCCGTCCGGGGTCAGGCCACCCCTGAGCGCCGCCCGGGCAGGGGGCGGCGCGGGACCGAGGAGCGCGACGCCGGGAAGCCGGAGCCCCGCGCCGCCTCGGATACCCTTGTCACAAGATGAATCTGGTCAATCTTGAGTCGGTCTCCCACTCCTACGGTCCCAAGCCGCTGCTGAAGGACGTCTCCCTCGGCATCGAGGCGGGCGACCGCATCGGCGTGGTCGGCCGCAACGGCGGCGGCAAGACCACGCTGATCTCGGTGATCGCGGGCCACCTGAAGCCCAACGAGGGCCGGGTCACGCACAACCGCGGCCTGCACGTCGGCACCCTGTCGCAGGGCGACGACCTCGATCCCGCGCGTTCGGTGGCCGAGATCGTCCTCGGCGACCGGCCCGAGCACGAGTGGGCGGGCGACGCGGGCATCCGAGAGATCCTCGCCAACCTGCTCGGCGACATCGACCTGACCGCCCCGGCGCGGAGCCTGTCCGGCGGTGAGCGGCGCCGTACGGCCCTGGCCCGGCTCCTCATCGAGGAGCACGACCTGATCATCCTGGACGAGCCCACCAACCACCTGGACATCGAGGCCATCGACTGGCTGGCCAGGCACCTGTCCGCGCGGCGGACCGCACTGGTGGTCGTCACCCACGACCGGTGGTTCCTCGACGCGGTCTCCACCCGGACGTGGGAGGTCGTCGACGGCGCGGTCGAGCGCTACGAGGGCGGTTACGCCGCCTACGTGCTGGCCAAGGCCGAGCGCGCCCGCATCGCCGCGGCCTCCGAGGCCCGGCGGCAGAACCTCATGCGCAAGGAGATCGCCTGGCTGCGCCGCGGCCCGCCCGCGCGCACCTCCAAGCCCAAGTTCCGCATCGACGCCGCCCAGGCGCTGATCGCCGACGAGCCGCCGCCGCGGGAGAGCGTCGAGCTGGTGAAGTTCGCCGCCGCCCGGCTGGGCCGTACGGTCTACGACCTGGAGGACGTGACCCTGCACGCGGGCGGACCCGACCAGGGCCCGCTGGTGCTCGACCGCTGCACCTGGCAGTTCGGCCCCGGCGACCGGATCGGCCTGATCGGGGTGAACGGCTCGGGCAAGTCCTCGCTGCTGCGACTGCTGTCCGGCACCGTCCAGCCCGACTCCGGCAAGGTCGTGCGCGGCCGGACGGTACGGCTGGCGCACCTGTCGCAGGAGCTGGGCGAGCTCGACCCGTCCCGCCGGGTGCTGGAGACCGTCGAGGAGATCCGCAAGTTCGTCCAGGTCGGCAAGAAGGAGTGGACGGCCTCGGCGCTGCTGGAGCGCCTCGGCTTCAAGGGCGAGGCGCAGTGGAAGGTCGTCGGCGACCTGTCGGGCGGCGAGCGCCGCCGCCTGCAGCTGCTCCGGCTGCTCATGGACGACCCCAACGTCCTGCTGCTCGACGAGCCGACCAACGACCTCGACATCGAGACGCTGAACGAGCTGGAGGACCTGCTCGACGGCTGGCCCGGCACGCTGATCCTGGTCAGCCACGACCGCTACTTCCTGGAGCGGGTCGCCGACCGCTGCGTGGCGCTGCTGGGCGACGGGAAGCTGTCGATGCTCCCCGGCGGCGTGGACGAATACCTCCAGCGGCGCGCCTCGGGCGCGGCCCTGTCGGCCCGCGCGGCCTCGGGCTCCGGTGCGCCCTCCCCGGCGGCCCCCTCGGGCGCCGCCGCCTCCGCCGCCCCGGCCGCGGAGGCCGGTCCGGGCCTGTCGGCGAAGGAGGAGCGCGAGCTCCGCAAGGAGCTCTCCCGGCTGGAGCGCCAGCTCGACAAGCTGGCCGGCCGGGAGGCGAAGCTGCACGACTCCATGGCGGCGGCCGCCGCCGACTACGGCCGCCTGGCCGAGCTGGACGCGGAGCTCAAGGCGGTCCGGGCCGAGAAGGACGACATCGAGACCGCGTGGATGGAGCTCGCCGACCGCCTCGGCGAATGACATTCCGCAGATCGCGTTTATCCCCCGCAGAGCGGGCACAGAGAGTCCTGTGGTTCAGGGTGCTCCGGTGTCCGTCGCGTCAAAAGGGATGAGTAGCGTGCGCAGCAGGCCCGCGAGGGCCTGCTGTTCATGCTGTCCGAGGCCGGCCAGCAGCTCGCGCTCGCGGCGGAGCAGGTCGGCGAAGGCGTCGTCCACGCGCTTGCGGCCCGCCTCGGTCAGCGAGACCAGGACGCCGCGCCGGTCCTCGGGATCGGGACGGCGGGTGACGAGTCCGGCGGCGGCCAGGCGGTCGATCCGGTTGGTCATGGTCCCGGAGGTGACGAGGGTCGCGCGGAGCAGGGCCCCCGGGCTCAGCTCGTACGGCTCGCCGGCCCGGCGCAGGGCGGTGAGTACGTCGAACTCCCAGGTCTCCAGATCGTGCTCGGCGAACGACGCGCGCCGGGCCCGGTCGAGGTGGCGGGCCAGCCGGGAGACGCGGCTGAGCACCTGGAGCGGTTCCACGTCGAGGTCGGGACGCTCCTGCCGCCAGGCGGTGACCAGGCGGTCGACTTCGTCCTCGGTCCTGTCCGGGTGGTGCGAGGTCATGGCAGGGAGTGTATCTGTCTTGACATCGAGATATATAACTTGATATCGATTATCTTGATGTCAAGAGATATGTGGGACCCCGAGGTCTACGCCCGCTACGCCGAGGAGCGGGCGCGCCCCTTCCACGACCTGGTCGCCAGGATCGGCGCGGAGCGCCCCGGCTACGTCGTCGACGCGGGCTGCGGCAGCGGCGAGCTCACCGCGGAGCTGGCCCGGCGCTGGCCGGAGGCCGAGGTCCACGGCTTCGACTCCTCGCCCGCGATGATCGAGCGGGCCCCGGCCGGCGACCGGCTGTCCTTCTCCGTCGGCGGCGTCGCGGACTGGCGCCCGGAGCGCCCGGTGGACGTGATCGTGTGCAACGCGGTGCTGCAGTGGGTGCCGGACCACCCGGAGCTGCTGACGCGCTGGGTCGAGGACCTCGCCCCCGGCGGATGGCTCGCCTTCCAGGTCCCCGGCAACTTCCACGAGCCCAGCCACGAGGCGGTCCGCGAGGTGATCCGGGTCAAGTGGTTCGACTGGCTCGGCGACCTGGTCCGGCACGACCCGGTCGGCGGGCCCGCCGACTATCTGGACCTGCTCGCCGGACCGGGCCGCGAGGTGGACGCCTGGGAGACCACCTACCTGCACGTCCTGCCGGGCCGGAACGCGGTCCTCGGCTGGATCGCGGGCACGGCCCTGCGCCCCATGCTCGACCGCCTGCCCGAGGCCGAGCACGAGGAGTTCCTCACCGACTGCGGGATCCTGCTGAACGAGGCCTATCCCCGCCGGCCGTACGGCACGCCTTTCCCCTTCCGGCGCGTCTTCGCCGTGGTGCGCAAGGTCGCCACGGGTGAATAACGGATTGTCGGTAAATAACGCGATAGCATGGTAGATGGTCGGGCAAAAGGGGTGGGCTCGTGGCGATGGAGATCGAGGACAAGTTCGACGTCCCGGAGGACTACCGGCTCCCCGACCTGACGGGACTGCCGGGCTGCGACGAGACCGCCGGCCCCAAGTCCCACCGGCTGGTCGCGATCTACTTCGACACCCCCGACCTGAGACTCGCCGCCCGCGGCATCACCCTCCGCCGCCGCAGAGGGGGCCTCGACCCCGGCTGGCACCTCAAACTGCCCAAGGCCAAAGGCGTCCGGCGGGAGATCACCCGTCCGCTGACCCCCAGCACCAAGATCGTTCCGGCCGAGCTGGCCGACCTCGTCCTCGCCTACACCAGAGGCGCCCCCCTCACGCCGGTCGCCGAGCTCGACACCCGCCGCTCGGTCACCCACCTGCGCAACGGCGCGGGCGTACGCCTGGTGGAGATCGCCGACGACCGGGTCAAGGGCACCGTGCTCGGCGGCGAGCCGTACGTCGAGCGCTGGCGCGAGGTCGAGGCCGAGCTGATCGAAGGCGACGCGAAGCTCCTGCGCAAGGTCGGCAAGCGGCTCCGCAAGGCGGGGGCGGTCCCCGCCGGATCGGCCAGCAAACTCGCCCGCCTGCTCGGCGCCGCCCGCGGGATCCCCCGCCCGCGGCTCGCGCGGACCGCGCCGGGAAGCGCCGGAGAGGCCGTCGTCGGCTACCTGGCCTCCCAGGCCGCCGTCCTGCTCGCCGAGGACCCCCGGGTGCGCCGGAACGAGGAGGACGCCGTCCACCGGATGCGCGTCGCCTGCCGCCGGACGCGCAGCGCCCTGAAGTCCTTCAAGGGGATCGTCGCCGGCACCCGCCCGCTGCGGGACGAGCTCAGATGGCTGGGCGAGGTCCTCGGCGAGGCCCGCGACCTGGAGGTCATCAGGGAGCGCTTCGCCCGCGCCCTGGACGGGCTGGACGAGGACCTGGTCGCGGGCCCGGTCCGCGCCCGCCTCGGCTCCGACCTGCTCGACGACGAGCACGAGGCCCACGACCGCATCAGGGAGGCACTCGGCGGCGAACGCTACTTCGCCCTGCTCGACGCCCTCGACGACCTCCTGGCCACCCCCGCGCTGACCGAGGACGCCGGCCGGCCCGCCGCCTCCCTCACCGCCGTCGCGGTCAGGAGCTGGCAGCGCGTCACCCGCGCCTACAGCGCCGCCCAGGCCGCCCAGGAGGCGGAGGACCCCGGCGAGCGGGCGACCGCCCTGCACGAGGTGCGCAAGGCCGCCAAACGGGCCCGCTACACCGCCGAATCACTCGGCATGACCGAGCTCGCCGAGCGGGCGGAGACCGTGCAGGAGGTGCTCGGCGCCCACCAGGACGGCGTGGTGGCCCAGCGGCGGCTGGCGGCCGAGGCCCGAGCCGCGCGGCGGGCCGGGGAGGACACCTTCACCTACGGCGTCCTGACCGGCCTGGAGCGGGCCCGCGCCGACCGGGCCCACGCCGACTTCCCCGAGGTGTGGCGGAAGACGGCCAAGGCCGTCGCCAAGCTCCTCTGATCCGCCCGGCGGCCCGGTCCGCCGCGCACCCGCACCCGTACGACCGGCCGCCGCACGCGCCCCGGGGCGCCGGGACGACCGCCCCGGAGACCGGGGACGGCCCCGCCCCCGCGGGGCCGTCCGGCCCGTCTCAGGCGGGGTAGCGGTCCGCGGCGACGATCCGGCCGCCCGCCCGGTGCACGACCAGGAACGCGCCTTTGTCGAGCCGTACCTCGTCCGGTCCGCCGACGAGGCCGGCGATCAGTCCCGGGAGCACCTTGCCGTGGCTGCACAGCGCCGCCGGCGCGCCCGACTCCAGCAACGCCGTCGCGACGCGCAGGGTCTCGGCGGGGTCGTGACGGCTCTCCGAGAGCAGCGGCTCGCGGCGGATCTCCAGGCCCGCCCGCCCGGCGTACGGCTCCAGGGTCTGCACGCACCGCAGGCTCGGCGAGCTGACCAGCTCCACCGGGCGGTAGCCCGCCAGCGCGTCCGCCAGCCGCCCCGCCTGCGCCCGCCCGGTCCCGTCCAGGGGACGCAGGTCGTCGTCGCCCTCCCACGCGTCGCGCGAACCCGCCACGCCGTGCCGGACGAGGACCAGCGGCACGGTCGCCAGCGGGGCCCCCGACGGTGACCGGAACAGCGACCGGAGCAGCTCGGCGTCCTGCTCGTAGGTCAGCCGCCGCCACGCCTCCTCCGGCGGCAGCCAGGCCACCTCGTCCACCTCGTCCGCCGCGGTGGGCGTCCCCTCGGCGACCGCCCGCGCCACCCAGTAGTCGACCCGCTTGAGCCGGCCGCCCTTCATGTAGTGGGCCGGGGGAAGGGCCCGGCCCAGCACGACCGTCGCCCCGGTCTCCTCCGCCACCTCGCGCAGCGCCCCGGCGATCACGTGCTCGCCCTGCTTCAGCTTGCCCTTCGGCAGGGACCAGTCGCCGTACCCCGGCCGGTGCACGACGGCGATCTCCGGAGCCGACTCCTCGCCCCGCCACACCACCGCCCCGGCGGCACGGATCATGCCGCCCGGACGGGTGCGCGCCCGAACGGGCTCAGTCATCGACCGACCTCCACCGCCGCGTGCCCACCAGGTGGCTCTGCAGGTCCTCGCCTCGGTGCCGGCTCCAGGAGCCGTCCGCGTTCAGCCACCACGTCGCCGTGTCCTCCGCCATCGCCCGGTCCAGCAGGTCGCTGAGGTAGAGCCGGTGCTTCTGGCCGGTCACCTTCACCAGCGCCTCCACCCGGCGGTCCAGGTTGCGGCGCATCAGGTCGGCGCTGCCGATCCAGATCTCCGGCCTGCGGCCCTGGCCGAATTCGTAGATCCGCGAGTGCTCGAGGAACCGGCCCAGCACGCTCCTGACCCGGATGTTCTCCGACAGGCCCGGGATCCCCGGCCGCAGCGTGCAGACCCCGCGCACCCACAGGTCCACCGGGACGCCCGCCTGCGAGGCCCGGTACAGCGCGTCGATGAGCGGCTCGTCCACCAGGGAGTTCGTCTTCATCCGGATCCGGGCCGGACGGCCCGCCCGCTGGTGGGAGATCTCCCGGTCGATCCTGGCCAGCAGGCCGCCGCGCAGCGAGTGCGGGGCGACCAGCAGCCGCCGGTAGGCCGTGTGGTTGGAGTAGCCCGTCAGGTGGATGAACAGGTCCGTGACGTCCTCGCCCACCAGCGGGTCGGCGGTCAGCAGCCCCAGGTCCTCGTAGAGCCGCGCCGTCTTCGGGTTGTAGTTGCCCGTGCCGATGTGGCAGTAGGTGCGCAGCTCGCCGGAGGGCTCCTGCCGTACGACCAGGGCCAGCTTGCAGTGCGTCTTCAGGCCCACCACGCCGTAGACCACGTGGCACCCGGCCCGCTCCAGCTTGCGCGCCCAGCTGATGTTGGCGTGCTCGTCGAAGCGCGCCTTGATCTCCACCACCACGACGACCTGCTTACCCGCCTCCGCCGCGTCGATGAGCGCGTCCACGATCGGGGAGTCGCCGCTGGTGCGGTAGAGCGTCTGCTTGATGGCCAGCACGCCCGGATCGGCGGCGGCCTGCTCGATGAAGCGCTGCACGCTCGTGGCGAACGAGTCGTACGGGTGGTGCAGCAGCACGTCCCGCTCCCGCAGCACCGTGAAGATGTCGTCCTCGACGTGCACGACCTCCGCCGGCACGAACGGGCGGAAGCTCAGCTCACCCCGGTCCAGGTCGGCGATCGTGTGCAGCCCCGTCAGGTCCAGCGGGCCGGGCAGCCGGTAGATCTCGTGCTCGGCCACGCCCAGCTCGTCGACCAGCAGGTCGAGCACCTCGGGCGTGATGGTGTCCTCCACCTCCAGCCGGACCGGCGGGCCGAACCGCCGCTTGAGCAGCTCCTTCTCCAGCGCCTGCATGAGGTTCTCGGTGACGTCCTCGTCGACGTCCAGGTCCTCGTTGCGGGTGACCCGGAAGACGTGGTGCTCGACGACCTCCATGCCCTTGAACAGCTGGCCCAGATGGGCCGCGATCACGTCCTCCAGGGGGACGAAGCGCTCCCTGGACGCCGCGACGAAACGCGGCAGCCGGCTCGGCACCTTCACCCGGGCGAACACCGTGTGGCCGGTCGCCGGGTTGCGGACGGTCACCGCGAGGTTGAGCGAGAGCCCGGAGATGTAGGGGAAGGGGTGCGCCGGGTCGACGGCGAGCGGCGTCAGCACCGGCCGGATCCGCTCCCGGAACAGCCTGCGCATCTCGGTGCGCTCGTCGCGGCTCAGGTCGTTCCAGCGGACGATCGCGATGCCCTCGGCGGTGAGCTCGGGGCGCACCCTCTCGTGGAAGCAGGCCGCGTGCCGCTGCGCGAGGCCGTCGGCGATCGCCGCGATCCTCGCCAGCTCCTCGCGCGGCTTCAGCCCGCTCTTGGTGCGGAGCAGCAGGCCGGTGGCCATCCGGCGCTTCAGGCCGGCCACCCGGACGCGGAAGAACTCGTCCAGGTTGCTGGCGAAGATGGCCAGGAACCTGACCCGCTCCAGCAGCGGCAGGGACGGGTCCTCCGCCATCTCCAGGACACGCTGGTTGAACTGGAGCCAGCTCTCCTCGCGGTTGAGGAAACGCTCCTGGGGGAGAGGCAGCCCTTCCGGGGAGGGGGGTGCAGGTTCTGCGGACATATGACCAGAATGCCCGCTTTCGTTGAACGTAACGTTAACTACGGCTCAACGGACGCTGTTGCTTCTCCCGCCTTCCCGACCTCAGGGGCGGAAATCCCGCACCTGAGGCGGGGGAAGCCCGCTCTCGGAGGCCGGGAAGCCTCCTCCCGGGGGCGGGGAAGCCCGCTCCTGGGAGAGGGAAGCTCACTCCCGGGAGCGGGAAGCCTCCTGTTCCGCCTCCCGCCCGGCCGCCTTCGCCAGCCTCGCGGCCTCCCGCTCGGCCGCCCGCGCCTCCCGGAGCCGGATCTTCTCCAGCTCCCGCAACTCCCGCTCACGGGCCTTCTCCTGCTCGCGCAGCAGCCGCTCCTGCTCCTTGAGCTCCCGCTCGCGCGCCTTCTCCCGCTCCCGCAGCTCCCGCTGCCGCGCCTTCTCCTGCTCGCGCGCCAGCTTCTCCGCCTCGCGCTGCTCCCGCTCGCGGATCCTCTCCAGCTCCTTGAGCTCCCGCTCGCGCGCCTTCTCCCGCTCCCGCAGCTCCTTGTCCGTCGGCCGCGGCGCCACCGGACGCCGCCTCTCCGCCTCCCGGGAGGTCGCCGTCAGCCGAGGACGCGGATCCAGGCCCGTCAGGCCGTTCCAGGAGAGGTTGACCAGATGCGCGGCCACCTCCTCGCGCGACGGCGTGCGCACGTCCAGCCACCACTGGCCGGTCAGCGCCACCATGCCCACCAGCATCTGCGCGTACATCGGCGCCAGCTTCGGGTCGTAACCGCGGCCCGCGAACTCGGCCACCATGACGTCCTCGACCTGGCTGGCGATGTCGTTGATCAGACTGGCGAACGTGCCCGTCCCCGACGCCGCGTGCGAGTCGCGCACCAGGATCCGGAAACCCTCGCTGTTCTCCTCGACGTACGCCAGCAACGCCAGCGCCGCCCGCTCGAGCTTCACCAGGGCGTGCGAGGCCGACAGCGCCTCCGTCACCATGCTCAGCAGTTTCTGCATCTCCCGGTCGACGACGACCGCGTAGACGCCCTCCTTGCCGCCGAAGTGCTCGTAGACCACCGGCTTGGAGACGTGGGCGCTCGCCGCGATCTCCTCCACCGACGTGCCGTCGAACCCCTTCTCTGCGAACAGGGTGCGGCTGACCTGGATCAGCTGCTCCCTGCGCTCCTTACCGGTCATCCGCCGCCGAGGTTCGTTCACACGTTCAATGATGACGCCGGCGACCGGGGAGGCGGGCACCGTACGGGACGGAGCCGCCGCGAGCGCCGCGCCGGGAAGGACCGCCAGGGCGGTCCCCGGGGCGCTTCGCCGAGCGGTCCGCGGGACGGCCGGGGCCCGGCCGGTCGACGCCGCCGGGCCCACCGGGACGGGCGGACCTCCGGACCCGCCCGCCGGACCCACCGGGACGGGCGGACCCGGGACGGCCGTCGCCACCGGGCCCGCCGGAACGGACCCCGCGGGCCGGTCAGCCTCCAATGCGCTTCGCCGCCAGGCGCTCCGGCGTCGGCCAGCGGACGTCGTAGGCCCAGCCCGCCTTCTCGAACCAGCGGATCACCCCGGCGCTGAGGTCGATCTGACCCTTCAGCGCGCCGTGGCGGGCGCAGGTCGGGTCGGAGTGGTGCAGGTTGTGCCAGGACTCACCGAAGGACGGGATGGCCAGCCACCACACGTTGCGGGACTTGTCGCGGGACTCGAACGCCTCCTCGCCGAAGACGTGGCAGATGGAGTTGATCGACCACGTCACGTGGTGCAGCAGCCCGATCCGGATCAGCGTGCCCCAGAAGAAGGCCGTCACCGCGCCCCACCAGGACCAGGTCAGCAGCCCGCCCAGGACCGCCGGGGCCGTCATCGAGGTGATCGCCAGCACCGGGAACCACTTGTGCAGCCTGATGATGTCCGGGTCCTTCAGCAGATCCGGGGCGTACTTCTCCCGGTTCGTGCGGTGCGTCTCGAACAGCCAGCCCATGTGCGCCCAGAGCAGGCCCTTGGCCATCGACCAGAAGCCAGGCCCGAACCGCCACGGCGAGTGCGGGTCGCCCTCCTTGTCGGAGAACTTGTGGTGCTTGCGGTGGGTGGCCACCCAGTCGAGCACCGACATCTCCAGGGAGATGCTGCCCGCGATCCCCAGCGCCAGCTTCAGCGGGCGCTTCGCCTTGAACGAGCCGTGGGTGAAGTAGCGGTGGAACCCGACCGTCACCCCCAGTCCGGACACCACGTAGAAGACGGCGGCGATCGCGATGTCGACCCAGCCCAGCCCCCAGCCCCAGGCGAACGGGATCGCGGCGACCAGGGCGACCAGCGGCGCGGCCACGACCACGCCGAAGGTGATGAGTTCGGGGAGCGTCTTCGGCTCCGGGTCGATCTCCGGCTTGGGACCCGGTGCGGGGCGTTCGGATACGACTGTCATGCGGTACCTCATGAGATCGGGAAGGTGGTGCGTATTGCTTGCCTACGCAACCGTAACCTACGCAACAGTAAGTTAGAACCCCTAAAGCGCCAACGCCGTGAACAGGACTCTTTTCCGGCGATTTCCTGACGTCGCCGTGACTCGCCGCCCTCGGGCCGGCCTGCTAGGGGTCCCATCACCTTCCCGCCTGCCCTGCCCGCTGATCGGTAATCCCGGCCCGCCTCCGCGTCTACCGCGGCCGTACGGTGGGCGTCCGGCCGGGTAGGGCCGGGGAAGGCGGAGATCGGCGCGCACCGGAGCGGGAGGGCTCGGTATCGTAGGGGTGTCCGGCCTTCGGGATCCGTCCGAATTGTCGGATCGATCCGGCATTGGGTAATTGGCAGCCCCCAAGGTTTTGGTCCTTGTTGTCCAGGTTCGAGTCCTGGTGCCGGAGCTGTGATATTTGTCCGGTTTGGTAAGCGGCTGGTCGGCTGGGGGGATCCCCGGGGGGAAGGTATCCTCACGTTGTCGAGCGGGTGACGGTGCGGTGCCCTGGCGGTAGCCGCGAGTCACCCCGTTTCGTCATGTCTCAGCCGCGATGCCGAGGGAGCCTCGCCCGTGAGTGTGCCGCGCCCGGCCGCCGTCATCGTCCTCGCCGCAGGCGAGGGCACCCGGATGAAGTCGAGAACACCCAAGATCCTTCATGAGCTGTGCGGCCGCACGCTGGTCGACCACATGCTCACCGCCGCCCGGGGGCTGGAGCCCGAGCGACTGATCGTCGTCATCGGCCACGAGCGGGAGCGGGTCCGGGCGCACCTGGAGGTGAGCAGCCCCGACGCGCTGGCCGTGGTCCAGGAGGAGCAGAAGGGGACCGGCCACGCGGTGCGGACGGTCCTGGAGGCCGTCGGCACGGTCGCCGGCACGGTCCTGGTGACCTACGGGGACACGCCGCTGCTGCGCACCGGCACCCTGGCGGGCCTGCTGGAGCGGCACGCCGAGGACGGCAACGCCGTCACCGTGCTCACCGCGGAGGTCCCCGACCCGTACGGGTACGGGCGGATCGTCCGCGACTCCTCGGGGGCGGTCCTGGCGATCGTCGAGGAGAAGGACGCGAGCCCGGAGCAGCGGGCGATCAGGGAGATGAACTCCGGCGTCTACGCGTTCGACGGCCTGCTGCTGGCCGACGCGGTCAAGCGGGTGTCGGCCTCCAACGCCCAGGGTGAGGAGTACCTCACCGACGTGCTGTCCATCCTGCGCGAGGACGGCCACCGGGTGGGCGCGCACGTCGCGGCGGACTACGTCGAGGTGGAGGGCGTCAACGACCGGGTGCAGCTGGCGTTCGCGCGCCGGGTGCTCAACGCCCGGCTGCTGGAGGGGCACATGCGGGCGGGTGTGACGGTGGTCGACCCGGCCAGCACGTGGGTCGACGTGGACGTCGTGCTGGGGCAGGACGTGGTGGTCCATCCGGGCACCCAGCTGCAGGGCCGTACGACCGTCGGGGAGGGCGCCGAGATCGGCCCGGCCTCGACGCTGACCGACACGGTCGTCGGCGAGGGGGCGGTGGTCCGCAACGCGGTCTGCGTGGAGGCGGAGGTGGGTCCGGAGGCGACGGTCGGGCCGTACGCCTACCTGCGGCCGGGCAGCGTGCTGGCCCGCGGGGCCAAGGCGGGGACGTACGTCGAGCTGAAGAACGCCCGGGTGGGCGAGGGCTCGAAGGTGCCGCACCTGTCCTACGTGGGCGACGCCACGATCGGCGCCGGGGCGAACATCGGCGCCTCCTCGATCTTCGTCAACTACGACGGAGTGAACAAGCACCACACGACGGTGGGCGACCACGCCTTCGTCGGGTGCGACACCATGCTCGTCGCGCCGGTGAACATCGGCGACGGCGCCTACACCGCCGCGGGTTCGGTCATCGACTCCGACGTCCCCGCCGGGGCGATCGGGGTGGCCCGCGGCCGGCAGCGAAATATCGAAGGGTGGACGGTGCGCAAGCGCCCGGGCACCAGATCGGCGCAGGCGGCGCAGCGGGCCGCCGAGGCCGGAGATCAGCAGGGGAGCACCTCCGAATGAGCAGCATCAAGCAGACCGGTGAGAAGAAACTGATGTTCTTCTCCGGGCGCGGATATCCGGAGCTGGCGGAGGAGGTGGCCAGTCACCTGGGGATCGGGATCGCCCCGACCACGTTGCGTGACTTCGCCAACGGCGAGATCTACGCGCGTTACCAGGAGTCGGTCCGGGGCTGCGACGCGTTCGTGATCCAGAGCCACACCGGGCCGATCAACCAGTGGATCATGGAGCAGCTGATCATGGTGGACGCGCTCAAGCGCGCCTCCGCCAAGCGGATCACCGTGATCATGCCCTTCTTCGGCTACGCCCGGCAGGACAAGAAGGGCCGGGGCCGCGAGCCGATCACGGCCCGGCTGATGGCCGACCTGTTCAAGACCGCCGGGGCCGACCGGCTGATGTCGATCGACCTGCACACCTCGCAGATCCAGGGCTTCTTCGACGGCCCGGTGGACCACCTGTTCGCGATGCCGGTGCTGGTCAACTACCTCAAGGACAAGCTGGACCTGGCCAACACCACGGTGGTGTCGCCGGACACCGGCCGGGTGCGGCTCTCGGAGCGCTGGGCGGACACGCTGGGCACTCCGCTGGCCTTCATCCACAAGCGCCGCGACCTGGACGTGGCCAACCAGGTGAAGGTGAACGAGGTGGTCGGCCGGGTGCGGGGCCGCACCTGCGTGCTGATCGACGACATGATCGACACGGCGGGCACGATCTGCAAGGCGGCGGACGCGCTGTACGAGCAGGGCGCGACCGACGTGGTGGTGGCGGCGACGCACGCGGTCTTCTCCGACCCGGCGGTGGACCGGTTGAAGAACTCGCGCATCTCCGAGGTCATCGTCACGAACACGCTCCCGCTGGCGGAGGACAAGCGGTTCGACAACCTGACCGTCCTGTCGATCGCGCCGCTGATCGCGCGGGCGATCACCGAGGTGTTCAGCGACGGCTCGGTGACGAGCATGTTCGAGGGCGACAGCTAGGCGCGTCCGCCGGGATTCCCGTCCGTCTCCCGCGGGGAGGCGGACGAAGCCCTGCGACGAGCCGATAGGCTGTGCAGGTTGCGCGCGCTCGTAACGCCTTCCGCTAGGGCGGGTGAGGGGGAGCGCGCTTTCACCGTCGAGGATCCCTAGGAGATCTGCCGTGTCTGAAGTAGTCATCGCCGCCGAGTCGCGCACCGGTTTCGGCAAGGGCGCCGCCCGCAAGATCCGCCGCGAGCACAAGGTGCCCGTCGTCCTCTACGGGCACGGCACGGACCCCCGCCACCTGTCCCTGCCGGGCCACGAGCTGCTGCTGGCCCTGCGCACGCCGAACGTGCTGATCCGTCTCGAGGGCGCGGTCGACGAGCTGGCGATCCCGAAGGGCGTGCAGCGCGACCCGATCAAGGGCTTCCTGGAGCACGTCGACCTGCTGCTGGTCAAGCGCGGCGAGAAGGTCACCGTCGACATCCCGGTCAACGTGGTCGGCGAGGTCTCCGAGGGCATGATGGACCAGCAGATGGTCTCGGTCTCGGTCGAGACCGAGGCGACGCACATCCCCGAGGGCGTCGAGGTCGACGTCGCGGGCCTGGCGGTCGGCACCCAGATCACCGCCGGCGACCTGAAGCTGCCGAAGGGCACGACGCTGGCGGCCGACCCGGAGGCGCTGGTCCTGATCATCGCCGGTGAGCAGGCCGCCGAGCCGGCCGAGGGCGAGGCCGCCGAGGGCGAGTCCGCCGAGGCCGCCGAGGGCGAGTCCGCGGAGGCCGCCGAGGGCGAGTCCGCCGAGTAAGTTCTCTCTGCTACACCTGTCAGGGCGGCCCGGGAGCGGGCTGCCCTGACGCGCATGGAAGGGGTGCCGGCCGTGGACCGCTGGCTGGTGGTCGGCCTGGGGAATCCGGGGCCGGAGTACGCCGGGAACCGGCACAACGCCGGGTTCATGGTGCTGGACGAGCTGGCCGCGCGGGCCGGGGGGCGGTTCAAGGCGCACCGGTCGCGGGCCGAGGTGCTGGAGGGCCGGTTGGCGGGCGCCCCGGCGGTCCTGGCCAAACCGCTGTCGTTCATGAACCTGTCCGGCGGCCCGGTGAAGGCGCTGGCGGACTTCTACAAGGTCGATCCGGCGCGGGTGGTCGTCGTCCACGACGAGCTGGACGTGCCGTACGGCGCGCTCCGGGCGAAGCTGGGCGGAGGCGACAACGGTCACAACGGGCTGAAGTCGATCACGAAGTCGCTGGCGACGCGTGACTACCTGCGGGTGCGGTTCGGCATCGGCCGCCCGCCGGGCCGGATGGACACGGCGGCGTACGTCCTGCGGGATTTCGCGACCGCGGAGCGCAAGGACCTGGCGTTCCTGGTGGACCGGGCGGCGGATGTGGTGGAGTCGCTGGTCCGGGTGGGGCTCGAGGCGACGCAGAACACCTTCCACGCCGTCGATCTGAAGCTGTCGGGCCCGCCCCGCTAGCGGACCCGGCGGACGGCGCGCCGGGGCGTGCGTTCCGGCGTTCGCCCTCCCTTCTTTCTCCTCGCCGATACCATTCCATTACTGTCAGTAGACGAATGGTTACGCGGAGGGGTGCGTGCGCGACGTAACGGCTCTCCATGTGGTGTCCGGGTCCGTGCCGGCGGCGCGTTGGCGGGAGCCGCTCTGGGTGCGCGGGCACCGGGCGCGAGCGGTCGTCGCCGACTTCGGGTGCGCCTCCCTCTCCGGCGCTCTGGCGTTCTTCGTGCGGTTCGGCGAGGTCACGCCGTACGTCGTCCCCTATGTGGTGCTGAGCGCGGCGCTGCCCGTGGTGTGGGTGTGCGCGATCGCGTTGAACCGGGCTTATGAGGCGAGGCTGATCGGTCTGGGCCCGGAGGAGTTCCAGCGGGTCCTGCAGTGCGGTTTCATGATCACTGCTGCGCTCGCGGTCGGCGCGTACGTGACGAAGACCGACGTGGCGCGCGGTTACGTGGTGCTGGCGGTGCCGCTGGCCACGGCTCTGACGCTGCTGGCGCGCTACCGCCTGCGCCGGTCCCTGCATCGGAGGCGGGCACGGGGCGGATGCATGCGGCGGGTGGTGGCGGTGGGCCACCGGGCGGCGGCGGCGGAGCTGGTCGACCGGCTGCGCCGGGAGCGCTACCACGGCATGGAGGTCGTGGGGGTGTGCGTGCCGCGCGGCGGCGGTCCCGAGGTGGCGGGGGTGCCGGTGCTGGGCGGCCTGTCGGACGTGCCGCTGGTGGTGGGGCAGGCGGAGGCGGACACGGTGGCGGTGCTGGCCTGCCCGGAGATGGACGGTACGGCGCTGCGGCGGCTGGCCTGGCGGCTGGAGAAGACGCACACGGACCTGGTGGTGGCTCCGGCGCTGATGGAGGTGGCGGGGCCGCGGACCACGATCCGCCCGGTGGCGGGCCTGCCGCTGCTGCACGTCGACCATCCGGAGCTCGCGGGGCTGCGGCAGGTGGTCAAGATGCTCTTCGACCGGGTGGGGGCGGGGGCGCTGCTGGTGCTGCTGTCGCCGCTGCTGCTGGCGCTGGCGCTGGCCGTGCGGATGTCGGGACCGGGGCCGGTGCTGTTCCGGCAGACGCGGGTGGGCCGGGACGGCGCGGAGTTCATGATCTACAAGTTCCGGACGATGGTGACCGACGCGGAGCAGCGGAAGATCACTCTGATGAGCGACGACGGGGGGGTGCTGTTCAAGATCCGGAACGATCCGCGGGTGACCCCGGTCGGCGCCTGGCTGCGCCGCCATTCCATGGACGAGCTGCCGCAGCTGATCAACGTGGTGCTCGGCCACATGTCGCTGGTGGGCCCCCGGCCGCCGCTGCCGGAGGAGGTGGCCCGGTACGGTGACGACGTCCGGCGCCGGCTGCTGGTCCGGCCGGGGATGACGGGGCTGTGGCAGGTGAGCGGGAGGTCGGACCTGAGCTGGGAGGAATCGGTCAGGTTGGACCTGCGTTACGTGGAGAACTGGTCCCTCATGCTGGACCTGCAGATCCTGTGGAAGACTTGGTCGGCTGTCGCGCGAGGGGCTGGAGCATACTGATGACGATTCGCGACGATCATGTCCTGGCCGGGGATCTGGCGGCCGAGGCCGGCGAGAGGCTGCTGGCGCTGCGGGACGAGGAGGGCTTCGGCGATCCGTCCGCGCTGCGTGCGCGGGGCGACGCCGAGTCGCACCGGTTCCTGATGGAGGCCCTGGCGCGGCTGCGCCCGAGTGACAGCGTGCTGTCGGAGGAGGCGACCCAGCAGGAGCGCCTCGACTCCCGCCGCCTGTCGGCGGAGCGGGTGTGGATCGTCGACCCGCTGGACGGCACCCGCGAGTTCGCCGAGGAGGGCCGCCAGGACTGGGCGGTCCACGTGGCGCTGTGGGAGCGGGGCGTGCTGACCGCCGGAGCGGTGGCGCTGCCCGCGCAGGGCAGGACGCTCTCCACGGCGGAGCCGCCGGTGCTGCCCGGGCCGCCCGCCGGTCCGGAAGCAGATCCGGGCCAGGACCCGGTCGCGCGGCCGGGCGGCGGCCGGGTGCGGATCGCGGTTAGCCGGACGCGTCCGCCGGAGTTCGTCCAGAAGCTCGCCTACCTCGTCGGCGCGGATCTGGTGCCGATCGGCTCGGCGGGGGCGAAGATCTCCGCGGTGCTGACCGGAGAGGTGGAGGCGTACGTGCACGCCGGGGGTCAGTACGAGTGGGATTCGGCGGCTCCGGTCGCGGTGGCGCTGGCCTCCGGGGCCCATGCGAGCCGGATCGACGGCTCCGCGCTGACCTACAACCAGGACGACCCCTCACTACCGGATATTCTGGTATCCCTACCAGGACTGGCGCCAACGCTGCTCGCCGGAATCCGGGATCTGCACCGATAGGGGCGCACCCCCAATCCCCGATGGGAGAGTCAGATGCTTCAGCGCGACTACACCACGTCGCAGCTCGATGTCCTCGAGGCGGAGGCCATCCACATCATGCGTGAGGTGGCGGCGGAGTTCGAGCGACCGTGTCTGCTCTTCTCGGGGGGCAAGGACTCCATCGTGATGCTCCGCATCGCGGAGAAGGCGTTCTGGCCCGCGCCGATCCCGTTCCCGCTGATGCACGTGGACACCGGCCACAACTTCTCCGAGGTCATCGAGTTCCGCGACCGGCGGGCCGCGGAGCTGGGCGCGCGCCTGGTCGTGGCGTCCGTCCAGGACTCGATCGACGCCGGGCGCGTGGTGGAGGAGACCGGCCGCCGGGCCTCCCGCAACCGGCTGCAGACCACCACGCTGCTGGACGCGATCGAGGACAACGAGTTCGACGCGGTGTTCGGCGGCGCCCGCCGCGACGAGGAGAAGGCCCGCGCGAAGGAGCGGGTGTTCTCCTTCCGCGACGACTTCGGCCAGTGGGACCCGAAGAACCAGCGGCCGGAGTTGTGGAACCTCTACAACGCCAAGATCCGCAAGGGCGAGCACATCCGGGTCTTCCCGCTCTCCAACTGGACCGAGCTGGACATCTGGGACTACATCCGGCGTGAGGGCATCGAGATCCCGTCGATCTACTACGCGCACACGCGCAAGGTGTTCGAGCGCGACGGCATGCTGCTGGCCGACAGCGAGTTCGTCACCCGGGACGAGGACGAGCAACTCGTGGAGATGACGGTCCGCTACCGCACGGTCGGCGACATCACCTGCACCGGCGCCGTGCAGTCCGCCGCGGCGACCGTCGAGGAGATCATCGAGGAGATCGCCGCGACCCGGATCACCGAGCGGGGCGCCACCCGCGCCGACGACCGCGCCTCCGAGGCCTCGATGGAGGACCGCAAGCGGATGGGCTACTTCTGATGCGGCACCTCCCCTCCCCGTCCCCCCGCGCACGCCGTACGACCTCTGGAGAGCAGAACTGATGGACATCCTTCGCTTCGCCACCGCGGGAAGTGTCGACGACGGGAAGTCGACCCTGATCGGGCGGCTGCTCTTCGACTCCAAGGCGATCTTCGAGGACCAGCTCGAGGCGGTCGAGCGCACCTCCCGCGACCGGGGCACCGAGTACACCGACCTGTCGCTGCTCACGGACGGCCTGCGGGCGGAGCGGGAGCAGGGCATCACGATCGACGTGGCCTACCGCTACTTCGCCACCCCCAAGCGCAAGTTCATCATCGCCGACACCCCCGGGCACATCCAGTACACCCGGAACATGGTCACCGGCGCCTCCACGGCGGACCTGGCGGTCGTGCTGATCGACGCGCGCAAGGGCGTGCTGGAGCAGTCGCGCCGGCACGCGTTCCTGACGACGCTGCTGCGCGTCCCCCACCTGGTGCTGGCCGTCAACAAGATGGACCTGGTCGGCTACTCCCAGGAGCGGTTCGAGGAGATCCGCGAGGAGTTCACCGCGTTCGCCTCGAAGCTGAACGCGCCGGACCTGACGTTCATCCCGATCTCCGCGCTGCACGGCGACAACGTGGTCTCCCGGTCGGAGAACATGCCGTGGTACAACGGCTCGTCGCTCCTGCACCACTTGGAGAACGTGCACATCGCCTCCGACCGGAACCTGGTCGACGTGCGCTTCCCCGTGCAGTACGTCATCCGCCCGCAGAAGGCGACCGACCCGGCCTTCCACGACTACCGGGGCTACGCGGGACAGGTGGCGGGCGGCGTGCTCAAGCCCGGTGACGAGATCGTGCACCTGCCGTCCGGGCTGACCACGCGCATCGCGTCCATCGACACGTTCGACGGCCCGGTGGAGGAGGCGTTCGCGCCGATGTCGGTCACCCTCCGGTTGGAGGACGACATCGACATCTCGCGCGGCGACATGATCTGCCGCCCGAACAACCAGCCGCACGTCGCGCAGGAGGTGGAGGCGATGGTGTGCTGGATGACCGACGCGTCCAAGCTGGCCCCGCGCACGAAGCTGACGATCAAGCACACCACCAGGACGGCCCGCGCGCTTGTGCGGGACCTGCACTACCGGCTCGACGTCAACACCCTGCACCGCGACGAGTCGGCGACCGCGCTCGGCCTGAACGAGATCGGCCGCGTCTCGCTGCGCGTCACCCAGCCGCTGTTCGTGGACGACTACGCGCGCAACCGGCTCACCGGCGGTTTCATCCTCGTGGACGAGGCCACCAACAACACCGTCGCGGCAGGCATGATCGTCGAGGCGCGGTAACCGGCCGGTCACCCACCGTAGGTAGATCCTTTGACCGTTCACTGACTACGAGGTTACTCTCCGCGATATCGTCGGCACGTTCCGTATCCATAACGGTGAGGATTCGTGCCTGTGTCTGTTCGTCCGCAGCCCACCCGGGTGGTCTTCCTGGGTGGGCTTGGCCGTAGCGGAACCACGCTGCTGGAGCGCCTGCTCGGGGAGCTCCCCGGCTGCGTCGCCCTCGGCGAGGTGGTCCACCTCTGGGCACGGGGTGTGCTGGCGGACGAGGCCTGCGGCTGCGGCGAGCCGTTCGGCGCGTGCCCCTTCTGGCTGAAGGTCGGTGACCGCGCGTTCGGCGGGTGGTCCGCGGAGCGGGCCGAGCGGGTGCTCGAGCTGAGGCGCCGGGTGGACCGCACCCGGCGGATCCCGGGCCTGGCCCGGCTGCTCGCCGAGGAGCGGGCGGGCGCCGGGGTGTGGCGGTCGCCGACCGTGACCGAGGAGCTGGGCGAGTACGCCGTCGCCTACCGCAGGCTCTACGAGGCGGCGGCCGAGGTCGCGGACAGCCCGGTCGTCGTCGATTCCAGCAAACACGCCTCCCTGGCGTTCTGCCTGGCGGCGGCCGGAGTCGACGTGCACGTCGTGCACGTCGTGCGCGACCCCCGCGCGGTCGCGTACTCCTGGCGGCGCCGGGTCGCACGCCCGGAGGACGGCGTCCCCATGACGGTCTGGTCGCCCGCCCGGACCTCGCTGCACTGGCTGACCCAGAACCTCGGTCTCGAGCTGCTGGCCCGTGAGGGCGTGCCCGTCACCCGGATCCGCTACGAGGACCTGCTGGGCTCTCCCGCCAGGACGCTGCGGCGCCTGGCCGCGGGGCTCGGCGTCCGCCCGAGCCTGGGCTTCCTCGGCGACGGCGAGGCCGAGCTGTCGGTGGCGCACACCGCCTCGGGCAACCCCATGCGGTTCGCGGTCGGCCGGATCGGCCTGACGCGGGACGACGGCTGGCGCACCGGCGCCCCGCCCCGGCAACGGAGCCTGGTCACCGCACTGACCTGGCCCCTCATGCTCAAGTACGACTATCCCTGGAGGCTCTCGTGAGTCCATCGGTGGGCGTGGTCATCCCCACGCGCGGAGATCGGCCCGACCAGCTGCGCGCGGCCGCGTGCGCCGCGCTCGCGCAGGACTACCCGGGCTCCGTCGAGATCGTCGTCGTCGTCGACGGCGGCGACCCGTCGCGGGTGGCCGGCCAGGTGGCCGACCTCCTCGCGGGCCGGGCCCCGGCGGTCCGGGGGGAGACCCCGCCGCCGGAGCGCGGCGTGCGGGTGCTGGCCAACCGGTTCACCCCCGGCCTGCCGGGGGCGCGCAACACCGGCATCGCCGCGCTCGGCACCGACCTGGTGGCCTTCTGCGACGACGACGACCGGTGGCTGCCGGGGAAGGTCGACGCGCAGGTCGCGGCGGTGGAGGCGGCGCCGGGGGCGGAGTTCGCCAGCTGCGCCATCGAGGTGGAGTACGGTTCCCGGCGGGTCCCGCGGCTGGCCGGCACCTGCCGGGTGACCCGTGAGCAGCTCGTCCGCTCGCGCATGGTGATGGTCCACTCCTCGACGTTCCTGTTCCGGCGCGGAGCCCTCTGGGTGGACGAGAGCGCTCCCGGAGGCCAGAACGAGGACTGGGACCTGGCCCTGCGCGCGGCCGGCCGCCATCCGATCGTGCATGTCGACCGCCCGCTGGTGCGGGTGCGCTGGGGCGGCTCCATGTACGCGACCCGCTGGGCCGATCGCATCGCCGGTCTCGAGTGGATGCTCGCCCGGCACCCGGATCTGGCCGTAGACCCGCGCGGCGCGGCGCGGATCTACGGCCAACTCGCCTTCCACCACGCGGCCCTGGGCCGCCGGAGGGAGGCGGGCCGCTGGGCCTGGCGGGCCTTCACCGCCAGGCGCGGCGAACCCCGCGCGCCGATCGCCTTGGCCGTGGCGCTCGGCCTGGTGCCCGCCCAGGCGGTCCTCAGCCGCCTGCACCACCACGGACACGGCATCTGATGCGGGCCGGAGCAGGCCACGCCCCGGTGGCCGCGGACGGGTGCCTCGCGATGGCGGCGGGGCCGAAGGACCCGGCCGGGCGGTTCGGGCCGTTCGGACCGGGGAGGACGGCGAAACCGGTGCAGTCGGTGAAGTCGGCGCTCCCCGCGGACCCGGCCCAGGCGGCGAGGCCGGGGAAGTCGGCGGCCCCCGCGGGCGCGGCGGTCCCGCGGCAGCGACCGCGACCGGACAAGGCCACCCGCAGGCGGCTCCGCCGCCGCGTCCGGGTGGCGGGCGTCGCGATCGACCCGATGACCGAGACCGAGGTGGTCGACCACGCGGTGGCCGCGTTGAAACGGGGCGAGGGCGGTCACATCGTCACCCCGAACGTGGACATCAGCCGGGCCGTCGCCCGCGACGAGGCACTGCGCCGGCTGGTCGAGGGCGCCGATCTCGCGGTGGCCGACGGCATGCCGCTGGTGTGGGCGGCGAGGCTGCTCGGCACCCCCGTCCCGGGCCGGATCACCGGCGCGGACCTGATCTGGTCCCTGTCGGAGGCGGCGGCCTTCTACCGCTATCCGATCTACCTGCTGGGCGGTCCGCCGGGCGTGGCGGAGCAGGCCGCGGTCAGGCTGGTGGACCGCTACCCGGGTCTGCTCGTCTCCGGGGTGGACGCGCCGCCGTACGGGTTCGAGGACACCCCCGAGGGCTACGAGCGGATCCGGGAGGCGATCGTGGCCGCCGGGCCCCGGGTGGTCTTCGTCGGGCTGGGCTTCCCCAAGCAGGACCGGCTGATCGCGGCGCTCCGCGAGGAGCTGCCGGGGACCTGGTTCATCGGCTGCGGGTCGGCCATCGCCTTCGCCGCCGGGGCCGTGCGCCGGGCGCCGGAGTGGATGCAGCGGTCCGGGCTGGAGTGGCTCTTCCGCCTGCTCAGCGAGCCGGGCCGGCTGGCCCGTCGCTACCTGGTCGACGACCTGCCGTTCGCGCTGAGACTGCTCACCGTCTGCCTGTTCAAGCGGCTGTTCTCCTGAAGATCCGGGTCTCCCGCCGCTCGGCGTCCGCCGGGGCAGCGGCTCAACCTCGGGCCAGTTCCCTGACCCGCCGGGCGTCCTCCTCGCTGAGGCGGCCTCCCGCCTCGGCCAGGGCCCGGCGGGAGTCCATCGGCCGGTAGGCCGTGCGGGACAGGCCGTGCCAGGCGAAGCCGCGGGCGGTGGAGCCCGGGGCCGTGCAGGCGCGGCGGACGCGTCCCTCGGCGCGCGCGGACCAGGTCAGGCCGGCCCAGTCGTACAGGCGGCGGAAACCCTCCACCGGGGCGGCGGCCAGGTCCTCGTAGCGGACCAGCAGGATCTCCGGGTGCCGGGCGGCCAGGTCGGCGGCGACGGCCGCGGCCGTCCGCCACAGGGCGACGTTCTTGAGCAGCCGGTCCTGGCAGCCGACCAGCGGCCGCAGCTCCTCCACTCGGGGGTGGTCCCGGACCAGCAGCGGCTGCTCCAGCAGCTCGTGGAAGTAGACCGTCCAGCCGAGCCGCTGCCAGCTCCCGGCGAACGCCACCGGGTCGCGGACCAGGATGATCACCCGGCAGCCCAGCCGGTGGGCGAACCAGCCCGCGGAGAACAGCGCGAACGGGTCGTCGAGCAGCGCCCGGCGACCGGTCAGCCGCCCGAGGGTGAACGCGGTGCCGTACCGGACCATGCGGGCCAGGTCGTACGGCGCGCGGTTGCGGCGGAGCTCGGCGAGGAACCGGTAGCGCAGGGAGACGGTGTCGGTGAAGGCCCGCAGCCACGGCTCGTCGTCGTCGGCGCAGATGTACTGGAAGCGGTGGGTGACGTCGGCGTCGAGCACGCCGGGGGAGCGGCCCGGCCGGGGCAGCGGGTTGAGCGGCTCGTTGACGTAGACCAGTTCGCCGCCCGCCGCGAGCATCCTGCCCGTCCAGCTCGTCCCGCTCCGGGGCAGCCCGGTCACCAGTACGGGGGTCACCGGCCGCCTCCGGAGGCCGGTGCCGCGGGAGCGGGGGCGGCCGGACCCCGGTCCCCGGCGCGGGCGGCCCCGGCCGGTCCGGTCGCGCCCCGCCTCAGGACCGCCACGACGGCTCCGCGCCGAGCCAGGGGGCCAGCAGGGCGTCGGACCCCTCGAACCGGGCGGCCAGCTCGCGACGGAGCGACGGGGGCATCGGAGCGGGCCGGGGGCGGGCGTTGTGCCGGTCGAACACCGGGTCGCCGAGGTGCGGCAGGCCGAGGAACCGCAGCACCCGGTCGTAGACGGGCTCCGGCCGGGCGAAGAACTCCCCGCTGTCCAGTACGAGGATCCGCTCCCGGCCGATCAGGGGCTCCACCCGGGCGAGCTGCTCGGCGTAACGGCCCCGGGCCAGGTAGGCGTGGTGGCGGTGGGCGTGGTGCGTCGAGTACGGCGAGGCGACGAGGGACTCCTCCGCCCCGGCCAGCCGCTCCTCCTCCAGCTCCAGGGCTCTGGCGAAGCAGCGTTCGCTCTCGAAACCCCGGGCCAGCTCGTGGGCGTGCGCGGAGAAGGCGCGCTCGACCGGGTCGCGGACCAGCACGATCAGCTTCACCCCCGGCAGGTCCGCGGCGATCCGGGCGGCGGCCAGCGGGTGGAAGAGGTAGTAGGGCGCCGACTCGAAGGCCTGCGGGCGGTGGCCGTGGCGGCGGGACAGGCGCAGGGTCGCCCCCCGCAGCGGGAAGTGCGCCCGGTACCAGGACAGGCCGCGGTCGTAGGCCACGTCGAAGTAGTGCACGCCCTTGTGCAGGACGGGCTTGAGCACGAGCGGGTGGCGGGCCAGCGCCCGGTAGAGCGAGGTCGTGCCGGAGCGCTGCGCCCCGACGACCAGGAAGGACGGCAGGATCCGGTTGCCGGAGGTGAGGCGTCCCGTGGTCCGGGACACGGCGTGCACGGAGCGTTTCAGCGCGGGTTTCACACCAGGACCTCCTGGGAGTCGACGACCGGGTTGAGCCATGCGGCGGGCGGGCCGAGCGGCTCGTGTCCGTCGGCGGCGTGCCGGTGGGCCAGCGCGGTCAGGTAGTGGACCGCGGTCAGCCGGGCCTCGCCCGCCGACAGGCCGAACGGGGCCAGCAGCGGCAATGCCTGCGCCACGCACGCGCGGGCGGCGGTCGGCGGGTCCATCCGGCGCAGGGCCCGCTGCAGGAAGTGGTGGAGCGCGTCGAAGCCGAGCGGCACGCCGGTGCCGAACCGCTCCCAGTCCCACACCAGCAGCCGGTCGTCCGGGCCGCGCGCGATGTTCCACGGGGAGAAGTCGCCGTGCCAGGCGAAGCGCTCCCCGCCGATCCCGCTGATCTCACGGATCGCCTCGGCGCGCAGGTCCGCCCCGGCCGCGCCGCGCCGTACGGGCAGGGGGGAGAGCGCGAGGACCGACAGGTCGCGCCAGGAGCCGTGGTGGAGCACGGTCGGCGGGATGACGGTCTTCAGCGGCGTCTCGGCGAGCATGGCGAGCGTCCGCGCCTCGTGCGCGACGAGTTCGCGGGTGCGGTCGGTGTCGCCGATCTTGACGAAGGCGACCGTGCCGTCCGGGCCCCGGGCCTCCAGGACGGGTTTGCGGTTGGCCCGCCGGGCGGGGCGCACGTGGAGGGTCACCCGGATCGGGATGCCCAGCACCTCGCTCAGGTGGGTCTCGATGCTGTCCCGCCCCGCGGGGACCATGACCCTGCCGCAGGGGTGCCACCACGCCCGCGGGGTGAGCCTGCGGGGGATCAGGGGGTGCGGGAGCAGGCTGTACGGCCGGTCCTCGCCGGGACCGGGGAACAGCAGGCTGATCGTCCGGTCGAGGTAGCGCCGCCGGACCCGGGCGTCGTTCATTCGGTGGCCCCCCGTGCCATGGTGTTCCTCCAGAGCAGTGCGAAAGAGATCAGGTAGAGGATGAGCGGTGTGACCAGCCCGTCGTAGACGAACATGTAGAGCAGGGTGAGGATCATCACCAGGACGCCGGCCGCGCCGATCGGCGAGCGGTCGGACCAGTGGCGCCGGACGGCTCCGGCGAAGAACGCGACGTAGAGCGCGGCGCCGACGAAGCCCTGGGTGATCATCAGGTGCCAGAGCTGGCCGTCGCTGCCCAGCGGCGGGTGGCCGCAGGTGTCGCACCAGTCGCTCTTGCCGGTGGTGATCGTCCGGTAGTTGCCCCGGGCGTTGCGGTTGTTGCCGTAGCCGATGAAGGGGGAGGTGCCCGCCGCGGCGATGGTGGACGACACGGTGAAGGCGCGGATGTCGTTGCTGTGCGGGTTGTCCAGCCGCTGGGCGACCAGCGGCTGGAGCGGGCTCAGGACGAAGGCCAGCGCTCCCGCCGCGACGGCCGCGCACATCACCAGGCGGCGCCGCGCGCTCGTCCTCAGGACCAGGTAGGCGGCGGCGACGCCCAGGCCGATCCAGAGGCCGCGGTTGAGCGAGTAGACGACCGGGATGGAGGCGAGGGCGAGCAGCACGAGCGCGGCCAGGCGGCGGTGCGGCCCGCCGTACACCCACCAGCCGACCACGAACCAGACGAGCAGGACCGAGAGGTTGCTGCCCCAGGCGTTGGCCCACTCGAAGGGCGCCTCGGGGCGGGGCGAGGCGTGCCCGAGGACCTTCTGCACCTGGGCGGCGGTGGGGTGGATCAGGTTCTGCACGAAGGAGTTGCCGCTGATCCATCCGGGCAGGAGCCGTTCGACGGGCGAGGTGAACTGCACGTGCGGCGCGAACACGCCCAGCAGGCCGCCCGCGACGGTCGTGACGAACAGCGCGCCCAGCATGCGCACCAGCCTGAGCTGCGGCAGTTCGTGCTCGGTGAGGCTCCCCAGGTAGAGGACCATGATCGTCATGGAGACGTAGAGGGCCAGGCGCATCAGGTAGCCGATGATCCGCCCCGCGCCGAACTCGCCGTAGGTGTCCGGTGGCATCTCGCCGAGCATGAGCGCGCTGACGAGGTAGCCGGCGAGCAGCAGCAGCCAGATCCCGAACCCCTTCGGGACCCGGATCGGCCGTCGCCGCCACAGGACGACCGCCATCGGCGGAGCGAGCACGATCACCGCCAGCCCGCCGAAGCCCAGCATCCACCAGACGGGGTAGCCGACGAGGAGCACGGCGATGGGCCAGCTCGCCGGGTGCGGGCCTGTCACGGGGGGAACACCCGCCTGCCGGTGGGCGGGGTCCCGCGCAGGGCGGCGTGCACGTCGGAGAGGGCGATCTCGGCCGTGGCGTCGGCCTCGGGGAGGGTGGCGCGGGGGTTCCCGCCGCCCGAGGGGATCAGCGTGCCCCCGGCGGGCTCGACGAGGCGCACGGCCCGGGGCTTGTCGGGAGCCGCCTCCGCGGCGACGACCGCGCCGAGCACCGGGACGCGGCTCTCACCCAGCTGCCGTACGGCCCGGGCCACGTCCTGGGACGACGTCCCGGGCAGGGGGACCAGCAGCACGGCGCCGCCGGCGCCCGCCAGGTCGGCCACCTCCCGGCCGGTGACGAGGTCGATGCCGGTCAGGCGGGCGAGGTCGCGGGGGTCGCGGATCCGGGTGTCGAGGCGGTCGCGGATCCAGGCGAGCCCGACTCCGGCGAGCAGGCCGATCATGAATCCGCTGCCGAGGTACAGGGGAGGGCTGGGCGTGCTGGGGCGGTCCGGGGCGACCGCCTCACTGATCACCGAACCCGGGGTGACGGCGACGGTCTTGAGCGCGTCGTATTTGACGGTGAGGTTGTAGACCTGGCGGCTGAGGACGCTCCGCCGCTGCAGGGCGATGGTGTGGTCGGCCGTGCCCCGGTCCAGCCCGGGCAGTTCGGCGACCACCTCGGTGAGGCTCTCGTTGACCTGCCTGAGCTTGGACAGGAGCGTCTTGAGCTGGACGGTCAGGGCCTCGTCGGCGGCCTCGCGCCGGTGCGCCAGGTAGGCCTGGGCGTACGCGCTCGCCCCCGCGGCGGCGCTGTTGGGATCGGCGGCGGTGTAGGAGATCTCCAGGACCGAGGTGTTGGGCGGCACGGCGACGTCGACGGGGCCGGGAGTGCTCTTGAGCGCGGCCTGGGCCTTCTTGGCGACCACGGCGGACTGGGCGATCTGGGCCTCGGTGTCGAGGTTGAGGGCCTCCCGCTGCCGGTTGGTCACCTGGTTGGTCTGCTCCTGGACGCCGGTCGGGGTCACCAGGACGTAGGTGGAGGCGGTGTAGGCGGGCGGGGTGGCCCACAGCAGGGCGCCGCCGCCGCCGGTCCCGGCGGCGAGGCAGAGCAGGAGGGCCGGCCAGCGGCGGCGGAGCAGGGACGCGTAATCCGCCAGGTCTCCGCCGGAGCGGCGGACGGGGGGGTCCGGCGACAGGCTCATGCGTTCGGTCCCTCTCGGGGGCTGGGCCTCGCGGGGGGAGGCTGACGCTGGGAACCCTAGGACTATAGGCCGGAACGCTATTTTCCCGTCCGCATACCCAGGATTTTCCTGGTGCGGCGGCGGCCAATCACGCCGAGATAACTGGTGTTTATCCGATATTTCCTCGCCGCTCCGCCGGGGAGGCGGAACAGTCCGGCAAAGTATGCGACGCGGCACGTCCGGAGGATGGGAGGGTGTGTCCCGCGGAAGGTAAAGAAACGCGCGGACGGACCATCTGTGAGGAACCGTTGTATCGGACAAATGCCGATTTAAGGCCAACTCCGAAGATGTCCCTGATCGCCGGCGCCGGTACGGCTCTCGTGCTCGGACTGGGCGCGTGCGGCCAGGCGTCGGGCGTCGCCTCGGAGGCGGCGCGGCACAGCCCGGCCCGCGGCGGGCTGCTGGACCTCCGCACGACGCCGGCGGCGGGCTGCGAGGCCAGCGTGAAGCTCATCCCCTCGTGCGGCGCCTGGTGGGGCGTGGCCCCGGAGGTCTTCACCGGCAGGCCGCCCGACCGGGCGCTGGCCCGGGCCGAGCGCCGCATGGGCCGTACGGCCGGCGTCGTGCACGTCTACCACCGGGAGGGCGAGCTCTTCCCCACCCCGCAGGAGGTGGCGATCGCCCGCGACCCCGCCGGGCGCAGGCTGCTGCTGGTCAACTGGAAGCCGTCGTTCGGCCGCACCTGGGCGGAGATCGCGGACGGGGCGCTGGACAGGCGGATCGACCGGCTGGCCGCGCACATCCGCACGACCTTCCCCGAGCGGTTCTTCCTGACCGTGCACCACGAGCCGGAGAACGACGTGCGGGACGACCCGGCCTCCGGGATGACCGCGCGCGACTACGCGGCGATGTTCCGGCACGTGGTCGAGCGCCTGCGGGCCGGCGGCGTGCGGAACGCGATCACCGTCATGACCTACATGGGCGCGCCCAACTGGGCGGCCGAGCCCTGGTTCGAGCAGCTCTACCCCGGCGACGACGTGGTCGACTGGGTCGCCATGGACCCCTACGCCGACGCCCGGGTCCAGACCTTCGACGGGCTGATCAACAAGACCCGCAAGGAGTTCCCCGACTGGCCGGGGTTCTACCGCTGGATGCAGTGGCGCTTCCCGGGCAAGCCCGTCATGGTCGCCGAGTGGGGCGTGTTCGAGCGCCGGGAGCAGCCGTGGTTCAAGTCGGCGTTCTTCGCCTCGGTCCGCCAGGAGCTGCGGCGCTACCCGCAGATCAAGGCGCTGGTCTACTTCGACTCACCGAGCGCCCCGCGAGGGGACACCCGGTTCGACACCACTCCCGCCGGACGCCGCGCCTTCCGGGAGCTCGCCCGCGACCCCTACCTGAACGCCACCGCGGTGCCGGAGAAGTGACCAGCCGGCCGCTCCGGCGGCCGTCGCGCCGCCCAGGATCCAGAGCGTGGCCGCGTTGCCCACGCCGAGGAGCTTGAGCGCCGAGGCGAGCAGCACCACCGCCAGCAGCGCGCGGATGACGCCGCCGGGGGCCCGGGAGGAGATCCGCGCGCCGAGGTAGACGCCGGGGATCGAGCCGATGAGCAGCGAGGTGGTGAGGTCGAGCTGGAAGTCGCCGAAGAACAGGTGGCCGAGGGCGGCCGAGGCGACCAGCGGGACCGCCTGGACCAGGTCGGTGCCGACGAGCTGGTTGGCCCGCAGCGCCGGGTAGAGCGCGAGCAGCGCCACGATGATCAGCGAGCCGGAGCCCACGGAGGAGATGCCGACCACGACGCCTCCGACCATACCGACCAGTAACGTCGGGATCGGGCGCACGACGATCTCACCGAGGTCCGCCGAGACCGGGCCCTCGTGCCGGGACAGCCAGAACTTGGCCACCAGGCCCGCGACGGCCAGCAGCAGCGCGACGCCCAGGGCGTACTTCACCGTCTGCTGGACCTGCTCCCCGTCGCCGAAGGCCCGCGCGATGAGCACCCCGCTGAAGGCGGCCGGCACCGAGCCCGCGCACAGCCAGCCGACCAGCCGCAGGTTCACGGTGCCGCGGCGCATGTGCACGACCCCGCCGACCGGCTTCATCACGGCCGAGGCCACGAGGTCGCTGGAGACCGCGGCGAGCGGCGGCACGTTGAAGAACAGCATCATCATCGGCGTCATGAGCGCGCCGCCGCCCATGCCGGTCAGGCCGACGACGATCGCGACGAAGAACGATCCGATGACCAGGGAGATGTCGATGCCCATCAGGCGCTCACCGCTTCCTCGCCCGCCGCACGGGCGGTCAGTGTCCTAGGCGTCCTCGGTGTCCTCAGTGTCCTCGGTGTCCTCAGTGTCCCCAGTGTCCCCAGTGTCCCCAGTGTCCCCGGCGTCCTCGGGGGCCTGAACGTTCCCGGTGTCCCCGGCGTCCGTACGGAGGTCCCGCTCACCGCACCCAGCCCCCCTGCACGAGCGGGTCCAGCACGGTCCGCACGGCCTGCTCGACCGTGACGGTGGTGGTGTCGACGACCAGGTCGGCGTCGTCGGGCTCCTCGTAGGGGGCGGAGATCCCGGTGAACTCGGGGATCAGGCCCGCCCTCGCCTTGGCGTAGAGCCCCTTGCGGTCGCGCCGCTCGCACTCGGCCAGCGGGGTGGCGACGTGGACGAGCAGGAAGTCGGCTCCCACGGCCTCGACCATCGCGCGGACCTCGTCCCGCGTCGCGGCGTACGGCGCGATGGGCGCGCAGATCGCCAGCCCGCCGTGCCGGGCCGCCTCGGCGGCGACGAAGCCGATCCGCCGGATGTTGAGGTCGCGGTCCTCGCGAGAGAAGCCCAGCCCGGCCGAGAGCAGGTGGCGGACCACGTCGCCGTCGAGGTAGGTCACCGTACGGCTGCCGCGCTCCAGGAGGGCGTCCCGCAGGCCGCGGGCGACGGTCGACTTGCCCGAGCCGGACAGGCCGGTGAAGAAGACCACCAGGCCGCGCCGGTGCGGCGGCCCGGGGAGCGTGACGGGCTCCGGGCCGGCCAGGTGCTCGGCGGCGCCGTAGGCCTCGGCGACGCGCTCGCGCAGCTCCAGGTCGACGGCGTGGTCCTCGCGCGGCGCCAGCGGCACCACGGCGATCGAGACGTCCTTCACCGTGCCGCCTGTGCCGCCTGTGCCGCCTGTGCCCTCCGTCAACCGGTCGCGGGCCCGGAGCGCGGCGCGGACGACCGCGGGACCGCCCTCGCCGAAGGCCAGGGGGAGCAGCAGGACCGCCGCGCCCAGCTCCCCGGCGGTCGCCTCGATCTCCGTCAGGTCGTCCAGCGGGCCGCGCATGGTGACGGCCAGGACCTCCCGGCCGGCCAGCTCCTCGCGGACCTCGGCGGGAGTGCGGCGCAGCCGGGCGAACGGCCCGTGCTCGGGGGCGCCCAGCGCCTCGACCGGCCCGGCGGCCAGGCCGCCGGAGCGCTCGGTCACGGTCAGCACGGCCAGCGGGGCGCCCTCGGGGTCGCGCAGGGTGATCCGGTCGCCGGGGGCGGCCGGGTGGTCGCCGGGCAGCGCGAGCGTGACCGGGGCCGGCCACGGCGTGCCGTCGGCGAGCGTGCCGTGCTCGTCCACGGAGTGCGCGTCGGCCGATCCCATGAAGCCCGTCAGCGGGCGGTAGGCGCCGGAGAGCAGCAGCTCCAGGTCGGCGAGCTCGCGGGCGTCGGGGGTCCACTCGAAGGGCGCCGTCATCTGCTCCACATTCCCGATCGACTTAGTCGGATATGGCCACTGTAGCCACTCTGGTTGTCCCACATCAACCGGTCCGGTTCAGAGCACTCGCGTGAAGTAGTCCTCCGGCTTGCGGATGATCATGGTGATCTCGTCGTGCGAGGCGGGGATGCGGCCCCGTGAGACGGCCTCGATCACCGAGCACGCGGCGCGCACCAGCGGCCGGTCGGCCGCCGGGCTGCTGGTCCCGAGGAACTCGTCGGTGACCACCAGCCCCCGGGTCAGGCAGTAGGCGCGGATGCCCTCCCGTGAGATGGACGGGCCGTACACCTTGGGCAGCGGCCCCGGCGTGCCCGCGGGGACGAGCTTGGGCCACAGCAGCCGCCGCAGCGGCCACGGGGTCAGCCGGGCGCACGTGCCGTAGGCCGACTCCCGGTCCCGCATCCGCAGTAGCAGCAGCCCGTTCGGCCGCAGGCCCCCGAGCAGCCGGTCGAGCACCAGCTCGGGGTGCTCCAGCCGCTCCAGCAGGAAGGGCGCGTAGACCACGTCGAAGGCCCGGGGCGGCACCGGGATCGACCGCAGGTCGCCCAGTGCCCACGAGGTGAGGTCCCCCCGCGCCGAGGTGTTCGCCCGCACCACCGGGTGGTCCTCGTCGATCCCGACGACGCGGCTCTCCATCTCCAGCTTCAGCGGGTCGGGCCATCCGCAGCCCGCGATCAGGACGTCGAGCCGGCGTCCGCGCCGCTCCGTCCACCGCTCCTGGATCCGTCGCTCGAAGAGGTCGCCCTGTGCGGCGACCGGTCGCATTCCTCTCATATCGCCTAGAGTAGTGGAACGATTACGATAAGTCACATGACCCCCGATCGTTCCCGCCGCCCGGACCCGGGCAAGTAGTCTTGGACGCGCAACCCCCGTGTCCTGCGCGTCCGGGGGCCTTTCGTGTTGCCGTCGTGGGGGCTGTGGGCGATTTCAATGAGCCTTTCCGGACTGCTTGACCTCGTCGTGGCCGACCCGGCCCTGGACTCCGTGCTGGCGGACGTGCGCGGGGGCGACCTCTCCGACGTCTCCCTCGTCGCGCCGCCCGCGCTGCGGCCCTTCGCCGCGGCCGCCCTGGCCGGCGGCGGCACGGGCCGGGAGGGCGGGACCGCCGGGCACGGCCCGCGGACCGTGCTCGCGGTGACCGCGACCGGGCGCGAGGCCGAGGACCTCGCCTCGGCGCTCTCCAGCCTGCTGGGGGAGAACGCCGTCGCGGTCTTCCCCGCCTGGGAGACCCTCCCGCACGAGCGGCTGTCGCCGCGCAGCGACACCGTCGGCCAGCGCCTGGCCGTACTGCGGCGGCTGTCGCACCCGGTGGCCGGCGACGCCTCGGCCGGGCCGCTGCGCGTCGTCGTCGCGCCGGTCCGGGCGGTGCTCCAGCCGATCGTGCGCGGGCTGGGCGACCTGTCGCCGGTACGGCTGCGCGCGGGCGACGACGCCGACCTCGACGGCGTGGTCCACGCCCTGGTGGGCAGCGGCTACCACCGGGTGGACATGGTCGAGAAGCGCGGCGAGGTGGCGGTGCGCGGCGGCCTGCTCGACGTCTTCCCGCCTACCGAGGAGCACCCGCTCCGCCTGGAGTTCTGGGGCGACACGGTCGAGGAGATCCGCTGGTTCAAGGTCGCCGACCAGCGGTCGCTGGAGGTGGCGCAGGACGGGTTGTTCGCCCCGCCCTGCCGGGAGCTGCTGCTCACGCCCGAGGTGCGCGAGCGGGCCGCGGCGCTGGCCGCCGAGCACCCGGCGCTGGCCGAGACCCTCGACCAGCTGGCCGAGGGCGTGCCGGTCGAGGGCATGGAGGCGTTCGCGCCGGTGCTCGCCGGGGAGATGGACCTGCTCATCGACCACCTGCCCGGACCGGCGGCGGTCTTCGTGTGCGACCCCGAGCGGATCAGGAGCCGGGCCGACGAGCTCGTGCGGACCAGCCAGGAGTTCCTGGAGGCCTCCTGGATCAACGCCGCGGCGGGCGGGGAGGCCCCGATCGACCTGGGCGCCGCCGCCTTCCGGACGCTGGGGGAGATCCGCGACCACGCCCGCAAGCTCGCGCAGCCGTGGTGGTCGATCGCCCCGTTCGGCGGCGGAGACGACCTCGGCGACGCCGGGGACGCCGGGGATGCGGTCGGCGCGCTGGTCCTGGACGCCCAGGAGGCGGAGGCCTACCGGGGCGACACCCAGCGGGCGCTGGCCGACATCAAGGGCTGGCTGGAGTCCGGCAGGACCGTCGTGCTGCTCAGCGAGGGCCACGGCCCGGCCGAGCGCATGGTCGAGCTGCTCAAGGGCGTCGACCTGCCCGCGCGGCTGGAGCCGGAGATCGGCCCGGCGCCCGACCCCCGGGTCGTGCACGTCACCACGGCCCTGGTCGACCACGGCTTCGTCACCCCCTCGCTGGCGGTGCTGACCCATCTGGACCTGGTCGGGCAGAAGGCCTCCACCAAGGACATGCGCAGGCTCCCCAGCCGCCGCCGCAACATGGTGGACCCGCTCCAGCTCAAGGTCGGCGACCACGTCGTGCACGAGCAGCACGGGGTGGGCCGCTACGTCGAGATGGTGCAGCGGACCGTGCAGGGCGCGACCCGCGAGTACCTCGTGATCGAGTACGCCAAGGGTGACCGGCTCTATGTGCCGACCGACCAGCTGGACGAGGTCACCCGCTACGTCGGCGGCGAGTCGCCCACCCTCAACCGGATGGGCGGCGCCGACTGGGCCAAGGCGAAGACCAGGGCCAAGAAGGCCGTCAAGGAGATCGCCGGAGAGCTCATCCGCCTCTACAGCGCCCGGATGGCCTCGCCGGGGCACGCCTTCGGGCCGGACACGCCCTGGCAGCGGGAGATGGAGGACGCCTTCCCCTACGCCGAGACCGGCGACCAGCTGGAGGCCATCGACGAGGTCAAGCGCGACATGGAGCGCCCGATCCCGATGGACCGGCTGATCTGCGGCGACGTCGGCTACGGCAAGACCGAGATCGCGGTGCGGGCGGCGTTCAAGGCCGTGCAGGACGGCAAGCAGGTCGCGGTCCTGGTGCCGACCACGCTCCTGGTCCAGCAGCACCTGTCCACCTTCGCCGAGCGGTTCTCCGGATTCCCGCTGAACGTGCGGCCGATGTCGCGCTTCCAGACCGACGCCGAGGTCAAGGAGACCCTGCGCGGCCTGTCGGAGGGGTCGGTGGACATCGTCATCGGCACCCACCGGCTGCTCTCGCCGGAGGCCAGGTTCAAGAACCTCGGTCTGATCATCATCGACGAGGAGCAGCGCTTCGGCGTCGAGCACAAGGAGGCCATGAAGCACCTGCGCACGCAGGTCGACGTGCTGGCCATGTCCGCCACGCCGATCCCGCGCACGCTGGAGATGGGCCTGACGGGCATCCGCGAGATGTCCACCATCCTCACCCCGCCGGAGGAGCGGCACCCGATCCTCACCTTCGTCGGCCCCTACGACGAGAAGCAGATCGCCGCCGCGATCCGCCGCGAGCTGATGCGCGACGGCCAGATCTTCTTCGTGCACAACCGGGTCGCCAGCATCAACAAGGTGGCGGCCCGCCTGCACGAGCTGGTCCCCGAGGCGCGCGTCGCCGTCGCGCACGGCCAGATGAACGAGCAGCAACTCGAGAAGATCATGGTGGGCTTCTGGGAGCGCGAGTTCGACCTGCTCGTCTGCACCACGATCGTCGAGTCCGGCCTCGACGTGCCCAACGCCAACACGCTCATCGTGGACCGGGCCGACAACTACGGACTGTCCCAGCTGCACCAGCTCCGCGGCCGCGTCGGCCGGGGCCGCGAGCGCGGCTACGCCTACTTCCTCTACCCGCCGGAGAAGCCGCTCACCGAGACCGCCCACGAGCGGCTGGCCACCATCTCCCAGCACACCGAGATGGGCGCGGGCATGTACGTCGCGATGAAGGACCTGGAGATCCGCGGCGCGGGCAACATCCTGGGCGCCGAGCAGTCGGGCTTCATCGCGGGCGTCGGCTTCGACCTGTACGTGCGGATGATGTCGGAGGCCGTGCAGGAGCAGAAGGCCAAGCTGACCGGCGCCGAGCCGGAGGAGCGGCCCGACGTCAAGGTCGAGCTGCCGGTCAACGCGCACATCCCGCACGACTACGTGACCTCCGAGCGGCTGCGCCTGGAGGCCTACAAGCGCGTCGCGGCGATCTGCACCGACGACGACATCGCGGCGGTCCGCGACGAGCTCACCGACCGGTACGGCAGGCTGCCCCAGGAGGTCGACAACCTGCTGGCGGTCGCGCGCTTCCGGATCCGCGCCCGCAGGGCGGGGCTCACCGACGTCACCCTGCAGGGCCAGCACATCCGGTTCGCCCCCGTGGACCTGCGCGACTCCCAGCAGGTCAGGCTTCAGCGGCTCTACCCGAAGGCGCTGCTGAAGCAGGCGACCGGTACGTTGCTGGTGCCCGTCCCCAAGACCAGACCGCTCGGCGGCCAGCCGCTGCGGGACCTGGACCTGCTCAAGTGGTGCGGCGATCTGGTCGAGGCGATGTTCCTCGAGAACATGCCGGTAAAGTGAAGCGGCATTTGTCGTGAAGGGATCGCAAGTGAAGTCGACTCGAGTGCGCGTCATCCTGGCGGCCGTGGCCGTGGGGGCCACGCTGACCGCCTGCTCCCCGGCGCAGGTCGGCGCCGCCGCCGTCGTGGGCGACCAGCGGATCAGCTCCAGCGAGCTGGAAGCCGACGTCAAGGAGTACGAGGCGGCGGTGGTCGCCTCCGGCCTCAACAAGAGCCAGCTCCAGCTCCGGGGCTCGGTCCCGCAGGCCGTGCTGACCAACGTGATCGCCATCGAGCAGCTCGACCAGCTCGGCGCGCGCAAGGGCGTCACCGTCACCGAGGCGGAGGTCGACGCCTTCCTCAACCAGATCGCCACCCAGGGCGGGCAGACCCAGCGCATGCCCGACGAGCAGATCGCCGTCAACGTCGGCGTGCCCCCGTCGAAGCTGCGCGACCTGGTCCGCATCACCCTGGTCGAGCGGAAGCTGCTGGCCGGGCTCGGCGCCGGGCAGGACGAGGCGTCCCAGCAGGCCGCGTCCCAGAAGCTCGCCCAGGAGGCGGCGACCATCAAGGTCGTGCGCAGCCCGCGCTACGGCGTGGCCAACCCGCAGTCGCAGGGCGGCGCGGACTCCTACGTCGACGCCGGCCGCTTCGGCGCGGTCCCCGCGTCCTCGTAACCGCCACGGACGCCCGACGGACATGCCGCTGATCCTCGTCACCACCTCGCCCCGGGTCGCGCCGGGCCTGCTGAGCCACCGCGCCTGGCAGGTCCTCGCCGCCGGCCCGGTGCGCACGGCCTCGCCCGACCACCCGCATCTGCCGTTCCTGGCCGAGGCGGGGATCGGGGTCGAGGTCGCGGAGCCCGATCCGGCCGCCCTGGTCCGCGAGGCCCAGGGCGGGGACGTGGTCTGGCTGGAGGCCGACGAGGCGCTGATGCGCCTGATCGGGCACGCGGCGGTCGCCCTCGACGACCCGCCGGTGATCGAGGTCGTGCCCGGCTCCTACGACCTGCCGGGCGCGCGCCTGCTCGACCTCGTCGCGGTGATGGACCGGCTCCGCACCGAGTGCCCGTGGGACGCGGAGCAGACCCACGAGTCGCTGGCGCCGTACCTCCTGGAGGAGGCCTACGAGGTGCTGGAGACGATCGAGGAGGGCGACCGCGGCGCGCTCCGCGAGGAACTGGGCGACCTGCTGCTGCAGGTGGCCTTCCACGCGCGCGTCGCGCAGGACCGCCCCGAGGGCGAGGGCGGGTTCGACGTCGACGACGTGGCAGCGGGCATCGTGGACAAGCTGGTCCGGCGCCACCCGCACGTGTTCGCCGCGGTGCGGGTGGACGGCGCCGAGCAGGTCAGCGACAACTGGGAGACCATCAAGGCGGCCGAGCGCGCCGCCAAGAGCGGCGGCGACGCCGGATCCCCGGTCGACGGCGTGCCCATGGGCCAGCCCGCGCTCTCCCTCGCCGCCCAGCTGCTGCGCCGCGCCGGACGCGCCGGCGTCCCCGCCGCCCTGCCGGAGGGCGTCCCGGCCGACGGCCTCGGCGCCCGGCTGTTCGAGCTGGTGCGGCAGGCGCAGGCCGAGGGGCTGGACCCGGAGGCGGAGCTGCGGGCGGTGTCCCGCGCCTACCGGGACATGGTCCGCAAGCGGGCCTGATCCGACGGATCCGGACGGGCACGGATCGAGCACGGAGCGGGTGCGGACCGGGCACGGACCAGGTACGAACCAGGTACGGACCGGGCACGGAGCGGGTGCGGGCCGGGGCGGGGACGCGTCCGGATCCACGCCCCCGGCGGGGCGGTAGCCGTACTGGGAAGTAGGGGTCGATAGGCTTTTGCAGCAAACTGTCCTACGACCTTAGGAGCGCTTCGTGGCTTCCATCGAGGGCGTACACGCCCGCGAGATCCTTGACTCCCGGGGTAACCCGACGGTCGAGGTCGACATCCTGCTGGACGACGGCAGCGAGGGCCGCGCCGCGGTGCCGAGCGGGGCCTCCACCGGCCAGTTCGAGGCCGTCGAGCTGCGCGACGGAGACGAGCGCTACGGCGGCAAGGGCGTGGAGAAGGCCGTCCTCGGGGTGACCGACGAGATCGCCGACGAGATCCTCGGCTTCGACGCGGCCGAGCAGCGCAGCATCGACCAGGTCATGATCGACCTGGACGGCACGCCGAACAAGGCCAGGCTGGGCGCCAACGCGGTGCTGGGCGTCTCCCTGGCGGTGGCCAAGGCCGCCGCCGAGAGCGCCGAGCTGCCGCTCTTCCGCTACCTCGGCGGGCCGAACGCGCACGTGCTCCCGGTGCCGATGATGAACATCCTGAACGGCGGTGCGCACGCCGACACCAACGTGGACATCCAGGAGTTCATGATCGCTCCGATCGGCGCGGAGAGCTTCCGTGAGGCCGTCCGGATGGGCACCGAGGTCTACCACGCGCTCAAGGCCGTGCTGAAGGAGAAGGGCTACGCCACCGGCCTGGGCGACGAGGGCGGCTTCGCACCGAACCTGCCGTCCAACCGCGACGCGCTGGACCTGATCCTGGTCGCCATCGAGAAGGCCGGCTACACGCCGGGCGAGGACATCGCGCTCGCCCTGGACGTGGCAGCCTCCGAGTTCCACAGCGAGGGCGTCTACACGATCGACGGCAAGGGCCTGTCCGCCGCCGAGCTGATCGCCTTCTACGAGGACCTGGTCGCCAACTACCCGCTGGTCTCCATCGAGGACCCGCTGGACGAGAGCGACTGGGAGGGCTGGAACGCCATCACCAGGGCGCTCGGCGACAAGGTCCAGCTCGTCGGCGACGACCTGTTCGTGACCAACCCCGAGCGGCTGGCCCGCGGCATCGCCGAGGGCACCGCCAACGCGCTGCTGGTCAAGGTCAACCAGATCGGCACCCTGACCGAGACCATGGACGCCGTGGACCTGGCCCACCGCAGCGGTTACCGGTGCATGATGAGCCACCGCTCCGGTGAGACCGAGGACACCACGATCGCCGACCTCGCCGTGGCCACCAACTGCGGTCAGATCAAGACCGGCGCCCCGGCCCGCTCCGACCGGGTGGCCAAGTACAACCAGCTGCTCCGCATCGAGGAGCTCCTCGACGACGCCGCCCGCTACGCGGGCCGCGCCGCGTTCCCGCGCTTCCAGCGCTAGCTTGACAGCGTACGGCTCGCGCCCGTCCTCCATCCCGGGCGCGAGCCGTACCGGCACGGCCCCGGACACGACGCCCGGACCGAGGAGCGAGGGGCTCCGGCGTCCGGACCGAGGAGCGAAGGAGCCCGCGAGGGGGCTCCGGCGTCTGGACTGAGGAGCGAAGGAGCGCAGCGGATGAGCGACGAGGGTGGACGCCGGTTACCGGCGCCCGAGCCGCGGCGCGCAGCGTCGCCGTCAGCAGAGCGGACGAGCGACGAGGGTGGACGCCGGTTACCGGCGCCCGAGCCGCGGCGCGCCGGCGTCGCCGCCGGCAAGGGGAAGCGGCCGCAGTTGACGGCGCGGGCCGCGGTGCTCGCGGTCGTGGTGTGCGCGATCGCGATGAGCCTCGCCTACCCGGTCAGGGAGTACATCGCGCTGCGCCGCAACATCGCCCAGCTGGAGCAGGACAAGGCCAGGGAGCTGGCGGCGATCAAGGCGCTGGAGGACCGGCGCAGGCAGCTGCAGGACCCCGGCTACATCAAGCGGCAGGCCCGGGAACGGCTGTTCTACTGCGAGCCGGGGCAGAAGTGCTATGTCGTTATGGACGACGAGCCCACGGGCCGGAAGGGCGCCGCCGCGCAGCAGAAGGCCGCCGTCCCGCCGTGGTACCAGACGCTCTGGGAGTCGGTCGAGGCCGCGGACACGGGCAAGGGGCGCAGGGCGCCCGCCGCCGGCGGAGCCGGTCCGGCGCGGCCCGGAGGGTGACCGCCCGCCCTTGGCGGGACCCGGAGGGCGATAGCCTGGACGCCGTTTCCAGGGGGTGTGCTGAATGGTCGACGACCGCGACGTGGCGGCGGTGGAACAGCAGCTCGGCCGGGCGCCGAGAGGGCTGCGGGCGGTGGCGCACCGCTGCCCGTGCGGACTGCCGGATGTGGTGGAGACCGCGCCGCGGCTGCCGGACGGCTCCCCCTTCCCGACGCTGTTCTACCTGACCTGCCCCCGGGCCAACTCCGCCATCGGCACCCTGGAGAGCACGGGGATGATGCGGGAGATGCGGGAGCGTCTCGCCGGGGACCCGGAGCTGGCCGAGGCCTACCGGCTGGCGCACGAGGACTACGTCGCGCGCCGCGACAAGGCCGCCGCCGCGGAGGGACTGGAGCCGCTGCCCCGGGGCATGCAGAGCAGTGGCGGCATGCCCGACCGGGTCAAGTGCCTGCACGCGCTGGTCGCGCACGAGCTGGCGGCGCCGGGGACCAACCCGTTCGGCCGTGAGGCGCTCGACGCGCTCGGCGAGTGGTGGGCCGACGGCCCCTGCTGCCGGGTGGAGGGGGCGGACACGCCCCGCACGACAGACTCCGAGGAGGACGACCAGTGACCCGTGTCGCCGCGATCGACTGCGGTACCAACTCCGTCCGTCTGCTGATCGCGGACATCCACCAGGACTCGCTGCACGAGGTCGAGCGGCGGATGGAGATCGTCCGGCTCGGGCAGGGGGTGGACGAGACGGGGAGGCTGGCCCCGGAGGCGCTGGAGCGGACCTTCGCCGCGATGCGCGGTTACGCCCGGCTGATCGAGGACCACGGGGCCGCCGCGGTCCGCGTGGTGGCCACCAGCGCCACCAGGGACGCGGCCAACCGGCAGGACTTCGCCGACGGCGTGCGGGAGATCTTCGGGGTGGAGCCCGAGGTCGTCACGGGCGCGGAGGAGGCGGAGCTGTCGTTCACCGGGGCCACCGGGGATCTGGTGAGCCTCTCGCCCGAGACCGGCCTGCCCACCCCTGTCGGCACCCGCCCGCCGTACCTCGTGGTGGACATCGGCGGAGGCTCCACGGAGTTCGTGGTCGGCTCGACGCACGCGGAGGCGGCGCTCTCGGTGGACATCGGCTGCGTCCGGCTGGCGGAGCGGCACCTGCGCGGGGCGGGCGACCCTCCGTCGGCCGCGGCCGTCGAGGCGATGACCGCGGACATCGACGACGCGCTCGACCGGGTCGCGGAGGAGGTGCCGGTGGAGCGGGCGCTGACCATGGTCGGACTCGCGGGTTCGGTGACCACGGTCGCGGGGATGGCTCTTGAGCTGGATGAATATAGCGCGGACAAAATCCATCACTCGCGAATTCCGGCAAATCGGGCACATGAAATATCGCGCCGTTTGTTTGAAATGTCCCATTCTGAGCGGCTGGCCGTGCCAGTCATGCATCCCGGCAGGGCCGACGTCATCGGAGCGGGCGCGCTCATCCTGGACCGGATCCTGCAGCGGTACGGCTTCGCCGAGGTCGTCGTCAGTGAGCGCGACATCCTCGATGGGATCGCCTGGGGTCTCAGCAAAAAGTGACGACATCTGGACAAAACGCGTTTAGTTAGAGTATTGAGTGATCCATCCGTTTTATGGTTAGGTAAAGAAGCTTTAGCGAGGCTTTGCCGTGGGGCCCGGCACAGCTGGTGTCGGGGCGGCAACCGTCTCCGGAGCGCACCCGCTTCCTAACGAAACGGAGCATCCCCTCATGAAGTCCGGTCTAGCGCGCAAGCTGGCCGCCGTCGGAGCCGGCGCGGCCATGCTGGCGACGATGGCGACGGGCCTGCTGGCCACGCCCGCAGCGGCGGCCAGTGCGTCCACCGCGGGGAAGGCGACTTCCTCGCACACCAAGCCGGCGGTCTCCGTCGGCACCCCCAAGGTCTCCCTCTCGAACTACGAGGGAGACTGCCCGGTACGGGTCACCTTCTCCTCGCGGATCAAGGTGAAGGCCGTCAAGGGCAAGACCACGGTCGCCTACCGGTGGCTCCGTGGCAACGGTTCCAAGAGCTCGGTCAAGACCTTCACCGTGGGCAAGGGCGTCAAGTACGTCACGGTGAAGGAGACCCACAAGATCGGTGGCGACACCAAGGGCTGGGAGGCGCTGCAGGTCCTGGCGCCGCGCAAGGCCACCTCGAAGAAGGCCTACTTCAAGGTCTCCTGCGATGAGGGCCACGACGACGGCCGCAAGCACGAGGTCAACGACCGCCGCCTGTACACCAAGGTGTGGGTGAACGAGGCCAACTGCAGGGCGACCCTGGTCGGCCGCATCAGCACCTCCGGCCCGCGCTGGGTGCACTACCGCTGGCTGGTCAACGGCCACGTCGTGGACCGCGGCACCGTCCGCGTGGACGGCTCGCGCAACGTCTACCACGTGATCCGCACGCGGGAGACCCTGCGCGGCGTGGCGACCCTGCAGATCGGGGACCGCTACCGCGGCAGCTCCGACAGCGCCGGGTTCAAGATCTGGTGCAAGGACTGGTCGAAGCCCCACGTTCCGGACCACGGCCACCACGTGATCACCAAGGTCGGAAGCGTGTCCGCCGACCAGAGCGCGGCGGCGTGCCCGAGGGCGACCGTGTCCGCCGTCGGCAGCATCTACGCCAGCGGCCCGGCCAAGGTCAGGTACCAGTGGATCGCCAACGGCGCCGTCGTCGGCGGTGGCGTCGTGGAGATCGGCCGCCACGGCGGCACCCGGACGGTCGCCTACGGTGGGTCGTCGGACGGTCTGAAGGGCGGCACCGTCGTGCTGAAGATCGACGGTGACTCCAAGTCGGACGACTACGCTGCGGTCTGCCCCAAGCCGGAGCCGAAGCCCGAGCCCAAGCCGGAGCCCAAGCCGGAGCCGAAGCCCGAGCCGGCCCCCACCACCTCCGCTCCGTCGGAGGAGAAGTCCACGACTGAGGCCGGTGCCTGAGCCGCGGACCGAAGGCCTCGGCCTGAGCTGAGGAAGATGTGACAGAGGCGGCGCCCGCTCCGTGCGGGCGCCGCCTCTCTGTGCCCGCCGCCTCCTTCCGCCGGCCCGGTCCCGCCACGGCCCACAGCCGTGCCGCCGTGCCGTGCCGCCGTCGGCCGTCGCCCGGCCCCGCTCCCGGGCGGAGCCGCAGGGTGGCACGATCGGGGCATGACCTTCGTTCCTCCGGGGTCCGGCTGGCCGGACGACCCGGCCCGGCCGGACACACCCGTCGCGCACGACCCCGGCGAGGTGGGAGAGCTCGCCTCGGCGAGCCGTACCCTCGCCGAGCTCACGGCCCGCCAGTCGGTCTGCCGCGCCTGCCCCCGCCTGGTGGAGTGGCGCGAGGAGGTCGCGACGGTCAGGCGGCGGGCGTTCGCCGGGGAGACCTACTGGGGCAGACCCATCGCCGGTTGGGGCGAGGAGAGGCCGGAGATCCTGATCGTGGGACTGGCCCCGGCCGCGCACGGCGGCAACCGGACCGGGCGGATCTTCACCGGGGACCGGAGCGGGGACTGGTTGTTCGCCTCGCTGTACCGGACGGGCCTGGCCGCACAGGAGACCAGTGTCCGGGCGGGGGACGGGCAGCGGCTCCTCGGCGCCCGGATGGCGGCCGCGGTCCGGTGCGCGCCGCCGGACAACAAGCCGACGCCGCAGGAGCGGGCCGCCTGTTTCCCCTGGCTGGCCCGCGAGGTCGAACTGGTCGCGGAGAGCCTGCGCGTGGTGGTCGCCCTGGGCGGGTTCGCCTGGCAGGCGGTCTGGCCCGCGTTGCGGGAGGCGGGATACGCCCTGCCGCGACCGCGGCCCGCCTTCGGGCACGGCGCCGAAGTCCGGCTCTCCCGCGGCGGAACTTCCACGCATCTTCTCGGCTGCTACCACCCCAGCCAGCAGAACACCTTCACCGGCCGGGTGACGGCCGAGATGCTCGACCAGATCTTCACCAGGGCCAACGCGTTGCGAGCCCTGTGAGGTCCATCACAAAACAGAATAATCGGAGAATTTTCCTCCGAAATGAAGAGCAGATAGTCCGCTTTGCATAATTTTGAGGGAAGTTCCTGGGGGGTGCCCTGGTGTGATCGGAAAGTCCGACGTATGCTTGTGAAAGCTTTCACAAGGCCTCGGACCGAAGGTGGCACCGAAGTGAACCGCAACTCCAAGCACATCGTGGTCGTCGGCGGCGGCTATGTCGGCCTCTACACCGTGCTGCGGCTGCAGCGCACGCTCCGCAGGGAGCTGCGCGAGGGCAGTGTGCGCATCACCGTCCTGACCCCCGAATCCCACATGACCTACCAGCCCTTCCTCCCCGAGGCGGCGGCCGGCAACCTCTCGCCCCGCCACGTGGTGGTCCCGCTCCGCCGGGTCCTGTCCGCGGCGACGATCCTCAACGGCAAGGCCTCCAAGATCGACCACGAGGCCAAGCGCGTGCACTTCGAGCCGAACGTCGGCACCCCTTACGAGATCGACTACGACGTCGTGGTGATGGCGGCCGGCTCGGTCTCCCGCACCCTGCCCATCCCGGGCCTGGCGGACGCCGCGATCGGTTTCAAGACGGTCGGCGAGGCGATCGCCCTGCGCAACCGGGTGCTCGGCCTGCTCGACCGGGCGGAGAGCAACGGCGACGAGGCCCTGCGCCGCCGGGCGCTGACGTTCGTCGTGGTCGGCGGCGGCTTCGCCGGCATCGAGGCGCTGGCCGAGCTGGAGGACATGGCGCTCGACGCGGTCCGCTACTACCACAACGTCCGCCGTGAGGACCTGCGCTGGGTCCTGGTCGAGGCCACCGACCGCATCCTGCCCGAGGTCGGTCCCGAGATGGGCATGTGGACCGCCGAGCAGCTGCGGGAGCGCGGCATCGAGGTCAAGATGAACACCCGGCTGGAGTCCTGCGAGGGCGGCCTGGTCAAGCTGTCCGACGGTGACGAGTTCGAGTCGGCCACCATCGTGTGGACCGCCGGCGTGAAGCCGAGCCCGGTCGTGAACGCCGGGGACCTGCCGCTGGACGAGCGCGGCCGGATCAAGACGAGCACCCGGCTGACCGTGGTCGGGGTCCAGGACGCCTTCGCCGCGGGAGACGTGGCCGGGGTGCCCGACGTGACCAACCCGGGCCAGTACTGCGCGCCCAACGCCCAGCACGCGGTCCGTCAGGCCAAGGTCCTCGCCGACAACATCACCCGGCACCTGCGCGGTCAGGAACTGGTCGACTACCGGCACAAGTACGTCGGATCGGTCGCCGGTCTGGGGCTGCACAAGGGCGTCGCCAACGTCTACGGCGTCAAGCTCCGCGGACTGCCCGCATGGTTCATGCACCGTACCTACCATCTGTCGAGGGTGCCGACCCTGAACCGCAAGGTCCGGGTGATGGCTGACTGGACCCTGGCGCTGTTCTTCAAGCGCGAGACCGTCTCGCTGGGAGAGATCGAGGCTCCGCGCGAGGAGTTCCGCGCGGCGGCGACGACCTGATCCCCGGCGCCGGGGGCGCGCCGATCATCGGGTCCCGGGGTCGCGCCGATCACCGTGCCGGCCCCGCGGGGCCCGGTCCGTCGCACGGACCGGGAATCGTGGGGCAGATGGCGCGAGCGGTTACGCCCGAGTGGTCCGTTACGTATGATTGCGGCGCCCCCGTAGCCCAATGGCAGAGGCATACCCCTTAAAAGGGTCGAGGTGCGGGTTCGAATCCCGCCGGGGGCACTCACGCGGTCCGGCTGCGGGTCCCGCCGGCGGAACGGCGTCCCGTCGCAGGACGCCGTGAGGTCATGGCGGGAACCGGGAACTCAGAAGAGGAGCCGGTCGTTGGAGAAGACGGCGGTAGCCGTACGGCCAATCGCGCACGATGGATATCAGCACGATACGGCTGTGTGACGAACGATCGAATACGCTGATCGTGTAGGTCGCAGCGTGGAGGCAGCGATGGAGAGCAAGAACCCCGTATTCAAGCGGCAGCCCCATGGCCAGCAGGCCTGGGGCGGGCCGACCCCGACCCCTGAGCAGCTTCAGGGCATGTACGACGGCCCGTCGTACGCACCGCCCGCGCAGCGGGCCATGACGATCGACGACGTGGTCGTGCGGGGCTTCATCACCCTCGGCACGCTCGTCGTCTCGGCCGCCGCGGCCTGGGCGCTCAACCTCGGCTGGGGTGCGGCGATGGTCGGCGTGCTCGTCGGCCTGGTGCTGGCGCTGGTGATCTCGTTCAAGCAGAGCACCAACCCGGCGCTGATCCTCGGCTACTCGGTCGCCTACGGCGTCGCCGTCGGCGTGATCAGCCACATGATGGAGAACATCTACCCCGGCATCGTCATCCAGGCGGTCCTCGGCACGGCCATGGCCTTCGGCGGCATGCTGACCGTCTACTCCCTGCGCATCGTCCGGGTGACGCCGAAGTTCACCAAGTTCGTCGTGGCGGCGGCGCTCGGCCTGATGGCCGCGCTGCTGGTCAACTGGGTCGCGAGCTTCTTCGTCCAGGGCGGCCTCGGCCTGCGTGAGGCGGGCCCGATCGGCTACCTCGTCAGCATCGCGGCGATCCTGATCGGCTGCTTCTTCCTGCTGCTCGACTTCGACCAGGTCGAGCAGGGCGTCCGGATGGGCGCTCCGGCGAAGTACTCCTGGCTGATGGCCTTCGGCCTGACGATGACCCTGGTCTGGATCTACCTCGAGATCCTGCGCCTGCTGAGCTACTTCAGCAGCAGCGACTGACCGGACATCTAGATAAGCGGACAAACCCCACCGGATCGCTCCGGTGGGGTTTTTCTATGCGAAAACGGGCACATTGTGAACGAAACACATCTGGAGATCAACGAAACGTGACAGAAGACCCTCCGCAGGTCTTGCCATCCGTAGTGTCGTGAGGCACTGTCGAGCAAAGGAGCCTTATCCGTGGAGGTGCCCATGCCGCTGAACCACTCACCGGAGACGCACAGCAAGCTGATCGCAAGGGTCCCGGACATCACGGGGCGCGCACTCCCCGAGTGGTTTCAAGCCATCGACAACGGTCCGTCGTTCCTTCGCTGCGACGAGCGCGCCAACTGGCTCGCCGCAGAGCACGGACTGACCCACGGCTACGCCGCCGCCATCGTGCACGAGCACGAGCGGCACCGCCGTCACCACTTCTGACTCGCCGTCCTCGTGAGGACTCCGCCGCCACCGGTGGCGGAGTCCTCGCCTGCGCGGGGATGATGACCCAATGGATCTCGACAAGGCACGTGAGTTCATCCGGGGCAACCACCGGGCGGTCATGCTGACCTGGCACGCCGACGGCCGGCCCCAGCTCTCCCCGGTCACCGTAGGGCTGGACTCCCGGGGAAACCCCGTCGTCAGCACGCGGGAGACGGCGGCGAAGGTCCGCAACCTCCGCAGGGACCCCCGGGTGGCGCTCTGCGTGACCACGGACGCGTTCTTCGGCGAGTGGATCCAGATCGAGGGGAAGGCCGAGGTCGTGCCGCTGCCGGAGGCGATGGACCTCCTGGTGGCGTACTACCGGGACATCTCCGGGGAGCACCCCGACTGGGACGACTACCGGGCGGCCATGGAGCGGGACCGGCGGGTGATCGTGAGGATCGACCTCACCCGCGCCGGTCCCGACGTCCACGGCTGACGGCTCCGGGCCGGGGGCTAGCTGAGACGCTCCAGGACCATGGCCATGCCCTGACCGCCGCCCACGCACATGGTCTCCAGGCCGATGGACTTGTCGTGGAACCTGAGGCTGTTGATCAGAGTGGAGGTGATCCGGGCGCCGGTCATGCCGAACGGGTGGCCCACCGCGATGGCGCCCCCGTTGACGTTGAGCCGGTCGAGGTCGATGCCCAGCTCCTTGTAGGACGGGATGACCTGGGCGGCGAAGGCCTCGTTGATCTCCACGAGGTCCACGTCGTCGATGGACATGCCCGCCCGCGCCAGGGCCTGCCGGCTGGCCTCGATCGGGCCCAGGCCCATGATCTCGGGGGACAGGCCGCTCACGCCGGTGGAGACGACGCGGGCGAGCGGGGTGATGCCCAGCTCCGCGGCCTTGGTGTCGCTCATCACGATCACGGCGGCGGCGCCGTCGTTCAGCGGGCAGCAGTTGCCCGCCGTGACGGTGCCGTCGGGGCGGAAGACCGGCTTGAGCTGGGAGACGGCCTCGTAGGTGGTGCCGGCACGGGGGCCGTCGTCCTTGCTGACCACGGTGCCGTCGGGCAGGGTCACCGGGGTGATGTCCTGCTCCCAGAAGCCGTTGGCGATGGCCTTCTCGGCGAGGTTCTGGGACCGGACGCCGAACTCGTCCTGCTCCTGCCGGGAGACGCCCTTGAGTCCGGCCACGTTCTCCGCGGTCTGGCCCATCGCGATGTAGATGTCGGGCAGCGCGCCGTCCTCGCGGGGGTCGCGCCAGACGGGGGCTCCGCCCTCGGCGGCCTGCTTCCCCCGGGCCTGCGCGTCGAGGAAGAGCGGGTTCTGCGTGTCGGACACGCCGTCGGCGCTGCCCTTGACGAGGCGGGAGACGCACTCCACGCCCGCCGAGACGAAGATGTCGCCCTCGCCCGCCTTGATGGCGTGCATGGCCATCCGGGTGGTCTGCAGCGAGGACGAGCAGTAGCGGTTGACGGTGGTGCCGGGCACGCCGTCCAGGCCGAGCAGGGTGGAGACCACCTTGGCCATGTTGAAGCCCTGCTCGCCGCCCGGCTGACCGCAGCCCAGCATCAGGTCGTCGATGGTGTTCGGGTCGAGCTGGGGGACCTTGGCCAGTGCGGCCTTGATCATTTGCGCCGTCAGGTCGTCAGGACGGATGTCCTTGAGCGATCCCTTGAAGGCGCGTCCGATGGGCGAGCGCGCGGTCGCGACGATGACTGCCTCGGGCATGTGGCCTCCTGTGCTCATGGCGACGCTGCGCGTCGCGGCTCGGGGGCCGGTAACCGGTGTCTTCCCTCGTCGCGTGCTCGCTTCGCTGCGCGCGCTCCTCAGTCCAGACACCGGAGCCCCCTCACTGTGTTGACGGCGACGCTGCGCGTCGCGGCTCGGGGGCCGGTAACCGGTGTCTTCCCTCGTCGCGTGCTCGCTTCGCTGCGCGCGCTCCTCAGTCCAGACACCGGAGCCCCCTCGCGGGTCCTTCGTTAATCGCTCCTCTGCGGAGGTTACCGCGCGGTAGTCCGGAAGCCACGACCCGGGGTGGGAAGAAACAGAACTTTGTTACGGAATGCCAAAGGGCCCCGCTGTTCGGCGGGACCCGGGCACAGTCATGGGCGGACGGCGGGCGCTAGCCGTACATCCCGGGGGCGGTGGCGGTGGCGTCCTGGACGCCGTGCAGGCCGCCCTTCTCGTCACGCCAGATCCGCCAGCCGTTCTGGCTGCCGGTGAACCAGCCGGGCGGGGCACCGGCGTCGGCCACCCGCTTCCCGGTGGCCAGGTCGAACTCGCACAGCGAGGCCACCGAGTAGAACCCGGGGGTCTGACCCTTCAACGCGAGGGGCTTGGGATCGGTGACGCAGAAGGACCAGCCGCGCTCCTCCTCGACCTCGGCCGGCCTGCCGGTGGCGAGGTCGAAGGCGGTCCCGCGCTTGCCGTGCTTGAGGAAGCCGATCCGGTCCATCCGCGCGGGGAAGGCCAGCCACCAGCCCGACCCCGGGACGTCGGTCGCCGGGATCTGGCCGAGGACCCGGCCGCTCTCGGGGTCGAGCCGGGCGAATCCGCCGTACTGACCCTGCTGGTCGACCGGGCGGACGACCGGTGCGAACCCCGGGCTGCCGCTGGGGTACACGCGTACGACCGAGGGGCGGATCCAGTTGACCGAGCCGTCGGAGAGCTTCACCGAGAAGAGCCCGAAGGTGGAGACCTTCTTCGTTCTGGGGTCGGTGTAGGGGGCGACGTAACCGACGAGGTTCTCGGCCGTCGAGCCGAACGACCAGCCGCCCGACATGTTGACGCCGGAGCCGAGGGCCTGCTCGACGGGCTGCTGCCAGACGACCTTCCCGGTCCGCAGGTCATAGGCCTCCAGCAGGGGGTTGCGGGCCAGGCGCAGGAAGACCACGCGCGAGGCGTTGGACCACTGCACCTCCGCGATGCCGGGGAGCTTCCACCGCGGTCTCCCGGTGGCCGGGTCGAGCACGACGACCCGGGCCGTGGAGAGCGCGGTGTTCTCCGAAAGGCACACGAACATCCCGCACTTCTGCGGCCCGAAGGTCGAGTGGACCGGCCGGGTCCACCGCGCGGTCCCGGTCTTCGCGTCGCGGCCGACGAGCGCGGCGGTCCGCCGCCGCTTCGCGGACGGATCGACGGTGACGACGACGGTGTGGTCCCGGCCCGTCTCGATGATCGCCGGAGCGGGGATCCCCATCCCGGGCAGCCGGCCCGCCATGACCGCGGGGGCGGACCACAGCCGTTTGCCGGAGTCGAGGTCGAGGGCGACCGTCTCCAGCGTGCCGTCGGGCCTGAGCGACGTCGTCGTGGCGACGCCGCCGGCGGTGGTGGTGCGGCTGACCGCGTTCACCTGGGTGTTGTGCCAGCGTGGGTAGTCGGGGGTGGCCGCTTCGCTGCCGGAGCAGCCGGCCAGGGCCAGGGCTCCGGCGAGCACCATCGCTGGTTTCGCATGAGACCGGATCATGGGCATCCACTCCAAAGGGGCGAGGCGTCACGACATCGCCGCGGAGGGTGACCGGGCTCAGGCGTCGTGAGGCAGCGGCTCGGACCTCCGGCGGAGCAGGGTCACCCATCGTCCGTGGGGACCCGTGGCTCGACCGGCGACCCGGGTCGCGGACACCTCGGCGCCGGGCTCCTCCGCGGCCTTAGCCGCCGCAAGGTAAACCGACTGACCGCGCACGGGCTGCGGCTCGGGCCACAGCTCCAACGCAGTGCAAACAGACGGTAGCACCGCGTAAGCGACTTGCGTGTAGCCTCGGCGAGATGGGTGGTAACGGTCGGGTCCGAACATTTCGTGGGGGTTTGATTCGAATTCCTCCCCCAGAAGGTCGGCGAAGGCCACCGTCCGCCCGCCCGCCTCGATGACCGCGACGGTCTGCGCGGCGGCGAGCTGCCGGCTCCAGCGCCTGGTCACCCAGCGCAGCGGCTGCGGGAGCGGCCGGACCGTGCCCAGGTCCGGGCAGGTGCCCACGACCACCTCGGCCCCGGCCTCGCGCAGCCGCCGCACCGCCTTCTGCAGATGCCGTACGGCCTGCGCGGGGAAGGTCTGCGTGGTGACGTCGTTGGCCCCGATGAAGACGACCGCGACCTCCGGGCGCGCCTCCAGCGCCCGGTCCACCTGCTCGCCGAGGTCGGCGGAGGCGGCCCCCGACACGCCGGCCACGGTGAGCCGCACCGGCCGCTCGGCGACGGCGGCCACGCCGCACGCGATGAGCACGCCGGGGGTGTCGGCGGGATCGGTCATGCCCAGGCCGACCGAGGTGGAGTCGCCGAGCATGGCCATCCGGATCGGCTCGCCGCCGAACTCGCCGTAGACCCCGTCCGAGGGCGGCCCCTCCATGCCGTGGGGGCGGCCGACGATCCGCCGCGCCAGCACGCCCTCGGCGAACAGGATGCCGTAGGTGGCCGCCCCGAGCAGGGTCAGGCCGCCGCCTCCCACGGCCGCCGCGGCCGCGATGCGCCGCGCGGCCCGAGCCGCTCCGGGTGTCCAGCTCACGTGTCCGCGCCCTCCTCCGCCGTGGTGCTCCCAGGTGACCGGTGACTTCGTCGTACCCGTGGCGACACTGTGCGTCGCGATGCGACGGTAGCGTTTGAGGTGAAACTAGCCGAGTCCCGGTCACCCCCTGGGATCTTGGCATCCGACAGAACAAGCTGACAAAGCTTCGGTATTTCGAGGTGATCAACGCGATGCGCGTACATGACTCGCTGGTGGAGCTGATGGGCGACACCCCGCTCGTCAGGCTGCACAAGGTGACCGCGGGCCTGCCGGCCCAGGTGCTCGCCAAGGTCGAGTACTTCAATCCCGGCGGCTCGGTGAAGGACCGCATCGCGGTGCGAATGATCGACGCCGCGGAGAAGTCGGGAGCGCTCCGCCCGGGCGGCGTGATCGTGGAGCCCACCTCGGGCAACACCGGCGTCGGCCTGGCCATCGTGGCCCAGCAGCGCGGCTACAGGTGCCTGTTCGTGGTGCCGGACAAGGTCGCCCAGGACAAGATCGCCGTGCTCCGGGCCTACGGGGCCGAGGTCGTCGTCTGCCCGACCGCGGTCTCGCCCGACCACCCCGACTCCTACTACTCGGTCTCCGACCGGCTGGCCAGGGAGGTCCCCAACGCCTGGAAGCCCGACCAGTACTCCAACCCGCAGAACCCCGAGAGCCACTACCACACCACCGGCCCGGAGATCTGGGAGCAGACCGAGGGGCGGATCACCCACTTCGTGGCGGGCGTCGGCACGGGCGGCACGATCAGCGGCACCGGCCGCTACCTCAAGGAGGTCTCCGGCGGCCGCGTGAAGATCATCGGAGCGGACCCCGAGGGATCGGTCTACTCCGGCGGCACCGGCCGGCCGTACCTCGTGGAGGGGGTCGGCGAGGACATCTGGCCGGCCACCTACGACACCACGGTCTGCGACGAGATCATCGCGGTCTCCGACAAGGACTCCTTCGGCATGACCCGCCGCCTGGCCCGCGAGGAGGCCTTGTTGGTGGGCGGCTCCTGCGGCATGGCCACGGTGGCGGCGCTGCGCGTGGCGCAGCAGGCCGGGCCGGACGACGTGGTCGTGGTGCTGCTGCCCGACGGCGGCCGCGGCTACCTGTCCAAGATCTTCAACGACGACTGGATGGCCGACTACGGCTTCCTGACCACCTCCTCGGATGAGGGCCTGGTGCGGGACGTGCTGGTCCGCAAGGGCACCGGCCTGCCGGAGTTCGTGCACACGCACCCGCACGAGTCGGTGGACACCGCCATCGCCATCATGCGGGAGTACGGCGTCTCGCAGCTTCCGGTGATGAAGGAGGAGCCGCCGGTCATGGCCGCCGAAGTGGTCGGCTCGATCGTGGAGCGCGATCTGCTGGACGCCCTCTACCGGGGACGGCTCCGTCCGGACGAGCCGCTGGCCGGGCACATGTCCCCGCCGCTCCCCATGATCGGCGCCGGCGAGCCCGTCTCGCACGCGGTCGAGGCCCTGGAGAAGGCCGACGCCGCCGTGGTCCTCGACGACGGCAAGCCCGTCGGCCTGCTCACCCGCCAGGACCTGCTGGCCTTCCTGGTCACCCACTAACCGGGGAACTCGGCGAACACCTCCCAGGCGCCCTCGGGGGTGGGGCCCGCGTAGAGACGGCCGCCGAGCGCCTCGACGCGCTCGGCCATGCCGACCAGGCCGAAGCCGCCGCCCAGGCGGGAGACCCTGACGTCGGAGGCCGAGGCGTAGTTGCGCACGCGCAGCCGTACGCACCGGTCCACCCGGCGCAGGTCGGCCTCGACCCAGCCGGTGCCGGGGGCGTGGCGGCGGACGTTCGTGAGGGATTCCTGCAGCACGCGGTGGAGGGTGGTCAGCACCTCCGGCGGCAGGGTGTCGTCGGTGATGTCCTGGCCGACCTCGAAGGCCACCCTGGGCCCCCCGTGGGCCGAGAACCTCTCCACGAGCACGCGCATGTCCGCCAGGCGCGTGCCGGGGGTGCGCGCGGCCTCGTCCGCCCGCAGCACGCCGACCAGGCGGCGCATCGAGGTCAGCGCGTCGGCCCCGGCGTTCGCGATCGCGTCGAGCGCGGGGGCCACCGCCTCCGGCTTCGCCTCGGCGACGACCTTGGCCGCCTGCGCCTGGACCACGATCCCGGTGATGTGGTGGGCGACCAGGTCGTGCAGTTCGCGGGCGAGCTCCAGGCGTTCGGCCCGCCGTACCGAGTGCACGGCCTCGCGGCGGCGCTCCATCTGGAAGCGGAGGTAGGCGCCGACGCCGGCGGCCATGGACCAGGCGAAGAAGAGGAGGAAGCCCAAGGCCAGGGAGGGTTCGGACTGACCGATCCGGCCGGAGGAGGACTCCAGCATGAGCATCGCCACCACGGCGAAGATCGCCGCGCTCTTGACCGGCTCGATCCAGCGCAGCCCGCCGACGGTGAGGACGAGCAGCGCCCCGGTCTCGGCGAGACCGGGACCGGCGTCGCCGCCCGGGATCGCCGCGGCGGCGACGGTGGCGGCGAACGACAGTCCCAGCAGGACCGCGTAGGGCAGGACACGGCTCCGGCGGCGGCGCCACACCGCGTAGATCCCGTAGGCGCCGCAGCCGAAGGAGAGCAGGTGCTCGGGGCTGTTGCCGGCCACCGCTATCCCGAGGTCCAGCAGGAGCAGCAGCCCGAGCCAGCAGAGCAGGGCGATCTCGCTGAGCCGCCGGATCCAGTAGACAACGCGATGCGATTCCCCCACGGGCGACGAGCCTAATCCGGATGGTTGACCTGACATATCGGCCGTTCGGCCGAATGCCCCCTCGCAGGACCGGCCCTTCAGCGGAGGCGGGACCCCCCTTCCCCGGCGCATGCTTGAAGCGTCGAAGGGGAGAGGGAAATGACCGTCATCGGGATCGTGTTGCTGGCCGTCGGATTCGTCGTCGCGTTGTGCCTGGCGCTCGCCGATCCCGTCCTGCTCTCGCGCATCAACGGGGAGCCCGCCGAGGGGGCGAGCGGCCGGTACATCCAGGCGCCGCCGATCGCCGCCGTTGCCGGGACCATGGCCGGGACCATGGCCGGGACCGCCGCGGAGGGCGCCGAAGTGGTGCCGTTCAGGCCGAGGCGCCCGGACGACCGCGAGCCGCAGGCCGCGTAGCAGACCACCGGACGCTCCGGGGAGCACGGTGGTCGGGGGACCGCCGCCCGGAGACCGCCGGCCCGTGTCCTGCCTCTGGAACTCCAGGGAGGCGGGGCGCGGGCCGGCTCGCGTTTTCCGGACCGCGACGGGTGCGGGCGGGTCCTTCCGCGGTGCGGCGGGTACGGGCCGGGTTCCCGGCACCGTGGCGGGGGCGGGCCGGGTGCCCTGCGGTACGGCGGGCGCGTTCGCGGGCCGGGTCCTTCCGCGGCGCGGCGGGCGCGTTCGCGGGCCGGGCGGAGTCCTGTGGGCCGCGAGGCGGAGTAGCGTGGCCCGTATGAGTGAAGGATTCGAGACCCTGGCCATCCACGCCGGTCAGGAGGCCGACCCCCAGACCGGGGCCGTCGTGCCGCCCATCTACGCGGTGTCCACCTACAAGCAGGACGGCGTGGGGGGACTGCGCTCCGGATACGAGTACAGCAGGTCGGCCAACCCGACCAGGACCGCCCTGGAGGAGGCGATCGCCGCCGTCGAGGGCGGCACCCGCGGCCTGGCCTTCGCCTCCGGCCTGGCGGCCGAGGACACCCTGCTCCGCACGGTCTGCAGGCCCGGCGACCACGTGATCATCCCGAACGACGCCTACGGCGGCACCTACCGTCTGTTCGCGAAGGTCCACGAGAACTGGGGGCTGCACTACGACCCGGTGCCGCTGGGCGACCTGGCCGCGGTGGCCGCCGCCATCACGCAGAAGACCCGGGTCATCTGGGTGGAGACGCCCACCAACCCGCTGCTCGGCATCGCCGACATCGCCGCCTTGGCGCAGCTGGCGCACGACTGCGGCGCGCTGCTGGTGGTGGACAACACCTTCGCCTCGCCGTACCTCCAGCAGCCGCTGGCGCTGGGCGCGGACGTCGTGGTGCACTCCACCACCAAGTACGTCGGCGGCCACTCCGACGTGGTCGGCGGCGCGCTCGTCGCGCGGGACGCCGAGCTGGGCGAGCGGCTGGCCTACCACCAGAACGCGATGGGCGCGGTGGCCGGGCCGTTCGACGCGTGGCTGACGCTGCGCGGCCTCAAGACGCTCGCGGTGCGGATGGACCGCCACTGCGACAACGCCGAGCGGGTGGTGGACCTCCTGCTGGCGCACCCGCGGGTGACCTCGGTGCTCTACCCGGGCCTGCCCGAGCACCCCGGGCACGAGGTGGCGGCCAAGCAGATGAGGCGCTTCGGCGGCATGATCTCCTTCCGCGTCGCCGGCGGCGAGGCGGAGGCGGTCGAGGTCTGCAACCGGGCCAGGCTGTTCACCTTGGGCGAGTCGCTGGGCGGCGTGGAGTCGCTGATCGAGCACCCGGGCCGGATGACCCACGCCTCCGCCGCGGGCTCGCCGCTGGAGGTCCCCGGCGACCTGGTCCGCCTCTCGGTCGGCATCGAGACGGTCGACGACCTGCTCGCCGACCTCACCCAGGCCCTCGGTTAGCCGACCTCACCCAGGCCCTCGGCTGGCCGCACCCTCCCGCGGCTAGGGGTTGCCCCAGACCATCAGCACGAGGACGACCATCCAGATCAGGGTGATCAGCCCGGAGAGGGTGGCGATCCGGCCGGTCTGCACCTTGGCGTCATCCTGCGGGTCCTCGCTGGTCAGGGCCCGCAGGGCGGCTCGCTGGTCCCGCTCCACGACGACCAGCAGCACGGCGGAGACGATGAAGAGCGTCATGGAGACCGACAGGTACGGCCTGCCGAGATACTCCAGGCCGACCAGCACGCCGAACAGGAAGACGCCGACGGAGGCGACGGCGTAGACGCGCGTCGTCTTGTGCAGGTAGCGCAGGACGTCGACGTTCCGGGCGCGGATGAACCGGGGCGTGGACATGGTCGCGGCGACGACCGGCCCCAGAGTGAAGATCGCGAAACCGATGTGCAGCCAGAGCAGCAGAGTCATACGCCCGACATTAACCTCCGGTGATCCCGTCGGGGCGAGGCTCGTCCGGCCCCCGCGGTCCGGGCGCGCCGTACTCCTCCCGGCCGGGCGGCGGAGGTCCCTCCCGCCACCCGCTCTCCTCCTGGAGGAGGCGGTGGCAGAGCGGGCAGGCGTCCTGCGGGTGCGCCCGGCAGTCGCCGTGGTCGACCCGCATGCCGAGCAGCCGCCGGGTGCCCGCCGCCGCGGCGCCCGGCGCGCGGCCGGTGATCGAGGCGCGGCCGTCCTCGACGCGGACGCTGACCGCGACGAGGACGAGGACGGCGAGAACGGCGGCGAGCAGGACGCCGCAGACCACCGCGACCACGATCCACATGCGCGCCTCCCGTGAAGACAAGCCCAGCCTTTCCCGGATGGCACCGCGTTTCAAGGCACCTCGGGCGGGTGTCGCCGCACGTCCCGCCCCGGGGCCGGGAGCCCGGCCCGCGGTAGGGGCGGATCCTCCCGTTCCCGCCCTGAGCACACCGGCGGAGTGAGTAGGATCACCCCGGAGCCCGTTCCCGCGTGAGGGCCGCCGGCGGTCGAGCCGGGGCCGTGTCCGGACGGGCGTCGAAATCGAGATCGTGCACAAGGCACAAGGGAGTGCCCGTCGTGGCTGTAAGACATGTCGAGCCGTACACCGACGAATGGCGGCACCAGCCCGTCTCCTATCTCCGGCTGGTCGCCGAGGCGCTGGGCGCCCAGGCCGAGGCGTGGTGGGAGGGTCCGTGCGACCCGCGCGCCGGGACGATCCGGCTGACCGGTGGGGACGCGCTGGTCTGGGACGAGGAGAGCGGCTGGCGCTGGGGTCGGTTCGTCTCCGGCGGGCCCGGCTCCTGCACCGTCCTGGCGGAGTTCCGCTATCTCGGCGGAGGGCTGCTGCTCCGTCCCGAGCGGGTCCCGGCCGCGGTGGCCGAGGCCAGGGCGGGCGTGGGCAACAGTACGGCCTGGCGCCCCTGCTACCGCTCCTACCGGCACTACCGCGACGGCTTCGACCTCGCGCTGGACCACTACGCGGCCTTCGCCGGAGCCTGACCGGCGGCGCGCGCCCGACCGCGCGCCGCCTACCGGGCGCGGCGGGTGCGCAGGAAGTCGCTGACGACGTACTCGCCCAGGCGGTCCGCGCTGGGGGAGAAGACCCGGCCGCCGTTGCGGCGGGCGACCTCGTCCACGAACTCCTTCAGCCGTTCGTCCTCGGCCAGCATGAAGACGTTGAGCGTCGCCCGGCGCCGCGTCATCTTGTCGACCTCGGCGAGCGTCAGCTCCAGGGTCTCGCGGGTGGGCGGCCACTCGAAGGCGTAGGTGCCGTTGCGGCGCAGGTGCGAGGTGGGTTCGCCGTCGGTGACCACGAGCACGACCGGTTCGAAGTCGGGGTGGCGGTCCAGGTGGCGGCCCGCGATCAGCAGGGCGTGGTGCAGGTTGGTGCCCTGGACCATGTCCCACTCCAGGCCGGCCAGTTCGTCGGGCTGCAGGACCCTGGCGTAGTTGGAGAAACCGACGATCTGCACCGAGTCCTGCGGGAACTTGGAGCTGACCAGCGCCTGCAGGGCCATCGCGGTCTGCTTGGCGGCCGCCCAGGTGCCGCGCAGGGCCATGGAGTAGGACAGGTCCACCAGCAGGCAGACGGCCGCCGCGGTGCGCCGCTCGGTCTCGGCCACCTCGAAGTCGTCCACCGACAGGGCCACGGCGCCGCTGCGTTCTCCGGCGCGGCCGGGGCCGCGCCGTACGGCGTTGACGACCGTGCGGACCACGTCGATGGGCTGCTCGTCGCCGAACCGCCAGGGCCGGGTGGAGCCGGTGAGCTCTCCGGCCGCGCCCGCGTCGACCTGGTCGTGGTCGCCGCGGCGGCCCGACTCCAGGGAGGCGAAGACGCGGCGCAGGGCGGTCTCGCCGAGGCGGCGGACGGCCTTGGGGGTGAGCTCCAGCCTGCCGCGCCGGCGTTGCAGGTAGCCCTGCTGCTCCAGCTCGCGTTCGATCTGCCGGAGTGCCCGCAGGTCGTCGACCGCCGAACGGCCGAGCGCGCGCCGGATCGCCGCCTCGTCGACGTCGTCCAGCCGGGCGCCCGGGTAGTCCTGGCGGAGCGCGGCCTCCAGCTGGGTCAGGTCGGCGAGCTCGTCCAGCGCGGTCACCGCGTCGGCCATGCCCAGCGGCTCGTCGCCGCCGAGCCGCTCCGGGGTGTTCCAGGCCAGGTCGGGGCGGCGGGACTGGAGCGACTCGCCCAGGCGGCGCATCTGGTCGGCCAGCCCGGCCTGCTCCAGGGCCTGGTTGATCAGGCCCGCGAGCTCCTCCCGCTGGGCCGGGGTGAGCGAGGCCAGCAGGCGCTGGGTCGCGGCGGCCCGGCGGGCGAGGGCGTCGACCAGCTCCTCCAGGTTGCGCGGCGACTCGGGGAACATGTTCCCGTATTTCGACATGAAGTCGTCGAAGTCGCTCTGGGTGTGCTCGCCCCGCGCGTCCCGGTCGAGCATGTCGTTCAGCGCGGTCATCATCTCGCGGACCCGCTCCAGCGCGGCCGGGTCGGGGTCGGCCAGCGCCTGCCGCATGCCCCGGAACTGGCTGTCGAGCACATCCCGGCGGAGCAGGTCGCGCAGCTCCTCGAAGGTCCGCCGGGCCGCGGCGGAGCGCCAGTCGTAGGAGCCCAGCGACTGGATCGCGCCCGCCGGGTCGTCCGGCACGCCGTCCAGCACCGACTCGCGGAACCGGGCGTCGTCGGACGGGTCGGGGAACAGTTCCGCCCGCTCCTGGCCGATCGCCTTGTCCAGCAGCGCCCTGGCCCGCTCCAGCGTCCCGTCCAGCCGCCCGCGCTCGCGCAGCTCGCGGCGGCGCCGCCGCACCTCCCGGAGCAGGTCGTCCAGGCCGCGCCGGTTCTCCGCGCCGGGCAGGCCCTGCTTGAGCAGGTCGCGCAGGGCGTGGCCGGGGTTGGAGCCGGACAGGATGGCGTCGCCCATCTGGTCCAGCGCGGCGCGCACGTCGTACGGCGGGGCGAGCGGGTCGGGCCCGTCCCGGTATTCGCCGTAGCGGTAGCTCATCGCCCGCCCCCGGCCCGGCGGTGCGGCGAGGGCGAAGCGGAGGACAGGGCGGAGAGCAGGGTGGAGGGCAGGGTCGAGAACAGAGGGGAGAGCAGGGAACGGTCGGGCATGGCGGTCTCCTCGGTCTTCCTGGAGTGCGGCACGGGCACCGCTAGGTGCGGTAGACCGTGGTGCCGTCCACCTCGTCCTTGGACAGCCGGCGCAGGAGGTAGAGACCCTCCAGGGCGAACTCCAGGGCGGCCGCGGCGTGGCCGGGGGACTCGTCGCCGATGCCGAGCCGGGACATGATCCTGGCCAGGCCGTTCACCGGGCCGATCCGCTGCAGCAGCTCGGCGGCGGGCACCAGGGGACCGGACTCCACCTGGACGCCCTCGGAGAAGCGCTCCAGCAGCGCCGACAGGTCCGCGCCGCCGAGCGTGCCGCGGAACGTCTCGGCGACGGCCCTGCGGAGCAGGTGGGAGAGGACCTCGATCTCCCGGCCCTCCTCGCTGACCTCGAACTCCACCTTGCCCCGGAGGGTGTGCACGATGTCCGGCAGGTCGGCGACCCGGGCCACCGCGCGCTCCTCACCGGTCAGCGCGGCCCGCCGCAGCGCGGAGGCGGCGGCGGTCTCGGCGGCGGCGATGGAGAAGCGGGCCGAGACGCCGGAGCGGGAATCCACCGCGGTGGACTCGCGGACCAGCCGGGTGAAGCGGGCGATCACCTCGACCAGGTGGCCGGGGAGGTCGGCCCCCACGTGGTCGAGCGCCGCCTCCTGCCGGATGAGCGCCAGCTCGTCCTCGACGGAGGACGGGTAGTGGGTGCGGATCTCCGCGCCGAAGCGGTCCTTCAGCGGGGTGATGATCCGGCCGCGGTTGGTGTAGTCCTCGGGGTTGGCACTGGCGATCAGCAGGATGTCCAGGGGCAGGCGGAGGTTGTATCCCCGGACCTGGATGTCGCGCTCCTCCAGCACGTTGAGCAGCGACACCTGGATCCGCTCGGCCAGGTCGGGCAGCTCGTTGACGGAGAAGACGCCCCGGTTGCTCCGCGGCACCAGGCCGTAGTGCACGGTCTCCGGATCGCCGAGCGTGCGCCCTTCGGCGATCTTGATGGGGTCGACGTCGCCGATGAGGTCGCCGACGGAGGTGTCGGGGGTGGCGAGCTTCTCGCCGTAGCGCTCGTCGCGGTGCCGCCAGGAGACCGCGAGCTCCTCGCCCTCGGACTCCGCCAGGCGGCGGCAGCGGACGCAGGAGGGCGCGTAGGGGTGGTCGTTGATCTCGCAGCCGTCGACGACCGGGGTCCACTCGTCGAGCAGTCCGGTGACGGTGCGGATGAGCCGGGTCTTGCCCTGGCCGCGCTCGCCGAGCAGGACCAGGTCGTGACCGGCGAGCAGGGCCCGCTCCAGATGGGGCAGGACCGTGTCGTCGAAGCCCACGATGCCGGGGAACCGCGTCTGGCCGGCCCGGAGCCGGGCCAGGAGGTTCTCGCGGATCTCCGCCTTCACCGTGCGATGGATATGGCCGCTCTCGCGAAGCTCGCGCAGAGTCCGTGGCTCTGGAATGTGAGGCACGGGACCGAGACTACGTCTCCTGAGCCGAAACCGGCAGTCTCATCCTGATTGCGAGTCTCCCGCATTGCCTGGCGGCGGACGCGCGTGCCCGCCCTCCCAGTGGGGAGAATCGCTCCAGGGAAGCCGGGGCGGTCCGGAGAGGACTCCGGGCGGGAAGGCTTCGCACACAATGAGGGAGGCGAGACGAGTGGCGCTGTTGACGAGCCGCTTCGCCGATGGTCTCGCCGTGGGCTCCGACCTGGTCGCGGCGGCGGAATCCGCGGTGAACCAGGCTCTGCGCGGCCTGGACAAGCCGCCGGACCTGGTCTGTTTCTTCGTCTGCGGTGACGACCCCGACGACGTCTCGCGCGCGGGGCTGCGCGCGATGAGCATGGCCCCCGGCGCCGCGGTGGTCGGCTGCAGCTCCACCGGGGTGATCGGCGACGGGCAGGGGGTGGAGATCACCCCGGCGGTGAGCGCCTGGGCCGCCGTCCTCGACGGGGCCAGGCTGACGACCTTCGCGCTGGACAGCCTCCGCACGGAGGAGCAGTTCGTCGTGGTCGGCCTGCCGGAGCGCGTCCCGGACGACCGGGTGGCGATCATGTTCGCCGATCCCTACAGCTTCCCGACGGACGGTTTCGTCGAGCGCTCGGGGGAGGTCCTCGGCGGCCTCCCGCTGATCGGCGGCCTGGCCAACTCGCTGCAGGGCAGGGGCGCGGTGCGGCTTTTCGCCGACGGCAAGGTCTACACCGAGGGGGCCGTCGGGGTGCTGCTCGGCGGTGAGGTCAACGTCGGCACCGTGGTCAGCCAGGGCTGCCGCCCGATCGGCCCGTCCATGGCCGTCACCGGGACGGAGGACAACCTCCTGCTCGAACTCGCCGGGCAGCCCGCCCTGGCCCGGCTGGAGGAGATCGTCAGCGCGCTGGACGAGGACGACCGCGACCTGGTCGCCGCCGGGCTGCAGATCGGCATCGCCATCGACGAGTACGCCGAGCGGCACGAGCGCGGCGACTTCCTGATCCGGGGCGTGCTCGGCATCGACCCCGACCGCGAGGCCGTGGCCATCGGGGACGTCGTGGACATCGGCCGCACCGTCCGGTTCCAGGTGCGTGACGCGGCGACCGCCGACGAGGACCTCTACGAGCTGCTCGACGCGCACCGCGAGGAGTTCGGCAGGGTGGAGGGCGCGCTGCTGTTCGCGTGCAACGGGCGGGGATCGGCCATGTTCGGCAGCGCCGATCACGACACGACGGCGGTCAGCGACATCCTGGGGCCCGTCGGGGTGGCCGGGTTCTTCTCGGCGGGGGAGATCGGCCCGGTCGGGGGCCAGAACCACGTGCACGGGTTCACCGCGAGCCTCCTGGTCTTCTCCTCCCGCCCGCCCTCCGGCCAGCCGTATGATCGCTGAATGCCGCGATCAGTGCTTGCCGTCGACATCGGCGGGACGAAGTTCGCCGCCGCGCTGGTCGGCCCCGAGGGAGACGTCCGGGCGGCGGAGCGGGTCGCTACCCCGCCCGGCGGTGACGCCGAGACCCTGTGGAAGGCGCTCGACGCGCTGATCGCCGCCGTCGCGGGCGACACCCCGGTCGACGGGGTGGGGATCGGCTGCGGCGGCCCGATGACCTGGCCCGACGGGGCCGTCTCACCGCTCAACATGCCCGGCTGGCGGGCCTTCCCGCTCCGCGACCGGCTGGCCGCCCGCTTCCCCGGCGTCCCGGTCCGCATCCACAACGACGCCGTCTGCGTGGCCGCCGCCGAGCACTGGCGGGGGGCGGGCCGGGGCAGCGCCAACATGCTCGGCATGGTCGTGTCCACGGGCGTGGGCGGCGGGCTGATCCTCGGCGACCGGCTGATCGACGGCGGCAGCGGCAACGCCGGGCACATCGGGCACGTCGTGGTCGACCCGGACGGACCGGCCTGCGAGTGCGGCGGACGCGGCTGCCTGGAGGCCGTCGCCCGCGGCCCGGGGCTGGCCGCCTGGGCCCTGGCGCAGGGCTGGGTCCCGGGCGGCGCGGGTGCGGAGCGCGGCACGGCGGGCGGCGCGGGTGCGCAGCAGGGTACGGCGGGCGGCGCGGGTGCGCAGCAGGGCGGCGCGGGTACGGCGGGCAGCGCGGGCAGCGCGGGTACGGCGGTGGGAGCGGCCGGATCGGGCGGGGCCGCGGGACCCGGCGGGGCCGCGGAGTCCGGTGGGGTCTCCGCGCGGGCCTCCGGCGCGGCGGGTCCGGCCTACGTGGAGGCCACGGCGGCCAGCGGGCGGCAGCTCGCGCTCGACGCCGCCGCGGGGGACGCGATCGCCCTGGCCGCCATGGCCCGGGCCGGGCGGGCGGTGGGCCTGGCCGTGGCCTCCGCCACCCACCTGTGCGACCTCGACGTCATCACCATCGGCGGGGGCCTGTCCCAGGCCGGGCGGCTGCTGTTCGACCCGCTGGAGGAGACCCTCCGGGCGCACGTCCGGCTGGACTTCGCCCGGCGCGTGCGCGTCGTCCCGGCCTCCCTCGGCCAGGACGCCGGACTCGTCGGCGCCGCCGCCCTCGTCCTGGCCGCCGACCGCTACTGGTCGCCCCGGGGCTGACCGGCGCGGCCCGCGGGACATGTCTACCGCAGAGCGTCGGCGGGTTCCATCCGGGCGGCCCGCAGCGAGGGATAGAGCCCGGCGAACAGGCCCACCAGGGCTCCGGCGAGGGGCGCGGCGAGGACGAGGCGGGTGTCGAGGACGGGGGTCCACTCCCGGACGGCGGAGACGGCGACCACGGTGACCAGGCCGAGCGCGGCGCCGACCACCCCGCCGGCCAGGCCGATCAGGACGGACTCCAGCAGGAACTGGGCGGTGATGTGGCGGCGGGCGGCGCCCAGGGAGCGGCGCAGGCCGATCTCGGCGACGCGCTCCATCACCGTGACGAGGGTGACGTTGGCGATGCCGATCGCACCGACCACCAGGGAGACCAGGCCGAGGATCAGGAACAGGCCGTTGACGTCGTCCTGTACGGCGTCGCGAGCGCGCTTGGGGCTGGGCGGGGCGGTCACCTGGAGCTCGTTGGCGTGGTCGGGGCTCAGCGCGAGCGGGGCCTGTTTCGCGATCAGGTCCGCGGCGCCGAGGGTGGTGTTGACCAGTACCCGGGTGACGTGCTCCAGACCGAAGTCCGCGCCGATGGCGGGCGGCACGATCACGGCGGAGGACAGGGCCTGTTCGCGGCGGAGGCCGCCCAGCACGCCGATCACCGTGTAGGCGCGGCCTTCGACGAAAACGGCCGGGGCGTTCACCAGCCGTGTGACGCCGAGCAGGGCGGCGGCCTGCTCGCCGAGGACCACGACGCGGTCGCCGCGTTCGACGTGGCCGACGTCGAAGAAGCGGCCCGCGGTCATCCGGCCGAGTGCGGCCCGGGGGAGCTCCGGGGTGGCGGCCACGACGGCCAGGGTCTGATCGGTGATCCGGGTGGGGTCGACGAGGGTGTTGGAGGTGACCTGGAGATTGGAGCTCGCCTGGGTCTGTGCGATGGCGGCGGCCGAGACGACCCCGCGCAGCCGCGGTAGCCCGGCCGGGGAGTCCCAGCCGACCAGGGGCTCGGGCCTGCCGGGGACGTCGACGGTGATCGCGGTGGCGGTGAGCTCGTCGAACCGGCCGACGATCTGGTTCCCCGCGGTGGCGGCGACGCCCAGCGTGACGACCAGGGTGGTGATGCCCAGGACGGTGCCGAGCGTGGTCAGCGCGGAGCGCACGGGGCGGGCCAGCAGACCCGAGAGGGCTTCGGACCACAGGTCAAGGACGTGCATCGGGCTCCTCGGTGAGTATGCCGTCGGCGATGCGGACGCGGCGGCCGGCACGGGCGCTCACAGCGTCCTCGTGGGTGATGACCAGCAGGGTGGTCCCCTGGTCGTGCAGGCCGTCGAAGAGGTCGAGCACCGCTCCGGTGTTCCTGCTGTCGAGGTTGCCGGTGGGCTCGTCGCAGAGCAGCAGGGACGGCTCGCCCATCAGCGCCCGCGCGATGGCGACCCGCTGACGCTCTCCGCCGGACAGGCGGCCGGTCGGGAAGCCGGCCCGGTGAGTCATCCCCACCCGGTCCAGGGCCGCCAGCGCCCGCTCCCGTCGCCCCCGGCGGGAGAATCCGCCGTACACCTCGGCGAGCATGACGTTCTCTTCGACGGTGCGGTGCGGCAGCAGATGAAACGACTGGTAGACGAATCCGATCCGGCGGCCGCGCAGCCTGGTCCTGGCCCCGTCCCCCATGGTCGTGGTCTCGATCCCGTCGAGGAGATAGGACCCGGAGGTCGGCCGGTCCAGCAGCCCCAGCGTGTTGAGCAGCGTCGACTTCCCCGAACCCGAAGGGCCCACGATGGCGAGGTAGTCGCCCCGTTCGACACGGAGGCGGACGCCGGAGAGCGCGTGCACGGGCGGGTCCGCCGGGAACACCCGGCTCACGTCCCGCAACAGGATCACCGGGTGGTCATCTGGTGAGGGCGGCGCCGTGCCCCGGCGGCCGGGGGCGGACCCGGCGGCCGCCGGTACCGCGCAGTGGCGGCCGATCCCGCCGGGCGGCGGCGCGGTGGGCGGCCGTGCCTCAGGCACCGCCCACCACCACACGGTCGCCCTCCTCCAGCGCTCCCTGCTCCACCGGGGTCACCTGGACGTTCCCGTCGGCGGCCAGCCCGGTCGTGACGGCGACGTCCCTGGTCCTGTCGCCGGGCAGCTCCACCTGGACGCGGGGCCGGCCGTCGGCTGAGGTGACCACCGCGGCGACCGGTACGGTGAGCACCGCACTCTCCGTGGAGCCCACGGAGATCTTCACGGTGACCGTGGTGCCGACCAGCTCGCGCAGGCCCTTCGCCGCCGTGGGGGTGAGCAGGACGGGCACCGAGCCGAACCTCCCGCCCGACCGGCCGGACACCGCGCCGGAACCCCCGCCGGTGCCACCGGCGCCGCCGGAACCCCCGCCGGTGTCACCGGAACCTCCGCCGGTGCCGCCGGAACCGCCTGGGGCCGCCGTCGCGAGCCGGGCAGACTCGCCGGTCGCGGTCAGCACGGCGGAGAGCTCCGCCCCGTCCCCGGTCTCCAGCGTTGCCTTCATGCCCTTGCGCAGCAGTCCGGCCTCCTTGCTCTCCACGGACCCCGTCACCGCGAAGGCCGCGCTGGTAACCGTGGCGACCTCGCCCTCCACGGCGTCACCGGGCCTGACCGCGGCCTTGTCCAGCCGAGCGGGCAGCCGGGGGAGGAAGACGATCTCGCCCGGGGGCACGCTGACGCCGTAGGTCCTCAGGTACTCGGCCAGGATCGCCTTCGCGCCCGCCAGGCTCCGCCGGCCGTTCGCGACCTTCAACCGGAGCGGAGAGGTCTGCCGGGCCTGCCTCAGCGACTGCTCGGCGGTGGAGACCGCCTCCTGCGCCCGCCGTACGGCCGCGGCCGCCCCGGCCAGCCGGGTCTCCCGGGCGTCGGCGACCTCCTGGTCGAAGGAGGCCAGGGCCTCCTCCGCGGCCTGGACGTCCTGCCGGGCGTTGGACGCCTTCATCTCCAGCAACCGCCTGTCGTCCTCGAGCTTGGCGGCGGCCAGAGCCTGCTCGGCGGTGAGCGACGCCTCCTCGGCGGTCCGCGCCCCCTGCCGCAGGGCCTCCAGCCGCAGGGCCTCCTCCGGGGTGAGCTCCCGGAGGTCCTCCCGCTCCAGCGCCCGCTCGGCCGCGCGCAGATCCTCGCGGGCGTTGCCTAGTTTGAGCTTGAGCGGCCGGACGTCCCGCCCGGCGTCGAGGGCCTTGCGGTCGGCGGCCAGGGTCTCCTGAGCGGTCCGCACCGCCTGGCGCAGGGTTTCCAGCTCCCGGCGCGCGGCCAGGTCGGGTTCCTGCGCGGTGTAGCCGCGCCCGCCGTACCATCTGCGCACGGCCGCGGCGGTGGACCGGTCGAAGACGCCGGTGGCCGGGGCGGCGAACCCCAGGCGGCGCAGGGCCGCCTGGAGCTGCCCGACGTCCCGCCCGCGGGTGCCGGGCGCCATCGTCCGGTGCATGGGGACCCGGCCGCGCAGGGCGAAGACCGGGCGGCCGTTGACCTCCATCAGCACCGATCCCTCCCGGACCGCCCCCGGGCGCGGGGCCCGGGTGACCCGTTGGGTCTCGGCGGTGCCGCCCACCACTCCGGCCAGGAAGACCGGCAGCGGTGAGCCGTACGCCAGGGTGCCGCTGACGGTGACCGTGCTGGTCAGCTTCCGGCGCACGACAGGGGAGGTGACCAGCGACGGTTTGGGCGGCTGCCGCAGGGCGGCCTCGTCGGCCGGGGAGCGGAGCCGCGTGCCGACCGCCCACCCGGCGCCGGCGATCACGACGATCCCGGCGAGCACCCCGCTCAGCGTCCGTTTCGATGATCTCATCGTGGAACCGTCCCGCCGCCCGTCACCACTGGATCGCCTCGTGCCCGAACTCCTGGTAGGCCTTCTTCGCCGCGTCGCCGGCGAAGAAGGCCGGATAGAAGTCCCGGCCGCACTCCAGGTCGTCCAGGGCCGCCTTGATCTCCCGGGCGAGGTACGGCCTGGCCTGCTCGACGGTCAGCTCCGGCTCGTACGTCGCCTCCATGCCGCCCACCTCGTCGACGGGGTTCTCTGCCTGCGACCTGCCGATCCGGTTCGCCTCCTTCTCCATGGCCCGCGCGCCGGCCTCCCGCATGTCGGTGGGCCGGGCCGAGGAGACGGGGTAGCCCTTGCCTTTGAGGCAGTCGGCGAAGTCCTGGGCGAGTCCGATCAGCCGAGGGTCGGAGTTGGTCTCCCGGTCGGCCTGCTCCAGCCGCCGGTTGAGCTGGCTGTAGTAGTCCTCCATCGTGGTCACGGTCTTGCCGAGGACCTTCCGGACCACCTCGGTGCGGCAGTCGTTGTCCGCTTCCTCCCAGGCGACGGCCTGGGTCTCGGAGAGCGACTGCTTGATCCCGTCGTTGGTTCCGTGCGGGAGCACGAAGTAGCGTTCGGCGGCGGGATCACCGGGGTAGACGAACTTCGCGAAGATCTTGAAGCCGTACTTCTGCCGGACCCGCTTCATCGCCTCGTAGTCCCCGGAACCGGCTCTGCGCTCGTCGTCGCCGACCTTCCGGGGAGCGGGGACGTGGATCTCGTACCGGAAGCCCTTCCGCTTCATGCAGGCGGCGCGCTCCGTCTCGATCTGGCGGCGCACGTCCCGGGTGGGCGAGGGGGGTGCCTGGACGGTGGCGGATCCGGCGGGCGCCGCGCCGGCTCCCGGCCCCGCGGCACACCCCGTCAGGGCGGCCAGGGCCAGGGCGGCCACGGGCATGGTCGTGAGAACTCGTGACATTGAGCGACCTCGGTTCTTGTGCGTGCGGAATGTGGGCACGGGGACACGGCCGCACGGCGGCGACCGCCGCCCGCGGCCCGGCCGGGAGAGGGGAGTCCTCCGCGGTGTGCCCGGTGACCCGTCGAGGGAGAGCCCCCGGAGGGACGCGGAGGGACGCGGAGGGACGCGGAAGAGACGCGGAAGAGACGCGGAGATGAATCGCGGCGCTCGCCGCGGGAGGGCCCGCGGCGAGGCTTACAGCGGGGTGTGCCGTCGCGCGTGGTGGGGGGCGACCGCGGCCAGCGCGGTCAGCAGGATCAGGGCGGCCAGGTGTGCCAGGTCCTGCACACCGTGGGCGCCGAGGTTCTCGGCGTAGACGGCGCAGACCGGGACGAGGTGGATCCCCGCGGCGGTCGCCCAGCGCGGGTCGCGGGTCACGCGGCCGGCCCAGGCCGCCAGGCAGAGGAGGCCGAGTTCCACGGTGATCCGGGCCGCGGCGGGCGCACCGGGGCCGTGGCTGAAGTCGAGTCCCGCCGGGTCGGCGGCGGCGAGCGCCGGGACCGCCGCCCACCACAGCCACGACCGCGCGGGCGGGCGGGGCGCCCGGACGGCCAGCACCAGCAGGCCGAGGATCACCAGGGCGTAGCCGGTCATCGGCGCGACCGGGCCGCCTCCGCCGTAGAGCGCCGCGCCGCGCCCGTCGTCCCAGAGCGGGTCGCGGTAGACGGGGAGCAGGGTCGCGTCCAGCCAGGGCCGCCCCAGGGTGACGGCACCGATCTTGGTGGCGATCAGTGCCGTCACTGGAAGCGCGAGCCGCACCCGCCCGCACATGACGAGCAGGACGGCCAACGCCGAAAGCCCGGTCCAGAGCGGCACCGAGGTCGCGTACGGCACCAGCGTCGCCAGCTGGGTGAGCGAGACCGCCAGGACGCCCAGATGGACCGCGTCGATCCAGACGGGCCGTCGGGTCGCGGAGACGACCCTGGTCCGGAGGCCGCCGGAGAGCAGGGCCAGGGACTCGCGGGCGGACGGCACGGTCCGCCCCGGCTCGGCGGTCTCCAGGAGCGTGGAGATGATCTCGTCGCCGTGCTCGGTCCGGTAGTCGCGGGGGTAGCCCCGCAGCAACCGCCGGTACCGCCGTTCGAGAACGCCCCCGCCGGCCCCTGTGGCGGCAGGGGCGTCCATGGTGACGGTCATGAGAACGCCGATCCGGGACGGAGGATCCGGCTGGTGACGACCGAGGCGGCCTGCTGCATGCGCAGCGCCTCCGCGGAGACGAGGTTCGTGCCCTGTTCGGTCAGGCGGAAATATCTCCGCGGCCGGCCGTCCACGGTCTCCTCGCGGTCCACGGTGATCAGTCCGCCGGCCGCGAGCCGGTCGAGCGCGCCGTACAGCGTGCCGACCGGGAGCCGGACCCGCTCCTCGGAGAGGGACAGAGTCCGCTTGATGATCCCGTGACCGTGCAGGGGGCCGTCGAGCAGCGAGGCCAGGATGAAGTAGGTCGGCTCGCTGACCGCTGGTGATCCTTTTGGCATGCGGAAGACCATACTTCGCTTGGCGAAGTATGGTCAACCCCTCTCGCGGTGGTTTCCGCCCGGTCACGGAGCGTGCCCGGCGGGCCCGGCGATGAGAGGATGACCGGCATGTCGATGCCGCAGGTGACCTTCGAGGACGTGCTCGCCGCCCGGGAGCTCCTGGCCGACGTCGCGCTGCGGACCCCGGTGGTGCACTCGCGCGTGCTGTCCGACCTGCTGGGCGGGCCCGTCCACCTCAAGTGCGAGAACCTCCAGCGCTCGGGCTCGTTCAAGGTGCGCGGCGCCTACGTCAGGATCGCCCGGCTGAGCCCGGGGGAGCTGCGGCGGGGCGTGGTGGCGGCCAGCGCGGGCAACCACGCCCAGGGCGTGGCGCTCGGCGCGGGGCTCCTGGGGACGGACGCGACGGTCTACATGCCGGAGGGGGCGCCGCTGCCCAAGGTGGCCGCGACCCGCTCCTACGGCGCCGAGGTGGTCTTCGCCGGGCACGGCGTGGACACCGCGCTGGCCGGCGCGCGGGAGCACGCCGAGCGGACCGGCGCGGTGTTCATCCACCCCTTCGACCACCCCGACGTCATCGCCGGGCAGGGCACCATCGGGCTGGAGATCCTGGAGCAGCTCCCGGAGACCGGCACGATCGCGGTCTCCATCGGCGGCGGCGGGCTCGCCGCCGGGGTCGCGCTGGCGGCCAAGTCGCTCCGGCCGGGCGTGCGGGTCGTCGGCGTGCAGGCCGAGCGGGCCGCCGCCTACCCGGCCTCGCTCGCGGCGGGGCGCCCCGTCACGGTGCGGCCCGCCACCACGATGGCCGACGGCATCGCGGTGGGGCAGCCGGGGGAGCTGCCCTTCGAGTTGATCCACTACCTGGTGGACAGCGTCGTCACGGTCACCGAGCAGGAGATCTCCCGGGCTCTGGTGCTCTGCCTGGAGCGCGCCAAGCAGGTGGTCGAGCCCGCCGGGGCGGCCGGGGTGGCGGCGATCATGGCGCATCCGGAGGTCTTCGAGCCTCCGGTGACGGTCGTGCTCTCCGGCGGGAACATCGACCCGCTGCTGCTGGTGAAGGTGCTCCGGCACGGCCTGGCCGCGGCGGGCCGCTACCTGACGCTGCGCCTTTCGCTGCCCGACCGGCCGGGCACGCTGGCGGTGCTGATGGCCGAGGTGGCGGCGCTGCGCGCCAACGTGCTGGACATCGCGCACGAGCGGGTCGGCGTCAACCTGGGCGAGGTCGAGGTCCAGCTCCAGCTGGAGACCAGGGGACCCGACCACGCCGAGGAGGTGCTGGGCTCCCTCAGGAAGCAGGGCTACCGGATCGTCTCCGCCTGACCCGCCCGCGCCGGGCCGTCCCGGCCGGTGCGCCGTACGGCGTGCGGCCTGGACGTGCGGCCCGCCGTACGGCGTGCATGCGCGGGTCCTCAGGCGGCGGGCTTGCTCTCCTGGAACAGCCAGGCGTCGAAGAGCGCGTCGAGATCCTTCCCGGAGATCTTCTCCGCCAGCGCGGTGAACTCCTCCGTGGTGACGTATCCGTACCGGTGCTCGCGGTTCCAGGTCTTCAGCAGCTCGAAGAAGTCCCGGTCGCCGATCTTCCGCCGCAGGGCGTGCAGCGTCATGCCGCCCCGGGTGTAGACCGAGTCGTTGAACAGGTCGTCGGGCCTGGCGCGGCCGGGGGCGTACTTCCAGATGGCGTCCCCGGCGGGCGCCGCGTAGTGCAGGCGGAAGGTCTGCTCGGCGGTGGCGTCGCCCTGGTGCTCCTCCCAGAGCCACTCGGCGTAGGTGGCGAAGCCCTCGTTGAGCCAGAGGTCCTTCCACCGCTTGATGCTGAGGCTGTTGCCGAACCACTGGTGGGCCAGCTCGTGGGCGATGATGCCCTCGCCCGGGGAGAAGCCGCCGTACATGGGCTTGGTCTGGTTCTCCAGGGCGTAACCGGCGGAGAAGTCGTCCACCACGCCGCCGGTCGAGGAGAACGGGTAGGGGCCGAAGACCGTGGCCCAGTAGTCGGTGATCTTCCCGGAGAGGGTGTAGAGCTTGTCCAGCGAGCCGCGGAAGCGCGGGTCCACGGCGGCCAGGTTCTTGATGCCCGAGGCGGTCCTCCCCTCCCGCAGGGTGAACTTCCCCAGCGTCATGGTGGCCAGGTAGGTCACCATCGGGTGGTCCTCCCGCCAGGAGTAGGTCGTCTTCCCGCCGCGGGTCACCGGCTCGCCGGTGAGCTCGCCGTTGGCCAGCGCGGTGATCCCCTCCGGGACGGTGATCTCGAACTCGTAGAGCGCCTTGTCCGCCGGGTGGTCGTTGCCGGGGAACCAGGTCTTGGCGCCGTTGGGCTCGCAGGTGACGAAGGCGCCGTCCCGGGTGGGGATGAAGCCGTAGGTGCCGAGGTTGGACGAGCCGGTGACGGGCTTGGGCTCCCCGGCGTAGGCGACCTCGACGGTGAAGTCGGCCCCCTCGGGGAGGGGCCGGCCGGGGATCACGGTGAGCTCGGTCCCGGACCGCTCGAACGCGGCGGCCCGGCCGTCCACGGTGACCCGGCCGACGGTGAAACCGGACAGGTCCAGGTTGAAGCGGGTCAGCTCCTGCGTGGCCTTCGCCCGGATCCCGGCGGTGCCGGACAGGTGCCGGGTGGCGGGGTCGTAGCCGAGGACGAGGCGGTAGCGAGCGACGTCGTAGCCGCCGTTGCCGTCGGAGGGGAAGTCGGGGTCGCCGATCCCGGGCGCGCCGGCCCCGGGCGGGAGGGCGCCGGTCCCGTCCGGCTGCGGGGCGGTGGCGCCGGACGGCACGGTCCTCCCGGTGGCGGGCGAGGAGGAGCCGCCGTCCCCGCCGGGGGAGGAGCAGGCGGCCGTGCCGGTGGTCGTGCAGAGCAGCACGGCGGCCGCCGCGAGGGCGCGCCTGTGTGACGTCGTCGACGCCATGGTCTGGATGTCCCCCTTCCGGCCCGGACCGTGCCGGGGCGCGTTCGCAGACTACGCGAGCGGCCCCGGCCAGGTCAGGCCATCCAGGGAGCCGGGTCCGGCGCCCTCCCGGTCCGGCCCGTCCGGCCCTCCCGGACCGCGGGCCGGCCGGGCGGCCGGGCGGCCGGGCGTCAGAGGTTGCCGCGGCGCTCCTGCTCGCGCTCGATGGCCTCGAACAGCGCCTTGAAGTTGCCCTTGCCGAAGCCGAGGGAGCCGTGCCGCTCGATGAGCTCGAAGAACACCGTCGGGCGGTCCTGCACCGGCTTGGTGAAGATCTGCAGCAGGTAGCCGTCCTCGTCGCGGTCGACCAGGATCTTCCGCTTCTTCAGCTCCTCGATCGGCGCGCGGACCTCGCCGATGCGGGCGCGCAGCTCCGGGTCGTCGTAGTAGGAGTCGGGCGTGTCCAGGAACTGCACCCCGGCCGCGCGCATGTGGTCGACCGTGGTCAGGATGTCGTTGGTGGCCAGCGCGATGTGCTGCACGCCGGGGCCGCCGTAGAACTCGAGGTACTCGTCGATCTGGGACTTCTTCTTGGCGACCGCCGGCTCGTTGAGCGGGAACTTCACCTTGCGGGTGCCGTCCGCGACGACCTTGGACATCAGCGCCGAGTACTCGGTGGCGATGTCGTCGCCGATGAACTCGGCCATGTTGGTGAAGCCCATGACCCGCTTGTAGAACTCCACCCACTCGTCCATCCGGCCGAGCTCCACGTTGCCGACGCAGTGGTCGACGGCCTGGAACAGGCGGCCGTTCCTGACGTCCGGCGGGGCGACGAGCGGCTCGGCCGCGACGTAGCCGGGCAGGTACGGCCCGCTGTAGTTGGAGCGGTCGACCAGGGTGTGCCGGGTCTCGCCGTAGGTGGCGATCGCGGCCATGACCACCTTGCCGTGCTCGTCCTCCAGCGTGTACGGCTCGGCCAGCCCGCGCGCGCCCTGGGCGAGCGCGTGGGTGTAGGCGGCCTCCACGTCGGGGACCTCGATGGCCAGGTCGATCACACCGTCGCTGTGCTCGGCCACGTGCCGGGCCAGGTCGGTGCCCGGCCGCAGGGAGCCCCGCAGCTCGAAGCGGGCGCTGCCGGAGGCGAGGACGTAGGCCACCTCGTCGCGGCTGCCGTTCTCCGGGCCGCGGTAGGCCACGAGCCGCATGCCGAACGCGGTGGAGTAGTAGTGGGCGGCCTGCTTGGCGTTGCCGACCGCGAAGACCACGGCGTCCATGCCGTTCACAGGAAAGATGTCGCTCATGCGGATACTGTCGGTTTCAGTGGTCTTCCTGCGCAAGAGTTACTTATTCTGATGGACAACCTGCACAGTTACCGGCCGGTCGGCGAGGAGTGGTTGTACATCATGACGATCGACGAGCTCGACGCCCGGCTCATCAACCTGCTGGCGGCCGAGCCCCGGCTCGGCGTCCTGGAGTGCTCGCGCCGGCTCGGGGTGGCGCGGGGGACCGTCCAGGCCCGCCTCGACCGCCTGATCGCCCGGGGCGTGATCACCGGGTTCGGCCCCGACGTCGATCCCGCCGCGCTCGGCTACGACGTGACCGCGTTCGTCACGCTGCAGATCCGCCAGGTCAGCGGGCACGACCCGGTCGCGGTCCAGCTCGCGGCCATCCCGCAGGTGCTGGAGGTGCACACGATCACCGGGGGCGACGACATGCACTGCCGGGTGGTGGCGCGCAGCAACGCCGACCTGCAGCGGGTGATCGACCGGATCGTCGACGTCCAGGGCGTGGTCAGGACCTCCTCGGTGATCGCCTTGGACACTCCTGTGCCCTATCGGGTGATGCCTTTGGTGTCAGACGTCCCCCACCGGGCAGAGAGCTAGCCGTACCATCCCAAGAGGGAATCAGGCACCGTTATCCACCGTTTACCCTTAACGGTTCGCGCGGTTGACGGGGGTCGGTCGCGGGGCCGGATCGGGGGCACGCTTGTTGAAGGGCGAAGGGAAGGCACGGCCGCGCAGGAGGAGGTTCCTGCGGGTCGCGCTGGTCGTCTTCGGCGCCGGCGTCGTGGCGGCGGCCGGCCTGTTCGCCGTGGCGTGGGCGATGACCCCCATCCCGGAGAGCACGCAGGCCGCGGCCACCGCGCAGGGCTCGGTGATCTACTACCGCGACGGCAAGACCGTGCTCGCCAAGCAGGGCGTCAACCGCCGGACCGTCGAGCTGGACAAGGTCCCACAGCACCTCAGGAACGCCGTCATCGCCGCGGAGAACCGCTCGTTCTACCAGGACCAGGGCGTCTCCCTGCGGGGCACCGCCCGCGCCGTGTGGTCGACGGTCAGCGGCAGGCAGCTCCAGGGCGGCTCGACGATCACCCAGCAGATGGTCCGCAACTACTACAGCGGCCTCAGCCAGGAGCGCTCCGCGGTCCGCAAGCTCAAAGAGATCATGATCTCCCTCAAGGTGGACCGCTCGAAGTCCAAGGACTGGGTGCTGGAGCAGTACCTCAACACGATCTACTTCGGCCGGGGCGCGCACGGCGTGCAGGCCGCGGCCGACGCCTACTTCCGCAAGGACGTCTCCGACCTCACCCTCTCCGAGGGCGCCTACCTCGCCGCGGTGATCCAGCAGCCGACCAGGTTCGCCGACCCCCGGGGCGACGACCTGGAGGCGGCCAGGTCCCGCTGGCGCTGGGTGGTCGACGGCATGGTCAAGACCGGCGCGATCACCCCGGTCGAGGCCGCGAAGACCGAGTTCCCCAAGCTGAAGAAGCCCAGGGACGTCTTCGAGCCCGAGGGCCAGGAGGGCTACATGCTCGACCAGGTCATGGCCGAGCTGCGCCGGCGGGGCTACACCGACGAGGACGTCAACCAGGGCGGCCTGAAGATCGTCTCGACGTTCGACAGGAAGCTGATGGAGGCCGCCGAGCAGGCCGTCACCTCGGTCCTGCCGGAGAACACCCCGAAGCGGGTCCGCACCGGCCTGGCCGCCGTCGACCCCGGCACCGGCGAGGTCGTCGCCTTCTACGGCGGCCGGAACTACGACGCCAACAAGTTCGACAACGCCTTCTCCGCCGAGGTGCAGGCCGGGTCCACCTTCAAGGCCTACGTGCTGGCCGCGGCCCTGGAGAACGGCCTCGACCTCGGCACCCGGGTCGAGGGGAACTCGCCGATGCGGGTCGCCTCCGCCGCCAAGCCCATCCCCAACTCCGGCGGCGCCTCCTACGGCCGGGTCGACCTGGTGCGGGCCATGCGCCACTCGGTGAACACCGCCTTCGTCGACCTCGGCCAGCAGGTCGGCCTCGACGAGGTGGCCGAGGCCGCCGAGGCCGCGGGCATCCCCGTCGACCAGCTCACCCCGCACCGGGACGCGGCCACGCTCCCGCTGGGCGTGGCCTCGGTGAGCGCCGTGCAGAACGCCTCCGGCTTCGCCACCTTCGCCGCCGACGGCGTGCACCGCCGGCCCCACGTGATCCGCTCGATCACCGGCGCCGAGGGCAGGCTGAAGATCACCGAGAAGGGCGAGCGGGTCTTCTCCGAGCGGACCGCCGCCGACGTCACCCACGCGCTGACCCAGGTGGTCACGGGCGGCACCGGTACGGCGGCCCGCCTCTACGACCGCCCGGCGGCCGGCAAGACCGGCACCACGGACAAGTCGGCGTCCGCCTGGTTCGCCGGGTTCACCCCGCAGCTCTCCGTCGCGGTGAACATGTTCCGCGACGACAACAAGCCGGTGGTCGTGGGCGGCATGACCCAGTCCGGAGGACAGTACCCCGCCCAGGTCTGGCGCGCCTTCATGGCCGAGGCGATGGCGGGCAAGCCCGTCGAGGAGTTCCCCGAGCCGTCCTCCTACGGCCGCTCCGCCCCCTACACCGACGACGACCCCGGCTACCGGGGCGATCCGGAGACCGGGACCGGCGACCCCGGCCTCCGGGGCGACCCCGTCCCGGAGGAGCCGGCCTCCCCGGCGCCGGACGAGCCGACCGTCCCCACGCCGGACCAGCCGGACGTTCCGGACGACCCCGGGCAGCCCACCGCTCCCCCGCCGCCGGACGAGCCGACGGTCCCGGCCCCGGACGAGCCGGAGCCCGGCCCCGGAGACGGAACCGGAGGCGGGGGCGGAGCCGATTCCACCGGCCAGGCCGCGGTCCCGGTGGGCTGACCGGACGCGGGAGCACGCCGGCCTCCCCGGGCTCCGGTCCCGGGAGCGGCGCCGCACCCCGGCGAAGCCCGGCGCGCGGCGCCGCGCTCAGGAGGTCCGGACGGCGCCGCCCAGCTCCGCCCTGAGCGCGGCCGGAGTGGTGACCGGCATCCTGCAGGTGAAGCCCCGGCACACGTACGCCGCGGGGGAGCCGTCGACCAGTCCCCGGCTCTCCAGCAGGGGCACTCCGGACGAACCGGGCTCGCCCACCGCGACCACCAGGCCGGGGACGGCGGACAGCAGCGCGGCCCGGTGCAGCGCGGCGGTGGCCGGGTCGTCGGCGGGGCCCACGACGGCCACCTCGACGGGACCGGTGACGGCCGCCTGCGCCACGGCCAGACCCCATCCGGCGAATCTGGCGTGCTGGGGGGCCAGCACGCTCACTGTGCCGAGGGCCGCCTCCGCGGCCTCCCGGTGGCGGGCGGAACCGGTCAGCGCCGCATAGGAGAGCAGGGCGCCGGCCGCGGCGAACTGGCCCGAGGGGGCGGCGTTGTCGGTGGGGTCCTGGGGCCGCTGGAACAGCCGCTCGGCGTCGTCGGCAGTGTCGAAGAACCCGCCGGAGCCGTCGGAGAAGCGGTCGAGCACCGTGTCCAGCAGCGTCCCCGCGCGCCGGAACCAGCGGACCTCCCCGGTCACCGCGTAGAGCGCGAGCAGCCCCTCGGCCAGGTCCGCGTAGTCCTCCAGGACGCCCGCGTTCCCGCCCGCCCGCCCGTCGCGCGAGGTGCGCAGCAGCCGGTCGCCGTCCAGGTGCAGCCCGTCCAGGAGCACGGCCGCCTCCCGGGCCGCCGCCACCAGGTCGGGCCGGTCGAACAGGGCCCCGGCCTCGGCGAGCGCGGCGACGGCCAGGCCGTTCCAGGCGGCGACGACCTTGTCGTCCCGGCCGGGCCGTACCCGCCGGGAACGGGCCCGCAGCAGGGCGGCGCGCACGCGCTCGAACCGGGCGGGGTCGTCGGGGTCGTCGAGGAGCTGGAGCACCGAGGTGCCGTGCTCGAAGGTCCCGGTCACCTCGAACAGCCCGACGGCCCAGTCGCCGTCGTCGGGTCCCAGGACCTCGCGCAGCTCCTCGGGCGTCCAGGCGTAGAACTTGCCCTCCACGCCCTCGCTGTCGGCGTCCAGGGCCGAGGCGAAGCCGCCCTCCGGGGTGCGCATCTCCGACAGCAGCCAGTCGGCGGTCTCCAGGGCCACGCGCCTGCCCAGCACCGAACCGGTGGAGCGCCACCAGTGCGCGTAGACCCGCAGTAGCAGCGCGTTGTCGTAGAGCATCTTCTCGAAGTGCGGCACGACCCACCCGGAGTCCACGCTGTAGCGGGCGAACCCCCCGGCGAGCTGGTCGTAGATGCCGCCCCTGGCCATGGCCTCCAGCGTGCGCTCCGCCATGCGGAGCGCGTCCGGCCCGCCGTGCCGGAGCAGGAACTCCAGCACCATCGACGGCGGGAACTTGGGCGCCCCGCCGAAACCGCCGCGGACCGGGTCGAAGGACTCGGCCAGGCTGCGCACCGCCTGGTCCAGCGTCTCCGCCGTGGGGGCCGGGCCGGTCGGGAACGCGGTGCGCTCGTTCAGCGCCTCGACGATCTTCGAGCCCTGGGTGAGGACGGCCTCGCGGTCGTTGTGCCAGGCGTTGGAGACCCCGACGAGCAGGCGCTGGAACTGCGGCCGGGGGAAGTAGGTGCCGGTGTAGAAGGGGTGGCCCTCCGGCGTGGCGAAGACCGTCATCGGCCAGCCGCCGTGACCGGTCATCGCCTGCGTGGCCGCCATGTAGACCGCGTCCACGTCGGGCCGCTCCTCGCGGTCCACCTTGACGTTGACGAAGTGCTCGTTCATCAGCGCCGCGGTGCCGTCGTCCTCGAACGACTCGTGCGCCATGACGTGGCACCAGTGGCAGGCCGAGTAGCCCACGCTGACCAGCAGCGGCACGTCCCGCCGCCGCGCCTCCTCGAAGGCCTCCGGGCCCCACTCGAACCAGTGGACCGGGTTGTCGGCGTGCTGGAGCAGGTAGGGACTGGTGGCGTCCTTCAACCGGTTCATGGTGCGACTCCCGCGGGCGAGGCACGGGCCTGACCGCCCGCGTAAGGGGTCCTACCCCGTCCGCCCACCCTAGACCGGCGGCGGCGGGGAGATCACGTCCGGCCCGCGAGCGCGGGTGCGGGCCGCCGCCCGGTGCGGAGCGGGACGGCGGCCCGGCGGCCGTCCTCCCGCCGGGCGCGGGAGGAGCGTAGGCTCAGCGGGCGTGGACCTCGACTTCATCTGTGTGCACGCCGGGCGCCCGGCGTCCGAGCTGACCCGGCGCGATGTCGCCCGCGCGCTCCTGTCGGTGCCCTCGGGGGTGGCGCTGGTGGCCCTCGCCGATCTGCGGCGGGCCATGCTGGCGGCGGGCAACCCGCTCTCGGCGGCCTTCTGGGAGTCGGCCAGGACGACGCTGGGGGCGATCGAGTCCGGGAGCGCGACGATCGGCGACGTGCAGCGCTGGCTGGAGGCCACCGGGACCGAGCCGCTGCTGCTGACCCGGAGCTTCTTCGTCTGGCCGGAGGAGGACGAGCGGGGGCCGGTGGCCGGGGAGATGTTCGGCCGGCTGGTCGCCCATCTGGAGGAGCTGGTCGCGGCGGGCGAGATCGACCCGGACGCGCTCGCCCGGGGCGACGAGGCGGCCCGCAAGGCGTACGAGGACCTGCAGGAGGAATGGCTGTCCGGCCCGCTCCCCGACGGCCGGGTCCCCGGGCTCGTGGTGAGCGACGAGCAGGACGAGGAGCTGTTCGCGGCCTGGGACGAGGAGGAGGCGTTCGCCCTCGACGAGCTGCGGCGCATCCTCGCCGAGCTGCCCGACCCGGTACGGCCCGAGGCCGAGCTGCGGGCCGCCTGCGCGAGGCTGCGCGAGGTGCTGACCGGCCCCGGATACCCCGGGAACGTGCTGCGGGCGTGCGCCGGATACGGTGACGGGCCGCTGCCCGCCGGCGACGAGGAGCTCTGGCTGGCCGTCGCGGCCGGCATCGCCGGACCGGTCTCCGACCTGCCGGAGGACGACGACACGGTGGATGAGTTCGCCGACGTGGAGAGCGAGCTCAGCGCCGAGGACTCGGCGCTGGCCTCGCTGTGCGCGATCCACCACGCCGACTGGCTGGCCGCGGTGGCCGCGCTGGCCAGGCGCGGGCCCGGGGTGCTGGCCTCGCCCGAGCGGATCGCGCGGCTCATCGCGGAGTCCGACGACATCGACGTCGACATGGACGAACCGGAGGACCTGGAGGCGACCGAGGCGCTGTTCGGCGCGGTCACGCCCCTGTGGGAGTCGCTGGGCGTCGTCGACCGCAGCGGGATCCTCACCCCGCTGGGTCACTGGGGCCTGCCCCGGGCGCTGGAGCGGGCCTGGTCGTCGACGGACGCGCTCGGCGACTGACGTCCACCGGCGCGGTCCGGACCGGGGCCCGCCCGCGCGGGCCCCGGGACTACTCGGCCCGGACGGCGCCGTCCGGCTTCGTGTCCGCGTCCTCCCGGTCGGTCTCGGAGGGGAGATCGATCTTCGAGATCTGCTTCCTCATCGACTTGACGAGCAGGAAGAGCGCCAGGCCCATCGCCGCCACGACCAGGAACCCCAGGAGACCCGGGCTGACGTCACCCTTGGGGACGGTGTCGAATGCAATCACGTGTCAAGTCTGCCACCGCGGGTCCGTGGTCGGGTCAGGGGCGGGAGGCGTGGCTCACCTCGTCGGCGTGGATGCCGGCGAAGAGGTCGTCCTCGGGCAGCTCGGTGTCCACCAGGGAGCGGGCCAGGTGGTAGTCCTCGGTCGGCCAGATCTCGCGCTGCAGGTCGCGCGGGCAGACGAACCAGAACCCGTCGGGGTCGACCTGCGTGGCGTGCGCGAGCAGGGCCTCGTCGCGGACCTCGAAGTAGTCGCCGCAGGGGACGCGGCTGGTGACCGGCCACTTCTGCGGGCGGTCCTCCCAGCGGGCGATCCAGTCGGCGTACGGCGAGCCGATGCCGCGCGCGGTCATGGCCTCGTGCAGCGCCTCGAACCGGTCCTTGGTGAAGCCCATGTGGTAGTAGAGCTTCAGCGGCTGCCAGGGCTCGCCCGCCCCGGGATAGCGGTCGGGGTCGCCGGCGGCCTCGAAGGCCTCCACCGAGACGCGGTTGGTCATGATGTGGTCCGGGTGCGGGTAGCCGCCGTCGTCGTCGTAGGTCAGGATGACGTGCGGCCGGAACTCCCGGACCGCGGCGACCAGCGGCGCCGCGGCGACCTCCAGCGGCTGCAGCGCGAAGCACCCCTCCGGCAGCGGCTCGGTCTCGTCCTCGGGCAGGCCGGAGTCCACGAAACCCAGGAAGCGCTGCTTGACGCCGAGGATCTCGCGCGCCCGCTCCATCTCCAGGCGCCGGACCTCGCCGATGTTCTCCAGGATGTCGGGGCGGTCCATCTTGGGGTTCAGGATCGAGCCCCGCTCCCCTCCGGTGAGGGTGCATACGAGCACGTCCACGCCCTCGGCGACATAGCGCGCCATCGTGGCGGCGCCCTTGCTCGACTCATCGTCGGGATGCGCGTGAACGGCCATCAGTCTCAGCGGTGCACTCACGGGCTCGACGTCTCCTCTTTCAGTGGTGCGGCTCGGACCCCCGCCGGCCTCGCGGCTTGGCCTGGATCACTCCAGGGAGAGGCTAGTTTCTCTATGGCGGTCGCGAGAGCGGGGCCCCCGCGAGGGACAATTGTCTCGGATAACGCCGAGGTAGTGCAGGGAGATTCCGTCATGGCCACCAGCGAGGCCGGCAAGGGCCGATTCGAGGGCCCCGTTCTCGGCACCCCGGGCGACCTCCCCGACCGTCCGGAGCGCCGGGGGCGCTTCGTCGTCCACGTGGTGATCGCGATCCTGTGCGCGGTGACGGCGGGCGGGTGGGGTTACGTGATGTGGGCGGCCAAGGGCGAGACCGAGGTCATCAGGCAGATCATCGCGTTCGACGTCGCCCGGCCCGACTCCGCGCAGATCACCTTCGAGGTGATCAAGCCCTCCGACCGGGCCGCCGTGTGCCGGTTGCGCGCCATGGACGTCGGCCACGCGGAGGTCGGGAGCCGAGAGCTGGACATTCCCGCTGGTGAGGGATATCTCCGGCTTACCGAACGGCTAGAGACCAGTGCTCAGGCCACTTCCGCTGACGTCGAGTACTGCTATCTCGTATAGTGAGACATTTGGGGAAGCGTTCGCCCGGCTAACTTGTTAGCCTGTCGAGATTCGATCGTCCGCTCATCCCCAGCACTATGCCCCACAGAGGAAGCAAGGAGAACCCGTGGCCGACTCCCACATCGAGAGCGTCACCTGGCTCACTCAGGAGGCGTACGACCGCCTGAAGGCGGAGTTCGAATACCTCTCGGGGCCCGGGCGCGTCGACATCGCCAAGAAGATCGAGGCCGCCCGCGAAGAGGGCGACCTCAAGGAGAACGGCGGCTACCACGCCGCCAAGGACGAGCAGGGCAAGATGGAGGCCCGCATCTTCCACCTCCGCCAGATCCTGGACACCGCCAAGGTCGGCGAGGCGCCGCGCACCGAGGGCGTCGTCGGGCCGGGCATGACCGTCACCGTCCGGTTCGAGGGCGATGACGAGGAGGTGGCGTTCCTGCTGGCCTCCCGCGAGGAGAGCGGCGCCCCGATCGACGTCTACTCGCCCAAGTCCCCGCTCGGCGCGGCGATCAACGGCAAGAAGGTCGGCGAGAAGGCCACCTACACGATGCCGAACGGCCGCTCCAACACGGTGGAGATCCTGGAGGCCGTGCCGTACAACGGCGGCAACTGACCCGCGAGGACGGCCGGACCGATCCGCCGGGACAGGGTTCCGGCGGATCGCCATGTCTCCGGGGGGTTTTTCATCCCCGCCGATGACCATGACGCGGGTAGTGACTGTTTTGGCGGGTTCGCGTGCATCCGGCGGCGGAGTACGGCAGGCTCGTGGAGCCGGGCCGCTCCGACGAGAGCCGGTCAGGCGGAACGGACGGAGTTCGACCGAGGGGGAGCCGACGTGTTCGATCGGCGGACGCGTGTCTCCGACGTGGTCCGGGAGGTCTGCCACGACCTCGCCTACCGCCCGCGCCTGCGGCCCGGCGGGCGCACCGCCGGCGCACCGGGCCGGGCCGCTCCGGCGATCGCGGTGCCGGCCATCGCGGTGCTGCTGGTCGGCGTGCTGGCGGCGGACCTGGTGGTGCTGAGCCGGATGCCGGAGCGGACGCCGGAGCGGGGCGGGGCGGACACCGTCGCGGCCCGCCGGCCCGCCGACCGGCGGGAGCTGGCCCGCACCACGCAGGCCGCGGCGCCCGTCTCCTCTCCCGTCGCCCCGCCGCCCGTCGCCCCGCTGACCGAGATGCGCAAGCCGCACCTGTTCGTGGTCGCGAACCGGCCGCTGAGCTCCGCCGTCGTGGCGCGGGCGGCGCGGATCAAGGGGATCCGCGCGATCGAGCGGGCCGACGCGGCCGAGGTCACGATGGACAACAAGCCGGTGCAGACGCTCGGGGTGGACCCCTCGACGTTCCGCGCCTACACCCCCAAGCCGACCGCCACGTCCGACAAGCTCTGGCGCAACGTCGCCGCGGGAGAGGTCGCCGTCTCCTTCGTCCTCGGCAACGACGGAGGCCTGGAGCTCGGCCGGACCGTCGCCAGCGGCGGGCGTGCCCTGCGGGTGGGCGCCTACGCCACGATGGGCATGGGCGCCATCGACGCGGTGGTCTCCCGGCGGACGGCGCGCGAGCTCGGCATCCCGGAGAACAACGCCCTGGTGGTGAGCGCCCCGGGGGCCGACTCCGCCCGGCTCCGCGCGGCCCTGCTGAAGGTCCTGCCGAAGGGCAGCCAGGTCGTCGCGATCAACCCGGTCTTCAAGGCCGCGCCGCGGAAGATCTGGCCGGCCTCGGCCTTCATGCACCCCGACCAGGTGCGGACCGCGCTCACCGCCGCCATCGGCAAGCTGGGCCGCCCGTACGTCTGGGGCGCCGAGGGGCCGGACACCTTCGACTGCTCCGGCCTGGTCCAGTGGGCCTACGCGCAGGCGGGCGTCAGGGTCCCCCGCGTGACGCACCAGCAGTTCGTGTCGGGCCCGCAGATCCCGCTCTCCCAGGCCCAGCCGGGCGACCTGCTGTTCTGGCGGCACGACCCGACCAACCCCGGCTACGTCTCGCACGTGGCGATCTACTGGGGCGACGGGAAGATGCTGCACGCCCCGCGGACGGGTGACGTGGTCAAGCTCGTCCCGGTCAGCACGAGAAACTTCGCCGGGGCCGTCCGGATCAGCCCGCAGATCGCCGCGCGGGCGGGCTGAGCCGGGGTCTCCGCGCGGGACCCGGTCCGGTGGGCGGCGCGGTCACCGGGCGGAGGCCGCCGCCGTACGCGGAGTGGTCGCGCCGTGCCGGACGCGGCCGGGTCAGGGACGCAGGCCCGACTCCAGCAGGGCGAGGGTCTCGTCGACGATGTCGGCCAGCGGGCGGGTCCCGTCGCTCTCGGCCCAGGAGAACAGCGCGGCCAGCATGGCGCCGACCACCGCCCCGGCCGCCGTCCGGGCGAGCAGGTCGGCGGCGGCACGGTCGGCGGGGGCGGGGGTCATGCGCGCGGAGAGGGCCCGGGTGAACACGTCGATGGTGGCGATCATGTTGTCGACGGCGCGGGCGCGCAGCGCGGGGTGGCTGAGCTGGAGCCTGGTGCGGGCCCGGATCTGCTCCTCCTCCTCGGGGGGGATCTGCGCGAACGCCTCCCGCATCGCGGCGCGCAGTGCGGGCACCGGGTCCAGGCCGGCGGGCTGGGCGGCCAGCGCGGCCAGCATGACGGGGTCGTAGTCGTCCTGGACGACCACGTCCTCCTTGGTGGGGAAGTAGCGGAAGAACGTGCTGGGCGAGATCTCGGCGGCCTCCGCGATCTGCTCGACCGTCGTCGCCTCGTAGCCCTGCTCGGCGAACAGTCGCAGGGCCTGCTCCTGGATCGTCCGCCGGGTCCGGGCCTTCTTGCGTTCGCGCAGTCCCTCAGGGCGCGGAGGTGAGCTCATGCGCAGATTCTCGCGCGTCGTCCGCGCGCATGAACACCGCCACGGCCGCGGCGCCCGCCGCGGCCAGCGCCGCGCACACCAGCAGCACGTCGCTCATGCCGCCGGTGAAGGCCTCCCGGGCGGCGGCGGCGAGCGCGGGGTCGCCGAGCCGCACGGCGGCGGCCACGGAGTCCCGTGCGGCCTCCGGGGCGCCCCCGGGCAGCCCGTCCGCGTAGCCGGCGGAGAGCAGGCTGCCCAGTCCGGCGACGCCGAACACGCCGCCGACCTGCCGCAGCGCCTGCAGCGTGCCGGAGCCCGCACCCACCCGCTCCTGGGGCAGTACGGCCAGCACGCCGTCCATCGCCGGTACCATCGCCAGCCCCACGCCGGCCCCCGCCACGGTCAGCCAGACGGCGATGAAGCCGTATCCGGAGGAGGCGCCGGTCAGGGCGCCGAGGGCGAGACCGCCGGCGAGCAGCGCCAGGCCGGCCGGCAGGAGCACGCGCAGGCTCAGCCGGCCCAGCAGGCGCTCGCCGGCCAGGCCGCCGGCCATCAGGCCGAGCACCATGGGCACGACGCGGATCCCGGTGCCGAACGCGTCGTGCCCCAGGACGGCCTGGAGGTGGAGCGGGACCACGAACAGCACGCCCATCATGGCCAGCGAGACGAGGGTCGCACCGGCGGAGCCCCACAGGAAGACCCGGTCGGTGAAGAGGCGTAGGTCCATCATGGGCGCGGGGGAGCGGGCCTCCACCATGACGAACGCGGTGAGCAGGACCACGCCGGCGGCGAGCGGGACCAGCACGGCGGGTGAGGTCCAGCCGGCCGAGGGCGCCTCGATCACGCCGTGGACCAGCGCGGCGAGCCCGCCGACCGAGAGCAGCGCGCCGGGCAGGTCGAAGCGGGGCCGCCGCTCGTCGCGCGACTCCGGCAGCAGCACCGCGGCCGCCGCCAGGGCGACGGCCACCACGGGGAGGTTGATCAGGAAGATCGAGCCCCAGTGGAAGCGGTCGAGCAGGTAGCCGCCGAGGATCGGTCCCAGCGGCAGGCCGAGGGCCATCCCCGCCGACCAGGCCGCGATGGCCTTCGAACGCTCGTGCGGAGGGAAGAGGCTCGGCAGGATCGACACGGAGAGCGGCATGATCAGGGCGCCCCCGGCGCCGAGGAGCACGCGGGCGGCGATGAGCGACGCCGAACCCCCGGCCGTCGCGGCGAGGAGCGAGGCCGCGCCGAAGACGGCCAGCCCGGTCAGGAGGAGGCGCTTGCGGCCGAAGCGGTCGCCGAGGACGCCGGCGGGGAGCAGGAGGGCGGCGAAGGGGATCAGGTAGGCGTCCACGATCCACTGCAGCTCGCCGGTCGAGGCGCCGAGGTCCACGGCGAGCGTGGGCAGGGCGACGTTCAGGATCGTCGCGTCCAGTCCGATGACGAGGACGCTCAGCACCAGTGCGGCCAGGGCCCACCAGCGAAGGGAGGAAGTGATAGCAACCATGATTTGAGAGTAACTCTCAAAATCTAGTTTGTGTCAAAATATTTCCCGGCCCATCTTTGTGAAAGGGTGTAATCTTCATTACATGGAGAACGAAGAAGTAGAGGCGCAGCTGCGCGGCTGGTTCTCGGGACGCATGCCCGAGGGGTGGTTCGACGGTCCTCTCGAGATCGCGCTGGACCGCGAGGAGATCACGGTGGTGGGGGTGCTCCGCCCGCCCGCGTCCGCCGAGGGTGTTTCCGAGGTGGAGCGGGTGGCCGCGCTGGAGGGGGCGGTGCAGCGCTTCCGGGGGGAGACCAGGGAGCGGCGCATCGAGATCGCCTCGGAGGCCGAGCACCGGTTCCGGAGGAAGGTCTCCTGGGGCGTCTCGGTCGGAGGGGAGAGGGTGATGTTCACCACACTGTCGGTCCCCGTCATGACGCGGCTCCGCCAGTCCGAGCGCCGGGTCCTGGACACCCTGGTGGCCGCGGGCGTGGCGCGCAGCCGCAGCGACGCGCTCGCCTGGTGCGTGCGCCTGGTGGGGCGGCACGCCGACACCTGGCTGGCCGATTTGCGGGACGCGCTCCAGCACGTCGACCGGGTGCGGGCGGCGGGTCCCGACGTGACTTCCTGAGGCGGGCCAGGGAAAAGAGGGCGGTAAGTGGTCTGAACCTTTCGGCTCATTGGTTTAGACCTCTTTCATTGGCCTATACCAATTCGTGGTGCGGTTTATTTAAACCCGCTTCTTTCGGGTAGAGGAATCCAGTCATCGCGGCCCCTGCCAGCCCATACGTCCGACGGTGGGACTGGGGGCGGGTCCGCCGGGACACGAGCCGGAGCTAATTCACTGGTCTACGCCAATTGGATTACGTCCGGTTTCTTGTCGATGATGATTCCGCCTGAGAAGCGTGAGGAGCCGCCACAGTGACCGCAACCGTTGACGTATCCGCCCCCAGTCCGACCACCCACAAGGAACTGATCGCCTGGGTCAACGAGATCGCCGAGCTCACCCGTCCGGACCGGATCGAGTGGTGCGACGGCTCGGAGGCCGAGTGGACGCGCCTGACGAACCTGCTGGTCGAGCAGGGCACGTTCAAGCGCCTGGCCAAGCGGCAGAACAGCTTCTACGCCGCCTCCGACCCGAGCGACGTCGCCCGCGTCGAGGACCGCACCTACATCTGCTCCGAGAAAGAGGAGGACGCCGGGCCGACCAACAACTGGATCGCCCCGGCCGAGATGCGCGCGACCTTCGGCGAGCTCTTCGCCGGCTGCATGCGCGGGCGCACGATGTACGTGGTCCCCTTCTGCATGGGCCCGCTCGGCGGCGAGATCTCCCAGCTCGGCGTCGAGATCACCGACTCGCCCTACGTCGCGGTCTCGATGCGGATCATGACCAGGATGGGCGAGCCCGCCCTCCGCCTCATCGAGGAGCGGGGCGACTTCGTCAAGGCCGTGCACTCGGTCGGCGCCCCCCTGGAGCCCGGCCAGGCCGACGTGCCGTGGCCGTGCAGCTCCACCAAGTACATCAGCCACTTCCCCGAGACCCGCGAGATCTGGTCCTACGGCTCCGGCTACGGCGGCAACGCCCTGCTGGGCAAGAAGTGCTACGCGCTGCGCATCGCCAGCACCATGGCCCGCGACGAGGGCTGGCTGGCCGAGCACATGCTCATCCTCAAGCTGACCCCGCCGAGCGGGGAGACGCGCTACATCGCGGCGGCCTTCCCGTCCGCGTGCGGCAAGACCAACCTCGCCATGCTCCAGCCGACGATCCCGGGCTGGAAGGTCGAGACGATCGGCGACGACATCGCCTGGATGCGCTTCGGCGACGACAGCAGGCTGTACGCGATCAACCCGGAGGCGGGCTTCTTCGGCGTCGCACCCGGCACGGGCCAGTCGACCAACGCCAACGCGATCAAGGCGCTCTGGGGCAACAGCATCTTCACCAACGTCGCCCTCACCGACGACGGCGACGTGTGGTGGGAGGGCCTGACCGACGAGCCCCCGGCGCACCTGACCGACTGGAAGGGCCGTGACTGGACGCCGGAGAGCGGCGAGCCCGCCGCCCACCCGAACGCCCGCTTCACGGTGCCGGCCGGCCAGTGCCCGACCATCGCCCCCGAGTGGCAGGACCCCGAGGGGGTGCCGATCTCGGCGATCCTGTTCGGCGGCCGCCGCGCCACCGCGGTCCCGCTGGTCACCGAGGCGCGCAGCTGGAACCACGGCGTCTTCATCGGGGCGAACATCGCCTCCGAGAAGACCGCCGCCGCCGAGGGCAAGGTCGGCGAGCTGCGCCGCGACCCCTTCGCGATGCTGCCGTTCTGCGGCTACAACATGGGCGACTACTTCGCCCACTGGGTCAGGATCGGCGAGCGCGAGGGCGCGCGGCTGCCGCGCGTCTACTACGTGAACTGGTTCCGCAAGAACGCCGACGGCAGGTTCATCTGGCCGGGCTTCGGCGAGAACAGCCGCGTGCTCAAGTGGATCGTGGACCGCCTCAACGGCCGGGCCGAGGCGGTCGAGACGCCCATCGGCATGCTCCCCGCCGAGCTGGACACCGAGGGCCTCGACCTGTCGGAGGAGGACCTCGCGACCCTGCTGACCGTGGACCGGGAGGTCTGGCGGGAGGAGGCGAAGCTGATCCCGTCCTTCTTCGAGACCTTCGGCGACCACTGCCCCAAGGAGCTCTGGGACGAGTACAACACCCTGGTCGAGCGCCTGGGCTGACGGTGAGGATGTAGGCGAACGCCTCCCGGCAGAGCTCGGCTCCCGGCCTGGCCGACCACGGTGTCTTCAACGGGATCTGTCGGCTCGGTCCGGGAGGCGGGTCGCCGGAGCCGCCCCGCCCGGCCGCTCCGGCCTCCCCTCTCCCGGCGGCGGGAGCCGTGGGAACGGGAGCGTTCCGCGGGGCGTCCGAACTGAGACCTTCCAGGCGAAACTTCCGCAAGGCCCTGCGCGTCTACCTGACAAACGGGGCCGACGCCCCTTCCCCCAGGAGGCGGACGTGGAAGTCGTACTGTTCGTCATCGCGGTCGTCCTGCTCGGGGCCGTGGTCATCGTGTCGACGGTCCTGAGCGGGCAGCAGCGCGAGGTCCGCGAGGCCGCCGCACACCACAAGGGGCGGCCGATCACCCCCTACCACCTGGCCTACCTGGCCGGCGGGCCGCGCCGTACGGTCAACACCGCGCTCGCCATGCTGGCCAGGGGCGGCGGCATCCGGGTCGCGCGGGGCGGGCAGATCGGCCTCGTGGCCGGGGCCCCGCCGTCCCCGGACGGCATCGAGCAGGCCGTCCTGTCGGCCCTCGCCGCCCGCTCCGGCACCTGCCCGGCCGGGGAGCTGCGCCGTACGGTGGCCGAGGCGCAGGCCATGGCGGTCCTGCGCGTCGACCTGGAGCGCATGGGCCTGCTGGTGCCCGGCGGCGCGCTGGACGGGGCGGGCAGGTCGCTGCGGCGGCTCTTGGTCGCCGCGCTGCTCGCGGCGTTCTTCACCGTCGACGCCGTCGTGCTGCTCGCCGTCGTGGACGTCGCGGAACCCGGCCTGGGCATCGGCGCGGTGCTGATCGGCTTCGCGGCGGCGCTGATCGGCCTGATCACCTACGGCACGCAGCGCAAGGCGCTGCGCAACGTGCTCACCCGGGCCGGGCGCGACGTGCTCGACTCCGCCCGCCGGGTGCACGTCCGAGGGTCCCACCACGGCACGAGCGGCGACCTGGCCTTCGCGGTCGGCGCCCCGGTCGCGCTGTACGGCCTGAGCGAGGCCGGCGACCCCGCGCTGGAGGAGGAGCTGAAGCACTCCGACGGCGGTGGCGCGTACGTGGGTGGCGCGTGCGGCGGCGGTTCGGGCGGTTCGGGTGACGCCACCTACGGTGGTGGGGACTTCGGCTCCGGCGGCTACGGCGGCGGCGACTTCGGTTCGGGGGGTTCCGGCGGCGACTCGGGCGGCGGCTCCAGCTGCGGCGGCGGTGGGGGCTGCGGTGGCGGTGGCTGCGGCGGCGGATGAGCGGGGTTCCGACGGCTGCGGCGAGGAGGGCGGCGAGCGGGGTTCCGACGGCTGCGGCGGCAGGTGAGCGGGGAGGTGGCGGTGGTGGGTGAGCGGCTCGGCGTCGGCATCGGCTGGCGGCCGGAGATCGACCTGACCGTGGAACGCCTGCCCGGCGTCGACTTCGTCGAGGTCATCGCGGAGAACATCCGCCCCGGCCGCCTCCCGGAGTCGCTGCGGGTGCTGCGCTCCCGCGGTGTGCCGGTGATCCCGCACGGGGTCGGGCTGGGCGTGGGCGGGGCGGAGCCGCCGGACCCCGCCCGGCTGGCGCACCTGGCGGCCTGCGCGGAGGCGCTGGGCGCGCCGCTGGTCAGCGAGCACCTGGCCTTCGTGCGCGCGGGCGGGCTGGAGGCGGGTCACCTGCTCCCGGTCCCGCGCACCCGGCGGGCGCTCGCGGTCGTGACGGAGAACGTACGGCGGGCGCAGGACGCCCTGCCCGTCCCGCTGGCGCTGGAGAACGTGGCGGCGATCTTCGGCTGGCCGGAGGACGAGATGACGGAGGCGGAGTTCCTCGGCGAACTGGTCGCCGCGACCGGGGTCGGGCTCCTCGTCGATGTGGCCAACCTCTACACCAACCAGGTCAACCTGGGCCTGCCGGCCGTCGGGGCGCTGGACGCGCTGCCGCTGTCCGAACTCGCCTACGTCCACGTGGCCGGAGGCCACGAGCACGGCGGCGTCTGGCACGACACCCACACCGCGCACGTCTCCGACGAGATCCTGGCCGTCCTGTCGGAGCTCTGCGCCCGGGTGGACCCGCCCGGGGTGCTGCTGGAGTGGGACGCCGACTACCCGAGCGACGCCGCGCTGGAGGCCGAGCTCGGCCGGATCCGCGAGGCGATGGCCCGTGGCTGAGGCCGTTCCCCCGGAGGAGCCCGCCGGGACGCGGCCGGACGTCCGCGGAGGCCCCGGTCCCGGCGGGCGGCCCGGGCGGGAGGAGCCGGCCGGGGCGCAGGGCGTGAGGGAGGAGCCGGCCGGGCAGGCCGGGCGGGAGGAGCTGGCCAGGGCGCAGGCCGGGCTGCTGGCCGCCCTGGTGGCGGGGGCGCAGGCGCCCCCGGGGTTCGACGGGGAGCGGCTGCGGATCCAGACGGCGAGCCTGGTCGCCAAGCGGCGGAGCGTGGTGGCCCGGCTCCGCCCGGACCTGGTGCAGACTCTCGGCGAGGACTTCCGGGCCGAGTTCGCCGCCTACGCCTCCGGCCGTCCCAGGCCACCGGGCGGCTCCCGCGCCGACGCCGCGGACTTCGCCGGGCACCTCGTCCGGACCGGGCGGATCCCGGCCGGTGCCGGAAGCGGGGACCGGGCAGGGAGCGGGACCGGATCGGGGCCCGGGAACGACGGACCGGAGGCCGGGAGCGGACCGGGGAGCGGAAGCGGCACCGGACCGCCGCGGCCGGCCGGACGGTGGGCCCGCCTGACCCGGTGGCTGGGCGGGGAGCGGGACCCCTGGGAGGACGACGCACGGTGAACGGGACGTTTTGCCGGGACGAGGCGGGATACGCTCCCTGACGTGGGGGAACTTCGCTGCGTCGATGGATCGTGCCTGACCGTCACGCCCGTGGTGTGCCGGGACAGCGTCGGTGAGCCGTACGAGGTCACGCTCGAACTCCGCCGCGACGGCATGCCGTACGGGACGGTGGGCGAGCGGTGCGGCTGGTTCCTCGCCCGGCTGGCGCGGGGGGTGGCCGAAGCGCGCGCCGACCGGGCGGCGGGATGGCCGGACCCCGACGACCGCTTCCCCGGGCTGCCGGGCCGCTCCGGCGGCGAGGAGGGCGGCGAGCGGGAAGAGGAACTGTTCGCCTTTCGTTACCGGACCCGGACGGGCCTGGTCGGCGGGGGCGAGCTCCGCTGCCGGCTGCGCACGATCCCGGTCTGGGTGCCCGGGGGCGAGGGCGCCGGACGGGGCGCCCCGGGCGAGTGGCGGCTGACCAGGAGGGCGTTCCTGGAGGCCTGGGGGAGCGGCGGGGTGGGGCTGCGCGCCGTGCTGACCTCCGCCGAACTGGGAGTCTTCGTACGGGAACTCGTCGAGGAGGCCGAGGAGCGGCTGCGGGCGCAGGTGCCCGGGGACGCCGCACGCGCCTGAGCGGAGGGGCGGAGAGGTCCCGCGGGCGGCGATAATTGCCTGTCGGCGTCCGCAGGCGATGGGCGCTCGCGGGAGGGAATCCACATGGGCGTGCGCGATCTCGTCTACCGGCTGTACGAACGGCGGCTGGAGGCGAAGCTGTCCCGCGACAGGGACATGGTGCCCCGCCACGTCGGTGTGATCGTGGACGGCAACCGGCGCTGGGCGCGGTCGATGGGCATCGACGACGTCAGCCGGGGGCACCGCAAGGGCGCGGACAAGATCTCCGAGCTGCTCTGCTGGTGCCGGGAGGCCGGGGTCGAGGTCGTCACCGTGTGGCTGCTGTCCAGCGACAACATCAACCGCTCCAAGGACGAGCTGGAACCCCTCATGAAGATCATCGAGGACGTGGTCCAGGAGCTCGTGGCGGACGGCTGGCACATCAAGCCGATGGGAGCCCTTGACCTCCTGCCCGATCACACGGCACATGTCCTGAAAAATGCAAAAGAAGCAACATCGCACCGTCCAGGTTTGATTGTGAACGTTGCGGTTGGGTATGGAGGAAGGCGTGAGATCGCTGATGCGGTGCGCTCCCTCCTGCTGGAGCACGCCAGCAAGGGGGCGACCATCGAGGACCTGGTCGAGGTCCTCGATGTGGAGCACATCGCGGAGCATCTCTACACGCGCGGCCAGCCCGACCCGGACCTGGTCATCCGGACCTCGGGAGAGCAGCGGCTCTCCGGATTCCTGCTCTGGCAGAGCGCCCACTCCGAGTTCTACTTCTGCGAGGCCTACTGGCCCGACTTCCGCAGGGTCGACTTCCTCCGGGCGCTCCGCTCCTACGCCGCGCGGCATCGCAGGTACGGCACCTGAAACGCAACGTGAACACCCCCTTTCGGTCACGCATGGCCCATTGGACGGTGGGTATTCAGGACGTACCGTAAGAAGTAGGCGGGCGAAGCCCGCCTACTCCGGAGAGGGCCCGCCTTTGCGTCACGACCTGCTGAGGGGGGCCGGTCGCCGGCGCCCGCTCGGTATGCCGCGAGCGCGGTCCCGGGTCCGGTCCGCATCCCAGCTCATGGCAGGGCGCCCCCCAGGGCGCCCGGGGGAGAACGCGTGGCACACCCTTCGTCCGCATCCACGTCTCCGGCCGGCAACCGGAAGACGTACGTCCTGGACACCTCGGTCCTCCTGGCGGACCCGGCTGCGATAAGCCGCTTCGCCGAGCACGAGGTCGTCCTCCCGATCGTCGTCATCACCGAGTTGGAGGCCAAGCGCCATCATCCCGAACTCGGCTACTTCGCGCGCAAGGCGCTGAGGTACCTCGACGACCTGAGGGTGACCCACGGACGTCTGGACGAGCCCATGCCGATCGGCGAGGGCACCATCCGGGTCGAGCTCAACCACAGCGACCCGTCCATCCTGCCCGCCGGGTTCCGCCTCGGCGACAACGACACCCGCATCCTGACCGTCGCACGCTCCCTGGCCTCCGAGGGCCTCGACGTGGTGCTGGTCTCCAAGGACCTCCCGATGCGGATCAAGGCCGCCTCCGTCGGGCTGGCCGCGGAGGAATACCGCGCCGAGCTCGTCGTGGAGTCCGGCTGGACCGGCATGGCCGAGCTGCAGGTGACCGAGGAGGACATCGAGACGCTCTTCGAGCACCGCGTCGCGGACCTGGCCGAGGCCCGCGAGCTGCCCACGCACACCGGCCTTCGGCTGCTGTCCAGCCGGGGCTCGGCGCTGGGCCGGGTGCTGCCGGACAAGTCCGTCCGCCTGGTCCGCGGCGACCGCGAGGTGTTCGGCGTGCACGGTCGCTCCGCCGAGCAGCGCATCGCCCTGGACCTGCTCATGGACCCCGAGGTCGGCATCGTCTCGATGGGCGGCCGGGCCGGCACCGGCAAGTCCGCCCTCGCGCTCTGCGCGGGCCTGGAGGCGGTCCTGGAGCGCCGCCAGCACCGCAAGGTCATCGTCTTCCGCCCGCTGTACGCCGTGGGCGGCCAGGATCTGGGCTACCTGCCCGGCTCCGAGAACGAGAAGATGGGCCCGTGGGCGCAGGCCGTCTACGACACCCTGGGCGCGGTCACCACGCCCGAAGTGATCGAGGAGGTCATCGACCGGGGGATGCTGGAGGTGCTCCCGCTCACCCACATCCGCGGCCGCTCGCTGCACGACGCCTTCGTGATCGTCGACGAGGCCCAGTCGCTGGAGCGCGGGGTGCTGCTGACGGTGCTGAGCCGGATCGGCGCCAACTCCCGGGTCGTGCTCACCCACGACGTCGCCCAGCGGGACAACCTGCGGGTGGGCCGGCACGACGGCGTGGTCGCGGTGGTGGAGAAGCTCAAGGGCCATCCGCTGTTCGCGCACGTCACGCTGACCCGCTCGGAGCGCTCGCCGATCGCCGCGCTGGTCACCGAGATGCTGGAGGACTTCACGGTGTAGGCCGGTCCCGCCGCCCCCTTCCCGCAAGGGGGCGGCGGGCCGCGCCCCGGCCGGGTGCCGCCCGGCTCACGGGGGCAGGCGCACCCCCCGGCCCGCCAGGTCCTTGTACTCGGAGCAGCTGTGCTCGCCCAGCGACTCCGGCGTGCCGGGGAACAGCCTGGTGATCTCGACGCTCCAGATGCTCGCCTGCTTGTTCTGCCGGACGGTGCAGGTGATCTGGGCGAGTCCCAGCCGGGTGACCCTGCCCTCGCCGGTGACGATCACGTTCAGCCGGTAGCCGAGGTCGTCGGTGGGTTCGCTCCGCTGGGAGGGGCCGGTGTACCGGGTGGTCTTGATGTCGTAGTAGTCGAACCCGGTCAGCTCGCTGGTCAGCCCCGGCCGCGGCGGCTGCTGCCCGGCGCGGAAGAGGCTCTTGACGACGTTCTCGGTCGAGTCCGAGGCCACCGGGACCCGGACGGGCTGCAGCGTCCCGTCGTCGACCATGTAGACCGTCACCCAGGTCGGGCTGTAGCTGATCACCGGCGGGCGGCCGCTGTCCCGCACGCCGGTGGGGGAGATGCCGCACCCCGCCAGTACGGCCGGCAGGGCCAGTACGGCCAGCACGGCGGCGGCCGGCGCCGTGATCCGCCCCGTGCGGGTGGAGGAGGCCGTACGGGTGCGCGTGCTCGGGCCTGCGGGGGAGGCCGCGTGGAGGTCCGTACGGGTGCGCGTGCGGAGGTTCGTGCGGGAGCCTGCGCGGAGGTGTGGGAGGTTCATGCGGGAGCCTGCGCGGAGGTGCGTGCGGAGGTCTGCGCGGAGGGCAGCCAGACCGTGAAGAGCGTGCCCGGCCGCTGCGGGCGCACCGAGATCGTACCGCCGTGCAACTGGGCGTTGGAGCGGGCGATGGAGAGCCCGAGCCCGCTGCCGTCGCCTCTCCGGCCGGCCTTGTAGAAGCGGTTGAACACGTGCGGCAGGTCCGTCGGGGGGATCCCTCCGCCGTGGTCGCGCACCTTCACCTCCAGGCCGTGGGCGGTGGTGCGGGCGGTGACCACGACCGGGGGCTCACCGTGGCGCAGGGCGTTGCCGACCAGGTTGGCGAGGATCACGTCGAAGCGCGGGGGGTCGACGGAGAAGGCGAGCCCCGCCGGGACCTCCACCTCCACCTGCTCCGACCAGCCCCGGATCTCCAGGCAGTCGTGGACCGCGTCGGCGACGCTCACGGTCTCCAGGTTGAGGACGGCCGTGCCCGAGTCGAACCGGCTCGCCTCGATGAGCTGCTCCACGAGGGTGCGCAGCCGTTCGATCTCGCGCAGCACCAGCCGTACGGCCGTGGCGGGTTCGCGGGGCAGCCGCTCGGCCTCCTCGGAGAGCATGTCCGTCACCGCGGTCATCGCGGTCAGCGGGGTCCGCAGCTCGTGGGAGACGTCGGCCACGAACCGGCGGGACATCGCCTCCAGCGCCCGCAGTTCGGACACGCTCCGCTCCAGCGCGGCGGCGGTGTCGTTGAACGTCGCGGTGAGCTCGGCGAGCTCGTCCTGGCCGCGTACGGGGAGCCGGGTGTCCAGGTGCCCGGCGCCGAGCGCGCGGGCGGCCGAGCCGAGCCGCCGGACCGGGAGCAGCACGCGCTGGGCCGAGAACAGGGCCACGGCGAGCGCGATGGCGAGCATGATGGCGCCCGCCGTGGCGAGCGGTCGGCGCATGCCGCCCAGGAGCTGCTCCTCCTGGACCAGGGGGACGAACACGAAGACGCTCATGCCGGTGGGCTGGGCGATGTGGATGGGCTCCACCCGCCACACGGGGGTGCCGATCACCAGCCACATGCCGCCCCGCATCTCCTGCCTCTTGGTCACCATGCGGCCGGCGGCCCGGGCGCGCAGGTCGGCGGGGACGTCGGCGAGGCCGAAGTCCCCGTCGGGGTACAGGTAGTCCTCGTAGAGGACCACCACGGCCCGGCTCTGCGCCCGCAGGCTCATCTGCAGGGCGGAGATCTCCAGGTCGGTCGGGGGGCCGTCCCCAGGCCAGAGCGCGCCGATCGGCACCCGGGTGCCCTGGAGGGTCTCGCGCACGTCGGCCACGGCCACCTCCTCGGCGCGTTCGATGACCCGGTTCTTGACGAGCTCGTAACCGATGCCCGCGACCAGCGCGGACGCCGTGACGGCGATCACGGTGAAGGCGATGACCAGCCGCCCGCGCAGCCCGGTGTAGACCCGCTTCACGGCGGGCTGAACCGGTAGCCGAAGCCCCGCACGGTGTGGATGAACACGGGCTCGGCGGGCACGGGCTCGATCTTGGCGCGGATCCGCTGCACGCAGGCGTCCACCAGCCGGGAGTCCGCGGCGTGGGTGTGGTCCCACACGGCCCGGAGCAGATATCTGCGGTTGAGCACCTGGCCGGGGTGGCGGACCAGCTCCAGCAGCAGGCGCAGTTCGGTGGGGGTCAGGTGGATCTCGTGACCGGCGAGTGAGACCTTCAGCGCACCCTTGTCGATGACCAGGTCGCCGAAGGTGACGCGGTCGGAGGAGACGGACTCGGCCCGGCGCAGGACCGCCCGGATCCGGGCGTCCAGCACCCGCGGCTCCACGGGCTTGACCACGTAGTCGTCGGCTCCCGCCTCCAGGCCCACCACCACGTCGAGGTCGTCGCCCCGGGCGGTGAGGAGGATCACCGGCAGCTGGTCCATCCTGCGGATCCGGCGGCACACCTCGACGCCGTCGATCCCGGGCAGCATGACGTCCAGGACGGCGATCTCCGGGCGGCGCGACCGGATGTGGTCGAGCGCCTCCTCGCCGGTGGCGTAGGAGGTCACGGAGTGCCCCTGACGGGCCAGGGCCAGTTCGAGACCGGTCCGGACGGAGGGGTCGTCTTCGACGAGGAGTATGCCGGCCACCCGGTCATTATTCTTCCAACACCCCATAAGCCCCTACTTGTCATGAAAATGTGACGTGGTCGGCAAGGGGATGGGGAGGGCCGGGGCGAGGCCGGAGCGGGCGGGGAGCGCCGGGTTCGCGGGGCCGTGGAGGGTGCTGGGGCAGGTTGCCACCTATGTGACCAAAGTCACATTTCTGGCATTGATATCGGGAAAGTCCCCGGTAATCAGGCAATCGGTAATGAAAAGGTCATGGGACTCTCCAGGGAAAACCATCCGGATCTTCCGTTCCGGTTGCGGACCACCCCCCTGGTCAAGGCAAGCTCATAGGTCGTGAGTCCAGGATCGTCGCAACCCGAGGGAGAGCGCCCGCAGGACACGGGGCGCCAGGCCCGCCGCTCCCGCCGCGCGTCCGGGAGACCCGCCAGGAGCGCGCCCGCCGGCGCCGCGCCGGCCGGCGGCACGTCCACGGGCGGTGAGCCGCCCAGGAGCGGGAGGCGGGGAGGGCCGGTGCCCGACGGGAAGCGCGGCGGCCTGACGCCCAAGCGCATCGCCGTCATCGCCGCGGTGACCGTGGTCCTCGTCGGAGGCGGCGCCTACACCGCGCACACCGCGATCCAGAACGCCTCCGCCCCCGCACAGGAGCCGCTCGCCCTGGACGAACTGGCCAGGGCGCTCGGCGGCGACCCGTTCGGGCCCGACCCCGCGGCCGACGCCCTGAAGGCCCAGGCGGCCCAGGCGCTCAAGGAGGACGCGCTCCGGCGCAAGCGCGAGGGCCGGGAGCCGCTCGACCACATCAAGATCGTCAAAGAGGCGCCGGGCGGCGGCGGGTTCGACCCCAAGCAGCTCCCGGCGGGCACCGCGAACCCGACCGGCAACAAGGCCCTGGGCAAGCAGATGCTGGAGGCCCGCGGCTGGGGCGACCAGTGGGGCTGCCTGGAGAAGCTGTGGATGAAGGAGAGCGGCTGGAACGAGCGGGCGATGAACCGCTCCAGCGGCGCCTACGGCATCCCCCAGTCGCTGCCCGGCCACAAGATGGCCAGCGCCGGCGCCGACTGGCAGACCAACCCCGCCACCCAGATCGAGTGGGGGCTGACCTACATCAAGGGCCGGTACGGCAGTCCCTGCGGAGCGTGGGGCCACTCCCAGGCCAAGGGCTGGTACTGACGCGCGGGACCACTCCCGGGCCAAGGGCCGGTACTGAAACGCCAGAAAGCGGCACGTCTGACCGGCCAGGGACGGTAAGCACCGCATCCTGGCCGCATGGGTGTGAAGGTCAGCGTGGTGGTGCCGGTCCGCAACCCCGGTGATACCGCCAACGCGTGTATCCACTCGGCGGTCGAGCAGTCGATGTCCCCGGAGGAGTTCGAGGTCATCTTCGCCGACGACGGATCGGACGACGGGACACGGCAGCGCCTGGCCATGGTCGCCGGAGCCTGGCCGAACGTCCGCGTGCTCCACCTGCCGCCCACCGGCTCGCCGATGCGGGGCCGCAACGCCGCCCTGGAGGTCGCCAAGGGCGAGTACGTCTACCTGATGGGTCAGACGGACCGCCTGGAGCGCACGGCCCTGGAGCGGATGTACGAGCGCGCGATGGCGACCGACGCCGACATCCTCGTCGGGCGGCTGGAAGGGGGCGACGGCCCGCCGCCCCGGGCGTTCGACGCCGACCGGGAGCACGCCGACATCCTCACCGACGGGCTGCTCTCCCTGCTCACCCCGCACAAGCTCTACCGCAGGGCGTTCCTCGCGACCGAGCGGCTCACCTTCCCCGAGCCCGGCGGGACCCTGTCGGAGCAGGCCTTCGCCGTCCGGGCCTACCTGCGGGCGGAGAACATCACCGTCATGGCCGGCGAGGTCTGCTGCCACCTGGGGGAGCGGCCGGAGCCGCCGGTCCCCCCGGCCGTCCAGGCGGCGGAGCTGCGCGCGCTGCTCGACGCCGTCGACGAGGCCGTGCCCGACGGGCGCAGGCGCGACCGCATGTACGCGCACTGGTTCCGCACCGCGATCCTGCCGCAGCTCGGCGGGGACGTCTTCAGCCTGTCCTCGCGGGAGCGGTCCGCCGTCTTCACCGCCCTGCGGGAACTGGTCCTGACGCGCTTCCCCGAGCGGCTCGACGACCGTCTCCCGGTCCACCTGCGCATGCGCGCGGCGCTGCTGCGCGCCGGGCGGCCCGACCAGCTCGTCATGCTCTCGCAGGCCACCCGCGAGACCCACCTGAAGGCCGACCTGAAGGAGCTCGCCTGGAACGGCGGTGTACTGGAGCTGGGCATCACGATGGAGCTGATGTGGACCGGCGACACTCCCACCTGCTTCGTGCCGCACGGCGACCGCCTGCTCTGGAAGCCCCCGATCCCGCTGGAGGGGCTCGGCTCCGCGGAACGGGTGACCGACGTCACCGAGGCGGTGGCCGCCGCCGGGTTCGACGCCTACCTCCGGCACCGCGACACCGGGATGGTCCACATGATCCCGGTGACGTCGGCGGTGGCCCTCCTGCCGCACCGCGACCGGATGAGGGTGCAGGTCACCGGGACGGCCTCGTTCGACGTCACCTCCACGTTCCTCGGCCAGCCGCTGCCGTCCGGGTTCTGGGAGATCCACGTCCGCATGCACGGCGGGCCGCACCGGGCCCGCGCCCGGGTGACCGGGGAGCCGTTCGAGCACTCCGGGGCGCTGGCCGACTATCCCGGACGGCCGGTCGTCCCCTGGTGGTGCGACGAGGGGCTGCCCGGCGTCTGCGTGGAGCCCCGGCTGCTGTCCGACGCGATCGCCCTCGTCTCGCAGGACACCACGAGCGTGCGCCGCCGTGACCACGTCTTCTTCGTGGTGCCCGTGCCGTACCTGCCGGAGGGGGGCGGGCCCCCCGGCGAGCTGGTGCTGCGCCGGGCCGGCGGGCGGCGGGAGGTCTCCGTGCCGGCCCTGGTCGAGCCGGGCGAGCCCGGCATGATCGGCGGGAGCCTGGTCGCCAGGGTCCCGACCCGGCGGCTGCCCCAGCGCGACCTGCTGGTCCCCGGCCGCTGGACGCCGTTCCTGCGGATGGAGGGGCAGGAGGTCGGGCTCCGCTTCCGGGTGCGGATGAACCGCTTCGGCGGGGTGGAGGTCCACCCCGCCGCCGCGGCCCGTCTCCCCGAACGGCGCTACCCGCTGCTCCGGCGCATCGCGACGCGCATCCCGGGGGCCCGCAACATGATGCGGTTCACCCGGACCCTGCAGCGGCGCTACCTGCCCAGCTGACAGCCGTTCGCGAGGTCGCCGCCCGCCGGACGGGGCAGGGTGGCGCTCGGCGGCGGGCTCTGCCGCCGCTCCACCCACCCTTCCAGGGCCTCGAAGGCGCTCCGGAAACACGGCAGGATCGGGCGGATCCGGTCGGGGTAGGCCGCGTACAGGCCGTCGACGTGGTTGCCGCCCTCGATCCGGTAGTAGCGGAAGGGCCGGCGCGCGCCGACCATGCCCGCGTAGACGTCCCCGGAGCGGGAGATCGGCAGCAGGGTGTCCAGCGTGCCGTGCAGCGTGATCAGCGGCTTGCCGATCCTGCCGGTCAGCGCGATCTTCCTGACCGCCTCGTACGGCCTGCGCGCGGCGTAGTCGTAGTCCGCGTCGCAGGCCGGGGCCCCCGGGGCCCCCGGGGCCCCCGGGGCACAGTACGGCGTGCCCGCCTCGGCGGCGCCGTCATAGCCCGGATCGATCTCCTCCCGGTAGATCCGCTGGGTGAGGTCCCAGTAGACCTGGTGGTGGTAGGGCCAGAGGAACTCCGAGCCGCGCGCGAACCCGGCGGCGTACATCGCCTCGGCGTCCCCCTGCGGGTAGGCCCGGAGCGCCGGCGGGAGGAAGGTCAGCAGGTTGTCGCCCCTGACCCGCCAGAGCGTGCCCTCCCAGTCGATCCCGCCGTCGTACAGCCACGGCCGGTTCTCCAGCTGCCAGCGGACCAGGTAGCCGCCGTTGGAGACGCCCGCGGCGTAGGTGCGGCGCGGGGCCGTGCCGTACCGCTTCCGGACGGCGGACCTGGCCGCGACGGTGAGCTGCGTGACGCGCTCGTTCCACTCGGCGATCGCGTCCCCCGGCTCGCGCCCGTCCCTGAAGAAGGCGAGACCGGTGTTGCCCTTGTCGGTCGCCGCGTAGGCGTAGCCCCGGGCCAGCGCCCAGTCCGAGACGGTGAAGTCGTTGGCGTACTGCTCGCGGTTGCCCGGGGTGCCCGCGACGACCAGCCCGCCGTTCCAGGCGTCCGGGAGGCGGAGCACGAACTGCGCGTCGTGGTTCCAGCCGTGGTTGGTGTTGGTGGTGGAGGTGTCGGGGAAGTAGCCGTCGATCTGGATGCCGGGCACGCCGGTCGGGTTGACGGCCCCGGCCGGGTGGAGCCCGGCCCAGTCCGCGGGGTCGGTGTGCCCGCTGGCGGTCGTGCCCGCCGTGGTCAGGTCGTCCAGGCAGGTCGCGACCTGGTGCTCGGCCCCGGGAACCTTGATCCGTTCCTGGCGGGCGCAGTGCCCGCCCGCGGGCCTGTCCGCGGGCAGGCCCCCAGGTTCGTCCGCGGGCCCGTCCGGTGACGCGTTCGCGGCCGGGGCGGTCAGGGTCGCCGGGGTTGCCGGAGGTGTCGAAGCGGCCGGGGCGGCCGGGGTCGCCTGGGCCGCCGGGGTGGCCGCGGTCAGCGCGGTGGCGGCCGCGGCGGTGACCGCCAGGCCGGAGGCGAGCAGGTGGCGGAGTGCGGGACGGAGTCCCGGTCGGAGTCCCATCGGATGGCCTCTCGTCCGGCTCAGCCGCGGGAGGCGGGCTCGGCGGCGGTTCCGGCGGTTCCGGCGGTGCCGGGGGACCGGGGGGCGTCGCCCAGGGTGGCCAGGTCGCGGCCCCTGGTCTCCTTCGCCGCGAACACGGTGACCAGGGTGAGCACGGCGGCTCCGGCCACGTAGAGCATGACCGGCAGCGCCGAGCCGTAGGACTGCAGCAGGGCCACCGCGATCAGCGGGGCGAGGCCGCCGGCCACGATCGAGGCGAGCTGGGCGCCGATGGACACGCCCGAATAGCGCATCCGGGTGGCGAACAGCTCGGAGAAGAACGCCGCCTGCGGGCCGTACATCGCGCCGTGCAGGATCAGGCCGACCGTGACGGCGAGGGTGATCGCGGCGAAGTTCCCGGTGTCGATCAGCGGGAAGAAGGCGAACGCCCACAGGCCGACCCCGGCCGCGCCGAGCAGGTAGACCGGGCGCCGGCCGAGCCGGTCGGAGAGCGCGCCCCACATCGGGATCGACACGAAGTGCACGGCGGAGCCGATCAGCACCGCGTTGAGCACGAAGCCCTTCTCCAGCTCCACCGCCTCCGTGGCGTAGACCAGGACGAACGCGGTGATCACGTAGTAGGAGACGTTCTCGGCGAAGCGGGCGCCGATGGCGGTGAGCACGTCCCGCCAGTGGTGGCGGAAGACGTCCACGATGGGCATGGTCTTCTTCGGCCCGGCGTGGGCGACGGCCTGCTGGAAGACCGGCGACTCGCTGATGCTCAGCCGGATCCACAGGCCCACCAGGACCAGCACGCCGGAGAGCAGGAACGGCACGCGCCAGCCCCAGCTCGTGAAGGCCTCGTCGGACTGGACCGCGGCCAGCAGCGCGAGCACGGCGGTGGCCAGCAGGTTGCCGCCGGGGGCCCCGGCCTGCGGCCAGGAGGCCCAGAAGCCGCGCCGCCCGGCGTCGCCGTGCTCGGAGACGATGAGCACCGCGCCGCCCCACTCGCCGCCGAGCGCGAAGCCCTGGACGAGCCGGAGCGCGGTCAGCAGCAGCGGGGCCGCCGCGCCGATCGCCGCGTGGGTGGGCAGGCATCCGATCAGGAAGGTCGCGCCGCCCATCAGCAGCAGGCTGAGCACCAGCAGCTTCTTGCGGCCGAGCCGGTCGCCGTAGTGACCGAAGACCAGGGCGCCCAGCGGGCGGGCGACGAAGCCGACCGCGTAGGTGAGGAAGGCCAGCAGGGTGCCGGTGAGCGGATCGGACTTGGGGAAGAACAGCGCGGGGAAGACCAGCGCGGCGGCCGAACCGTACAGGAAGAAGTCGTACCACTCGATCGTGGTGCCGATGAGGCTGGCGCCGACGATCTTGCCGATGGGGGTGCGGGTTTTCTCTGCCATCATCTTCACTCACCAGGGAGAGACGCCGTTGGGGGATGTCGGCTCACCGTACGTAGTGACCGGCGTCACTCCTATGGGGCGCGGCACCATACCCCGCGGACGGCCTGTGTGGGCTCCCGCCGGGGCGCCCGACCGGGGACGTGCGACCGGCGGGACGGCGTGGCCGGGCGAGGCGGGCGGCGCACGGGCACAGGCGTACCGGGGCGCTGCGCGGACGCGGGCGGGACGGCCGGGGACGCACCGGGACGGCTCAGGCGGTGGGGTGGCTGAGCCGGTGGAGCCGGAGGGCGAGCTGGAGCTCCAGAGCGCGTTCGGGCTCCTGCCAGCCCGCTCCCAGGAGCCGGCCGATCCGGTCCAGGCGCTGGGTGACGGTGTTGACGTGGATGTGCAGGGCCTCCGCCGTACGCGACAGCGAGCCGCCGGTGCCGAAATAGGCGGTGAGCGTGCCGACCAGCGAGGTGCCCCGGCGGGCGTCGTAGTCGATCACCGGACCGAGGGCCGAGTCGAGGAACGTCCCGATGTCGCGTCCCTCCCCGACCAGCAGGCCGACGAAGCCCAGCTCGGCCGCGCCGGCGCCCTCTCCGGCCCGGCCCAGCGCCCGCAGCGCGTCGGCGCAGCGCCGGGCCTCGCGGTGGGCGGCGGCGACCCCGGCGATGCCGCGCACGGGGCCGCAGGCGCCGGCCGTGGCGGGATGGCCGAGAGAGGCGCTCAGCTCGGCCGCCACCCGCTTGGCCAGCAGCCCGGGATCGCCTCCGGGCAGCAGCAGCACCACCTCGTCCCCGCGCTGGGCGGCGAGCCCGTGCTCCAGCGTGGCCCGGGAGGAGGCCCAGAAGGCCGCCCGCTCGCGTCCGCCGTCGTGCCGGACCACGATCACCACGTGGTCGCCGTCCAGGTCCACGCCCACCCGCCGGGCCCGCTCGCCCAGCCCGCCGAGGCCGGGACGGGAGATCAGGTCGTCGAGCAGCTCGCCGCGGACCCGGCCCTCGGCCTCGGCCACCGTACGGCGGAAGAGCAGCAGCAGGGCGGTGACCAGCGCGGCCCGTTCCAGGATGCGGTGGTCGGTGTCGGAGACCTGGCGGCCGGTCCGCAGGACGAGCGTGCACAGCGGCTCGCCGCCGACGTCCACCGAGGCGACGAGCAGGTCGCCCCGCCGGACGGTACGGCCCAGCGTCCGGGACGACTGCGCGGCCTCGGCGATCGCGGCGGCGTCGAGCCGGCCGGGTCCGTCCGCCCGGTCCGCGCCGTCCATCCGGTCCGCATGGCCCGAGGGGGCCGTGCGGTCCGCGCGGGCCCGGACGGCGTGCTCGCCGGGTCCGCCGAGGTCGCCGGTGATGGGCCGCCCGGCGTCGTCCAGCACCGCCAGGGAGCCGCCGAGCACCTCGGTGACCACGGCCGCCACGTCCTCCACGCCCCCGCCGCGCAGCACCAGCCCGGTCATCCGGTCGTGCGCGAGCGCGGCCCGCTCCACGGCCTCGCTGTGCGCGTTGAGGCGCCGGTTGGCCTCGCTGAGCTCCTCCAGCGCGTTGCGGGTCTCCTGCAGCAGCCGGGCGTTGTCGATGGCCACCGCGGCGTGTGCGGCCAGCGAGCCGAGCAGCACCACCTCGTCCTGGGTGAACGGCCGCACGCTCCGGTTGGCGGCGAACAGCACCCCGATGACCCGCCCGCCGAGCTTGAGCGGGACGCCGAGGATGGCGACCAGCCCCTCCTCCTGCACGGCGTCGTCGATGTCGTGCATGTGGCGGAAGCGCTCGTCGGCGAAGTAGTCGGCCGTGGAGTACGGCGTGGCGGTCTGCGCCACCAGCCCGCCCAGCCCGGCGCCCATGGCCAGCCGGAGCGAGCGGAACTTGGCCGAGACGGAGCCGTCGGTCACCCGCATCCGGGTGTCGCCCCGGTCGGGGTCGTGCAGCGTCATGTAGGCGGCGTCGGTGCCGAGCAGCTGCCGGGCCCGGTGCACGATGGCCTCCAGCACCGCGTCCAGGTCGCGCAGCGCGGCCAGGTCGCCCGCCGTGTCGAACAGCGCCGACAGCTCCGCCTCGCGCCGGGCCCGGCGCCGCAGCAGCGCCCGGACCTTCAGCGCCGCGAGCTTGGCCTCCTCCAGCTCGGCGAGCGTGGCGGCGTCGGCCCCGGCGGTCCTGGCCGCCAGCACGGGCCCCTCGAACTCGACCGCGGAGGCCTCCCTGGCCAGGAGTTCGAGGAAGACCCGCGTGCTCATACCGTTCATTGTCGCGGGGCCGCTCAGCGGGCGGTCCAGCCGCCGTCCACCGGCAGGGAGACCCCCGTCATGAACGATCCGTGCGGACCGCACAGGTAGGCGACGAGCTCGGCGACCTCCGCCGGCTCGACCAGCCGCTTCACCGCGGCGGGCGCGAGCATGACGCGTTCGACGACCTCGTCCGCGCCGATGCCGTGGGCCTCGGCCTGGGCGGCGATCTGCCGCTCCACCAGCGGGGTGCGCACGTAGCCCGGGCTCACGCAGACGGAGGTCACCCCGTGCTCGGCGCCCTCCAGGGCGATCACCTTCGACAGCCCCTCCAGCGCGTGCTTCGCGGTGACGTAGGCGGACTTGTACGGCGAGGCGCGCAGGCCGTGGACCGAGGAGATGTTGACGATCCGGCCCCACCCCCGCCCGTACATGCCGGGCAGGACCGCCCGGGCCAGCAGGAACGGCGCCTCGACCATGACCTTGAGGATCCGGGAGAAGACCTCGGGCGGGAACTCCTCGATGGGCGCCACGTGCTGGAACCCGGCGTTGTTCACCACGACGTCCGCGCCCGCCAGGAGGCCGTCCGGGAACGCCCCGGTGAAGTCCGGCGCCGACAGGTCCGCCGCCACCGGGGTCCCCGAGACGTCCGCGGCGGTCTTCTCCGCGGCCTCGGCGTCCACGTCGACCACCACCACGTGCGCTCCGGCGGCGGCGAGCCGCAGCGCGCAGGCGCGCCCGATCCCGCTGCCCGCTCCGGTCACCACGGCCCGCCGCCCCGTCAGGTCAGTCATGTCAGTGAATCTAGGCAATCACCCGGATCCCTCACATGTCCCCCACCGACATACCGCCCGCACGGGTTATGTGACGGCCGCACGCGAGCCCTTCCCGGCGCGGACCCGGGCGCACGAGCCTCGGACGCGGATCCCCGGACGCGGATCCCCGGGCGCGAACCCCGGGTCCGAGGATCCCCGGCGCGGACCCGGGCGCGGACTCGGGTGCGGCGTCCTCCGGACGGCGGCGTCCCGCGGGCCGCGGGAAGGGATTCGCGGCCGCCGCGGTTCGGAGAAATGTCGTAGGCGCGATCTAGGGTCGGACGGGTCCGAGCCGATCGCTCCCGACGCCCAGGACATCCAGGACACGAGGACACCGAGGACGCCGATGACCGCGAACCCGCTGCGACTGATGGCCGTGCACGCCCACCCCGACGACGAGTCCAGCAAGGCGGCGGCGACGACGGCCCGCTACGTCTCCGAGGGGGTGGACGTGCTGGTCTGCACCTGCACCGGGGGAGAGCGCGGCGACGTGCTCAACCCCGCGATGGACCGCCCCGGCGTGCTGGAGAACATGGCGGAGATCCGCCGCAAGGAGATGGCCGAGGCCGCCGCGGTCCTCGGGGTCGGCCACCGCTGGCTCGGCTTCGTCGACTCGGGGCTGCCGGGCGAGGGGGAGCCGCTGCCGGACGGGTGCTTCGCCGTGCAGGACCTGGCGGTGGCGGCGGAGCCGCTGGTGGCGGCGGTCCGGGAGTTCCGGCCGCACGTGATCGTCACCTACGACGAGAGCGGGGGCTACCCGCACCCCGACCACATCATGACCAACCGGGTGGCCGTCGAGGCCTTCGAGGCGGCGGGCGACCCGGACCGCTACCCCGGCACCGGGGAGCCCTGGCAGCCGCTCAAGCTGTACTACATCGCGTCATTCACCCGCGAGTGGTTCACCGCGATCCACGAAGGGCTGCTGGCCCGGGGGCTGCCGTCTCCGCTGGCGGAGATGGTGACCGACGACTGGTTCGAGGGCATGCCGGAGCTGCCGGTGACCACCAGGGTGACCTGCGACGACCACTTCGAGATCCGCGACCGGGCGATGAAGGCCCACGCCACCCAGATCGACCCGGACGGCCCCTGGTTCGCCCACCCCCGCGACCTGGAGCGCGAGGTGTGGCCGATGGAGGACTACCATCTCGCCCGTTCGCTGGTGGAGACGGAGCTGCCCGAGACCGACCTGTTCGCCGGGATCAGACCTTGACCGGGTAGGTCAGCGCCAGCTCGTCGCCTGGGACGCCTCGGATGCCCCAGTTCACCTGGGGCGACTCCAGGATCACGATCTCCAGGTCGTCGGCGGGGAGGCCGAGCGTCTCCTCGGTCCGGGCGAAGAGCGTCCGGATCAGCTCGCGCTTGGCCTCCTCCGACCGGCCCGCGAAGCAGACGATCTCCACGATCAGATAGCGATCGCTCCGCTGCGGGCAGACGAGGTCCTCGGAGTCCAGCAGCAGGAACCGGTGGAACCTCTTGTCCTCGGGGAGCTTCCACGCCTGGACCAGGCAGCCGTGCACGAGGTCGGAGAGCTCCTGGCGGAGCGGGCCCCAGACGTCGCGGCGGCCGTAGAACTTGATCTGTGCCATGGCGCCGAGTCTCGCAGATCACCTTCCACGGCGTCCGGCCGGGCCGGAGACGCCCCGTCGCCCCTGTCCGGGGCGGCCCCGCCCGCGTCACCGGCTCCATGGGCGGGGCAGGCGGGGCAGACGGGACGCTCAAGCGGGACGGTCAGACGGGACGCTCAGGCGGGCGGGTCATGGAGAGCACGTCGAGCAGGGCGTCGAGCTGCTCCTCGGTGATGGTGCCGTTCGCGACGTGCCCGCGCTCGACGACGACCTCGCGGATGGTCTTCCGCTCGGCCAGCGACTGCTTGGCGATCTTCGCGGCCTCCTCGTAGCCGACGTACCGGTTGAGCGGGGTGACGATGGACGGCGACGACTCGGCGTACTCCCGCAGGCGCCCGGTGTTGGCCGTGATGCCGTGCACGCAGCGGTCGGCCAGCAGCCGGGAGACATTGGCCAGCAGCCGGATGGACTCCAGGACGTTGCGGGCGATGACCGGCAGGGCCACGTTGAGCTCGAAGGTGCCCGAGGCGCCGGCGAAGGCGATGGCCGCGTCGTTCCCGATGACCTGCGCGGCGACCATGCACACGGCCTCGGGGATGACGGGGTTGACCTTGCCGGGCATGATCGAGGACCCCGGCTGGAGGTCGGGCAGGTTGATCTCACTGAGCCCCGCGCGCGGTCCCGACCCCATCCAGCGGAGATCGTTTGCGATCTTGTTGAGGGAGACCGCGACCGTCCGGAGCTGCCCGGAGAGCTCCACGACCGCGTCCCGGGCGCTCTGCGCCTCGAAGTGGTCGGGGGCCTCGCAGAAGGGGAGGTCGGTGACGTCGCGGAGCTTCGCGATGACCTTCGTGGCGAAACCCGGCGGGGTGTTGATCCCGGTCCCGACGGCCGTGCCGCCCAGGGGGAGCTGGGCGAGGTGGGGGAGCGCGCTCCGCACCCGGGCGACGGCGTTGTCGATCTGGGTGGCGTACCCCCCGAACTCCTGGCCGAGCGTGACCGGCGTGGCGTCCATCAGGTGCGTACGGCCCGCCTTGACCACCTCGTCGAACTCGATCGACTTCTCGCGCAGCGCAGTGGCCAGGTGCCGCAGGGAGGGGATGAGGTGGTAGGTCACCTCGGTCAGGGCGGCGACGTGGATGGAGGTGGGGAACACGTCGTTGGACGACTGGGAGGCGTTGACATGGTCGTTGGGATGGATCGGGCGGCCAAGCCGTTCCTCGGCGAGCGTGGCGATGACCTCGTTGGCGTTCATGTTGGAGGAGGTCCCCGAACCCGTCTGGAAGACGTCGACCGGGAACTCCCCGTCCCACTCGTTCTCCGCGATGTCGGTGGCGGCCTCGGCGATCGCCTGGGCCAGCTCCTTGTCGAGCACTCCCAGCTCGGCGTTGACCTCGGCGGCCACCGCCTTGATCAGGCCGAGGGCCGCGATGTGGGGACTCTCCAGGCCGCGCCCCGAGACGGGGAAGTTCTCTATCGCCCGCTGGGTCTGAGCCCGCCACTTCGCGCCCGCCGGAACGTGCACTTCGCCCATCGAGTCATGTTCGATCCGATACTCGCTCATGAACCCAGTCTGCAACGCGGAGGATAAGGCGGATGTTCCGGGCGGGACCTGGCTGTCGTCCGGGCCGGTTCCCGCCGGCCCGGACCGTTGTCCAGGCCGGTCTCCGCCTCCGTCCGTGTCCCTCCTCGCCCGTCCGGCCGTCGTCCGGGCCGGGACCGGTCCGGGCGGCATCCGCGCCGTCGCACGGATGCCGCCGTGCGGTCACCGGGCGTAGAGGAGTGCCAGGACGAGAACGATGATGACCACCAGGGCGGCGGTCGCCACGCCCATCAGGAGGAGCGCCCCGGCCCGCTTCTTCTGCTGCTGCGCGACCTGCTGCTCACCCGGTCCGACGATCGAGAACAGCTCGGTCCCCAGGCCGGGCGCGGAGTCGTCGTCACCGGACCACCCCTGAACGGGCCCGTGCGGGAGCGGGCCCGGCCGGTCCCCCGGTGATCCCGGTCCTCCGGGCCCGCCCGGGCCGTTCGGCCCACCGGAGCCGCCGGGCGCGTTGAATCCACCCGGTCCACCGGGCCCGTTCGGCCCACCGAATCCGCCGGGGCCCGGGAGTGCCCCGGCCTGCGTCGGTGCGTCACCCGGGGCGAAGCCTCCCGGACCCGCCGGCGGCGCGCCGTGGAACGGCGGTCCCGGGGGATTCCACCCTCCGGTGCCGGGCGCTCCGGGGCCCTGCCCGCCGGAGAACCCCCGCGGAGACGCAGGAGGGCCGCCGACCGGCGGACCGCCCGGGCCTGCAGATCCCGGGCCCCCGGATCCGGGACCCGTGGGGGCGGAGGTTCCGGACCCCGGGACCGCCGGACCACCGGGCTCTCCCCGGCGGTCCGGAGCGGACGGCCCCCGGGCCACCGGGGTGCCCAGGCCGGAGACGACGCCGGAGCCGGCCTCGGGGCGGGGTACGGGCGGTGCGGGCGGGGCCGGGGGAGTCCGGCCGGTGCCGGGGAGGGGGAGCCCGATCGTGGGACGCGCGACCATCATCGTCCGGTTGGCGTCGAACTCCTCGTCCGGCGCCGTGCCGTTCCCGGGGCCGCTCCCCGCGCCGTCCCCGGCCCATGCCCCCGCCCGGCCCTCGGAGCCGGGCCCGGCGGCGTGATGGAACGGGGAACGGGCCCCGCCGTCCGCAGCGGGAGCCGGGGGCCGGAACGCCTCAGGGGGCGCCGACGAGGCCAGGGGGGTGTCGGCCACCGCCCGGAGCATGGCGATCGCCTGGGAGGGCGTGAGCCGTACCGTGTGGTCCTTCTCCAGCAGCTGCTCCAGGACCGGGCGGAGCGGGCCCGCCTGGACCGGCGGGTCGACGCCCTCGGTCATCAGCGCGGCGAGCGTCTCGGCCATCGTGGACCGTTCGTACGCCGGACGGCCCTCGACCGCGAAGTACAGCGTGGCCCCGAGCGACCAGAGGTCGGACTCCGGCCCGGTGTGCTCCCCGCGGGCCCGCTCGGGCGCGGTGTACCCCGGGGAGCCGATCACCATGCCGGTCTGGGTGAGGCTCGTGTCCCCCTCGGCCTTGGCGATGCCGAAGTCGGTCAGGACCACCCGGCCGCTCTCGGTGATCAGCACGTTTCCGGGCTTCACGTCGCGGTGGAGCACGCCCTGGGCGTGGGCGGCGCGCAGCGCGTCCAGCAGGTCCACCCCGATCGCGGCCACGAGCCGGGGCGGGAGGGGACCCTCCTCCTCGACCACCTGCTCCAGGGAGCGGGCCTGGACCAGCTCCATGATGATCCACGGGCTGCCGTCCTCGATGATCGCATCGTGGACGGTGGCGACTGAAGGGTGGCTGATGCGGGCGGCGGTACGACCCTCACGGATCATGCGCTCCCGCAGTTCGGCGCGCTGTGCCTCGCTGAGCCCGGGCTCCTGGCGGATCTCCTTGATCGCCACCTCGCGGCCCAGGGAACGGTCGTGGGCACGCCAAACGGTGCCCATCGTCCCCCGGCCGAGCGGGGTGATCAGCTCATAACGGCCAGCGAGCACGCGCGTCTGCTGTTCCGGCATGAGAAGAAGATAAGCGATTACTCCTTGAGGAACGCTTTAGCCTCGCTTGCGGAGTTCCTTGGGCCAGAGACTGCGGGGCAGCATCAGCCGGATGACCGGCGACATGAGGCGGACCAGGGGGCGCGGCGCGGGCCTCGGCGCCAGCGGCGGTTTGCGGTGGTTCCCCTCGGCGGGGCGCCGGTGTCCGCGCGGCGGCGGCACCGGGGTCGCGACCGGCGGCGGAGGCGGAATCGGCGCGGCGCCCGCCCGGTGCAGGCCGCGGTGCTGGGGCCTGCGGTTGAACGAGGGCACGGCGATCGCCGGGGCGGGACGCGCCGGCCTGCCCGCGGGACGGCTCAGCGGCTCCTCGGCGATCCCGCCGGCCGCCACCCGGGCCAGCATCAGCGAGGCCCGGACCGGGTCGAGCCGGGTGGCCGGGTCGATCGTGAGCAGCCCGCGGAGCACCGGCGCGAGGGGGCCCGCCTTCTCCATCGGGATCGGCTCGCCGCTGGTCAGCGCGGCCAGTGCGGCGGCGGCCGTGCGCCGCCCGTGCAGTCCCCGGCCCTCGACGGCGGTGTAGAGGGTCGCCCCGAGGGACCACAGGTCGGCGGCCGGGCTCGCCTTGGAGCCCAGCACCCGCTCCGGCGCGATGTAGCCGGCGGAGCCGAGCACGATGCCCGCCTGGGTGATCGAGACCTCGCCCTCCAGCGCGGCGAGGCCGAAGTCGGTGAGGACGGCCCGCTCACCGGTCACCAGGACGTTGCTGGGCTTCACGTCGCGGTGCAGGATGCCCTTGGCGTGTACGGCGCGCAGCGCGCCCAGCACCTGCCGCCCGATCTCGGCGGCCTGGCGCGGGGGCAGCGGCCCCTCCTGCTGGACCAGCTGCTCCAGGGACCTGGCTCTGAGCAGCTCCATGACGATCCAGGGGCGCTCGTCCTCGGTGACGACGTCGAAGACGGTGATCACCGAGGGGTGCGCGACCATCGCGGTCGCCCGCCCCTCGCGCTCGGTCCTCGCACACAGCTCGGCCCGCAGCTCCTCGTCGAGGACCAGCGGCAGCCGCACCTCCTTGACCGCCACCTCGCGGCCGAGCAGCTCGTCGTGCGCTCGCCAAACGGTGCCCATGCCGCCGCGCCCGACCGGCTCGGCAAGCCGGTAGCGCGCGGCAAGAAGGTATCCGGACGGCGCACGCATGATGGGCAGCTTACCGATTTGCGTAGTGCGACCAGTAGAGACAGGGCCGAAAGTTCTTGTCCATTGAGGTCAGATTCTCTCGCAGGTGACAGTCGGGACACGTACGGTCACCGTTTTCACCCCGCTGCCGGGACCGTGCGGGGGCCGGAGGCGGAGGGCCACTCGGGGGACCGGGGGTGCGGGGCGGTGCCGGAACCTGGTCCCGGAACCCGAGGCCTAAGGGAGGGGCGGTGCCAGAACCCGGTGCCGGAACCCGAGGCCTAGGGGCGGGGCCGCGGCGTCAGTGCGCCGTGCGAGCCGTACCGGCCGAGGCGCGCGCCGCGTACGCGGTGGCCGAGTCGGCGATGGTGCGCAGGACGCCATGGAGCCCGGCGACGGTCTCGCCGTCGATGCCCATGGCCTCGCCGATGGCGTCCGGGATGTGCAGGGTCCGCTCCCGCAGGGCCCGCCCCTCCTCGGTGAGGGTGACGGCGACGGAGCGCTCGTCGTCGGCGCGGCGGCGCCGTGCCAGCAGGCCGTTCGCCTCCAGCCGCTTGAGCAGGGGGGAGACGGTGTTGTAGTCGAGCCGCAGCTCGTCGACGATCGCGCGGACCGTGCTCTCCTCGTGCCGCCAGAGCACGGCCATCACGAGGTACTGCGGATATGTCAGGCCGAGGGGGTCGAGCAGGGTGCGGTAGACGGAGGTGACGCTGCGCGAGGCGGCGTACAGGTCGAAGCAGAGCATCGCGGCCAGCGGCCCGGAGCCGTCGTCCCGCGGGGCGTCCGCCCGGCGGCGGTTCGCGTCCGAGTCCATGGACGGAGTCTAGGCGGAAAGAGCGGTGGCGACCAGATCGCGCGCGATTCGATCGCATGTGATCCAGATCGGCGGCCTGGTCCCGCGGGACATCTCGGAGATCTTGCAACGGAAGCGGCAATCCGCCCCGCCCTGCCGGACCTGGGGCGTGCCCGCGACCGTCATCGGCGCGGGAGCGGCCGGGTGCCACCGCCACCCACGCGGACCGGTCACCGGAAGTCATCGGAGTGGCGTAGATCACATCGCTCTCGACTATCTCGCGTGCGATGTAATCGGGTACGGTTCAACCACTTCGAAAAACGACTCCCCGGAGGATCCGATGGCCCGCTTCGCCCGCCCTCTCACCGCCCTGCTCGCCACGGCCGCCGCGGCCTCCGCGCTCACCACCGCCGCCCCGGCGGCCTCCGCTGCGACCGCGAGCCCGGCCAAGCCCACCATCGTGCTCGTGCACGGCGCGTTCGCCGACGCCTCCAGCTGGAACGGCGTGGCCGAGCGGCTCCAGCGCCGCGGCTACACCGTGATCGCGTCGGCCAACCCGCTGCGCGGCCTGGCCGACGACGCCGCCGCCACCGCCGCCCTGCTCAAGAGCATCAAGGGCCCCGTCGTCCTGGCCGGCCACTCCTACGGCGGGGCGGTCATCACCAACGCGGCCCGGGGCAACGACGAGGTCAAGGCCCTCGTGTACATCGCCGCCTTCATCCCGGAGAAGGGCGAGAGCGCCGCGGACCTGGCCGGCAGACACCCCGGCAGCACCCTCGGCGAGACCCTGCGGGAGGTGCCGCTGCCCGGCGGCGGCACCGACCTCTACGTCCGCCAGGACAGGTTCCGCAAGCAGTTCGCCCACGACGTCCCCGCCCGCGATGCGAAGCTGATGGCCGCCGCCCAGCGCCCCGTCACCGCCGCGGCGCTCAACGAGCCCTCCGGCGTCCCGGCCTGGAAGGACATCGCCTCCTGGGTGCTCGTCCCCACCGGCGACAAGAACATCCCGCCGGCCGCACTGCGCTTCATGGCGAAGCGCGCCGAGGCCCGCGCCACCGTCGAGATCGAGGGCGCCTCGCACGCGGTCCTGGTCTCCCGCCCCGACGCGGTGGCCGACCTGATCGAGCGCGCCGCCGCCGGCCGCCGCTAGCGGGTCGCCGCCAGAGGGCCGCCGCCGGCCGCCGCTGGAGGGGCCGCCGGACGGCACGTCCGGGGCGGGGGGCGACCGGCCCTCCCGATCTCCCGCGGTCGCCGGCGGGCCGCCCCCGAGCCCTGTCCCGTTCACCTCTGCGCAGCACGCGATCCGTACGTTCACCCCATCAGCGACCTCGCACCCCACAAAGGAACGAAAATGGCCTACATCACCGTCGGCACCGAGAACTCCACCCCCATCGAGATCTACTACGAGGACCACGGCACCGGCCGGCCGGTCGTGCTCATCCACGGCTACCCCCTCGACGGCCACTCCTGGGAGAAGCAGCTCCCCGCCCTGCTGGAGACCGGCCACCGGGTCATCACCTACGACCGGCGCGGTTTCGGCCGCTCCAGCCGGCCCACCACCGGCTACGACTACGACACCTTCGCCGCCGACCTCGACGTCCTGATGCGCACCCTCGACCTGCGCGACGCCGTACTCGTCGGGTTCTCCATGGGCAGCGGCGAGGTCGCCCGCTACCTGGGCACCTACGGCACCGAGCGGGTGGGCAAGGCGGCATTCCTGGCCCTGCTCCAGCCGTTCCTGCTCAAGACCGACGACAACCCCGGCGGCGTCGACCAGTCCGTCTTCGACGGGATCCTCCAGGCCGTCACCGCCGACCGCTACGCCTACTTCGACGCCTTCTACGCCGACTTCTACAACACCGACGAGAACCTCGGCGGGCGTCTCAGCGAGGCGGCCCTGCGGTCGAGCTGGAACGTGGCCGCCGGGGCGTCGGCCCACGCCTCGGCCGCGTGCGTGCCGACCTGGGGCACCGACTTCCGCGCCGACGTCGCCGCCGTCGCCGCCTCCGGGGTGCCCGCGCTGATCCTGCACGGCACCGCCGACCGCATCCTGCCCATCGACGCCACCGCCCGCCTGCTGCGCAAGGCGCTGCCCGAGGCGACCTACGCCGAGATCGAAGGCGCTCCGCACGGCCTGCTGTGGACCCACGCCCAGGAGGTCAACGAGGCGCTCGTCGCGTTCCTCGCCGGCTGAGCGCCTCCCCGGAAGGATCGCGGGCGCCGGCCGCCCCGCCGCACGGCGGGGCGGCCGGCGCCCGCGGCGGTGGAGCGCGGCTCTCCCGGTCACCGCGTTCCCCTCGGGGCTCCTCCCGCCGCGGTCTCCCGCCCCCGCTCCGCCGGCCCCTCCCCGAACCGCGCGGCGACCAGGTCGTCGGCCCAGCGCCGGAGGGCCTGCCCGACCGGCGGCATGCGCAACCCGATCCGCTCCGCGAAGGCCAGGGCCGGAGCGGTGTCGTAGCGGTCCTTCGAGAGGAACGACAGCGTCTCCGGGTCGACGCCGGTCAGCGCGCGGGGCAGCCGCCGTACCAGCCCGACGGGGACCGACCACCGCGGCGCGGGCACGCCCAGGTGGGCCGCGAGCAGCGCGACCAGCTCCCGGAGCTCGGGCGTCTCGTCGTCGAGCACCCAGTACGACCTGCCCGCGGTCTCCGGATGCTCGGGCAGGGCGACCATGAACCGGGCCAGGTAGTCGATGTCGACCACGGGGACGAAGACGTCCGGCCCGCCGGGGAGGACGGGCAGCCGCCGGTGCCAGAGGTCCCGGACGAGCGAGGCGAGGCCGATGAACTGGCCGGGGCCGATCACGGTGGCGGGGTTGACCACGGTCAGCGGGAGGCCGAGCTCGGCGGACCGGGCGCGCACCGCCGCGTCGCCCTCCTTCTTGGAGGCCTCGTAGGGCCCTTCGCGCCGGTAGTCGGGGCTCCCGCCGCTCACCCGGTAGCCGCTGACGTGGACCAGGCGGCGCAGGCCGGGGCGGGTGGCGGCCCAGTCGGCCACGTTGAGCGCGCCGGTGACGTTGGCCGACCGCGCCTCCTGCACGGTCAGCCCGAAGGCGAACCGGGCGGCGGCGTTGTAGACGTCGAGCACCCCCTTCAGCCCGCCGTCCGCCCGCAGGCCGAGACCGGGCACGGTGACGTCGCAGGTGACGACGGTCAACCGGGAGGCCTCCACCCCCTGCCCGGCGAGCCAGGCGGTCAGCCGGTCCCCGGAGCCGCGTACGGCGGCGGCGACCGTACGCCCCTGGCGGAGCAGCTCGGCCACCAGGGAGCGGCCGACGAACCCGGTGGCGCCGAGGACGAGGGAATCGGGGGTCATACGATCACTCCTGTTTATAGATCGGTCTACATATTTCCGAGGCGCGAAGAGGCCCCCGGAGTGGAACCGGGGGACTCCTACAGCAGCGCGGCGATCCGGCGGGTGACGCGGTCCAGCGGATCCCGGCTCCGGTGCGCCCGGGCCAGCAGCAGCGCGCCCTCGACCAGGGCGAGCACGGTGGCCGCGGTGTCGTCCGGCTCGGGGTGGCCGTCCGCGGCCAGGCGCAGGCGGAGCGCCTCCTCCCAGGAGCCGTAGACGTCGGAGCAGGCCCGGTGGAGGGGGTCGCTGGTGGCCGCCGTCTCCAGTGCCACGGTCGCCACCGGGCAGCCCTTGCGCCAGCCGGACTCCTCCAGCCGGTCGCCCAGCAGCCGGATCACCCCGGTGACCAGGCCCGCCGCGTCGGGTGCGGTCTCCGCCAGCGCGTGCAGCACCTCGCCGATCTCCCGCCCGGCGCGCCGTACGGACTCGGCCACCAGCTGGTCCTTGCCGCCGGGGAAGTGGAAGTAGAGCGAGCCGCGCGGCGCCCCGCTCGCGGCGACCACCTGGTTCAGCCCCGTGCCGAAGTAACCGCCGGTCTCGATCAGGTCCCGCGTCGCGTCGAGCAGGCGACCGCGGGTTTCCTCACCTTTCTGGCCCATGGGGAAAAAGTAGACCGGTCTTCCTATTTTTGCAAGGCAGCCGTGGCCCGGGGAACGGCTCCCCGGGCCACGGCGCGGCCTGCGGTCAGCTCCGGCGGCCGATGGAAAGGGCAGGGCCGGTGCGGTCGGTGAAGAAGTCGTCGCCCTTGTCGTCCACCACGATGAAGGCGGGGAAGTCCTCGACCTCGATCTTCCAGACGGCCTCCATGCCGAGCTCCGGGTACTCCAGGACCTCGACCTTCCTGATGCAGTCCTGGGCCAGGCGGGCGGCCGGGCCGCCGATGGAGCCCAGGTAGAAGCCGCCGTACTTCTGGCACGCCTCGGTGACCTGCCTGGACCGGTTGCCCTTGGCGAGCATGACCATGGAGCCGCCCGCGGCCTGGAAGCGCTCGACGTAGGAGTCCATCCGCCCGGCGGTGGTCGGGCCGAAGGAGCCGGAGGCGTAGCCTTCGGGGGTCTTGGCGGGACCGGCGTAGTAGACGGCGTGGTCCTTCATGTACTGCGGCATCTCGCCGCCCGCGTCGAGCAGCTCGCCGATCTTGGCGTGCGCGATGTCGCGGGCGACGACCAGCGGACCGGTCAGCGAGAGGCGGGTCTTGACCGGGTACTTGGTCAGCTCGGCGAGGATCTCCGCCATCGGCCGGTTGAGGTCGATCTTCACGACGTCGTCCGACAGGTGCTCGTCGGTGGTGTCCGGCAGGAAGCGGGCCGGGTCGGTCTCCAGCCTCTCCAGGAAGACCCCCTCGGGGGTGATCTTCGCCAGGGCCTGGCGGTCGGCGCTGCAGGAGACCGCGACGGCGACCGGGCAGGAGGCGCCGTGCCGGGGCAGGCGGATCACCCGGACGTCGTGGCAGAAGTACTTGCCGCCGAACTGGGCGCCGATGCCGAGCTTCTGGGTGAGCTCGAAGACCTTGGCCTCCAGCTCGGTGTCGCGGAAGCCGTGCCCGCTGGGGGAGCCCTCGGTCGGGATGGAGTCCAGGTAACGGGCGCTGGCGTACTTCGCCGTCTTCAACGCGAACTCGGCCGAGGTGCCGCCCACCACGATCGCCAGGTGGTACGGCGGGCAGGCGGCCGTGCCGAGGGAGCGGATCTTCTCCTCCAGGAAGGCCAGCATGCGCTTCTCGTTGAGGACGGCCTTGGTCTCCTGGTACAGGAACGACTTGTTGGCGCTGCCGCCGCCCTTGGCCATGAACAGCAGCTTGTACTCGTCCGGGTGGCCGTGCGGGTCCTCGGCGTACAGCTCGATCTGGGCGGGGAGGTTGGAGCCGGTGTTCTTCTCCTCCCACATGGTGAGCGGGGCCATCTGGGAGTAGCGCAGGTTCAGCCGGGTGTAGGCGTCGTAGACGCCGCGGGAGATGTGCTCGGCGTCGGCGCCGTCGGTCAGCACGTGCCGGCCGCGCTTGCCCATCACGATGGCGGTGCCGGTGTCCTGGCACATCGGGAGCACGCCGCCGGCCGAGATGGACGCGTTCTTGAGCAGGTCGAGGGCGACGAAGCGGTCGTTGCCGCTGGACTCGGGATCGTCGATGATCTTACGGAGCTGGGCGAGGTGCGACGACCGCAGGTAGTGCGAGATGTCGTGGATCGCGGTCTCGGTGAGCAGCCGCAGCGCCTCGGGGGCGACCTCCAGGAACCTGCGGCCCGCGGCCTCGACCACACGCACCCCCTCGCTGCTGACCAGGCGGTATTCCGTCTCGTCCGTTCCCAGGGGGAGCAGGTCGGTGTAGTCGAACTCGGGCATCGTCTTCGATCCTCCGTGCCGGGGGCCTTCTGCCGGTTCTCGCCGGTTCCTGCTAGAGGGTACGGCCTCCCGGCGGGCGTTCCGGAAGGCGCCCGCCGTACGGCTCCGCGGGGCGGGGTCGCTTCTTGGGCGAACCGTGGCGCGCCCGGGACGTCCGCTTGCCCGCCGGGCGACGGAGAGACGGGTGAACGCATCCGCTCCGCTTCACGAGGAGGAAGCCATGGAAGCCGCTCAGATCATGATGCTGGGGTTCGGTCTCCTGGTGCTCGCCGGGCTGCTCGTCCCGTTGATCGGGCTCGTGCTGCACGAGCTCGGGCTCCGGGACCAGGAGTGGCCGATCAGCCACCGCTGAGGGCGGCGGGCCGGATCCGGGCGCTCCTCCGCGCGCCCGGTCTCCGTGCGTCCGCGCACCCGGTCTCCGTGCGCCAGACCTTCGCGGGCCCGGCCTCCGCCTGCCCGTGCGTCCGGTGTCCGTGCGGGCGAAACGTCCTTGACGGGAACATGCGGTTTCCGTGACGTCCCTTGCCCGTGCGGGGGAGGCCGTCGGCGCAGGATGGACATGAGGCCGTACGCACCGGATGACCGGCATCTCAGGGGAAGATCATGGAAATCGGTTCTTATGTGCTGTTCGCCATCGGCTTGCTCATCATCGGCGGGCTCGTGGGGTCGTTGCTCACCATCGTGCTCCACATGGTCGCCGAGGAGAACAAGAACCAGCGTCCGCTGCGCCACTGACGGCGGGGCGACGGCCGGCCGCCACCGGGCGCCGCGCCGTCCCCCGCGGGTCAGGCCGGCTCAGCGACGGTGACCGCGGCCGCCGGTCGGCCGGGGACGGCTTCCCCGCGCCCGGGTCCCGCCGGGTCCGGGGCGTCTCTTCCGCGCCCGGGTCCGGCCGTGAGCCCGACGGCGATCCCGGTGATGACCAGCCCGGCCCCGGCCAGGTCGGCGGCGGACGGCGCGCCGAGACCGAGCACCGCGCCCGTGACCATCGCGCCGACCGGGATCAGCCCGGCGAACAGCCCGGCCGCGGCCGCGCCGAGCCGGGGCAGCGCGTCGTACCAGAGGAAGAACGCCACGGCGGTGACGACGACCGCCTGGTAGCCCAGGCCCGCCGCCTCGGCGCCGGTCGGTACGCGCAGCGCCGCGGACCCGTCGGCCAGCAATCCGATCACCCCGAGCAGCGGTACGGCCAGCGCGGCGGAGTAGGCCGAGACCCGTAGCGCGCCCAGCCGGGGCAGCAGCGGGATGGCCAGCACCGAGAAGCAGACCTCGCAGGCCAGGGCGCCCAGCGACCACAGCAGTCCGGCCGGGTCGCCGCTGCCCAGGCCGGTGGCCACGGTGGCCCCGGCGACCACGATCGCCGCCGCCGCCAGCATCCGGGGGGAGGGGCGCCCGCCGATCAGGGCGAGCGCCAGCGGGACGGTGCCGAGCACGGTGCCGACCAGTGCGGGGCCCCCGTGCCGGGTGGCCTCGATCACGCACACGTTGAAGATCGCCAGCCCGGTGAGGGCGAGGGCGGCCAGCAGGGCGGCCTCGCGGGGCGACGGCCGGACGAACCGCAGGCCCGACAGCCGGACGACGGCCAGCAGGATCACCGCGGCCAGCAGGTAGCGCAACGCCTGCCCGCCGTAGATCGGATAGTCCTCGATCAGCCCGGAGACCCCGGCCAGGGTGCCCACCAGGAACATCGCTCCGGCCGCCTGGGCGGGACCGCGGAACCGGGCCGCGCGGGTGGTGACAGCATCGCTCATGCCCGGAATGCTAGGGAGACAATGGTTTCCCAGTTCAGTCCAATCACCGAGCAGAACAGAGGACCAATTGGCCGATCTCCATCTGAGCGTCGACCGGGCCGCGGGCGGGATCGCCGGGCAGATCACCCGCGAGCTGCGCGAAGCCGTACGGCAGGGCAGGCTGGCCGCCGGGGTGCGGCTGCCCGCGAGCCGGGAGCTGGCCAGGGATCTCGGTCTGTCGCGGGGCGTCGTCGTCGAGGCGTACGAGCAGCTGGTCGCCGAGGGGTTCCTGGTCGCGAAGGTCGGAGCCGGGACCCGGGTGGCCCCCGCCGCGAGCCGCGCTCCCGGCTCCGGTTCCGGCCCTGTCACCGGCCGTCGCTCTGACTCCGGCCTCGGTTCCAGTCTCGGCTCCGGCCTCAATCCCGGTCCCGGCCTCAATCCCGGTCCCGGTCCCGGTCCCGGTTCCGCTTCCGGCCTGGGTACCGGCCCCGGCCCCGGTCTCGGTTCCGCTCCCGTTCCCGGGGCCGACGGTGTCCTCCGCCGGGGTTCTCCGGGCGCGGGAGCGGAGCGCCCCGGTCCCGCGGATGCGGGGACACCGGTCCACGAGTGCGACTACGGGCGCCGCCCCACCTCCCCCGACCTGCGGACCTTCCCCCGGGAGCGGTGGCTGGCCGCGACCAGGCGGGTGCTCGCCTCCCTTCCCGCCGGAGCCCTGGACTACGGCGATCCCGGCGGCGTCCGGGAGCTGCGCGAGGAACTGGCCGCCTACCTGCGCCGGGTCCGGGGGGCCGACGCGACCGCGGACGAACTGGTGATCGTGGGCGGGGTCGCCCAGGGGCTCAGCCTCACCGTCCAGGTACTCGCCGGGCGCTTCCCCGAGCAGGGGGAGCACCCCGGCCGCGACCTCGGCTGGTTCACCGGCCGGGCCGCGCGCCCGGCGGACCGCGAGCGCGACCTGCGGCTCGCGGTGGAGGACCCGACCGGCCTGCGCCAGCTGCCGCTGCTGCGGGCCGCGGGCGCCGACCTGGTCGCGGTCCCGGCCGACGAGGAGGGCATCGACGTGGCGGCGCTGGCCGCGGCGGAGGTCCGGGCGGTGCTGCTCACCCCGGCCCACCACTACCCGACCGGGGTCGTGCTCTCCCCTCGCCGCCGCGCGGAGCTGACCGAGTGGGCCGCGGCGACGGGTGCGGTGGTCCTGGAGGACGACTACGACGCGGAGTTCCGGTTCGACCGCGACCCGGTGGGCTGCCTGCAGGGGCTCGCCCCGGGCCGGGTGGTCCTCGCCGGGAGCGTCAGCAAGTCCCTGGCCCCGGGGCTCCGGCTCGGCTGGGTGGTGGCCCCGCCGCACATCGCCGGAGCGGTACGGCGGGCACGGGCGGAGCAGGACATGGGGTCGCCGGTGCTGGAGCAGCACGTGCTGGCGGACCTGCTGCGGACCGGGGCCTACGACCGGCACCTGCGGCGGATGCGCCGGGAGTACCGTGCCCGGCGGGACGCCCTCGTGCGGGCCCTGGCCGAGCACCTCCCCGAAGTCACCGTGTGGGGCGTCTCCGCCGGGCTGCACCTGTTCGCCGAGCTGCCCGGCGGCTGGGACGAGCGGGCCGTCGCGGCGGCGGCCCGGGCCCGGGGCCTGGCGGTCGAGCCGGTGGCCCCGATGCGCCGCCGGCCGGGCCCGCCCGCCCTGGTCATGGGGTTCGCCCGGCTCCCCGCCCAGCGCGCGGGGGAGATCGTCGCCGCGGTCGCCGGTGACCTCGCCCGCTGACGGCCGCCGTCAGGAGGAGCCCCGTCCCGGACGTCGTGAGCCGTCCGAGCCGAGCCTCCCGTCCCGCGTCTTCCGGCGTCGGGGCTCCGCCCCGTCGGTCCCGGCCCCAGAGTCGGGACCGGGGCCGGGACCGGGGGAGGTCAGGAGACCGCCGGGGCGGGCTCGGTCCTCGGCCGGAACCCCCCGGCCAGCGGCACGATCAGGGCGATCAGCACCACCGCGGGCACGAACGCCGCCCGCACGTCCACGGTGTCGTTGATCGTGCCGACCACGGCGGCGCCGACGACGAACCCGACGTAGTTGAACAGGTTGACCCGCGCGATCGCCGTCTCGGCCCCGGCGCCGAGCCGCCCCGCCGCCGAGAACGACTGCGGGGCGATGACGGACAGGCCCACCCCGACCAGGCCGAACGCCAGCACGGCCACGACCGGGCCGGGGGCGGCGACGACGCCGATCGCGCCCAGCGCCCCGACCACCGCGCCCGCGCGGACCACGGGGGCCGGACCGTGGCGGCGGACGGCGAGGTCGCCGGGGACCCGCGCCAGGAGCATGGCGGCCTGGTAGGCGAAGTAGGCCATCGGCACCAGCCATCCGCTCGCGGCCAGCGCCTTCTCCATGTAGACCGTGCTGTAGTTGGAGACCGCCGCGTCGCCGACGTAGAGGAACGCCATCGCCAGGCAGAGCGGGACGACCGGCCGCCACGGCACCCGGGCGGGCGCCGTCCCGTCCCGCGGGGGCGACCCGGCCGGCGCGTCCGCCCCCGGGTGCTCTCCGGCGTCCTCCGCGGTGCTCCCCGCGGCCTTACCCGCCGCGTGCTCCGCGGCCGCCCGCTGCGGGAACCGCTCCTCGGCGGCGCCGTACAGGCGGGGGAGCAGGGCCAGCGAGACGAGCGCGCCGAGCACCACCGGGACGGAGAACGCCCAGACCAGATCCACCTCCAGGGCGCTGAAGGCGGAGTTGAGCCCGGCGCCCAGCATCGAGCCGACGCTCCAGACCGCGTGGAAGCCGGTCAGCACGCTCATGCCGTACCGGCGCTCGACCGCGACCGCCTGCATGTTCATCGCCGCGTCGACCGCCCCGACGAAGAGCCCGAAGGCGGCGCTCAGCACGTAGAGCCCGGCGAGCTGGCCGTTCCAGCCCATCAGGACCACGACGGCGCAGACGGCGAGCTGGGAGAGCCTCAGGACCGGGGCGCTGCCGTACCGCGCGGCCAGGGGGGCGGCGGCGACGCTCCCGACGCCCGCGATCAGCGGCACCAGCAGCAGGACCAGCGTGAGGTCGCCGTCGCTCAGCCCGAACGCGCGCTGCAGGTCGGCCACGTGGGTGAGCAGGGTGGCGAAGCACAGGCCCTGGACGAAGAAGGCGGCCCAGGTCGCCACCCGTGCCTGCCGGTCACGCGGGGTCGGCATCGCGACCTCCAGAGAACATGAGGGGGGTTCAAGTTCTCGCCAGGCTAGGCGTGTCTCCCCTCCGGGTCAACGGTCGTCCGCGGGCCGGGCGCATCCGGGTCCGGCAGGGATTATCGTCGAGGCGTGGACGATTCCAGGCCCCCCGCGACGCCGGCCGTGCCGCCTCCGGGGCGGCCCCCCGCGACCAGGGGGAGAGCGCCGGAACCCCGCCCCGGCGACCTGAGGGCGGGCGACTCCGACCGGGAGCGGGTGGCCGCGGTCCTGGGCGACGCGCTCGCCGACGGCAGGCTGGCCCACGACGAGCACGAGGAGCGCCTGGAGGCGGTCTACCGCGCCCGCACGCTGGGCGAGCTCGCCGCGATCACCGCCGACCTGCTCCCGCCCGAGGCCCAGCCGCTGCGCACCGACGTCCGGCCCGTGACGGCCTTCTTCGGCTCGGAGGAGCGCTCGGGCCGCTGGGTGGTGCCCACCCGCTTCTCCGCCACCGCCGTCTGCGCCAACGTCACCCTCGACCTCTGCGAGGCGCTGCTGCAGTCCAGCCACGTGACCCTCCAGGTCACCGTGATCGGCGGGACGCTCACACTGATCGTCCCGGAGGGCGTGCGGATCGAGATGCCCGCTTCCCTCTTCCTGGGTGGGAAGAAGAACCAGGTCCGGCCCGCCCCCGACGGTCCGGTCATCGAGATCACCGGCCTCGTCTCGATGGGCAGCGTGATCGCCAAGTCGCCCAAGCGGCCCCGCCGCTCCTGGTTCCGTCGCTGACGCGCGGGGCCTTCCCTCCGGCGATCCGCCGTACGGCCTCCGGCGGGTCCGCCGCAGGGCCTTCGCGGTGCCCGGAGGGCTTCCGGGCGGCTCCCGGGGCTCCCGGGCGGCTCCCGGACGGCGGGGGCCGCACGGCCGCGTCCCGGCGTCCCGGCCGTCCGCCGGGACGCGGTGCTGACCCTAGCTGGCGCTGTCGAAGTTGATCGCGCTGTAGGCGCGGAGCTTCCAGAGCTGGTGCTCCGACTCGATCTTGCGGATCGTGCCGGAACGGCCGCGCATCACCAGCGAGCTGGTCACGGCCCGGCCGCCCCGGTAGCGCACGCCCTGCATGATCTCGCCGTCGGTGATGCCGGAGGCCGCGAAGAACACGTCATCGGACTTGACCAGGTCGTCGGTGGTCAGTGTGGCGTCCAGATCGAGGCCCGCATCCAGGGCCTTGCGGCGCTCGGCGTCGTCCCGCGGCCACAGCCTGCCCTGGATGACCCCGCCCAGGCACTTGAGCGCGCAGGCCGCGATGATGCCCTCGGGCGTGCCGCCGATGCCGAGCATCAGGTCGATGCCGGTGCCCGTGCGCGCCGCCATGATCGCGCCGGCCACGTCACCGTCGGTGATGAGCTTGATCCGCGCGCCGGTCTCCCGGATCTCGGCGATGATCTTCTCGTGCCGGGGCCGGTCGAGGACGACCACGGTCACGTCCGAGGACTCGCACCCCTTGGCACGGGCCACCGCGGCGATGTTGTCGGCCACCGGCGCGTTGATGTCCACCGAGGAGGCGGCCTCCGGGCCGGTCACCAGCTTGTCCATGTAGAAGACGGCGGACGGGTCGTACATCGAGCCGCGCTCGCTGACCGCGATCACCGAGATGGCGTTGGGCATGCCCAGCGCGGTGAGCCGGGTGCCGTCGATCGGGTCCACGGCCACGTCGCACTCCGCGCCGGTGCCGTCGCCCACGGACTCGCCGTTGTAGAGCATCGGCGCGTTGTCCTTCTCGCCCTCGCCGATCACGACCACGCCGTTCATCGACACGGTGTTGATCAGCTGCCGCATCGCGTTGACGGCCGCGCCGTCGGCGCCGTTCTTGTCGCCCCGCCCCACCCAGCGGGCGGCGGCCATCGCGGCGGCCTCGGTCACCCGGACCAGTTCCAGGGCGAGGTTGCGATCGGGCGCGTGCGCGCCCGTGGCGAGGGCGGCGGGAACGGACGTCTGCTCGGACATGGCGGAAGGCCCCTCTCGTGGATTACTGCAACGATCGTAGTTGTCCCCCTCTTGCCTGGCCGGGAAGGGATAACCTGCCGACCATGAGCAGCGACACGGATCGGTCGGCGACGGGCGTGACCGCACGGACCTCGGAGCGGGGCGCCGCCACGCGCGTCGCGCTCCTGGCGGCGGCCAGGGAGGTCTTCGTCACGAGCGGCTTCGCCGACGCCGGGGTCACCGAGGTGGTCGCGCGCGCGGGGGCGAGCGTGGGCAGCCTCTACCACCACTTCTCCGGCAAGGCCGATCTCTATCTGACGCTCTTCGAGGAGTTCCAGGCCCGGCAGACCCAGCGCACCAAGCAGGCGCTCCAGTCGGCCAGGGCCGAGGGCGAGACCGACCCGATGCGGCTGTTCATCGCCGGGGCCCGCGCCTACCTGGAGGGCTGCCTGGCCGAGCGCGAGCTCGCCGCGCTGTTCCTGCGCGGTGACGGCCCGCCCGGTTTCGAGCTCGTCATGCGCGACCGGCTGCGCCAGTGGGCCAAGCGCAACGCCGCGCTGTTCGAGGGCGACGAGGGCGCGCTGGTCGTGGTCGTCACCGGGGCGCTGGCCGCCGCCGTCTCCGAGATCGTCCTGTCGCCGGACGAGGACGCCTCCCGCCGGCTCGCCGAGGACGTGCTCGCCATCATCGGGCGGATCCCCGGCCCGCAGGCGTGACACCCCGCCCGGCCGCACCTGCAGGCCGGACCGCGCTCCCGGACGGGTAGTCTCGCCACTCGTGCAACGGTTCACTGAGGGTTTCCGCGGCTACGTCGCCGCGATGCTGATCTGCCTTCTCGGCGTCTTCGTCTTCCTGTTGGTCACGCCGCAGAGCAGGGAAGAGCACATCCCCAGGATCGACTACTCGATCGACGTCGCCAACATGCGGCGCGACGCGCCGTACCAGGTCTGGACGCCCGAGCCGGTGCCCGCCGACTGGATCCCCACCAGCTCCCGGAAGACCGCGCAGCGGGGCGTGGTGACCTGGCGGCTCGGTTTCGCCACGGCCAAGGGCGCCGACGGCGAGCGCGAGCACGTGATGCTCGCGCAGAGCGACGAGAAGCCCGCCGCCGGGTTCGCCGACCGGATGGCCAACAGCAACCGGTCCGTCGGCACCGTCCAGATCGCCGGTGCGGCCTGGGAGAAGCGCCAGCGGGAGGACAAGGACCAGCGCTCGCTGGTGCGGGTCCTGCCCGGCTCCGTGATCGTCGTCACCGGCACCGCCGGATGGGACGAGCTGACCGCCTTCGCCGGCTCACTGAAGCAGCAGCCGAAGGCCACGTCCTAGCAGGGTCCCGGCGCGGGCCCGGCGGGGCACGGCGGGGTTCGGCACCGCCCTGGTCAGGGGCTCGGCGCCGTCCCGGCGGCGGCTCGATGCCGTCCCGGCCGGGGGTTCGGCGCGGTCCCGGCGGGGTCCGGCGCCGTCCCGGCCGGACGCCTAGAAGGGCTGGTCCCCGCCGGGGTCGGGCTGCCTGCGCTGCGCCATGGCCGCGGCGAGCTTCACCCGGGCGCCCTGCAGCCACTCCTCGCAGAGCGCGGCCAGCCTCTCGCCGCGCTCCCACAGCTCGATCGACTCCTCCAGGGTGAGCCCGCCCGCCTCCAGGCGGCGGACCACCTCGGTCAGCTCCTCGCGTGCCTGCTCGTACGACGGTGTCTTCTCCTCGGCCACGCACCCACCCTAGTGGTGCTCCGCCGGGCGGTCCGGTCGCGGCCGTACCCGCGTGCCCTGGCGCAGGTGCCCGGGGCGGGTGTCCGGGGTTCACCGGTTCGCGATCGTCCCCTGCGTCGGCATGCGGGTGCCCGGGGCGGGGCCGTCCCGGGTCCGGTGAGGAGGAGGACTTCCGAGTCCGCGTGCGGGGGATTGCCATCCTCTGTTGTATCTGTTAGATATCTCTGAAAGAGATAAGGAGGTGCCGATGGCACGGCGAAGCCAGACGGAGACGGCGGTGCTGGGGGCGTTGAGCATGCACCCGATGACGGCCTACGCGCTCCGGGAGGCCATCCGGGACGTGCTCGGGCACTTCTGGAGCGAGAGCTTCGGACAGATCTACCCGACGCTCGGCGCCCTCGAACAGCAGGGCCACGTGGAACGCCGCGAGGGGCCGCGCTCCGGCTCGTCGACCTTCGCCATCACCGACTCCGGCACCGCCCGCCTGCGCGAGCTGCTGAGCGAGCCGATCGCGGCGACGCCGCCGCGGAGCGGGCTCCTGCTGCGGCTGTTCTTCGGCCGGACCCTGGGCGTGCGCAAATGCCGGGAGCTGCTGCTGGAGGCCAGGGCGGACGCCGAGCGGAGCCTGGCCGAGTACGACCGCCTGGCCCGCACGATCTCCGCCGAGGAGGCGGGCTCTCCGGACCTGCCCTACGTCCTGACGACCATATCCGCCGGCCGGCACAACGCCGAAGCCGCCATCACCTGGGCCGACGAGGCCCTCGCCCTGCTCGAGGACGTCCCCGGGGACGATCCCCCCGCGAACGGCCCCCCTGCGAACGGAGAGTAATGATGACCGTCTCGGCCGATCCCGTGAACGTCGCGCAACTGCGCCGCCCGGTCCCGCGGCTGCGCGCCCGGATCAACTTCGCCGTCTTCTCCGCCGTCACCGTCGGCGGCGGCTGGCTCTTCGCCGCCATGGACCGGGCCACCGGGGAGACCGTCGGAAACGGGAGCGTGACCTCCGCCGCCGGCGGCACGAACGGGCAGGGACTGTGGATCGCCGTCCCGGCGCTGACCGCGCTCGCCCTGTACTTCCTCAACCGGGACGGCGCGGGACGCCTGGGGCTCACGCTGCGGTTCGCGGGCCGGGCCCGCTGGTTCGCGTTCGCGGCGGTGTTCTCCCCGGCCGTGGCCGCCGTCGCGGTGGCGGCGGCCACGGCCTCCGGCGCCGCGACGTTCTCCGCCGCCCCGCGCGCCGGCGAGCAGCCCCTCCTCGCCGCCTTCGCCACCGCGCTCGGCTTCCTGGTGGTCAAGAACCTGCTGGAGGAGTTCATCTTCCGCGGGTACGGCACGCGCACCGCGATGGCGCTCGGCCTGCGCGGCGTCGCCCCGCACGTCCTCGTCGGGCTGGTCTGGGGGCTGTGGCACCTCCCGCTGTACACCGTCTGGATGTCCCAGGCGGACTTCCGCCAGAGCACGACGCTGCCGTGGGCGTGGTACCTGCCGACCTTCCTCGCGGGCATCGTGGCGATGGCCGTCCTCTACGGCGAGATGCGCGTGCGGACCGGCTCGATCTGGCCCGGCGTGGTGCTCCACACGGTCAGCAACGCCCTCACGACCCCGCTCCTGATCAACGGCCACGTGCGCTACGAGGACCACGGCGACGTGGTGTTCGGCCTCGCCGGCAACTCGGTCGTCTCGGTCCTCCTCTTCGGAGGGGCGGGACTCCTCCTCCTGCGCCGCCGGAACCGGGGCGTCGGGAGCTCGGGCGGTGAGCCCGCGGGCCCGGTCTGACGGCCCGGTCTGACGGCCCGGGGTGGGGCCCGGACTGGGGGCCGATCCGGCCGGCCCGGCGGAGCACCGCCGGACGGCTGGAAGACTGGCGGGGTGAGTGTGCGCGACGCGACCCCCGGCGACATCCCCGAGCTGGTCCGCCTGCGGGAGATCCTGACCGAGCGGATGGCCCTGGACGGGACCTACCCGCTCTCCGAGCACTGGCAGGAGGCCTACGCCGAGAGCCTCGCCGAGCGGATCGGCACCCCCGACACGGCCGTCTACGTGGTGGACGCCCCCGGGGGAGGTCTCGCCTCCTGCGGGATCGGCCTGGTCTTCAACCGCTTCCCCGGACCGTCCCTCCCCGACGGCAGGTACGGCTACATCCAGGGGATGACCACCGATCCCCGGCACCGGCGCAGGGGACACGGCCGGGCCGTCCTGGGCGCGCTCCTGGACTGGTACCGGGCGGGCGGTGTCCGCAAGGTCGATCTGCACGCGACCTCGGACGGGGAGCCCCTCTACCGCGAGCTCGGCTTCGTCGAGGACGGCTACCCCTCGCTCACCTGGCGGGACCTCTCCTGACCCGTCCGCCCACCCCGATGAGACCCCTCCCGGCCCGTCCGCCCACCCGGCGGGACCTCTCCCGGCCCCGGTCCGGGCGCGCGCCCATGCGGCGGGATCCGGCCGCCCGCCCGTTCACGCGGTGGGATCCCTCCTGGCGGTGACGACCGTGATCCGGTCGTCGGGGAAGCGGACCGTCAGCTCGTCGCCTCCGGTCACGTCGGCCGCCCGCCGTACGACCTCGCCGGAGGGGCGCTGCACGATCGCGTAGCCGCGCTCCAGGGTGGCGGCGGGGGAGAGGGCGACCAGGCGGGCGCGCAGGTGGCCGAGGGAGTCCTGGGCGCGGTCCAGGGAGCCGGTGAGCGCGCGCCGGGCCCGGTCCCGCAACTGCTCGGCCTGCTCGGCCCGGCGCTCGATCTCGCGGACCGGGTCGGACAGGGACGGCCGGGAGCGGACCGCGGCCAGCCAGGCCGTCTCGCGGTCCAGCCAGCCGCCGGCCACCCGGCGGCCCCGGTCGCGCAGCTGCCGGACGAGCGTGAGCTGCTCGCCGACGTCCGGCACGACCTTCTTGGCCGCGTCGGTCGGGGTGGAGGCCCGCACGTCGGCGACCAGGTCGAGCAGCGGGCTGTCCTGCTCGTGGCCGATCGCGCTGACCACCGGCGTCAGGCACGCCGCCACCGCGCGGACCAGCGCCTCGTCGGAGAAGGGCAGCAGGTCCTCCATCGACCCGCCGCCCCGGGCGATCACGATGACCTCGACCTCGCCGTCCGCGTCGAGCCGGCGCAGCGCCTCGGTGACCTCGCCCACGGCGTACGGTCCCTGCACGGCGGCCTGCTCGACCTTGAAGCGGACCGCGGGCCAGCGGCGCCGCGCGTTCTCCAGCACGTCGCGCTCGGCCGCCGAGTCACGGCCGCAGATCAGCCCGACCGTGCCGGGCAGGAACGGCAGGCGGCGCTTGCGATCGGCGGCGAAGAGCCCTTCGGCGGCGAGCACCTGGCGCAGCCGCTCCAGCCGGGCCAGCAGCTCGCCGACCCCGACCGGGCGCATCTCCAGCGCGGTGAACGCGAAGGAGCCCCGGTTGACCCAGAAGTCGGGCTTCAGGTTCATCACGACCCGGGCGCCGTTCACCGGGCGGGGGACGGTCGCCTCGTAGACCCCGCGGGGGCAGGTCACCTTGGTGGACACGTTCGCCACCGGGTCGCGCAGCGTCAGGAACACCGTGCCGCCCCGCGCGGTCAGCTCGGTGATCTGCCCCTCGACCCAGACGGTGCCGAGCTTGCCGATCCAGCCGCCGACCATCTGCAGGACGGTGCGGACCGGCAGCGGCTGCTCCGGAGTGGTCTTCGACGTCATGCGGGAAGCCTAGAGGCGGCGGCTACCGGGATGCGGGCCAGTGCTCCGGCCTTCAGGACTCCGTGTTGCTCGATTACGTGGATCGTGCGGTGAATTCCAGCGGCGGCCCATCTCGATGCAGGACATCAGCCGCTTCCGAGGAGTCACGCCGAATTGGGCACCGGAGTCCTTCGGGCCGGGGGTGAAGGCCCGCGCGGGAGTGCCCGCCAGGGCGCGAGCACGCCCTGACCGGACTGCTCTTGCCGCTCAGCCCACCAGGCGTAGAAGACCAGGACGGCGCGGGATTCTCCGTGGTGCTCCAGCAGGCGCTGGGGGACCTGAACACCGCCTACCGCAACTTCTTCGCCTCGATCTCCGGCACGCGCAAGGGACCGAAGGCCGCTGCTCCCCGATTCCGGTCCAAGAGGGACAGACGACAGGCGATCCGCTTCACGAAGAACGCCCGGTTCTCGGTCACGGCGGGCGGGAGGCTGCGCCTGCCGAAGATCGGCGACGTGGACGTACGGTGGTCGCGCCCCCTGCCATCGGCACCGTCGTCCGTGACGGTCATCAAGGACGCGGCCGGACGGTATTTCGCTTCGTTCGTCGTCGAGGTCGGCGACGAGCCGCTCCCGCAGACCGCCTCCGAGGTGGGCATCGACCTCGGGCTCACGCATTTCGCGGTCCTGTCGAACGGCCGGAAGATCGACAACCCGCGTTTTCTGCGCCGCGCCGAACGCCGGCTGAAGAAGGCCCAGCAGGCCCTCAGCCGCAAAGCGAAGGGGTCGAACAACCGCAAGAAGGCCGTCGTCCGGGTCGCCCGCGCACACGCGAAGGTGACCGACGCGCGCCGGGACTTCGGACACAAGCTCTCCACGCAGATCATCCGCGAGAACCAAGCGGTGTACGTGGAGGACCTGTGTGTCAACGGCCTGGCCCGCACGACGCTGGCGAAGTCCATCCACGATGCGGGCTGGTCGCAGTTCGTCGGCATGCTCGCCTACAAGGCCGTCCGCCACGGACGAACCCTTACCAGGATCGACCGTTGGTTCCCGTCGTCGAAACTCTGCTCGGCATGTGGGGTGGTGGCCGAGTCCCTGCCGCTGGGCGTCCGGTCGTGGACCTGTTCGTGCGGAGCGGTCCACGACCGGGACGTCAACGCCGCGATCAACATCCTGGCCGCCGGACGGGCGGACAGGTTAAACGCCTGTGGAGGCCGGGTAGGACCACCGCTCGCGGTGGCGCAGGCCGATGAAGCAGGAAGCCTCAGGGGTGCCGCGTGAACGCGCGGCACGGGCTGAGTCCTCGGCCTTCAGACCGGGGAGCGCGTCAATCGGCGGCCTCCAGCTTCGCGAGGCGGTTCTCGTACATCCGCACGACCTCGGCGCGGGCCGTGGTCACCTGCTCGTAGGCGATCATGTCCTTGATCTGCTGGGCGCTCTTGCCGCGCATGCGGGCGCGCAGCGAGGCGACGGTCAGGCCGGAGTAACCGGGCAGCGGCTCGGCGAGCGCGCCCTCCCCGGCCTCGGCGGGCGCGGCGGTTCCGGGCGCGGCGGCGGGCTTGGCGGTCTTGGAGGTCCGGGCGGCCTTCGCGGGGGCGGGGCTCGCGGCCTCCTGCTGGACCTTGGCCTTCGCGGCCTTCGCCCGGGTGGTCTTGGACTTGGCGAGCTCGGGCTCGGCGGGCTTGGTCTTCACGACCTCGACCTCCGCCTCGACCGGGACGGCGCCGAGGGCGTCGGGCTTCTCGACCTCGACCTCCACCTCGGCCACCTCGACCTTCACCGCGGGCGGCACGGCGATCACGGGCTCGGGCGCGGGCTCGGCGGCCGTGGGCGCGGAGGCGAAGACGACCGGCTCGGGCCGGGTCCTGCCACCGTTGGAACCGGCCTCGGGCCGGACGGGCTCCGCGGTCGAGTCCTTCGCGGCGGCCCCGGCCCGGGCGGGCTTCGCGGTCGCGGCGACGGGCTCGACGGTCTCCGGTCCGGCCGGGGCGCCCGGGGCCTCCGGGGCGGCCTTCGCGGCGGTCTCCGCGCTGGTCTCCGCGACGGCCTCGGGAGCGGTGGCGGACGCGGCCGTGGCGGCGGGCTCGGCCTTGGGCTTCGCGGGGGCGAAGATGACCGGCTCGCGGCGGGCGGGCCGCTCCTCCGCGGTCCCGGCCGCCCCGGCCTGCTCGTCGACGGCGGCGGCCTGCTCGGACGCCGACGGGCGCCCCTCGTCGAGGCCGCCGTCGCCACCGGCCATGCGCTTGATCCTGCTGCGGACCCGGTCGCCGAGCATCAGCGCCTGGCCGACTCCGCTCAGGGTGGTCTGCAGCACGTAGAGCGGTAGTTCCTTCGCCTTCCCGGCGACGTTGCGGAAGAGATCAGGGACTGACATTTCGTCTCCTGGAGAACGGTATCGGACAACTGATTGCGGCAATAAGGTGCTTTGTGAGGTCAAGAGGCACGTGAACGGGCCCCATGGATACTCCACGTAGCATAAGAACATGACTTCAAAGACCCGCGCGACTCGACGCGTGCTTGTGGCGAAGCCCCGCGGTTACTGCGCCGGGGTCGACCGTGCGGTCCAGGCCGTGGAGCGGGCCCTGGAGCAGTACGGCGCGCCGATCTACGTGCGCAAGCAGATCGTGCACAACACCCACGTGGTCAAGACGCTCGAGGCGCGGGGAGCCGTCTTCGTCGAGGAGACCGAGGAGGTCCCCGAGGAGGCCATCGTGGTCTTCTCCGCCCACGGAGTCTCGCCCGCCGTGCACCGGGAGGCCGCCCAGCGCCGCCTGAAGACGGTCGACGCCACCTGCCCGCTCGTCACCAAGGTGCACAACGAGGCCAAGCGCTTCGCCTCCCAGGACTACGACATCCTGCTCATCGGCCACGAGGGCCACGAGGAGGTCGAGGGCACCGCGGGTGAGGCGCCGGAGCACATCCAGCTCGTGGACGGCCTCGACTCGGTCGGCTCCGTCCGGGTGAAGGACCCCGACCGGCTGGTGTGGCTCTCCCAGACCACGCTCTCGGTGGACGAGACGACAGAGACGGTCGCCCGGCTCAAGGAGCGCTTCCCCAACCTGATCGACCCGCCGAGCGACGACATCTGCTACGCCACCCAGAACCGCCAGGTCGCGGTGAAGGAGATCGCCGCCGAGGCCGAGCTGGTCATCGTCGTCGGCTCGGAGAACTCCTCCAACTCCAAGCGGCTGGTCGAAGTCGCCCTCGACCACGGGGCCGACGCCTCCTACCTGGTCGACAACGCCTCCTTCATCCGGGACGAGTGGCTGCAGGGCGTCACCACGGTCGGCGTGACCAGCGGCGCCTCGGTGCCCGAGGAGCTCGTCGCCGAGGTCCTGGCCCGCCTGGCGGCGCACGGCTTCGAGGACGTCGAGGAGGTCGAGTCCGTCGAGGAGAGCGTGCGCTTCGCCCTCCCGCACGAGCTCCGCAAGGACCTGCGCGCCGAGGTCTGAGCCGGAGAGCGCCGGGGTCCGGTCGAAGGGCGCCGATCCGGAGGGCACCGGGGCCCGGGCCGGAGCGGGTCCGGGCTCGTCCTCCCGCATGGAGGGGGCCCGGAGCTCGGGCTCCTTCTCCCGCGGGGGCTACTGGCCCTCGCGGGGCGAGCCGTACACCCGGGGCTCGAAGTAGCCCTCGGGCTCGGGGGCGAATCCCGCCGCCGCTCCGGCGGCCCCGCCCGCGCGCGGCCGGGGGACGGCGGGACCGGAGGCGCGCAGTTCGTCGCGCAGGTCGCGGACGCAGCGGTTCAGGCCGCGCCGCCAGGCGATGAGCAGCACCAGCGCCGAGCCGGCGAAGAGCCAGGGGGCGCCCCGCGACAGCGAGCTGTAGATCCCCAGGCCGAAGGCCGCCGCCGGCGAGGGCGCGGTCAGGGACCGCACGGCCTCGGCGAGCAGCACGGCGGCGAAGAAGGCCAGCGGCGGGGAGACCACGAGCGAGAGCAGGTCGCGCGGGTTCACCAGGGAGACGGCGGCGACGCAGCCGCCCACGAACGCCAGGCCGACCACGGCCGGCAGCCCGAGCACGGTGTTCAGCACGCTGCCCAGCAGTGTGAACACCAGCACGGACGCCACCGCGCCCCGCGCGGTCAGCCGGATGCCGGATGCCGGGTTCCGTTCACTCATGCGATCACCTCGCCCGTCCCCCCTCACGCCTGCTCCTGCACGGCTCCAGTGTGGGGCTCCCCCCGGTTTCAGGAAACGGCTTTCAAAGCAGGTCTTCGGCCAACTTACCGTTCAGGCGGGAGACGGGGGACGCGCTTGGAGCCTCTTCTTCCAGTAGTTCGGGCGAGGCCAGCGTGCGCGGCAGGTCCTCGACCATCTGTGGCCGGTCGAGGTCGGCGTCGACCAGGCCCAGGTCGTTCAGCTTGCGCGCGCTCACCAGGACCCTGGTCTCCAGGGAGCCCACGGCCCGGTTGTAGGACTCCACGGCCCGGCTCAGCGAGCGGCCCAGCGTGTCCAGGTTCCGCCCCATGCTGCCCAGCCGCTCGTAGAGCTCCTTGCCGAGCTCGAAGACCGCGCGGGCGTTCTCGCTGAGCGCGGCCTGCTGCCAGGCGTACTGCGCGGTGCGCAGCATGGTGACCAGCGTGGTGGGGGTGGCGATGTGGACCCGCTTGCGCATGGCGTACTCCAGCAGGCCGGGGTCGCGCTCCAGCGCGGGGGCCAGGAACGCCTCCCCCGGGATGAAGAGCACCATGAACTCCGGCGCGGGGCTGAACGCCTGCCAGTAGGCCTTGGCCGCCAGCCGGTCCACGTGGTCGCGCACGTGCCGGGCGTGGGCGTCGAGCCGGGCGGAGCGCTGGTCGGGGTCACCGGTCTCGGCGGCCTCCAGGTAGGCGGCCAGGGAGACCTTCGAGTCGACCACGATGTTCTTGCCGCCGGCCAGCCGTACCACCATGTCCGGCCGGAGGGCGCCGTCGGCGGTGGTCGCGTTCGCCTGCTCCTCGAAGTCGCAGAACCGCTGCATGCCGGCGATCTCGGCGACCCTGCGCAGCTGCAGCTCCCCCCACCGGCCTCCGGCCTCGGGCCGCTGCAGGGCGCGCACCAGGGCGTTCGTCTGGTCGCGGAGGCGGTCGTTGCTCTCCCTGACGATCTCGATGTGCCGGGCCAGCTCGGCGTGGGCGGCCCGCTGGCCCGACTGGGTGTCGCGCAGCTGGGCCTCGACGCGGGCCAGCGTGTCCTTCAGGGGCTCGATCAGGTGCTCGACCGCCTGCTTGCGCTGCTCCAGCTCCCCGGCGGCCTCGGCGCGGCCGGCGGCCATCCGGGTCTCGGCCAGCTCCAGGAAACGCAGGTTGTTGACGTCGAGCGCGCGGGCGGACAGGGCCTGGAAGCGCTCGGCGAGCTGCTCCTCGACGTAGGCGACCTTCTCCTCGGCGGCTCTGGCCCGGGCCTCGGCGTCGGCCAGGCGGGCGACGGCGTCGGCGGCGCCGGCCGAGGCCCGGGCCCGGCCCAGCAGGAACCCGATCGCGAGCCCCGCCGCGAGTCCCACGGCGAGCTGGAAGGCGAGTGCCATGACGTTCATGCCCGCAGATGATCCCAGGTCCGGCGGCCGAGGCCGGGCCGACACGCCTAGCGGACCGGCCGGGCCGTTCCGCTTGTGCGCACGCCCTCCATCACCCAAAGTTTCATTGTGAACACGTAAAGTAGGGGGAGTTCGTGAGTACACGTGCCTTACGTCCGAAGACGGCGCCGGTGCTGGGGGCCGTGCTCGTCATCGTCGCCACCGCCGGAGCCGCGGCGATCGGGCTCATCGCCGGCCAGGGGGGCGGGGGGCCGGACACGGCGGCCGCGGGCGTCGGCGCGGAGTCTCCGGCCGCGCTCGCCTGGGGCCGGGGGGCCTGCGTCGACCGGCAGGACGCCAGGTTCGACCTCGTCCCCTGCGCGGCCGCCGACGGCACGGTCATCTCCGTGGTGGGCGCCCGCGCGCCCGAGTGCCCGGCCGAGACGGACGAGCTGGTCATGATCTCTGGCGCCCCGGCCGCGCCGGGGACGGCGGGGGAGCCTGGGGAGGTGGCCCCGCAGAGCCTGCGGGCGGGCCGTACGGCGTGCGTGCGCAGCCTGCGGGGACCGCACGCCGGAGATCCGGGGCGGGGCGGCGGGGTGCTGCGCCCGGGCGACTGCCTGGCGCTGCGCGGCGGGGAGCTGCCCTGCTCGGCGCGGGGCTGGTACGGCAGGGTGCTGGCGGTGGTCGGCGCGAAGGAGACCTGCCCGAGCGGGGCGCTCGACGCGCTGGCCGTCGGCGGCCGGGCGGTCGCCTGCCTGGGCGAGGGCGGCGGCGTGCTCTCCGTGGGCGACTGCGTGGTGCGGCCCGGAGAGCGGCTGGTCAGCCGCCGGGCGCTCACCAGGGCGCCGTGCGGTTCCCCGGAGGCCTGGGCCCGGGTGACGGCCAGGGCCGGCTCCAACGACGGCTGCCCGACCGGTTCGGACCGCTATCTGCGGGTGCGCGGGCCGGGGATTCCCCGTCCTGTGACCTGCCTGCGGCGAGTGGCACTGCACGGCTCCCCGTAGACTCGGGTCACGTGAGCCTGAGCATCGGCATCGTCGGACTGCCCAACGTCGGCAAGTCCACGCTTTTCAACGCGCTGACCAAGACCGCCAACGCCCTGGCGGCGAACTACCCGTTCGCCACCATCGAGCCCAACGTGGGCATCGTCGGCGTGCCCGACCCGCGTCTGGAGAAGCTGGCCGAGATCTTCGGCTCCGCCAGGATCCTGCCCGCGAAGGTCGAGTTCGTCGACATCGCCGGCCTGGTCAAGGGCGCCTCCGAAGGACAGGGCCGGGGTAACCAGTTCCTCGCCAACATCCGGGAGACCGACGCGATCTGCCAGGTCATCCGGGTCTTCAGCGACCCGGACGTGACCCACGTGGACGGGGCGGTCGCCCCCGAGCGCGACATCGAGACTATCAACACCGAGCTGATCCTGGCCGACCTGCAGACGCTGGAGAAGGCGATCCCGCGGCTGCAGAAGGAGGCGAGGACCAACAAGGACCGCAAGCCCGTGCTGGAGGCGGCCGAGGCCGCGGTCAAGCTCCTGGACGGCGGCACGACCCTGTACGCCGGGGCCAAGGGCGCCGGGATCGACCCGGCGGACCTGCGGGACCTGCACCTGCTGACCGGCAAGCCGTTCCTCTACGTCTTCAACCTCGACGCCGACGAACTGGTCGACACGGAGCTGCGCGACCGGCTCTCGGCCCTCGTCGCGCCGGCCGAGGCCGTCTTCCTGGACGCCAAGATCGAGTCCGAGCTGGTCGAGCTCTCCGACGAGGAGGCGCTGGAGCTGCTGCAGTCCGTCGGGCAGGAGGAGTCGGGCCTGGCGCAGCTCGCCCGGGTCGGCTTCGAGACCCTCGGCCTGCAGACCTACCTGACGGCGGGTCCCAAGGAGACGCGGGCTTGGACGATCCCCCGGGGCGCGACCGCGCCCGAGGCCGCCGGCGTCATCCACACGGACTTCCAGCGCGGTTTCATCAAGGCGGAGGTCGTCTCCTTCGACGACCTGGTGGAGGCCGGCTCCATCGCCGCGGCACGGCAGGCGGGCAAGGCCCGCATCGAGGGCAAGGACTACGTGATGCGCGACGGCGACGTCGTGGAGTTCCGCTTCAACGTCTGAGCGTCTCCTCCGCGCCCTCTCCGGGGCGCCTGGTCATCCGCGGGGCGGGTGCGGTCCGGCAGGACCGCGCCCGCCCTGTGCTTTGTCACGCTCCGTGAGATTCTGTCCGGCAAATGCGCAGGTCGGGACAGTGGGCACGCTTTTTGGATAGCAAGGGGTGGCGTTTGGGTAACCGGGATGGGCTCTGGCCAGGAGGAACGCGCTTTGTCCGCCATGCGGGGGAGGACGGGGGAGTACGAACGGTTCCAGACCCGGTTTGCTCAGTCCATACGATGACTGCAGCATGGGCGTGGTTTTCCTGGAAGAATCGGCGAGGCAGCTAAGGTAATCGCTTCACCATGGCTCACGGGGTCAGGAGTAATACGGACACCGCGCCGGCCGGGGGGATCGGCGCGAGCGGAGGCGTGATGGCTCGAAGGTCAATCGTCCAGCAGGATCCTCGGACCGCTGGTGACCCTGAGCTTTCGGCATACCCTGGGGCGTCCGACGACCTCGACCTCGATTCCGCCCCGGCCCGGGGACGGGGCGTGCCGCGCCGCGGCCGCTGGTCCGGAGGAGGCGGCCGCTGGCTGGTGTGGACCGGCCGCGTCATCCTCTGGGCGCTGATCGTGGTCATCCTGGTGAACGGCATCCGCGCGCCTTTCGAGCGGTTCACCGGCGGCAACACGAGCACGGGTGCGGCGCCCGTCCCCGCCGACGCGGGATTCCCGACCACGAAGGCCACCTCCTTCGCCAGCCAGTTCGCGGCCGTCTACCTGAACTTCGACGCCGTGCGCACGGCGGAGCGGGCCGGGCGGCTGGCGCCCTTCCTGCCCGACGGGGCTGAGCCCCAGTTCGGCTGGGACGGCCTCGGGCGGATGAGCGCCGGGGCGATCCAGCCCTACGGCATAGAGATCGTCGACGCGGAGAACGCCGTCGTGACGCTGGCGTTCCAGTCGGACGACCGCCGGCAGCTCCTGTCGGTCCCGGTCTTCCATGACAAGGAGACCGGGAGGTTCGTGGTCTCCGGGCGTCCGGGCATCCTGCCCGCGCCGGTGCCGGCGGTCCTCCCGCCCGTGGCCGAGCCCGACCGCGACGAGGCCGCGGAGCAGGAGCTGCGCACGCCCATGGCCAACTTCTTCAAGGCCTACGCCGCCAGCGACACCGCCTCCCTGCAGCAGTACGCCGCGGAGGGGACCGTGCTCCAGGGGTTCGGCGGGTCCTTCGCCTTCCTGGAGCTCAAGGACCTGCTCGTGCCGCTGACCACCGGCGCCACCAGGGAGGTGACCGCGACGGTGGTCTGGGGGGTGCCCGCGGGCGCGGGCCCGTCCGCCGGTCCCACGCCGAGCGACCCGGGGGGCGTGAGCGGCAGGCTGGAGCAGGCCTACGTCCTCACCGTGGTCAAGCAGGGCGACAAATGGTTCGTCCAGAGCATCCGGGGCGCCGGACGGTCCGTGGGGTGACGCATGATCGAATGGTGGCAGTCCGCAGTGAACAGACCCCCCCTGGCCGACGAGCCGGTGGTGAGGCGGGCGGCGCGCACGCGCCGCGGCCCCACGTCCGCCCGGCGCGTGCGACCGTGAGCACGGAGGACGCGAAGTGACTCTGAAGACCATCCTGCTGAGCGTGATCGATCTCGCTCAGCAGCCGACCGGCCAGCCGACCGCTCCTCCGGCAGGCGTGAACACCGAGGGCCTGGCGGACTTCCTCCGCCGGTTCTTCGCCCCGCTCTTCCTCGTCATCGTCTCCGTGGTGGCCCTGTTCTTCCTGTTCACCCGTGAGATCACCAGGTTCGTCCAGTTCATCATCCTCGCCATCGCCATCGGCGTGATCTTCTACGTGCCCAACATCATCGAGGTGACGGCCAAGGCGATCGCGGGCGCTCTGGGCATCACGGGGAGCTGAGACCGCTCGGCGGCGGCCGGACGACGAGAGGCGGAGAGGAGGAGCGCATGGACCTGCCCACTTATACCAATATCTGGCGGATCGAGAAGCGGCTCTACAAGCTGTACGACCTACGGCTGCCGATGCCGCTTCCGATCGTCTGGATCGGTGTGTTCGTGGGGGTGACGGCTCCCTGGTCGTTCCTGCTCGCGATGCTCGGCCTGCCCTTCGACGCCCCCTGGCACGTGGTCTACCTGGTGCCGCCGGGGGTGGTGACGTGGCTGTCCACCCGCCCGGTGATCGAGGGCAAGCGGCTCACCGAGCTGCTCCAGTCGCAGTCGCGCTATCTGGGGGAGCCGCGGACCTGGTGCCGGATGGCCCCCGCGGCGGAGCCCTCGGAGATCACCCTCGTCGGCCGGGTCTGGCGGACGCTTCCCCAGCAGGCCGCGCCGGTCCGGGTCAAGGTCGCGCGCAAGGCCCGTCACGCCGCGCCGTCCAGGCGCGCCGCCGAGGCCTCCCGTACGGTCCGTCCCGTGGTGGCCGCCGCTGCCGCCGCCGCGGCGACCGCGCCGGTCACCGGTGACCGCGTCGCCTGGGGTACGGTCGCCGCCCCTCGCCGGGGCACCGCTCCCGCCCTCGGCCACCCCGTCCCGTCCACTGGAACGGTCTCCGCCGCCGTGCCGACGGCGTCCGCGTCCTCCGCGGCCTCCGCATCGGCTGCGCCGCCCGCCCCTTCCTCGCCGTCCGAGGCGCCCGCACGGTCCGCGGCACCCGTGACGGCCGCGTCTTCCGTGTCTTCCCCGCCGACCGCGTCGCCCGCGTCGTCTGTGCCTTCCTCGCCGTCCGTGCCGACCGCGTCGCCTACGCCGTTCGAGGCGCCCGCGTGGCCGGCGTCGCCCGCATCGTCGGCGCCGTCCGAGGCGCCCGCGGTCCCTGCGGGGTCCACATCCCCCCGGACGCCCGCCGTCCTCGGTGAGAAGCCGGCCGGGACCGCGCGGCCGGGGACGCCCGCGGCCGTTCCGGAGCCGGAGCAGACTCCGGCCACCCCGATCGACACCGAGGCGCTGCGGCGCCTGCGCAGACTCGCCGCCTCCGCGGAGGCCGAGCGGGCCGAGTCCGCAGCGCCGCCCGGGCCGGTCCCGTCCACCGCTGCCGGCCTGCCCGCTCCGCCCGCCGGGCCCGTTGAGAGCCGGGAGAGGCCGTCCGTCCCGCGCATCATGCCGCGGTTCGTCGGGCCCGCGCAGGCCGTGCGTCCCGGGGGCGCGCGGCCCGGAGAGCCCGGGGAGGCGCAGGCCCGGAGGGTGCGGGCCGTACCGGAGCCGACCGAAGACGCGCCGGCCGTACCGGAGCGGGCCGAAGACGCGCGGGGCCGGCGTTCCGGGGGGGAGCCGCGGGAGGGCGGCCAACGGTCCGGGGACGAGTGGAAGTCCTGGCCGCAGGAGCGGCCGGTGATCGTGTCGGGAGGGGTCTCGATCCGGGCCGTGCCCGCCGGGCCCGCCGCCCAGGTCACCCCCGCGGCACCGGTTCCCGCCGCCCCCGCGGCGCCGCCGGGGCAGGCCGAGCCCAGGGTCCGCCGGGTGGAGTCGGTCATCGGCCGCGACTCCGAGGGCGGCTGGCGGCGACTGGCCCAGGTGGTGATGGGCCCGGGGAGCGGGAGCCGTACGGACGGATCGGAGGTCGACGAGGCGCGCGCCAGGGGGGTCTTCAGCGGCAGCCGCCGGGTGGTGGTGCTGGGCTGCACCGGCGGCGCGGGGCAGACCACGACGGCGCTCATGCTCGGCCACACGCTCGCCCGTCTCCGCGACGACCGGGTGCTGGCCGTCGACGCCAGCACCGGCGCGCACGCCCTGTCCGGCCGGATCCAGGGGGAGTCGCCCGAGACGCTCAGCTCCCTGCTGGCGGGCCTGGACGGGGTCCAGGGATACTTGGGCATGCGCGCCTACACCAGCCGCTGCGCCTCCGGGCTGGAGGTCCTCGGGAGCGACACCGACGCGGGCGCCGAGCAGCGCCTGTCGGACCGGGGGCTCTTCTCCGACCGGCGGCTCGGCCAGGCGATGGACCTGCTGGACCGCCACTACAAGCTGGTCGTCGTGGACCCGGCCGCGGCGCTGGCCGCGCGGGTCCTGCCCTATGCCGACCAGCTGATCCTGGTGGCCCCCGCCAGTGAGGACGGGGCCGACGCGGTCGCGATGACGTACGAATGGCTCGACGGGCACGGCTGCACGGACCTCCGGCGCAGGGCGATCATGGTCGTCAACGGGGTGAGCCGCCGCAGCATGGCCGACGTGGAGCAGGCCGAGGCGGTCGCTCGCGGCCGGTGCCGGGCGATCGTGCGGGTGCCCTGGGAGGACGAGCTGGCCCCCGGCAGGTCCGAGCGGGTGGAGCCGTCCCATCTGCGGGCGCCGGGCCGCCGGGCCTACCTCGCCCTGGCCGGGGTCGTGGTGGCCGGACTGGGAGCGGTGCGGACGAACCGAACGAGCGAGGAGGAGCTGGCCCAGTGAGACCCGGCGCGGGAGAAGACGTGGTGTTCCTGTGAGGGAACGGTTCGTACGGACGGCGGAGGGCGCCGCGGGCGGGTACGGCGGCCCGCGCCCCGCGCGACCGGGGAAGGGGGCCGCATGAGCCGCGCGTCGCGGGCCCGCAGCCGCCTGGCCGTCCGGTACTTCGACGACCGGATCCTGCTGACCGACTCCTCGGCGTGGGCCTACTTCCGCCTGCCGACCGTGAGCTACGAGTTCATCACCCCCGAGGAGCGCGAGGCTCTGGCCACCAACATCACGATCGCGCTGGCCGCGATCCGGATGCCGGACGCCGAGGTGCACCTGCGGGTGGCCCACCGCACCTACCCGGCCGCCGAGTGGGCGCTGGCGCTCAACACCACCTCCGACGAGGGCCCCGGCTGGCGCGACTACCTCGAGGAGCTGTACCGGCACGTCTGGGCCAAGGACTTCTGGACCAAGGAGGTCTACCTCGGCGTACGGCTCGGCCCGCGCGGCGCGCAGCTGGGCGACGGGGTGTTCTCCCAGCTCTTCGGCTTCTACCAGCGCGGGGAGAAGGCCCTGGGCCTGGAGGACGACCACGTCCCCAAGGCCGAGGTCGCCAAGTGGACCGGGCACGCCGAACGGCTCGGCCGGGCGCTGGCCGCCAGCGCCCTCTACGCCCGGCACGCCACCTCCACCGAGATCGCCTGGCTCTTCCAGCACGCCGCGACCGGCTCCCTCGGCGACCCGCCGCCCTCGGCCAGCCCGAAGCGGCGGTGGGGCAGGGGCGAGATCGAGTCCCTGGTCGAGGGGCAGATCCACAACGGCAGGTCGCTGCTGAGGGTCGAGCAGCCGCACGGCGAGTCCTACGTCGCCCACCTGTCCTTCGCCCGGTTCCCGGACCTGATGGCCTTCCCCGACGGCGAGCCGTGGATGCACTTCGCCGACCAGCTGCCCTTCCCGGTCGAGATCAGCTCCAGGATGCGGCTGATCTCCCCGGTCAAGGCCAGCAAGGACGTCGCGCGCAAGCTCGCCCACGCCCGCGACATGGACATCCACATCCGGGAGGCGGGCGCGGAGGCGCCGCTGGCCCTGGCCGAGCAGATCGACGCGGCCCGGATGCTGGAGCACGGCATCACCAAGGAGCGCCTGCCCTTCGTGTACGGCTGGCACCGGCTGATCGTGTCCGCGCCGACCGAGGAGATCTGCGTGCAGCGGGTCGAGGCGGTCGTCGAGCACTACCGCGACATGGGCATCGACATCGTCAACTCCACCGGCGACCAGTTCTCGCTGTTCTGCGAGGCGCTGCCCGGCGAGCGGGTCCGGGTCAACGCCTACGCCCAGCGGCAGCCGCTGCGCACCATCGCGGGCGGCATGGCCACGGCCACCGTGGACCTCGGCGACCGGGTGGACGAGACGAACGCCGGCTGGATGGGACCGTACATCGGCGAGACCCTGGGCCGGGCCCGCAGCATCGTGCACTTCGACCCGCTGGTGGCGGCGGCGCGCAACCGGCCGACGGCCATCGCGATCACCGGTGAGCCGGGCGGCGGCAAGACGACGCTGGCGCTGCTGATGATCTACCAGATGGCGCTGCGCGGGGTCACGGTCGCGGTGATCGACCCCAAGGGCGACGCCGACTCCCTGGTCCGGCTCCTGCAGGAGCGGGGCAGGAAGGCACGCATCATCCCGCTCGGCTCGGCCGCGCCCGGACTGCTCGACCCGTTCTCGTTCGGCGACGACCTCGCGGCCAAGAAGACGATGGCCACCGAGACCCTGCGGCTGCTGCTGCCGCGCATGTCGGAGGAGCGCGAGTCGGCGATGATCCAGGCGGTCGCGGCGGTCTCCAACGGGCCGGACCCCTCGCTCGGCAAGGTCGTCGACTTCCTGGAGCAGGCCGGGGACGCCGCCTCCAAGAACCTGGGCGCGGTGCTCCGCTCGATGTCGGAGATGCACCTGGCCCGGCTCTGCTTCGACCCCTCCGGCGGCGACCAGATCGACACCGAGGGCTGGACCACGGTCTTCACCCTGGGCGGGCTGACCCTGCCGGACGCCGCCACCGGCCGTGACGACTACTCCTACGAGCAGCGGCTCTCGGTGGCCCTGCTCTACCTCGTCGCGCAGTTCGCCCGCGGGCTGATGAACGGACTCGACCGGCGGACGCCCAAGGCGATCTTCCTGGACGAGGCCTGGGCGATCACCTCCACTCCGGAGGGCGCCAAGCTGGTGCCCGAGGTGAGCCGGATGGGCCGCTCGCGCAACACCGCGCTCGTGCTGGTCTCGCAGAACGCCGGTGACCTGCTGAACGAGCAGGTGACGAACTGCCTGTCGTCCGTCTTCGCCTTCCGCTCCACCGAGCGGATCGAGGTGGAGAACGTGATGGCGCTGCTCGGGGTGGACCCCTCCGAGGAGCACAAGGCGGTGCTGCGCTCCCTGGGCAACGGTGAGTGCGTCTTCCGCGACCTGGACGGCCGGGCGGGCCGGATCGGGGTGGACCTCGTCTCCGGTGAGCTGCTGCGACGGCTCGACACCAATCCCACCCATGACAAGCCCGACGACAACGTGCACGATCTGTCAGAGGGCGGCTCGGAAGGCGACAGGGCCGGCAGGCCGGGGACTACGGCGCTGGAGGCGAGGTCATGAAGGACTCCGACGAGAGACCGAGGCGTTCCGCGCGGGAACGGCGGGCGGACCGGGCGGCGCGGACGGCCGGGGAGACCGGGACGGGCCGGCGGAGGACGCGCGGGCGGCGGCTGGGCCGGCGGCTCGCGGTGGCGCTGGTGGCGTTCGTGGCGCTCACCGCGCTGCCGCTGGTGTTCCCGGCCGGCGGGTCGATCGCGGCGGCGGCGGCGCCCTGCGACCTGTCCCCGGACCTGGCGCCCGAGATAGTGGGCGGCGGGGTGGACGGCCTGGTCAAGCCGCCGCCTCCGGAGGCGCCCGCCGGGGGTGCCGCGCCGCCGGCCGTCCAGACGAACTACGCCACCTACGGCATGAGCGGCCTGTTCTGGCACACCCACGAGCTGGGCTGCGACGACGTCGCGGCGGTGCTGGGCAACGCCTGGGCCAACACGGTCTTCTCCTGGGCCAAGGCGCTGGACCGGCTGACCATCACGACCTACCAGGCGGCGGCCAGCGAGGGCCCGCTGGAGGCGATCAAGGACGTCGTCGACGACATCGTGATCCGGCTCTCCGACGCGATGTACTGGCCCTTCCTGCGGCCGGTGGTGATCCTCGGCGCGATCTGGCTGGCGTGGTACGGGCTGATCCGCAAGCGCGCGACCACGACCGCCGAGGGCGTCATCTGGATGGTCCTCGCGGTCACCGTCGCGGTCTGGTTCTTCAGCCGCCCCGGCGACTTCACCGGGCTGGGCAAGACCGTCACGGACAAGACCGGGGAGGTCGTCAACTCGGCCTTCTCCGGCCTGCCCGGCGCGGGCGGGGCCTCGTGCCTGCCCGCCAAGGGGGAGACGGCTCCGCAGGCGCAGCCCGGCGGCTACGGCCGGACCGGCACGCCGAGCGTCGACCAGAACGCCGACGCGCTCTGGTCGACCCTCGTCTGCAAGCCGTGGCTGATGGGCATGTTCGGCACCGCCGACCCCGAGGCCCCGGTGGTGAAGCACTTCGGCGCGCTGGGGCTGGACATCCAGGCCCTGGACCTGACCGAGCAGAAGGCCGCCCAGACGCCGAACACGAGCGCGCACCAGGCCCGCTACGTGGAGGAGATGGCCAAGTACATCGAGGGCAGTCCGGTCTACTTCCTCTTCCAGGGCAAGGACTGGACGAACCGGCTGGGCATCGCGATCGGCGCGCTCCTGGCCGCGATGGTCGCCGGGACGCTGATCTTCCTGGTGGCGGTCTCGCTGCTGGCGCTCAAGGTCGGGTTCCTGCTCCTGCTCATCATGGCCCCGGTCTTCCTGCTGATCGGCGTGCATCCGGGCTCCGGCCGGATCATCGCGATGCGCTGGGTGGAGATGCTGGTCGGCACGCTGCTCCGGCAGGCGGTGCTGGCCCTCGTTCTGGGCGTGCTGGTGTACGGCTACGCGCTGATCATCTCCACGGCGATGCCGTGGGGCATGCAGGTCATGTTCATGGCGCTGCTGACGATCGCCGTCTTCTTCTACCGGCGGCCGTTCCAGCACCTGTTCGCCTCCATGGACGGGCACACCCTCACCACCCGCATGCTGGGCGAGGCGGCCAGCGCGCCGACCCTGCAGCGCGCGGCGGGCGTGCTCCCGCCGGTCGCCGCGGCCAGGGCGGGCCGGTGGGGCATGCGCAAGGCCGAACCCCTGCTGCAGGCGGCCGCGGTCGCCGGAGGAGCGGGCGCGGGCGCGGCCGCGGCGGTCGCCCAGGGCAGGGTCCGGGGCCAGGAGGACGCGACGGGCACCCCCTCGGGCGCCAGGGTCCCCGTCACCGCGCAGCCCGCGCCGCTGGACACCGACGCCAAGGCGGGAGGACGCCGGGCCGCCGCGGGCCGGCCGGTCACCACGGCCCGCCCCGGCGCGGCGCCCCCGCTCAACCTCTCCGGGAACCGTACGGCGGGCGGCGCGCCCCCCACACGTTCGGGCGGCTCAGGCTCGTCCGGTGGGAGCGGCGGCTGGTTCGGCGGGCGGGCCGGCGGCTGGGCCCCGCGGGGCGGTTCGGGGTCCGGCGGGGGGACGGCGCCGTCGGGCGGCAGGTCCTCCTCCGGGGGCGGCGGCCGTTCCGGCGGGAGCATCTTCGGCGGCGGGTCCCGGGGTTCGTCCGGCCCGGGTCCGCGCGGTTCCTCCGCGGGCTCGCGGAACGGCGGGTCCCGGGGCTCCTCGGGATCGGGCGGCGGCGTCTTCGGCGGATCCCGCGGCTCCTCGGGCTCATCCGGGTCGGGCGGGAGCATCTTCGGCGGCGGGTCCCGGGGCTCCTCGGGCGGACCGTCGAGGAGCGGCGGTCCGGACAGGTCGTCCGAGGCACCCCCGCTCTGGCTGCCGAGCCGGTCGGACCGGGGGCGGCGGGCCGACGAGGCCCCCACGCCGTTCTGGCTGCGCCCCTCCGGATCGGACAAGGACTGACGGACGATGGCCGAGATCGGTGGCCGCAGAGGGGTCGTCTTCGCGGTCCTCGTCGGGCTCCTGGCCGCGGTCGGGATCTACCTGACCATGTGGGAGAGCGGGACGGGCGGCGAGCAGACGCAGGTCGGCCCGGTGGGCGTCAGCCGTACCGGGACGGAGCCGGGGGCGGGGCGGCAGGTGGACGCCGAGTCGCCGCGCCCGGCGGCGACGGCCAGCGACGCACCGTTCGACGTCTACTCCTACCTGCCGATGACCAAGCAGGAGCTGGCTGCGGCCGCCGACTACGCCGAGCGGTTCACGGCCGATTACGGCACCTACGCCCATGACGAGGACCCGGCGGCCTACGGGGACCGGCTGAGGGGTTACGCCACGACGGAGTTCGCCGAGGTCCTGGTGCGGGCCCGCACGTCACCGGGGTTCGTCGAGGCGAACCGCGCCGACGAGGTGGTCTCCACCGCTTCGGCGAAGGTGCGCCAGATCCGGCAGGTCCAGGACTCCTCGGTGGTGTTCGTGGTCGCCTGCACCGAGCGGATCACCGCGAAGAGCGGCGAGAAGGAGCGCGTCGACGAGTACGCCGTCACGCTCGTCCCCGTCGGCGCCGACTGGCGGGTCCACGACCTGCAGCCCGCCGACGAGGGCCAGGAGGGGGACGAGCGGCCCTCCGGGACCGGCGGATGAACGACGACGGCAGAAAGGTCCGGATCGGGGCGGTCCTCGCCGTGGTGGGACTCTGCCTGGTCGGGCTGATCATGGCTCCGATGATGATGGTGAGCACCTTCCCGTCGTTCACCGGCGGCGGGCTGCCCGACTGCGAGGAGACCGCGGGCCGGGCGGACGGCGAGTCGGAGACGGCGGTGTCCGACATCCCGCCGGAGTACCTGGAGCTCTACCGCGAGCACGGTGAGAAGGTCGGCGTGCAGTGGAACGTGCTCGCCGGGGTCGGCAAGCGCGAGACCGACCACGGCCGCTCCGTGCTCCCGGGCGTGCGCAGCGGCACCAACAGCGCCGGGGCCGCCGGGCCGATGCAGTTCCTGATCAGCACCTGGGGCGGGAAAGTGAAGATCAAGATCCCGTCGGAGTTCAACGGTTACGCCTCCGACGGCGACGGCGACGGCTGGGCCGACGTCTACAACCCGGCCGACGCCATCCTTGGCGCGGCCAAGATGCTCAAGCGCAACGGCGCGCCGGAGAACGTGCGGCGCTCGCTGTTCGTCTACAACCGGGCCTGGTGGTACGTCGACCAGGTCATGGAGATCGCCGGGAAGTACGCCGAGGACGGCGCGGTCAGCGTCCCGCCCGAGGCCGAACCGGCCTGCGACGAACCGCTGGTCGAGGCGGCTCCGGACGACGTGGTCGCGCAGATCCTCGAGTACGCCCTGGCCCAGCGGGGCAAGCCGTACCTGTGGGGCGGCACCGGGCCGGACGCGTTCGACTGCTCGGGGATCGTCTACATGGCCTACCGGAGTGCGGGCCTGTCCATCCCGCGCACCACGTTCGGCCAGTGGCCGTTCGGCGTGGAGGTCTCCGAGGGCGAGGAGCAGGCGGGCGACCTGGTCTTCTTCAACTCCGGCCCCGGCACCGGCCCGGACCGGCCCGGGCACGTCGGCATGGTGGTCTCGCCCGGCAAGATGATCGAGGCCCGGTGCCGCCTGTGCGGCCCGATCAAGGTCACCTCCTACCGCGGGCGGGCGGGCATCGTCGGCTTCACCCGGCCCCTGCAGAACCCCGCGGTCCAGGAGCAGCTCAGGCTGAAGGCCCAGGGCTGAGGGCCTCCGAGCCGCGACGCGCAGCGTCGCCATCGACCCGCGAGGGGGCTCCGTCGTCTGGACTGAGGAGCGCGCGCAGCGAAGCGAGCACGTGATGAGGGAAGACGGCGGTTACCGGCCCCCGAGCCGCGACGCGCAGCGTCGCCATCAATACAGCCATCAACACAGATGCAGCAGAATCAGGGCCCATGAGAAGAGTCGTCGTGGGAGCGGCCATCGTCGACGGGGCGGGCCGGCTGCTCGCCGCGCAGCGCGCCCAGCCGCCGGAACTGGCAGGGGGCTGGGAGTTCCCCGGCGGGAAGGTCGATCCGGGGGAGGACGACCGCACGGCGCTGGTCCGGGAGTGCCGTGAGGAACTCGGCGTCCTGATCGAGGTGGGGGAGGCGGTCGGCGGTGACTGGCCGCTGGGCGGAGACCGCGTGCTGCGGGTCTGGCTGGCGTCGGTGGTGGAGGGGGAGCCGGAGGCTAAGGAGCACCGGGAGCTCCGCTGGCTCGCCCTCGACGAACTGGACGAGGTCGCCTGGCTGCCCGCGGACCTGCCGATCGTACGAGCCGTGCGGGCACTGCTCGGCGGGATTGAACGGTAGCCGATCGTGACATAACTGCTACAGAGCGTGTTGTCGTCATGCGTTCACATCGGGGGATCGGAGACGCGCGGTGACCGTACTGTGCAGAAGATGGTGGAAGTACGCGGCGATGGTGTCGGCTCTGGGGACGGGGGCGCTCCTGCCGGCCGGCTGGCCGGCGGGTCGCGCGGTCGAGCCGGAGCCCGTCGTTCCCCCGATCGACCTGGTCGGAGCGGCCCTGCCCGTCCCGTCCCTGGTGCCCGTCCCTCCGGTGCCGCCCATCGAGCCGGTTCCGCCCGTCCCGTTCAGGACGCCCACCAGACTGCCCGGCAAGCCGTCCCCCAAGCCGTCCCGCCCCGTGCCGCTTCCGGACCGGACTCCGTCCAGGACTCCGGGAGTCCTCCAGGAGGACGTCGGGGAGGAGATGATGCCCGTCCCGGCTCCGGGGCATCTCACCTTCCCGGTCCCCGCCGGTGCTGTGCTCCCGCCCGTCCCGGAGCCCGCCCCGCTGTCCGCGCCGCCGGAGGCGGACGGCGGGCAGCCGTGCGAATGCGGGCCCGAGGACCTGCTCCCCGTCCCGGGGGAGGCGGAGGAGACGTCCGACGCGGAGCCGTACGAGGTCTTCTACGACTTCCAGGGTGTGGAGGGGGTGCCGGGGGCGGTGCGTCCGCGTCGTCCCGGCAGGGGCGGTGCGGCGCTGAAGCGGCCGAGGGCGGAGACCGGTGCGGATACGGCGGCGCAGGAGGTCCCGGCCGCCGAGGGGACCGGGGGAGTCGCCGCGGACACCGGCTTGGCGACCACCGTGCCCGTGCCCGTGCCTGCGCCGACCCTGGCCCCGGCCCCGGCGTGGGTCTGGCCGGCCCCGGCGTGGGCGTGGCCGGTCCCGACGGTGCAGCCGCCCACGGCATGGCCCACCCCCGAGATCCGGATGCCGACGGCCGTGCCCTCCCCGGCTGCGGCCCAGCCGCAGGGCGGCGCGCCGCTGCCCCTGGAGGTGAGCGGCCGGAGCCGGGAGATCGAGATCGCCGGAGAGGCGGAACCGCTGGTGGAGGTGCGGGGCCTGCCCGCCACGGGGGTCGCGATAGGTGGGCTCCTCTGCCTGCTCTGGCTGCAGGCGAAAGTGCAGCAAAAACGTGCCATTCGGGCGATGCAAGAAGAGCGGCTTTGCTGATAATTTTACCCGGCTGGTATTTTCTTGACTGAGTCATTCGGGAATCGCACGGAGGCAGCCGGTGACGAGATCTCACCGCACGGCAGCCGTCTCGGCCGTGCTCGTGTCCCTGGGGCTGACCGGCGTGATCGTGACCGCCGCCGCCTCGCTCGCCGGGGCCGGTCAGGCCTCCGCGGCCGCCAGGACGGTCCTCGCGGAGCCCACGCAGATCCCGGGGTGCGACGTCGACCCCGCGGCCGAGTGCCAGGACCAGCCCGAGGTGCCCGAGGAGCCCGCGCCGGTCGTCACGGTCACGGTGACCGCCAACCCCGACGGGACCGCGCCCAAGCCCTCCGCCAGCACACCGGGACAGGTGACGGTCACCGCCACGGTGACCGCGCCGCCGAAGAAGCCGTCCAAGACGGCCGCTGCGACCACGACCACCGCGGCTCCGCCGCCGGCCCCGACGCAGACCGCCCAGCAGACGGTCCAGCCGCCGCCCTCGACCCCCGTCGAGCCGCCGGTGACCTCGACCCCCGAGATCGAGGAGACGGAGCCGCAGTTCCCCACCGCCGAGCCGAGCCCGGCGGAGACGCTGCCGACCGCGTCGCCCGAGCCGAGCACCAGCACGTTCGCCGAACCCGACCCGGCGACGGTGCCGTACGAGATCCGCAACGCGACCTCCGGCAGCAGTCCGGCCGCGCTGAGCCAGCAGCTCGGCATCCCGGCGCTGATCCTGGTGCTGCTCGTGTTGTTCGGCGTCCTGATCTTCGAGGGGAGGCTGCGCCGCCTGGCGCATGCCGCCGCCGTCCGCCGGGCCGGTCCCCGCGGCTACCCCGCGGGCCCTGCGTACGCCTCCGCCCCGGGACTGCCGTACGGGAGCCACCAGGGGGGCACGGCCTACGCCCCGATCATCAGCTTCGTCCCGATGCAGATGTATCCGCAGGTCCACCCCGAGGCCTACCCGGCCGGCCAGCCCTACGACCCGGCGACCGCGCACATGCCCCCGCCGGGCTTCGAGCAGTACCCGTACGGCGCCTTCGAGCAGCATCACCACGGTCCGTCCGAGCAGCACCCGCACCCGTTCGAGCAGGGCCCGTTCGAGCACGGTCCGTTCGAGCAGGGCCCGCACGGGCCGGAGGCGCCTGGACCGACGTTCCGGGAGCAGGCGCCGCCGACCGCGCCCGAGCCCTACGGTGAGTCCCACGGCGGACCGCTCGCGCAGGAGTCCGGCTCGTTCCCGGGAGGACCCGGTCTTGGCGGCCCGCTCTCCGCAGATCCGGCCGCGCCGACCGCGCCGGGCCCGCTCCCGCAGGGTCCGTTGCAGCAGGGCCCGTTCCAGCAGGGCCTCTCCCAGCCGGGGCCGCTCCCGCCGTACGGTGATCCGTTCCCGCGGGACCCGGCCCTCCCCGATCCGTCGTCCCAGGACCGGTTCCCCCAGGACCGGTTCCCGCAGGATCCGGCGCTGCAGGGCGGCGACCGGTTCCCGCAGGACCCGCCTCCTCCCGGGGACCGGTCCCCGGGAGGGACCGGCGGTGACCCGTCCCCGCCCACCGGCCCCGCGGCCACGGCCGTCTACCCCCTGCCGGGTCAGGAGACGAAGAGGAAGCGCGGGCTCTTCCGCCGCGGCCCGAAGTAGCGCGGCCACGGCCGTCCATCCCCTGCCGGGTCAGGAGACGAGGAAGAAGCGCGGGCTCTTCCGCCGCGGCCCGGAGCGGCGGGGTGCGGTGGCGGCCGACCCGGAGCGGTTCGGGTGCGGCCGGGTGCGGAGCAGTCGGGTGACACGCGAACGGCCGGTCACGCGGGCGTGACCGGCCGTCGGAAGGACCGCGGGGAGGGCTAGCTCTTCGGGCCGGAACGCTTGAAGATCTTGTTGCCCAGCCAGACCAGCGGGTCGTACTTGCGGTCGACGACGCGCTCCTTCATCGGGATCAGCGCGTTGTCCGTGATCTTGATGTGCTCGGGGCAGACCTCGGTGCAGCACTTGGTGATGTTGCAGTAGCCGAGACCGTGCTCCTCCTGCGCGGAGTCCTTGCGGTCGACCACGTCGTAGGGGTGCATGTCCAGCTCGGCGATCCGCATCAGGAAGCGCGGACCGGCGAAACCGGGCTTGTTCTCCTCGTGGTCGCGGATCACGTGGCAGACGTTGTTGCACATGAAGCACTCGATGCACTTGCGGAACTCCTGGCTCCGCTCGACGTCGATCTGCTGCATGCGGTATTCGCCCGGCTTCACGTCGGCCGGCGGGGTGAAGGACGGGATCTCCCGCGCCTTGGTGTAGTTGAACGACACGTCCGTGACCAGATCCTTGATCACGGGGAACGTCCGCATGGGCGTCACCGTGATGGTCTCGTCCTCGGTGAAGGTGGACATCCGGGTCATGCAGCCGAGCCGGGGCTTGCCGTTGATCTCCATCGAGCAGGACCCGCACTTGCCGGCCTTGCAGTTCCACCGGACGGCCAGGTCGGGGGCCTGGGTGGCCTGGAGCCGGTGGATGATGTCGAGGACGACCTCGCCCTCGTTCACCTCGACGGTGAAGTCCTCCAGCCTGCCCTCGCCGCCCTCGCCCCGCCAGACGCGGAACTTCGCCTTGTAGCTCACGGCTCTACTCCCTCACCAGCGCGTCGAAGTCGGCCAGTTCCTCTGGGGTGATGTACTTCTCCAGCTCGGCCCGGTCGAAGAGGGTGATCAGGTCGCCCCGCATCGCGGGCTGGACCTTCTCCTCGACCGTGACCTCCGAGCCGTCGGGGGACGCGGCGCAGACCAGCAGCTTGCGGCGCCACTCGGCCGACATGCCCGGGAAGTCGTCGCGGGTGTGACCGCCGCGGCTCTCCTCGCGCAGCAGGGCCGCCCTGGCCACGCACTCCGACACCAGCAGCATGTTGCGCAGGTCCAGGGCGAGGTGCCAGCCGGGGTTGTAGATCCGGTTGCCCGCCGCGCCGACGTTCTGCGCCCGCTCCCTGAGCTTCTTGACGGCCTCCAGCGCCTCGGTGACCTCGTCGGCGTTGCGGATGATGCCGACCAGCTCGTTCATGGTCCGCTGCAGCTCCTGGTGGACCTCGTACGGGTTCTCACCCGCGCGCTCCAGCGGGGCCAGCGCCTCGGCTCTGGCCGCGGCCACCGACTCCTCCGGGACCGACGGCCGGGCCGCCAGCCGGTCGACGTAGGCGGCCGCTCCGGCGCCCGCGCGGCGACCGAAGACCAGCAGGTCGGAGAGCGAGTTGCCGCCGAGCCGGTTGGACCCGTGCATGCCGCCGGAGACCTCGCCCGCCGCGAACAGGCCGGGGACCGCGGCCGCGCCGGTGTCCGCGTCGACCTCGACGCCGCCCATGATGTAGTGGCAGGTCGGGCCGACCTGCATCGGCTCGGCGGTGATGTCGACGTCCGCCAGCTCCTTGAACTGGTGGTGCATCGACGGCAGCCGCCGGACGATCTCGGCGGCCGGGAGCCGGGTGGAGACGTCGAGGTAGACGCCGCCCTGGGGCGAGCCGCGCCCGGCCTTCACCTCGGCGTTGATGGCCCGGGCCACCTCATCGCGGGGGAGCAGCTCCGGAGGGCGCCGGTTGTTGGCCTGGTCGGTGTACCAGCGGTCGCCCTCCTCCTCGGTCGTGGCGTACTTGTCCTTGAAGACCTCGGGGATGTAGTCGAACATGAAGCGCCTGCCCTCGGAGTTGCGCAGCACGCCGCCGTCGCCCCGGACGGACTCGGTGACGAGGATGCCGCGGACCGACGGCGGCCAGACCATCCCGGTGGGGTGGAACTGGATGAACTCCATGTTGATCAGCTTGGCCCCGGCCAGCAGCGCCAGCGCGTGGCCGTCCCCGGTGTACTCCCAGGAGTTGGAGGTGACCACGTAGGACTTGCCGATGCCGCCGGTGGCCAGCACGACCGCCGGGGCGTCGAACAGGATGAGCCTGCCGTGCTCCCGCCAGTAGCCGAACGCGCCGGCGATCGCGCCGCCGGGGCCGTGCGCGGGGCCGTGGTCCTTCAGCAGCCGGGTGATCGTGCACTCGGCGAAGACCTTGATGTACGCCTCGGCGTCGCCGTGCAGCCGCTCGTCCTCCTGCTGGAGCGCGACCACCCGCTGCTGGAGCGTGCGGATCATCTCCAGGCCGGTACGGTCGCCCACGTGGGCCAGCCGGGGGTACTCGTGGCCGCCGAAGTTGCGCTGGCTGATCTTGCCGTCCTTGGTGCGGTCGAACAGCGCGCCCCAGGCCTCCAGCTCCCAGACCCGGTCCGGGGCCTCCTTGGCGTGCAGCTCGGCCATCCGCCAGTTGTTGAGGAACTTGCCGCCGCGCATGGTGTCGCGGAAGTGCACCATCCAGTTGTCGTCGCTGTTGACGTTGCCCATGGCCGCGGCCGCGCCGCCCTCCGCCATGACGGTGTGCGCCTTGCCGAACAGCGACTTGCAGACGATCGCGGTGCGCTTGCCCTGCTGCCGGGCCTCGATGGCCGCCCGCAGCCCTGCCCCGCCGGCGCCGATGACGACGACGTCGTATTCGTGACGCTCGATTTCCACAGGTGATCCTTATGCGAACGGGAAGGAGATGATGCCCTTGGCGACCAGCCGTACGTAGAGGTCGGCGCCCATGACCGAGAACATGGAGACCAGGGCCAGCTCCTGGTGCTTGGCGTTGAGCTTGGAGACGACGGTCCACGCCTTGTAGCGGACGGGGTGCCGGGAGAAGTGGGTCAGCCGGCCGGCCGTGATGTGGCGGCAGGAGTGGCACGAGAGCGTGTAGAGATTGATCAGGATCGCGTTGGCGATCAGGATCCACGTGCCGAGCCCGCCCGGCTTGTGGACGAGCGCCAGCACCGCGTCGTAGGCGAGGATCAGGCCGATCACGATCGCCGCGTAGAAGAAGTAGCGGTGCACGTTCTGCAGGATGAGCGGGAAGCGCGACTCACCGGTGTACTTGCGGTGCGGCTCGCCCACGGCGCAGGCCGGCGGGGAGAGCCAGAAGCCCCGGTAGTAGGCCTTGCGGTAGTAGTAGCAGGTGAAGCGGAACCCCGCGGGCAGGCCGAGGATGAGGATGCCCGGCGGCCAGGTGTACCAGTCGCCGAACGGGGCGAGGCCGAACAGGCGCGCCTCCTCGGGACAGCTCGTCGCCAGGCACGGCGACGCGAACGGCGCGTGGTACGGCGAGACGAAGTAGTCCATATCGAAGATCGCCCACGTGGCGTAGACGAGGAACGCCGTGAAGATGATGAAGGTGACCAGTGGATAGCGCCACCACTGGTCGGTGCGTAGGGTGCGCTCCTTGATCTGCGCGCGCTGCCTTCTGGCCGGGCTGTCGGCCGCTGTCTGGGTCATCGGTGACCTCTCCACCTCCCGCGGACCCTGCTCGCAGGGGGTCCGGGTCGTTTCAGTTGTGCCGCGCGCCGAGCCGCCGCGGCGGCTCACCCGGGCGCGCGCATATTGGTGGGGGATACGTTACGACGGGACCCGGAGATTGTGTGAGAAGCATCACTCACATTTTCGCAGACCAGGTGTGATTCCTGTCACTCGGATCTGACGGCGGAGGGGGCCTCTCAGTCGAGGCTGGGCAGCTTCACCACGGTGACGAAGAAGTCGTCGATCCGCCGGACCACGCTGATGAACTGCTCGAAGTCCACGGGCTTGGAGACGTAGGCGTTGGCGTGCAGGTTGTAGCTGCGCAGGATGTCCTCCTCCGCCTCGGAGGTGGTCAGCACGACCACCGGGATGCGGCGCAGCTCCTCGTCGCCCTTGATGTCCTGGAGCACCTCGCGGCCGTCCTTGCGGGGCAGGTTGAGGTCGAGCAGGATCAGGTCGGGCCGCGGCGCGTCCTCGTAGCCCTCCTCGCGGCGAAGGAAGGCCATGGCCTGCTCTCCGTCGTTGACGACGTGCAGTTTGTTCCTGACCTTGTTGAGCTCGAACGCCTCCTTGGTCAGCAGGATGTCGCCCGGGTCGTCCTCGACCAGCAGCACGTCGATCCAGCGCATCTCATTCATCAGCGTCTCCAGGAAGAAGGGTCCAGCGGAACGTGGTCCCGCGACCGGCGGGCGCGCCCTCCTCGCCCGGGCTGCCGTCGTCCGGCTCACCATTGTCCACCCAGATCCGCCCGCCGTGGTATTCCACGATCTTCTTGCAGAGGGCGAGCCCGATGCCGGTGCCGGAGTAGGCCTCCCGGCCGTGCAGGCGCTGGAAGATCAGGAAGATCCGCTCGGAGTGCTTGTCCTCGATGCCGATCCCGTTGTCGGAGCAGGAGAACTCCCACGCGTCCCCGGCGCGGCGGACCCCGATGTGCACCCGGGGCGCCTCCCGGGAGCGGAACTTGACCGCGTTGCCGACGAGGTTCTGGAAGAGCTGGGTGAGCTGGACCCGGTTGCCGAGCACCCGGGGCAGGTCGTCCCGGGTCACCGTGGCCCCGGCCTCCTCGATCTGCGAGGCGAGGTTCTCCAGCGCGTCCTCCAGGGGCACGGCGACGTCGAGGGGGACGAGGTCGCCGCCGGCCCTGCCCACCCTGGAGAAGTCGAGCAGGTCGCTGATCAGCGACTGCATGCGCTTGGCGCCGTCCACCGCGAAGGCGATGTACTGCCTGGCCCGGTCGTCCAGCCGGTCGCCGTAGCGCTGCTCCAGTATCTGGGTGAAGCTGGCGATCTTGCGCAACGGTTCCTGCAGGTCGTGGCTGGCCACGTAGGCGAACTGCTCCAGCTCGGCGTTCGAGCGCCGCAGCTCGTCGGCCTGCTCCTCGAGCTTGTCCTGCGCCTCGCTGGTCCGCCGCCACTCGGCGACGATCCTGCGGCGCATCGCGTCCACGTGCCCGGAGAGCTCGGCCAGTTCGGCGGGGCGCTCGACCTTGAGCGCGTGCTCGAAGTCGCCGTGGGCCACCGCGCGGACCTGGCCGGTGAGCTCGGCCACCGGCCGCAGCACGGCGTGCCGGACGATGAGGGCGAAGCCGATCCCGGCCAGCACCAGGATCGCCGCCATCCCGCCGAGGGCGGCGTAGAGCGTCTGCCAGCCCTGCACCAGCCGGGTGGTCGCCGTCCCGTGCAGCCGGGTGAGATGGCCGCGCAGCTCGGTCAGCGCGGCCTGGACCGCGCGGAAGCGCTCACCGCCGACCCTGGCGTACTCCTCCTCGGCCAGGTCGGCGCGTTCGGCCGGACCGGCCGCCGCGACCCTGTCGCCGTAGTCCCGCCGCCAGGCCGCGGAGGCGCTCCTGAGCGTGTCGAGCTCGGCGCGCACGGCCGCCCTCTCGGGCATCCGGGAGAGCAGGGCCTCGAGCGCGGCGAGCGACGCGGACTCCGCGGCGGCCGCGTCCCGGTAGTCCTCCATGTACCGCTCGTCGCCGGTGGCGCCGTACGCGCGCACCGCGCTGCCCTGGACGGTGAGCGCCTCGGAGAGCTCCAGCACGCGCAGGGCCGCCGGGTCGATGACGTCGACCAGGGCCGACCGGGCCTCACTCGTCGCCCCGACCGTGCCGACGACGACCGCGGAGGCGACCGTGAAGGCCAGCGCGACGGCCGAGCCGGCGATCAGGAACCACCTCCCCAGCGGCAGCCGCCCCGAGTCCGCCACGGGCGGGGGCAGCGGACGGGGAGGACCTTCCACCGTCAGGCGCTCCGCGCGTCCTTGGCGATGAGCACGGTGGCCAGGTCGTCGGTGAGCGCCTCCTCGTTCAGTTCGATCACCCGCTCGATGAGCCGGTCGAGGTGGATGCCGCCCTGGTCGGCGATGAGCCGCAGCAGGCCCTCGGTCCCGAGCAGGTCGGGGCCGCCTCCCACGGTGGCCTCGATCAGGCCGTCGGTGTAGAGCAGGACGGACCACTCCCGGCCGAGCGGCACGTCGATGGGGGTCCAGTCCACGTCCGGGAAGATGCCCAGCGGCGGCCCGGAGGGGGTGCCCGGCGTCACCTCGACCACGCCGTCGCGGATCAGCACGGGCGGCGGGTGGCCGACGACGTGCAGGCGGGCGTGGTCCAGCGACGGGCTGACGGTCATCGTGCAGAGCGTGGTGAAGATCTCCGCGGACTTGCGTTCCAGCCGGAGGACCTTGTCGAGCGTGTGCAGCACGTCGTTGCCGGTGTGCCCGGCCAGGACCAGGGTGCGCCAGGCGATCCGGAGCGCCACCCCCAGCGCGGCCTCGTCCGGGCCGTGCCCGCAGACGTCGCCGACCACCACGTGCACGGCGCCGTCGGGGCTCTGCACGGTGTCCCAGAAGTCTCCGGCCAGCAGGGTCCGCTGGCGGCCGGGAAGGTAGCGCGACTCGTGGTGGAGGGTGCCGGGTTCCAGCAGGGGGACGGGCAGCAGGCCGTGCTCCAGGCGGGAGTTCTCCTTGGTGACGAGCTCGGCCTCGACCAGCTTGCGCTGGGCCATGTCGGCGCGTTTGCGCTCCATCGCGTAGCGGACCGCGCGCACCAGCAGGCGGGCGTCGATGTCCTGCTTGATGAGGAAGTCCTGGGCCCCGGCGGACACCGCCTCCACGCCGACGTGCGAGTCGTTGAGCCCGGTCAGCACGAGCACGGCGGCGTGCGGGGCCATCGCCAGCACCTGCTGGAGCGCCTCCAGGCCGTTCGCGTCGGGCAGGGAGAGGTCGACCAGCACGCACCTGACCTCGTCGGTCAGCCGCACCAGGCTCTCGGAGAGGCTGCGCACCCAGATGATCTTCGGGGGGTTCTCCGCCTCGTTGAGCAGCTCCTCCACGAGGAAGGCGTCACCCGCGTCGTCCTCGATCAGGAGGAGCGTGAGTGTTTCGTCGGGAGGGGCGGTCACGAACGCCTCTTCGTGGGGTCGGGGGAAAATCCGTCAACTCTATGAGAATAGTGCTGCCGCCCCGATGATGCGGATGGGTGATCGAACTAAAGGTTTGTCAAGAACCCTCGCCGAGCAACTCGACACCCGGCGGGAGGCTGCCGTCGTGGGCGGCCTCGGCGAGGAAGAACAGCAGCGTGGCGCGGAACGCCTGGGCGGCGCGGATGGGCTCGACGTCCTTGCGGTGGGCGATGGCGATCGTACGGCGCAGCCCCGGCGGCGCCAGCGGGGTCCCGGTCAGTCCCGGACGGCCGTCCAGGACCATCGAGGGCACGAGCGCGATGCCCAGGCCGGCCTCCACGAAGCGGAGCACGGCGTCCATCTCCCCGCCCTCCACCGCGAAGCGCGGCTCGAACCCGGCCTGGCGGCACGCGCTGAGCGTGGCCTCCCGCAGGTCGTAGCCGCGCCGGAACATCACCATCGGACGCCCGCGCAGGTCCTCTATCCGCAGGTACGGCCTGCGCGGCGGAGCGATCGACGGGGAGACGACCACCAGGTTCTCCCGCAGGATCTCCTCGGTGACGAGGGAGGGATCGTCGCTCTGCAGCGGCATGATGATCAGCGCCAGGTCGAGCTGCCCCCGCGCCAGGGCCCGGACCAGGTCGCGGGAGCCGCCCTCCTCCACCAGCAGTTCGATGCCGGGGTAGTCGCGGTGGAAGCGGGCCAGGGCGTCGGCCATCAGCCCGGCGCAGAGCGACGGGGTGGCGCCTATCCGCACCCGCCCCCTGCGCAGCCCGGCCAGCTCGCCGATCTCGCGCCGGGCGGTGTCGGCGTCGGCGAGCATTCGGCGGGCCAGCGGGAGCAGCGCCTCCCCCGCGGGGGTGAGGGTGACGTTGCCCCGGGCACGGCTGAGCAGCGGCGCACCGAGCTCGGCTTCCAGGGCCTTGATCTGCTTGCTCAGCGACGGCTGTGCGACGCGCATCCGCTCGGCTGCCTGGGTGAAGTGCCGAGCCTCGGCGACCGCCACGAAATAGGCCAGTTGCTGGAGCTGCACGCTTCCCTAGCGTAGGGATCCCCCGCCCCCCGATCCGGGGCGGGGCCGCCCGCGAGGTAGAACAGCGGTTACCGGCCCCCGAGCCGCGACGCGCAGCGTCGCCATGAGCACTGTGAGATTGCTCGCACTTGCTGACACGGTGTCATGACCCAAGTTCCCGGGACGCAGAAGCAATAGCCGCAGGCTATGGAAACCACATCCGCGATGACTTGGACGGGACCAAAGTCCTTTTCCTAGCTTCGGGATCGTGACTGCCATGATTGAGCGCGGAACGTCCACCGCGCAGGTCGACCCCCCCGCGGGCGCCCCCGCGAAGCCTGTGACGCCTCCCCGAGCCGCGCCCGCCAAGAGGAAGGGCGGGTTCCTCGGCTCCTCCAACGGGAGGAAGGCCGTGATGGCCGTCACGGGCGCCGCCCTCGTGCTCTTCCTCGTCGGCCACATGGCCGGCAACCTCAAGGCGTTCTTCGGCGCCGATTCGTTCAACGATTACGCCGCCTTCCTGCGCACCATGGGCGAGCCGATGCTCCCCCACCGGGTGGCGCTGACGATCGTGGAGGTCGGGCTCGCCGTCGCGATCGTCCTGCACATGTGGGCGGCGATCACGCTGGCCCGGCGGGCGAGCAGGGCACGGCCGGTCAAGTACGCGGCCAAGCGCAAGTCCCAGGCCGGCGGCTACGCCGTCCACACCATGCGCTACGGCGGCGTCATCATCCTGCTGTTCGTGGTCTACCACCTGCTCGACCTGACGTTCGGCACGGTCAACCCGGCCGGCTGGGACGGCACGCCGTACGAGCGACTGGTGCAGGGCTTCGCCCCCGAGCGCTGGTGGGTCACCGCCTTCTACGCGGTCGCCGTCGTCATGGTCGGCCTGCACCTGCGCCACGGCCTGTGGAGCGCCTTCCAGACCCTCGGCCTGGCGAGCGGCCGCAGCTACCGTCCGCTGAAGGCCGTGGCCGCCACGATCTCCGCGGTGCTGGTCCTCGGCTTCCTCGCCGTCCCCGTCGCGGTCATGATCGGAGTCATCAAGTGAACAAGCACTACACCGAGGGCGAGCCGATCCGCGACACCAAGGCCCCGGCCGGTCCGATCGAGGAGCGCTGGGAGAAGCGGAAGTTCAGCGCCAAGCTGGTCAACCCGGCCAACAAGCGCAAGATGCACGTCATCGTGGTCGGCACCGGCCTGGCCGGCGGCTCGGCCGCCGCGACCCTCGGCGAGCTCGGCTACAACGTCACGTCGTTCTGCTACCAGGACTCGCCCCGGCGCGCGCACTCGATCGCGGCGCAGGGCGGCATCAACGCCGCCAAGAACTACCGCGGTGACGGCGACTCGATCTACCGGCTGTTCTACGACACCGTCAAGGGCGGCGACTTCCGCGCCCGCGAGTCGAACGTCTACCGCCTGGCCCAGGTCAGCGTGAACATCATCGACCAGGCCGTGGCGCAGGGCGTGCCGTTCGCCCGCGAGTACGGCGGCCTGCTCGACACCCGGTCCTTCGGCGGCGCCCAGGTCTCCCGGACCTTCTACGCCCGCGGCCAGACGGGCCAGCAGCTGCTGCTCGGCGCCTACCAGGCGCTGGAGCGGCAGATCGCGGCCGGGACCGTGAAGATGAACACCCGCCACGAGATGCTCGACGTGATCGTCAGCGACGGCCGGGCGCGCGGCGTCATCGTCCGCGACATGGTGACCGGCGAGATCGAGCGGCACCTCGCCGACGCGGTCGTGCTCGCCACCGGCGGCTACGGCAACGTGTTCTTCCTGTCCACCAACGCCAAGGGCTGCAACACCACCGCGATCTGGCGGGCGCACCGGCGCGGCGCGATGTTCGCCAACCCCTGCTACACCCAGATCCACCCGACCTGCATCCCGGTCAGCGGCGACTACCAGTCCAAGCTGACCCTGATGTCGGAGTCGCTGCGCAACGACGGCCGCGTCTGGGTGCCGGTCAAGGCCGGTGACACGCGCCCGGCCTCGGAGATCCCCGAGGAGGAGCGCGACTACTACCTGGAGCGCATCTACCCGGCGTTCGGCAACCTGGTCCCGCGTGACATCGCCTCCCGGGCCGCCAAGAACGTCTGCGACGAGGGCCGCGGCGTCGGCCCCGGCGGGCTGGGCGTCTACCTCGACTTCGCCGACGCGATCCGGCGGCTCGGCCGCGAGGCCGTGGAGAAGAAGTACGGCAACCTGTTCGAGATGTACGAGCGCATCACCGGCGAGGACCCGTACAGCCAGCCGATGCGCATCTACCCCGCCGTGCACTACACGATGGGCGGCCTGTGGGTGGACTACGACCTGCAGTCCACCATCCCCGGCCTGTTCGTGGTCGGCGAGGCCAACTTCTCCGACCACGGCGCCAACCGCCTCGGCGCGTCCGCGCTGATGCAGGGCCTGGCCGACGGCTACTTCGTGCTGCCGACCACGATCGGCGACTACCTCGCGAACGGCCCCTACGGAGAGGTCGACGACGGGGCCGTGGCCGAGGCCGAGGCCGCGGTGCAGAGCAAGATCGAGAGGCTGCTCTCGGTGAACGGCACCCGCACCGCCGACTCCTACCACCGCGAGCTGGGCAAGCTCATGTGGGACTACTGCGGCATGGAGCGCACCGAGGAGTCCCTGCGCAAGGCCCTGGAGCGGATCCCCGAGCTCCGCGAGGAGTTCTGGCAGAACGTCAAGGTGTCCGGCACCGCCGACGAGCTCAACCAGGCGCTGGAGCGGGCCGGCCGGGTCGCCGACTTCTTCGACCTGGCCGAGCTGATGTGCATCGACGCCCTGCACCGCACCGAGTCGTGCGGCGGCCACTTCCGGGCCGAGTCGCAGGACGCCGACGGCGAGGCCCTGCGCGACGACGAGAACTTCGCCTACGTCGCGGCCTGGGAGTACGGCGAGCAGGGTCCGGTCCTGCACAAGGAAGCCCTGGAATACGAGTACGTCAAGATGAGCCAGCGGAGCTACAAGTGAATCTGACCCTGAAGGTCTGGCGCCAGAAGGGGCCGCAGGACAAGGGCCGTATGGTCACCTACCGGGTCGAGGACGTGTCCCCGGACATGTCCTTCCTGGAGATGCTCGACGTGCTCAACGAGCGGCTCATTCTGGAGGGCGACGACCCGATCGCCTTCGACCACGACTGCCGCGAGGGCATCTGCGGCATGTGCGGCATGGTCATCAACGGTGTCGCGCACGGCGAGCAGGTGGCCACCACCACCTGCCAGCTGCACATGCGGCACTTCGAGGACGACGCGGTCATCACCATCGAGCCGTGGCGCGCGGCGCCGTTCCCGGTGGTGAAGGACCTGGTCGTGGACCGCTCGGCGTTCGACCGGATCATCCAGGCGGGCGGCTTCATCTCCGTCCCCGCCGGATCTGCCCCGGACGCGCACAGCGTCCCGGTGAAGAAGGTCGACGCCGACGCGGCGTTCGACGCGGCCACCTGCATCGGCTGCGGCGCCTGCGTCGCGGCCTGCCCGAACGGCTCGGCCTCCCTCTTCACCGCCGCGAAGATCACCCACCTGTCCCTGCTCCCGCAGGGCCAGCCCGAGCGCGACTCCCGCGCCAGGGCCATGGTGGAGCAGATGGACGCCGAGGGCTTCGGCGGCTGCACCAACACCGGCGAGTGCACCGCGGTCTGCCCGAAGGGCATCCCGCTGGACACCATCGCGCAGATGAACCGGGACTACCTCAGGGCGTCCAAGTGACCTGAGGGGCGTATGCTCCGATCTGCCGGGCGGTGACCCGGCCTCCGAGCGGGCGACCGCGGCGGGCGGACCGCGGATGCAGCGGTCCGGCTCGCGCGGCCGGCGCGGGAGACGGCGTGCACCATCGCGGGCCGCACCTTCGTGGGGAGGTGCGGCCCGTGGGATCTCGGGGCGGAGGCACGGGTCTCTCGCGAAGCCCCGTCCCCGCCCGGGCCGTACGGAGGGGACGCATCCGGGCCGGTCAGCGGATCCCGCGGGTCTCGAAGGCGGGGTAGCCCGGCAGCGGGGGCGTCTCCCAGTTTCCGGTGACCTCTCGCAGCAGCCGCCGCATCGTCCGGGTGAGCGCCGGGAACTCCTCCAGTGCGCTCGCCGCCTCCCAGCGGTGCAGCAGAAGCTGCCTCCTCGTCGGAACCGGCCGGCGGGTCCGGTGCAGCGGCCCGTCCTCCGCCGTGCGCGGCAGCAGCCACACCGTCGTGTTCACCGTCCAGGCCGCGACCGCCCGCCGTATCCCGGCCTGCCACACCGCCTCCTCAGCCAGCGCCGGATATGCCGCCACGACCTCCAGGCGGAAGGCCTGCTCGATCTTCTCCGCCACTCCGGCCGGCAGTCTGAAGGCGCACCAGCAGGTGGAGAACGGCATCCTGCAGTACGCGGCCGTCAGGAAGACCGACTGGAAGCAGGCGGCCTCGAAGTCGATCAGCCGCAGGCCCTCCGGGGTGATCAGGTTGTTGTCCGGGCAGGTGTCGCCGGGAGTGAACACGGGATATTCATCCCAGATCGTTGTCTCGATCTCCGCCAGCTCCTCGGCCAGTCCTTCCGGCGTCATGATCCCGGCCTCGGCCAGCAACGCGAGCAGGGCGGTGATCCTCTGTGCGATCCACCGCTCCTCATCCCCGGACGCCGCGTTCTCACCGTTCTCGCCGACTCCGCCGTATCGCGCTCGCAGTCGCGCGAGATCGGCGCGGCGGTGCACCGACCCGGCGGCGAGCCGCCCGAGTCCGCGGGCCCACGCCAGCAGACCCTCGACGGCGGCTTCCGGGTCGTCTCCGAGCAGCACGTCCGCCAGTGTCGGCGCGCTTCCGAGGTCTGCCATCACCAGCAGCGGCACGGAGGCGTCCACGCCCAGCAACTCGGGCCCGGCCAGCCCCAGCGAGAGTCCCGCCGCCTCGGAGGCGAAGGCGCGCCGCCCCTCCGGCCCGTCGCGGAAGGACTTGACGACCACGCTGCCGCCGAGGGCCGTACGGCACCGCAGCACGGTGCTGCGCGTGCTGCCTCCGAGATCGACCGGGCGGGACGGATCGGTGCCCAACAGCTCTCCCGCTGCATGCAAGATCATTTCCATCCCGGCATCCTGCCACCGTTCCGGTGGCGTGGCACCTGGAGGGCGCGTCGCCGGAAGGCGAGACGGGCCATGCGGACTGGTGCCGCGGTCATGTCCGGGGACCGGACGACGCGGCGGCCCTACCCGAACCCCCGGCGGTGGTCATCGGAGGGCGCACGCTCCGAAACCTCGGGCGGCCGCGGCTGCCTGGCGTGCTCGGCACGCTCGGTGGCCCAGCCGAGACTGTCGCCGGCCGGGTGGCATGCTATGGTTTCACCTATAAGAAAATTCTTACATGTGAAGGATCGCCATGACGACGGCACGGCCGACCGGTGACGAGCTGGTCGCGATGCTGGCGGCGCTGGCCAATCCGCTGCGGCTGCGCATCGTCGCGCGGCTGGCCGGCGGGCGCGACTACGTGAGCCGCCTGGCCCGCGAGATCGGCGTCAGCCGCCCGCTCCTCCACATGCACCTGCAGCGGCTGGAGGCCGCCGGCCTGATCGTCGGCACCCTCGAGCTGTCGGAGGACGGCAAGGCCATGAAGTACTACGAGGTCGCGGACTTCGACCTGCGCCTGACCCCCTCGGTGCTGGCCGAGGCGGCCGAGACCCTGACCAGATCGGACCCGGAGAAGGGTCCCGCCCGCAAGGAGCAGTCCTGATGAACCTCGGTGCAGCCGAGACGGCCACCTGGCCCGGCACGGTCCTCGTCCTCGGAGTGCTGCTTCTGGCCGTGATCCTCCTCATCGCCGTGATGGCGAGCCTCCAGGAGCTCCGTAAGACGAAGCTGCTGGCGGCCCGCGAGGAGGACCTGCGGCAGCTCGTGCGCCGCTACGAGCAGCTTTCCGAGAACACCCTCGACGCCCAGCAGCGCTCCGCCGCGGACCTGTCCGAGCTGCGGTCGCGGACGGCGTCGATCGAGCAGATCCTGCGGACCGTCGAATGACGGGGAACGGAGAACGCGCCATGACCACGCCCGCGGCGGACCGGAGGACCACGATGAGGGCGATCGTCCGGGACCGGTACGGTTCCCCCGACGTCCTGCGCCTGGAGGAGATCGGCAGGCCGGAGGCCGGAGACGGCGAGGTGCTGGTGCGGGTCCGCGCGGCCGCCGTCAACTCCGCCGACTGCAAGCTGATGAGAGGCGAGCCGTCCCTGGTCCGCCTCATGGGGTACGGCGTGTTCAAGCCGAAGCAGCGGATCCTGGGCCGGGATTTCGCCGGCCGGGTCGAGGCGGTCGGCCGGAACGTGAGGCACCTGCGCCCCGGGGACGAGGTGTTCGGCGAGACGGCCGGCGGGGCCTTCGCCGAGTACGTCTCCGTCCGAGAGGGCGCGCTGGGACTGAAACCGGAGAACCTGACGTTCGAGCAGGCGGCCGCGGTGCCCCTGGCGGGGAGCACCGCCCTGCAGGGCCTGCGCGACCGGGGAGGGGTGCGGCCGGGGCAGCGGGTCCTGGTCAACGGCGCGTCGGGCGGCGTGGGCACGTTCGCCGTGCAGATCGCCAAGGCGCTCGGGGCGGAGGTGACCGGCGTGTGCAGTGCGAGGAACGCCGAGCTGGTCCGCTCACTCGGCGCGGACCGGGTCGTCGACTACGCGACGGAGGACTTCACCCGGAGCGGGCGGCGCTACGACCTCGTCCTGGACGTGGCGGGGAGCCGCTCGCTGCGGGCTCTGCGGAGCGTGCTGGACCCCCGCGGGACGCTCGTCCTGTGCTCGGGCGAGGGCGGCCGCCGGATCGGCCCCATGGGCCACGTCGTCGGCGCGCTCGCGCTCTCGCTGTTCGTGGGCCAGAGCCTGCGCCCGCTCGCGGCGAAGACGACCGCGGAGAGCCTGGCCGCCCTCAAGGAGCTCGTCGAGTCCGGGAAGGTCGTCCCGGCCGTCGACAGGACGTATCCGCTGAGTGAGGCGCCCGAGGCCATGCGCTATCTCGAGGAGGAGCACGCGAGGGCGAAGATCGTCATCACGGCGTGAGCGGAGACTCCGCTGCGAGGGCTGCGAGGGCTGCGAGGGCTGCGAGGGCTGCGAGGGCTGCGAGGGCTGCGAGGGCTGCGAGGGCTGCGAGGGGAGAGGGGCGGGGTCGGCCCCGCCGACGGCTCCCGGGGGCCGCCGGCGATGCCCTCGCCCCGGGGAGGGCCCCGCTCCCTCCGGCCGGGACCGTCCTCAGCCGAGCTCGGCGACGAGTTCCCGGCGCAGGGTCTCCAGGTCGACGTCCGCCCCGGACAGGACGCGGTGGGCCGGGCCGGGACCGGCGCGCAGGACGCCCAGGAGGATGTGTCCGTCGGAGATGTGCCTGTGCTTCAGGGCGAGGGCCTCGCGCAGGGACAGCTCCAGGGCCTTCTTCGCCGGGGCGGTGAAGGCGATGTGCCGGCCGCTGACCAGGCGGCCCCGGTTGGTGCGCTGCGGCGGCCGGTCCAGGGCACCCGGACCGAAGGCGGCCTCGACCCGCTCCCGGATGGCGGACAGGTCGATGCCGATCGCCTCCAGCGCGTCGGCGTCGATCCGGTCGCCCGCGTGCGGCGGGATCATGCCGAAGACGGCCCGGTAGGCCCGCTCGTGGTCCAGGCCGTGCCGGATCAGCAGCCGGGCCGAGACGCTCTCCGGCCGGTCGAGCAGGCCCAGCAGGATGTGCTCGCTGCCGACGAAGTGGTGGTTGAGCCGCCGGGCGTTCTCCTGGGCGAGCTTGACGGCCTGGCGGGCGTCCTGGGTGAACCGTTCGAACATGCCTACTTCTCCCTTCTGAGGAGACCGCGGCCCCCCGCGTACTTCTTGTGCACCGCCTGCTTGGAGACCTCCAGGCAGTAGGCGATCTCCTGCCAGGACCAGCCCTGCTCGCGCGCGTTCTCCACCTGGAGGGCCTCCAGTCGGTCGACGAGCATCCGCAGCGCCCGCACGGCCCGCAGGCCGACGGCGGGGTCGCGGCTGCCGGCGTCGGAGGCCAGCTGTGCCGTATCGCTCATGACGTCAATGTAGGTTGACGACGTCTTTTCGTCAACCCTCGTTGACGTCGATGTCGCGCCGGCCGGGCGCCGGACGGGTGCGCGGACCGGCCTTCGGACCGATGGGGGCGGCGCGGGCGCGCGTACGGGCCACCGCGCGGACGGAAAATGGTTTGCCTGGTCAGAGCGGAGTTTGCCAGCCTGGACGAGCCATGCGCTCCTTACCCGCCGCTGATCCCGGCATCCCCGACGCCCGAAGCCCGGTCCGCTACCTGCTCTGGATCGCCCGCAACCAGGCCGGTCCCCTCGCCGTCGGCATCGCCTACGCCGTCCTGTGGTGGCTCACGATGGCGCTGGTCCCCGCCTTCGTGGGCAACGGCATCGACGCCATCACCGACAGGGACCTGCCCGGACTGCTCACCTGGGGGGCGCTGACGTTCGCCCTGGGCGCCGCACAGGCGGTCACCGGGGTCATGCGGCACCGGATGGCCGTCCACAACTGGCTGAGCGCCGCCTACCGGACCGTCCAGGTCACCGTCCGGCAGGCGACCAGGCTGGGGGCGACGCTGCCCAGGCGGATGTCCACCGGAGAGGTGGTCAGCGTCGGCAACTCCGACATCGCCCACATCGGCAACGCGATCGACATCCTGCTCCGCGGCACCGGCGCAGTCGTCGCCGTCGCCGCGGTGACCGTCATCATGTTCGGGATGTCGCCGGTGCTCGGCCTGACGGTGCTGGTCGGCGTCCCGCTGATGGCGGCCGCCGTGGCGCCGCTGCTCAAGCCGCTGCACCGCCGCCAGCACGCCCACCGCGACCTGCAGGGCGAGCTGTCCACCCGGGCCACCGACATCGTCGCCGGCCTGCGCGTGCTGCGGGGCGTCGGCGGCGAGCAGGTCTTCGCCGACCGCTACGCCGCCGAGTCGCAGAGGGTACGGCGCGCGGGCGTCCGGGTGGCCGCGGTGGACTCGGCGCTGGAGGGCGCGCAGATCCTGCTGCCCGGCCTGCTGATCGCCGCCGTCACCTGGCTCGGCGCGGCCTTCGCGATCGAGGGCCGGATCACCCCCGGTGACCTCGTCACCTTCTACGGCTACGCGGTCTTCCTCGTCGCCCCGATGCGGACCCTCACCGAGGCGGCCGACAAGCTGACCAAGGGGCACGTGTCCGCCCGCCGGGTGGTGCGGATACTGAACCTGGAGCCCGAGATGACCGGCGGCGCCGCCCGTTCGGACGGCGGCCTGCTCCGCGACGTGGCCTCCGGGGTCGCGGTCCGCCCCGGCACGCTCACCGCCGTTGCGGCGGCCACGCCCGAGGAGGCCGTCGCCGTCGCGGAACGGCTCGGCCGCTACGTCGGCGGCGACGTGGACTTCGGCGACGTGCCGCTGGACACGCTGCCGCTCGCCGAGGTGCGCCGCCGGATCCTGGTGGCCGACAACGGCGCGCGGCTGTTCGCCGGGACGCTCCGCGACGAGCTGGACGTCTCTGGCACGGCCCCGGACGAGGTCCTGGCCGAGGCGCTGCACGCCGCGTGCGCCGAGGACGTCGTCGAGGCGCTCCCCGGCGGTCTGGACGCGCCCGTCGCCGAGTCCGGCCGGGAGTTCTCCGGCGGCCAGCAGCAGCGGCTCCGGCTCGCCCGGGCCCTGGTGGCCGATCCGGAGGTGCTCATCCTGGTCGAGCCCACCAGCGCCGTCGACGCGCACACCGAGGCCCGCATCGCCGACCGGCTCGCCAAGGCCCGGCAGGGCAGGACCACACTGGTCTGCACGACCAGCCCGCTGGTGCTCGACCGCGCCGACCACGTGATCTACGTCGAGGGCGGCCTCGCGCGTGCCCAGGGCACCCACCGCGAGCTGCTGACCACCGCGCCCGCCTACGCCGCCACCGTCACCCGAGGGGAGGACTGATCCGCCGTGAGTGAACGAACGGACGGACAGGCCGGAGGATCCGCCGAGCCGGACGGCGGACGGATCCTGCCGGTCGCCGACCGGGCGCAGGTCCGCGCCTACGCCCGCCGGCTCACCCTGCAGCACCCCCGGGCGCTGGCGGCGGCCCTGGTCCTGCACGGCCTGGCCGCCGCCTGCGGCCTGGCCGTGCCGTGGCTGCTGGGCGGGCTCGTCCAGGACGTGCACGACGGCGCCGGGGTCGCCCCCGCCGCAGTGGCGCTGGCCGTGGCAGGCTTCCTGGTCGGCCAGGCCGTGCTGGTCAGATACGCCGTCTACGCCTCCTCCGCGCTCGGTGAGAAGGTCCTGGCCGAGCTGCGCGAGGAGTTCGTCGGCCGGGTGCTCGGGCTGCCGCTCTCGGCGGTCGAGCGCGCCGGGTCGGGCGACCTCATCACCCGGACCTCCCGGGACGTGGACTCGCTGTCGCGGACCGTGCGGCACGCCGTACCCGAGACACTGATCGCGCTGGTCACCTGCGCCGTCACGGTCGGCGCGCTGGTGCTGGTGGGACCGCTGCTGGTGCTGCCCTCGCTGCTGGCCGCCCCGGTGCTCTGGTTCTCCACCCGGTGGTACCTCAGGCGCGCCCGGGACGGTTACCTGCGGGAGAGCGCCGCCTACGCGGACATGACCGACGGCCTCGCCGAGACGGTCAACGGCGCCCGCACGGTGGAGGCCCTGGGCCTGCAGGAGCGGCGCCACCGGCGCACCGACGCCGACATCGCCCGGTCGTGGGCGGCCGAGCGCTACACCCTCGGCCTGCGCACGGTCTGGTTCCCGGCGGTCGAGTTCGGCTACGTGATCCCGATCGTGGCCACGCTGGTCGCCGGCGGCGCGTTCTACATCGAGGGCTGGGCCTCGATCGCGCAGGTCACCTCGGCTGTGATCTACGTGCAGCAGCTCATCGACCCGCTCGACCGGCTGCTCATGTGGATCGACGAGCTCCAGGTCGGCGGGGCCTCCATGGCCCGCCTGCTGGGCGTCTCCGAGGTGCCGGACGACCGGGAGGCCGGCACCGCCGCCCCGGACGGCCGGGAGCTGCGGGCCGATGGGGTGCGCTACGCCTACCGCGAGGGTCGCGACGTGCTGCACGGCATCGACCTGGCGGTCCGGCCGGGGGAGCGGCTGGCCGTGGTCGGCCCGTCCGGCGCGGGCAAGTCCACGCTGGGCAGGCTGCTCGCGGGCATCCACGGCCCGCGTGCCGGGAAGGTCACGGTCGGCGGGGCGCCGCTGGTCGAGCTCCCCCTGGACGACCTGCGCGGCCAGGTGGCGCTGGTGACCCAGGAGCACCACGTGTTCCGGGGCACGCTCCGCGACAACCTGCTGATCGCCCGCCCGGAGGCGGACGACGACGCGATCCGGGCGGCTCTCGCGGCGGTGGACGCCGGAGATTGGGTCGCGGCCCTGCCGGGCGGCCTGGACACCGCCGTCGGCTCCGGCGGTGAGGAGGTCTCGCCGGCCCAGGCCCAGCAGCTGGCGCTGGCCCGGCTGGTCCTGGCCGACCCGCACACCCTGGTCCTCGACGAGGCGACCTCGCTGATCGACCCGCGCGCGGCCCGGCACCTGGAGCGGTCACTGGCCGCGGTCCTCGACGGCCGCACGGTGATCGCCATCGCGCACCGCCTGCACACGGCGCACGACGCCGACCGGGTCGCGGTGGTCGAGGGCGGCCGGATCAGCGAGCTGGGCTCCCACGACGAGCTCGTCGCCGCGGGCGGTTCCTACGCCGCCCTGTGGAGCAGCTGGCACGGCACACCGCGATAGCCGCCACGGCACTCCGCGGCAGCCGGGACGAACCCGCCGCCCGGGCACGGGCCTGGGTGGGGCGCGCCGCGCTCGGCGCACGGGCCCGGGTGGAGCGGGCCACGCCGCGGTACGGCGGGCCACGCCGCGGTACGGCGGGCCACGCCGCGGTACGGCGGGCCACGCCGCGGTACGGCGGGCCGCGCTCCGGCGGGCCGCGCTCCGGCGCGCGGGCCCGGGCCGGGTCCCGCGCGCCGTACCGGTTCAGCCGATGCCGAGGGACCTCCTGAGGAAGTCGACCTGGAGCAGGAGGAGGTTCTCGGCCACGACCTCCTGCGGGGTCATGTGGGTCACGCCGGACAGCGGGAGCACGTTGTGCGGGCGGCCCGCCGACAGCAGCGCCGAGGAGAGCCGCAGGGTGTGCGCGGCGACCACGTTGTCGTCGGCCAGGCCGTGGATCAGCAGGAGCGGCCGGTCGAGCTTCTCGGCGTCGGCGAAGAGCGACGAGGCGTCGTAGTGACCCTCCTCCGGCTGCCCGAGGTAGCGCTCGGTGTAGCAGGTGTCGTAGAGCCGCCAGTCGGTCACCGGGGCCCCGGCGACGGCCGCGTGGAACACGTCGGGGCGGCGCATCACGGCCAGAGCCGCCAGGTAGCCGCCGAAGGACCAGCCGCGGATGGCCACCCTGGACAGGTCGAGGTCGTCGGGGAAGCGCTCGGCGACGCCGTGCAGGGCGTCGACCTGGTCGTCGAGGACCGGCCCCGCCAGGTCGTGCAGGACGGCCCGTTCGAACTCCGGGCCCCGCCCGGGGGTGCCCCGGCCGTCGGCGACGACCACCGCGAACCCCTGGTCGGCGAACCACTGGCTGGTCAGGTAGGCGCCGGACGCGGCCAGCACGCGCTGGGCGTGCGGCCCGCCGTACGGGTCCATCAGGACCGGGAGCCGGGCCGAGCCGGGCACGTGGCCGCTGGGCAGGATCACGGCGGTGGACAGCTCGCGCTCGCCCGTGCGGATCAGGGAGACCCGCAGGTCCAGGCCGTGCCGCTCGGCGTGCGAGGCGATGTGGCCGCGCGGCCGGTGGTGGTGCAGGACCTGGACCTGCGGGCCCTCGCTGCCGAGGGTCTGGCCGACGAGCACGAGGGTGCCGCCCGCGGTGCGGCCGTTGTAGACGCCGCTCTCGGGCGGGCTGACCAGGGTGATCCGGCCGTCGCGGTAGGCCCAGACGGCGATCTCGGCGGGGTCGCCGCCGCTGGCCCGGAAGAGCACGGTGTCGCCGTCGATGTCGAGGACCTCGCGGACCTGGAGGGTGGGCGGAGTGGCAGGCTCGTCCCCGATGACCAGCCGGCGCCCGCCGCCGGAGTCGGCGACCCAGACCAGGGTGCCGTCGGACAGGTGGCCGGGCACGCCGGTGACGATCTCCACCCAGGCGTCGTCGGTGTCCTCGCGGACGAGCGCCGACTCCCCGGTGGCCGGGTCCACCTTCAGCAGCCTCATCGACCGCTGGTCGCGGGAGAGGGTGACGATCGCCAGGCCGTGGGCGTCCCAGCGGGCGTTGACGAGGTACTCGTCGGTGAAGGGGACCCGGACGCGGGAGCCGCTCAGGCCGAGCACGAAGAGCTCGACCTTCGCGTTCGGCGTGCCCGCGGCGGGATAGCGCTGCGGGACGGCGGGGCGGGACGGGTTGGCGGGGTCGGCGACGAACCACTCCTGGACCGCCGACTCGTCGGCCCGCTCGACCAGCACCGCGTCGCCCGCCGGGGACCACCAGTGGCCCCGCATGCGGCTCATCTCCTCGGCCGCGATGAACTCCGCCAGGCCGTAGGTCACCCCGGGGCCCTCGGGCCGGGCCAGGACGTGGTCCACCTCGTCCGCCAGGCTCTGCACGTGGAAGGCGCCGCCGGTCACGTAGCCGACGTAGCTCCCGTCGGGGGACAGCCGCGGGTCGATCACCGGGCCGGACGTGGTCAGGCGGCGCACGCCCGCGGTCTTCAGGTCCACGGCGTACAGGCCGCCCGCGAGGGTGAAGACGGCCGTGGTGACCGCGCCGTCGGTGCTGTAGCCGACGATGCCGCCGGCCTGCTCGCGGCTGCGCTCCCGGCGGGCGCGCTCCTCGGGGGGCAGGTCCTCCTCGCCCGCGTCGAGCGCGCGGGGGTCGGCGATCAGCCGCTCACCGCCTCCGGCGACGTCGAACTCCCACAGGCAGGTGACCGGGTCCGAGCCGCTCCTCGTCCGCAGGAAGACGACCCGGGAGCCGTCGGGCGAGATCGTGAAGCCACGCGGCACCCCCAGGGTGAAGCGGCGGGTCCGGGCATGGAGACGAGGGAAGCTCTCACTCATACCGCTCATCCTGCCAGCTTGACAGCGCATTCCACGGCGCACGCAGACGTTCGAGTGAAGGCTGTTATGAAAGAAAATGGGCATACGCGACTTAATATGCGAATTAACTGCTCACCAGGGCCGCCGCCGGTTCACGGCTTCCTCCCGGCCCGGGCCGCCCCCGGTGCCCCGATACCCTCTGAGTCATGAACGATCGGCGCCTGCTGCTGGTACACGCCCACCCCGACGACGAGACGATCGGCACCGGGGCCACCATGGCCAAGTACGCCGCCGAGGGCGCCCGGGTCACCCTGGTCACCTGCACGCTGGGCGAGGAGGGCGAGGTCATCCCGCCGGAGCTCGCCCACCTGGCCGCCGACCGCGACGACACGCTGGGCGCGCACCGCGTCGGCGAGCTGGCGGCGGCCTGCGCGGCGCTCGGCGTCGCCGACCACCGCTTCCTGGGCGGCGCCGGACGCTGGCGCGACTCGGGCATGATGGGCGCCGCCTCCAACCACCGCCCGAACGCCTTCTGGCAGGCCGACCTCGACGAGGCCGCCGGGGAACTGGTCAAGGTGATCCGCGAGGTGCGCCCCCAGGTTCTCGTCACCTACGACGACAACGGCTTCTACGGCCATCCCGACCACATCCAGGCCCACCGCGTCTCCTGGCGCGCCCTGGAGCTGGCCGGCGACCCCGCGTTCGGCGAGGGCGAGCCGTGGCGGATCGCCAAGTTCTACCTCACCGCGATGACCAGGTCCGCCGTCCGCCGGGCCGCCGAGGCGATGCGCGAGGCGGACGCGCCCTTCCAGGTCGCCGAGGCCGAGGACCTGCCGTACGGCTGCGCGGACGAGGACGTCACGACCGAGATCGACGCCCGCGAGCACGTCGGCGCCAAACTGGAGGCGATGCGCGCGCACGCCACCCAGATCAGCGTGGACCCGCCCTGGTTCGCCCTGTCCAACGGCATCGGGCAGCAGGCGTTCGGGGTCGAGCAGTACATCCTGCGCCGCGGCGTGCCGGGCCCCCCGGGGCCGGGGGCGCCGGTCGAGGCCGGCGGCGTCGGCGAGCCGTACGACCGCGAGGACGATCTCTTCGCGGGCATCGGCTAGCCTCGGTGGTCGTGGAGGGAATTCCTGAGGCGGGCCCGGCGACGGGCCCCGGGACGGGCGGGACGCAGGCGGCCGCGGGGCCGCCGCCGCGGCTGCTCACCGCTGCGGCCTACGCCGTGCTCGTCCTCCTCGGCGCCCTCATGGGACTCATGGGCGGCTTCCAGCACTCGTGGTACCTCCGGCCCGTCCCGATCTCGGCCATCGGCTGGGTTCTGGGGACCTTCGCCGTCTGTCACGGCGCGGGGCGCGCGATGGGCGGCCGGGCGGGGGCCATGGCACCCGCCGCCGGCTGGCTGGCGGTCACGACGCTCTGGCTGACCGCGCGCCCCGAGGGCGACCTGGTCATCGCCGACGACGTCTCGGGTTACGTCTACCTGTACGGCGGGCTGCTCGCCGCGCTCGCGGGCGCCCTGCTCGTCCCGCCGGGCAGCGGCGGGTCGTGGCTGCTCAGCGGCCACCCGCACGGATCGCACCCGGTGAGATCAGATTCGTCCTGATTGCGTATGGTGGCGTGCGTGCACGTTGAGCAGCCAGTGGACCGCGACGCCTACCGCAGGGCCGTCGGCCGTTTCGCGACCGGCATCGCCGTCGTGACCACCCGGCTCGGCGGGATCGACCACGTGATGACCGTGAACTCCTTCGCCTCGGTCTCCCTCGACCCGCTGCTCGCGCTGTTCTGCGCGGAGAAGGTCGCCCGGTTCCACGACGCGGTGCTCGCCGCCGGGGTGTGGGGGGTGTCGGTCCTGCCCGACACCGCCGAGGACGTCTCGCGTTTCTTCGCCCACCGGGGCCGCCCGCTCGCGGGCCAGCTCGACGGCCGCCCGCACCACCACGGCGGGCTCGGCGTCCCGCTGCTCGACGACGCGCTGGCCACCCTGGAGTGCCGGACCACCGCAGTCCACGACGGCGGCGACCACTCCATCGTGGTCGGCGCGGTGGTCGCGGTGGCGACCCCGGCGGAGGGCTCGCCGCTGCTCTACCACGAGGGCCGCTACCGCCGCCTGGGCTGAAGGCGCACAATCGCCGTATGCGACGGTGGCACCGGGCGCGGCGGACGCTCAACTACGCGAACCTCTCCACCCCGTTGGGGCTGCTGGTGGCCCGCCTGGGCCGGGCCCGGCTGACCGCCGGGCCGGACGGCCTGCTGCTGGCGCACGGCTACCGCATCCCGTTCCCGGTGGCCGGGGCGTTCACGGTCGGCAACGTGGTCCTGACCCGGCACGGCGAGGGCTACCTGACCGGCGCCCTGCTCCGCCACGAGGACCGGCACGCCTCGCAGTACGCCGCGTGCGCCGGACTGCCCATGCTCCCGCTCTACGTCGCCGCGGTGGCCGTCTCGGTGCTGGTCTGCGGGAACCCCGGCTCCTGGAACGTCTTCGAGCGGCTGGCGAACCTGGAGGACGGCAACTACCCCCGCACGCCGCCGTGGTGGACCCGGGCGCGGGTGCGGCGGCGGAGGTAGGCCGGGAGGGGCCCCTCCGCCGGATCCGCCGCGACGGCACGGGCTCCGCGCGTCCAGGTCCGGGCGAGGGCCACCCCGGGGCGGGAAGGCCGCGGCCCGGACGAGGGCCACCCGGGCGGGGGAGGCCGCGATCGCGTCCGGGAGAATGCGGCGCATGGAGTTCACGACCGCCGACCTGATCGACGCCCACGGCGACATCCTGGCGAGCTGCGTGACGCAGTTCCGCTCGTACGGCCTGCGCGCCCGCTTCGCCGGGCCGATCGCCACCGTCCGCTGCCTGGAGGACAACGCCCTGGTCAAGCAGGTCCTGGCCACGCCGGGAGAGGGCCGGGTCCTGGTGGTGGACGGCGCGGGCTCGCTGCGCACCGCCCTGATGGGCGACCTGATCGCCGCCTCGGCCGTCGCCTCCGGCTGGTCCGGGGTGGTCGTCAACGGCGCGGTCCGCGACACCGCCGCCTTCGCCGGCCTCGACCTCGGCATCAAGGCGCTGGGCTCCAACCCGCGCAAGAGCGCCAAGGCGGGCAGGGGCGACCTCGACGTCCCCGTCACCTTCGGCGAGGTCACCTTCGCCCCCGGCGCCTGGCTCTACAGCGACGAGGACGGCATCGTCGTCAGCCCGCACGCCCTGCCGTAGGCCCCGATGACCTCACCCGGTGGCCGCCGCCGGAGATGTCGGACCTCGGAGATCCGACGCTCCGTGACCGTGGAAGGACCGCCTCCGGCGGCCGTTCACGGGAGCTCGGGGGCGAAGACGTCGGCGGCGGTGACCGCGAGGAGATCCGGGTCCGCGTTGACGACCGACTCCCGGGCGCAGACGGCGTAGCGCAGGTCGTCAGGAGCGTCGGTGATCCCCGCCGCCTTGGCGGCGAGCTTCCGGCGGAGCCTGGCCGCGTCGACTTCGCGGGCCCACTTGGACTCGCCCACCATGACGGGCACCTTGGTGCGTTCGCGTCGCCCGATCACCACGGCGTCGATCTCGTCCTGCCCGTCGGCCCGCCACCACGGACCGACCGCGATCACCGAGGGACCGAGTCGTCCGGCCACGGCCAGGCGCCGGAGATGGTCCCGGAAGGCCTCCTCGTAGACCGCGCCCATGTGATCGTCCAGGTCGGCGACGATCTCACCGACGATGGCCGCTCCCAGCCCGCGCTCGATCTCGGCGCGGTAGCTCTCCAGGACGCCCAGGTAGAAGGCGAGGAAATTGTCGGCGATCCGGTAGATCCTCCTGCGCGTGCGCCGGGGATCCTCGGTGACGGGGATCTGGCGCTCCACCAGCCGCATCTGGATCAAGCGGTCGAGCGTACGGCTCGGTTCCGCTTTGACCGCGTCGGAGATCTCCTGGTATCTGGTCTTCCCGGAGGCGATCGCGAACAGGATCGCGGCGGGCAGAGCACCCGACTCCGCCTCGGAGTTCACCACTCGTTCTCCCTCACTGAGCAGGAGGGAGCCGGGCCTACAGGCCAGCCGCCGGAGATTGCCGCTCACCGGCGCGCCCTGGTCCCACCATTCGAGATACTGCGGCATGCCGCCGACCACGCCGTAGACCAGGGCGCGTTCGGCCGGTCGCAGGTCGGGCAGCATCGCCGCGGCCTCGTGCGGACGGAACGGATGGAGCAGCAAGGTGAGGTCGAAGCGTCCGTAGAGCGGTTCCCGGTAATCCTGGATGGCCTCCATCGTCCGTACGGAGGAGCCGCAGATCAGGATGCGGAGCTGGGTCCTGCCCCTGGAGCGGTCGAGAAAGGCCCGCAGGATTCCGGGCAGCGCGGGGGAGACGGCGATCAGCTCGGGGAACTCGTCGAGCACCAGCAGGAGCGGCTCGTCGCGGGCCGCCAGAGCCAGCTGCTCGAGCAGATCCTCCCAACGTTCGTACGGCCTGCTGACCAGGTCGCGCCCGGGGATGGAAACCGCTGCGGAGATCCGATGGGAGAGCTCCGCCAGCTCGTCCAGGATGGGACGGCGTGCCGCGGTGTGGAAGACGACCCGCCGTTCTGCAGAGAAGCGCTCGATCAGGGCGGTCTTGCCGACCCTCCGGCGACCCCATAGCAGGGCGGGGCGCGGGAAGGAGCTGCCCCACCAGTGCTCCAGCGCTTCAAGCTCCGCCGTCCGGCCGACGAAACGACCAATGCCCATGAGAGAAAACTAACATGGCCCGTTACTAACGTGTGGCGTTAGTTGCATGTCCTGTTAGTTAGAGGGCCGTCTCCAGGACCGTGGAGCGGGTCGCGAAACCGTGGCGCAGATAGAAGCGCACGGCGCCCTCGTTGCCCGCGTAGGCCGTCACCCCGGCGTACTGCGCGCCGTGCTCGCGCGCCCAGCTCCGGAACTCCGCCACCAGCCGGGAGCCGACGCCGCGCCCCCGGTAGGGCGGCTGGACGTACATGCTGCCGAGCGTCGCCACCGCGACCGGCCGCATCGCGGTGGGCCCGGACAGCGAGCCGGTCAGGTGGCCGACGATCCGCCCCCCGTCGTCGGCGACCATGACCAGGCGGGCCGGATCGTCCATCGCCGCGGCGAACCTGGCCGCGCCGTGCTCGCGCGGCCAGGCGATGTTCAGTGACGGGTCCCGCGTCCCGGCGTCCTCGGCGAACAGCGCCGCGCTGCAGGCCACCACCCCGTCCAGGTCCTGCGCCCGGGCGGGCCGTACGACAACACCGATCTCACTCATGAGACGGGACGCTAGCGGGCGGCACCGACATTCACCGCGAACCATCCCGGGTCATCCAGAGATCGTTCCCCTGGAAGCGCACGGCCGGGGCGGCGGGAACACGTGCGCCTCCTGAGAAGGGATCGCGCTCCCCGGCGGCGGGCCGTCCCGGGACTCCCGCTACCGGACCGTCCAGGACTGGCCCTGCGGGGTGTCGGCGACCTCGACGCCCAGCCCGGCCAGTTCGCGCGTGAGCAGGTCGCAGGCGGTCTGGTCGCCGGACTCGCGGGCGCTCCGGCGCCGCTCCAGCAGTTCGGCCGCGCCGGGCGGAAGGGTCCGGGGCCGGCCGATGTCCAGCGGCAGATCCAGGCCGAGGACCTGGTCCAGGTGGAGGAAGGCCTCGAACCGCGAGCCCGGGGCGAGCGACTCGTCCCCCTCGATCTCGTCCAGCAGCCGCAGCGCCAGCGGCGTGTCGAGGTCGTCGTCGAAGGCGGCCTCGATCCGGGCGACCCGCTCGGCGGGCATCGGCCGGCTGGGGGACTCCGACCACTCCGCGACACGCGCCCGCCGGCGCCGCAGCGCCCGGTCGGCGGCGCGCAGGGCGTCCCAGGTGAGGTCCACCGGCTCGCGGTGGCGGTGCCCCAGCAGCGCCAGCCGTACGGCCAGCGGATCGAGGCCCGCCGCCGCCACGTCCCCCAGGGACACGCCCGCCCCGGCACTCCCGCCCGCCGTTCCGCCCTCGAAGCGCAGCGGCGCACTGCGGACCGGCCGCCGGGCCGCCCCCGGGGCGACCGCCTCCAGCAGGACGGTCTCCTCGGGGGAGCTCAGCAGGACGTGCTCCCCGGCGGGGGCGAGGGCCTCGGAGACGACGGCCATCTCGGCGAGCAGGGCTGCGGCCTCGCTCCCGCGGGGCGAGTGCTCGGGCGGGCGCAGGTTCAGCGCCGTCGCGTCCGCGCGGAACGCCTCCTCGTGGGAGGGCGCGTCCTCCCGGACGGAGGACCCGTCCGCGCCGGGAGCCCCACCGGTCTCACCAGGCGCCCCGCCGGTCTCCCCGAGAGCCCCGTCGTGGAGCCCTCCGGAAGCCCCGGAGCCGGTCCCGTGGAGCCCGCCGGGCCCCCCGGCCACGCGGTGCAGGACGACCCGGAGCCGGTGCCGCTCGCAGACCCGCCTGACCAGGTCCGCCAGGAGGTGCGGCCGCAGGTCGCCCAGCCGGGCGGGGCGGTCCGCGGGCGGGGCACAGGTGTACATCCGCAGGGAGCGGGCCCCTTCGGGCACGACCCGGTCGGCCCGGCCGCCGGGGTCAAGGAGTCTCAGCACGGAACGGCCCCCGTCGGCTCGTCGGACGGCGTGCGCCGGGAAGACCCATCAGGCGGCGCCCTCCAGGAAGGTGAGGATGTCGCGGTCGCCGCGGTCCCGCAGGCGGGCCAGGACCTCGTCGCGGGCGGCGCCCTCGGACAGGCCGATGCGGCCGCCGATCAGGCGCAGGCCCTCGGCCTCCGAGGCCACCGGGGCGGTGTAGCCGATCAGGTGCAGGGCCCGGTTCAGCGCCGGGATGCCGGGGACCGCCGCGGGCAGGTAGCGGGTGAGCAGTTCGCCGCCGTCGGAGACCGTCAGGAAGACGTGGTCGCCCTCGGAGGCGCCCGCGGCCACCAGGATCGGGCGGATGGAGCCCATGGTCGGCTGGTTGTGCCAGCTGATCACCACGTCGCCGGACGGGGTGGAGGCGGTGAGCTGGCCTCCCGGGGCCATGCCGAGGTAGGCGGCGAAGCCGGTGGGCAGCGGCGAGCCGGAGCCGCGCAGGTGCTCGGCGTTGACGTCCACCCGGTGCCACCAGCGGCCGTCCCGGCTGCGGAAGCAGCGGCGGGTCGAGGCGACGTCGCGGCGCGGCTGGTAGTCGCTCTGCTCGGCCCCCGCCACCCGGATCCACCCGCGCTGGGTGCGTTCGAAGCCGGGACCGCCCGCGTAGGCGCGCACCGAGCTCTCGCTCACGTCGTAGCGGGAGGTCAGGTTGGTGACGATCGTGTTGACCGGCGCCTCCCCGCCGGCCCGCTCGATCTCCCGGGCGATCATCTCGCGGATGCCGAGGTACTGCTCGCCGCCCCAGCGCGTCAGGCCGTACTTGTTCCGGTCCAGCCGCAGGAACCGGTCGTCGGCGGTGAGCTGGTTGCGGATGCCGACCAGGCTGTAGTCCTCGCCGATGCGCTCCTGGATCTCCTCGGGGGTCAGCGCGCCGCCTGCCACCGCGAGCACGGCCTCCGCCTTGTCGTTGACGCTGCGCGGCCAGGGCACCACGTGCTCCTCCAGCACCCGCAGCTGGGGCACCGAGACGAGCCACCGCTCGGCCACGTCCTCGCGGATGCCGAGCTGGCTGACCAGCGTGACGGCCTCCGCCAGGGGCCGGGGCCCGTCGGTGAACAGCTGCCGGGTCTTCTCCCGCAGCTCGTCGGCGCCCCCCGCGACCAGCCACCCGTCGACCTGCTCGTAGCCGGTCAGCAGGGTCCGCACGAACCGCCAGGCCGGGATGGAGAGCGTCTTCAGCTCCGTGCGGTGCCACGGCACCGCCGCCGCCAGGTCGTCGGCGGGCACCGCCGAGCCGAGCCGGCCGCGCAGCCATGACACGTGCGCCACCAGCGGGGCCGCGTCCGGGCCGGAGAGCCAGGTGTCCACGTGGTCGCGCAGGTCGCGCTCGATCTGCCGGATGCGCTCGCGCGTCACCGAGAACCGCTGGGCCAGCTCGTCCAGCGTCACCCGCTGGGAGGCGTACAGGCGGTCCCTGGCGATGGCGCGCTGGCGCTCGTCCAGGGTGGCGAAGACCTCGTCGATCAGCTCCGGCAGCGGCCGGTCCGGCCGGGAGGCCGGGACGGGGGCGACGCTGTCCTCGGTCACGGGTTCGAGCAGCCGCTCCAGCACCCCGGTGAAGAGCTTGTGCACGGTCTCGCGGCCGAGCCCCTCGGGCGTGTGCACGCTCGACGCCGGGTCGGCGAACCTGAGCAGGGGCAGGACGTCGCCGAGCATCAGATGGCCCCAGCACGACAGGGCGAGGTCGGCGAGCCGTCCCGCGACCTCGGGGGTCCCGACGATGGAGCAGGCACGCTCCAGCGGAAGCGCCTGCCACCACGCCTCGGGGAGGCGGGGGTCGTTGGCGATCGGCGCTACCTGGCCGGGAGAGGTCCAGCGCAGGGGTGGCGCGATGTCGCTCAGGCTGAGGTTCATTGGGGTCCAACCGGCAAGGGGAATGTATCCGCAGTTCAGAGTATGTGATCAGATGGGAAGGAACGGGCTGGCCCGCCCGGAGTGGGAGACGTAGAGCAGTTCCCGCGCCCGGGTGCAGGCCACGTACAGCAGGCCCCGTTCGCGCTGGAGGTCGTGCGCCCGCGCCGAGAGGTCCTCCTCGGCCGGGGTGAGCGAGTCGGGGGCGGGCACCACCCCGTCGGCGACGCCGATCACGGCCACCCGCCGGAACTCCCGCCCCTTCATGCCGTGCAGCGTGGTCACCCGCACCCCCGAATCCCGTAGGGCGGCCCTGGCCTCCCGGACGAGCCCGGCGGTCCTGGCGGCCACGGCAATCTCCTCCGGAGGCACGCCGTCCTCCCGGATCCACCGCCAGACGTGGGATACCAGACCGTTCAGCTCGTCCTCCGGTGAGTCGTAGGCGCGGACCACGGGATGCGGGCCGTGTCGGGTGGCGCGGAAACCGTACAGCTCCTGCACTCCGGCCACCAGCCCGTCGGCCGGTCCGCCCCCGCGCAGCCGTACCCCCCAGGAGAGGATTTCCCCCGGAAGGCGATGGGACACCTGAAGCCGCTGCTGGACCGCGTCGATCCCGAGCGAGGCGAGCGATACGCGGGTGTCGAGGACCCGCTGGTGCGGGTCGCCCACGATGAACAGGTCGTCCGGCGCGTGCGGCACCGCGGCGCGCAGCAGCCGCCACTGCACGGGGTGCAGGTCCTGCGCCTCGTCCACCACGATGTGCCGGTACGGCTCCCGCCGGGGCGCGGCCTCCTCCAGCAGGTCCCCGGTGCTCTGGCCGAGCAGGATCGACGCCTCGGCGGCGAGCTGGAGCAGGGTGCGCTTGCCGCGCTCGGCCAGCCGCCCGGTGACGTGCTCGACCGCCGCCCACACGGCGGCGCGCTCGTCCGCGGGGAGCGCGACGCCGCGGCCTGGCCGGGGGGCGGACAGGTACTCGTCCAGGGTGCGCAGGTTCTGCGCCAGGATGACCTGCTCCCACTCGCGCAGCAGGAACGCCGGGCTGCGGCCGCCGGCGGCCTCCCGCCAGAGCGCGCCCAGCTCCTCGGAGCCGACCAGGACGGGCGGGTGCCCCTCGGCGTCGGAGACGATGCGGTGGGCCAGCCGGTCCACGTTGCCGACCTCGACGCGCTTGCGGACCACCGCGTCCTCGATCAGCAGGTCGAGCCGGGAGGAGAGCTCGCCGCTCAGCCCCTGGGAGAAGGTGACCAGCAGGACCGGGCCCGCGCCGCGCGCGGCCAGGAAGGCGGCCCGGTGCAGGGCGAGGACGGTCTTGCCGGTGCCCGCGCCACCGGTGACCAGGACCGGCCGGTCGCAGGACTCCCGGTAGGCGAGCCGGTGCTGGGCGGGGTGCAGGAACACGCACCAGCCGGGCGCGTCGAGCACGTGGTTCAGCTCGCGCGGGTCCGCGGTGAAGACGGCGCGGTCCGGGCTGCGCACGAGCGCGGCGGCGAGGTCGTCGGGGTCGATCGGGGTGGCGGCGCCGGCCTGGCCGGGGGCGGGGCCGGCCGGGCCGGGGGCGGCGTCGACCGCGCGGCAGGCGTCGAGCTCCCGCCAGGCCGCGGCGACGGACTCCCCCCTGGCGAGTGCGGCCAGCGGGACGTACTGCGTCGGAGGGAGCAGCGGCTCCAGCGCCTCCAGCGTCAGCTCGTCGGTGATCAGCCGGACCAGGGGCAGGAAGCGGTGGTCGACGCCCAGTTCGATCAGGTCGGTGTCGCAGGTGTCGGCGAACAGCCGGGCCGGGAACGACGCCGCGGACCTGCGGATCGCCGTCTCCACGCGCTCCAGCGCCTCGGCGTCCCACACCTCCACCACGCCGATCACGGGGTTGACCCCGAAGCGGTACCGCTGGGCGTAGGCCCACGCCTCGGCGTCCGGCAGGACGGTCAGCAGCCAGTGGACGTCCCGCTGCCTGACCACCACACCGCGGTGCCGCTCGGCCAGGCGGAGCGTCGCGACGCGGTCGTCCCTGGCGCCCCTGACCCGCTCCGGGTGCGGCGCGCCGGCCGTGTTCTGCAGGAACCTGCGTACGGAGACCAGCGCGTCCCGGCGCGCCGGCTGGGGCAGCGCGCTGAGCTCCACGGGGAACTCCGGGGCGATCGCGAGTCGGGGCATCGGCTACGCCAGCAGGGACTGCAGGTCGCGGTCACCGCGCTCGCGCAGGCGGGCCAGGAGGTCGGCCTGGCTCACCGGCCCCGTCATCCCGATCCGGGTGGCGATGACCCTGGCGGCCTGCTCGGGCGTGCCGCTCGGCGCGGTGTAGCCCACCAGCCGCAGGGCCCGCGCGATCGGTTCGGTCCCGGAGGCCGCGGCGGGCAGGTGCCGGGCGCGCAGCACCCCCTCCTCGGACAGCGTCAGGAACAGGTGGCCGCCCTCCTTGGCGCCCACGTCGTGCAGGAGGAGCACGAGCGACTCCAGGGCCGGCCGGTCGCGCCAGCGCAGCGTCATCTCGCCGACCATGCTGGTGACCGTACGGCTGTCGCCGGGGGCCATGCCCAGGTAGGCGGCGAACCCGCTGGGCAGCGGGCACTCGGCGCCCGCGAGGTGGTCGGCGGTGATGTCGACCCGCAGCCACCAGCGGCCGTCCGGCTGCCGGAAGCAGCGCCGGGTGAGCGACACGTCCTTGAGCGGCCGGGCGGCGGCGTCGGGCGGGAACGAGGACTCGAAGAAGCCGGGCCTGCCGGAGGAGGACGCGGCGCCGAAGGGGTCCGCGGCCCCGGGCGGCGACGGCGGTCCCGCCTCGTCGGCCGGTTCCCGGAAGGGCTCCGGACCGTCCTTCCGGGCGGGTTCCGGGCGGTCCTGCCGGAAGGGCTCGGGGCCGTCCTTCCGGGTGGGTTCAGGGCCGGGCCGCGCGGGCGCCGGGCCCGGTTCCGGGTGCGGTTCCGGGCGGGACGGGGCCTGCCGCGGGGACGCGCCGTTGGCGCGGCGGGCCGACTCTCCGGCACCGAGGATGCGCAGCTGCGGCACGTTCTCCAGCCACTCCTTGGCGACCTCGGGGTGGATGCCGAGGGTGGAGACCAGTTCGAGGGCCCGGCCGACGGTCGGCGGGCGCTCGGCGCTGCTGATCAGGTCGCGGGTCCGGTGGCGCAGGTCGGCGATGTCACCGTCCACCAGCCAGTCGCCGACGAGGTAGTAGTCGGGCAGGGTCGCCAGCACGAACTGCCAGGCGGGCACGTCGAGGGAGTGCAGCTCCCACGTGTGCCAGTCGGCCGCGTCGATCAGCCGGTCGACGGGCGCGGCCTTGCCGAGGGTCCTCCTGAGCGCGGTCAGGTGGTCGCGGTACGGCGCAGCCTCATCGGAGGCGAGCCAGCGCCGCAGCCGTGCGCGCAGCTCGGCCTCGGCGTCCCGGACCACCTCGGGCTGGACCGCGAAGAGCTTGGACAGCGACTCCACCGCCGCGGGATCGTCGGTGAAGACCCTGTTCTGCGCGACGGCCCAGCTCAGATCCTCCAGGTCGAGGAAGGCCGTGTCGAGCAGCGCGTGCAGGCTGGGCGCGCGTCGCGGCACGTCCTGCCCGGCGGCCTCGGCCTCGTCCCCGGGCTCGTCCGGGTCCGCGGCCGTGGCCTCGTCTCCGGCCTCGGCTTCGTCCCGGGCCTCGGCTCCGGCCTCGTCCGCGAACGCCGGGACCGCGGGCTCCTCCGGCACGCCGCCCGCTCCGGTGAGCCCGGGCCCGGCCTCGTGCTCGGCTTCCGGTTCGGGCACGGTTTCCGGGTCGGGCTCGTACTCGGCTTCCGGCTCCGGCCCGGTCGTGCGCTCCGGGAAGGGGGCGGGCTCGAAGACGCTGAGGCCCGCGGAGCCGGATCCGCGCGCGGGTTCGGACGCGGCCCCCCGCACGGGTTCGGGGGCGGCCTCGGATTCGGACGCGGTCCCGTATACGGGTTCGGGGGCGGTCTCGGGGGAGGCCTCCTCCGAGGCGGATCCGCGTGCGGTCTCGGGGGAGGCCTTGAGCTCAGGTTCGGAAGAGGCCTCGCGCACGGGCTCGCGCACGGGTTCGGAAGAGACCTCGTGCACGGGTTCGGGGGCGGTCGCGCGCGCGGGCTCCGGAGCGGCGGTCCGGGAACCGCCGGGCACCGGGGAGAGCCGGGCGAAGACCGCGCCGAAGAGCGTGTGCAGCAGCGGGCGGGGCTGCACGAAGGGCTGGTCCCGCAGGTCGTGGCCGGTGAAGGAGAGCAGTCCCGGCCAGGAGCCGGCCCGGTCGAGGGCGATGGCCGTACAGGGCTCGTCGGCCTCGTCGGGGTCCAGGACGTACAGGGCGGGCAGGACGTCGCCCACCGACGCGGCGGGCCAGTGCTCCAGGGCGATCTCCGTGACGATCTCCGCGAGCCGCTCGGGCCCCAGCACGGCGAGCACCGCGGGCAGGGGCAGGCTGCGCCACCAGGCGTCCGGCAGATCGGGCTGGTCGCGCAGGAGCGGGATCGCGGCCGCGTCGCTCCAGCGCAACGGCGGCACGAGGTCACTCAGACAGACGTTCATCCGCACCCTTCACCAGCACCTCTGATTTGCCCGAGTCGTTCCTCGTCGCTGGAGAACGAGACTCATGGAACAGACCATAGTCTGGCAAATCGCCTTAGCGCATCGGGTGGTCTCAGCGGGCTCAGCGGCGGACGGCCGCGAACCGGAGCCGCACGTAGTCGGCCATCCAGCCGGTCTCCCGGCGCAGTGCGGGCGCTGCCAGCTCGTTCACCCGTCGCAGCAGGGATTCGATCAGCTCCGCGGGGAGCTGGTGCAGCAGCGAACCGGCGAACATCCGTACCCAGTCCGCCGCTCCGTTGGGGCATTCGTCAAGTGGAGTCGGCCGGTCGAAGTACTCGAGAATTCGGACGACGAAGCCGCCCTTCTCCAGCCGGCCGGCGTACTCGGCGGGGGTCGGGAAGTACCACGGCAGATCCGGATCGGGCAGCCCGTGCTCCCGCCAGGCGGTGGAGACCGCCGCCGTCAGCGCGGCGCAGTTGCCCGCCCCGCCCATCTCGGCCACGAACCGGCCGCCCGGGGCCAGCGCCTCCCGGACGCTGGAGATCACCGCGTCGGGCTCGCTCCCCATCCAGTGCAGGGCCGCGTTGGAGAAGACCGCGTCGTACGGCTGCGCGACCACGAAGTCGCGTCCGTCGCCGACGATGAAGTCCAGCCCGGGGTACTGCGCCAGAGCCTTCTCAATCATGGCGGGGGAGCCGTCGATCCCCAGGACGTGCGCGCCCCGGGAGGCGATCTCCGCCGTCAGCACGCCGGTGCCGCAGCCGAGGTCCACGATCCGCTCCCCGGGCCGGGGGTCCAGCAGGTCGACCAGGGGGGCGCCGTGCGCCGAGACGTATCCGAAGCCGCCGTCGTAGGTGCGAGCGTTCCACGTCATCAGGCTCGGCGTGTCGTATCGCACGATGATCAGCTCACATTCCGAGGCCGACCGGCCCCTCACCAGTACCCTCCGGACACTTTAGAGCCTCGGACATCCCGCGACGCAGCGGTCACACCGATCCCCCGGTCAACCGGCGTCGCGGTCCCACTCGCGCGTGACCACGGTCTTCGCCGCGTCCGTCTCCGGAACGGTGAGGACCACCGGCCGGGCCTTCGTCGCCGGGAGCCGGGCGGCGAGCTCGGCGTCCAGGGTGCCGTTCATCCGCATGGCCTCCATCCGGACGGGCCGGGCGTACCCCTTCAGGAACAGGTTCTGGCCCCGGTCGGAGAACAGGAACTCCTGCCAGAGCCGGGCCGCGGCGGGGTGCGGCGCGGCGGCGCTGACGGCCTGGACGTGGTAGGAGGCGATCACGGCGTCGCCGGGGATCACCACCTTCCAGTCGGGTCCGCCCGCCCCCGGCTCCCCGGCGGCCCGCGCGGCGTTGAGGAAGTCCCAGTCCAGCACGACCGAGGGCGGCCGCCCGTCGGTCACCAGGTTCCCGGCCGCCGCCAGGTCGTCGAAGAACTCCACGCCCCGCTCCGCGTCGGCCCGGCCGCCGCGCAGAGAGGCCGACATCACGGCGCCGAAGGCGGCCGCGTTCCGCCGCGGGTCCCCGGGCAGCCACACGGCGTGGCCCGGCTTGAGGAGGTCGGCGTAGGAGGCCGGGGCCGCGACCCGGCGCGCGTCGTACCCGATGGACATGTAGCCGCCGTAGGCCGCGTACCACTTCCCGGAGTGGTCCTTGAGGTGGTCCGGGAGGTCCTGCCAGCCGCGGACCTTGTAGGGGGCCAGGGAGTCCGCCTCGGCGACCGCCACCTCCAGGCTCAGGTCGAACACGTCGGGCTTGAGGTGCCCGGCCGCCTCGATCGCCCGCCGGCCGCCCGCCCCGGGTTCGAGCTCCTTCACCTCGATGCCGTACTCGTCGGAGAAGGCGTCGATGACCTCGCCGTAGTTCACCCAGTCCCGGGAGAGCCCGACCACGTTGAGCGAGCCCTCCTTCCTGGCCGCCTCGACGAGGCGCTCCATGCTGGTGAAGCCCTCCTCCAGGGAGGCGGCCTGGAGCTTCACCGGAGGCAGCGGCGTGCCCTCGGTGGCCGGCGCGCCGCCGCATCCGGTGATCGCGGTGGCGAGGACCACGGCGGTGGCGATGGCGAATCGGGTGCGTGCAGTCACACCGGGCATACTCTTGGCGGTGATCGCGGCGGTCGAGGAGGCGCGACCGTTCTTGGTGAACGGCTTACGCCCGGCCCGGGACGACTTTGGCCGCCACGAGGGTCCGCTCGTCGATCTCGACCAGGGCTCCGCCGCGCCTGCGCACGCCGAGCACTCCGTCCCGCCAGAATTCCAGCTCGCCGACGGCGTCCCGGAAACCCTCCGGGACCCTTCTCCGGGTCGTTACTCTTTTCCCCACGTCAGCGGGGGTTATGGTGATGCTGAGGCGGGCGCCGAAGCCAGGATTCATCTCGTTTGCCCCCCTCCCGTTTCAGAGTCCCGGTGGGCACGGCAATACTAGGGCGTAGCAACCCGCGGTCGAAGTCGTGCCTAGGTGCGTAAAGAAGAAGGAGCCCGAGGTGACCTACGTCATCGCGCAGCCTTGCGTGGACGTGCTTGACAAGGCGTGCATCGAGGAGTGCCCCGTCGATTGCATCTACGAGGGCGAGCGCATGCTCTACATCCACCCCGACGAGTGTGTGGACTGCGGTGCGTGCGAGCCTGTCTGCCCCGTCGAGGCGATCTTCTACGAGGACGACCTTCCCGAGCAGTGGAAGGACTTCTACAAGGCGAACGTGGACTTCTTCGAAGACCTCGGCTCGCCCGGCGGCGCCTCCAAGGTCGGAAAGATCGAGAAGGACCACCCGGTCGTCGCGGCCCTGCCGCCGCAGGCCGAGGAGCACTAGACGGCCTCGGGCGGGGGCGGCGCGCGCGAAGGATCGCCAAGGCCATCGAAGGCCGTCGCGAAGGACATCGCCGAGGACGCGGCCCCCGCCGACCGGACCCACCGACGACCTTCCCCCGCTCGCCCCGGGCCGGGGCGCGACAGCGGAGAGAACTGTGATCGGGCTGCCTGACTTCCCCTGGGACCGCCTCACGCCGTACAAGGAACTGGCGCTGGAGCACCCCGACGGGATCGTCGACCTGTCGGTGGGCACCCCCGTCGACCCGGTGCCCGACGTCGTACGGAGGGCGCTGGCGGACGCCTCCGACAGCCCCGGTTACCCGCTGACCTACGGCACGGAGCGGTTGCGCGCCGCCGCGGCCGGCTGGCTGCGGCGCAGGCACGGCGTGGCCGTCGACCCGGCGGCCGTGCTGCCGCTGATCGGTTCCAAGGAGTTCGTGGCCTGGCTGCCGACGCTGCTGGGTGTCGGGCCCGGCCAGCGGGTGATCTTCCCCGAGCTGGCCTACCCCACCTACGACGTGGGCGCCCGCCTCGCCGGCGCGGAGCCGTACGCCACGGACGGGCTGGTCGCGCTCGGGCCGGAGCGGGTGCCGCTGGTCTGGGTGAACTCCCCGTCCAACCCCACCGGCCGGGTCCTGCCCGCCGAGCACCTGCGCAAGGTCGTCTCCTGGGCGCGCGAGCACGGCGCGGTCGTCGCCTCCGACGAGTGCTACATCGAGCTGGGCTGGGAGGAGGAGCCGATCTCGATCCTCCATCCGGACGTGTGCGGCGGCTCCCACGAGGGACTGCTCGCGGTGCACTCGCTCTCCAAGCGCTCCAACCTGGCCGGCTACCGCGCGGGTTTCGTCGCCGGCGACCCCGCGCTGGTCAAGCGGCTGCTGGAGGTCCGCAAGCACGCGGGCATGATGGTCCCGGCGCCGGTCCAGGCGGCGATGACCGCGGCGCTGGACGACGACGCGCACGCCGAGGAGCAGCGGACCCGCTACGCGGCCCGGCGGGCGGTGCTCCGCCCCGCGCTGGAGGCCGCGGGCTGGCGGATCGAGCACTCCGCCGCCGGGCTCTACCTGTGGGCGTCCGACGGCACCGGCTGCTGGGACCAGGTGCGCGCTCTCGCCGGGAAGGGGATCCTCGTCGCACCGGGGGAGTTCTACGGCACGGCCGGTGAGGGACATGTCCGGATCGCCCTGACGGCGAGCGACGAACGCATCGGTGCGGCGGTGCGCCGCCTCCAGTAGGATCGCGCGGCATGACCCCTGAGGTCGCCGTGATACTCGGCCTGAGCGTGCTGACCGCGGTCCTGCTGCTGGGAGCGTTCTACGCGACCACCCGCCAGGACCGCAGGACGTCCGGGCCCGCGTCGTCCGGCGAGGCGACCACCGCTCCCGCCGGGACGGCCGGGCCGCCGCGGTCCGCGGCCCCGTCTCCTCCGCCGCCCGGACCCGAGGCCTCGGGCCATGTCGGCATCGACTACCCCGACCCCCGCACGATCAAGGTCGGCGACACGATCGACCACCAGGGCGTGCGGGCCCGCGTGCTCGGCGCGATGCACCTGTCGCGGCAGGGCGTGCAGTGGACGGAGTACCTCCTCGACGACGGGACCCGCCACCGCCAGTGGCTCTCGGTCGAGATGCACCCCGGCCAGGCCCCCGGTGACGCACCCCACCTGGAGGTGCTGCTGTGGACGCCGGTCCCGTCCGAGGGGATGGTCCCGGCCAAGTCGATGATCATCGTGGAGGGGGTGGAGTTCTTCCCCGCCGACCGGGGCACCGCGGCGTTCCGCTCGGAGGGCTTCACCGGGATGCCCGACCGGGGGCTGCTCGACTTCGCCGACTACCGCGCCGCCGACGGCCGGCTGCTCTCCTTCGAACGCGTGCAGGGCGAGGGCTGGAACTCCTCCTACGCCCGGTCGCTGCCGCCCGGGTCGATCACGATTCTGAGCAGGGGCTAGGAGATCCGGACCGCACCCCGGGAGGCGCCGGGGTCGGCCGTCCATCCCTGCTCCTCGCCGCCCTCCGCGGTCCAGGAACGGCCGTCGTAGCCGATGCGGCGCAGGCCGTACCTCTGGGCGTGGGCGAGGGACCAGGAGGCGATCAGCCAGCCCTGCCTCCGGGAGGCCGCCTTGAGGGTGGTCCCGGCGCCGAGCGTGCGGGCCAGCTCCTTGGTCGCCTTGGCCGGCGCGGGGGCCGGGACGGGCGTCTCACCGCCCTCCAGGGGGAACCAGCAGTGCAGCGCGCCGGGCGCCCGCCCGGTGAACGCCGCGGCCAGGATCTTCGCGTTCTCCTCGTGCTGGGCGTACAGCGAGCCGTCGGCCGAGCGCTGCACCTCCTGGGCGGCCTCGTGCAGCGGGATCTTCTGGTAGCCCTTCACCTTGACCAGCCCCGCGAAGAACCTGCCGGCGGTGTAGACCGGGTCGAGCAGTTGCTCGGGGGTGCCCCAGCCCTGCGAGGGCCGCTGCTGGAACACGCCCACGGAGTCGCGGTCGCCGAACGGCAGGTTGTACAGCTTGGACTCCTGGATGCCCGTGGCGTAGGCGATCACGACGGCCCGCTCGGGCAGCTTGCGGCGGTGGGCCACGCCGGCGATGGCCGCGGCCACCTGGGCCTGCTCGATCTCCAGGTCGAGGGTGCCCCCGGCGGCGGTGACCCGGCAGCCCTCATCCGTCGAGGGCCGGTCGAGCAACGCGAACAGGCCCACGGTGATGGCCACCGCGAGCACGGCCACGATCGCGATGATCGCGATGACACCTGGGGAGAACCGCCGTCGCACGGTGAAGAACCTACCGGGCGCCGGACCGGTCCGCGGCCCGCCGGAGCCCGGTGCTCCCGGCCCCGCGGGCCCTTCCGCGAGCGACCGGGCCCGTACTGAGGCCGTCCCCGAGGCCGTACTGAGGCCGTTCCCGGGGAGGGGTCCCGGGACCCCTCCCCGGGGATCCCGGGAACGGATCCCGGGAACGGGCCCCGGGGACGGGCCTCGGGGACGGGGCGGGACGGCGGCGCCGGGCGGTTGTAGGGTCGCCTGCATGGACACGCGGCTGGACCTCACCCAGGACGTCGGCGCGCTCACCGCGCGGATCGTGGACGTCGAGTCGGTGAGCGGGAACGAGAAGGCGCTCGCCGACGCGGTGGAGGAGGCGCTGCGCGCCCTGCCGCACCTGCGGGTGGAGCGCGACGGCGACTCGGTCGTGGCCCGCACCGAGCTCGGCCGGGGCGAGCGGGTGGTGATCGCCGGGCACATCGACACGGTCCCGGTGGCGGACAACCTGCCCAGCCGGGTCGAGGGCGACCTGCTGTACGGCTGCGGCACGTCCGACATGAAGAGCGGCGTCGCGGTCGCCCTGAAGCTGGCCGCCGCACTGGAGGCGCCGAACCGGGACGTGACCTACGTCTTCTACGACTGCGAGGAGATCGAGGCCGAGCGCAACGGGCTGCTCCGGCTCAGCCGGAACCACCCCGGCTGGCTCGCCGGGGACTTCGCGGTGCTGATGGAGCCCACCGACGGGGTGATCGAGGGCGGTTGCCAGGGCACCCTGCGGGCGCAGGTCGTCACCCGGGGCAAGCAGGCGCACAGCGCCAGGTCCTGGCTCGGAGTCAACGCGATCCACGCCGCCGGGCCCGTGCTGGACGTCCTGAACGCCTACCGGGCCAGGACGCCGGTCGTGGACGGGCTGGAGTACCACGAGGGCCTGAACGCGGTCGGCGTCACCGGCGGCGTCGCGGGCAACGTGATCCCCGACGAGTGCGTGGTGACGGTCAACTACCGCTTCGCCCCCGACCTGTCGCTGGAGGAGGCGCGCGAGCACGTGCGCGAGGTGTTCGACGGGTTCGAGCTCCGCTTCACCGACGGCGCCCCGGCCGCGCGGCCCGGCCTGAACCACCCGGTGGCGGCGGCGTTCGTGACGGCGGTCGGCGGCGTGCCGAGGGCCAAGCTCGGCTGGACGGACGTCTCGCTCTTCTCCGGCCTGGGCGTCCCGGCCGTCAACTACGGCCCCGGCGACCCGAACCTGGCCCACCAGCGCGGGGAGTTCGCCTCGCTGTCCAAGATCGCCGAAGCCGAGCGGCACCTGCTCTCCTGGCTCTCCTGAGACCTCGGGAGCGGACCCGCGAGCCGCGACGCGCAGCGTCGCCGTGGACCCGCGAGGGGGCTCCGTCGTCTGGACTGAGGAGCGCGCGCAGCGAAGCGAGCACGTGACGAGGGAAGACGGCGGTTACCGGCCCGCGAGCCGCGACGCGCAGCGTCGCCGTGAAAACGAGAAAGTGGCTTTCCTCGCCGGCCATTTGGCGGGGAAAGCCACTTTCAGTCCCGAGCAGCACCCTCGCCGGTTAGACGCGGGCTCGTCGAAATCCGGTTCCGTGTTTTCGCGGAGAATTTTCAAGATTTTTCCCGGGACGGCGCTAGCGTGATCGCATGAAGAAGACACGTCCGGAGCGCCGCCAGGGATCCGCAGTGGTCCGCGGTGACTTCGTCCCCGATTCCACCTACGACCAGCGGCTTCTCGACCGGCGCGGACCGGCCGACTGGCTGCACATGGACCCGTGGCGGGTGCTGCGCATCCAGGCGGAGTTCGTGGAGGGCTTCGGCCTGCTGGCCGAGCTGCCCCGGGCGGTGACGGTCTTCGGCTCGGCGCGCACACCCGTGGACTCGCCCGACTACGAGCTGGGCGTGCGGCTCGGCCGGGGACTCGCCGAGGCCGGATACGCCGTGATCACCGGTGGCGGTCCGGGCTGCATGGAGGCGGCGAACAAGGGAGCGGTCGAGGCGGGCGGGATCTCGGTCGGGCTCGGCATCGAGCTCCCCTTCGAGCAGCACATGAACGAGTACGTCGATCTCGGGATCGAGTTCCGCTACTTCTTCGTCCGCAAGACCATGTTCGTGAAGTACGCCTGCGGCTTCGTCGCGCTGCCGGGCGGGTTCGGCACGCTGGACGAGCTGTTCGAGGAGCTGACCCTCGTCCAGACACGCAAGATCACTTCTTTCCCCGTGGTGCTGCTGGGCACGGAGTTCTGGGGCGGACTGCTCGACTGGATCAGGACCACGCTCGTGTCCACGGGGAAGATCTCCCCGGCCGACGTCGACCTGATCCAGGTCACCGACGACCCGGCCGAGGCCGTACGGATCATCGCCGAGGCGGACGCGGGCAGGTCGGAGCAGCTGGAGAAGGAGCAGGAGGCGGCGGAGGGCACGGTGGCCGCCGCGGAATAAGGTTGTCCGGTGTTCATCTGCGTGTTCCTGGCCTCGAGCCAGAGGATCGATCCCAAGTACCTGCGGCTGGCGGAGGAGGTGGGAGCCGAGCTCGCCAGACGCGGGCACACGCTGGTCAGCGGCGGGGCGCGGGTGTCGTGCATGGGCGCGGTGGCCCGCGCGGTCCGCGCGGGCGGCGGCCACACGGTGGGGGTGATCCCGCAGGCCCTGGTGGACATCGAGGTGGCCGACACCGACTCCGACGAGCTGATCGTCACCGCCGACATGCGCGAGCGCAAGGGGGCGATGGACGCCCGCTCCGACGCCTTCCTCGTGCTCCCCGGCGGCATCGGCACACTGGAGGAGCTCTTCGAGATCTGGACCGCGCGGACGCTGGGGCTGCACGACAAGCCGCTGGTCCTGCTGGATCCGTGGGGCCTCTACGCGCCGCTGAAGGAGCTGGTGGGGGGCATGCACGAGGAGGGCTTCACCCGGGCCGGCGTCTTCGACGCGATCTCCTGGACCACCACGGTCGAGGAGGCGTTCGAGCTTCTGGAGAAACCGGCCGGGCGTCTGGCGCCGAGCCTGGACGAACTAGGCGAGGCCACGGCGGGCTAGCGCGGGCGGCCGCCTCCCGGCCAGGGACTCGGTCATCGCGACCGCGAGCCGTACCTGGTCCGGGCGGGTGGTGCGGAAGACCCTGGCACCCAGCCAGGCGCAGACCGCGGCGGCGGCGAGCTCGGCGGCCTCGTCGTCCCCGGCCTTCTCGGAGGCCGCCGCGTCCGCCGTGCCTGTCGCGTTCGCCGCGTTCGCCGTGCCCGCCGGGTCCCCGGCGGGCCCCGCCGCCCGTTTGGAGATCCGTGCCGAGGACCGGGCCAGCTCCGACGGCGTGACGACGACGGTGCGCCCGGCCCGGACGAGGCGCTCGACCTCGTCGATCGAGTGGGCCTCGACCCAGTCGGGCCCGGCCTCCGCGTCCGCTCCGACCACCAGGGGATCTGCCATGCGGCGATCATAGGTCCTGGCCCCGCGATCTTCCGGATGCGCGGGACGGGACCCGGAGGAAGGGAGTTGTGGCACGATTCGTATGTGCTGGTCGTACTCGTTCTCGCTGCCCTGGCCGTTCTCGCCGGCGTGGTGCTGGTCGCCACGGGGAGGGGCGGTGAGCTCAGGGAGTTCGCCCCCGACGTGCCCCCGCTCGCCCTGCCCGCCGCCGGGCAGCTCACCGCGGTGGACTTCATGGCCCTGCAACTGCCGGTGAGCCTGGTCGGCTACCACACGCAGAGCGTGGACGAGACGCTGCAGCGCGCCGCGACCGCGCTGAGCGAGCGGGACACCAGGATCGCGGTGCTGGAGCAGCGGGTGTCGGAGCTGCTGGCGAGCAGGCTCCAGGCGCGGCAGGAGATGCACGCCGGTCCGGCGTACGGGCCGGCCACCGAGCACCGGCCCGGCGCCCCCCGCGAGGATCTCGCCGAGTCGCGCGAAGGCGCCGCCCCCGTTCCAGCCTCTCTCGGTGACCTCGAGGAGCCGGAGGAGCCCGGCGGCCAGGAGGACCCCGGTGACCCGGAGGAGCCGGAGGGCGCCGGAGCCCGGAGGGGAGCGGAGGGCGCCGGATCCGAGGAGGCGGCCGGGAGGGCCCCGCGGGACGACCCGGCGGGGCCGGACGGGGAGCCCGGCGCCGCCTCCACGCGGCGGGCGGGCGGGCCTGCGGACGAGGAGGGGCGCGGGTGACCGCGCTCGTCCGGTGCGGGTGGGTGAGCTCCGCCCCCGAGTACATCGCCTACCACGACGAGGAGTGGGGCCGCCCGGTCGAGGGCGACGACCGGGTGTTCGAGCGGCTCACCCTGGAGGCGTTCCAGTCGGGCCTGTCGTGGATCACGATCCTGCGCAAGAGGGAGAACTTCCGGAGCGCGTTCGCGGGCTTCTCCATCCCCGCCGTGGCCGCGTTCGGCCAGGACGACGTGGACCGCCTCCTGGCCGACCCGGGCATCGTCCGCAACCGGGCCAAGATCGAGGCGGCGATCTCCAACGCGCGGGCCGCGCTCGGCGTCGGCCTGTCCGACCTCGTCTGGCGCCACGCCGATCCCGGTTCCCCGGCGCCCGCGACCGGCGCGGACGTGCCCGCCCTGACGCCGGGCTCGGTGGCGCTGGCCAAGGAGCTGAAGAAGAACGGCTTCCGCTTCGTCGGCCCCACCACCGCCTATGCGCTGATGCAGGCCATCGGTCTGGTCAACGACCACGTCGCCGACTGCTGGGTCCGGGACCGGGTCTAGCGGCCCGCGGGTCGGCTCCGGGCCCGCCGGTCCGCCCGGCTCCGGGCCCGCGGGTCGGCTCCGGAGCCGGGCGGACCCGGATCTCCTCACGGCTCGGTGAGATGGCGGTCCACGAACGCGGAGGCCGCCGGGAGCAGGCGCGCGGCCTCCCGCTCGAAGTAGGCCCTGGCCTTGTCCCCGGGCCAGCCGCCCGGCAGCAACTCGGCGGGGAGGCCCGGGTCGCGGAAGAGGAAGTTGCGCCAGCCGTGCAGCAGCCTGCTCCGGACGGCGAAGACCCGGTCGTCGTCGGCGTCGTCCGGCAGCGAGTCGACCAGCTCCACCGCCCGGGCCAGCCACTCCTCGTAGGCGGCCGCGATGGCGTCCAGGTCCCAGGTGCGGGCGACGAGCGCCCGGGGGTCGCCGTCGAGCACCGCTTCGAAGCGCTCGGCGTGGATCTCCTCGCCCGCGAGCAGCGGATCGAGCTCGGGCGAGGGGTGCGGGCCGATCCAGGTGCCCTCCGTCAGCGGCGCGTAACCGAGGAAGGACAGGTCGGCCCTGAGCCGCTCCCGGCGGGGCCGCTCGCGCACGGGTTCGATCACGAGCAGGTGCCACCGGCCCGACCAGGTGACGGCCCCGGCCCGGTAGATCCGCAGCGCGGCCTCGTCGAGCCGCCGCACGCATTTCGGGGTGACCTCGTAGCCGGGGCCCTGAGGCAGCCGGGCGGGTGCGAGCCAGCCCTGCCGGACCATGCGCGAGATGGCGGTGCGCACGGCCGGGGCCGCGATCTCCAACGGGGCGAGCAGGCGGACGAGGGCGGCGACGGACGCGCGGCCGCCCCGGGAGCGCAGGTGGTCACCGTACAGGTCGAAGAGTGCGGCGCGGGCGTTCACAGGGACCAGTTTGGTCGGCGCAGGGGGCCCCGGACAACGGTATCGGGCCTCCGGTGGAACCGGCCTGGAACCTGATCGTTCCCATTCCGAGCGTGGAGGCGGGATAATAGGACATCACAGAAGACGTGAATGCGTCGGCCACCCTCGGGTCAGTCGGAGATCCGGAGCCCGAAGCAGGAAGGGATACACGCATGGCGGCGATGAAGCCGAGGACCGGTGATGGTCCGCTGGAGGTCGTCAAGGAAGGCAGGGGGATCGTCATGCGGGTTCCCCTGGAGGGTGGCGGCCGGCTCGTCGTCGAGCTCTCCGCGGACGAGGCCGGCGCCCTGGGTGAGGAGCTGAAGAAGGTCGTCGGCTGACACCGGCCCGATGACACGGTCCGACGACACGGCCCTGGCCGCAGGGCCGCCCCCGCGGCGGCTCGCGCCAGGGCCGCGGCGTTCCGCCCCGGTCCCGCACCGGAGCCGCCGAGGCCCCGTGCCGAGGCCGGGGCCTGCACGATGGAAGGAATGAGCGACGTGCCCCTGGAGACCTCGATCAGTACGGCCGCACGGCTGCCGGAGGACGCCGCGCTGCTCGCGGTGCCCTTCGCGGCGGATCTCGATCCGCCGGTCGGGCTGCCCGTGCCCGCCGCCGCGCTGCTGGCCTGCTACGAGGCCAAGGGCGAGGCCGGGGAGATCGTCGAGGTGCCGGTGGCCCGGGGCGAGGCCGTCGGCCGGATCCTGCTGTACGGGATCGGCGACGGCTCGGCCGACGCGCTGCGCAAGGCGGGCGCGGCGGTGACCCGCCGGGGCAGGGGCCGCGAGGAGATCACCGTCGTGCCGCCGCCCGGGGCGTCCGCCGCAGCGGTGGCCGCGTTCACGGAGGGCGCGCTGCTGGCCGCCTACACCTTCCGGATCGGCGAGACCGCCCCCTCGTCCCGGCCGGTGGCCTCGATCCGGCTCGTCACCGGAGCCCCCGGGGACGACGGGGGGACCGGCGACGCGAGGGAGACGGGGGAGACCGGGACCGGCGACGCGAGGGAGACCGGGGAGACCGGGACCGGCGACGCGACGGAGACCGGGGAGACCGGGACCGCGGCCGTCGAGTCCGGGATCGCCAGGGGCAGGGCCGTGGCCGGCGCGGTCGCGCTCGCCAGGGACCTGGCCAACACCCCGGCCTCGGTGAAGACCCCCGCCTGGCTCGCCGAGCGCGCCGCGGAGCAGGGCGTCGCCACCAGGATCTGGGACGAGCGGGAGCTGCGGGCCGGCGGGTTCGGCGGCATCCTCGCCGTCGGCCAGGGCTCGGTGAGCCCGCCGCGGCTCATCCAGCTCTCCTACGAGCCGGAGGGCGAGGCCACCGGGCACGTGGTCCTCGTCGGCAAGGGCATCACCTACGACACCGGCGGCCTCTCGCTCAAGCCCACCGAGGGCATGAAGTTCATGAAGACCGACATGGCGGGCGGCGCGGTCGTCATCGCCGTCCTGGGCGCGCTGGCCGCCCTCGGCGCGCGGGTCCGCGTCACCGGCCTGGTCGCCGCGGCGGAGAACTCCTTCTCCGGTACGGCGCAGCGCCCCAGCGACGTGATCACGCAGTACGGCGGGCGGACCGTCGAGGTGCTCAACACCGACGCCGAGGGCCGGCTGGTGATGGCCGACGCCCTGGCCTACGCCGACGCCGAGCTGAACCCGGACGTCATGGTGGACATCGCCACGCTGACCGGGGCGATCGGCATCGCCCTGGGCAAGGGCCTGGGAGCGCTCTTCGCCTCCGACGACGGGCTGGCCGCGGAGCTGGCCGGGGCGGGGGAGGCCAGCGGAGAGCGGCTGTGGCGGATGCCGCTGATCGACGACTACGTCCCGGCGCTGGAGTCCTCCGTGGCCGACCTGGCCAACATCGAGGCCGGGTCCGCCTACGGCGCGGGCTCGATCACCGCGGCGCTGTTCCTGCGCGAGTTCACCGGCGGGCGGCCGTGGGCGCACCTGGACATCGCAGGCGTCGGCCGCAGCACGGTGGACGAGGGCCTGTCCGCCAAGGGCGCGACCGGCTTCGGCGTCCGTCTGCTGCTGGAGTGGCTGTCCGGCCGCTGAAGCCGGGGCGGTGCGAGGACCGCCGGGGCGCGGTTCCGCCCCGGCGGAGTCGCACACCCGGGGACTCGGCCGTCCGGCGGAGCCGCCGGGGCGCGGCCGCCGTCCTCGGCGCCGCGGCCTGCCGGGACTCGGCCGGCCGCCGGGTCAGCCGGCGAGCTTGACCGCGGCGAGGATGCCGCCCCCGAGCGGGAGCAGCAGGGGGCGGAGCCGCTCGTCGGAGCGGACCAGCTTGCCCAGCTCGCGGACGGCGACGGTGTCCGGGTCGCGCCGGGCGGGGTCGGCGACCCGGTGGTGCCAGAGGGCGTTGTCGAAGACGACGACGCCGCCCGTGCGCAGCAGCCGGACGGACTCGGCCAGGTAGTCGCCGTACTCCTGCATGGCGCCGTCGCAGAAGACCATGTCGTAGCCGCCGTCGGACAGGCGCGGCAGCACGTCCAGGGCCCGCCCGGTGATCAGGCGGACGCGGCCGCCGGAGAAACCCGCCTGGGCGAAGCTCTGCCGGGCCAGGCGCTGGAGCTCGGGCTCCACGTCCACGCTGGTGAGCGTGCCGTCGGGGCGCATGCCGCGGAGCAGCCACAGGCCGGACACCCCGCAGCCGGTGCCGATCTCCACCACGGCGCGGGCGTTGACGGCGCTGGCGAGGAAGCAGAGGGCGGCGCCGCCGCTGGGCGAGGTCGGGGAGATCCCCACCTCCAGGCTCCGCTGCCGGGCGAGGCGGAGGATCTCGTCCTCGGGATGGAAGTCCTCGGCATAGGCCAGAGTGGCCTCCAACGGACTTGTCGGCGTCTCTGCCATCGGCCTCTCCTCCCGCTCTCTCGTGCACAGTCGCATGGGCGCTGGGTCGCAGCCTAAGGGAGGAGGCCCGGATCGGGAACTCATGCCCCGGGCGGGACGTTGCATGGATTAAAGCGGCGTTTGCCGGTCCTGTGGGTAGTGAGCGCGCACGAAGGGACGAAACCAGGCACTATGGCGATAGCGGTGGTCCCGAAGAGAGGGGTGCTGGTGGACGAGCCCGACCACCAGGTGGATGCTCCCGTGTCCGACTGGAAGCCTCCCACCTGGGACGAGGTCGTCCGGACCCACTCGGCGCGCGTCTACCGGCTGGCCTACCGGCTGACCGGGAACGTCCACGACGCCGAGGACCTGACCCAGGAGGTGTTCGTCCGGGTCTTCAGGTCCCTGTCGAACTACACGCCCGGCACCTTCGAGGGCTGGCTGCACCGCATCACCACCAACCTGTTCCTCGACATGGCGCGGCGCAAGCAGCGGATCAGGTTCGAGGGGTTCGCCGACGACGCGGCCGAGCGGCTGCGCGGGCGCGAGCCGTCCCCCGCCCAGGTGTACGACGACACCCACCTGGACGCCGACATCCAGGCGGCGCTGGACGCGCTGGCCCCCGAGTTCCGCGCCGCCGTCGTGCTGTGCGACATCGAGGGGCTCTCCTACGAGGAGATCGCCGCGACGCTCGGCGTGAAGCTCGGCACCGTCCGCAGCCGCATCCATCGCGGCCGGGCGCAGTTGCGAGACGCGCTGGAGCACCGCGCGCCCCGCAGCGAGCCATCCCCCCCGACCATCACCCGCGGGGAGGAGTTCGCATGACAGACCACAGGCATTCGAAGCGACGGACCGGGACCGAGGGCGAAAGCGTGCACGCGAGACGAGGACCCGGACCGGACCCGATCACCAAGGGCGACTGCCACGACGAGCCGCTCGGCAAGGAGTCGGCATGAGTCATCTCGGAGAACGCGTTTCCGCGCTCGTCGACGGCGAGCTGAACCACCATGAGCGCGACCGCGCCCTGTCACACCTGGCCTTCTGCGCCGACTGCCGCGCCGAGGTCGACGCCGTGCGAGCGCTGAAGAGCCGGCTGCGGTCCCTGGACGGGCCGTCGATGCCGATGGACCTGACCGTCTCGCTGCTGCGGATGGGCGAGCCCGGCGGCCCGCTGCCGCCGCGGGAGCGGCCCTTCCCCGCCCCCCGGACCTTCGGGGGGGCGCCGATCCCGAGCATGCACAGCATCGCGCCGCCGGACAACCGGCCGCGCGGCCGGGCCGGCGGAGCCCGGCGGTCACGCCGGGCGGGTTACGTGGCCGTGGGGTTCGCCTCCGCGGCGGTGGCGCTCGGCACGCTGTTCGTCGTCGGGGGCGCCGAGTCCAACCCGCGCGTGCCGCCGGTCGACATGTTCGCCAACCAGCCCGGGAGCCCCGCGAACACGGTGCACCGCGGCGGTACGGCGACGCCCGTCCCCTCGCTGACGCCGTCGCCCGCCAGGTGATCCGACCGCCCGCCACCGGGCCCCCGGAGGCGTCCCGCCCCCGGAGCCGGTGGCGGGCGGTCGTGTTTCCGGGTTTCCGGAGTCCCGCCGGGCGGGGCGGGGTGCCGGGGTCGCGGCTCGTGCACGGCGAGTCTCCGGGATACTGGTATCCGAGGCATCCGGACGGGCAAACCGCGCTTTATGTCTCTCGTATGCAGCTCCGGGGAAGATTGCCTGGCTGCCGCCGGCGAGCGGCCTCATACGAGGCTAAGGAGTAGTGAATATCCGATGACGACCGACGATCCCCGCACCCACGAGGCGCACGATGCCGAGGGACGTGCGCCGTCGGACTTCAGCGGCGGGCGGGGCCCGGCTCCGGAGTCCTCGCGGCCCGACTTCCTGCCCGCGGGCGAGACCACGGGCCCCCACGGCGGCGGGCGGCCGGGCGACGAGGGGTGGAGCCAGCTGGGGCAGCCGCCGGCGCCGGGCGGGTGGAGCCGCGAGCAGCCGGCGGCCCCGGTCGCGCAGCAGCGCCAGGAGGGCTGGGTGGACGCGCCGGAGGAGAGCGGCTGGGGTGACCCCTCGGGCCGCCCGCGCCCGGAGCCCGCGGTCGCGGGCCCGCCGTACGGACAGGCTTCCGGCCACACGGCGGTCCTGACGGCTCCGCCGCCCCCGCCTCCGCAGGCGTTCGGCATGGGGCCCGGCTGGGCCCCGCCTCCGCCGCCCGGCGGCCCTGCGGGCGCCACGGCGGCCGCCGGGCAGCGCGGGCCGGGCACGAGGACGCTCGTCGCCCTCGCGGTGGTGATCGCGCTGCTCGCCTCGACGCTCGGCAGCGTCGGCACCTACCTCCTCACCCGGCCGAGCGGCTCGGGCGTGGACCCGTCCTACCGGATCCCCGCGGCTTCCGGCGGTTCCACCGCCCGGCCGCCGGAGTCGGTCGCGGGCGTGGCCTCCAAGGTGCTGCCCAGCGTGGTCTCCCTGGCCGTCGAGGCCGGCGGGGGCGCGGGCACCGGTTCGGGCTTCCTGATCAAGGGCGGCTACGTGGTGACCAACAACCACGTCGTCGCGGCTGCGGCGACCGGCGGGCAGATCCAGATCCAGTTCAACAACCGCAAGTCCACCGCGGCCAGGATCGTCGGCCGCGACCCCGAGTCCGACCTGGCCGTGGTCAAGCCGGACGACACCTTCGGCATGCCGGAGATCACCCTCGGCGACTCCGACAACGTGGTGGTGGGCGACCCGGTCATCGCGATCGGCTCCCCCCTCGGCCTGACCGGTACGGTCACCACCGGCATCGTCAGCTCGCTCAACCGGCCGGTCCAGGCGGGGGAGGAGAACAGCTCCGACACCACCTGGTTCAGCGCGATCCAGACCGACGCCGCCATCAACCCCGGCAACTCCGGGGGCCCGCTGGTCAACGCGCGCGGCGAGGTGATCGGCGTCAACTCGGCGATCGCCACCCTCGGCAGGCAGGTCGGCGGTCAGAGCGGCAGCATCGGCCTCGGCTTCGCGATCCCGGTCAACCACGCCCGCCGGGTCGCCGAGGAGCTGGTCACCACGGGCTCCGCGAGCAAGTCGCGGATCGGTGTGCTCATCGACCAGGCCTACCAGGGCACCGGGGTGCGGATCAGGAGCGAGGCGCAGGACGGCCAGGCGCCGGTCTCGCCCGGAGGGGCGGCGGACAAGGCGGGTCTCAAGCCCGGTGACGTCATCCTGGAGGTCAACGGCCTCACGTTGCAGGACGGTAACGAGCTGATCGCGCTGGTCCGGGGCAGGGCTCCCGGTGACAGGCTGGAGGTCAAGTTCCAGCGGGGCGGGCAGGAGAAGACGACCACCGTGATCGTGCAGGCCGATCGCGCCACGCCCACGCCACGGCCTTCCTGACCAGCGCTCCGCGGGAGCGTCCGCGCGGTCGGGGGCATTAGTCTGGAAGCGCTCCGGGACCCGTCCCGGAGCGCTGACCTTGAAGGGGAGGTCCGGTGAACCCGCGCTCGAGAAGGGCCGCATCCGCCGGGCACTCCCTCGTGCTGAGCCGCTAGGAGATCGCCGTGTTCGGACTCGGGTGGTTTGAGGTCGCGGCACTGGTGGTCATCGCCCTGCTCGTCTTCGGGCCGGAGAAGCTCCCCCAGGCGGCCGCGCAGGCGGGCCGGACGCTGCGCAACCTGCGGCGGATGGCCAACAACGCCAAGGACGACCTCCGGGTGGGGCTGGGGCCGGAGTTCGCCGACTTCGACCCGGCGGACCTCAACCCGAAGAACTTCGTCCGCAAGCACCTGACGGCCGACCTCGAGGACGACTGGAACGGCGCCGCCTCCGCCGCGGCGCTCGCCACGCCCGCCTACGCCCCGTCGTCGTACGCGGCCGAGGCGGCCGAGGAACTCGGTTACGGCGAGATCCCGCCGTACGACTCCGAGGCCACCTGAGGCACGGCACAGGCCGCGGCCGCAGGCAGACACGAAAAGCGAAAAGGAGGCGCCCCCACCGGGGGCGCCTCCTTTTCGCGTGCCGTGCTCCGCCCGTGCCTCCGCGGATGCGGATGCGGACCACGGACCGGCGGACGCCCGCTCAGCGGCCCCGGGTGGGGGAGATACCGAGCTGGAGGCCCTTGAGGCTGGTGGACTTCTTGCTCAGACCCGCGGCGATGCGGTGCAGTTCGGCCGCGGCGGGAGCGTCCGGGTCGGTGAGCACGAGGGGCTTGCCCTCGTCGCCGCCCTCGCGCAGCCGCATGTCGATCGGGACCTGGCCGAGCAGCGGCACCCGGGCGCCGAGCGTGCGGGTCAGCGCGTCGGCCACGGACTGGCCGCCGCCCTCGCCGAAGACCGAGATCCGCTCGTCGCAGTGGGGGCACGGCAGCCAGGACATGTTCTCGATGACGCCGGCGATCTGCTGGTGGGTCTGCGCGGCGATCGACCCGGCCCGCTCGGCCACCTCGGCGGCCGCCTGCTGCGGGGTGGTCACCACGAGGATCTCGGCGGACGGCATGCGCTGCGCCACCGAGATCGCGATGTCGCCGGTGCCCGGCGGCAGGTCCATCAGCAGGACGTCGAGGTCGCCCCAGTAGACGTCGGCGAGGAACTGGTGCAGCGCCCGGTCCAGCATCGGCCCGCGCCACACCACCGGGGTGTTGCCCTCCGGCTTGAACATGCCGACCGAGATGACCTTGATGTCATGCGCCACCGGCGGCATGATCATGTCCTCGACCTTGGTGGGCCGCTCGGAGACGCCCAGCATGCGGGGCACGCTGTGGCCGTAGATGTCGGCGTCCACCACGCCGACCTTGAGCCCGTTGGAGGCCATGGCGGCGGCGAGGTTCACCGTGACGGAGGACTTGCCGACGCCGCCCTTGCCGGAGGCGACGGCGAAGACGCGGGTCAGAGAACCGGGCTTGGCGAAGGGGATCTCCTTCTCCGGTCCCCGGTCGCCGCGCAGCTTGGTCTGCAGCTCCTTGCGCTGCTCGGCGCTCATGACGTCCATCTCGACCTGGACGCCGGTCACCCCGTCGACGCGCGAGACCGCGGCGGTGACGTCGCGGGTGATGGTGTCCTTCATGGGGCAGCCCGACACCGTGAGGAAGATGCCGACGCGCACCACCCCTTCGGGGGAGATGTCGACGCTCTTGACCATGTCGAGCTCGGTGATCGGCCGACGGATCTCAGGGTCGTTGACGGTCGCGAGAGCGGCCGTCACGAGTTCCGGGGTAGGTGCCATCGAAGTGTGGGCACGAGACCGCCACCGGTGAGGGCGACGGGGGATGCCGTCCCTCCTTGTCTGTGTGTCGTCCGGGCGTTCCTCGGGCGGGTCCATCGTATGAACCCGGGAGGCGTGCGAAGAATTCCGGGTGCTCGGTGCCGCGGAGGCGTCTTTGACGTCCTGTTACCCGCCGGGGCGGGGGTCCAGGGGCGCCTCGTCGCGCGATCCGGACAATTCGCTATGTAGATGCGTGTGCAACGTTCTAAGGTTACTGCGTGACCCTGACGGCGGGCGAGTCAAGAGATGCCATCGGCTCGGAGGAGCTGGAGGTCTGGCGCATGCTCCAGCGGGCCCAGGTGCGGATCACCCGGCTGCTGGAGGCGGACCTGATGGTCGCCCACGACCTGGCGCTGGCCTCCTACGACGTGCTCAACCAGCTGGCGGAGTCGCCCGGGCGGCGGCTGCGCATGAACGACCTGGCCGAGCGGGTGCTGCTCTCGCGCAGCGGCCTGACCCGGCTCATCGACCGGCTCCAGCGCGACGGCCTGGTGGAGCGGGAGGCCTGCGCCAGCGACGCGCGGGGCCTGTTCGCGGTGCTGACCGACGCCGGCGCCGACCGGCTGGCCGAGGCCGCCCCCACCTACCTGCGGGGCATCCGCAGCCGGTTCCTGGACGTGTTCGACGAGGACGAGCTGCGCCAGTGCGCCGCCATGCTGAACAAGCTGTTCCCGGAGGCCGCCGGATAGCGGCCGGAGACGCCCCGGCGGCGCGGCTCCCGCCGGGGCGCCGCCGGCCGTGCTCCCGGACGGGACGGGCCCCGGCGGTTCAGCGGGGACCCTTCGGCCGGGCCGGAACGGGTTCGGACGGCCCGCGCGCCTCGCGGAGATCCTCTGCCAGGTGCTGGAGCTCCGAGCGCAGGTAGTCGCGGGTGGCCACCTCGCCGAGCGCGATGCGCAGCGCGGCGATCTCCCGGGTCAGATACTCGACGTCGGCCTGGTTGCGCTCGGCGGCCCTGCGGTCGTGCTCGTTCTGGACCCGGTCCCGGTCGTCCTGCCGGTTCTGCGCGAGCAGGATCAGCGGGGCGGCGTAGGAGGCCTGGAGCGAGAGCATGAGCGTCAGGAAGATGAACGGGAAGGGGTCGAAGCGCAGGTTCTGCGGGGCGAAGACGTTCCACAGGATCCAGACCGCGACGAACACCGTCATGTAGACGATGAACCGCGCGGTGCCGAGGAAGCGGGCGATCTGCTCCGACAGCCGCCCGAACGCCTCCGGGTCGTAGTGCGGGCGCAGGCGCAGGCCCAGCTCGCGGGGCTGGTCGAGCCGTTCGGTCACGGGTTCCCTCCGCGGTCCTCTTCTTCCCGCCAGTCGCCGGGAAGCAGGTGGTCGAGCACGTCGTCCACGGTGACCGCGCCGACGAGCCGGCCGGCGTCGTCGACCACGGGCACCGCCACCAGATCGTAGGTGGCCAGGTAGGACGTCACCTGTCTCAGGGTGAGGTCGGGCCTGATCGGGTCGAGCGAGTCGTCCATGACCGTGCCGAGCAGGGTGGACGGGGGCTCGCGCAGCAGCCGCTGGAAGTGCACCAGGCCGAGGAACCTGCCGGTCGGCGTCTCGACGGGCGGGCGGGTCACGTAGACCTGCGTGGCCACGGCCGGGATGTGGTCCTGCTGCCGGATGACCGCCAGGGCCTCGGCGACGGCGGCGGTCGGGGGCAGGATCAGCGGCTCGGACGTCATGATGCCGCCGGCGGTGTTCTCGGGGTAGACCAGCAGCCGCCGGACCGGCGCGGCCTCCTCGGGCTCCATCAGCGCCATCAGCGCCTCGGCCTGCTCGGGGGAGAGGTCCTGGAGCAGGTCGGCGGCGTCGTCGGGCCGCATCTCCTCCAGCACGTCGGCGGCCCGCTCCGGGTGCAGCCGGCTCAGGATGCCGATCTGGTCGCGCTCGGGGAGCTCCTCCAGCACGTCGGCCAGCCGTACGTCGTCCAGGGCGGCGGCGACCTCGGCCCGCCGCTTGTCGGACAGCGTGTGCAGGGCGCTGGCCAGGTCCGCCGCGCGCATGGTCTCGAAGGCGGCCAGCAGGCTCGCCGCGCCCTGGTCCTTCTGCACCGCGCTGAAGCCCCTGACCTCGCGCCAGTCCACGATCCTGCTCGCGCCGCGCCGCCGCAGGCCGAGCGTGCCGCCGCTCCTGGCCAGGGCGACCTTGGTGATCACCCACTCGGAGGTGCGGGTCTTCTCCATGGCGAGGTCGAGCACCGTCATGCGCTCGCCGTCGACCTCCACGGACAGGTCGAGCATCTCGCCGATGACCAGGGTCTCCGAGGCCCGCTGCTCGAACCTGCGCATGTTGAGCCGGCCGCTGAAGACCAGGGCGCCCGCCTCGACGGTGAGCACGCGGGTGATCGGGAGGAAGACCCGGCGGCGCGGCTGCATCTCCACCACCAGGCCGTGCACGTGAGGCGGGGCGGACCCGGCGACGGTCACCACCACGTCCCGCACCCGGCCGATCTGGTCCCCGGCCGGGTCGAAGACGGGAGTGCCGGCGAGCCGGGCGATGAAGATCCTCACATTCGAAGCGTAGGCGGTGGTCCGGGACAGGGGGCCGAGGCACGCTCACATGCCGGACATTTCTTGCCCTGGCCTCCTCAGCGTGACAGCATCAAAGCTCGCAAACGGTAGTTACATGGATGGTGTCACATGAGGCGTGCCGGCCTGCTGATCGCGTTCGCGTCCTCCTGGTGCTTCGCGTTCTCCGGACCGATGGCCAAGTACCTCGGCGGCGGCGGGCTGGCGCCGCTGGAGTCCGTCTGGGTCCGGATGGCCGGGGCCGGGCTGCTGCTCGTCGGCATCCTCGCGGCGGTCAGGCCCCGGGCGCTGCGCATCCCGCGCGCCCGGCTGCCGTTCTTCGGCGCCTACGCGGTGGTCGCGGTGGCGGGCGTGCAGGCGCTGTACTTCGCGGCGATCACCCGGCTGCCGGTGGGCGTCACCCTGCTGATCGAGTTCACCGCGCCGGTGTTCGTGGTGCTCTGGGTGCGCTTCGTGCGCCGGGTACGGCTGCCGCGGGCGGCCTTCACCGGGGCGGTGGTGGCCGTGGCCGGGCTCGGCATCGTGGTGGAGGTCTGGTCGGGCCTGAGCCTGGACCCGTTCGGCCTGCTGCTGGCCTTCGGCGCCGCGGCGTGCTGCGCCGGGTACTTCCTGCTCAGCGACGGTTTCGGCGACGACGTCGACCCGCTCGGCCTGATCGCCTGGGGCCTGGTCGGCGCGGCGGTCGTGCTCGTCCCGGTCTCCCGGCCGTGGGACATCCCGTGGGAGGCGTTCGGCGAGGCGGTCTCGCCGTCGCCGGACGCCCCCGTGCTGCCGGTGGCGGCGGCGGCGCTCTGGATGATCGTGGTCGCCACGGTCGCCGCCTACATCCTCGGCGTCACCGCGGTGCGCCGCCTGTCGGCCGCGGTCGGCTCCACGGTCGCCTCGCTGGAGGTCATCGCCGGCGCGGTGATCGCCTGGTTCCTGATCGGCGAGGCCCTGGGCGCCTTCCAGATCCTCGGCGGCCTCATCGTCCTGACGGGCGCCTACCTCGCCCAGCGGGCCACCGCGGAGCTGCCGGCCCGGACGGGCGGGGTGGCGGAGCCGGTCGCGGCGGGGTGAGCCGTACGGCCCGCGACCGGGAGGCGGTCACCGTGGGGGTGGACCGCCTCCGGCCCGGAGACGGTCATCGCGGAGGCGGGCCGCCCGCGGCCGGGAGGCGGGCCGTGCGCGGCCGGGGACCGGTCACCGCGGCGTGAGCCGTACCACCTGGGACTCGGCGGCCCAGCGGGCCGTCAGGCCCGCGCCGTCGGCGGCGTTGAGCCGGTCCTTGGCCAGCGCGGCCACCGCGTCGGCGGCCTCGGCCTGGTCCACCACCTCCACCGAGGCGTCGAAGGCGACCAGCCGCGCGCCGTTGTCCTTGCTGCGTAGCGTCACCTGGACCCGGCCGGCCTCGGTCAGCCCGGGCAGCGACTGCTCGCCGCCGCCGGTGACCACGTAGATCGCGCCGTCGTGCCAGGTGTGCCAGGCCAGCCGGGGCCGGTCCAGCGAGAGCCACAGCACGCCCGACTTCTTCGCGCCCTCCTCGATCACACTCATGACACGAATGTACGGCCCGCGCCCTTGCGAGCCCCGGGCGCGGGCCGTACACGATCGGGACGGGTCAGCGGCGGGCGAGCTTCCACGCGGCGGGAAGCAGCCCGGCCGCGACGGCGATCTTGATCGCGTCGCCGACCAGGAACGGGATCACACCGGCGGCGAGCGCCTCGCCCAGGCCCAGGCCCAGGGTGGCGATGAGGACCGGGAGGCCGAAGGCGTAGATCGTCAGGTTGCCGAGGACCATCGTGCCGACCGTGCGGGCGACCGTGCGGTCGCCGCCGCGCTCGGCGAGCCTGCCGACCAGGGCGGCGGCGGCGATGAAGCCCAGCACGTAACCGAAGGTGGGGCCGCCGAAGCCGGAGGCGCCGCCCGCGAACCACGGCACGCCCGCGATGCCGACGAGCATGTACAGGGCCATGCTCAGCGCCGCGCGGTTCATGCCGAGGGCCGCGCCGACCAGCACGACGGCGAAGGTCTGGCCGGTGACCGGGACCGGCCACATCGGGAAGGCGAGCTGGGCGGCCAGGCCGGTGAGGGCGGCGCCGCCCACGACGAGCGCGGCGTCGCGGACCCGGGCACCCGGGATGAGGTCGGACAGTACGGCGGGCTGAGCCACCGGAGAAGCGTTTGCCATCGTTTCGTCTCCCTTTGCCGAAGCGTGCTCTCCATTATTCGGACATCCGGCCCGTGGTCCGCTCAAGGGGTGCGCCAAGAAACAGGGGTCGGAGTTTGTGCGGGCGCGACAGCGCCCCCGTCCGCGGAATCTGCCGGGCGCCCGCTACGGTGTGGCCATGCGCTCCCGACGTTCGTGCCTGGCGGTCCCCGGCAGCAGCCCCCGGTTCCTGGAGAAGGCGCAGGGCCTGGCCGTCGACGAGGTCTTCCTCGACCTGGAGGACTCCGTCGCGCCGCTGGCCAAGGAGGAGGCGCGCGGGAACATCGTGGCCGCGCTGCGCGAGGGCGACTGGTCGGGCCGGGTCCGGGTGATCCGGGTCAACGACCTGTCCACGCAGTGGACCTACCGGGACGTGATCGAGGTGGTCGAGGGCGCCGGGGCGTTCCTCGACTGCCTGATGCTGCCCAAGGTCGAGGACGCCGGGCAGGTGGCCTGGCTGGACACCCTGCTGACCCAGATCGAGAGGGCGAACGGGCTGCCGGTCGGCCGGATCGGCATCGAGGCGCAGATCGAGAGCGCCCGCGGCCTGGTCAACGTGGACGCCATCGCCGCCGCGTCGCCCCGCCTGGAGACGCTGGTCTTCGGCCCCGCCGACTTCATGGCCTCGATCAACATGCGGACGCTGGTCGTCGGCGAGCAGCCCCCGGGCTACACCGAGGGCGACGCCTACCACTACATCCTGATGCGGATCCTGATGGCCGCCCGCGCGCACGACCTGCAGGCGATCGACGGGCCCTACCTCGCCATCAAGGACCTGGACGGCTACCGGCGGGTGGCCGCGCGCTCGGCGGCCCTCGGCTTCGACGGCAAGTGGGTGCTCCACCCGACGCAGATCGAGGTGGCCAACGAGGTCTTCTCGCCGTCCCAGGAGGACTACGACCGCGCCGAGCTCATCCTCGACGCGTACGAGTACTACACGACGGTGGAGCGGCGCGGCGCGGTCATGCTGGGCGACGAGATGATCGACGAGGCGTCCCGGAAGATGGCGCTGGTGGTGGCGGCCAAGGGCCGTGCGGCCGGGCTGCCGCGCACCACCGCCTTCACCCCGCCTGCGGCCTGATCCCGATGGCGGCGGAGCACCGCGGCGGCCTGACTCCGACGGCGGCGGAGCACCGCGGCGGCCCGCACCCCGCCTACAGCTTGACCCCGATCGTGGTGAAGAACCACAGCGACGAGGTCACCCAGAGGCCGGCCAGCGCGGTGAACGCCAGCCCGCCGAGCAGCGGGAGGGTCCAGCCGGGCAGCCCGCGCTTGGGCAGGGCCAGCATCTTCGCGGTGAACACGCCGTAGAAGAAGCAGCCCAGCAGAGAGTGGACCAGCACGCGGGTCACGTCGAACTGGGCGCCCAGCGCGTACAGGCAGTGGAAGGCCACCGGGATCGTCAGCAGGAACGCGGCCCGGCCCGACCAGCGGTGCAGGGCGCCGATCCACGGCACGTCCAGTCTGATCCGGCCCCACATCACCAGCGCGGAGAAGACCTGGACCCCGGCGAGCAGGAACGCGCCGGTGGTGAGCCAGGACTTCATGGCCAGCGGCCCGGAGAACCCGGCGGGGCCGACCGCGAAGCCGGTGGGCGTGTGGGCGCGTCCGTAGACGCCGAGCGCGACCGCGACCAGCCCGCCGACGACGAGCGGGACGAGCAGTGGGGCGAGGTTCTGCCGGGGCGGGGTCCGCAGGGCCTGCGTGTCGTCCGCCGTGCCGTTCGCTGGGGTGCCGCTCATCAGAACTCCTCGATGAACTCGTCGACGTCCTTGGGATCGACCTGTTCGCCGTTGACGGTCGCGTTCTCCCCGGGCTCGGGGACGGCGACGTCGGCGGGCGCGCCGTCGACCAGGGTCAGGCCGACGCGGGTGCCGTCGGCGAGGTAGATCCATCCGGCCCGGACCTTCGCGCCGCGGACGATCGCGCTGGCCCGGTAGAGGCCCGACGGCTTCTTGACCGTCGGCGCGGTGAAGTCCCACTCCTTCGAGCCGAACTCCAGCGTTCCGGTGGCCCTGCCGCCGCCGAGCGCGGCGGTGAGGGAGGCTCCCTCCGGTCCGGTCAGGACGACCTTGCCGTCGGCGGCCTTCCCCCGGAGCCAGGCCTCGACCCTGCCGTCGCAGAAGTAGCCGACGGCCTTGCCGTTGCGGATGGAGACGGCGATGAGGCCGCCGTTGCCGCGGACCCGGCCCGCGTAGTCGGCCTTGGCGGGGACGGGCTTGGCGGTCCTGGACGGTGCGGGCGCGGCAGAGGCCTCCGAGGTGGCCTCGGCCACCGCGGCGGGCCCGCCCGCCGCGCCGGCGTCCCGGGCCGGCGGCGAGGTGGTGGCGCTGAGCGCGCCGAGCGCGACGGTCGTCGCCGCGCCGGCCGCCAGCGTGAGTACGGGCCCCAGCCGTTTCATGTTCGCTCCCTGGGGTCGGGGTTTCCTGCCCTCATGAAAGCTCCCACCGGCCGCAGTGTCTGTGAAGTAATGCGCACTGGGGCGGAGAGGAGAGATTCATGTGCTCCCCGGACTGGTCGAAATCGGATTTGCCATTTCTGGCGGTGACGAATCCGGCGCCGGGCCGATGAATCTCGCTAGAGAGGTCTCGCCAGGAGGGCTCCGGCGTGTTGCTCTGGATGGGGCGCCCCGCCGGGGTCGCGCGACGGCGAGAGGTGATCGTTTCAATGGGACGGGGTAGTAGTAGGGTCGCGTGCGATTTGCCGTTTCCATAAGGGATTGCGGTCGGGCGTTGAAGACGACTGGAACGGTCCGGAATCAGCGGATCCGGATGCGTAGGCTTCCTTCGAGGAGGTGCTGAGCGTGGCCTCGGGCCCTCACGACCCGCGCTCGCGAGAACGGCCGGCGGACGGCGGCGGCGCGTCCGGTGGAACGCCGCACGGAGCGGAGTCCCAGCAGTCCCAGGAGCCGCACGGGTTCCGCAGGCCCGACCCGTCCCAGGAGCCTCCGAGCCCCCATTCTCCGCCGACGATCCAGCACTTCCCCCCCGGTCCCTCCGACGGCCGTCCCCGCGGCCTCCCGCTCTCCTCCCCCTGGGTGGCGCCGCCCTTCGCGGCTCCCGCGCCGGAGGAGGCCGATCTCCCCGCCTCCTCCCGGGCGCCCGCCGCCGGCCGCCGCCGTCCCTACGCCCAGCCGTACGCCTCGCCCGCCGCGGCCGCCTCGTCGTCGCCGGGCTCCGCGGAGCCGGAGGACCCCTCGGCGGGGCGGGGCCCTTCCGAAACGCCGGGCCCCGCTGAGGCGTCCTCCGCCGACCGGCACGCGACGGGAGCCTCCGCCACCGGACCGGGAGCGGAGTCCCGCCCGCGCGGGAGAGCGGCGGGCCGCCCCGACAGGCTGGTGGCGTCCGCTCCCGCCGAGCCGGTTCCTCCCGCGCCGGAACCGGGAGCGGAGTCCCGGCCGCGCCGGGGAACGGCGAACCGGCCGGACCGGTTGGTGGCGTCCGGACCTCCCCGCCGGGTCCGGAGGCCGCAGGACGAACCTCGGGACGACCCGCAGGATGACCCGGGAAAGCGGCCCCAGGCCGTGACCGTGCCCGGGCCGGAGTCCGAGCCGCCTGCCGCGCCGTCGGGGGAGCCCGCCGGGTGGACGCCCGAGCGGGAGGACGACTTCGAGCCCGTGCGGCGGGTCGGCCGCCCGCCGGCCGGAAGACCGGCGCGGCCGGACCTCCTGGTGGCCCAGGGTCCGCCCCGGCGCGGACCGGGCGGAGGACGCCACCGGCCGGCCGCCGCGCCCTCGGCCGTGCGCCGTTCCAGCCCGAAGCGGGGCAGGGGTGGACGCCGGCTGGTCGTCCCCCTGGTGATGGTCCTGGTCCTCACCGCGGCGGTCGGCGGGGGCCTGGCGCTGTGGGGCTGGGTGAGCGACTCGCTGGGCACGGGACTGCGCCTGGCGGGCGGTGACTTCCAACCGGCGGACGGGACCTTCGCCTCGCCCGTCGACGGCGGCGGCGACGGTTCCAGCCAGGTGCTCAACGCCGTCGCCGCGGTGGGGCCGACCGTGGTGGCGGTCGGCAGCGACACCACCAGCCCCGTCCCCCGGCCGCTGTTCCTCGTCTCGCCGGACGGCGGCACGACCTGGCGGCTGGGGAAGGTGACCGGGTTCGCGGGCCAGGAGGGCGGACCGGCCACGGTCGGGCTGGTCGCGGGCGGCGACGGCCGGTGGCTGGCGGCGGGCAACGAGCCGTCCGGCACCGGAGGGCCCGCCGGGAGCCTCACCGTGGGACTGTGGAGCAGCGTCGACGGCCACCGCTGGAGCGCGGTGGACGCCGAGGGACTGACCGCGTTCGCGAGCGGCGACAGGATCACGGACCTGGCCCGGACCTCCTCCGGCTTCGTGGCGGTCGGCACCGCCGTCCTCGGCGACGGCACCTCGGGCGCCGCCGCCTGGACCTCGCCCGACGGGCGGAGCTGGACCAGGGTGGAGACGCGCGACATCGGCGCCCCGGACAGGATCCGCGGCCTCAGGGCGGTCGCCGCCCGGGGGGACGCCGTGGTCGCGCTGGCCGATCCGGCCCAGGGCGGTCCGGGCTCGGTCGTCCTGCGCTCCGGCGACGGCGGGAGGTCCTGGCTGCCGTCCGGAGTGGCGCTGGACGGCGTCGTCGCGCAGCCGGGCACGCTCGCCGTGGCCCGGAAGGGGTTCGTCCTGGTCCCGCTCCAGCAGCGCAGCGCCAAGGGGGAGGTACGGGTCCACTGCTCGGCGGACGGCGGGAAGTGGGAGGCCTGCGGCGCCATCACGGGACTGGACGCGCAGGGATCGGGCGTCAAGCGCCTGACCTCCTCCCCCGAGGGGGTGGCCGCGGTCACCGAGACGGGCCTGGAACGCTACGCCGTGCACACCAGCGCGGACGGCCGCGAGTGGACCAGGGCCGCCGACCTCGGGCGGCTGCCCGGCTCGCTGCGGGCTCTGGCGGTCTCCGGCACGGGCACGCTCGTCGTCGGCGGCGACGAGCGCGCCGCCGAGGTGGACAACCGGCTCGTCCTCATCACGGCGGCCAAGGGGAGCAAGGCGAAGGCGGTCCCCCTGTCCGAGATCCGGGGCCTGGTCCGGGCCGCCCGCGAGACGGCCCGGGTGGCCGCGGGGGAGGGCCGGTTCGTCGCCGTCGGCTCGGTCTTCGGCGACGCCGGGATCTGGAGCAGTCCGGACGGGGAGAAATGGCAGGCGGCGGGACCGGCGGAGATCCTCGGCGGCGCGCACCGGCAGGCCCTCGGCGACGTGGCGTACGGCAGGAAGGGCTGGCTGGCGGTGGGCGGGACCATGAGCGGAGCCTCCTCGACGGAGCCACTGCTCGTCACCTCCGCCGACGGCGGCGACTGGCGCCGGGTCCCGGCCGCGGATGCGCTGAGACCGGCGGGCGACCGCGACTTCCTCGCCCCGCACGTGGTCGCGGCCGGCCCGTCCGGCTACGTCCTGGCCGGTGAGGAACGGGGCGCGGCCACCGCCGTCCCCGTCCTGTGGTTCTCCGCCGACCTGAAGCGCTTCACCCGGGCGGCGGGGCTGCCCGCGGGCGGCGCGGGGGTGCGCCTGCACGACGTCTCGCCCACCTCGTCCGGTTACATGGCCGTCGGCGGCTCCGGTACGGCGGGGCACGAGACCGGCGTGGTGTGGGTCTCCGCCGACGGCGTCACCTGGACCGCGCGCAAGCCCGTCGTCCCGGTCGGCGCGACGTCGGCGGGACTGCGGCACGTGGTGACGTACGGCGGGCAGGCCGTCGCGATCGGCGCCGCGGAGACCGCCGAGGGCAGCCGGGCGTTCGGCGCCGTCTCCCGGGACAACGGGGCGACGTGGGAGACGGTCTGGCTCCCCGCCGACCAGGCGGCCGCCGTGCACGACCTGGCGGCGACCCAGGACGGGGTGGTGGCGGTGGGCCGGCAGGGCGCTCGGGGGGAGGGGGACAGCGCGGTGTGGACCTCAGGGGACGGGCGGTCCTGGCAGCTGCACACGCCCACCCAGGGGCACCTCGCCGGTGGCGGCCTCCAGTGGCTCGGCGCCGTCGCGGTCTCCGGCGACCAGGTGGTGGCCCTGGGCCGGTCCACCACCTACGACGCCGACCACCTCACCCTGTGGCGGTCGACCCTGGCGGCGGACCGATGACTCCCCAACCGGTGAGGGCGTCCAGCAGGCCGGAGACCAGGGGCAGGCGGGGCAGCTCGCCGGGGTCGAACCAGCGGGCGTCGGTGGCGTCGTCGCCGGGGACGAGCACGCCGCCGACGACCTCGGCCAGGTAGTCGCGGATCTCGTAGACCACGCCTTCCGGGCCGGGGCGGTCCACCGTGCCCGCCAGCGGCCCGACCGAGACCGTCAGCCCGGTCTCCTCCGCCACCTCCCGGACGACCGCCTCGGCGTCGGACTCGCCGGGCTCCACCCGGCCGCCGGGAACCGACCAGAGCCCCTCGCCGGGCGGGCGGCCGCGGCGGACGAGGAGCAGCCGCCGGGAATCATCGGAGATGATCGCCCCCACACAATTTACGCGCACCTGAACAAGATTACGGCTCCATAACGGACTGCACTCTTGACTGACCGGTCATCAGAAGAGCACCGTGGGTAGGCGTGAGAGCATCGCCTACCTGCCCACGCTGTTTCGGCCCGCTTCGCCCGCCGAGTGCTTGGTCAAGCGCCTGGCGATGCGGCCCGCACGGCGACGTCCTGCCCCTGCAGCCGCCGCGGCAACCGTCGGAGGCGGCCGTGGAGGCCGTCACCCGCGAGGCCCACGTCCCGGTCTGGATGCCGTGGCCGCTGCCGGCCGGCTGGCTGGTCACCGGGTTCGCCGCGGCCGGCGACGAGCGCACCGGCACCCGGGCCACCGTCGTCGCGCTGTCCGGCCCCTCGCTGACCCAGGGTCCCGCCGATCTGCTGATCATCGCGGAGGAGCCGGGGGTGGGACTCGGCGCGGGGTTCGCCGGGCTGCCAGGCCCCGACCCGGGGGAGGGGTTCGGCGACGGCCCGCCGCACGCGAAGATCGACGTGAACGGCCACCCCGCCGCGCTCTGGTGCGTGAGCGGCGCCTCCGACCGGGCGGTCTACGCCGGTGAGGCGATGGGCGACTGGCTGTGGGCCGTCGTCTGGCCCGCCGACGCGGGCTGCCTGGTCGCCCTCTTCGAGCTCTCCCTGCGTGACCTGCGCGACGACGGGCAGGTGTTCGACCTGCCCTTCGGCGCCTTCTCGCCGCGCCTGGAGGTCGGGGAGGCCTGACGGCCCGGCGCGCCCGGCGGCGTCCTCGTGCGCCCGGCTTCGGCGCCCCAGCATGCCCTGATGTCCGAGCATGCCCCGACGTCGGCCCGGCCGGGCGTGGAACCCCGCAGGTCCCGGCGCGGGCCGGATGGCTAGCATTGAGGCGATCCCCCTCCGCTCCGGCCAGGGGGACGCGTGTTCGACATCCAGTTCTTCGTCGAGGCGTTCGTCACGATGTTCGTCATCATGGACCCGCCCGGCATCATCCCGCTCTTCCTCGCCTACACCGGCGGCCGCGGTACGGCCGAGCGCAGGCGGATCGCCTGGCAGGCGCCCATCGTCGCGTTCTGCCTCGTGGTGCTGTTCGCGGTCTTCGGGCAGGCGATCCTCGGCTATCTGCACGTCGAGGTGGCGGCCATGCAGATCGCCGGCGGCCTGCTGCTCCTGCTGGTCGCCCTCCAGCTGCTCACCGGTGAGACCGAGCCGCCCGCCAACACGATGAAGTCCAACGTGAACGTCGCCCTGGTCCCCCTCGGCACGCCCCTGCTCGCCGGTCCGGGGGCGATCGTCGCGACCATCGTCTTCGCGCAGCAGGCCGGGGCCAAGAGCGGCGGCATCCTGGCGCTCGCCCTGGCCATCGGGGTCGTGCACATCCTGCTCTGGGTGTTCATGCGCTTCTCGCTGGCCATCGTCCGGGTCGTCAAGGAGAACGGCATCGAACTCGTCACCCGCATCGCGGGCCTGCTGCTCTCGGCGCTCGCCGTACAGCTCATCATCACCGCCATGCGCACGCTCCTGGGAGTGGCGCCGTGACGCGCGGCGTCGCAGTCGACCTGCGAGGGGGCTCCGGCGTCTGGACTGAGGAGCGAAGGAGCGCAGCGGATGAGCGACGAGGGAAGACGGCGGTTACCGGCCCCTGAGCCGCGACGCGCAGCGTCGCCACCGACAGAGGCATTGATCTGCTCCCGCCCTGAAAGCGGCGGGGATTCCCGTGCCGCTCACGCGGCAGCCCGCGGTGCGCCGCGCGCCGTGGAACGGGTGCTTGACGCTTCACCGACCCGGGCACCCCCCGAAGTCTCCACGCCCTGAGACGACCGGCCCGGCCGCCTGTCCTTTGATTTTGACGCATTTCGCCGCGTTCACATCGGCGTGCTCGACCTGCCCGCAGGCGGTGCAACGGAAGAGCGCTTGGCTCTCGCGGCTCTTCGCATCCACCCGCCCGCAGGCCGGAGCCGAGCACGTCTGGGACGTGTACGCGGCCGGAACCGCACTGACGACACTGCCGGTGTAACGGGCCGCCGAGCGCAGCGCGACCTCCAGCCCGTACCGGCCCTTGTCCAATATCGCCCGGTTCGGGCCAGACTTCTGCGCCACCCGCGCACCCGGCGCCGCGGCCGTGCCGGACGCCGACGCGGTCATCGCGCGCACGTGCAGGTCCTCCAGCACGATATGCGCGTAATCGCGGGTCAGTCGGTGCGCGGCCTGGGCGGTGAAGTCCGCGCGCCGCCGCCGCGCCCGGCGGCCGCGACAGCCGGAAGGGCACCCAGCCGAATTTCGGCAGGAACACCCGCGCCCACCGGCGGTTGATCGTCTGGACCGGGATCTGCTTGGGGATGGGGAACCGGAACGACGGCCGCCAGCGGGCCCGGGTCTTCCAGCGGACCTTCCAGGTGCCATGCCGCCGGCACGCCGCGTCCAGGTCCTTGAGTGCCTGCTGCAGCGCCTGCGTGGGTGCTTCGGCCAGCCAGGGAAAGTCCCTTTTTGGCCTCGGCGAGCTGCCGGCACTGCTCGGCATAGCCGACGAACGCGCCCCGGGCGCGGTAGACGCGGCGCTGCTCCAGTGCGGTGTTCCACACCGCCCGGCACACGGCGGCGACCCGCTCGGCCAGCAGCCGCTGCCCGGCGTCGAACTCCAGCCGGTACCTGCGCCCGGTCAGCACGCGAAACACCTCCCCACCCCATCGATCACCCGCCCTGCGTGTGCGGACTCGAACGCGTTAGCGGCCACGTCATGATCGAGGAGGGTGAACACCGGCACGGCGGACACCGGGTGCCCGCGCCGCCCGCCTGGCAGGGCATCGTGACCGCAGAGCGGCGGAACGCCGCCGATGACGCGGGGCCGCACCGCCGGAAGAGATCACGATCGGGGTGAGCGGTGGCTCCGGGACCGGGGCCGGGCTGCGCGCGTTCGATCGCGAAGGCGACCCTGTCCAGCTCCTGGCCTGCTCCCCGCCCCCGGCCGTCGGCGGCGAACCGGTCACCTCGCCGGAGGGCTGCTCCTTGCCCGGCCCGCGCACGGAGTCCACCGGCCGAACCAACCGCGCCATCACGCACGGCCGCTTCCGATCTCCGGGCTACGTGGCCGCTTCCTGCGGTGGAGCCCTGCTGACCGTCCTCAGGACCTGCATCGACCAGCAGTCCCGCTCTTCGGACGTTTGCGGGTTCCGCGCCGCGCGCTCGGGATGGCCCGCCTGACGGCGGGCCATCCCCTGACGGGGACCGCATTCATCCTCGGCCTGGAGGCCGAGGCTTTCTCCGGATTCCCGGTAAGGTTCTGAAGCGTGACAGCCCGTATCGAGCGAGTGGTGACCGAGGGTGACGTCGACGTCGACGGCACCGAGCACAAGGTCGAGAACAACACCTGGATCGTGGGTGACGATGAGGAGGTCATCGTCATCGACCCCGCGCGCGACGCGGAGAAGATCCTGGAGCAGGTCGGCGAGCGGGAGGTGCTCGCCGTCATCTGCACCCACGGCCTGCCCGACCACGTCGGCGCCGCCATCGAGGTGGCCGCGCGAGACGAGGCCGTGGTCGCCATGCACCCCAAGGACAAGCCGCTGTGGCGCCGGACCTGGCCGGACACGTGGCCGGACATCGAGCTCGAGGACGAGGGCGTGTTCGCCGTCGCCGACGTGGAGCTGGAGGTCATGACGACCCCCGGTGTCACGCTGGGCGGCATCTCGCTCTACTGCGAGGAGCTGGACGCGGTCTTCACCGGCAAGACGCTCCTGGCCGACGGCCCGGGCAGGATCGGCGGTGAGTACCCCGCGCTGGCCGACCAGCTCTCCACGATCGGCGGGCGGCTGTTCACCCTGCGCCACAGCACCCGCGTGCTGCCCGCGCACGGCGAGGAGGCCGTCATCGGCGACCTGGAGCCGCGGTTCGACGCCTGGCTGTCCGGTTCGCTGACCCGCGGCACCGCGGAGGCGGAGGCGGAGGCGGAGGACGAGGGTCCGCTGAAGGACGGGACGCGCGCCGCGGGGATCCGGCTGAACCTCGACCGCGACTAGCCCTCCATGGACCAGCTCCCCCTGGAGGGCGTCCCGCGGCGGCTCTACTCCTGCACGCCGTCGCGGCTCAACGGCTGGCTGGACTGCCCCCGGCGCTACCGGTTCGGCTACCTCGACATGCCCGTGCCGCAGCGGGGGCCGCGGTGGGCGCACACCAGCGTGGGCGTGAGCGTGCACAACGCCCTGGCCGGCTGGTGGCGGGAGCCGTACGACCGGCGCACCCCCGCGACGGCGGAGGCGCTGCTGGCCAGGGGGTGGATCGGTGACGGGTTCCGGGACGCCGGGCAGTCGGCGGCCTGGCTCGACCGGGCGCGGGCGATGGTCGCCCGCTACACCGCGACCCTCGACCCGGCCGACGAGCCCGTCGGCGTCGAGCGGACCGTGGCGACCAAGACCTCCGTGCTCGCGCTGTCCGGCCGCGTCGACCGGCTCGATCGCAGGGGCGGGGAGCTGGTCGTGGTCGACTACAAGACCGGCCGCCGCCCGCTGACCGAGGACGAAGCCCGCTCCTCGCTGGCGCTGGCCGTCTACGCCCTGGCCTCCTCCCGGATGCTGCACCTGCCGTGCAGGCGGGTCGAGCTCCACCACCTGCCGACCGGCTCGGTCGTGGCGTGGGAGCACACCGAGGAGTCCCTGGAGCGCCACCTGCGCCGGGCGGAGGAGATCGCGACCGAGGCCGCCGAAGCCGACGAGCGCTACGGGACCTGGGCGGAGGCGGCGGGACGGAGCTCGCGCGCGAGCGCGGGCAGGGGCCGGGGCAGGGGCGCGGCGGGGAACGCGGACCGCACGCCGCCGGAGGTCCCGCCGGAGATCGAGGCGCTCTTCCCGCCGCGGACCGGCCCGCTCTGCTCGTGGTGCGACTTCCGCCGCCACTGCCCCGAGGGGCGGGCGGCGGCGCCGGACAAGCTTCCCTGGGACGGCCTGGCCGACTCCTGAGGGTCCCGGATCCTTCCGGCCCGCCGTCCGCGGTCGACGGGCAGGGCCCGCACCTGAGCGTCGGGGAGCGCCGGGCCGTTGCCCCGTGGGGCGGGGAACGGGCGCCGACCGTCGCGTCATCGGCGCCGGACGCCCGACAGATGGCGGATGATCCGGCGCGGACCGGCTGTGAGGATGAACTCCATGGATTCCGAACTCGAAGCCTTCCTGGCGTTCCTTCCGTCCTGCCCGCCGCCTACATCGCGACCGCCGAGTTCGACCCGCTCCGCGACGAGGCCATCGAGTACGCGCTGCGCCTGCTGCGGACCGGCGTCCCGGTCGAGCTGCACCAGTGGGCCGGGACCTTCCACGGGTCGCAGGCCCTGCCCGCCGAGGTGTCGCAACTGCAGATCGCCGAGCTGGGCGCCACCCTGCGCCGTGCTCTGGCCGAGTGAGGTGAGCAAGCCTCGCCGAAGCGCGTCCGGAGCAGGCGGCGGCTCCTCATGGGGCCGCCCGTGCACGTCGCCCCGGTCCTGGCACCGGCGGCCGCGGTGTGACCCGCTTCATCCTGTCGGGCGCTCTCCGGCGGCCGGGGACGCGCCGACCGGCCAGCGCCGGGGATCGGTCAGCCCTTTCAGGCCCCGGCTCACGTCGTAGCCCGCCGCGCCCAGCCGCCCGCGGGAGGCGGTGAGCATCTCGCGGGTCCGCCGGGTGAAGGCCCGGTCGTGGACGGGTTCGGGAAGGGCGTTCATGCTCAGCCGGAACGCCCGCAGCGCCGCGGTGACCGCGCCGCGGGGCACTTCGGGCAGCACGCCGTACATCCTCCTGGCCCAGCCGGGCAGCGAGTGGTAGCACAGGGCGCCGAACGGGAAGTAGGCCGGTTTGCCGGGGTTGAGCATGCGGAGCCCGGCGGGCAGGCGCGGCCAGAGCAGGAAGCGGACGGTCTCGGCGGCCTCGGGGGTGACCTTCAGCGCGGGCCGGACCCCGGCGAGGTAGTCGTCCAGCTCGGCCAGCGAGCCCGGCACGTCCTCGGCGTGCAGTCCCACGTAGCCGGCACTGCGGCGCTGCTCGGCGAGGTAGCGGTCGGCCTGGCGGTCGCTGAGCGCGAGACCCGCCCGCCGCGCCACCGACAGGTAGGACGAGACCTCGGCGCAGTGCACCCAGAGCAGCAGTTCGGGGTCGTCCACCCGGTGGGTCCGGCCGGTGTCCGGGTCGTCGATGCGCAGGCTCCGGTGGATGCCCCGGACCCGACGGCCGATCTCCTCGGCCTCCGCGGGGCTGCCGAAGGTCACCCGGCCCACGAAGTCGGCGGTACGGCGGAGCCGCCCGAACGGGTCGTCCTGGAAGGTGGAGTTCTGCCAGACCCCGCGCATCGCCAGGGGGTGCAGGGCCTGCAGCATGAGGCCGTGGACGCCGCCGATCCACATGGAGCGGTCGATGTGCACGAGCCAGGTCGCGGTGTGCGGGGGCTGGACGACGATGTCTTCGATGCTCGCCATGGTAAGTAGATGGTTACACAAGATTGGACGGATCGTCCAACAGGGTGTCGCCTCCGTGGTCGGGAACCGTCCCGTGACGTGCGTCCCACCGTGACTACCGTGACCGCCGGGGAACGCCGGGGAACACCGTCTCCGTGGCGGGGGAACCGTACCGCCGGAGCGGTCAGCTCAGCAGCCGGGCCTCGGCGGCGTTCCAGAACCGGACGAGGGCGGCGGCCGTGGTCTCGGGGGCCTCCACGGCGGGGGAGTGCGCCGCGCCGGGGACGACCACGCACTCGGCGTCCAGCCGGTGCGCCATCTCGGCCTGCAGATGCGGGGGCCAGCCGTCGTCGTGCTCGCCGTACAGGACCAGGGTGGCCACGCCGACCTGGGCGAGGTCCCCGCAGCGGTCGGGCGCGGAGAGCACCTGCCGGGTCATGGTGGTCATGCCCACCGGCGAATTGGAGAACAGCCGCTTGCGCAGGAACGCGACGATCTCATCGGGCACCCCGGCGGCCAGCGCCTCCGGCTCCATCCGATGGTGCCACAGGTGCTCCAGGCCGGACTCGGGCAGTTCGGTGAGCATGGCGCGGCCGAAGCGCTCGCGCGGGCCGACGATCGCGCCCGGGCCCGAGCTCATCAGCGTGTAGGAGGCGAACTTGGTGCGGCCGTCGATGACCGCCTCCCGGGTGACCAGTCCGCCGAAGGAGTGGCCGACCAGATGGAGGGGCTCGTCCCCGCTGACCGTCTGCGCCAGCAGGTCGATGTCGTTGCCGAGCGCCGCGCAGGTGTAGGCGGCGGGGTCGTCCGGGCCGTCCGTCTCGAACTGGCCGCGCATGTCGATCGCGATGACCCGGCGGCCCGACTGGGCGAGCGTCTGGAGGACGGAGATGAAGTCCTCCTTGCTGCCCGTGAGACCGGGGACCAGCAGGGCGGGCCAGCGCTCCGGGATGCCGCTGACGGGCATCGCCTCCAGTGCGGCGAACGTGCCCGCCGCCGTGTCGACCGAGATGGGGCGGACACCGGGAGGCAGGGTCAGAAAACGCGGCGTACTCACGTGAGACCACGATACCTCTCTGGTCGGGATGGCCTGCCGCCTCGGCGGACGGCCGCGGCCGACGGAGGAGGGACACCGGGCGGGATGCCCGGAGTCCCTCCCCCGCGGTTACGGCTGGTTGCCGCGGCGGGGTCCCCGCTGCTGGCCCCGGGCCGCCGGGCGGCGGCGGTTCTGGACGCGTTCGGAGGCCGCCGAGGGGGCGATCTCGTCGTCGTCCGTCGCCAGGTCGGGAGACTTGAAGATCACCGCGAACGGGCTCGGCGGAATGATCTTCTCTGGCTCGGGGCGCTGCTGCTGGGGCGCGGGCGCCGGCTCCTCGACGTCCGGGTCGGGGGCGTCGAGGTCCTCGGCGGCCACCGGCTCGACGGGAGCGGTCTCCGGGCTCCGCCCGGTCCTGCGGGTGCGGCCGCGCCGGGGCGCGGACTCACCGTCGTGCGGTGCCACATCTGCCTCCACCTGAGGGAGCTCGACGGCGGGACTCGGGACGTCCGCGACCTCGACCGGCGCCGCGGCCTCCTCGACGGCGACCGTCTCCGGGACCGCCGTCTCCGGGACCGCCGTCTCCGGGACCGCCGTCTCCGAGGCCTCCGCGCCGTTCCGGCCGCCGCGCGTGCGGCGGCGCTCGCGCGGGGTGCGGGCGGGACGCTCGCGGCGCTCCTCCCGCTCCTCGTCGCGGCCCTTGCGGGGCGTGCGCGAACGGGTGCGGCCGGTCTCGCCGAGGTCTTCGACCTCCTCGGCCGCCAGGCCGGCGCGGGAGCGGTTGGCGCGCGGCAGCACACCCTTGGTGCCCTCGGGGATGCCCAGGGCGCTGTAGATGTGCGGCGAGGTCGAGTAGCTCTCGACGGGCTCGGCGAAGTCCAGCGAGAGCGCGTTGTTGATGACCTTCCAGCGGGTGAGGTCCTCCCACTCCACGAAGGTCACCGCCACGCCGGTGCGGCCGGCGCGGCCGGTGCGGCCGATCCGGTGCACGTACGCCTTCTCGTCCTGCGGGCAGTCGTAGTTGACGACGTGGGTGACGTCGTCGACGTCGATGCCGCGCGCCGCGACGTCGGTCGCGACCAGGACGTCGATCTTGCCGTTGCGGAAGGCCCGCAGGGCCTGCTCGCGCTGGCCCTGGCCGAGGTCCCCGTGGACGGCGGCGGCGGCGAAGCCGCGCTCCTTGAGGTCCTCCACGACCCGGTCGCAGGCGCGCTTGGTCTCGCAGAAGACCATCGTGAGCCCGCGGCCCTCGCACTGGAGGAGGCGACCGAGAATCTCGATCTTGTCCATCCGGTGCGTGCGCCAGACGAACTGCGTGGTCTGCGGGGTGGCCTCGGCCTCGGCGTCGTTGTTCTCGGCCCGCACGTGGGTCGGGCGGTTGAGGTAGCGCCGGGACAGGCCGACGATCTCGCCCGGCAGGGTGGCGGAGAACAGCATCGTCTGCCGCTCGGCCGGGACGAGCTTGATGATCCGCTCGATGTCGGGCAGGAAGCCCAGGTCGAGCATGCGGTCGGCCTCGTCCAGGACGAGCACGCCGATCTGCGAGAGGTCGAGGTGCTTCTGCTTGACCAGGTCGAGCAGGCGGCCGGGGGTGCCGACGATGACGTCGACGCCCTGCTTGAGTGCCTCGATCTGGGGTTCGTAGGCGCGCCCGCCGTACACGGTGAGGATCCGGGAGCCCAGCTTGCCTGCGGCCGTGACCAGGTCCTCGGTGACCTGGACGGCGAGCTCGCGGGTCGGTACGACGATCAGCCCGCGAGGCTTCTTCCGGTTCTTCCTGGGCTTGCCGACACGCTGGAGCATCGCCACGCCGAAGGCGTAGGTCTTGCCGGTGCCGGTGCGCGCCTGGCCGATGATGTCCTGGCCCGCGAGGGCCAGGGGGAGTGCCATCTCCTGGATGGGAAACGGCGTGGTGATGCCCTCGGTGTCGAGGGCGTCAGCGATCTCTGGTGTGACTCCGAGGTCTCGGAACGTCGTCAGCTTGGCCTGCCTAAATCTCCGTTGAAGGCAGTCCTGCCGGGACCACGGGCCGACAACTCCCCGTGCCGGGTCCTCGCGGAAGGGCCAGCCCTCTCAATGTCATCAGCGACCGCTGCGGCGTCACGCCGATTTCCGGGGGGCGTTCAGGAGGGATCTCCTGGGTTAACACAGTGCGGTCGCACTTTCACAGTGAAGTGTACCCGATACCACAACCGGGAACCGATTTCCTGGTATTCCGCATGAATAAGGCCGGTGACCCGCTGGGAACCGGGACCGGTTCACCGGCGGCCTCGGACGCTCGTAGTCTGCCCCCATGAGTGATTCCCGCCCTGGCGTCGCCGACCTGCTCGGTGTGCTCGCCTACGCCGAGCTGACCGCGTTCCTCCGCCTCGCCGAGGAGGCCGCGCGGCACGCGCCGACGCTCACCGACCGGGCCGCGCTCGGCGACCTCGCGGCGGCCGAGTACGCGCACTTCCGGCTGCTCCGCGACCGGCTCGCCTCGCTCGGCGTCGACCCGGAGGAGGCGATGGCCCCCTTCGTCGACGCGCTGGACGGCTGGCACGAGCGGACCACGCCGAACGACTGGCTGGAGGCTCTGGTCAAGGCGTACGTCGGCACGGGGATCGCGCTCGACTTCTACCGTGAGGCCGCGGCCCACGTGGACGCCGAGACGCGGTCGCTGGTCGAGGAGGTGCTGGCCGACGAGGGCCGCTGCCAGTTCGCGGTGGACCGGGTCGGCGCGGCTCTGGAGGAGGACCCGAAGGCGGCCGGCCGGCTGGCGCTGTGGGCCCGGCGGATGGTGGGCGAGGCGCTGAGCCAGGCCCGGCGGGTGGCCGAGGCGCGGCCGGAGCTGGCGGTGCTGCTGGTGAGCGCGGACGGGGAGGACGTCACCCGGATGTTCAACCGGCTGACCGAGGCGCACGGCAGGCGGATGGCCGCCCTGGGGCTGACCCCGGGGCCGTGAGTCCCGGGGACCCGGCCCCGAGGCCGTGCCCCCGGGCGACCCGAGGCCGCGCCCCCCGGGCTACCGGTCGGATCAGAGGGTGCCGCCGAAGCCGACGGGCCGGGACTCCTCCTCGCCGATCTCGACGAAGCCGAGCGAGGTGATCGGGACGAGGACCCTGCGGCCCTTGACGTCGGTGATGGAGAAGATGCCCCGGTCGGCGGCGAGGGCCTTGCCGAGTTCGTTCTCGACCTCCTCGGCCGAGAGGTCGGTCTCCACCACGAGCTCGCGGTGCACGGACCGCACGCCGATTTTGATTTCCATGTGCTGCTCCCTTTCGATGAGGGCTGCCTGTCTCATCGTCGCCCCTCGGGGAGCTCCGCGTGCCGGTTGATCGCGTCAAGCGAACAGGCCCGCCGGTGCGCGGCGGGCCCGGTCGGCCGGTGTGCGGGGAGGCCCTCGGTCAGCCCGTACGGGGGAAGCCGGAGATGCCGCGCCAGGCGAGGCGGGCCATGAGCTGGGTGGCGGCGTCCTTCGGGATGGAGCCGTTGCTGCTGAGCCAGTAGCGGGCGCTGACCTCGGCCATGCCGACCAGGCCGACGCCCAGGAGGTGGGCCTCGTCGCTGGAGCAGCCGGTGTCCTCCTGGATGACCTGGCTGATCATCTCGGCGCTCTCGCGGAGGTTGCGCTCGATGCGCTGGCGGACCGGGGCCACGTTGCGCAGGTCGGACTCGAAGACGAGGCGGAAGGCCTCGCCCTGCCCGGAGACGAAGTCGAAGAAGGCCCCGATCGCCGCCTGGACGCGCTGCTTGTTGTCGGTGGTGGAGGCCAGGGCGTCCCGGCAGCGGGTGATCATGTCGTCCACGTGCAGGTCGAGCAGGGCGAGGTAGAGCTCCTGCTTGCCGGGGAAGTGCTGGTAGAGAACCGGCTTGCTGACCCCGGCCCGCTCGGCGATCTCGTCCATCGCGGCCGCGTGGTAGCCGTTCTCCACGAACACTTCCTGCGCCGCGCTGAGCAGCTGACGGCGGCGGGCCATCCGGGGCAGCCGGGTGCCCCGGGGCTTGGCGTCCGGGGTAGTGGTCACGGCGTTCTCCTTGCGGGATGCTCCTACGTCTCGGGTCATCCTACGCGCGGGTAACCAGGTCAGCGATAGTCATCCTCGTCGAGCTCCACCTCGCGGCTCTGGTCCGTGGCGTCGGCGGGGTCCGCGTCGAAGGGGATGCGGTCGGGCCAGCTTCGGGTCCCGGCGCGCACCTCGCGGTGCTGCTCGGCCGCGTCCGCCTCGGGGGTCTCGAGGTCCGCCGCCGGGCCCGCCGTCTCGGACAGGGCGTCGTCGATCTCCTCGAGGGTGGTGTCGTTCACGTCCATCTCCGACATCGGCCCGTCCTTCCGTCCTGCTGTGAACAAGGGACGCCCCCCAGCGTACGTCCCCCGGGTGCCCGGGCCGGGCAAGGCAGGGCATCGGATGCGCCGTGGCGGGTATGTCCCTCGTTGGTAAGTGTTTCCATGCGCTTGGCGATTTTTCCGAACATGTGCGCGAAAATCGATGGGGGAGTTCCGACGTAGGGAGACGGCATGCGGAGCATCTGGAACGGCGCGGTGTCGTTCGGGCTCGTCACCATCCCGATCAGGCTGTACCCCGCGACGGAGCAGCGCGGCGTCGCCTTCAACCAGGTGCACCGGGAGGACGGCGGGCGCATCCGCTTCCGCCGGGTCTGCGAGGTCTGCGGCGAGGAGGTGCCCTTCGCCGAGGTGGCCAAGGGGTACGGCCTGCCGACCGGAGAGACCGTGGTGCTCGAAGACGCTGACTTCGAGGACCTCCCGCTGTCGACCTCGCACCGGATCGAGGTCCTGCAGTTCAGCCCTGCCGACCAGATCGACCCCGTCCTGCTGGCCAAGTCCTACTACCTGGAGCCGGAGCCTGCCGGGGTGAGGCCGTACGTGCTGCTCCGCGGCGCGCTGGAGCGGTCGGGGCGGGTGGCGGTCGCGAAGGTGGCGCTGCGGCAGCGCGAGTCGCTCGCGGCGCTGCGGGTCAGGGAGGGGGTCCTGGTGCTGGAGACCATGCTCTGGCCCGACGAGGTGCGCGAGGCGGGCTTCGCCTTCCTGGAGGAGGAGGTGGAGGTCCGGGCGCAGGAGGCGCGGATGGCCGAGGCGCTCGTCGAGACCATGAGCGGGGACTTCGACCCGGCCGCGCACCGGGACGCCTACCGGGAGGCGCTGCTGCAGGTCGTCGAGGCGAAGGCGGCGGGCCGCCAGGTGGTCCGGCCGGCGGCACCGGTCGGGGAGGGCGGCCCCTCGGCCGATCTGATGGCGGTGCTGCGGGCCAGCGTGGACGCGGCCAAGCGGAACCGGGGCGACAGGGGGGACAGGGGGGATGCGGCCGGGCGGCGCCGGGCGGACGACCCGGTGGAGCGGGGCGGGGACGCGCCGGAGCGCCGGCCGGGTGGGGCCCGCCGGCCCGCCTGACGCGGGGTGCCGCGGGGCGCGCGGCGGGAGGGCCGGGCACGGCTGTGCCGTGGCGTCCTCGCGGGCGCCACGGCACAGGAGTCACCGGGATCGGCTACGAGCCGCTGGTGGCCTCCTCGGTCGTGATCCGCGGGCCCTTCTTCACATAGGCCTTGTGGACGTGTCCCTCGACGCCCGAGTCGCCGTACACCTTGCGCCAGTTCTCCCTGGAGCGCTTGCAGTTGCCGGTGGTGACCTGCCCCGGGTAGAGGACGTCCACGGTCTTGTGCCGCTTGTTCCAGGACTTGGGCGTCTTGCCGGGCTTCTTGCGCACCTTGAGGTAGCTGTCGGCGGCGACGTTGCGCACCTGGTAGAGGCAGGCGTCCTGGGCCTGGGCGGGGGTCGCCGTGACCGCGGTGAGGGCGACCAGGCCGCTGCCGGTCACGGCGGCGGCCGCAAAGGCACTGGCGATTCGCTTGGAGAGCATTCGTCACTCCTTCTCTATCGATGTTGTGACTAAGGCCTTGATGTCCGGATTCATTCTGCGAAAACGGGCACTGAGAGTGATGTACTAAATACATAGAGTTACAATATTCTGTCTTTGGTATATACCGGACAAAAGGGACGAAATGAAAGAGCGGTCCGGCGGGCGGGGAGGGCGTCGGCTTGCGGATGCCGCGGCGATGAGTCCGGAACGCTGATGTTTTTCCTGCTTCGTCCGGTGGATATCGTCCTAACAGGTAGTGAACCCGCAGGAGGAGACATGGGGGACAACCCGATTCCGTGCTGGCCCGGCAGGACGGTCGAGCTCGGCGAGCGCCGCGTGCACGTGCGCTCGACGCCCCGCGGCCCCGCGGAGACGGCGGTCTACGTGCACGGCCTGGCGGGGTCGGCGACCAACTGGACCGACCTGATGGGCGAGCTGTCCGACGTGGTGACCGGCCACGCGATCGACCTGCCGGGCTCCGGCTACTCCCCGGAGCCGGCCGACGGCGACTACTCCGTCGGCGCCCACGCCCGGACGGTCGCCGCGCTCATCGAGGAGATCGCGGACCGGCCCGTCCACCTGTTCGGCAACTCCCTCGGCGGCGCCGTCTCGGTACGGCTCGCCGCCACCCGGCCCGACCTGGTCCGCTCGCTCACCCTGGTCTCCCCGGCCCTGCCCGACCTGGTCCTGCGGTACGGCCCGGCGCGCGTGGCCCTGTCCACGGTGCCCGTGCTGGGGGAGTGGGCCTTCGACCGGCTGCGGCTCCTGCCCCCGGAGCGCAGGCTCAACGCCACGCTCGGCATGTGCTACGCCGACCTCGGCCGGGTCCATCCGGAGCGGCTGCGCGAGGCGATCGAGGAGCTGCGCCGCCGCGACGAGCTGCCGTACGCCGGGGCGGCGGTGATCAACTCGGCCCGCGGCCTCGTCGCGGAGTACCTCAGGGAGTACGTCAAGCGCGGAGCGGACAGCCTCTGGCGGCAGGCGGCCATGGTGCAGGCGCCCACGCTGGTGATCCACGGCCGCCACGACAGGCTCGTCAACCCGCGGATGGCCGCCCGGGCGGGCCGTACGTTCCCGGACGTGCGGCTGGTCCTGCTGCCGGACGCGGGGCACGTGGCGCAGATGGAGGTGCCCGAGCGGGTGGCCCGGGAGGCCCGGCGTCTGATATCTGAGACGGCGCCCGTCTCGATTGGGGAATGAGCGCAGCCCCCGGCTAGGTTGTGAGTGGTGCGCTAGCCGCATCCGTCAAGACCCCTGAAACGGGAGCAGAACTGTGTCGTTGCCACCGCTGGTAGAGCCGGCAGCCGAGCTGACCGTCGACGAGGTGCGCCGTTACTCGCGCCACCTGATCATCCCCGACGTGGGCATGGCCGGGCAGAAGCGCCTGAAGAACGCCAAGGTGCTCTGTGTGGGCGCCGGAGGGCTGGGATCCCCGGCCCTGCTGTACCTCGCGGCCGCGGGCGTCGGCACGCTGGGCGTCATCGACTTCGACGTCGTCGACGAGTCCAACCTGCAGCGCCAGGTCATCCACGGCCAGTCCGACGTCGGCCGGCCCAAGGCCGAGAGCGCCGCGGCCTCGGTCAGGGAGATCAACCCCCTGATCGACGTGGTCGTCCACAACGAGGTGCTGACCACCGAGAACGTCATGGAGGTCTTCTCCGGCTACGACCTCATCGTGGACGGCACCGACAACTTCGCCACCCGCTACATGGTGAACGACGCGGCGGTCCTCCTCGGCAAGCCGTACGTCTGGGGGTCGATCTACCGCTTCGACGGCCAGGCCAGCGTCTTCTGGGCAGAGCACGGTCCCTGCTACCGCTGCCTCTACCCGGAGCCTCCGCCGCCCGGCATGGTCCCCTCCTGCGCCGAGGGCGGCGTGCTCGGCGTGCTGTGCGCGTCGATCGGCTCCATCCAGGTCAACGAGGCCATCAAGGTGCTCACCGGCATCGGCGAGCCACTGGTCGGCCGCCTGATGATCTACGACGCCCTGGAGATGACCTACCGCTCGGTCAAGGTCCGCAAGGACCCCGAGTGCGTGCTCTGCGGCAAGAACCCGACGGTCACCGAGCTGCTGGAGGACTACGAGGCGTTCTGCGGCGCGGTCTCCGCCGAGGCGCAGGAGGCGGCCTCCGGTTCGACGATCACCGCGGCCGAGCTCAAGTCCTGGCAGGACGCGGGTGAGAACGTCTACGTGGTCGACGTCCGCGAGCCGAACGAGTACGAGATCGTCTCCATCCCGGGCGCCGTGCTCATCCCCAAGGGCGAGTTCCTCAACGGCTCCGCCCTGGAGCGGCTCCCGCAGGACAAGAAGATCGTGCTGCACTGCAAGTCCGGCGCCCGCTCCGCCGAGTGCCTGGCGATCGTCAAGAACGCCGGCTTCTCCGACGCGGTCCACGTCGGCGGCGGCGTGCTGAGCTGGATCAAGACGGTCGACCCGAGCCTGCCGGCCTACTAGGCCCGCCGGTCCGGCACCGCCGTCCGTACGGCGCCCCGTGGAGCACCGCTCCGCGGGGCGTTCGCCGTTCTGGGGGAGGGCGCCGCCGGAGCGGGGACGCTCCGGCCGGGACGCGCGGCGGCCCGTCCGGGACGGACGCCGTCACTCCGGGGCGAGGGTGAGCCCTGACCGCGCGACGATCGCCTGCAGGGCCGCCACGTGCAGGGCGTAGGCCCGGCGTCCCTGGGGGGAGAGCTTGAGCCAGGTCCGGGGCCGCTTGCCGATGTATCCCTTGCGGATCTCCACGTATCCGGCGCCCTCCAGGGCGCTCGCGTGCTTGGAGAGCACCGAGTCGCTCACCCCCACCTGGTCGCGGACGAACCCGAACTCGGCCTCGTCCGCCGCGGCCAGCAGCGCGACGATCTGCAGCCGCGCGGGCGCGTGGATGACCGGGTCGAGTGCCATCACCGCCCCCTCTCGATCTTGTCGGCGTTGCGGCCGGAGATCCAGCGGGCGACGAGCGGGCCGGTGAGGGCCATCGCCGCGGTCATCCCGAGGCAGGCGTAGGTCGCGCCGTAGGGGACGCCGCTCAGGGTCAGGAAGACCGCCGCCGCCACCGTGCAGGCGATGAGCACCAGCAGCCAGCCGGTGTAGCCCAGCATGCCCGCGGCGGAGATGACGCTCTTGTGGGCGCGCATCCGGCCGCTGCGGCCGATCGCGATGGAGGAGCCGGCGATCCCGGCCGCGGCCAGCACGGCGCCGGCGATCCGCAGCGGGACCGGGGTGAGGGGGTCGGCGGAGACCTGGATGAGGGTGGTGGACAGGCCGATGCCGACGACGAACCAGGTGGGGAACCACGGGATGGTGCGCACGGCCCGCGCCTGCGTGGCGCGGATGCCGGACAGGGCGCGGGCGGCCTCCTCGGGGGAGAGGTCCATGCTCTCGGGGGTCGCGTTCATGAGGACTCCTTCTCCGGGCGGCTTCCCGCCGGGTCTTCCCTTCTCTTTCCAATAAGGAAAGTACTTTCTACTTTCCATGTCGTCAAGTACTTTCCGCGGTCCCTGATCTGAGGGGAACGGGGAATGGCACCGGCCCGGCCGCATTAAGGTCGGGGGCGTGAACGACGTGCCGGGTCGGCGGCGGGTGCGGTCCGCGCTGGTGGCGGCGTCCGCGCTCACCCTGACCTGCGCGGCTGTGGCCGGCGTCGCCGCGAGCGCCGCGGGAGCCGAGCTCACCCGGGGCCCGAGCGCGGTCGAGCTGGACCGGGCGGCCGCCGCGGAGGTGGCCCGCCGCTGGCGGGTCTGGCCCGCGGGGAAGGTCTTCCCCGAGACGGTGCGCTACTCCGCCGAGCAGGGCGGGACCGAGCGGGCCCGCCGGGTGGGCATCTCACCGGAGACGGACTGCGGCCGGGCGGTGGACGCCGCGCTGCGGAAGGCGCTGACCCGGGCGGGCTGCCGGGGGATCCTGCGCGCCACCTACCTCGACGCGCTCCAGGGCGTCGTCCTCACCATCGGCGTCGCGGCGTTCCCCGGAGAGGGCCCGGCGGCCTCCGCCATGGCGGGGCTCCCCCGGGGCGGGCGCCCCTCCCCGGGGCTGCGGGCCCTGGCTTTCTCCGGCACGGTCGCCGACCGGTTCATCCAGGCGGGCCGGCAGGCGAGCACGGCGCGCGCGGGCGGGCCGTACCTGGTGATGGTCACCGCCGGGCGGGTCGACGGGCGCCCGGCGAAGACGGCCGGCAGGCAGCGGCCGACCATGTTCGCCTTCACCGGCGACATCGCCGACCGGATCCTCGCGAACCTGTCCACCCCCGCCCGGCCGGACTGCTCCGCTCCGGAGTGGCGGTGCTGAGGCGGACGTCCCGGTGGCCGTCCCGGTGGACATCGCGGTGGACGCCGCGGCGGGCGGCTCGCCGTGCGAACGGCCGGCCGGGCGGTCCGGCGGCCGGGCGGAGGGCCCGAGGGACGGCCGGCCGGGCGGTCCGGTGGGCGGCCGCGGCGGGGGCGTCGGCCGTGCTCGCCTGCGGGCTCGTCCCGGTCCTGCCCGCCGGGAGCGCCCACGCCGACGAGGTCAGGAGCAGGCAGCGGGAGGTGCTGCGGACCCTGGACCTGCCCCGGGCCTGGCGGACCTCCCAGGGGCAGGGGGTGACGGTCGCGGTGCTGGACTCCGGCGTGGACGCGCGCCACCGCGACCTGGCGGGCTCGGTGACCGAGGGCAGGGACTTCACGGCGGGGGCCAACCCGCCGGGTACGGTGCCCCCGCGGCTGCACGGCACCTACATGGCCTCCCTGATCGCCGGGCACGGCCACGGCCCGGGCGGCGCCGACGGGGTGATCGGGGTCGCGCCCCGGGCGCGCGTGCTTTCGGTGCGGGTGATCCTGGAGGACGAGGAGCCCGGCTTCCGGGAGTTCAACGCCGCCGAGCGGTTCGAGGACGTGGTGGCCAGGGGCATCAGGTACGCCGTGGACCGCGGCGCAGACGTGATCAACATGTCGATCTCGAAGGAGCTGGCCACCGGCGAGGAGCGGGCGGCGATCCGCTACGCGGTCTCCCGGGGGGTGGTGCTCGTGGCGGCGGCCGGGAACGAGGGCGCGGGCGGGGCCGCCGACGGAGGGTACGCGCCCTACTCCTACCCGGCGTCCTTCCCGGGGGTGGTCTCGGTGGCGGCCACGGGGCCGGGCCTGCGCCGGGCCTCCTTCTCCAACGCCAACCCCTCGGTCCTGGTGGCCGCACCGGGTGTGGACGTCCTCGGCGCGGGTCCCGGCGACGCCTACTGGGTCGGCCGCGGCACCTCCCAGGCGACCGCGCTGGTCTCCGGCGTGGCCGCGCTGATCAAGTCGGAGCATCCGGAGATGTCGCCCGCGCTGGTGGTGCAGGCGCTCACCGCCGGCGCGACCCGGCGGCCGGCCGGCGGCTACGACACCGGCACGGGTTTCGGCGTGGTCAACGCCGCCCGGGCGCTCGCCGAGGCGGACCGGATCTCCCGCCACACCCACACCGCCTCGGGACCCGGCGCCCACGACCCGGATCGCCCGCTGGGCGCGGGTTCCCGGGCGGCCGGGCCGGTCCGGGTGGTCCACCGGGACCGGCGCAGGATCGCCGTGCACGCGGGGGTGGCGCTGACCGGCGGGATCGGCGCCGTCGCGTCCCTCGCGGTGATCGCGGTCGTCGCCGGGCGGGTGCGGGCGGCGGACCCGGCGCCCGCCCCGGCCGCCCCGGAGCCCGTGGCCGCGCCCTGACCGGGCTCCCGTGCCCGCGTCGCGGGCGCTCTCCGTGACGCCACAAACACGGTCCGGCGATGGGGCCGGAGAAGGGCGCGACGTAGCATCGGAGTATGTCGCAGCCCGGGAGGTCCCAGGAGCCGGAACGGCACCTGGAAACCTCGCCGCCGCGTGCCCGCGGAGGCTGGCCGCCGGCGGGCGCCGGGGTGCGGCGCGCCGGGGCCGCGCGGGCCCGGGAAGGCCCTCCACGCGCCACCGCCCGCCGGGCCAGGGTCCGTCCCTGGCCCCAGACGTTCCGCGACCGGGCGGCGGTCCGCCCCGCCGAGGCGGCCTCGATCGAGCAGGGGGTCCGGCTCCGCGCGCTCTTCCTGCTGCTGGTCGGGATGATCCTCGCCATCGCCGCGACGGACGTGCTGACCGGCGCGGTCGGCCTGCTCCGCGAGACCGCCTCCCGCCCGCTGACCGAGGCCGAGAAGGCGCGCTACGTCCAGGAGGACATCGCCGGGCGGTGGCACACCTGGCCGGCGACGCTGGTCTTCCCCTCGGAACTGGAGTACATCGGCCTCGGCCGGGTCCAGCTCTACGCCCGCAGGGTCGGCATCGCCCCCGAGACGGCCTGCCGCTCCGGCACGGACGCCGCGGTCGGGTCGGTCCTGGAGGAGCACGGGTGCCGCACGCTGCTGCGTGCCACGTACGTCGACCAGACGTCCACGTTCGCGGTCACCGTCGGCGTCGCCGTCATGGAGGACGCCGAGCGGCGGCAGGCGGTGGCGGGAGACCTGTCGAACGACGACCGGGTGGGCGTCCGGCCGGTGGCCTTCCGCGGCACCGCCACGGAGCTGTTCGGCGCGGCCCAGCGCCAGCGCAACGCCTGGGTGGGGGTCGGGCCGTACATCGTCTTCTCCACCGCCGGTTACACCGACGGCCGCACCCGCCAGGCGGTCGCCCCCGAGGAGATCCCGCACAGCGAGCTGTGGCCGACGGCCCAGGCCGTGGCCGGGCGCATCGCGCACGCGCTGGGCGACGAGCCCGCCGTGCCCCGCTGCACCCAGGGGAACGTGTGCTGAGGCGGTGGCGGCTCCGGGCGCTGGGCGCGCCGGCCGTCGCCCTCACGCTGGTCGCCGGGCCGGTCGCGGCGCCGGCCGCCGCCGACGTCCGGGAGGACCAGCGCTGGGTGCTGGAGGCCCTCAACGTCGGGCAGGCCTGGAAGGCCACCAGGGGCGCGGGGGTCACCGTGGCCCTGGTGGACGGCGAGGTGGACGCGGAGGTCGCCGAGCTGCGGGGCCGGGTCACCGCCGGGCCCGCCATGGGATCGGCCGGGCCGGACGGCGCCGGCGGCGGCGAGTCCGCCGGGCGGCGGCACGGCACCGCGATGGCCTCCCTCATCGCCGGGGCGGGCCGGGGCGACGGCGGCCTGCTCGGCGTCGCCCCGGAGGCACGGGTCCTGTCGCTGCCGCTGGTGCTCGACGGGGATCTCCCCGCGGCCTCGGACGACGACCTGCGCACCCGCGGGGACAGCCCGCTGGCCCGGGCGATCCGCTACGCCGCCGACCACGGGGCCGACGTCGTGAGCATGTCGCTGGGCGCCTACGGCCCGCACCGGGCCGAGCGGGAGGCGGTCTCCTACGCGCTCTCCCGGGGGGTGGTACTCGTCGCGGCGGCGGGCAACGACGGCGACAGCGAGCAGACCGAGCGCGCCGGCACCTCCTTCTGGAACTTCCCGGCCGGATACTCCGGCGTCATCGGGGTGGGGGCGGTCGACCGGGAGGGCAGGCCCGCCCCGTTCAGCAGCGACAACCTGTCGGTCCTGGTCTCGGCGCCGGGCGTGGACGTGCCGGTGGTGGTCCCCGGCGGGAGGTACGAGTCCTCGGAGGGGACGAGTTCGGCGACCGCGCTGGTGGCGGGGATCGCCGCCCTCATCAAGGCGGAGCACCCGCGGATGCCGCCGGACATGGTCGCGCGCGCCATCGCCGCCACGGCGGACTCGGGCCCGGTACCCGGATACGACGAGTACGTCGGGTTCGGCACGGTGGACGCCGGGAAGGCCCTCGCCCGGGCTGGGGAGCTGATGGCGGCCGCGGCCCCGGTCCCGGTGGACGAGAAGCACCGCTTCGGTGGAGGAGCGCTCCCGGAGGAGGCGCCCCGGCCGGGCGCCGACCCGTTCCGCCTCTGGCTGTACGGCGCCGGCCTGGTCCTCGGGGTGCTCGCCTTCGCCGGGGCCGTGGTCGTCCTCACCCGGAGACCCGCGTCGCGGTGAGGATCGGCGTCCCGGGCGCCCGCGCCCCCCCCCCGGGACGCCCGGTGCGTCCGGAGCGGCCGACTCGATTCGAACGCGTTTCGGACACCGTTCGGGCACTGTTCGGCCGCGGTGGCACCGGTGTCGGCCTTTCCGGCTCCGCGGGCCGGGGAAGATTCGCTAGGGTCGCGCATCATGGGGTACGAGTTGCGGGTGGAGCGCCCGGCGCCGCTCACGTTCGCGGAGCTCGCGGACGTGCTGGGGCGGGCGGGGTTCGAGTACCGCGGTTCGCAGGAGGCGGGTGAGGTCCTCGCGCGCCACGGCGACGGGGTCCACGTCGTCGCCGCCTGGAACGGGACGCTGTCCGGCGCGCCCGGGTCCGACTGGCAGGTGGCGCAGCTGGTCCGGGTGTCCGCGCTGCTCGGCGCGCACCTGGTCGGCGAGGACGGCGAGTCCTACACGGTCCGCGACGGCGTCGTCGAGCAGGTGAACGGCTCCGCGTCCTACGAGTTCGGCAGGATCGACGAGATCCTCGCGGCCGGTCCCGCCGTATGGCGGAGCTAGGCCGCCGGGGCGATCCCACTCCGTACGCCGAGCGGGTGCTGGACCTGGTCGAGCGCATCCCGCCCGGCAGGGTGATGTCCTACGGCGACATCGCCGAATACCTCGGTGAGGGCGGCCCCCGGCAGGTCGGCAGGGTGATGTCCGTCTGGGGAGGCGGCGTCCCCTGGTGGCGGGTGGTGCGTGCCGACGGCACCCCGCCCTCCTGCCACGAGCGGCGCTGCCTCGACCACTGGCGGGAGGAGGGCACCCCGCTGCGGGGCGGGCGGGCGGACATGCGTCTCGCCAGATGGGACGGTCATCCGCAGGCGACCGGTGAGTCCGGGAAACGGCCGCCGAGTCCGGAGCGCGACCGGTAACCGGTTTCTGCGGGGCCCACTAACATGGCGGGGGACGGACAGCTCTCTGCCCGAAAGGCGGTGCCTCCCCCATGGCCACCGGCGCTTCACCCGCGCGAGCGACCGGCGACCCTGTCGCTGACCGTCTGCGGGTCGTCCAGGACCTCTGCGACCGGGGGGAGTCCCTCGAGTCGCTGATGAGCGCGGTGCTCGCCGAAGGGCTGACCCCTGCCGAACGCAGGCGGTTCGACGCCGAGGTGCTGGCCGGGCCGCTCGGCTCCAGGCTCGACATCGCGGCCAAGCGCGGGGCCGCCCGCCGCAGGGAGTTCGTCACCGCGGTCAAGCCGTACCTCGCCGGGGTGGACGCGCGCGTCAAGCGCGACCTGCCCGTCGCGCGGCGGCTGGCCTTCCACCTGATCGAGCGGCGCGGGGTGGACGAGCTGGCCGACGGCGACGCCCTGCAGAAGCTCGTCACGGCCGCGGCCGAACCGTCCCGGCGGGTCCGCAGGAGCCTGCGCTGGTACGCCGACCTGCCGCTCCGCGAAGAGCTGCCGGAGCCGCTGTTCCGGCTGCGCGCCGCCGACCTCATCCCGGTCACGCAGGTCGAGGACGTCTCCTGGTCCGGCGGGCGGCTGCGGATCAGCGGTCACGCCTACCTGGCGGGCCTGTCGGTCCGGAGCCGCCGCTTCAACCGGGCCACCGTCGTGCTGCGCGGCCCGCGCTGGCTGCCCCCGATCCGCCTGCGCACCCGCAGGAGCCACCACCCGGAGGCCACGCACGGCGCCCGGGAGGCGGGCTGCAACTACGACTGGTCCGGGTTCACCGCCGAGCTGAGCCCGTGGGCGCTGCGCTGGCGCGCCGCGCTGCGGGCCGTCGTCCGCGGGGGCAAGAGGCTGCTCCGCCGCCGGGCGACCGTGCGCGACACGACCACCTGGCGCGCCGAGATCGTGATCTGGAGCCGGGGCGCCCGCGCGGTCGGCCTGCTCCGCGGTCCCTCCAGCGGCCGGACCGAGCGGCCCTCGGGCCTGGAGACCCGCCCGGGCTGGTGGATCCGGCCGGTCTGGACCTCCGACCGCGCCCTCCAGGTCGTGCTGCAGCCCACCCGGGCCGAGCTGACCGGGGTGCGGCTGGACGGAGAGCGGCTGGAGCTGAGGGTGTTCCTGCCCGACCGGAGGTTCACCAGGGGCCAGGCCCGGCTGGACGGCCACCGGGTGGCGGCGGACTTCACCCCGGTCGAGGGCGGCACCGAGGTCGTCGTGCCCTTCGCGGTGGCGTCGCTGCTCTCCGAGCGCGACGGCGGCAGGCTCTGGATCGAGCCCAAGGGCGACCCCGCGGCCCCCGTCATGCTCGGCAGGGCCGAGGAGAGCCGCACGGTCATCGGCGAGCGGGAGATCACGGTCCTGGGCGACCGGCGCGACCGGGTGATCGTCTCCGCGCACCGCATCCGGCCGGTCGTCTCCTCGGCGGTCTGGGAGCCGGACGGCGCCCTCGTCCTGGAGGGCTCCTACCCCGGCTCCGGTCCGGCCGAACTGACGCTCCGCCACCGCAGCGGGCTGCTGTACGCGACGCCGATGGAGCGCGAGGGCTCCCGCTTCGCCGTGCGCCTCGCGCCGGCGGCCATGCCCCGCTTCGGCGAGACCGTCCCGCTGGGCAGCGGCACCTGGAGCATCGCGGCGCGCGAGGCGTCCGGGGAGATCGTCCCGGTCCGGATGGACCACGCCGCCCTGGAGACCCTGGACGAGAGCCCGAAGACGATCGGCGGGCGCGAGTACCGCCTGGTCTCCACCCGGTTCGACGTGCCGGTGCTGGCGGTGGCCGAGAGCCGCCCCGACGACGAGAAGGGGCCGGGCGGGCTGCACCTGCTCCAGCGCTCCTTCTACCCGGCGCAGCGCAGCCGGGAACTGCGCGAGGCCACCGTCTACGTGGCCTACGACGGCCGGCAGTACGAGGGCAACGTCCGCGCGGTCTACGAGGAGCGGCTGCGGCGCGGCGACGACCGCGAGCACGTCTGGGTGGTCAAGGACGGCGCCTTCACGCCGCCGGGGGCCGGGGAGCTCGGGCTCGGCGCGGGGATCGAGCCGACCGTGGTCCGCGCGGGCAGCCGGGAGCACTACGAGGTGCTGGCCCGCTCGCGCCACGTGGTGACCAACGGCTTCCTGCCGCCGTGGTTCCGGGCGCGCGAGGACCAGGTGGTCGTGCAGACCTGGCACGGCAGCCCGCTCAAGCGCATGGGCAACGACCTGCCGCACATGTCCCGCGACCCGAAGCCGCCGGCCTGGCACCGGCAGGCGGTCGAGGTCCGGGGCTGGGACCTGCTGGTCTCGCAGAGCCCGTGGGCCACCCCGATCCTGCGCAAGGCCTTCGGCTACCAGGGCGAGGTCCTGGAGAGCGGCTACCCGCGCAACGACGCGCTGGTGTCCCCGGACCCGGAGGCCGCGGCGCGGGTGCGCGCGCGGCTCGGCGTCGCCGCGGACGCCAAGCTGGTGCTGTACGCGCCGACCTTCCGCGACTACGACCGCAGGAGCAACTCGATCCGGTTCGACCTGGAGCAGGCCCGGCGGGCGCTGGGGCCCGGCCACCGGTTCCTGATCAGGGCGCACTCGATGCAGGCGGCGCCCAACGTGCCGGAGAGCCTCGCGCTGGACGTCACCACCTATCCGGACGTCGCCGATCTGCTGCTGGTCGCCGACGTGCTGATCACGGACTACTCGTCCGTGATGTTCGACTTCGCCGCGACCGGACGGCCGATGCTCTTCTTCACCTACGATCTGCAGCGCTACTCGGCCAAGCGCGGCCTCTACCTCGACCTGGCCGCGGAGGCCCCGGGGCCGCTGCTGTCGACCGGCGCCGAGGTGGTCGAGGCGCTGCGGGACGTCGAGGGACTGGCCGCCGCGCACGCCGAACGCTACGAGCGCTTCAGGCGCACCTACGCGCCCCGCGACGACGGCAAGGCCGCCGCCCGGCTGGTCGACCGGGTCTTCGCCCCCTGAGGCGTCCGGTGGCGGGCCGGTGGCGGTCCGGTAGCGGTCCGGCGGTGGCCGGGAGGGAGAAGTCCGGCGGGAGCGGGCCTGCCGCGCAGGGGATTCGGACCCGAGTGGCCGACTCGGCCCGATCACTGCCCGACATCTGGTGGAATGGCGAGCTGTGAGGGGTCAGAGCTGGCGGCTGGTGCGCCGTGAGGGTGCGGGGAAGGCCGTTGCCCCCGTGCTGGACGAGCACCAGCGGGCGGTGGTGGCCCATGGGAGCGGCCCGCTGCTCGTGCTGGCGGGTCCCGGCACCGGGAAGACCACCACGATCGTGGAGACCGTGGTGGACCGGGTCGAGCGCCGGGGGGTCGACCCCGAGCGGGTGCTCGTCCTGACCTTCAGCCGCAAGGCCGCCGACGAACTGCGCGAGCGCATCACCGGCAGGCTGCGCCGCACCACCCGCACGCCGCTCGCGCTGACCTTCCACAGCTACGCCTACGCCCTGCTCCGCCGCGAGGCCGTACTGGCCGGTGAGCCCCCGCCGCGGCTGCTCACCGGTCCCGAGCAGCTCCTGGAGATCCGCCGCATGCTCCTCGGCGAGCTGGAGGAGGGCGCGCCGTACTGGCCGGAGGACATGCGCGAGGCGCTCAAGACCCGCGGGTTCGCCGCAGAACTGCGCGACTTCGTCGCGCGCGCCGCCGAGCGCGGCCTCGACGGGCCGGAGGTGGTGGAGCTGGGCCGCCGCCACGGCCGTCCCGACTGGGTCGCCGCCGGCCGCTTCGCGGACCGCTACCAGGCCCGCTTCGACCTGGACCCGGAACCGGTCCTCGACTACCCCGAGCTGGTCCGCGCCGCCGCGGCCCTGCTCGCCGACCCCGAGGTGCGGCTCCGCGAGCGCTCGGCCTACGACGTCGTCCTGGTGGACGAGTACCAGGACACCGACCCGGCCCAGGAGCTCCTGCTCCAGCGGCTCGCCGGGGAGGGCCGTGACCTCATCGCGGTCGGCGACCCCGACCAGTCGATCTACGGGTTCCGGGGCGCGGACGTCCACGGCATCATGAACTTCCCCGACCGGTTCCGCGACGTCCATGGGGAGAAGGCGCCCATCGTCGCGCTGCGCGTCTGCCGCAGGAGCGGGCCCGGCCTGCTGGCGGCCACCCGCCGCGTCGCCGCCCGCCTGCCCGCGGTGCCCGGCGGCGCCGCGCACCGCGAGCTGACGGCGCTCCCGGACGCCGGGCACGGGGACGTCCGGGCGGTGGTGGCCGACAGCCCCGCGCAGGAGGCGGCGGTCGTCGCCGACATCCTGCGCCGGGCGCACCTGCTGGACGGGGTGCCCTGGTCGCGGATGGCCGTGCTGGTCCGCTCGGCGACCCGGCAGGTGCCGCTGCTGCGTCGCGCGCTGGTCGCGGCCGGGGTGCCGGTCGTGGTGGGCGGCGGCGACGTGCCGCTGATCCAGGAGCCGGGCGTGCGCCCGCTGATCCGGCTTATCCAGGTGGCCCTCCACCCGGAGACCCTCGACGAGGGCATGGCGGAGGAACTGCTGACGGGTGCCCTCGGCGGCACCGACATGATCGGGGTGCGCCGGCTGCGCCGCGCGCTGCGCGTCGCCGAGCACGAGGCCATGGCGCTCCCGGTGGAGCTCGAGGAGCCGGCGTCCGACGGCGGCCCGAGGTCCTCAGGAGAGCTCGGGGAGCCGGCGCCCGGCGGCGGCCCGAGGTCCTCGGGGGAGCTGCTCGTCGCGGCGCTCAAGGACGCGCGGGAGCTGGTCCTGGTGGAGCCGCACATCGCGCTCCCCGCCGAGCGGCTCGCCAAGCTCATCGCCGCCGCCACCGAGGCCGTACGGCAGGGCGGCACGGCCGAGGACGCGCTCTGGGCCGTCTGGCGGCTCACCGGCCTGGCCGGCAGGTGGAGCGAGATCAGCGCCGCGGGCGGGCACCGGGGCCGGCAGGCCGACCGCGACCTGGACGCCGTCATGGTGCTGTTCGACCGCGCCGCCAAGTTCGTCGACCGGCTCCCGCACGCGGGCGTCGACGTGTTCGTGCAGGACCTCGTCTCCCAGGAGATCCCCGAGGACTCCCTCGCCCCGCGCGCCCCCGAGAGCGACGCGGTGCACATCATGACCGCCCACCGGTCCAAGGGACTGGAGTGGGACCTCGTGGTCGTCGCGGGGGTCCAGGAGGGGACCTGGCCCGACCTGCGGCCCCGCGGGTCGGTCCTGAGCACCGACGACATGTGCGCCCGGGCCGAGGGCTCGGAGCACGAGGACCCGGTCGCGGTCCGCGCCGCGCTCGCCTCCCAGCTGCTGGCCGAGGAGCGCCGCCTGTTCTACGTGGCCGCCACCAGGGCGCGCACCAGGCTCTTCGTCACCGCCGTCGGCGGGGACGACGTCGAGGAGCGGCCGTCGCGGTTCCTGGGCGAGCTGGTGCCCGGCACGGGCGAGGAGGCGGCGGCCCTCGACGAGCGGTCCCGCTGGCTGACCATGTCCGCGCTGGTGGCCGACCTGCGGGCGGCGGTCTGCGACCCGGCCCGGCCGGAGTCCCTGCGCAGGGTCGCCGCCGAGCACCTGGCCCGGCTCGCCGCGGCCGGGGTGCGGGGCGCCCACCCCGACGAGTGGTACGCCCTCACCCCGATCTCCGACGACCGCCCGCTCGGCTGGCCCGACGACGTCGTGCGCATCTCGCCCTCGGCGGTGGAGAGCTTCACCAAGTGCGGCCTGCGCTGGCTGCTGGAGACCTCCGTGGGCGCGGGCGGCACGGACGTGGCCCGGGGGCTGGGCACGGTCGTCCACGCGCTGGCCGTGCTCGCCGCGGACGGCATGCCCAGCGAGGAGACCCTCGCCAAGCACCTGGACAAGGTCTGGGACGAGCTGGATTTCGGCGGCGTCTGGTACAACCGCAAACAGCGCCGGGTCGCCGAGAAGATGATCTCCAGGTTCGTCGAGTGGCATCGGGAGAACCCCCGGACCCTGGTCGCCACCGAGGAGTCCTTCGTCGCGATGGTCACCGAGGGGGTGCAGATCAAGGGCCGGGTGGACCGGATCGAGCGCGATGGGCAGGGCCGCGCCGTGATCATCGACATCAAGACCGGCGCGAGCAAGCCCTCCGACGCCGACCTCGACCGCCATCCCCAGCTCGGCGTCTACCAGCTCGCCGCGCTGCTCGGGGCCTTCCAGCGGTACGGCATGCACGAGCCCGGCGGCGCCGCCCTCGTGCAGGTCGGCAACGCGGCGGGCAAGGACGCCAGGGAGCAGATCCAGCGGCCCCTGGCGGAGGACCCCGAACCCGGCTGGGCCCGCGACATGGTGGACACCGTGGCGCGGGGCATGTCCCTGCCCTTCTTCCACGCGAAGGTCAACGACGGCTGCCGCACCTGCGCCGCGCGGGCGAGCTGCCCGGTCAACGAGAGCGGGGGCCAGGTGTGCTGAGCCTTATCGCACCCCGCCGCGCCGTGCGGGGCCGTACCGCGCGGGGCCGTGTCGCGCCGTGTCGCGCCGTGCCGTGCCGTACCGCGCCGCGCCGTACCGATGGAGGCAGGGGTTGCTGAGTCCGATCCAGCTCGCCGACAAGCTGGGCATCCTCCCCCCGACCCCGGAACAGGCCGCGGTGATCGAGGCCGGTCTCGAACCCATGGTCGTGGTGGCCGGGGCCGGGTCGGGCAAGAGCGAGACCATGGCGGGACGGGTCGTCTGGCTGGTCGCCAACGGCCTGGTCCGGCCCGAGCAGGTGCTCGGCCTGACCTTCACCAGGAAGGCGGCGAGCGAGCTCTCCCACCGGGTGCGCGAGCGGCTGGGCGCCCTCGGCCGCGACGTGTCCGCGGACCCGCTGGCGGGCGAGCCGACCATCTCGACGTACCACGCCTACGCCGCCCGGCTGGTGACCGACCACGCCCTGCGCGAGGCGCTGGAGCCCACCATGCGGCTGATCACCCCGGCCATCGCCTGGCAGCTCGCCGGGCACGTGGTCAGCGCCTACGACGGGCCGATGGAGCAGCTCGACTGGGGACCGGCCACGGTCACCCGCGCGGTGCTGGAGCTGGCCGGTGAGCTGGCCGAGCACATGCGCGAGCCGCAGGACGTGCGGGAGGTGGGCGCCTGGTTGAAGGAGCGGTACGACGCGCTGTCCGGTTCCCCGATCCTCGCCCAGCGCAGGCCGCTGGCCGTGCAGCGGGCCAGGGAGCAGCTGCTGCCGCTGGTGGAGGCCTACACCCGGCTCAAGCGCAGGCGCGAGGTGGTCGACCACGGCGACCAGATGGCGCTGGCCGCCCGGATCGCGGCCAGGCACCCCGAGGTCGGCCGGATCGAGCGCGACCGGTTCGCCGTCGTCCTCCTGGACGAGTACCAGGACACCAGCCACGCCCAGCTCGTCCTGCTCCGCTCGCTGTTCGGCGGCGGCCACCCGGTCACCGCCGTCGGCGACCCCTGCCAGTCCATCTACGGCTGGCGCGGCGCCTCGGCCGGGAACCTCACCCGCTTCCCCCGCGACTTCCGCACGGCCTCCGGAGAGCCCGCTCAGGTCCGCCGGCTCTCGGTCAGCTTCCGCAACGGCGACGCCGTCCTCGACGTCGCCGCCCGGGTGCAGATCCCGCTGCGGATGGAGGCCAGGGAGGTGCCGGTGCTGGTGCCCGGCGGCAACCGGGTCGAGCGCGGCCGGGTGGTGTGCGGCTTCCACGAGACGGCCGAGGACGAGGCGAGGTGGGTGGCCGAGCAGGTGTGCGGACTGCTCGGGAGCGACACCGCCCCGGACGGCCTGCCGTGGGGCGAGGGGGAGCGCAGGAAGGCCAGGCAGAGCACGTGGGGCGGCCCGCAGTGCCTGCAACCGCACGACGTGGCGATCCTCGCCCGCAAACGCTCGCAGTTCCCCGCGCTGCGCAGGGCCCTGGAGGAGCGCGGCGTCCCGGTCGAAGTGGTCGGCCTGGGCGGCCTGCTCACCGTGCCCGAGGTCGCCGACCTGGTGGCCACCCTGCGCGTGCTCTACGACCCGACGGCCGGGGACGCCCTGGTCCGGTTGCTGTCCGGTCCCCGCTGGCGGATCGGCCCGGCCGACCTGAAGGAGCTGGGCGAGCGGGCCCGCGAGCTGAACCGGGAGAACCGCGAGGCCGGTTCCCCGGTCGCCGACCTGCTGGACCAAGTCGTCGCGGAGCTGTCCGAGGAGCGCGGCAGCCTGGTCGACGCGCTGGACGAGCTGCCCGACCGGCCCGAGTGGCAGGAGGCGTTCTCGCCGCTGGCCTGGGTACGGCTGGTCGCCCTGGCGCAGGAACTGCGGACCCTGCGCGGCCACGTCGGGCAGCCGCTCCCCGACCTGATCACCGAGGTCGAGCGCCGTCTCGGCCTGGACGTCGAGGTGGCGGCCCGGGGGTCGGCCGCGGGTCCGTTCGCCGCCCGCGCCGACCTGGACGCCTTCGTCGACGCCGCCTCCCGGTTCGCCGGCGACTCCGAGGACCCGACGCTGGGCGCGTTCCTGGCGTTCCTCAAGGCCGCCGACGAGGAGGAGAACGGCCTGGACGCCGGGCGGGTGGGCGAGAGCAACAGCGTGAAGCTGATGACCGTGCACGCGTCCAAGGGCCTGGAGTGGCCGGTCGTGATCGTTCCCGGGATGTCGCAGATGCTGTCGAAGACCGGCTCGCCGACCGTCGGCACGATCTTCCCGGCCCGGCCGGTGGTGAGCCCCAGGTGGACGGAGAACCCGCGCAGGCTGCCCTACCCGCTGCGCGGCGACGCCTCCGACCTGCCCCGGCTGGCCGGGCTGACCAAGGAGGAGCTCGCCGAGTTCGACGAGCGCTGCCGCGACCGCGACCTGCTGGAGGAGCGGCGGCTCGCCTACGTCGCGGTCACCCGCGCCCACTACCTGCTGATCGCCTCGGGCTACCGCTGGGGCGGCGCGGCCAAGCCCCTGGAGCCGTCGGACTTCCTGCTGGAGATCCGCGAGACCTGCGGCCGGGTGGCCACCTGGCCGCCGCCGCTCGAGAAGGGCGTCACCAACCCCCTCCTCGCCGAACCCGCCGAGACCGTCTGGCCGGTCACCCCCGGGGGGGCCCGGTACGAGGCCGTCGTCGACGGCTCCTTCCTCGTCGAGGCCGCCCTCCGCTCCCTCGCGGAACCGGACGGGAGTGCGGGGAGCGGCCGGAGCGTGCGGACGGGCGAGGGCGTGCGGACCGGCCAGAACGCGGGGACCGGCGAGGGCGTGCGGACCGCCGGACCCTCGTGGGCCGGAGCGCCCGCCGTACCCGCGCGCGGTCCGGACGGCGGAGGGGCCGAGACCGGGGAGCCTGAGGGCGGGGAGGACCCGCGCCTGGCGGAGCTGCGCGGCTGGGACCGGGAGCGGGCCAGGGCCTGGGAACGGGACACCGAGCTCCTGCTCCGGGAACGGGAGCGGAACCGGCGGCGCGGCGGGCGCCAGGTCGAGCTGCCCGCCCGCCTCACCGTCTCGGACCTCGTCGCCCTGGCCGCCGACCCCGCGGCCCTGGCCCGGCGGATCCGCCGCCCCGTCCCGAAGCGGCCCGCGCCCCTGGCCCGCCGCGGCACCTCCTTCCACCGGTGGCTGGAGACGCGCTGGGGCCAGCAGCGGCTCCTCGACGAGCTCGAGCTCCCCGGCGCCGGCGACGAGACGGAGGAGGCCGAGGTCCTGCTGGCGGAGCTGCGCGAGAGGTTCGAGGAGAGCGAGTGGGCGGGCCGGGAACCGCTCGAGGTCGAGGTCCCGTTCGAGATGATGATCGCCGATCGGCTGGTCCGCGGCCGGATGGACGCCGTCTTCCGGACCCCGGACGGCGGTTACGAGGTCGTTGACTGGAAGACGGGCCGCCGCCTGATGGAGACGACGCGGTCCGCGGCCTCCGTCCAGCTCGCCGCCTACCGCCTGGCCTGGTCCCGCCTGGCCGGCGTCCCCCTGGACCGGGTGGGGGCGGCCTTCCACTACGTGCGCTTCAACGAGACGGTCCGCCCGGTGGACCTCCTCGACGAGCGCGGACTGGTCGCGCTCGTCGAGTCGGTCCCCGCGTCCGGGCGGTGAGGCTCAGGCGAACAGCGCGGCGACGTCGATCCGCAGGCCGAACGGCTCCGGCAGCTCCAGCGACCCGCCGCTGTGCACGGTGACCGTCTTGAGGTACGGCTCCCGCTCGTCGAAGGGCGCGGGATCCTCGACCGGCTCGCTCATCAGGGTGACCTTCGGCGGCTCGGCCGTCGGGTCGACGATGAGGTAGAGCGGCACCCCGGCCCTGGCGTACTCGCCCGGTTTCTCCTGGTAATCGGCCTTCCACGTGCCGGGGGAGCAGACCTCGGCGGCCAGCAGGGCGGAGCGTCCCCGCAGCCGCATCTCGTCGTGGTACTCCGGATCGCGGGGAACCACCACCAGGTCGGGCAGGCGCATATCCCCCTGGGGCGGGATGCTCAGCGCCATGCTCTGGTGCAGACGCCACCCGTTCCGGGTCTTGACCGGATAGAGCACGTCGACGAGGTTGTCGAGGACATCGCAGCTCCTCGGGTGAGCCCAAGGACTCACGACGACCTGCCCCTGGACGATCTCCGCGGCATAGCCGTGGTCGTTGAGCTCTTTGCAGAGCCGCAGGGTTCGGTCTTCGACGGTGTCGCGGGAGAACCGCCGGAAAGGATCCTTCCGGCTGCGCGGCTCATCGGTGGTCTGGTGACGGGGTAGAGACATGACCATTGAGACATCCTCTCGGGGCTCCCTACGCTGGCATCGTATGTCGATCCCCTCACATCCCGTCGCCGACCGTACCAGTGCCGTCTACGCAATGTGATGAAATGAGGCCGGTCGGTCGCAGATAGCGGAAGTCCGGGCGCGGGTGCATCAGGAAGTCGTGGTGGGAGATGTTCCAGGCGTAGGCCCCGGCCATCGCGAACTCCACCACGTCCCCCGGCTCCAGCCGGACCGGTGCCCTCCTGGCCAGCACGTCCTTCGGGGTGCACAGCTGCCCGACGATCGTGACCGGCTCGCCGGGCGCGCCCGGTCCTCCGGCCGAGGTCCAGGCGGCCAGCGGCTGGTCGTGGCCCTTGGTGGCCGGGGTCCGCAGGTGGTGGGTGCCCCCGGCGACCACCGCGAACAGCTCGCCGTGCACCCGCTTGACGTCGATCACCCAGGTGACGTACCGCCCGCAGTAGACGGTCAGCGACCGCCCCGGCTCGACCCGCAGCAGTTCCCCGGGCCGCCGGAGGCCGGCCAGGCCCGCGCCGTACGCCTTCCAGTCGAACCGGGCGTCCGGGTCGGCGTACGACACGCCCATGCCGCCGCCCAGGTTGACCTCGGTCGCGCCGATCCCGCGGGCGTAGTCCAGTACGGCCTCCGCCAGCCTCAGCATCCGCGGCGCGTCCAGCCCGCTGGCCAGATGGGCGTGCACGCCCCGCCAGCGGACGAGGTCCTGGCCGCGGAGCAGGGAGAGGCACTCGTCGACCCCGCCGGGGTCCATGCCGAACGGGGTCGCGCCGCCGCCCATGGCCAGCGAGGCCCCCTCGACGGGGAGGTCCAGGTTGACGCGGAGCAGGACGTCGGCCGGACGTCCGAGGGCGAGCAGCCGCCGCAGCTCCCCGGGGCTCTCCACGTGTAACCGGTGGACGGGCGGGGCGCCGCCCGAGCCTCCCCGACCGCCTGAGCCTTCCGAGGTTCCCGGGCTGCCGGAGGCTTCCGGACCGCCAGGGCCTGCCGAGTTTCCCGGACCTGCCGGACCTCCCGGGCCGTCCGCCGGGCGGACGGCGGCGGCCAGTTCGGCGTCGGTCTTGCCCGGGCCGCCCAGCGCGACCGGCACCTCGGGGAACAGCGCCCGCACGTGCGCCAGCTCCCCGCCCGAGGCCACCTCGAAGCCGTCCACGTACCGGGCGAGCACCCGGAGCAGCTCCGGGTCGGGATTGGCCTTCACCGCGTAGTGCAGCTCGATCCCGTCCAGCGCCGCCCGGACCTCGGCCACATGGGCGTCCAGTTCCCGCAGGTCGTAGACGTAGGCGGGCGGCTCCCCCGGAACCAGCGGGCACCCGTCGGGCGTGTGCTCGGAGGTCATCGGGCACCCGCCGCGTGCGCGCTCCGGACGGAGCCCGGTCCGGCCGCCGGTGGGCCGATGAAGGGCCTGGCCGCCGGGGTCGCCAGCGGGTTGGCCACCGCGACGTACCCCGCCGCGCGGTCCGCCGCCCGCGACCACCGGACCGCCAGGTTGGCCTTGGCCGGCAGCGGCGCGTCCGACAGCAGGCCCGCCAGGGGCGGCGGCCATCCCCGAGCGGCCGCGTAGCGGGCCAGGACCTCCCCGGCCACCGCCCACAGCTCCCGCACCGGTCCGTCGCCGGCCAGCGAGGCGGCGATCTCCGCGAGGTGGTTGACGACCAGGCAGTAGACCACCCGGTTCCAGCCGTCGGCGGCGTCGTAGGTGAGCGCCTCGGCGACCCGGGGGGGAAGGGCCGACAGGTCGTGGCGGCCGGCGACGAGCTTGGTCCCCTCCAGGTCGCGGAAGACCGCCTCCACCGGCGTCCCGGCCGGGTCCACGCCGACCAGGACGTTCTGCAGGTGGGGTTCCAGCACCACGCCGTGGGCCAGGTAGGCCTCCAGCACCGGCGGCGCGACGCACTCCACGTAGGCCCGCCACCAGCGCACCGGGTCGGCGGCGGCGGAGGCGGGGAGCACGGGGGCGGAACCGGGGGGCGGGGAGGCCGCGAGGGCGCCGCTCAGCAGCGGGGTCACGCCCGGTCCGCAGACCTGCCGGGGGCTCGCCCGGACGATCACGCCCAGCCCCTCCAGCAGCCGGGTGCCGAGGTCCGCCGAGCGGTAGCCGGGCTCGGGGAGCCAGCGGGTGCCGGGGAACCGCTCCGCCAGATCGCGGAAGACCGGCTCCAGGCGGGCGGTCAGCTCGACCGCCCCGGCCAGCTCGTACCAGGAGTTCTTCCGGACGCAGTTGGTGATCCGCACGTCCAGGCTGAACTTCAGGCACCGCTCGATCGACGGCTCGTAGACCGTGCGGACCGACGAGGTGGGGACCGCCTCGCAGGAGCCGCGGCCCAGGTCGACCAGGCGCCCGTCGGCCAGCGGCGCGGCCAGCTCGGCGGCGAGCAGGTCGAGCTGCCAGGGGTGCGCGGGCAGCAGCGCGTACCCGGGCGGCGCACCGCCCAGCGCGTCCAGTGCCGCAGTCTCGCCCGCCTCGGCCAGCACGTCGTGCCGGACCCCGAGCAACCGGAGCGGGAAGGCCGCGTGCGCCTCCGGGGCGTACGCGAGCCAGCCCGCACCGGAGGCCGCCCCACGGATCCCGCCGTCGTGCGGATCGTCCTCCCGGCGGGTCCCGCCGCGGTGCGGGGCGTCCTTCCCTCGGACCCCGCCGTCGTGCGGGTCGTCCGTACGGCATGCCCCGTCCCTCTCCGGGCCGCGGGAGACGCCGCCCCCCTCCGGGCCGTCACCGGAGACGCCGTCCCGCGCCTTGGGGCTGGGGTGGAACGGGTGCCCGAAGACGAGCGCCTGTTCGGACGCCAGCCAGGGGTCGGCCGGGGGGCCCGCGTCCCGGCGGCCTTCCAGCAGCGCCGCCACGGCCGACCGGCTCGACCGCACCTGGGCGGCGAACTCCTCGTTGCCCCCGCCCAGCTCGGCCTCCAGCAGCCGGACGAGCCGGTCGGCGGAGAGCGGACGCCAGCGGCCGTCCCGGTACCACTCGGCGGGTCCGGTGAACCGGAGTGCGAGCCCGCCGTGCGCCCGCACCCGCAGCGGGGTGCCCGCCAGGTGCAGCAGCAGGCGGGGCCCGTCGTGCCGGACCCGGCCGCGCGGCCCGGCGACCTCCCGTACGGCGCAGCGCAGCAGCGCCGCCAGCGTCGCCTCCTCGGCGACGGCGGCCGGGGAGTCGAGAACGGAGCAGAGAACGGGAGCGGTCATGGGGTCCCCTGGGTGATCACGGGCCGGACGGCCGCGGGAGGGTGGCGGAGGTAGTTGGGGCCGCTGGTGCCGTAGAACTTGTTCACGTCGCGCGCCCCGGTGCGCGCCTTGTCCACCAGCGTCCCGGCGGTGACCATCGACTTGCCGACCAGCCGGGCGGCGTCGAGGGACCTGGCCCGCAGCAGCCGGGCCGCCGGGTCGTCGCCGTACGGCTCCAGCGCCTCGGCGAGCGTGTCCCGCAGCAGCCGGGAGGCCCGCGCGGGCGGCAGCGCGCCGAAGGCCGGAGCGGCGGCGGCCAGGTGCAGGGTGATGGTCACGAACACGTCGGCGAGCGCGTGCGGGTCGTCGGTCAGCATGCGCCCGTCGGCGAAGTCCGGGACGGCGGTCCCCGCGGCCCGCAGGCGCCCCGGGGAGGCCAGCAGCCCGTCGTTGTCCTTGACGAGCAGCCGCGGGGGGCCGTCGCCGTCCAGCACGAGCGCGAGGTTCTGCTGGTGGGCCTCCAGCGCGACGCCGTACCGGACGAGGAGCCGCACGCCGGAGGCGAACAGCAGGCGGAGGTACTCGGTCAGCAGCGCCTCGACGCCACCGGCGCCGCCGTGCCGTCGCGCGGCGAGCTCCTCGGCGACCGTGCCGCCCTCCGGCAGGGGGGCGAGCAGCGCCGCCACGGGGACGATCTCGCCCGGCGGGAGGCGGCGGACGAGCCAGGCCAGGTACTCGTGCCCGGTGTGGGCGTGGACCTGCTCGTCGGCCAGGATGATCTGCGGACCGGCGATCCGGCGCAGCAGCAGCTCGGCCCGCGCCCCGTCGGCCAGCGTGCCCGGTTTGATCGAGCGCCGGTTGCGCAGGCCCAGCGTGCTGGTGGGCAGCGGCAGCTTCAGGTGCGTGCGGGCGTCCACCTCGACCGTGCGCATGGACAGGGTGGGCCGGACGGTCAGGTACGGCTCCGGCGCCGGGACCGCCCACGGGATCGCGCGGACGGCGGGCAGCGCCAGCGGGTGCACCGGGAACAGCACGTGCGTGTCCGCGAGCTCCCCCGCCAGCCCGACGCGGGCGAAGTCCGGCGCCATCGGCGGCGTCCCGGGCGAGGTGCCGGTCACCCGCTCGCGGGGCACCGCCGCCCACCGCAGCTCGAAGCTCGGGGCGAACTCCGGCGCGTAGGCCGTCAGATCCCCGTCCGAGAGCCCGGCCCGGCAGCGCGCCGTCGGATAGACGGGATGGTCCAGGAAGGCCGCCAGCGCCTCGTAGCGCGCGGTCCCGGCCGGGCCGCGCCGCAGCCGGGCGAGCACGTCCCGGCGGTGGGCGTCGTGGAGGTCGAGTGCGCGCAGGGCCTCGCGGCACTCCTGGGCGAACGCCTCGATCCCGGCGGCGTCCGCCGGGTGCGCGACCGCCCGCAGGGCGCCCAGCACCTCGGTCAGGCCCAGGCGCTCGGCGGGGGCGACGGTGAAGTCCTGGAACGGCGAACCCGGTACCAGCCGGACCGGGCGCCCGCCCGGTCCCGGCAGGTGGAGGACGACGCCGTCCCTGCGCCGGGCCACCCGCCCGGCCAGGCCGCCGTAGTCCTCCCGCAGGAGGGCGTCCAGGACACGGGCCGCGAGGTACGGCTCCCGCCCGGCGACGGCGCGCTCGGCGATCATGCGATCACCCAGGGGTCGGCGGCGGTGAAGGCCGAGACGGCCTCGTCCACACTCGCCCGGTCGGGGCCGACGGCGCGGACGATGCCCAGGTAGTCGCGGTTCGTGTGGCTCCGGTCGATGCGGTCGCCCACCGACCGGAGCGGCCGGTGCCAGAGCCGCACGCGGTCACCGGGGGAGGGCGCCACGATTCCTGGTGCCCTCGTCACGGTCCCCGACCGCTCCGCCACCAGGCTCAGGGCGGTCCCGTGCACGGCGGCGCGCTCGAGGTCCGGCCCGAGGCCCAGGCCGAGATGCACGCCGAGGATCCGCTCGAAGAGCGGGACGCCCAGCAGGTCGGCGAGCAGGAAGTCGCAGTGGTCGCCGATCACCCGGTAGTTGACCTCGATGATCCGCGGCCCGTCCGCCGTCATCACGTACTCGGTGTGGCAGGCCCCGAAGCCCACGCCCAGGGCTCGCAGCGCCCGGAGTACGTGACCGGCCGCGGGCGGCGGCTCCCAGTCCAGGCGCTCCTCCACGAAGTGCGGCAGCGGCCCCAGGGTGGTCCGGAAGCCGCCGAGCACCCGGACGGCCCGGCCGTCGCCCAGGGTCTCCAGTGTGTGCAGCGGTCCGTCGAGGTACTCCTCCACGACCAGGGTCTCGCCCGGCCGCCGCCCGCGGATCGCCCGTACGGCCCCGGCCAGTTCGCGTCCGTCCCGGACGAGCACGACGTCCTCGCTGGCGACGCCCTGGCTCGGCTTGACCACGGCGGGCAGCGGCACGTCCCCGGCGGGCACCGGGTCGTCCGGCGCGAGCCGTACGGAGCGCACGGTCTCCACGCCGGCCGCGGCCAGCCGCCGCCGGGTGAGCGCCTTGTTCTTGGCCGCGACGCACGCCCGCCAGTCCTTGCCCGGCAGGTCGAAGTAGGCGGCGGCCAGGGCGGTCTCGGCCTGGATGTGGTCGGAGTTGGAGAAGACCGCGGCGGGCGGGTGGTGGTGCGCGATGACGTCGATCACCGCCCGTGCGTCGCGCACGTCGCAGGCGAGCGCCTCGGCACCGGAGGCGGTGTACTGCTCCGGCCGGTCGGTCAGGACCGTGACGTCGCAACCCAGTGCGCGGGCGGCGGGCAGGAATCCGTCGGTGACGGAGTCGGTCGGTTTGAGCGCGGTGAGGTACAGCCGCAATGCGGACCCCCGATATCAGGTAAGGCTAACCTAACCAGCGGCATCGTAGTCGAACGGAGATCATCGTGTGACGCGACAGGAGAATCATCATCCATGTCCCGTTGGCGGGGGGAAGAGAAGCTTCTCACCGTCGTCTCCTCCCGATCTCTCCGGGCGACGCCTACGGGGGACATCATGAGCCGCGCTCGCCCCGCCGTCACCCCGGCCGGGCGGCCGCCCCGGCGGGCCCGCCGCCCGCAGGGCACGATGCCCCTCTCGCCGACGGTGCGACGGCGATGCCCCTCTCGCCGCCCGCGCGGCCTCCCGGAATCTCCCGTCCGGCCGCGGGCCCGTGGCGGCGGAGGCCCGCGGCCGGCGCGTCGTTAGGATGTGTCCGGCTCGGGGAGGGTGTGACGGCGTGGACATCACTGCAGACGAAGGACTACTGGGACCGCTGCTGCTCGCGCGCGGCGCCATCGACCGGTCGGCGGCGCGCCGCGGGGACGCCGGGTGGATCGAGCGGGCCTGGGCGGACCCCGCGACCAGGGTCCTGGTCGTCGACGGCGGCCAGGCCCTGGTCAGGATGAGGGGCGGGGCGGCCGAGCTCGTCCTGCTGCCCCCCGCGGACGCACCGGAGGGGGAGCGCTACCTGCTGGGCGTGGACGCCGGCGGCACCGCCTACTTCGCGGTGGCGGCCCCGGTCGAGGGCGCCGTCCGCGAGGAGCCCGGCCGCCGGATCGCTCCACCGGCGGCCCCGGCGGCCCGGCCGGAGGGGGAGGCGGCCGCGGCCGGGCTGCGCCAGGTCGGCGCGCTCCTCGGTGACCTGGACGCCGGCCTGCTGGTCTACGCGGTCGCGCTGGAGGCCTGGCACTCCACCCACGAGTTCTGCCCGCGCTGCGGGAGCCGTACGGAGGTCCGGACGGGCGGGCACGTGCGGGTCTGCCCGCAGGACGGCAGCCAGCACTTCCCCCGGGTGGACCCCGCGGTGATCATGCTGGTCCACGACGAGGAGGACCGGTGCCTGCTGGCCCGCGGGCCGCAGTGGCCGGAGGGCCGGCTGTCGGTGCTCGCCGGGTTCGTGGAGCCCGGCGAGTCGCTGGAGAACGCGGTGGTCCGGGAGGTGGCGGAGGAGGTCGGCGTGCGGGTGGCCGCCCCGCGCTACCTTGGCAGCCAGCCCTGGCCGTTCCCGCGCAGCCTGATGCTGGGCTTCTTCGCCAGGGCCCTGTCCACCGAGCTCGTCCCCGACCGCGAGGAGATCGCCGAGGCCCGCTGGTTCAGCCGCGCCGAACTGCGGGCCGCGCTGGAGAGCGGCGAGGTGCGCCTGCCGCCGGAGGTGTCGATCGCGCGCCGGTTGATCGAGGCCTGGTACGGCGGGGAGCTCGAAGGGGATTGGTGACCGGCCGCGCCGCCCGGTCGGCGGATCGCCGCCTCGCGCCCGCCCGGCCGGTGGATCGCCGCCCCGGGCCGGGCGGGCGCGGCGGAGCGGTAACGGCCCCGCGAGCATCGTTCACTTTATGTGTTTGAGCGACTACTCTTCGTGTTTTGGCTGATGGGCGTCGGGTATGGAGAGTGCAACCCGGCCCGCCTCGCCGGCAGGCGGCCGGGACGGACACCGAACCCCTGCAGGCCCTCGCGAAGGGAAAGAAATGATCAAGAAGACAGCGTGCCGCCTCGTCGCCGTCGGGGCGCTGGCCCCGGCCCTCGTGCTCGGCGGGACCGGGACCTCCCTGGCCGACGACGGGGCGCTGTGGCAGCAGACCCAGGCCCGGGCGACCATCGACGGCGCGAGCCTGAAGATCGTGCGAGCCTACACCGACGGGTCGGGCAAGGTCTTCTTCGAGGAGCTCCACTTCACGGCGGACCGCAACGGCGCCACGGTCCACCGCACCCGGAGCGGCGCCAGCGCCGGATAGTCCCCGCCGCGGCCGGGAGGAGGTCCTGCAGGGCCGCCCGGCCGCGTGACGGCGCCCACCGCGGGCGGACCGCGGCGTCCCCGCCCGGCCGCGTGACGGCGCCCACCGCGGGCGGACCGCGGCGTCCCCGCCCGGCCCGGGACGGATCAGGCGACCGTCCGGAGACGGCTCAGGCGGCGCTCCCGCAGCTCAGGCGGCGCTCCCGAGGAGCCGCTTCACCTCGGCGACGGAGGGGTTCGTCAGGGCCACCCGCCCGGCGGGGGACTCGACGACCACCGTCGGCACGGTCTGGTTGCCGTTGTTGACGCTCATGACGAACTCGGCGGCGTCGGGGTTCCGCTCGATGTCGATCTCCTGGTAGGCGATGCCCTCCCTGGTCAGCTGAGCCTTCAGCCGCTTGCAGGGACCGCACCAGGTGGTGGTGTAAACGGTGAGCGCCATGGCGTTGGAAACCCCTTCAGACGATGTTCGCGCTCATTGGCAACACGCGGTGGGCGCCCGGTCTTCCCGCCGGGCTAGAAGACCTTGCCGGCGATCCACTCCTGCACCCGCTCCGCCACACCGGGCAGCCGGTAGAGCGGGGCGCTGTGGTTGATCCCCACCTCGGTCAGGACCGTGACCTCGACCCCGACCTGCCTGAGGCGGTCGCGCAGCTGGTTGCTGTGACTCGACGGCACGAACTCGTCCGCCGAGTGCACGCTCAGCACAGGCGCGTCGCCGCGGCTCGCGTGCTCCGGCACCTCCATGCTCTGCCAGATCCTCGCGCACTTGCCCGAGGGCTCGCAGCCCCCGGCGAGCCGGATGGCGGACTCGCGCAGCTTGCGCTTGTTCAGGTCGAGGGTCTCGGTGCCGTCGAGGTAGGCCGTGAGGGGGGAGACCACCGGAGAGATGCCGACCACGCCCTTCAGCCCCGGCAGGCCGTTCTTGTAGGTGCCGACCGCGGTGGCGAGGTGGCCGCCGGCCGAGAAGCCCACCACCACGTAGTTGTTCGGGTCGAAGGACCACAGGGCGGCGTGCCGCCGGGCGGTGGCGATGGCGTCGAGGGTGTCGACGCGCTGGGCGGGCCACGCGGCGTCGGTCGAGAGCCGGTAGTTGATGTTGAAGACGGTGTATCCGAGCTCGGCGTAGCTCCGGCTGATCTCCGTCATGTACTTCTTGTCGCCCGACGACCACCAGCCGCCGTGGATCAGGAAGACCCCCGGCCGCCGCAGCTCGTCGGCCTGGTGCCAGACGTCCATGCGCTGCCGGGCGTGCCTGCCGTACGCGACGGTGTCGACGATGGTGCCCTGGACCAGCGCGTCGGGATCCGCCGACGCCGGAGTCGACGCCGAGGGCGTCGGTTCGGCCTTGCGCGACGGGGTCCCCCCGGTCGCGGTGGAGGCCGGGGCGGCGTTCGCGGCGACGGCCGCCGCGGTGGCCGCGGTGCCGGCGGAGGGGGCTGTGGGGACCGCCGCCACGTCCGCGTGCACCCCGGAGGGTGCGAGCACCAGGGCCGCCAGGGCGAGCGCGCTCACGGTTGCCGCAGTTCGCACAGGAGTCTTTCCTTTCCCCCGGGGTTCTCTTGAGGACCCCATTGTGGAGTAAGGCACCCTGTCCGCGCATCTCAGCACGGACTCGGGAGGACGACGGGATGGTGCCAGAATGGGCGATGCCCGGCCGGCGACCGCGAGGACAGCGCCGACCGGCCCATCGGACGGCGTGTCACGGCTTGTTAAGGAGTCCCCATGGAGCCCGCTGACGTGCTGGCGGGACTGGATCCCGAGCAGCGTGAGGTCGCCCAGGCCGTACGGGGTCCCGTCTGCGTCCTCGCGGGAGCGGGGACCGGCAAGACGCGGGCCATCACGCACCGCATCGCGTACGCCGTGCACAGCGGGGCGGTCGAAGCGACGGGCGTGCTGGCGGTGACCTTCACCACACGGGCCGCCGGGGAGCTGCGCCAGCGGCTGCGCGCGCTCGGCGTGCCGGGGGTGCAGGCCCGCACCTTCCACGCGGCCGCGCTCCGCCAGCTCACCTACTTCTGGCCGCGCGTCATCGGCGGAGACCCGCCCGCGGTGATCGAGTCGAAGCTGCCGCTGCTGCGCACCGTGTGCCGCTCCGTGGGGCGGGAGGCCGCGCAGGCCGAGCCGCGCGACCTCGCCGCCGAGATCGAGTGGGCCAAGGCCGGCCAGATCTACCCCGAGGACTACGCCGAGGCGGTCAAGAAGATCGGCCGCACGCCCCCGGTCCCGGCCGAGGAGATGGTCCGCGTCTACGAGGCCTACGAGGCACTCCGCCGCGAGCGGCACCTGCTCGACTTCGAGACCATCCTGGAGCTCACCGCCGCCCTGATCACCGAGCACGGCGAGGTGGCCGCCCAGGTCCGGCAGCAGTACCGCCACTTCGTCGTCGACGAGTACCAGGACGTCAACCCGCTGCAGAAGCTGCTGCTCGACACCTGGCTGGGCGACCGGGACGACCTGTGCGTGGTCGGCGACCCCAACCAGACGATCTACTCCTTCACCGGCGCGACCTCCCACTACCTGACCGGCTTCCCGGTCGAGCACCCCGGCGCCACCGTGATCAAACTGGTCCGCGACTACCGTTCCACGCCCCAGGTGGTCGCGCTCGCCAACCGCGTCCTGGAGGTGGCGCGCTCCCCGCACCGGCTCTCCCTGGTCGCCCAGCGCCCCGACGGGCCCGAGCCCGCCTTCACCGAGTACGCCGACGAGGCCGCCGAGGCCGCGGGTGTCGCGCGCGCGGTGCGGGCCCTGGCCGACCGGGGTGTCCCGTTGCGCGAGACGGCCGTGCTCTTCCGCGTCAACGCGCAGTCGCAGGCCTACGAGCAGGCCTTCGCCGAGGCGGGCATCCCCTACCTCGTGCGCGGCGCCGACCGGTTCTTCGAGCGCCCCGAGGTCCGCAAGGCGGTCGTGCTGCTGCGCGGCGCGGCCCGCTCCGCGGGCGCCGACGAGGACCTGGCCCCGGCCGTGCACCACATCCTGTCCGGCATCGGCCTGACCCCCGAACCCCCGGCGGGAGGGAAGGCCAGAGAGGAGTGGGAGTCGCTGCGGGCCCTGGCCGAGCTGGCGGAGGACCTGGCCGCCCGGGGCGCCGGTCTGCCGGGCTTCGTCGCCGAGCTGGAGCGGAGGGCCGCCGAGCAGCACGCGCCGGAGGTCGAGGGTGTGACCCTGGCCTCCCTGCACGCGGCCAAGGGCCTGGAGTGGGACGCGGTCTTCCTGGTGGGGGTCACCGAGGGGATGCTGCCGATCGTCCACGCCAAGACGCCGGAGCAGATCGAGGAGGAGCGGCGCCTCCTCTACGTGGGCGTCACCCGGGCCAGGGTCCACCTCGCGGTGTCGTGGGCGCTGGTCCGCTCCCCTGGAGGGCGGCCCCGGCGGCCGTCCCGCTTCCTCGACGGCCTCACCGGCCGCCCCGCGCGGGTCCGGGCATCGGCTCCCGCCCCCCGCGAGCGCCGTACGGTGGCCGCGACGGTGAGCTGCCGCGTCTGCGGCAAGACGCTGGCCGCCGCCGCCGAGCAGAAGCTCGGCCGGTGCGCCGCCTGCCCCGTCGACTACGACGAGGCCCTGCTGGAGCGGCTCAAGGTGTGGCGCGCGGCCGCCGCCAAGGAGGCCAAGGTGCCGTCGTACGTGGTCTTCACCGACGTCACGCTCCAGGCCATCGCGGAGCGGGCGCCGGCCTCGGAACAGGACCTGATGTCGATAACGGGCATAGGGCGCGTCAAACTGGAGCGGTACGGCGAGGCGGTGCTCGCCATCTGCCGTGCGGCCGGAGACCAGACGGAGGACGCGTGAACGAGGCTCTCAAGGAGCTGCTGGACCTGCTCGACCTGGAGCAGATCGAGCTCGACATCTACCGGGGGCGCAGCCCCGAGGAGCGCATCCAGCGCGTCTTCGGCGGGCAGGTGGCCGCCCAGGCGCTGGTCGCCGCGGGCCGTACGGTCCCGGCGGACCGGCACGTCCACTCGCTGCACGCGTACTTCATCCGGCCCGGGGACCCGGCGATCCCGATCGTCTACAACGTGGAGCGGGTGCGCGACGGACGGTCGTTCACCACGCGCCGGGTCGTGGCCGTCCAGCACGGCAAGGCCATATTCACCATGTCGGCCTCCTTCCACGTCGCCGAGAGCGGGGTCGAGCACCAGGCGGCGGTGATGCCGCCGGTGGCCGCGCCGGAGGACCTGCCCACGATCCAGGAGCGGATGCGCGAGGTCGTGGGGGAGGGCTCGCCGTGGCGGGAGTGGCTGACCCGGCCGCGCCCGGTGGACTCCCGCTACGTGACCCCGCTCACCTGGGAGGCGCACCGCGATCCCGGGCTGCGCGGGGCGGAGACGAACGTGTGGTTCCGCTACGACGCGGACCTGCCCGACGACCCGCTGCTCCACGTGGTCCTGGCCGCCTACGCCTCGGACTTCACGCTGGTCGACACCGTGCTGCTGGCCCACGGCCTGGCGTGGGGGGCCTCCAACCTCTCCGGGGCATCGCTGGACCACGCCATGTGGTTCCACCGGCCCTTCCGCGTCGACGACTGGATGCTGTACGCCCAGGAATCGCCCTGGTCGGGGGCGGCGCGGGGACTGGCCAGGGGGCAGATGTTCACCCGGTCCGGCGAACTGGCGGTGTCCGTGGTGCAGGAGGCGATGATCCGCGTGCTGGAGCCGTAAAACTGCAGGTAGAAAATATGTTGCCCCTTCCCGGTGACCGGGTTTAGGGTCTTGGACAAGCGAGCCGGACAATCCGTCCGGCGATCTACGAATGGAGGTGAGTCCGCTGTGAAGATCAACCTGATGTCGGTGCAGCTGGGGCTCACTTCCGCGTGCCCCGGCACCACCCTGCCCGTCTTCGGCGGCCAGGCCATCCTCGCGGATGCCGCGGTCGTTCCCATGCGACGGGACAAGTCTGTCATCTTCCAGGTCCAGGTCAGCCGTGAGGCCGCCCTGTTCGCCATTCCGGCGACGGGCGTTCCGGCTGCCCCGGCGGCAGAGGCCGGCGACTACGCACAGCAGACCGAGCACACCGGAAACGGTGGGCTGCGAGGTCCGCAACCCTGGAGGCACCCTCAGGTCATATGACCTGACGAGGGAGAGCCACCAGGCCGCGGATCCGCAGACAGGATCCGCGGCCTTCTTGTTTTGCCGCACATCCTGACCCCCACCCACGAGGTAACAACAAGACCGACACCCAACAGAGAGGTGAAGCAGATGGGGGCCCAGACGATCATGGACCTGATCGACGAAGCCGAGATCCCCTGTCGTACCGACCCCGACCTCTGGTTCGCCGAGTCCCCGGAGGACGTGGAGTTCGCCAAGGCGCTCTGCGGGGGCTGCCCGATCCAGCAGGCCTGCCTGGCCCGCGCGCTCGAGCGTGAGGAGCCGTGGGGCGTCTGGGGCGGAGAGCTCATCCTGCGGGGGGCCGTCGTCCCGAGGAAGCGTCCGCGCGGACGTCCCCGCAAGACCCCGGTCGCAGCCTGACCGGTCACAGCCCGACCCGATGATCAACCGAACGTTCTGAGAGTTCCCAGAGAGGACCACTTCCGATGACCTACTTCACCAGCCGAGGCCTGGACCTGCCATCTATGCATGAGGAACTGGTGCGTGACCGAATACGGACGCTCCACAGGGAGGCGGAGGAGCAGCGCCGCGCGGCCGGGATCCAGCGGCTCCGGCGCGCCCGGCGCGACGCGGAACGCGCCTCGGCGCGTCTCCGCCAGGCGCTCCTGACCCTGGTCTGATCCTCTCCGCCGCGCCCGACCCCTCCCTTCCGGGGCGGCCGCGTCCCCCGGCCCGGTGACCGCCGAAGGTCGCCGGTCCGGGGTCGACAACCGCCGCGGACGGCCGGGCTCGACGGAGCCCGGCACCGGGGAACGGGCGAGGGCGGGAAGCGCTGCGGGGCGCGCAGTGGCAGATGTTGAAGAAAGGGCGCTTAGATTCAAAGAGTCAAGGCAACACATTGGGCCGGGGTTCGGTAGCCGAGGCACTTGCG
>BMQD01000009.1 GCA_014647935.1 Planomonospora parontospora
TCTTCGACTCCGTCCGCTCCTGGCTGGCCTACCACTTCCAGGTCCTCGGCTTCCACACCGGCCTGACCACCCCGCACAACTACCAGTCCGAGCCGTGGGAGTGGCCGCTGCTGCTGCGCCCGGTCGCCTTCTTCTACGAGACGGCCAAACCCGGCTGCGGCGACCCCAGCGGCTGCTCCCAGGCCGTGCTCGGGGTCGGCACGCCGGTCATCTGGTACGGCGGGCTGGCCGCGCTCGTCGCCATGGTCGCCTGGTACGTCGCCACCCGCGACTGGCGCGCCGGAGCCGTGCTCCTGGCCTACGCCGCCGGCTGGCTGCCCTGGTTCTACTACGCCCTGGCCGACAACCGCACCATGTTCATGTTCTACGCCATCCCCATGGTCCCGTTCATGATCCTGGCCCTCGTCCTGGCCGCCGGACTCGTCATCGGCCCGGTGCACGCCCCGCCGAGGCAGCGCATGATCGGCGTGCGGATCGCCGGGGCGTTCGTGCCGCTCACCCAGCCCAGGCGCATGATCGGCGCGGGGATCGTCGGGGCGTTCGTGCTGCTCGCCCTGCTCAATTTCTGGTACCTCTATCCCGTGCTCACCGCGGAGAGCATCCCGTACGCCGAGTGGCACGCGAGGATGTTCTTCCAGAGGTGGATCTGACCGTCCACATACGAGTTGCTTAGAGCTGATTTCGTAGGGTGGGCGACGTGCACGATCCACTACGTCACGTTCATCGTCAGGGCAGGCCGTCATACGGCAGACTTCGAGGCATGCCTGCACCGGACGTGGCCGCGCTCCTCGCCGATCTCGAACGGTCCGACCCCGACTGCGCCGAGGACGCCCGCGGTGCGATCGAGTGGCTGAGCGGCGGTGAGCCGCTGGAGACGATCACCGAGCTCGCCGTCTGCGAGTTCCTCTGGTACACGCTGCCCACCAAGGTCTCCGGCGACCGGCCGGCGACGGCCCGCGCGCTGGGCCGGCTGCTCCGCCTGGGCGGGCTGGAGCGCTACGCGGCGCTGTGCTCCTCCCCCGTCACCGCACAGATCCTGCGCACCTACGCCCGGGCCGGCGAGGACGCCGGGATCGCCGCCTACCAGGCGGCGCTGGACGCCCGCGGGGTGCTCCCGCCCGACGTGCCGGAGCTGCGGTGGAGCTCGATCATGGGGCCGGAGGAGCTGGGTGCCCACGGCGCCTGCTCGGCCGCCCTGGAGCTGGCCATCGTCTCGGGTGAGCTCGCACCCGGCTCCACCCGCGACCGCAAGGCCCTGACCCGCCGCTGGCTGACCACTCCCCGGGCCGAACTGGGCGGGGACAACTGGCTGCACCGGGTGCAGGGTGAGCGGCTGAACCGATGGGTGCTGGGCCGGGGGGAGGCCTGGCGCGAGCTGGCCCAGCCCTTCGAGGTCCGCCTGCACGCCCCGATCCCGGCTCCGGCCGGAGAACACCTGGCGGCGCTGCGCTGGCTGCTGCGCCGGGGCGGGGAGCCCGGAGGCGTCCCGCTGGTCCCCGACCCGCCGACCGCGGAGGACGTGAAGGGCCCGGCGGACGCGAAGGGTCCAGCGGACACGAAGGGCCCGGCGGACACGAAGGGCCCGGAAGGACCGGAAGGTCCGGGAGCCCCCGTCGCCGTGCCCGCCGTACTCGCGGCGCCCTCAGGGAAACCGGGTCGCTGGGGCGGCGACGAACTGGCTGCGGCGGGGGAGGCCGCCCAGCGGATGGGCGCGCTGGACCGGGACGGCCGCGCCCTGGTGACCACCGCCGTCGGGCGGCGCCTGCTCGGCGACGCGGAGCTGCTCTGGGAGGCCGCGACGACCGCCCTGCTCTCGCCCGTCTCACACGAGCACGACCTCGGCGTCTCCGCCAGGGAGGTGGCGCTCATGCTCCTGGCCGACGGCCTGCCCGCCGACCGTGAGAGCGTGGCCTCCGTGATCGGTTGCGAGGAGGAGCGCCGGTCGGAGATCGACGCCTCCCTGGCCGGGCTGATCCGTCTCCTTGACGCGTTCGGCCTGCGGGCGGGGGGCGAGCTCACCTCGGCGGGCCGCGCCGCCGCGCTCGCGGCCCTGCGCGGCCACGCCCTGCGCCCCCGCCGGTACGTCAGCATGGGCTGAGCCGTTCCCCAGGTCCGGCCCGCTTTCTGTCCGACTATTTCTCTCGATAACGGGCAATAGCGGAACGTGCCCGAACCCACCTCCCACGACGGTGCTCCGCAGCCGGAGACGGCCCCGGACACGCCCGGGGGCACGCCACCGGACGCATCCGGCGCGCCCGCCCCCCCTCCTGGACCGGGCCCATCCGCATCCGGCGTGCCGTCCGGCCCCCCTCCCGGACCGGGCCCGTCCGCGGCGGACCCGCTGCCGGATCCGTTTCCCGAACCGCTCCTCACCTCGGCGGGCCCGCTGCCCGTCGCGCCCCCCTCCGGGCCGGTCCCGGCGGCCACTCCGCCCGTCCCCGACGACGTCACCGACGATGCCACCGACGGCGTCACCGCGGCGCCCGCCACCGGCGCTCCGCCGGCCGACGCCCCCTTCGGACGGCCCGGCCGTTCCATGCGGGGCAACCCGTTCGTGTTCGGCTTCACCGCGGCCCTCGGCGTGCTCACCGCGTGGTGGCTGGTGCAGGCCGTCGCGAGCGCGGGGTCGGTGCTGGTCCTCATCGTGGTCTCGCTCTTCCTCGCCGTCGGCCTCAACCCCGCCGTCGAGGCGCTCCAGCGCCGCACCCTGCCGCGCTGGCTCGCGATCACGACGGTCTTCCTCGGCGTCATCACCGTCTTCGCGGTCTTCGGCCTGGCGGTCGTGCCCCCGCTGACCACGCAGTCCGCCGAGTTCGTGGAGAACGTCCCGACGTACGTCCAGGAGCTGCAGAACCACCCGCTCATCCGCGACCTGGACCAGCGCTTCCAACTGCTGGAGAAACTCCAGCAGTACGTCACCAGCGGCGACTTCGGCACCCAGATGTTCGGCGGGGTGCTCGGCCTCGGCACGGTCCTGCTCGGCGCGGTCTTCAACTCCCTGACCGTGCTGGTCCTCACGCTCTACTTCCTCGGCTCGCTCACCTCGATCAAGGAGATGGGCTACCGCATGGTCCCCCGGTCCCGCCGGACCCGCACCCGCCTGCTCGGTGACGAGATCATCCAGCGCATCGGCGGCTACGTCGCGGGGAACCTGATCGTCTCCTTGATCGCGGGCGTGACGACCTTCGTCTTCCTGAGCATCATGCAGGTGCCGTACGCGCTGGCCCTGTCCCTGATCGTGGCGCTGACCGACCTGATCCCCCTGGTCGGCGCCTTCATCGGCGCGGGAGTGGCCTCCCTGGTCGGGTTCTTCGTCTCCCCCACGGTGGGCATCGTCTGCATCGTCTTCTTCACCCTCTACCAGCAGGTCGAGAACTACCTGATCGCGCCGAGGGTGATGAAGAGCTCGGTGGACGTCCCGCCGCTGGCCACGATCGTCGGCGCCCTGCTCGGCGGCGCCCTGCTCGGCGTCGTCGGGGCCCTGCTGGGCATCCCGATGGCCGCGGCCGTCCTGCTCATCGTCCGCGAGGTCGTCCTGCCCCGCCAGGAACGCCTCTGACCTCCCGGAGGGAAGGACGGCCGGGTCCTGGCTCAGCCGCTCCAGCACTCCGGCCGCCTTTCGCGGTCACCACGCCGGGCGGGGCCGATCCACCGGCCCCGGCGTCCCGCGCCCGTCGCGGCCGGGTACGGCGGCCGCCCCGGGCCGCCCGGAGCCCGGTACCGGGATCACCGGAACCGGGCCCGCCCCTCGCCTCGGAAGGTCCTGCCGTCAGGCGACGCGGGACGCCGGCGCGGTCCAGGTGTTGCACGCGGCCGGGGAGGCGGCGGCGAACCCCTTCTGCAGCCAGGCGACCCGATTCTTGCTTGAGCCGTGGGTGCGCTCCTGACCACGTAGTTCATCGCCGCTGTGCCGGAGGACGTTCACAACACCCTCCCACTCCTCGGCCGTGTACTCCTGCGAGGCCCAGATGCTCGCCAGGAACGTCCCCGCCAGGCACTCGGCCTGCAGCTCTATGCGGCGGATGTAGCTCAGGGTCTGAGCCTCGGTACGGAGTCGTGTACGCCCGACGGCGACCGTTATGCCGGTGAGGTTCTGCACGTGGTGGGCGTACTCGTGGGCGAGTACGTGCAGGATGTCCGGGTCGGCCGGAGCCTGGATGGAGTAGTCGTTGAGCCAGATGACCATCTGCCGCTGACCGGAGCAGTACAGGCCGGCGACGTTGTCGGGCCAGGACGCCCCGCACGCGCGGTTGGACGTGGTCAGGAACCGGACCACCGGCTTCTCGAACGGCAGGCCGGCCTTCTTCAGCTGCGCGGACCACGAGGCGTTCATGCAGCCCATCATCGCGGTCAGGTGCTTCTTGGCGGCGCCGACGCTGGCGAAGTCGTCCGGGTGGCGGCCGCAGGGCACCGTCAGCTTGCCGGTGCGGTACAGCGGGTTGTGGGTCAGCGCCTTGGCGCCGGTGGGAACCGGCGCGCCGGCGGCATCGGAGTCGGCGCGGGCGGTGCCGGCATGGGCGGTGCCGGTGAGCAGCAGACCGACCAGGGCCCCGGCCAGCAGGGCGATTCGAGGGGTACGCATGACGTCAAACCCTATAGAAGCATTGATACGGTCCAACAGCGTCCATTCCCGCCGTGCTCACCGCACGAGGGGCGCACCGCTCACGGAGGCCGTGCGGCCCGCGGAACGTCCCCCCACGACCTCCGCCGCCCAGAGCGCCACGCCGATGTAGAGGATCTGCTCGGGGACGCGCTGCCACAGCGGTGTCGCCGCCTCCCCCGCCAGGGTCACGCCGGCCAGCGCGGCGTGGACGTTGGCGGGGAGCATGAGCACGAACAGCAGAGCCAGACAGATCCCGGCCGCCCGGCGAGTGGCGGGGAGCACGAGTCCCACCGCGCCGGCCAGCTCCAGGACGCCGGTCAGGTAGACCACGAGGGCGGGGAACGGGACGAACGGCGGGACCATCGCCACCATGTCGGCGTGGTTCGGCATGAAGGTCACGCCCGGCGGGACGAAGTGGGCACCGGCCGTCATCACGAGCATGACGGCCAGGCCGTGCGCGGCGCTCACCCGCCAGGTGGCGAAGCGGGCCACGCCGAGCAGCGCACCCGAGAGACGGAAGACCAGGGCGGATACGACAAGGACGATCACGGTCACAGAACTCACCCTCCTTTGGATACCAACACTACCCAACAAGAGATAGTACTGCTATCCAATATGGTCCCGGTCCATGACCCACCGGCATCGCGGAGGTGTTCCCGGCGGCCTCCCGGTCGTCGGGCACCCGGCCGGAGTGCCCGGCCGTCGGCCTCCCCGGACGCCGGCAGAGGCTGCGGGGGCGGAAGGCGGGGAAAGAGGGACCGCCGGCGGTCCGCCGGCTAGTCCAGGACCACGGGAGAGACCTCGGTGCCGGACAGCTCGCCCAGATGGGCCGTCCCGCCGCCGACGACGCGGAACCCGTACGGCCCGCTCGGACGCCACAACTCGGTGATGACGCAGTTGGGGACGTCGCATGCCCCGTTGAACCGGCGGAAGCCGCGCATCGCCTCGGCGTCGGGCTCTGTGGTTCCGGTGAACAGCGACCAGGTCACGGCCTTCATGAAGAGGCCGTGGGTGAACACCGCGATCAGGCCCTCCTCCGGGCGGTCGGCCAACCGGTCCAGGAAAGCGCAGGCACGGGTGATCAGCATCCTGAAGGACTCCCCGTCGCCGCCGTTGACGTAGGCGGGGTCGGCACGCTCCCAGTAGGCGTCGGCGAAGGGCCTCCGCTGGTCCTTCGTCGTCTGCGGCCCGTGCAGCCCGCCCAGGTAGGTGAACTCCTCGACCGGCCACTCCTCGTACGGCACCCCGGGGAACCGCGCGACGGTCGCCCCGGCGGTCTGCCTCGCGCGGACGAACGGCGAGCTGACGACGAGGTCCGGCGGAGCGGTGAAGGCCGCGGCCGTCCGCTCCGCCTGCTCCCGTCCGAGCGCCGTGAGCGGGGCCGTGCCCGGCCCGTCCGTCGGCAGCCCGGCGTTCGATTCGCTCTGCCCGTGCCGGACCAGCCACACCCGCCGAACTCCGATCATGCCGACAGGCTGGCACAGGGGGCCGGCGTCGCGGAAGGCCGGAAGGGGGTGCGGACCGAGGAACGCCGGAGGGGATCACCCCCGTGACCGCGGAGGGGATCACCCGGCGACCGCGGAGCCGAGGTCACCCCGGTACGGCCGGCCACGCCGCCGGCCGTACCGGTGCCGGACGTGCCCGACCGTCCGGCCCGGATCGAGGCCGCCATGGTCATCGGCCGGGCAGGCGCTCCAGCAGGACCACGGGGATCTCGCGGGTGGTCCGCTCCCGGTAGGCCGCGTACTCCGGCCTGGCCGACGCCATCAGGCGCCACAGGCGCGGTCGTTCCGCTGCGGTGGCGGGACGCGCCCGCGCGGTGAAGACCTCCGTACCGACCTGCACGGTGACGCGCGGATCGGCCAGCAGGTTCAGGTACCAGGCCGGATGGCGGTCCGCGCCGCGGTTGGAGGCCACCAGGACGTAGCGGTCGCCGTCACGTCCGTAGACCAGCGCGGTACGGCGCAGCTCACCGGTCCTCCGGCCCCGGGTCGTCAGCAGCAGGTCGTTCGTCCCCGGGCGCGGCCGGCCGCCGGTCTCCTGGAAACGCCGGATGTGCTCGGCCACCCAGGGATCCGGGCTGTCGTGGACCTCGCCGAAGTCCGGGCTGTCGTGCACCTCGCCGGAGCCCGGGTTGCCGTGGACCTCGCCCATCACGCCTCCCGGACGACGGCGGCGGCGCGGTGGTGGCGGGGAGCCTCGATCTCGTCGAGCAGCGCGATCGCGAAGTCCGCGTAGGTGATCCTGGCGGCCGGGTCCGCGTGCGCGGCGATCCGGTAGCGGCCGGTGCGCGCGCCGCCGTGGTCGAAGTCGCCTGCCGGCGCGACGTACGCCCAGTCGAGGCCGGCGTCCCGGAGGACGGCGAGCCCCGCCGCATGGCCGAGGTAGAAGTCGCGGTACTCGCCGGGATAGCCGGGCTCGTCCATCAGGGGGACCCCTGACGCCCCGGGCATGATCGAGGCGAGGCCGACCACCACCAGTCGGCGCACGCCCGCCTTCGCCAGACCGGCGGTCAGGGCACGGGCCGACGCGGTGAAGAAGTCGTGCGGCGGCGCGGACAGGTCCGCCGCGGCGCTGACGGCGGCGTCGTGCCCCGCCGCCGCACTCTCTATGCCCGCCTCGTCCGTGACGTCGCCCGCCACCACCCGCACACCGGCCAGATCGCTGTGGCGTTCCGGGTCGCGCACCACGGCGGTGACCCGGTGACCACGCCGGCGCGCCTCGGCGACGGCCTGCCGCCCGGCTCTGCCGCCCGCGCCGAAGATCACGATGTTCATGGTGAACCGCCTCGCACCAGGGCCGGGACCCTTCCGCCCGGCCGCTTCGCGGACGCTATCGGAGGATCCGGTTACCTCTGGGATACCGGTTATGGTGAAGCCATGAGGGAACCCCTGCCCGCCGACATGTTCGACGAGCTGTGCCCGTCCTCGCTCAATCCGATCCGGTTCGGTGACAAGTGGGCGGCGCTCGTCATCCGCTGCCTCGAGCACGGGCCGCGCCGGTTCTCCGAGCTCCGCGTGCCGCTGAGCCGCGTCACCCCCAAGGTCCTCACGCAATCGCTGCGCTCCCTCGAACGGGACGGCCTGGTGGAGCGCACCGTCCACCCCACCGCCGTTCCGCACGTCGAATACGAGCTGACCCCCCTCGGCCGCAGCATGCTCGGACCGATGGCGGTCGCCTGCGCCTGGGCGCGGGAGCACTGGGACGAACTGCTCGACGCCCGCGAGTCGTACGACGACCGCGGCCGCCTCGACCGCACCGGCTGACGGCAGCGGGCAGCGGTCCGCCCGCCCCCGCGGCCGGCAACCGTGTCAGGGCCGGTTCTTCTTCCCGTCCAGCCAGAGCGTGTCCGACTCGTCGCGGTGGGAACCGGAACCGCCGACGTGCTTGGCGTCGATCTTCGGCCCCTTCTTGATCACGTGCACCAGCGCCATCGCATGCCCGCGTCCGAGGTCGTAGTCCTGCTTCAGCCACTCGATGATCGCGCCCGCTTTCACGGACGGGCCGTCGAGACCGCGCTCCTTCGCCAGCGCGATGAACTCACGCGGGGTGAGGCCGGTCTTGTCCTCGATGTTGTCCAAGTACGCCTGGAACGACATGTGTCTCTCCGTTCGTCGCGGGCCGTCGGGCCGCAGTGACCCTCTCGATTCTGCATGAGCGGGTCCCGACGACCGGTCCCGCTCCGGTCGCTCGTCGCCGCCGTCGATCCGCGTCACCGGCGCGCGACGCCTCCCATTGCATTTCCGTGAGTGAACGATCCCGTGCAGCATCGGCCTGAATCAACGCGCGATCAGCGAAGGGACGTTTAGCCGGACTCAACGACGGGGCCACGATGCTGGAACGGCAGGCCCCGGCGGCGCGCACCAGGTCCGCGTCGATGCCGCGCTCCTCGCTGGTGTGGACGATGTGGGCCACGCGGCCGGCATCGCCCGGTGGTTCATGAACGGCCACCGTGCGCTCGGCGAAGCCGCTGCCCGAGCACCATCGCCGGCCCCTTCGGCGGACCTCGATGGGACGCGCCGTTTCCGATCCACGGATGCCGGGCGCCGTCCAGGGCGGAGGAAAGCTTCTTGATCTCAACCGTGGTCGAGGTTGCAGGATGGGCCAGCGGGCCCTGGGTCTCGCAACCGATCACGAGAAGCATCAGGTGAGCCCCGGTCCCGGGTTCTGTTCGATCGGTGAAGTGCCGCCGCCGGCGGCGGCCGATCGGGGGAAGGACGTTCATGAAGGTCGAGATCTACGCCGACGTGCTGTGCCCATGGTGCTACATCGGCAAAAGACGCTTGGCGGCGGCGCTGGAGACGATCACCGACCGCGCCGGGGTGGAGCTCGTGTGGCGCAGCTACGAGCTCGCGCCGGACGGAGGCCGGACTCCCGGGCCGACGGCCGCCGAAGCCATGGCCGGGTGGTGGGGTGATCAGGCTGCGGCCCGTGTCGCGCGGATCCGCTCGTCGGGCGCCGCCGAAGGGCTGGAGCTCAACCTGCACCTGGCCCGGCCGGTGAACACCTTCGACGCGCACCGGCTGTGCCATCTGGCGGCCGATCGCGGTCGGGGAGACCAGATGATGGAGCGCCTGTTGCGCGCGTATCACACCGAAGGTCTGAACGTGGCCGAGCCGCAGGTCCTGCGGCGGCTGGGCGGCGAGACCGGTTTGGCGGATGACGAGGTGCGCGCCGTCCTCACCGGTGACGGCTACGCCGATGCCGTACGAGCCGATCGGCGCCGCGCGATCGAGTGCGGTGTCACCGGAGTCCCCTCCCTGGTGATCGACGGTGCCCGGCCGGTCCCCGGCGTCCAGTCCCCCGCCGCGCTGCGCGAACTGCTACGGCAGCCGAACGTTCGCCGCTGAGGAACCGGCCGCACAGTTCCCGATCAGGATGAAGGCCCGATCCCGCCGTCCGGCGACGGCCGGAAGCACACCGATGGGTCGCACTCGCGACCGGCCGAGCCGACCGGGAGTTCCCCGCCGGGCTGTTGACGGCAGCCGGTGACGCACCGTTCGGTCATGTGACCGAAGCTCATCACCCCAGCCACGTGATCCGAATCCCGGACAGCTCCTAGCCGCGCTCGGGCCAGGTCGGGCCCTGGTCGGTCCAGACGACGCCCTCGTTGCGGCACAGGCAGAAGGGGTGGCCGATCGGGTCGGTGTAGATCCGCCAGCCGTAGCCGTCGGAGCCGATGAAGTCCTGCCGCAGCGTCGCGCCGAGGTCGAGGATGCGGCGCTGCTCGGACTCGATCTCGTCGACTTCGAAGTCGAGGTGGAACTGCTTGGGGTGCTCGCTGTCGGGCCACTGCGGAGCGCGGTAGTCGTCCACCCGGATGAAGGCCAGCTCGATCTCACCGAACCGGATGCCGGCCCAGTTCTCGTGGCTGCCTTCCTTGATCGGACGGCCCGTCACCTCAGAGTAGAAGGCCGCCAGCTTCATCGTGTCCGGGCAGTCGATGATGAAATCGGTGAGTCGCAGCATTTCGCGATCTTGCCACAAGATCTCTGGTACAGACGCCTCAGTCCGGGTTCCCAGCGGTGTAGTGGAAGTGCTCCTGCTGCGCGGTCGTGAAGCGCCCGACGAACGAGGGAGTCTGCTGGTGGGCGGCACGGGGCTGGAAGTGGCCGTGCTCGATCGCCCAGTCGTGGACGCCCGTGTCGAGGGGGTACTCCGTGAGCATCCCCGTCAGTTCGCCGGTCCTGATCCACGACTCTGCGCGCTCCCGCGTCCGGAACACGCCTGACGGCCACTGCGCGCCCTCACCCAGGAAGACCCACACGGTCACGGGACCGCTCACCGCTGGGACACCTCACCACTGAACTCTGCGAAACCCGGAGGGACACGGCCCCGGTGGATGGATCGTAGTCGCTCAGTCGGTCACTCGGATTCCTGCCCACCGGTCCTCAGGCAGACCGCTTCCCGCCTGTTCGAGTGGCTATGAATCATCCTTTACTCCGGATGTATTCCGCCTGCCGGCGCCATTCACCACATGGACGTCGGTCCGCAGATGGTCTACATCGGCAGGCAACGGCGACTCTCCTTTTGATTGATGCGCCGCACAGCCTTCCCGCTTCACGCGCACTGAGATGGATCCTGACCGCGACGATCGAACTCCTCTTGGGAGATCAACACATCAACCGAGTCGTCCTTCTTCTCATCGTACTGCTGGATGAGGACCATACCCGGCTTGAGCTTTGCGATATCGTCGCTGGCGAAGGAGACGCTATCAGTGCTGTAAGCGTGGTCACGAGTGCTCCCGAACGCGCGATACTCGATCCCCGGCACCATGACAAACGGTTTCGGCTCCACCGTCCAGCCGTCGGAAGGCTCATCGATGCGGAACGAAGCGCTTTTCCCATCGAGAGGAGGCGCGTTGAAGCGTGCGTCATTGACCTCCACGGCGGACGATGAGATGTCCGAGGAGGCAGGGCTTCCGACCGACGCATCGGCAGCCGATGCACCCGAAGGCTCCTCCTCGTGGTACACCGCCACGCCGTCAGGAGCTCCACCCTCACACCATGCCAGGACGATCACCGGATGGCCCTCTGAATCAATAGTCAACCCGGCGGAACCACCTACAGCAGGCGTACATCCGGAAACTCCTACGACCGCCGAAAACGCGAACACAACACCAATCCATCGCCTCATGCCCAAAGGATAGGAGGACATATCCCACACCGTAGATCCGTGATCTTATCGGGGCCCGACCGTTCGAAGTTCGCAACACTCCCACCGATAACCCCGTGGAGCAGCTCCGCCCCGTGCTCCTGGAAGGAGCCGAAACAATAGACCGGATTCTTTCCAGACAGCTGATCTTCACAAGGAGATGTCGGACCACGCCCGTGTCCGGGTCGCCCTGGGCGCCGACCCCGACACGGGCGTGCACTTCCACGTGCGGCCGCTGCACTCGGCGACCGAGCACGGTTCACCGGAGAGGGTCCCGGCATCAGCCGCGGCACGCGGTCGCCGGCGTCCCGGCGCTCGGCCTCAATCCCTCAGGCGTGACAGGAGCCGGTCCATCGAAGGGGCGATCATCACCCACTTGCCATCGGCCTTGCGGTACACGACCGTGGGGCCGGTGGCGGGTCGGTAGTCGAGCGCGAACGGCATGTCGGGTCCCAGGTCGCCGATGATGAGCGAGCTACGGGGATCGAGGTCGCCGGGCGGCTGCGCGGGTTCGGGCGTGCCCAGGAACAGCGGTCCCGTACGCGCCAGCCAGTGGCGGTTCTCGAATTCCATCTGTTCGAGGGAGTAAAAAGCGGGTTCCTCAGGCTGTTCGCCGAACACCTCCGCCAGGACGGCGGAATCCGGTGGCGTCCACCGGTCCTCACTCATGGCTGCGAGAAGCGCTTCAGGAAGGGGCAACCCATTGATCACGTTACTGTTCACCGAGTAGGCCAAACTTGTCGGTTGGTGGTTTGCCGGATGAGTTCCATGATCGGCCCTCGCAGATGCTCGGGCACCTCGACACCTTGGAACGAGGGATTGGCCCCGTTGACCGATCTGGAAACCCAGTGCATACCGATGGACCCGTCCTCACGCAGGATCGCGGTGAAACCGACGCTCCTGTCCGGGTTCGTCCCCGTGGCGCGAGTGAAGATGGAGTTGACGTCGTAGTGCCCACCGTAGCGCGGCACCGCGTTCTCGGGCACCGCGCCGGACCGCAGCGTCGAGTCGCCGCTCGGATAGGCGAGGAACCGGCGCGAACTGTGGTCGTACACCCCGGAGAATCCAGAGCCGGGCCGGAAATCGTCCAGACGGGTGGGGCTGTCGGTGCTGAGATTGGTCAGCGAGTTCCTGGCCTGCGGTCCCGTCAGGTCGTAACGAATCGGGATGTCGTTCGCCACCACCGCGGGACCGGGCGTGGCCGCCGCTGCCTGCGCGCTCCCCGACCTGCGGAAGAAACGCGCCCCGAGTCTGCCGAAGAACCCTCCGACCGCGCGGGATACCCCCTTTCCCCCTCTCGCCGCCATGTCAGTCCATGAGCGGGGCGGCGGCCATGGCGATCAGCAGGCCGATCAGCCGTCCGGTGAGTTCCCTGAACACCGGTATCTGCAGCAGAGAGGCGCCCAGGGTCGGCCCCGCGGCGGCGATCGCCCGGATCATCGCGGTGGCCAGCGAGGCGAGCTGGACCAGGACATGGGTCTTGAGGGCCGCACGATCGCTCCCGAGACGAACAGCCCCGCGCCCACGGCGAGCATGCCGGTCGTGGCGTCGGAGAGCACGGCATCTGGTGCATCGTCGGCATCCCAGGCGGTCTGGAAAGCGTTGACCCCGTCGCCGGCGTTGTCATTCCACACTTTGGCGGCCGACACCCGTGCGAGATCCCGTACCGCGTCGAGCAGCGGCTCGGCGTCCACGACCAAGGTGCCCGCCTGGCCGAGTTTCAACTCGTCGGCGTTCGTCCACCAGTATCCGAGGTCTTCGAGCAGTGCGGCCGCCCACCCCGGCAACTGCAGGCTCATGCCGGGGTCTCCGGCCCGAGGGCGGCGATGGCGCGCTGTTCCGCGGTCGAGCGGTTGGCGGCCATCTGATGCACGCCCGCTCCGTGGCTCTGCAGGCCGCTCACCACCGAGCGGAGCGTCTCATCTGCGGTCTCGCGAATCCCCTTGTACGACGCACCGATGAGTTGGCTGATGAGGTCCTCGCCCACCATGGGTTCGAGCGCATTCAACGCGTCGCCCAGCGCCGTCCAGTGGTCGCTCAGGTCCTTCATCGCCGCATGCAGGCCCGAGCCCGCGAACTGCAGGCTTCCCGCCTGCAACTCCATCACGTCATCGAATCGGGGGCTCATGCGCGCCTCTCGAACCGCAGGACGACGTCGTTGATCGCCTGGGTGAACTGCTCCATCTGGCGCACCGATTCCTGTTGCAGGGTGAGCAACGTCGACGACAGCTCCTCCACGTCAGGAGACGCGCCGGCCTGCTCGGTCACCTTCACCCGCAGATCGTCGACGGCCGCGTTCACGGCCTTGACTATCTCCGCGCACATCTCCTCAGAACCGGCCCGCATCAGGCGCGGGTCGACCGTCAGGGACGAGAGCCGTCCGCCGGGCGCGACCGTGGCCCGCACCCGCCCTTGGGCCGCCACACCCTCCCCCTGGAGCGCCATGCCCAGCCTGCCGGATGCGCTATCAGCCGAACCGTCACCGGGTTCCTGGGCGGACACCAGTGCCTGCCGCGCCTGCTCGATCACTCGATCGAGCCCTTCGACACCAAGCCCTTCACCGCCCGCCATAGGCTCGCTCCTCGCTCCGCTCTAAAGCTCCGCAGACTGTATATATCAGTCGTTTTTACTTAATGTCGGTGACACAGAGAAAGACGACGGTGTCCATTGCGACCGCAGTGGCGGTCGCTCTCCGTTCATCGTGGGCACACCATGCCGTGACCAGGGTTCCGGTGCCCGGCAGGCATGACACGGTCGGAGGCCTCGGACGATCACGAGGAGGGCACCGCCGGCGTCGAACCGTGCGCCCGGTCAACGCCACCGTGTGCCGGGAAGACGACCGACCCCTCTGAGGCATCCCATCGATCGCCTGCCGGACCGGACCGGCGAAGGAAAGGACGGTGCCGGCGCCCCGTTCGGAGACAAGGAAGACGAACGGGAGCTCCTCTGCAGGCCGGCGTCCGCCTCCCGCCGGCACCGTCGCATCCGCCCGGAGTCGTGCTCAGCAGGTCGAGTGGAAGAGTCCGCCCACGGCCACCGACGCCGCGGCCAGCTCGTTGTAGCGGCCGACGGCGGACATCGTCTCTTCCACGTGCACCTCGATGCCCTTGTCCGCCAGCTCGCTGAGCGTCTCGGGACAGACCTGCAGCATCAGCTGCATGCCGCGGGACAGCACGACGACCTGAGAGCCTCGGTCGAGCAGTTCGCGCACGTCGGCGGGCTGGATCCCGGGCGAGTGCCCGGTGCCGGTTTCCTTCCAGTCCCAGAGACGGCCCCCACCCGGATAGAGCTTGAAGTCCTTACCTTCACCGATGCCTTCCACCGCCATCCGGCCCCAGCCGACGTGCGTGATGAGCGGGCTCTTGTCGTTCATGGACGCGAGACTACGCTTCGCGGCCTGGCAGCACGGCCGCGGAAGAGGAGGGCCGCACGGTGGCCGCAATCACCTGCGCGATCAGCCTGGCCGATCTCCGCCTCATGCTCGACAGTCTCGAACCGGAGGACTACAGCGGCAGGCGCAGTGCGGCGTCCGCCTTCATCGAGACGGCCACCGGCATGGGTTCGAGAGCGACCGGCCGGATAGGGCCGTCAGGCGAGCACTGAGCAGCGAGACGACCTCGACCTGAGTGATCCCAAGGACCGGCTCTCCCAGGGCCGCAGCACCCGGCCCGGAGTCGGCATCGCCATGCCCTGCGACGCGAGCTTGGACCTCCCACCAGCGGCCGGGCTTGTTCGAGGGCGGAACCCTCGACGGTCGTGTTGATCATTGACTGTGTGGAGATCCGGGGTGCCGGCCGACGTCGTGGACCACATTCCGGCAGAACGGAGCTGCTCAACGCAGTACGGCCGCCAGCAGGTCGGCCCCCAGCGCCGTCAGATCAGGAAGATTGACGGTGCAGCGGACGTAATGACCGTGCCGCCGGGCTGTGAGCAGGCCCGCGCGGCGCAGGACGGCGAGGTGGCGGGAGACCTCCGGGGGTGAAAGCTCCCAGGCGTGGGCCAGCTCACCGGTGGTGTGCGGGCCGCGGGCCAGGGTGCGCAGCAGCCGCAGCCGTACCGGATGTGCGAGTGCCTCCAGCCGTAGCGTGACCGTTTCCAGCGATATCGGCTCCGATGGACTCGCCTCGGCAATGGGGTACTGCACCACCGGCTGCCACCCGGGTGCGTGGCCCACCACCAGGTGCGGGCGGCCGAAGACGCTGGGGAGGAAGGTGACCCCGCTGCTGGGGGCGGCGGTCGCCTTGTCCTGCAGCTTGTCCACGATGATGCAGTCGCCGTCCGGCGCCAGGGTGATCGCGCCGGAGACCGACGCGAGCGCCGCCTCGATGCCCTGGCGCTTCAGCAGGTCGTTCTTCAGGCGCAGGTCGGTGGCGAGCTGCACGGCGACGCCCGTCCAGGCGGCGTCGAAGAAGGCCTCGGCGCACTATTCGAGGGTGTCACGTATCCGCGCCCGCACAGCGGCCGGATCCGCGAGCAGCCGTTCCGCGAAGGCCTCCTGAAGCGAGCCGCGGGCCTGAGCCAGATCCAGGGCCCGCTCGCGCGCCGTCGCGTCGGTGAGCGGCGACGGCGCGGCGAAGTGGACCCGGTTGCTGCCACACGTGCAGCATCGCGGTCAGCTCGGCCAGCGGGGATGCGGCGAACCGCAGTCGCCCGGGTGGCAGGCCGCCGATGTCGATCCTCAACACCATCCCCTCATCATCGCTGGCCGGATGGCCGGCGACCGCGTCGATTGACGGTGTCCGTCAATCGACGCAGCCGGTCCGGCGGCCGAACGCACCGTTGACGCCATGGCAACCACCACCAAGATCCGGCCGCGTGCCCTCGTCCGCGCCTCCGGAGGTCCCCGCTATGCCGTCGCCCTGGCCGTGGACGCGCTCGGCACCGGCCTGCTGCGGCCCTTTCTGCTGCTCTACGGGGTGATGGTGCTGAGGCTGTCCGCGCCGGTCACCGGCATCGCCATGGCAGTCGGCGTCGTCACGGGTCTGCTGTGCACGCCCGCGGTGGGCCGATGGCTGAACCGGGGCGCACGCAGCACGGTCGTGGCGGCGTCGATGCTGGTGCGGGTGGTGGGCGTGGCGCTGCTGCTGGCCACCCCGACGGGGAACGTCTGGCTGTTCGCGACAGCGACGCTCTTCCTGGGCATCGGTAACCAGGCCTGGCCGGCCGCCCATGCGGCTCTCGTGGCCACGGTCGCCCGTGGCCGCGAGCGTGACGCCGCTCTCGCGGGAGGTCGTGCCCTGCGCAACGCCGGCCTGGGTCTGGGCGCCCTGCTCGCCACTGCGTGCCTGGCAGGCGGCGCCACCGCCGTACAGGTGCTGGCTGCCGTCACCGGGCTCGCCTATCTCGCTGCGGCGGCCTTGGCGTGGTCGGTCCATGTGCACGCTCATCCGGCCGCTGCCACGGCCAAGAGCAGGGACGACGAGCCCGCACCCCGGATGCGCGCGCTGCTGGCCGCCAACGTGATCTACGTCTTCTGCCTCAACGTCCCCGAACACGGCTGGAGGGCTCCGGCCGTGGCCGCGGTGTCCGTGGTCTGCACCATCGGCGAGATCATCTATGCCGGCAGCGCCACCGCGCTCGTCACCGCCCTCGCCCCGGCCCATCTCCTGGGACGCGCCCTCGCCCGTTTCCAACTCTCCACCGGCTTCGGGCTCGCCGTCTCCCCGGCGGTCATCACCGCTCTCGCCTCCCACGGCTCGGCCGCCCTCTGGGGCGGCCTCTCCGCTGCGACTGAAGCGCTCCGTCCGGGAGGGCGGCGACACCAAGACCCGCAAGTCCCGGCGCACGTTGGCCATGCCGAGACGGTGCGTGGAAGCGCTCAAGCTTCACCGCGAGCGCCAGGGCGTGACCCGCAAGGCGGCGGGGAGGAGCTGGCAGGACGACGACCTCGTCTTCGCCTCCAAGGTCGGCACCGAACTCGACTCCCACAACGTCCGCCGCTCGTTCCGGGCCGTGCTCAAGAAGGCCGGCCTCAACGCCGAGGAGTGGACACCCCGCGAGATGCGGCACAGCTTCGTCTCGCTGCTGTCCGACTCCGGCATCCCGCTGGAGAACATCTCCCGCCTGGTCGGCCACCGCAACACCTCGGTGACGGAGACCGTCTACCGCAAGCAGCTCCGCCCGATACTTCTAGAGGGAGCTGAGGCCATGGACCGGTTATTCCCTGACTGATTCACGCCGTGACATCATCGTCCGGCTGTCCTACCCCCGCGGAGGATGATCAGTGAAACCTCAGAACCGATCTCACATGTTCCCGCTGACCCTCGGGTGGGCCGTCCTCCTCCTGGGGGGATGTGGAGCGGTTGCCAGCGGTGTCGACAACGACGCTGTTCCCTTCCTGATCGCCAATTCCGCCGTCGGACTGGGCTGCATCCTGACCTCTGCCGTAATGGCGATCTCCGGTCGCGACCCCGCGTAGCGGACGTAGTCACTCAGTTGGTCACCCAGCAACGCAGAAGGCCGCTCCCGATCTCTCGGAAGCGGCCTCTGACCTGGGTGGAGATGAGGGGATTCGAACCCCTGACCCCTTCGATGCGAACCCCGGCGGGGCGCACCGCCTCCGATCGACGGATGCCATCCGGTGCCGTCAGGTGCCACGGCGGTGACGTGCGTTGATCTCGGCTGCGCTCCCGTGCCAGCGGGTCCGCTGACTTTTCGCTGACTCCGCCCAGCCGTCCACGAGCCGATACGGCCATCGGAGGAAGCCGCCCTCGCGCTGTGACGCCTGCGGTCCCAGCCCGGATCTGTCAGCCCCGTACGCCATGATCAGCACTCATATATCCCGTACGCCCCCAAGGAGTGTCATGGTCGTCAACGATGAAAGCGGATGGTCTGGTATTGGTTGGGACGGCTGGACAGACCTCAGGCTGATCCGCGCCCGGCTCGACGCGGGCGCCGACCCGAACTCAGAGGTGTCCTTCCTCGGACCGGTGCTGCACACGGCGACCGAATGCGGTTCACCCGAGGTGGTCGCGGAACTGGCCCGGCGCGTCGACGACGTCGACGCGGAATATGAAGGCCGTACCGCCCTCTGGGCGGCTGTCTTCGCCAACCGTCCCGACAATGCCCGTGCGCTGGTCACCGCCGGAGCGGACCCGTGGCGGCTGATGATGAACGGCTGGTCCCCTGGACGGCTCAGCCTGGCCTCTCCCACCCCTGATCTGCTTCCTCTTCCTGAGGGCGAGGTCGGCCTGTCCGCCGCCGAGACCGCCGCTGTGGCCGAGGCCAGGCGTCTGATCGCCACGTTGGGGCGCTTGGAACACGACGGTTTCAGCCTCGCCTGCGTGGCCGACATCACCGCGGCCGAGGCGGCACGGCGGCTGGAGGCCGTACCGGTCGACGATGCCGACGTCGAAGAGCTCCTAGAGGACCCATGGGACAATGTGGACGAGAGCATGGCGATCATCGGCGTCACGGACGTGCCCGGTGGATGCGTCGTCTTCCAGCCGTGTGGATACAACGCGTCCACCCCCGGCGTCATGAAGCGCCTGTCGGTCGGCACCGTCTGTCACGGGATGTTCGCCAACCCCAAGAGCGGCAACCAGGGAGCCGTCGCCCGCGATGGCGTCATCGAGGAATGGGACACCCACCCCGGCGGCGGCAGCGTCTCCGCCGACGAGCCCGCCGAGGAGATCCTCACCACCTACCTCTACCACCACCGAGCCGTGGCCTACTGCTTCGCCGGTGCCGGCCTGCGACCGACCGACGCCCGATCGATCACCGACCAACCTGACATGTGGCTCAGGCTGCCCGAGCAGGACTGGTGGAGCTAACCGCGGCATAGAGAAAGGCCCGGCTCCATGATCTGGAACCGGATCCTCTGAGCTGGGTGGGGTGTTCACGAATAGGTCTTGCCTGCGGAGCAATGGTGATGCGAGAGATCACTTCCCAGGCCGACATTGATCGTTTCCCTCTCTTGCGGTGATGATGACCGGATGGATCGATCCGAGACGGCTGCTCACTTCGACAGCCGGGCAGCGGCGTACGCAAGGGACGACTGGCATGTTCGCTATGCCGAGCGGCTGGTGGAGCTGGCAGGGCTGGTACCCACAAGCCGGGTCCTGGACGCGGCGACGGGGACGGGTTTCGCGGCCATGGCGGCAGCCCGCGCGGTGGGACCGACGGGAGAAGTGGTGGCGGTCGATATCTCGGCGGGCATGCTGGCACAGGCCGAGCGGTTGGGTTCCGGTGTGGACAACATCGGCTACGTCGTGGCCGATGTCAGCCGTTTGGACGACTTTGCCGACGCCTCCTTCGACGCGGTGATCTGTTCAGCCGGGATGCTGTATCTCCCTGTCGAGCGGGTCCTGCCGGTGTGGCACCGCCTCCTGCGGCCGGGCGGGTTGATCGGCTTCTCCGCAATGCGGGCCGGCTTTCCTGTGCTGGCCAGGGTGTTTCGTGCGTGCGCTGCAGAGTTCGGTGTGGATCTGGCCGATCCGATGGCCGAACTCGGCACTGAGCAGCGGTGCATGGAGGCATTGGCTCGCGCCGGCTTCACGGGTGTGCGAGTGGTAGCGGAGAGCGTGACACTGCCCCGGACGGACGAGGCGACGCTCTGGCAGCTCCATAGCAGGAGTCCGCACTATCCCGAGCTCCGCACACTTGGCCTGGGTGCGTTGACTTCGCTGGAAGCCAGGTTCGTCTCTGAGGCCCGCCGGATCGTCACGCGGGACGCGGCCACCTCCCTGACTGCCCCAGTCCTGTATGCCTTCGGTCACAGACCTTGACCCAGCGGTGGGACGCCGTCGGCCTCGACACCGGAACCGAGCGGCACAAGCGGTTCGCGACTAAAAAGGAGGCCGTGTCCTACCTTGCCCAGCACGCCGGAGAGGGCCTGCGCTTCCACGACCTGAGGCACTGCTACGCGACCTGGCTCGTCTCCAGCGGCGTCCCCGTCAACGATGTCGCCGGGCTCATCGGTCATGAGCAGATCTCGACCACGCTCAACCGCTACACGCACGCCTCCCGCGACCGCAACGGCCGCGCTCGGGCGGTGTTCGCCGATCTCTCCCTCAGCCCCGCCACAGAGCAGGTGACGGCAGCCGAACCGACCACCTCTAGAGAATCGACCACATAGCTCCTGATCAGACAGAAGGTCCGATTCCACCATTTGGAGTCGGACCTTCATCATGCGGCTCGACCTCCGCCACAATGATCATGTGATCGATTACTACCGCAGCCTCTTCGACCAGCACGGGTATCTGGAGAACGGGCTCTGCTGGACCGTAGTGCAACCTCTCAACGAGGAGATCACTACCGACGATCTTCTGCGACGGTTGAACGGAGGCCGCGATCCCGAGCATCGCATCATGGAGTACCCCACGGAGGAGGCCTTTATGGAGGACCTGCCCGTGCTCTTCGTCTTCAAGGGCGAGGGGACCTGGGGTTTCCTCGAATTCTCCTACGGCTTCGGCCTGTCCGATCGCGTCCTCACCGAGCTCAGCAAGGAGTCACGCGTGTGGATGACGACCTGGCACTTCAAGGGGGGATACACGATCCTCTACGCGGCCGACGGCGAGATCAGAGCACGGATGCGCGACTTCATCTTCACCGAACACGCCATCGAGCAGGGCGATCCGAGCATCCTGGCTGACTTCCGCACCATGCTCGACAACCTCGACCCGGAGGACTACAGCGGTAAGCTCAGTGCGGCGTTCGCCTTCGTCGAGGCAGCCACCGGCATGAGGCTGGAGAGCGAGTGGCTCGATGTGGAGGAGGCTCCCGTCGTCATCCTCGACAACCCTGACGCCTGACCCGGTCGCCGGTCGATCGCTCCGTCACAGCGCGGTGACCCACCCGCTCCGAAGACGTCTGCTGACTTTTCGCTGACTCCGGCCCCGGAGCCCGCAACGGGCACCGCGCCGCACGATCCAGGCCATCGGCAACCCGCACACCACCTGAACAGCGAAAAGGCCCGGCTCCATGTTCTGGAACCGGGCCTTCCGACCTGGTGGAGATGAGGGGATTCGAACCCCTGACCCCTTCGATGCGAACGAAGTGCGCTACCGGACTGCGCTACATCCCCAAGACGTGGACTAGATTAGCAAACATCCGAGGGCGCTCGCGCCATCCGGGGCACCGATCAGTCTCCGACCGCGCGGCGGGACGGCTCGGCGTACTGGTCGAAGAGCTCGTCGCGGTGCTCGGAGAGGTCGATGATCTCCGCCTGCGGGGCCGCCGCCCGCCGCGCCGCAGCCTCCGCGGCCCGGCGCCGGGCGCGCCTGGCACGTTCCGCCCGGGCCTGGGCGGCGGCTCTGCGCCGCTCGGCGTCGACCTGCACCGCGACCCGCAGGACCGCCAGATGGACGCCCAGAAGGACCACCGAGGGCGCCACGCCCCACCAAGGGATCACCTGGACCGCTGCGGTCACCACCGAGGCCAGGAGCAGCAGCGCGCACCAGAGCGTCAGCCGTCGCCGTTTGGCCACGAGCGCCGCCCGGCGGCGCTGCGCGGCGCGGCGGAGCTCCGCCCTCCGGTGCCCCTGAACGCCTTCCCCCTCCGGCTGCACGGCACCGGTCGCGGCCCCTGCCGGCATCCGGTAGGCGGCACCCGGCGCGGAGGCGGTCGCGGCGGCGGACGGTGCCGCGGATCCCACGGCGGGCCCTGCGGTCCTCATAAGGGGTCCGGACGGACCCTCCTCCTGGCTCGGGTTCCCGGCCGGTGCGCCGGCGAGGTCGTACGCCCCGGTGGTCTCGTCCCGCTCGTCGACCTCGACGAGCGTGGTCCGGTCGCGGCGCAGCCACATGGGCACGAGCACGCACAACCACATGACGACGATGGCGAGGTAGAGGAGGACGCTGCTCACGGTCGCCTCCGGGCAGCACGAAGGCACGCCTGACCACGGGGCGTCCTCACTGTGCTCACGTCACGCACCGTAAGACCGCGTGTCACTATTTGACGAGTATTCAATTCGGTGTGTCGCCAGATCGTCACACCTCTTCGTGCGAGGGACCGCCGGAGGCCGTGGCCTCCCGGGCGTGTCGCCACCGCGCGAGCAGGCCCCTGGGCGCGTCCTCGACCGTGAGGGCGTAGCAGATGTGGTCGCGCCAGGCCCCGTCGATGTGCAGATGCCGGCGCCGGATGCCTTCTTCCCGGAAGCCGAGCTTCTCAACCACCCTGCGGCTGGCCTGGTTCTCCGGCCGGATGTTGGCCTCGATCCGGTGCAGCCCGGTGGTGAAGAAGCAGTGGTCCACCGCCAGGGCCACGGCGGTCGGGATGATCCCCCGGCCGGCCAGCGCACCGTCCACCCAGTAGCCGATCTGGGCGGACCTGGCCGACCCCCAGACGATCGCGCCCACGGTGAGCTGGCCCGCGAAGGCTCCGTCGTACGTGACGACCCACGGCAGCGCCAGCCCCTGCCTGCCCTCCCTGCGCAGCGTCCCGGCCATCGAGATGTACGGGCCCAGCCCGGTCCGGAACAGGGGCGTCTCCGGGTTGCTCGGCTCCCACGGCCGGAGCCAGTCGGCGTTGCGCAACCGCGAGTCCCGCCAGACCCGCACGTCCCGCAGGCGCAGCGGCCGGAGTCCCACCGAGCCCTCCGTCAGGGTCACCGGCCAGCCACGAAGTCGATCCACCCCTTCATCATCCCCCCAAGCCGCACCGGCGTGCCACGGAGAGACCGCGGAGAGGCCGCGGGAGGTCACCGGGGATGGTCTCCCCCGCGGATCTGGTCCACGGCGTGCCGCAGCACGGGCGCCAGTACGGCCATGCCGTCGCGGACCCCGCCGGAGGAGCCGGGGAGGTTCACGACCAGGGTGGAGCCCGCCTGGCCCGCCAGCCCGCGGGACAGGACGGAGGCCGGCACCTTCTCCCTGTTCGCCTGCCGGACCGCCTCGGCGATGCCGGGGATCTCCCGGTCGAGCACCCGCGCGGTCATCTCGGGGGTCAGGTCGGCCGGGGTCAGGCCGGTGCCGCCGGTGGTGACGATCACGTCGTAGCCGCCGGCCACCCCGGCGCGGAGCGCCTCCTCGACCGGCTCGCCGTCGGGGACCACGACCGGGCCGTCCACCTCGCACCCGGCCTCCGCGAGCAGCCCGGCCAGGAGCCTGCCCGACGAGTCCTGGTACACCCCGGCGGCGGCCCGGTCGGACGCCGTGATCACCAGAGCCCGCATGTGCGGCCCGCCTTCCTCGTCGCCACTCCGCCGGGACCCCGGCGGGCGTTCCGGCCCGCGGTCAGGGCTCGCCGCTCCGTCGGCATCCCGGCGGGCGTTCCGGCCCGCGGTCAGGACCTCGTCCAGACGCCGGTCTTGCCGCCGGTCTTCTCCTCGACCCTGACGTCCGTGATGACCGCCGCCGGGTCGACCGCCTTCACCATGTCGATCAGCGCCAGCGCGGCGACGGCGACCGAGGTCAGCGCCTCCATCTCGACGCCGGTCCGGTCGGCCGTCCTCACCCTGGCGGAGATCTCCACTCCGTCGTCGACCACGGTCAGCTCGACCTTCACGCCGTGCAGCGCGATCGGGTGGCAGAGCGGGATCAGGTCGGGGGTGCGCTTGGCGCCCATGATGCCCGCGATCCTCGCGGTGCCGAGCGCGTCCCCCTTGGGGATCTCGCCCGACCTCAGCAGGGTCACCGCCTCGGCGGACAGCAGCACCTTGCCGGTCGCGACGGCCGCGCGCGCGGAGACGTCCTTGGCCGAGACGTCCACCATGCGCGCCGCGCCGGTCTCGTCGAGATGTGAGAAACCGCTCATCCGCCTGCCCTGTCTCCTGTCCGATGCGGTCCGCCGTCCCCGTTCACAGGGGAATGATCTCCACGGTCGTGCCCTCGGGGAGTTCGGTGACGTCCTCGGGGACCACGATCAGCGCGTCGGCCTCGGCCAGGGCGGCGAGCTGGTGGGAGCCCTGCCGCCGCACCGGGGTCACGGCGCCCTGCGGACCGAGTTTCCCACGCAGATAGGAGCGCTTGCCCGCGGGTGAGCGGAGCGGCGCCGCGGTCACGGCCGTCGCGGTCTCCGCAGGACCCGCGGGCAGGCCCTGCATCTTCCGCAGTGCCGGGCGGACGAACAGCATGAACGACACGAAGGAGGAGACCGGGTTGCCGGGCAGCGCGAAGATGGGCACCTGGTCGTCGCCCACCACGCCGAACCCCTGGGGCATGCCCGGCTGCATGGCGACGCGCTCGAAGCGTACGGTGCCCAGCGGCCCGAGGGCCTCCTTGACCGGTTCGTACGCGCCCATCGAGACCCCGCCGCTGGTGATCACCACGTCGGCCCTGACCAACTGGGCGTCGAGCTGCTCGGCGAACCCCGCCGCGTCGTCGCCGACGATCCCGGCGCGGTAGCCCTCCCCGCCGGCCTCCCGGACCGCGGCGATCAAGGTGTAGCTGTTGGACTCCCAGATCTGGCCGGGGGCCAGGGTCGTGCCGGGTTCGGCCAGCTCCGCACCGGTGGAGATCACCACGACCCGCGGGCGGGGCCGTACCAGCACCCGCCGGCGGCCGACTCCGGCCAGGATGCCGAGCTGGGCGGGACCGATCCGGGTGCCCGCGGTCAGCACCACCTCCCCCGCGCGCACGTCCTCGCCGGCCAGCCGGATCGCGTTGCCCTTCTGGACGGGCCGGTCGATCGTGACCCGGGCGGTGCCGCCGTCGGTCCACTCCACCGGGACCACCGCGTTGGCCCCGGCCGGCAGCGGCGCGCCGGTCATGATCCGCAGGGCCATCCCCGGCCCGAGCGCGTGCAGGCGGCCGTCCCCGGCGGCGACGTCGTCGACCACCGGCAGCGTCGCCGGAACGTCGGCGACGTCCTCGGCCCGTACGGCGTAGCCGTCCATCGCCGAGTTGTCGAAGGGCGGCAGCGGGACCGGAGAGGTGACCTCCTCGGCCAGGGTCGTGCCCAGCGCCCGTTCGAGCTCCAGCTCCAGCGGGGCGAGCGCCCGCACGGTGCGCAGGATGTCGCCGAGGTGCTCGTCGACCGATCTCATCGGGCTCATGTGGGCCGCCTGCGGGCTCGTCGGAAGGGTCATCGCGAGGCCAGGAACTCCTTGAGCCAGGGCATGAACTCCGGCGCGAGGTCGGGGCGGTCCGCGGCGAACTGCACGACCGTGCGCAGGTAGTCGAGCTTGTTGCCGGTGTCGTAGCGGCGGCCGCGGAACAGCACGCCGTGGACCGGCCCGCCGCCCTCACCGCCGCGTCCGGCCAGGGTGCGCAGGGCGTCGGTGAGCTGGATCTCGCCGCCCCGCCCCGGCGGCGTGTTCTCCAGGACCTCGAAGACGGCCGGGTCGATCACGTAGCGGCCGATGATGGCCCAGTTGGACGGCGCCTCCTCGGCCGGGGGCTTCTCCACCAGGTCGGTCACCCTGACCACGTCGTCCTCGGCGGTGGCCTCGATGGCCGCGCAGCCGTACAGGGAGACGTGGTCCTCGGGGACCTCCATCAGCGCGATGACGCTGCCGCCGTAGGTGTTGCGGACGTCGATCATGCGCTTGAGCAGCTCGTCGCGGGGGTCGATCAGGTCGTCGCCGAGCAGGCAGGCGAACGGGCTGTCGCCCACGTGCTGCTTGGCGCAGAGCACCGCGTGGCCCAGGCCCTTGGGCTCGCCCTGCCGTACGTAGTGGAGGGTCGCCAGGTCGGCGGGCTCGCGGACCTGGGAGAGGCGCTCGTCGTCGCCCTTGGCCTCGAGGGCCTCCTCCAGCTCGACGGCCCGGTCGAAGTGGTCCTCGATCGAGCGCTTGTTCTTGCCGGTCACCATGAGCAGGTCGAGCAGCCCGGCGGAGACGGCCTCCTCGACGACATACTGGATCGCGGGTTTGTCGACGATCGGCAGCATCTCCTTGGGCGTCGCCTTGGTCGCGGGCAGGAAGCGGGTGCCCAGACCCGCCGCCGGCACGACGGCTTTCGTCACGGGATCGAAGTCGGCCATATCAAAACCTTAGTGGAGGGACCTGTGGACAAGCTGAAGCTGCGCGCGTCGATCCGGCAGCGGCGTGCCTCTATCCCGGAGGACGAGCGTTATGCGGCCTCTGTCCAGATTCGGGAGGCGCTGCTGGACCAGCCGTGGGTGCAGATGGCCGGGCTGGTCGCGTGCTACTGGTCGACCGGGGCCGAGCCGGCGACGCACGGGCTGGTCTTCGCGCTGTGGAAGCACGGCGCGACGGTGCTGCTCCCGGTGCTCCGCGACGACCTGGACCTCGACTGGGCGGTGTACGACGGGCCCGACACCCTCGCCCCCGGCCGCTTCGGAATCATGGAGCCGGTGGACGTACGGCGCGGCGTCGACGCGGTCAGGACCGCGGCCCTGGTGATCGTCCCGGCGCTGGCGGCCGACCGCTCCACCGGCGTACGGCTCGGCCAGGGCGGCGGTTCCTACGACCGGGCCCTGGCGCGGGTGGGGCCCAACGTGCCGACGGTCGCGCTGCTCCACGACGGCGAGCTGCTCGACGGCGTCCCCGCCGAACCGCATGACCGGCCGGTCCGCTACGCCGCGCTGCCCGGCGGCATCGTCCGCCTGGGGGAGGGCCGGCCCGCCGAATAGGACAGAATGGTCCCCGAAGCGAGAGGAGGGGACAGGTGACTCTTCGCTCCCGGCGAGGGAGCGGCTTCCCGCTTTTCCCGTCCGGGACGGGCGGCCTGCACGCCCCGGCGGTTCTGCGCGGGGGCCCGCCACCAAGGGAGCGAACCCTCCGTTGCACGAACGCGCCGACCGTCTCACCGGATCCTGACGGACAGCCGATGGACATCCGATGGACATGAACGTCTGGCTGCTGCTCGGCGCGGGGATCGTCATCGCATCCATCGTGGCGGTGCGCGTCGCCCACCGCAGCGGCCTCCCCAGTCTCCTCATCTTCCTCGGGTTCGGCCTGGTCATCGGCGAGTCCGGGTTCGGCCTGCAGTTCGAGGACACGGGACTCGCCCAGCAGATGGGCCTGATCGCGCTGGCGATCATCCTGGCCGAGGGAGGTCTGACGACCACCTGGAGCCACGTCAGAGGATCCATCCCCACCGCCGTGGTGCTGGCCACCGCGGGCGTCGCGGTGAGCATCGCGGCCGTCGCGCTCCCGGTGCGCTTCCTGCTCGGCATGGACTGGCGGACCTCGCTCCTGCTCGGCGCGGTCCTCGCCTCGACCGACGCCGCGGCGGTCTTCTCCGTCCTGCGCCGCCTGCCCCTGCCACCGCGCCTGTCGGGCATCCTGGAGGCCGAATCCGGGTTCAACGACGCCCCCGTCGTCATCGCGGTGGTGCTGCTGAGCACCAACGCCTCGCCCAGCCTCGGGGTCGCCCTGCTGGAGGTGGTTTTCGAGCTCGTGGTGGGCGCGGCCGCCGGCCTGGCGATCGGCCCGGTCGGCGTCTACGCGCTGCGCCGCGTCGCGCTGCCGGCCGCCGGCCTGTACCCGATCGCGGTGCTCGCGCTGGCCTTCGTCGCCTACGCCGGCGCCGCGTCCCTGCACGGCAGCGGCTTCCTGGCGGTCTACCTGGCCGCGCTGGTCATGGGCAACTCGCAGATGCCGCACCGGGCGGCCAGCCGGGGATTCGCCGAGGGCGTCGCCTGGCTGGCCCAGATCGGCCTGTTCGTCATGCTCGGTCTGCTGGCGAGCCCTTCGGAGATGCCGGCCGCGCTCGTCCCCGGGCTGGTCGCGGGGCTGATCCTGGTCGCGGTCGCCCGGCCGCTGTCCATCGTGGTCTCCGCCCTCCTGCTGCGGATCACGGGGGTCGACCGGCTGAACTGGCGGGAGCAGGCGTTCCTGTCGTGGGCCGGGCTCCGGGGCGCGGTGCCCATCGTGCTGGCCACCATCCCCTGGGCCGCCACGTCGATCGACGACGCCACCGCCAAGCTCGTGTTCAACGAGGTCTTCGTCATCGTGGTCGTCTACACCCTGCTCCAGGGGCCCACCCTGCCGTGGGTGGCGCGCAGGCTCGGGGTCACCGCGCCGGAGGAGGCCCGCGACCTGGCGGTGGAGTCGGCCCCGCTGGAGGAGCTCAACGCCGACCTCCTGCAGATCAGGGTGCCGCCGGCGTCCAAGCTGCACGGCGTGGAGGTGTTCGAGCTCAGGCTGCCGTCCGACGCCCAGGTCACGCTCGTCGTCAGGGACGGCAAGTCGTTCGTGCCGTCGGAGTCCACCCGGATCAGGGCCGACGACCAGCTCCTCGTGGTGGCCACCGCCGCCTGCCGGGAGGTCGTCGAGAAGCGGATCCGCGCGATCAGCCGCCGGGGCAAGCTGGCCGGCTGGTTCGGCGAGCACGGCTCCTGACCTCCAGCGGGCCGGCCGGAGGACTCCCGCGAGCCGGGCCGGGGAACTCCCGCGGACCAGGCCGGAGGACTCCCGCGGGCGCAGCGGAGGGCCTGCCCGGACCGGCTCGGAGGACTCCCGCAGGCCCGGTTGCGGGACGGTTGCGGGGCCCCGGCCGGAAGGCGCACGCCGGAATGTGACATCCTCCGCTCGCGTTTATGCTTGTCGACGCCGTACCATTAGCAGTCGCGCCAGTCGAGTGCCAATCGGCGCGGACCGAATGAGGAGGAGAGCGTGCCCACTTACCAGTACGCCTGCACCGCCTGTGACAACCAGTTCGAGATCGTCCAGAAGTTCTCGGACGACGCGCTCACCGTGTGCCCGAGCTGCCAGGGTGAGCTGCGCAAGGTGTTCTCTGCGGTCGGCATCGTCTTCAAGGGATCCGGCTTCTACCGGACGGACAGCAGGTCGTCCGGTTCGAGCACGGTGAGCTCCACCACGTCGAGCTCCTCGAACTCGTCGCCGTCCTCCGCATCCTCCACGTCCTCCTCGGGGTCGACGGAGTCCAAGCCCGCCGCCGCACCCGCGGCCGCAGCCTCCTGACGAACGGGCGTGCGGCCGGCCCCACCCGCCGGCTCCCCGCGCGCCCCGCTCCGCGCACCGGTCGCTCCCTCCGGCGGCCCCACGGGTGACCGGCCCGGTGCGCGGCCGACCCCACCCGCAGGCCCGGCCCCGCGGCGACCGGTCTCAACGCGGCGCGGGGCGGTCGGTCATCGCGCCGAGCATCTCCCCGGGCAGCCGGTCCAGCAGTTCGCGCAGCCCGGGGTGCTCCTCCGGATTCCAGTCCTGGATCACCCGGGTGAGTCCCTCCCTGGCCTCCGAGACCAGGCGGTCGGCCACCCGCTCCCCCTCCGGGGTCAGCTCCAGGCCGAGTCCGTCCGCCGCCCGGCGGACCAGATCGCGCTCCACCAGGTGGGCGACGTACGGCCGTCCCCTGTCGATGGTCACGCCCGCCCGCTCCGCGAGGTCCGCGCCCGCCTGCCTGCCCCTGGTGCCCAGGCGGGCGATCAGCCAGACCGAGCCGGACGGCAGGTCGCGCAGGCCCGCCAGATCTCCGAGCCGCCGGTAGTAGTCACGGCGCATGGCCTCGTCCGCCAGCCGCCACAGCCCCCTCTCCACCTCGTCGAGCGACGACCGCCCGGTCGGCACGGCGCCGTAGCCCTCGCCCGGGTCGGTCGCCTTGGTGGTCTCCCGCAGCGGCAGCTCGGGCAGGAGCCAGGCCACCGCGAAGGCCAGCAGCGCCACCGGGGCTCCGAACAGGAAGACCCGGGCGATCGCGTCGGAGTACGCCTCCAGGAAGGCCCCGGCGACCTCCGGGGGCAGCCGCCGGATGACCGTCGGATCCTGCTGGACCGCGCTCTCGATGCCCGGCGGGAGCCGTACCGTCCGGGAGAGCGCGGCCAGGTCGTCGGCGAGCCGCGCGGTGAAGATCGCCCCGGCCAGCGCGACGCCGAACGAACCCCCGATGGCGCGGAAGAACGTGGCGCCCGAGGTCGCCGTCCCCAGGTCCTCGAAGCCCACGGCGTTCTGCACCACGATCACCAGGACCTGCATGACCATGCCGATCCCGACGCCCAGGACGAGCAGGTAGGCGCTCAGCTCCAGGGCGCCGATGCCGGGGTGGATGCGGGAGAGCAGGAACAGGCCGAGCGCCGCGGTCGCGGTGCCCGCGATCGGGAAGACCTTGTACCGCCCGGTGCTCGTGATGACCTGGCCGCTGACGATCGAGGCGACGAGCAGACCGCCCATCATCGGCAGCAGGTGCAGGCCCGACATCGTGGGCGAGACCCCCTGCACGACCTGGAGGAAGAGCGGCATGTAGGTGAGGGAGCCGAACATCGCCAGGCCCACGATGAAGCCGATCAGCGACGCCACGTTGAAGACCCGCAGCTTGAACAGGTGCAGCGGGAGCACCGGCTCCGGGGCCCGCTTCTCGGCCAGCCACCAGAGCACCCCCAGCACCGCCGCGGCGACGCCCAGCCCGATGATGACCGGGTCGCCCCACGGGTAGGTGCTCCCGCCCCACGTGGTCATCAGCACCAGGCAGGCGGTGGCGCCGCCGAGGAAGACGATGCCGCCGTAGTCGATGACGTGCCCGGTGGAGCGCACGCCGGCCGGCAGCGCCCAGGCCACCACGGCCAGCGCGAGCAGGCCGATCGGCAGGTTGACGTAGAAGACCCAGTGCCAGGACAGGTGGTCCACGAACAGTCCGCCGAGCAGCGGGCCCGCGACGCTGGAGACGGCGAAGACGGCGCCGAAGAACCCCTGGTACCTCCCCCGCTCGCGGGCGGGCACGACGTCCGCGACGATCGCCTGGGCGAGCACCATGAGACCTCCGCCGCCGAGCCCCTGCAGCGCCCGGAACCCGATCAGCTGCCCCATGTCCTGCGACAGGCCGCACAGGGCCGAACCCACCAGGAAGATCACGATCGCGGCCTGGAAGAGGGCCTTGCGGCCGTACTGGTCGCCGAGCTTGCCCCACAGGGGCGTGGAGACCGTCGAGGCGAGCATGTAGGCGGTCACCACCCAGGCGAGGTGGTTCAGGCCGCCCAGGTCTCCGACGATGGTCGGGAGCGCGGTGGCGACGATCGTCTGGTCGAGCGCCGCGAGCAGCATGGCGAGCATGAGCGCCCCGATGATGAGCCCCAGCCCCCTCCCGGGTCTCCGTTCCGCCTCTCCGGACGCCGTCCGCCGGGTCCGCCGCGCACTCGTCTCGTTCCCCCGATCGACCATGGGGCAGGTCATACCCCATGTGTCCACACGGTCACATCGGCTGCCGGAGTCGTCCACAGGCTCCGCTCTCCGCCCTCTCGCGGGGCGGCCGTGACGCTAGTGTCTGCGCCATGGTCAATCGCGCGGACGTCGGGGTCATCGGCGGTTCAGGGTTCTATTCGCTGCTCGACGACGTCACGGAGGTCACGGTCAGCACGCCGTACGGCCCGCCGAGCGACGTCGTCAGCATCGGCCGCGTCGGCTCGCGGGAGGTGGCGTTCATCCCCCGCCACGGGCGGGACCACCGCTTCCCGCCGCACCGCATCCCCTACCGGGCCAACCTGTGGGCCCTGCGCTCCCTCGGCGTGCGCCAGGTTCTCGCGCCCAGCGCGGTCGGCTCGCTCCGCCCCGAGATCGGTCCCGGCGCCCTCGTGGTCCCCGACCAGCTCGTCGACCGCACCTCCGGCCGCGCCCAGACCTACTACGACGCCGGCGGCGTGGTCCACGTCCCCTTCGCCGACCCCTACTGCCCGGTGGGCCGCGCCGCGGCCGTCGCCGCGGGCCGGGCCGCCGACTGGGAGACGGTCGACGGCGGCACGCTGGCCGTCATCGAGGGCCCCCGCTTCTCCACCCGGGCCGAGTCCCGCTGGTTCACCGCCAACGGCTGGACGATCGTCGGCATGACGGGCTTCCCGGAGTCCGTCCTCGCCCGCGAGCTCGCCATGTGCTACACCTCGCTGTCCCTGGTCACCGACCACGACGCGGGCGTCGAGACCGGCGAGGGAGTCACCCACGAGGAGGTCCTCGCCTTCTTCGCCGCCAACGTCACCCGCATGCGCGCCCTGGTCACCGACGTCGTCGGAGCCCTCCCCAGGGACCGCGCCTGCCACTGCGCCAAGGCCCTGGACGGCCTGCAGCTCCCCTTCGACCTGCCCCGGTGACCTTCCGTCGTCCCATCCGGTGCCTTCGACCCCGCCCGATGCCCCTCGGCCCCGCCCGGTGACCGCAGGCCTGCCCGGTGCCCTTCGGCCCCGCCTCCGGCACCCTTCCCGTCCGGTGTGCCTCAACCCCGTCCGGTGACCTTCCGCCCGGTGTGCTTCGAACCCATCCGGTGACCATCCGTGGAGTCAGCCATGCCCGTCGCCAGTCTCCTTCCCGGCCTGCGCCCGCAGGGCCGGCGCCTTCCCTTTCACCGTCTCCTCGGCCGCCGCCACCGCCTCCTCGCCACCGTCCTCGCCGCCCTGGCCGCGGCGTGCGCCGCGACCGGCCTGCGCCCCGAGACCTCGTCGGTGACCGTGCTCGCGGCGGCCCGCGACCTGCCCGGCGGCGTCCTGTCCGCCGCCGACGTGAAAACGGTCGCCCTGCGGCCCGGTACGGCCCCCGAAGGCGCCCTGAGACCGGGCACGCCGGTCGCCGGGCGGGTCCTGGCGGGCCCCGCGCGGCGCGGGGAGCCCCTCACCGACGTCCGCCTGCTCGGCCCGAGCCTGCTGGCCGCCCATCCACCCGGCACGGTCGCCGCGCCGGTCCGCGTCGCCGACCCCGAGAGCGCCCGCCTGCTGTCCCCCGGAGACGTGGTGAACGTGCTCGCCGCGCCGACCGGCTGGGACGGCTCCGCCGCCCCGGCCCGGATCGTGGCCGAGGGCGTCCCCGTCCTCACCGTCCCCGCGAGCGGGAGCGACCGGGACGCGCTCCTCATGCTCGCCACGACCTCGGATCAGGCGGTCGAGCTGGCCTCCGCCCAGTCCGGCGGCCGGCTGTCGATCACGATCGCCCCTCCCCGGTGATGATCCGGCCGTGACAGGGTAATAGCGCCCGCACCCCCGAAGTCGAACGACCCCGGAGGCCTGGAGGCCCCGGGCAAGGAGTGGTCATGCTGAGTGGATTCAAGAAGTTCCTGATGCGCGGCAACGTGCTCGACCTCGCCGTCGCGGTGGTGGTCGGCGCCGCCTTCACCGCCATCGTGAACTCCTTCGTCAAAGACCTCATCAACCCGCTCATCGCCGCCATCGTCGGCAAGCCCGACTTCAGCCACCTGACGCTGAACATCGGCTCCGGCACGCTCACGTACGGCAACTTCCTCAACGCGGTGATCTCGTTCATGCTGATCGCGGCGGTCATCTACTTCCTGGTCATCACGCCCTACGAGAGGATCACCGCCCGGTTCGCCACGCCGGAGGAGACGAAGCTGCGGGAGTGCCCCGAGTGCCTCTCGGAGATCCCCAAGGCCGCCGTCCGCTGCCGCCACTGCACCGCCCAGGTCTCCCCGATGACGTGACCGGACCCGAGAGAGATCGGCCGGGGAGAGCCGGTCGACGGGAGGCCGGCGGGCGCTCAGAGGAGCGAGCCGAGCTTCGGGTCGTATTCCCAGTGCCACGGCTCGAAAGGGCTGGAGTAGGCCCACTGGGGGTGGAACCACCCGAATTTCTTGCCGTTGGCCTCCACCCAGTTGAACTCCGCCGAGCGGAAGTTCTGCACGCCCCCGCACAGGTCGACGGCGAGCCCCAGACCGTGGTTGCTGCGACCCGGAACGGCGGCCAGGCCGGGACGCCGGTAGTAGACCGACTGCTGCTCGGCCAGGCTCCGGTAGGCGTCCGTCACGCACATGGGCTTGCCGAACCTCTTGCGGTAGGCCTCGTTCATGCTGATGAATGCGATCGCCGCGTCGGCCCGGAGCTGGTGGCCGGGCTGCTGGAGCGGGCACAGGTAGGCCTTCGGGATCAGGCCGTTGGGGAACTCGCCCGCCGAGTTCACCTTCGTCGGATCACATCCGAGCGCTGCCCGGCCGACCTTGTCGATCTTGATGCCCAGTTTCACGAGCGCCTTGGTGAGCGTCTTCACCAGCTTGTCCGAACGCGCCTGGAGCGTCTTGATCTCGGCCCCCATCTGGGCCTCCGCCAGCAGCGTCCCGGCCCGCAACTCCTGCGCCTCGGCCGCCAGCCGCTCGCGCTCGGCCTGCAGCCGGCTGCTCTCCTCCAGCACCTGGTTCCGCTCGGCGACGAGCTGGGTGACACCCGTCATCGCGCGCAGCGTGTCGCCGCTGGAGTCCCCGGACAGCAGGCCCGCCACGTCCCCTCCGACCGGCTGCTGGTAGAGCAGTCCGACGAGGTCGGACAGCGGCTGCCGCACCTGGGCGAAGGCCCGTTCGGCGGTCTGCAGCTCGCGCAGCTTGGCGGTCAGCGCCTTCTGCGCCTCGCGGATCTTGGCGCGCCGCTGCTCCAGCGCCTTGGTGGCGGCCTCCAGGTCCTTCGCCGCCTTCTCGGCGTCCCGGCGGAGTTCGGTGAGATTCACCGGATCGCGCCGGGCGGCGGCCCGGACCTCGGCCGGCATGCCCTGCCGCGCACCGGGCTGGGATTTCGCGTGCTCCTGCCGCACGGCGGCCCCGGCCTTCAGCGGCGCCTGCTGCGCGGTGGCGACCCCCGGTACGAGGGAAGTCATCGTCGCGACAACGACGATCAGACCCGCTGATCGACGAGGTAGCACGTTCGACCCCTCCGTTTGCGAACTCGTGACCCGGGTCAGGCACGCACGTTACTACAGCTCACCGGATGCCCGAGCCAGACTCCTCGCAGCCGCTATGCGCCGAACGCCCCATTCCGCAAGCTCCGCCCCAGGCTTCCCGCCGGTTCCACCCGGGCAGATCGCAGGTGGTTTCCGGCCCTCCACCGATCCCGGAGATGTCAGACCTTCTGCCGGTTGCCGTCCAGGCAGATCTCCCAGAGCCAGGTGTCCCGCCACTCCTGCGAGCACTCCGCCTCCGTGCCCGCCGCCCCCTCCTCCGCCGGCGGCACCGGCGAGGGCGTGGGGGACGGCGTGGGCGACCGGTCCGGCGTCTCCTGACCCGAGGACTCCACGGGCCCCTGCGCGTGCGCCGTACCCGGCCCGTGCACCGTCCGCGGCTTCTCCTTCCCGCCCCCGCCGGAAACCCGCCGCTTCCGCCTCCTGTCGGCGGTCTCCGCCGCCTCCCCGGCTTCCCCGGAGTGATGCGTCGGCCGGAAGTAGGACAGGCCGATCAGGTCCGGCGGCATCCAGCCGTCGTACACCCGATAGGGGCGCAGCGGCGGGGGCACCAGCCTGGGCTCCGTCGCCCGGTTCCCGACCGGTTCACTGTCCGTCACCGTGCCCCGGATCACCGTGTCTCCGGTCATCGCGCTTCCGGACGGCGCGCCCGCCGGGTCTCCCTGGGCCGCTCTGATCGCGACGGGGGCTCCGGAGGCACCGGGCGACGCGGCCGCGACCGGCACACCGTCACCGAACGCCTTCCGCCGCTCCGGCTCCGCGGAGACCCCGCCGCTCACCGCCAGGTCGTATCCGGCGACCTCGGCCATCATGAGGCCTCCCGCCAGCAGAGCCGGCACCAGCATCGCCACGCCCAGCACCATCGGCCGCGATGCTCGACGACCGGGAATCCGCTTCCGCCGCATTCTGATCACAGAGCGTGACAGTAGCCATGCCGGCACCTCAGCGGCTCACTCGCTTGCCATCCCTTTGGCCCACCGCAGGCAAGCGATGACCCGCCGCTGCCATCTCGATCTCCCCCCGACTGGGCACAGGCCCGGTATCTTCGCTACTCTTACAGACAGCCCTTGCCTCCGTAGCTCAGGGGATAGAGCACCGCTCTCCTAAAGCGGGTGTCGCATGTTCGAATCATGCCGGGGGCACCATCGTGACCTTGCCATCCACCGCCTGACCTGGGGATCCCCCCGGTTCGGCGTGCGCTCCTGTGCAGCCGTAGGCCATCGGACGCAGCCCTGACTCACTGGTCACGGTCTATTCACGGGATGATCTTGACCATGCCCGGCCGGACGGTGCCGCACAGAAACGCAGGTCAATACACTGCCGCAACCTCAGTCGACAAGATCGCCACATCAGAGATCGGCTTCCGCGTCCCCATCTCCGGCAGGGCAAGCACCGTCTCGTCGAGAGCCCCGCACTCCAACCACGGCGAGGCCATCACTCTCACCGACCCCCATTAGTCGCTCTTGGATCCAGTTGTGCGGGAAAGTGGTCTCTGCGATTATCTGCGACTTGGGGATTCTCACTGGACCGAGTCCAGCCCATGGACCGTGCCAGGGCCGATAGGAGGCTGATTTTTACCATGCACTCCTGGGCTGATCATTGGCCAATCGTCGATCCCACCATCCCGCCTCGGGACAAGCGGCGGATCATAGGCAACCGAGAACTTATGGGCATATCGACGGCTTCCCCAGGTGGGCATATCGCCTCTCGGGTATCGAGGGCGAACGGCTGTCTGGTCACCATTGCAGCCGTCTTCTGCTTAGCGATCATCAGGGCCATTGGCGAGGCTGCGATCAAGGTGCCCTGGGTGGGCCTGGCCCTCCTCATTTTGATCGCTGTGGCCGCAGCGGCGCTCCTCACGTGGAAACACCTTGAATCACCAAAACGGCTGGCACGGCTCTACCGTGATCGCTACGTGATCCCCAGCGATCTCGACAACGAAGCCCACTCTCTGTTCAACCGGGCCACCAACGCCACCATGACGGTCAGCTGGTCCCAGGTCAGCCGACAGGGGTTCTTGGACTCCGTAGCCAACGACGTACTGTTCCCTCAGCAGCTATGGGAGATCAGCCGTCTTCTGCGCTTTCAGAGCATCCTTCGCGCCGAGCAGGCCGCTGCCACCCGTGGCGTCGTCCTCACTCCTGAACTGCTGGCCGTACTGGCTCCTCAGCAGCAGGCGCTACAGCATTCGGTCGCGATGGTCACACAGCGGATCATGGAGCTTGAGGCCTATGCACGTCGCGTCCAGGAGGCGGACGCCGCGCTACGCGCTCATGAGCAGTTGCAGAACAACGACAAGTACCGCTACCTGCTCGCGCACACCGACGACAGGATGGGCATGCAGAACCTCATGCAGCAGGCAGCCGCCGTGGAGAGCACTCTCACGCAAAGTGTGCAGAGCGCCATCGCGGCGGGTCAGACTCTGGCCATGCCAGACCTCAGACAGTGGCGCTGATCACTGCACACCACAACGCCGAAGGCCCCGGACTCTGCCGGGGCCTTCTCGTCTGATTGGGATCATGATTCCAAGGCTGTGGTGATCTGTCCGTTAGCGCGAGCCCGCTGTCCTTCGATGCACTTGGCGTAGACGCGGAGAAGAACGTCCACCCCGTGGCCGGCCCGCTGGGCGACCTCGGTCGGCGGGACACCCGCGTTGAGCCACAGCGAGACCGCCGCGTGCCGTAGGTCATACGGCCTCGCCGCAAGCGGAGAGGCGACCTGCTCTACGGGGAAGGCCAGTCGCCGTGCCTCCTGCCAGACGGCGGAGTAGGCCGATGAGGAGAACGGACGGCCCTTGCTCGTGCGGAAGAGCCTGCCGTCCTTCTCAGCGCCGTACGCCTCTATGTGCTCCCGGAGGATCACGACAAGGACCGGAGGGATCGGGATCTCCCGCGTGTCGTCCTTGGCCCGGTGCTTGAGGCCGCGTTCGTCGTGGGTCTCCCCCGAATTCGTCCACCGCTTGTTCGCCTGCGGACGCGCCTTCTCAAGCGTGACCAGGCCCCAACCGTCGGTGGGAAGGTCGCAGTTCTGACGGCGCAGTCCGGAAGCCTCCTCGGGGCGGAGAGCCGCGTAGTACATGCAGGCGAACATGGCCACCATCCGGGGACCGCGCGTCCGTCCCACCTGGCTCACGGCATCGAGGAGTGCCCGAACCTGGACCGGATTGACCACCGTTCGAGGATCGACGGCCCCCGTGGCTTTCGGAGGCTTCCACTTCACCGCGTGCAGAGGATTGCCGGGCAGCTTCTTGAGCTCCACCGCGGATTCCATCATGTGGTGCAGGACGGCCCGCTTGCGCCGTACCGTGTTGGCCGCCGCCGGCTCCCCGTCGAAGCGGAGGGCGACGGCATCGAGAGCCGATCGGCTCACGGCCGGTTCCAGCAGGTTGGCGAGGGGCAGGGACGCTGCCTCCAGCCAGGCGAACGCCGCCTTCTGCTCCGGTCGCAGTTCTCCACGCCGCTTGTCGGGCAGGAAGGCGTAATCCCGCAGCACCGCCCGAAGCTCCTCATCGTCCGGTCTGCCTCGCAGATCCTTGGTGAGCACCGGGACGAGGGACAGCAGGGCATACGTCATCGTCTCGCGCGTCCGGGCCGCCGAGTGAACCCATCGGGCCGCCATGTACGACCGGGCGAAGTCGAAGAACGTCGGCCCAGAGTCGGCAGGCTTGGCCATCGATATGGGAAGACCCGTCACGAGCTCGAAGGGCTCCCCCTTCTTCGCCGCCTGCCGCAAGTCGGAGAGGAAGCTCTCGGCGAGCGCCTTGGTCTTGAACGTCTTGGACTTCTCCTTGGTGCCCACCTTCCAGCGAACGACGTAGGACGGCGTCTTGCCCGAGAGCTTCCGGCGGAGGTCCCAGATCTTGACCTCATAGGAGGTGCTCACGCCGCCTCCCGGAGGCTCTCCAGCCAGGTCGTGAAGTCACTCCGCCAGATGCGGATCTCTCCGTTGGGCAGCTTGATGCACTTGGGCGCGTGGCCGAGTTCGCGCCACCGGTAGAAGGTCCGGCGGGAGAGCCCGCCCAGCTCTTCGAGGACCTGGGGGACGGTCAGCAGCTCATCGCGGCGGGTCATCGGGCATCACCCCCGCCGTTCATCGGAGAGGCGGGTAAGGCCGTGCCGGTCAACGCGGCGGCGAGGAGCGCGTCGCCCGGGGTCAGGCCCTTGCCCGCGTACTCCCATTCGGTGATGACGAGAACGGAGTCCTCATCGAAGAGCGGCAGCCGCCCGGTGCTGATCTCCTCCTCGCGGACGAAGGTTTCCCGGTCGGCGCGGATGTCGCCGAGGGTCGTGGAGTAGTGCCGGGAACGGGTGGAGAAGTGGCCGCGGAAGCCGAGCATGTGCGCCCACGGGGTCAGCCGCAGGTCCGCCAGGCCGTCAAGGGCGCCCAGGCGGAAGCACTCGGCGATGAGCCGCCGGGCGTGCTCCCGGAGTGGGAGTGCGGCCAGGTCGTCGAGCGGGCTGATGCGCCGGTCCAGGGTGCCGACGCACTCGGCGGCCTTGGTGGCGTACTTGGCGATGTAGCCGGCCACCGCCTGTTCGGTCAGTTCCCCGCCCATGGTGATCGGGCGGACGTCGAGCTGAGCGCCCCAGCGCAGCACCCGGGCGGGCTCGCCTTCGGCGGCCGGGACGGGCACGGAGACGGCCGAGGCGGCGTGCCGTACGGCGTCCGCCAGGGCGTCGGCGGTCGCCCAGGCCGGAGGCGGAGAGGCGGGTCCTTCGGGGCCGTCGAGGCGGATGACGGCGTGGAAGTGGACGACGCCGCGCCGTTGGTATTCGGCGACCTTGGCGAAGGCGATCGTGAGTCGTCCCCGGAGCTCTCGCAGGGTCAGCCCGGCGAACTTGGCGACGCGGCGGCGCAGGGCGTCGGTGAAGTACCGCCAGAGCTGGGAGGCCAGGGCGTTGAACAGGACCGAGCCCGCGTAGTCGTAGCAGTCGCCGCAGAGCGGTTCGCCGAGGCGGGCGTCCTCGGTGCCGTGGCGGGCGGTGCAGGACATGATGCGCCCGTGCGGGCAGGTCTCGGCGTCGCGGCGGGCGTGGCACGGCAGGACCTTGCCGTTTTTCTCCCGGCGGGTGTGGACGATGCCGAAGGACGGGGCGGTGAGGGTGACGAACAGGCACGGGTGGGCGGTCACCGTCTCGGGGACGCCCTTGCCGCCGGCCAGGCCCGCGCGGATCAGTTGGTAGGTGTCGGCCCGGTAGACCTCGGCGCAGGACGGGCAGCGGGAAGCCCGGCGGGTCTTGCACGGCACGCGGAGGACGCCGCCGGGTTCGGTGCGGGTGGTGTAGCGGTGGAGCAGTTCGCCGGTGGCCCGGTCGATGTGGTCGACCTTGCCGCGCAGGTGGATGGGCTGTCGGCAGCCGCCGGTGGCGCGGATCTGGGCGGCCCACCGGGCGTAGTCCGGATCGTGCAGGCGGGTGATCATGCCGCGGATCGCGTGCGGGTTGAGCGCGGGTACGGGCAAGATGGAGACCTCCTTTCACTCGTTGGGGTGGGAGGGGATGGCCCCCGACCTGGCAGGCGTCTTGGCGGATGTACGGCCAGGCCGGGGGCGCCGACTGCTCAGCCGAAGCCGAGGCCGTCGCACAGGCGGCAGGTGCCGCCGAGGGAGTCGAGACCGGTGCCGCCGCAGTCGCAGCAGCGCCAGCGCTGGGGCGCAAGCGGTCGACGGTCGGGCAAGGCGGTCGTCTCCTCGCTGATCTCAGGCGACATCGGCGGCATCCGGGACGACGCAGCCGGAGTAGCTGGCCAGGGCCGCATACCGGGCGCGCGGGGCGGCCAGGATCGCGAGTGCCTCGTAGCTGACCGGGCCGAAGGCCAGGCGCGCCTTGTGGTGGCCGTGGGCCATGTCGTCGGGGTCAGGTGCGGTGCCGAGGAGCGCGGCGATCCGGTCGATCTCGGCGATCATCTCGGCGTCGGTGCCCCGGGCGGGGAAGTGCAGGACGGTCACGCCGTGGGGCGGGACGGGGACGGCGGGGTTGGCCTCCAGGAAGGCGGCCAGCTCGCGCAGGCCCTCGATCACGGCGGGTCGGTGGTCGGTGTCGATCATCGCGTGTGTCTCCTTTCTCATCGGGCGGGCTGCGGTACGGCGTGCAGGGTGCGCAGCAGTTCGGCGGCGAGCTGGTCGGAGACGCCGAGGCGGGCGCGCAGCAGCTCGGGTGTGATGGGTGCGCCGTGCTTGGTGTGGTGTTCGCCGGCGACGCGGCGGGCGAAGGTGACCAGGGCCGGGGACGGTCCGGCCGCGGGTTCGGGGCCGTCGTCGGTGGCCGGGGTGAGTTCGGGCATCGGAGGCGTCGGGACAGGTGCGGCCGAGGCGGTGACCGTCACCGGGGCCGGAGCGGGACGGGAGGCGGCGGCGCGGCGTTCCAGCATCGAGACCGCGATGAGGAACGCCCCGGCGGGAGTGGCGGCGACCAGCCAGCCCCACACCGAGGGTTCGGCCTGGTGGAGGTTGGCGGCCAGAGACAGCACGACCCCGCCGGCCAGCACCAGCGTCGGCCAGGAGACCGGCCCGGAGCGGACGCGGCCGGTCTTGGCGTCGCGCTGGCGCTCGCGGGCGGCCATGACGCAGGTCATGTCGACGCAGACGGCCACGGCCCAGGCCATCCAACCGGTCTGCCCGTGCTCGCTGGCGGTGTCGTGGATGTGGGTGAACGATCCGGCACCCGCGATGGCGGCCAGGACGAGGACCGGCCCGGAGTCGAGTAGCCAGCAGGCAAGGCGTCGCATCGTGTCCCCCTTTCTGATCAGGTCAGGTCAGGTCGGTTCAGGCGTCGAGGAGTTCGTTCAGGTCGGCGTCGGTGATCTCCGCTCCACGGGTGCCGGAGGTGATCTCCTCCCATGGCGGGGTGAGATCGGCGTACATGCGGGCGGCATGTTCGGCCGCGTGCTCGGAGACGTAGAAGGAGCGGGCGCGGTACCACTGGCCGTCCTGGGAGGCGACGATGGCGACGCCGGGTGTCTCGGCGGGGATCGCGCAGGCGGAGACCAGGGCGGCCGGGTCGAGGTCGCCGAGGGTCATGGTCGCGGTCTCCGGGTCGTTGACCCGGTGGCAGATCCGCCCCGAGCACTGGGCGCGCAGCGCGGTGACGCCGGGGCCGAGGTCGGAACCGATCCGCTGGCCGCAGCAGAACAGGTAGATCCCGAAGGCCCGCCCGAGCTGCGCCACCCGCAGCAGCGCCGTCGAGGTCTTGGCGATCTCGTCCTTCTCGCTCTTGTCGGCCATCAGGTACAGCTCGGCCAGCTCGTCGACCAGGACCACGACCGGCACCGGCCGCACCCCCGGTGGAAGCTGCCAGATGTTGCGCGCCCCGGCCTGACGGCACAGGCCCATCCGGTCGGCCATCAGGCCCACGAGGTCATCGAGCAGGCCGACGCACTCGGTCCGGGAGGTGGCCAGGGCCGATAGCCGGGACGCGTAGGGGGTGAACTCCACGCCGCCCTTGAGGTCGAAGCCGACCAGGGCGACCGGTTGCGGGGATAGGCCGACGATCAGTGCGTTGGCGAGGTTGGACTTGCCGGACTGGGTGGCCCCGGCGTTGAGCCAGTGTGGGACGGTGCGGAAGTCGATCTCCCACGGCTTGCCGGTCTCCAGCCGCCCCACGGTGACCTTCAGCAGCTCCGACGAGGGCGGGATCTCATCGACCCGCACCAGCGGATCGCGCATGGTCGCGGCCAGCACGACCCGACCGGGCCGGGGCGAGGAGACCCGTACGGCGTGCACCCGCCAGGAGTGGGCGAGCCGTTCGGCCGCCTGGGCGTAGTCGTCGGGGATCTGCCCTTCCAGCAGGTGGACCGTCACCCGCCAGCCGTACCGGGTCGGCCGGGGCAGCCACATCCACGGCTTGGTGTCGACCGCGATCCGCTGGAAGCGGCGGCGGACCTTGACCATGCCGGTGGAGGCGACCGCGTTGGGGACCAGGGTGAACCACCAGCGGTGACGCTTCTTGGTCAGGCCGCAGCCGAGGGCGATCTTGCGCCAGGTGGCGCGGACGCTGACGGCCATGAGCGGGTAGCCGACCACCAGCCAGAAGGACCGGTAGTGCCAGCGCCGCCAGGCCCACAGGCCGGCCACCGCGACGGCCAGGACCACTCCGGCGTCGAGGAGTCTCAGCAGCAGGTCATCACGCAAGGGCGCTCACCTCCGCCGGGACGATCGAGGCGGCCCGGTAGCTGATGCCCCACCGCACTTCGCCGTTGCGGGTCTGCTCCCACACGAAGCCGACCAGGTCGACCGGGTGGACGGGCATGCCGAGGGTGACGGGCGGCTCTCCGGAGGTGTTGACGCGGATCAGCTCGATGCGACCGGTGTTGTTGATGGCCGAGAGGGCGACTTCGTAGACGGGGGTGCCGTTCTTGTCGGTCTTGATCTCGCCGGTGTCCTTGTTGAGCAGGCGGGGGCGGGGTGCGGCGACGCAGACGAACTGCAGCTTGGTCGTGTCGACCGGGATCGGGATGTTGCGCATGACGGGTGACCTCCTTATTCGTCGTGGTCAACATAGTTAACCTAGTTGGCTGGGTTGTCAATGTTCTCAAGGTTGGCTTGGTTCCGCGGCTGTGCTGAACTAGAGGCAGACGACGCGGCGGAAGAGGGACGGATGGTCAAGCACACCGGGCGGCCCGGCTACTTGCAGATCGCCGATGATCTGCGGGAGCAGATCCGTGGCGGTGCTCTCGCGCTCGGCGCCCCGCTGCCGTCCACCGCCCAGTTGGCCGAGCGGTACGGCGCATCGCTGAGCGTGGTGAAGATGGCCGTCGGCATCCTGCGGAACGAGGGCCTGGTCGTCGGCCAGCAGGGCAAGGGCGTGTTCGTCCGGGAGGACGCGGCGCCGGCCCCGCCGCCCGCCGACGAGATCACGGAGATCCGCCTCACGCTGCGCGAGTTGTCGGAGCGACTCGCGAAGGTCGAAGCGGAGCTGTCCGAGCGTAGGTAGCGCTCTCGCCCCGGACGTGGCAGCCGGTGACCCGGCGAGCCAGGCCCGCCGCGCGGCTCGGAGGCGTCGCGGCCAGGTGCATACGCCGGTCCTCCTGGCGCATGCCGACCATGACGAGCACGTAGCCGACGAGCACGGCCGCCCCGAGCACGATGCCGATGATCAGCGGGATCGCGGTCACGTCCAGATCACCCCCGCCTTGGCGAAGTCCTGGGGGCGACCGGCCGGCCGCCGGGTCTCGCCGCGCCGCCTCCCCGCCTTGCGCCGCCTGGCCGTACGGCGCAGCCAGCGCGCCAGCGCGTGGCACTTGCGGCAGAGCGTCTGCCCCTCCTCCAGAGCCGCGCCGCAGGCGCAGACCGGTCCGTCGTCCAGCGGGAACGTCAGGTCGATCATGGGTTGTTCTCCTTTCGCCGATTCCGTGTGGTGCGGTGTGACACGAGAATCCGGTGAAAGGGCGGGACGAGATCACTACAGGACGGGACATGTTCAGGACGTCCGGTCTACGATTGCCAGGTCCCTGGACGTCCCCCCTGGTCAGGTGAAATGCCGAACGAGCGACTGCGCGCGGCCCTTCTGGAACGAGGGGCGACGGTGGCCGAGCTAGCCGATTCCATTCAGGTCGATCCGAAAACGGTGGAGCGGTGGATCACTAAAGACCGCACGCCGTACCGAAAGCACCGTTATGCAGTGGCTTCGTTCCTGCGGATGGACGAGGCATACCTGTGGCCGGAGGCGCTGACGCCTGAGCAGAGCGCGGCCGTGTCGGAGAGCGAGATCGTCACGGTCTACCCGCACCGCTGGGCCGTCCCCCGGGACGCGTGGGGACGTCTCTTCTCGGCGGCCAAGCAGGAGATCGGCGTGCTCGTCTACAGCGGCCTGTTCGTGGCCGAGGACTCCGGCATCGTGCGCCTGTTCGCCGACAAGGCCAAGGCCGGGGCGCGGGTGCGCATCCTGCTCGGCGATCCCGACTGCGCCGAGGTCGCCCAACGCGGTGAGGACGAGGGCATCGACGACGGCATGGCCGCCAAGATCCGCAACGTGATGGTGCTGTATCGGCCGCTCCAGCAGGTCGAGGGCGTCGAGATCCGGCTTCACCGCACTGTGCTCTACAACTCCATCTACCGCGGAGACGACCAGCTGCTCGTCAACACCCACGTGTACGGCCAGCCCGCCGCCAACGCACCGGTCTTCCATCTGCGCAAGATGGCCGGCGGGGACATGGTCTCCACCTACACCGGCAGTTTCGAAGCCGTCTGGGCCGACGCCGTCCCCCTAGACTCCTGATCATGGCCCGCCGCATCGACTTCTACGACGACCCCGCCGCGCCCGCGCCCAACAGCCTGGTCCCGTCGGTCAACGTCGTGGTCACCAACGACGCGGACGAGATCCTGATGATCCGCCGCAGCGACAACGACAACTGGGCCGTGCCCGGTGGTGCGATCGACCTGGGCGAGTCCCTCCCCGAGGCTGCCATCCGGGAGACGCTGGAGGAGACCGGCGTGCGGTGCGAGATCACCGGGATCGTCGGCACCTACACCGACCCCAGGCACGTCATCCTCTACACCTCCGACGGCGAGGCCCGTCAGGAGTTCTCCATCGTGCTCACGGGCCGCGCCGTCGAAGGCGAGCCGACGCCGAGCGACGAGTCCCGCGAAGTGCGCTGGGTACCGCGCCAGGAGGTCGAGACGCTGACGATGGACCGGTCGATGCGCCTACGGATCGGCCACTACCTGGCCGGCCGAGCGCCGTACATCGGGTGAGTCCTTCTTGATCGCGCTGCCGTACGGTAGGCCCCATGAGCGCCCCCGGCACACCCCGCTACCCATGGCTTGATCTTCTCGAAACCGTGAACCGCGCGCTTCAGAACAGGCATGCGCGCAGTCTGGCCTCCGCACCACCCGGTTCTCTCCATTACCAGCAGGTGGCCGCGTATCCTCCTCCCGACTGGCTGGGCACAGACGGCGTCAGTGAAGCCGAGCTTGTACGGCACGAGGAGCGCCTCGGGGTGCGCCTGCCACCGAGTTACAGGGAGTTCCTCCAGGTCACCAACGGATGGGACGAGGAGACCCGCTTCAGCATCCGCATGCTGCCCATAGCCGAGGTCGGCTGGACCCGTGACGTTGATCCGGAGCTTGCGGAGATATGGACTTCCACCAGGCCGGGCATGGCTGACACGCTCTACGTCTCCGAACATCTCGAAGGTCAGGTCTATCTGCTCAACCCGAACATCGTCACGCCCGATGGCGAGTGGGAGGCGTGGGACTTCGCCAACTGGCACCCAGGTGCGCTCGAATTCCGCTCGTTCTGGGACCTGATGACGAGTGTCTTCAACAACGGGTCCATGCCCTGATTACCTACCTGTTCTGGTCTGCCGTGTCTCGACGAGCGCCGTCTCGACGGCTTTGACCGCGGCCAGGATGCACGGCGTCGACGCCGTGATCGAACGTGAGACGAGATGCTCGGGGCCGTAGCGAGAGTGGATCTCGGCCAGGCGCTCGGTGACGTCGAGGGGCACGCCGTCCGGACTGGTGGTCATGTCGCAGTAGGTCAGCGCCTCGACCAGCTCGGGGCGCTCCTGGTCGAACTCGCTCGTGAGCGCGTCGAAGAGGTCGCGGTTACGCGCCTCGTTGACCGCGCAGGTGTGGTGCGCGACCAGACGGCACAGCCGGTCATCGGCCTTGATCACGTCACGCAGGTAGCGCGCGCCGTCGAGCGGGTGGAACCCGGTGTCGATGAGGTCGGGGGCATAGCCGATGTCGTGCAGCCAGGCCGAGGCGATCAGCAGGTCCGCCTCTTCCCCGAGAACCGGCGCCAGCGATTCGGCCCTCGCGGCCACCCCCTGCGAGTGCGCCCACCGGCGCGGCAACGGCTCTTCCAGGATGGCTCTGGCCAGCTCACGGGCCCATTCAGCTTGTCCCATGCGGTTCACGATAAATGCCGGACCCCGGGGGACTTCCAGGGTCCGGCATGGGACGTCCTGAGACGTCTCAATCCCGGTCAGGCCGGACGAACCGTCCTTTACCGTGCTCGGTGGTGATCAGCCCTTCCCGCTCCAGCTCCGCCAGGGCACGGCGGACGGTGTTGCGGGAAGCCCCGTGCCGACGGCGGAGCACATGCTCACTCGGCAGCATCGTCCCGGCGGCCAGCGTCCCGGCGCGGATCTGCTCCCGCAGGTCCCGGGCGATCACCTGGTAGCGGTACGCCGCCGCGGCATACCCGTCGGCGGCCACCATACGGCCCTTGCCGGGCAGGGTGACGATCAGCCCTTCGTTCTCCAGGACGGCCAGGCCCCGGCGGGCGGTGGTGCGGGCCACGCGGAACTGTGCGCTCAGGGCCGTCTCGGAGGGCAGGGCGCTTCCCGGTGGGTAGGTGCCCGCGGTGATCTGGGCGCGGAGCCGGTCGGCGAGTTGCCGGTAGACCCGCCCGCCGGTCAGCCACCTGCTCTCTTGTTGGGGCATCGCGTCAGGAGCGGTAGGCGTTGATGATCCGGCTAAGGTCGAGGCCCAGTTCTCCCTGTTCGCCCTCGCGCCAGCCGGCTCGTGCCGCTTCGGCGATCCGGTCGGCTGCGGGGAACAGCTTGAGGCAGGAGACCCGCTCGTCGTGTTGGTCGCCCCAGTAGAACCACTGGAACGACAGGTGGAGGTAGACCCGGCGGGCGCGGAAGGTGCTGTCGGTGACGTCCAGGCAGGGCCGGTCCTTGTCATCGATGATCAGAACCGCGATGACCTCCCGGTCGACCAGCTCGTTGCGCAACGCGGTGAGCAGGTCGACCTGATAGGCCCGCTGGTTGGCTTTCACGGTGCTCATGGGGACTCCCATCGGTGGAGGGTGGACCCGATACGCAGATGGGCCCGTGCCGATGAGCTTCGTTCGCGAGGTGGGACTTCCCCACCACGACTTAGGGACGTCTAGGGACGTCTCGTGTTACCGTCGCAGGCACCGGCCCTTGCTGCGGAAGGTGCGCCCCTTCATGAACGAGAACCTCCGCCACGCGCTCATCCGGGCGCGACTGCAACCCGTCGACATCGCCGCTCACCTGGCGGTGGACCCCAAGACCGTCGCCCGCTGGATCAGCGGCCGGATCCCCTACCCCCGCCACCGCCTGGCGGTCGCCGACCTCCTCGGCGTGGACGAGGACGAGCTCTGGCCCGAGCAGGCCGGAGGCCGGCGGACACTTCCCGGGGAGATCAAGGCGGTCTATCCGCACCGCTGGGCCGTACCGGCCGAGACCTGGCGCGGCTTCTTCCAGGCGGCGGATAAGGAGATCGGCATTCTCGTCTACAGCGGCTTGTTCCTGGCCGAGGACGCTGGCCTGTTGCGCATCTTGACCGAGCGGGCCCGCGCAGGCGTCCGGGTCCGCATCATCCTGGGCGACCCCGACAGCCCACAGGTAGCGGCCCGAGGAGTTGAGGAGGGCATCGGCGGCGACGTCATGGCCGCCCGCGTCCGCAACGCCCTGGCCCTCTACCGCCCGCTCCAGGACGTCGAGGGCATCGAGATCCGGCTACACCGCACGGTGCTCTACAACTCGATCTACCGCGCCGACGACGGTCTCTTGATCAACCTCCACACCTACGGCACCCGAGCCCCCGAAGCACCGGTCATCTACCTGACCCGCACCGAGGCCGACAACACCGCAGTGACCTACCTCGACAGCTTCGAACGCGTCTGGAGCAGCACCGGACCTTCCGATTGATGTGAGTGCCGAGCCTGTTCACAGATCGGTGGAACTGATCACCATGCAGCCGAAGACCTCAGCGAGCGCGTCACGCTGATGATCGGTCAACGGATTGAGGAAGATGACCACCTCAGCGCCGGTCTCCTCACGGGCGGACGCGATTTCACGAACCTTGCCCGCGCTCACCAGCGTGCGCGAGGAGTACGGCCGCCCCATCGCCTTCACTCCGCCGGCCGAGACGCCCCGGCGCTGCACGAAGCGCTCCACCACACGAGCGCCAAGGCTCGTGACCGAGTCGGCGAGCTCATTCATGAGCACGGCATGCCGCTTCTGCTTCGCGGAGAAGTAGCCGACGAGGAGAACGTCCTTGCCCTCCAGAGACACCGGCGAAGGATGCCGCTCCTTCGATCGAGTCTTCCGCGGAGGACGGCGTCCCCGTCGCAGGCGTCGATGCGGCTTCATGATCGGCACGATACTGACCGGGCGAGCGATGGCCACGCCTCCCGAACCAGGCATCATCGGAGGACCGAGCGCGTCTGCCGCGGCGGGACACACCTCGATCAAGATCGAACGTAACTTATCTTCTCGATTTCAAGGGCGGTCCGCTCCGCGGCCCGCCGCGCGTTGGGCGGTCGCCGGCCGCGCTGCGGCTCTTCGGCCGGTCGCGGCCAGCGACCGCCCACGCGCCAACTACCGCAAGGCGAGCCATTCCAGACCTGGTCGCTTCACCGGAGATCACTGAAGGAGTCCGCCTCTCTCGCATCGGCCTCGGCCGGAACACCAATGGAAGGGCATGTCGCTGGTTACCATGCGCGGCCGATAACCATCAAAATGTCACATTCGCAGCAGAACATGGTCGGGACAGCCTCTGAACGGACTTGAGACTGCCGCTCCCGGTAGGGATACGGGAGTCGATCGGAGGTTGTTCGGTCAGGTCACGTGTGTACGTTAAAACGGTGACGTACATACGCTAGGGTGATCCACGTAACTGTGCTCGCGCAGCCAAGGTTGGTCGGTTCATTGGGGGATCGACCAATGTCCGGTTTGGGTGGTTGATCCCTTTGACCGTGAACTCAACCGGGGAGGGATGCCCTATGGCTGCTCGAAAGCGGCGCCGCCGAAAGCTGCCCGCCCTTCCTGAGTGGGGGTCGCACGTAGTGAGAGCGATCCTCATCGCAGTGGACTGGTTCGTGAACGGCGGCGGGTCCAAGTAGACGTACGTCTACTTGGACCCGAGGATCCAGCAGGGGCCCCGTCAGGTTTGACGGCCAACGTCGGGGGCTTCTTGTTGTATCTCTACTTTACGGAGTTTGTATAGCGCTTAGTACACGAGGGCAACTACTCACAGGATTATCTTGCATCTGGACTCCTTCTCCCAGACTGGATGTCCACACGATGCCGTAACGATCGCCGAGGTGGCTGAGCGGCATAGACGGCTGGGGCGATCGGCTGCCGTGCCCTCCTCCGTCGAGCCTTGCCATCGGATGGCCACGATCCAGGAGCGTTTTTATCTTGAGTAGCGGTTCTCTTCGACGAGCTACATGACGACGATGGCCTGGGCGATCGTCGTGGCGCGGTACGGGCAGCAACGGAGTCAGACCCGCACCTTTCAGGCCTTTAGGGTTGCGGCTACGCGTTCCCCCGATGGCCGGATACAGGGGTGAGAGCGAACGTTGCCTGATGCGGCACTAGAGTGCAAGAACGCCCGAGAGACGCAAGGTTGGAACGACGCGGGTGACAACGTAGGTGGCGACGGGAGCGGCCTCCCAGTCGGACGTGAAGAGCGCGCACAACTCGTTACGGCTGCGTCCAGTCTCGCCCAGGGCCTCGCCCTTGGTGCCGATCTCGTGCACGCCATGTTCTTTGAGCCCGTAGATCAGCTCTTCGCCGCACGTGTCGAAGAGCTCCCCGAAGTCGAGCTTCTTCTTGAACCGGGGCCAGCCGGCGGCGTCGGGCATGACCAGGTAGACGGACATGTAGAGCATCGAGCGGCCAGCGACACATTCGACACTGGCCCTCCTCTTGCCGAGGAGCAGCGCGAGTTCACGCGGAAGCTCGGGCAGTCCGGCCGGCACGCCGAGCACGATGTCTCGCTCCCCACCCGCCCAGGTCGTGTCGCAGACAGGGAGCCTGATGCCGCCAGGCAGCACGAGGTCCCAGGCGCGCTGTTGGCCGACGCTTGCCTGACTGCTGACCGTCACCCCCTGAACCGTGACCGTCTGCCCTGAGTTCTCAAGCTTCAGACCTTCCCCAAGATCAACAGTCATACTCCCTGCCCCTTCCGCCATCGGCCGCTCAAGGCATGGCCGATATGACCGACAAGTCTAGGTTTGCCCCGAAGATCAATTGATGGTGAGACTACACCCCTCGTAGATCAAGAAGTCCTGTGAGACACATGAGACGGATGCGGTGCCGTGGTGATTGAGAGCACGAAGCGCCGCTATAAAAGTCAGTGGGTGCTGTACTCTCACGTGTAGCTGATGCTCCCGTGGACCGGATGGCCGGGGGAGCCAAAGGAACAGCACTGATAACTGAATGCGGGCCGGGCGAGCCAAAGGAGCCGCCGGGCACCAGAGAGGAATCCCCCATGGTTGCTACGTCCATGGACGCGCGTTGGGCTGTCGTGGCTAGGCTGCAGAACGATCTCGTGCGCGTCAACCCCGGATCGGACCGGGAGCAGATCATCGAGCGAGCGATTGATCTTGCTCTTAGTGAAAGCCGTACGCAGCAGAACCCCGACCACCTCTACCGGGACGTTCTCCGTAACGCGAAGTACACCTTCTACCGCTCCAAGCAGCGTGGACAGACCGCCTGGGCCCGCTACAACGGCCAGTTCGACATCTCCTTCGCCGAGGAAGGCGTCGACGTCACAGACCACGGAGCCACGGTCGAAGAAGAGGTGGAAGGCGGCAACCTGCTGCGGTATCTGAGGATGGCCGCAAACCAGCTTGGCAGTGTTGGCGTGGCCTTCCTGGAGCACCTCGCCAACGGCAAACGGCCCACCGAAGCCGCCCTCGCCGTAGGAATCTCCCGGGCCACCGCTTACCGCAACATCGCGGCCCTCCGAAAGCAGGTAGACGCCTGGACCGGTGAAGCGGCCTAAACCTTATGTCTGCACTTCTCGAAGATGGAGTCGTACGACTGCACAGCGTCTCCATCAAACGCTTCGTATTCCGCCTTACCCCACCTGCGATTAGAGCGATGATGCCGGAACGATGCATCGGTGTATACATCCTGTTCCGAAACGACACCCCCATCTACGTCGGCCGCTCTGATCACTGCCTCCGTCGAAGGTTGTCCACCCACAACCATCTACAGGAAGCCACCCATGTGGCCTGGGAATTCACCCCTACGGTGCAGCAGGCGTACGTCCTCGAAGCCCATCTCTTCCATCAGCACCGCGATCACTTGATCAACAAGATCCATCCGGCCTTGCCCGAGGGATCTTCCATCAGCTGTCCGTTCTGCGTACGCAACACCGAACAGGCGCTCGCTAGAGCGTTCAACCGCGTCGCATAGAGCTATAGAAAATACCGCAGAAAAGTCAGAGGAGAAGGAAATGACCAGGATCCCTGTAGTCCTCACGGGGCAGGCCCTCCAGTCGCTGCGCGACTCGGGCTACAGCCTCGCCGCCGCCATGGGCGAGGTCATCGATAACTCGCTGGAAGCTGGCGCCAACAACGTCCTCATCCGCATGGACGAGGCACCCGCCACCAGCCGCTCCAAGAAGAGCCACATCCACCGCATCGTGTTCTCCGACGACGGCTCCGGCATGGACGCCCACACCCTCCACCACTACCTGCAGATCGGGTACTCCACCCGCTATATGCGCACCGACACGATCGGCAAGTACGGTGTAGGCGCCAAACTCGCCGCTCTGAACTTCGGCAAGCGCATCGACGTCTGGTCGCGAACCGACGCCGATGCGCCGTGGCAGTACGTGTACTTCGACCTTGACGAGGCACTCGCCGAAGAGCAGGAAGGCAAGGGCTCATCCATCGGAGTCGACGCCCCTGAAGCAAAGTCTGTCCCGAGCGACTTCGACGACATCCTGCCGAAGGGCACCGGCACCCTGGTCGTCTGGTCGAAGGTCGACCGCCTCGAAGAAGGCCGGCGTGCCAAGGACTTCAACAGCCTGCGCCTGGAGGCCGAGAAGGAGATCTCCCGCATCTTCCGCGTCTTCCTCAACGACGGCCGCAACATCGAGATCAACGGTAAGAGTCTGCTCGCACACGACCCGCTCTTCCTGATGCCTGATACGTGGGCCGACCAGCAGCTTCGCGAGTACTACCGCACCGGCGAAGGAACACGGCTCGGCCTGAAGATCACCGAAGCTGACTACGAAGCGGAAGAGATCGCCAGAGAGCCGATCAAGATCGGCGACCACACGGCATACCTGACGGTGACCCTCTACCCGAAGGCCGCTACTCGCAAGCGAGGACTGGGCGGTGACGAGCTGGCGAAGAAGCTCCGCATCCCCGAAAACGAGGGCAGTATCAGCTTCATGCGCATGGACCGGGAGATCAGCTATACCAACGTGCCAATGATCTTCGGCCGCCGGGTAGACGACCCCGACCGCTTCATCGGTATCGAGGTCTCCTTCACTCCTGAGCTCGACTCCTACTTCGGTGTCCGCAACGTCAAGCGGGGCTTCGAGCCGCACGACGAACTCCGCGACAAGCTCCGCACCGCTCTGAAGCGCCACGTCAAGACGGCAAGGGACCGGCTTGAGGAGCGCTGGGGGGACGTCGCCAAGGAGCGCAGGGACCACGTGGGTGACCATCGCGAGATCACCCAGGCCGCCGCTGAAGCCGCGCGCACCCTGCCGACGCCTCAGGCGAAGACCGACATCAAGCCTGAGGAGGCCTACGAGGAGTTGGCCATCGATGTCCTGGGAACGGACGCTGACGAGCAGACGAAGGCCAACTACACGGCTCAGGTCAAGGACCTTCCGTTCGTCGTTGAGTCGGTCAACTTCCCCGGCAAGCAGTTCATGGACGTTCAGCACGTCGGCGGCAAGGTGATCATCCGACTCAACACGCGTCACCGGTTCTACAAGGAGATGTGGGAGCCACTGTCGGAGATCTCCAAGATGAACACCACCGCCATCAGCCCGGAGCAGGCAAGCAAGGCCACGCGCCGCGCGATGGAGGCTCTCACTCTGCTCCTCATCGCCTACGGCAGGGCGGAGTCCATGCACGAGGACCCGCACGAGCAGTACGAACAACTCCGTGACTACTGGGGGATATTCCTCGACTCCTTGATGAGCAAGGTGAAGGACGTCCTGTAGGGAAATCAGTTGTGGCCTGGCTCAAGCTGCTTAGCATCGGCCAGGACGCATGTCCTCAATGCCGCCGGCCTCCCTGACTGACAAGCACTCACTCTATTAACTAGAGAGTGAGCAGTACAGCACGTCTCTCGAAAAGAGAACAACTCTCTAACTGACTCACAATAGAAAGGGTGCCACAAAATCTAGTGGCACCCTTTCTCGTCCTCTTCTTCCGTAGTGTAAACAAATGCGTAGGCCGCATGAGCTGCGGCAGTGTATCGTCGTACCCCACTTCGATAACACCGTCGATGTCAGACCCCGCTGGGGCCGTAGGAACATGTCACAGAAGGATCGCTACTCCCCTATGGATACCCCTGTACGTCTTACCACCCCTGGTCAGACCACTTCGAATCGCGTCTATGGCATCCTCCAAAAGCACAATGGAGGCCCCCTTGAGCCTGCGCGCATCTTAAAGGAGTTAGGTAGTGCACAGGCAGCCAACATCACTCTGGAAGAGGAGCAGCTGCTCGAGACCTTGTTGCGAGATGACAGGCTGCGCTCCACTCGGGGCTATCGGCAGCGCTTCTCCCTATCAGGCCGATCCGTCCGCCTCCGGCCGCCCGGAAACACGGCCGAGCAAGCTATCGAGCAGGAGAACAAACAAGTTAAGAAACAACTGCTGGAGCAGTTGAGAGAAGTTCCTCCCGAAGTGTTCGAGCACATCGTCGCAGCTCTATTTACAGCGATGGAGTATGAGGAGGTGGAAGTCACTAGACGTTCCAAGGATGGTGGCATCGACGTCCGTGCCACCCTTGTTGCGGGCGGCGTGACGACCGTTCCTACCTCGATTCAGGTCAAGCGCTGGACGGGGAGGTCAGTGACAGTCAAGGAAGTGAGAGAACTTAGGGGCACACTTCTCCCCGGAACTCAGGGCATCATCGTAACCACTGGCAAGTACACCCGAGAGGCACCCCTCGAAGCATCGAGCAACGCGCTCGCCCCTATCCACCTCATCGATGGTCAGCTACTGGCGGACCTTCTCACTGAACATGGGATAGGAGTCCAGGCTTCGCGCCTTTCCCTGCTCTCCCTCGACTTAGATGCCCTAGCGACGATCACCGGCAAGGCCGAAAGTTCCGATCAGGACACCCCTTCACGTCCATCTGGCAGCACTCAGCGCCGCTACTACATCGAGAAGATGCCCTCTGATCGCAAGGGTGACCTCGTTAACTCCATCGTCACTATGACCTCACTCGCCACCGGGCAACCGTCCTGGGATGACTACATCGTCAATTTCCAACAACACTTTCCGACTATCACTCGGTCCGATGAGGCGCGTCGACGATCACGCGTTCTCGTTTCCCTTGGTCTCGTCGACATCGAAGATGGCCATATGAATCTGACTCTCATCGGCAGGAAGCTGCTGGAAAATCCGGACGCAAATTTCCTCCACAACATCTTCCTGAGCCGTATCGCAGGAGCTCAGGAGATCGAAGATCTTGCGCTGTCTCTGAAACGCGCGGAGCTACGTACCAGACTCCAGACCGAACCCCCAGCAGGCCTCTCACCCACCCAAGCAGCACTGGTCGATAAATGGCTTCGCCACTTGAAGGAGTCTGCGCCCTCCAGGTAGTCACCGGAAGCACAGTGACCAGAACTCACGCAGCACCCTTCAACCCGCTGGCGTCAGCGAGCCTTCCGTACTCCCACTTGGATTCGGGAAGCTCGCTGACGTCGGCGGGAGCTGGTCCCGATCGAGAGGTTCTGGCCAAAGGGATGGCGTGTCTAGAACGGCTTTCTCAGCGCCGACGGGCAGGTACTACATTCGTAGATCTTGATTCGTTTGACTGCGTCACGGAATGTGGTTGGTCCATCGTCAGTACGTGACGTGCGCTCTGACCTACGATCTCGTCGTGTCCTGGGATGCGGAACTGACCGCGCTGACCACCCGCATCGCCGACCCCCTGTTCACCCGGCCCGAACCGCGTGAGGCCTTCGCCGACCTGGTGCGTGCCCTGCTGGCCGACGTGCCCCGCAAGAACTCCTGGCAGCTGGCCGACCACATCGGCCACGCCACCGCCCACCGCTTCGAGCACCTGCTGGACCGCGCGAAATGGGACGTCGACGCCTTGCGCGACGAAGTCCGCTCCTACGTGATCGCACATCTGGGCCGCGCCGACGGCGTGCTGATCGCCGACGACACGGTCGCGATCAAGAAGGGCGAGATGTCCGTCGGCGTGGCCGAACAGTACTGCGGCCTGACCGGCCAGGTGGAGAACTGCCAGGTCATGCCCATGCTCACCTACGCCTCCGAGGCCGGGCACGCGTTCGTCAACCGGCGCCTGTACCTGCCCGAGTCCTGGGCGCACGACACCGGGCGCCGCGGCAGGGCCGGAGTGCCCGAGCACGTCGTCTTCCGCACCAAGCCCCAGCTGGTGATCGACATGCTCACCGAGGAACTCGCGGCCGGCACCCCGTTCCGCTACCTGTGCGCCGACTCCGGCTACGGCCGTGACCCGCACCTGCGCGCCTTCTGCCACGAACGACAGATCTCCTACGTGATGGCGGTCCCCATCGACCTGCCCCTGGTCGCCGTCCGAGGTGGCGTCGAGCCGGCCGGGCACGTCCTGGACCGGCTGCTGGCCCTCGGCCGAGCCGGGATCTGGGAGCGCCGCTCGTGCGGGGCCGGCACCAAGGGCCTGCGCGTCTACGACTGGACCGCGGTGTCCGCCGCCGTGGCCGGGCAGGCGCCCGCGCCCGGGTACGCGCACACGCTTCTGATCCGCCGCTCGGTCACGGCCCCGCTGGAGGTGGAGTTCTTCCTGGCCCACGCCCCGACCGGCACCTCGGTCTCCGAGTTGATCGAGGCGGCCGGGATGCGCTGGAAGATCGAGGAGAACAACGAGCACGGCAAGGACCTGCTCGGCCTGACCTCCTACCAGGTCCGCAAGTGGACCCCGTGGCACCGGCACGTCACCATCGCCATGCTCGCGCTGGCATTCCTGGCCGTCACGCGCGCCGCCCTGCCCGCCCCCGCCGACGAGACCGCCGGCGGGGGAAAAGACCGTCCGCTCCTGGAGGCGTCAGCGGGCTGAGGCTCGTGCGACTCTCGCTCGCCGAGATCCGCCACGTCCTGGCCCGGCTGCTCATCCCGGCGGCCAATGCCATCGATCACGTCCTGGCCTGGTCACACTTCCGGCGGCTCCACCAGACACGTGCTCTGATCAGCCATTACCGGCGACGCGGCGCCCCACTCCCAGCGGACCTACGAATGTAGTACAGGAGGGCCGCTTCTTGTGGCAGTGCTAACCAGTCTCCGGCATCGGTGGAGAAGAGACAAGAGACCAAGTTATGCTCAGCCATGGTCCTCCTATGAACACGTCATCATGATCACGTTCTGAGTGGGGTGGCAAGTGCCGGCCGAGGAGCCGTTCCGAATCTTCTGGAACTGCTGTACAGCAACGCCGTCGTACGGGAGCACCCCGTACCGGCCCGCATCCACCGCTTCACCAGGGCGGGAGGCCGTTGACGAGGTATCCGCTCTCCCTACGGATCAGGTGATCAGGGCTGAGGTCGTGACGATCGCAGACTGTGGCTCGCGCCGTACAGGGTCAGGGCGATCGGCTGCCGCAGCCCTCCTTCGTCGGGCCTTGCCATCGGATGACGTGGTGGCCGGTCTCAGCGGGTGCGGGACATGTACGGGATGATCTTGTAAAGAGTGTGAGCTGTGCGAAGCATTCGCGCAGCTCACACCGTATGAGCCAGCCATCCAACCATCGCTCTCCTAAAGCGGGTGTCGCATGTTCGAATCATGCCGGGGGCACCATCGTGACCAGCCGTTAGGCCCCTGACCAGGGGCTTGACGTGTCCTCTCCCAACGATCACATGCAGCCGAGTGCCACCGTGGGCAGCCGCGTGTCAGCGGTCGCGGGATATACGCGGGATGGATCTTCATGCATTCGCCCAGGTCGGCATGAGCTTCTGCGTAGCGGGATCGGAGATCCATCCCCGCCTATGACTCCACAGCTCCTCATCACGCGAGAAGCTGTCCGTCATGACCTCGCACCACGAGCAAGTGCGCGCCCGCATGCGAAGTGCCCCTCTCCAGGCGCCGCCCGCCCCGTGGCGGAGCTTGACTCCCATAGCGGTGGGAGGCCTCTCCTGCGTCGGATTCGGCACGCTTCCCGGAAGTCCTGACGATCTGCTGCTCGTCGTCTCAAGCAACGGCAGAGGGCTCTTCGACTGCGCGACCGGCACCCGGATCGCCCGCGACCCGGATCCCGACGCCGGCTGGCCCGACACCCACGAGCTGGTCCACGAGGGGATCGGCCCGCTCTCCGGCGTCTCCGTACCCGTGGCCGGCCTTTGGGGAGGGGGCCTCCACACCACCACACCCGACGGCTGGGCACTCGATGTCGTGGCTCCGGACTGGCCCGTCGAGAGCGTGATGCTGTCCGCGGCCAATGGCTCCCCTTACCGAGGCGAACCCGGCTTATCCTGGTGGCACGTACATCGGGAGGACGCCTGCGAACTTCGTGCCGTCGCCTTCTCCCCCAGCGGCAAGACACTGGTGATCGCCTCAAGCTGCACGTTGACGCTCATCGTTCGTTGAATCGTTCCGGCTTCACTGAAGGTGCCGGTCCGCGCCGGGTCTACGCGAGATCGGCGCGGCTCACTTTCAGACAATCCGCAGTCACCGCATTCTCCATACCGGTCCGACATGCTGATCAGCATGTCCCGTCTGTGCCGGTCGACGGGGAGGAAACGATGCAGGACGAGGAGCTGTTTGGTGGGCGGTCTCCAAATCACCCTCCGACCACCGCAACGTGCGCCTCCACGACAAGGTGACTGCACAGATCCGCAGGTCCAGGCGTCGTAGATCTGCGCCGCGCCTCGTCGAGAGAGACCATCTTCACCAACCGCCAGACCCCTGGCCAGGGGTCTGGCACATTGGTTCCGCAGGTGAGAACGGACACCGGATGTTGATGCGATCGGACAGCACTCGGTGATCGCCGGGCGTTGAAATCTTGCCGAGAACCGACAACGTCACCTGGGCGCGTCGCTTCTCTCCTCTCCACCAGGGCAGAAGCCACCGTGCTCTCTGCGCTCTGCCGAGTGATGGCTGTCCGCTTTGGGAGAAGCACGAGGAGATGCGCCAGAGGCAGCGTTAGCGTGACGTCATGCCGATAGAGATCGTTTTCGAGACGCATTCATGGAGCCAGGACAACGATCGAGGGATCGCCACCGGCTGGCTGCCCGGGAGCCTGTCCGATCGAGGGCGGCGCCTGGCCGTGGAACTGGGTGAGCGACGACGGAAAGACGGCCTGGCCGCCGTCTTCACCTCCGACCTTACCCGGGCGGTCGAGACCGCCTCCTTGGCGTTCGCTGGCACCGACATTCCGATCCTGCATGACTGGCGACTTCGGGAATGCGACTACGGCGACAACAACGGCCTGCGCGCGATTCAGCTGCACCGGAGCCGTTTTGAGCACCTCGACAAGCCTTATCCGAGGGGAGAGAGCTGGCGACAGGCGGTGCATCGTGTGGGCCGCTTTCTTGGCGACCTGCCCTTGCGCTGGTCCGATTCGCGGGTCCTGGTGATCGGCCACGTCGCGACGCGGTGGGCGTTCGATCACCTCATCAACAACGTGTCCTTGGAAGAGCTGGTAGATGCCGACTTCGGCTGGCGCGAAGGATGGGAGTACCGACTGACCTGACGGACAACCGACTACGACCATCGGGGCGGTGTCAAAACCCAGCGACACAACCCGAGGCGCATCAGCACCGGTGTCAGCCCTGGTCTACGAACAGTGCCGCGAACCACCTACAGAACCAGGCACATCCTCCCTCAACGGCCGCATTCAGCCGGATGCCGTCATGTGCAGCTAAACCGGTAGTCGCGATACGACCTTGAAGGCGCTTCCCCGGGCCGTGGTCCCTGTTTCAGCCGCCCGTGGGACGAGGCGCCGCCTTGGAACGATGTGCCCCTACAGCGAGCGCCGCGGCCGCGAGAACGTACGCGACCGCAGCCGACATGGCGGTTACGGGTTCCCCGCCGCTGGCGTGGAAGTCCGGCTGCGCACCGGCGCTGACATCGTCCGTGACGATGCCGCGGGGAAGTTCACCGAGGAAGAGCACCAGGTTGATGACTGCCATGACACCGAGAACGACCGCGACGACCACCCCTGCCGGCCACCACCTGCGGCAGATGGCCGCGAGCAAGACGAACAGCGGCAGAGCACCTGCAACGAAGGCGTCCAGGGCGAAGAGCGAGCGCGCCGCGGCGCCGATGAAGAGGGCTGCGAAGGAGACGAAGAGCGTATGGTCGGCACCGCCGCTCTCCGTCGCGGCGATGAGCGTCCAGGGCACCGAGAGGGTCCGCCGGGTCTCCTTCCACGCCGTCGGATAGGCCGAGGAGGAGAACGGGCGCCCATGGAAGTGCGACGTCATCTCGTGTGGCGGGTTCCGCCGTCGGTGGATCTCCACGATCAGCGGTGCCCCAGGACGTTGACCACGCGGCCGTCCGGGGTCCGGACGAAGAACCGGCGGACGCCCCACTCCTCGTCCTGCAGCGGGTGCACGATCTCGGCGCCGCTGTCGCGCATGGCCGCGTAGGCGGCGTCCACGTCGTCCACCTCGATGCTCATGTCGGGGGCGACGGGTGCCGTCCTGTCACGGGTCATGATGCTGACCTGCGCCCCGGGAGCGGACGGGGAGGCGAGGGTCACGATCCAACCGTGGTTCATAACCTCCTCCAGACCCAGGAGGCCGTAGAACTCCGCGTTCTCCTCCAGGGCTTCGGACTGGATGTTGGGGACGATCCGGCGGGCGGACATCGGCGACTCCTGCGGAAGGCGGGGATGCGCGTGTGATCCTTTCCGTCCAGGATGGCGCATGGGTTCCGGATCCGGCCCGCCCACCTCGCGGCGGGCCGGATCCGCGGCGCCCGGCGGCACCTCGCGCCGCCGGGCGATGGGAGCCGCCACCGCGGCCGGGATGACGGCCGCAGCCGGGGCGACGACCGCGACGTCCCGGCGGAGACTCAGCGCTCGTCGACGACCCGGCCGTTCAGGGCCGTCGCGTCCCTGGTGAGCGCCATGGTCAGCGGGGCCTCCGGGAAGGTGGAGATGGCGGCGAGCGCGGCGCCCATCTGCGCGTCGCTCTCCCAGTGCCAGGTGTCGCTGTACGTGCCGTCCTCCAACTCGACCAGCAGGGCGGCCGTCAGCCCCGGATGCGTCTCGCGGACTGTGCCGATCAGCGAGGCCCGGCGGGCCAGGAACTCCTCGAGGTCGGCGGGGTCGACGGAGTAGGTGTGGGACCGGACGACGGACACGGAGGACTCCTTCACCAGGTGCCGGCGATCTGCCGGATGGGGGCGTTGAGGCGGTTGAACAGGTTGGTCACGGCGATCAGCAGGAGGATCGAGGCGAGCTGCCGCTCGTCGAAGTGGTCGGCGGCCGCGTCCCAGACCGCGTCGGAGACCGCGTCAGCGCGGTCGGTCAGCCGGGTGGCGGCCTCGGCGAGTTCCAGGGCGGCGCGCTCGGCGTCGGTGTAGTGCGGCGCCTCGCGCCAGGCGGACACCAGGCCGATCCGCTCGTCGCTCTCGCCCAGCTTCCTGAGGTTCTTCAGACCGGCGTCCACACAGAAGCTGCAGCCGTTGATCTGGCTGACCCGCAGGTGCACCATCTCCAGGAGCTCCTCGGGGACACCCTGCGAGTGGGCGGCCTTGGCCAGATCCTGGATCGGCTGCATCGCAGCCGGGATGATCGTCACCGGGTTCTTCATCCGTGCCTGCATCGTTCTCGCTCCTCCGACGTGCTGTCTTCCTGACAGCTACGAGGATGGATGTCCGGATTGATAGATTCCCGATGCGTCGGCGATGGAAGGGCGATACGTGCAGATCCGCTTCACACTGCTGGGTCCGGTGCAGGTGCTCGCCGACGGCGACGTGGTGGGGGGCATCGCGCCGCGGCATCGCGCGGTCCTCGCCTACCTGCTGCTCAACGCCGGTCGGGTGATCATCATGGAGAAGCTGATCGACGCCGTGTGGGGACACGACCGGCCCGACACCGCCCGGTCGCAGGTCCACGCCGCGATCACCGCCCTGCGCAGGGCGCTCCGCGGTGTCGGCGCCGACCACGTTCTCGGCACGCGGCCGGGCGGCTACGTCGCGCTCCCCGCTCCGGGCGGGCTCGACGTGCAGGATTTCACCGAGCTGGTCGCGGCGGGCCGGTTCCGGGACGCGCTGGGACTGTGGAACGGCGACGCCCTGGCTGACGTGCAGGCCGCCTATGCGCAGGGCGCCCGTGCGCTGCTGGACGACCGCCGGCTGACCGCGGTCGAGCGTCTCATGCAGGCCGAGCTCGACGCGGGGCGCCACAGCCGGGTACTCGACGAGCTGGCCGGCCACGTGGCGGCCCAGCCGATGCGGGAACGGCTCGTCGGCCAGCTCGTCCTGGCTCTGCACCGCTCCGGACGGCAGGCCGACGCCCTCGCCGCGGCCCGGTCTTACCGTACGGCTCTCGCCGAGGAGCAGGGCCTCGATCCCGGCCGGGCTTTCGCCGAACTGGAGCAGGCGGTCCTGACCGACGCCCCCGCGCTCAGGGTCGCGGCCGAGGTCGCGGCCGAGGACCAGAACCGGGACCGGGACCAGGACCGGGAACAGGAGCGGGACCAGGAACAGGGCAAGGCCGGGGACAGGATCCGGTCGAACTTCCTGCCCTATGACATCCCCGACTTCGCAGGCCGTACCGCCGAGCTGGACCGGCTCGTCTCGGGGCGGCGGAACGCGATCGTGACGATCGACGGCATGGCCGGCATCGGCAAGACCACGCTCGCCGTCCGCGCCGCCCACCGCCTGGCCGATCGCTTCCCGGACGGTCAGCTCTTCATCGATCTGCGGGCGCACACCGCGGGCCAGGACCCGCTCCCGGCCTCCGCCGCGCTCGAGGCCCTGCTGCGGCAGCTCGGCCTGACCGACATCCCGACGGCGGAGAGCGAGCGGAGCGCCCTGTGGCGCGCCGAGCTGGCGCGGCGCCGCGTCATCGCCGTCCTCGACAACGCGGCGGACGACGAGCACGTGCGTCCGCTGCTCCCCGGCGTCTCCGACAGCCTGCTGCTGATCACCAGCCGTCGGCGGCTGACCGGTCTGGACGGCGCGCACGCGCTGTCCGTGGAGGTGCTGCCGTCCCGCGACGCCGTCGCGCTCTTCGAGAGCATCGTGGGCGAGCGGGCCGCCGACGAGCCGGAGGCCGTGCACGAGGTGCTGGAGGCGTGCGGGTACCTCCCGCTCGCCATCCGGATCTCCGCGGCGCGCCTGCAGCACCGGCCCCGCTGGACGGTCTCCTACCTGGCCGGCCGCCTGCACGACGAGCGGCGGCGGCTCGCCGAGCTCGCGACGTCCGAGCGGAGCGTCGCGGCGGCGTTCACGGTCTCCTACGAGCAGCTCGGTACGGCAGAGCAGCGGATGTTCCGGCTGCTCGGGCTGGCTCCCGGCCAGGACATCGAGCCGCACGCCGCGGCGGCCCTCGCCGACGTCCCGGTGTTCGAGGCCGAGGGACTGCTGGAGGGTCTCCTGGACGCGCACATGCTCCTGCAGCGCGAGCCGGGCCGGTACACCCTCCACGACCTGCTGCGCGAGCACGCCCGTTCCCTGAACGAAGCCGAGCGCCCGGACGGCGGCCCAGACGGCGGCCCAGACGGCGGCGCGCTCATGCGCCTGCTCCTGCATTACCTGCACCGGTCCCGCTCAGCGGTCAAGCTGCTGTTCCCGCACAGCGTCCCCGACCGGCCGAACATGCCGCCCCAGATCACGCCGGTGGAGCCCATCGGCGGCGCGGCGGAGGCCATCGGCTGGCTCGACGCCGAGCGTGCCAACATCATCGCGACCGTGGTCCACGGGCCCGAGGTGTGCATCAGCCACCTCGCCGTGGCCCTGAGCCCCTACCTCGACCGCCGGGCCCACCACGACGACGCCCTGACCCTGCACGGCATCGCGCTGCAGCGCAGCCGCGCGCTCGGGGAACACGCCATGCCGCCGGGCCGCGCGCTCGCCGACCTGTCCTGGACCCACTGGCGGCGCGGCGACTACGAGCAGGCCGAGGACTTCGCCCGCCAGGCGCTCGCCGCCTGCGAGGACCCGCATGAGCGGTCGCTCGCGCTCAACGCCCTGGGCAACGTGGCCTGGCGCCGCCGGGAGAGCGCCGAGGCCGAGAAGCACCTCAAGGAGGCGCTCGACCTCACCCGGATCGCCGGCGACCGGGCCCGGGAGGGGTTCGTCCTCGCCGACCTCGGCATGATCCTGGTCCAGACGGGCCGCCACGAGGAGGCCCGGCGCCATCTCGACTTGGCGCTGGCCCTGCACCGGAAGGAAGGCGACCGGCTCGGCGAGGCACGGGTGCTCAACCACCTCGGCTCGGCCCTACGAAACCAGGGCAGGGCCGAGGAGGCGATGGCCTGCCACCGCCGGGCCGGGGAGCTCTACCGCGCCATGGGCAACGGCAGCGACGAGGCCTCGGCCCTCAACGGTCTGGGTGAGGCGGCCCTGGCGCTGGGCGACCCGGCGCGGGCGATCGACGAGCACACGGCGGCGCTCGCGCTCGCCGGTGCGGCCCGCAACCGGCCCGAGCAGGCCCGGGCACACGACGGCCTGGCCAGGGCCCACCTCAGCATCGGGCAGGACGACCGGGCGCACGAGCACGGGCGCTCGGCCCTGGATCTCTACGAGGAGCTCGGCGTCCCCGAGATCGACGAGGTGCGCGCCTTCCTCGGGGGTGCTCAAGCCTGAGAGCGCTTGAACCCGAGGGCGCCCAAGGCCGGGGTGCTTGAACCCGAGGGCACTTGAACCCAGGCACTCGAACCCAGGCACTTGAACCCAGGCACTCGAACCCGACCGGCGGGTCAGGCCCACCCGTGCCGCCTCCGGCGGTCCTGCCGGAGGCGGCGAGGCCGCATCACGCGACGGCGGTCCCCTCGAGTTCGACCATCAGGCCGGGGATCGCCAGTCGTGTCACCCCGAGCATCGTGGTGGGCGGTGCCGCCCCGGCGGCGCCCAGCCGCGCCGCCAGCACGCCGTAGTGCTCGAAGAGCCGGTCCACGTCGGTGGTGTAGACGTTGAGCCGGACCAGGTCGGCGAGGGACATCCCGGCCTCGCCGAGCACGGCCTCCAGGTTGTCCAGGCTCAGCGCCAGCTGCGCCGCCATGTCATCGGCGTGCTGGGGCTTGCCGTCGCCGCTCATCGCGGTCTGCCCGGCGCAGTACAGGGTCCGGGTGTGCCCCGAGACGATCTCGCCCTGGTTGTATCCCAGCTCCACCGACCACACCCACGGGTTGACCGCCGTTCGTTCCATTGCCCTATCAGCTCCATTCGGTTCGTCGACATCACGCACGCCCGTCGGCGCGGTGGCCGCCGTCTCTTTCGTGACGCCGATCAGCCTCCCGGCAAATCACGACATCTTTTGTCGCGTATTCCGATAAAGTTTTCGCATGCGCGCCGACCGGCTGGTCTCGCTGGTGCTCCTGCTGCGGCAGCACGGTCGGCTCTCCGCGGCCGCACTGGCCCGCGAGCTGGAGGTGTCCACCCGCACCGTGCTGCGCGACATCGAGGCGCTGTCCGCAGCCGGCGTCCCGGTCTACGCCGAACGCGGCCGACACGGCGGTTTCGCGTTGCTGCCCGGTTTCCGGACCGAGCTCACCGGGCTGAACCACGACGAGGCCCTCGCCCTGCTGGTCGCCGGATCGCGGCGCGGCGCGCAGGCGTTCGGCCTCGGCTCGGCGCTCGCCTCGGCGATGCTCAAGGTGGTCGACGCGCTGCCTGAGAGCTATCGGGACACCGCGGCCGGCGCGGCCGAGCGACTGCTCATCGATCCGGAGACCGACCTCCTCTCGCGCCGGCTGGTCACCGAGGAGGTGCCCGACGCCGTGGTGGCCGAGGTGCTGCGCGCGGTGGTCGCCGGGCACAGGCTGCGCATCCACTACGCGGCCGCGGACCAGACCCCGCGGTGGCGCACGGTGGACCCGGTCGGCCTGGTCACCGTACGCGACCGGGGCTATCTGCTGGCCACGAGGTCCGGCGCGGACCGAACCTACCGGCTGTCCCGGATCCTGGCCGCCGAAGAGCTCGCCGAACCCGCGCAGCGACCGGACCGGGTCGACCTGGACCGGGCCTGGCAGGAACGCAGCACGCGGTTCCGAACCGGCGGCGACCAGGTCGCCGTGCTGGTACGGGTGGACCCGGCGCGGCGGGAGGACCTGGTGGGAACCGCGCTGGCCGTCCTCGCCGAAGCGGCCGACCCGGACGGCTGGCTGCGGCTGGAGGTGACCTTCCAGGATCCGAGGCACGCCGAATGGGCGCTGTGGCAGCTCACCACGAACGCCGAGGCCCTGGCCCCGCAGTGGTTGCGCGATTCCCTGCGCGACCGCGCCGCCGCGGTCGCCGCCCGCTACAGGGCGTCGTCCTGAGACGCACCGTCGTGATCGTCCACCGGGGCGCACCCGCCGACCGAGCCGTGAGCGGCCGGCCGGGCCGTGAGCGGTCGGCGGGCCGTCCCGCGCCGCGACGGACCGCGTGCCGGCGTACCGGTCGCGGTGCTCCCGGCGAAGTCGGCCCTGAGACGGTGAATCCTTTCGCGGCGCGGGGGCCTCTTATGGGGTGATGTTCACGCTGGGAAGGAGATTCGGATGAGTGACGTCGTGGTGCCGGCTGTCCGGCGGGCGCCTTTCACGGCCCCGTTCCGGTGGCAGGGGCGCGGACGTGGCTGACCGCGGCTGGGCGAGCGCGCAACTCATCGAGGCCGCACAGGCCGGTGATCGAGAGTCGATCGCCGCGGTGGTCCACGGCGCCCACTCCCATGTGCGGCGCTTCGCGGAGCATCTCTGCGCCTCCCCGCAGGATGCCGAGGACGCCGCCCAGGAAGCGCTGATCATCCTCTACCGGAAGATCGGTTCGCTGCGCGCCACCGGGGCGCTGGCGTCATGGATGTTCCGGATCGTCCAGAACGAGTGCCTGCGCCGGGTCCGGCTGCTGTTCGACCGCTATGACGAGGCCGACGCCGGTCTGGCGACGTCGGCCGAGGAGGAGGTCATCCGGCGGCTGGAGGCCGATCTCGTCGCACAGGCGATCAGGGAGCTGCCGGACGTGCAGCGCAGAGTACTGATCATGCGGGATGTGCTGGGTCACCCGGGGCCGGTGGTCGCGGAGAGGCTCGGGCTGAGCAACGCCGCGATGAAGTCCCAGCTGCACCGGGCCCGTAGCAGGTTGCGGCACAGCCTGGACGGAAGGAACGACACCGCCGACCGCCCGCACCAGGCCTGAACCACCCGCGCCCGGCCTGCGCGGACCGTATCCCCACAACCCGAGTCATTCCCACCACCTGAGTCATTCCCACCACCCGAGTCGAAGGGGAGCCCGCCCATGCTCGAAACCGGATCGCCCGCACCCGACGTCGTGCTGGAGGACACCGACGGCCGGACCTTCCGCCTGCACGACCACCGGGGCGGTCACGCCGTGCTCATCTACTTCATGCGGTCGACGTCGTGCCCGGTCTGCAACCGGCACGTCCGAGACCTCATCCGGCACCGCGACGAGTTCGCCGCCGAGGACATCCTGGTGTTCGTCGCGGTTCCCGAAGATCGCCGGACGGCGGCCGCGTGGAAGGCCGAGCGCCGGATCCCGTTCCCCGTCCTCACCGGCCGCCTCGGCAGCCCGCACGAGATGATCGGCCTGAGCAGGAAGGTCTTCGGCGCGGTGCAGCAGTCGGGCAGCGTCCTCATCGATTCCCAGGGCGTCGTCCGCCACGCCCACGGTGCCACTATGCCCGTCAACGGCTATCGCAGGAAGGCGATCACCACCGCCGTCCAGGTCCTCCGCACACGTCGGTGAGCCGCATTCGGGCGGCCCTTCCGACGAGCGGGACCGGTCAGGGGGCCGTATCTGAGGTCCGCCCCCGGAGAGCGGACGACGGCCCGTCCGGACCGCCGCCGTGCGGCGGGAGCGGACGGGCGCCGCGGGGGACGGGTCAGCGGGGCCAGCCGGCCGGGTTCGAGCACGACTCGCGGGAGATCCCCGATCCGGTGTCCGGGAAGGCCCCGTGGCGCTCATGGTGCAGGTGCGCGAAGAAGTAGCACATCCGCTCGCACTCGGCGTCCGGCACCGCCGTCTCCGGATCCTCGGCCACCGCCGTGTAGAAGTCCCGGCCCATCGCCACGATGAAGCCTCGCGCGTAGAGGAACCCGTCGTCGGAGCCGTCGGTGACCGCCTGGACGTCGGCGCGGTCGATGTCGTAGAGCTTGCGCTCGACCACCCGGTCGAGATCGGTCAGCTCCTGCGCCGACAGCCCCTCGCCTGCGGAGCGGAGGTTGCCCAGGAACTTCGGCAGAGCGGCTTCGACCACGGCGACCGACGCGTCGCGGGAGTCTCCGCCGGGACCGGCCGCCCGGTGCGTCAGCGCCCGCCGCGCCCGCTCGACCTCCGCCCCCAGCGGTGCCCAGGCCTCCTCCACCAGCCCCCAGAACCGTTCCTCGTCCCCCACCGGGAGCCGCTGATCTCTCATGTCCGCCGCCTCTCATGACCGCCCCTGCGATCTGTCCCGACCACCGAACCAGACGGCACCGACAACTCGCTCCCGCAGGGTAGAAATCCCGTTGGTCGGGACGTGTCCGGTATGCGTCGACCGCGGCGAGTACGGCGGGGCGAAGATCCGGAGGGCGGCCGGGATCCTCGGCCGGTGATCCTCCCGACCTGGCACACCGGTCGGGCAGGTCGTAGTGTTCGTGGCGACGGGAACCGATCATCAACCGCAGAGGATCGCCGTGCACGTTCACGAGGCCGCGTTGCGCTGGACACAGGTGTGGACGACAGGATGGGCCCGGCAGGACGCCGAGGCCATCGTCGAGCTCCAGGCCGAGGACGGCGTCCACTGGTCGACGCCCTTCGACTCTCCCCACCGGGGACGCGCCGGGCTCAGGAAGTATCTCCAGGACGCGTTCGCGTCGGAGGTCGAGCCGACGCGGGCCCGCTTCGCCGCGCCACTGGTCCAGGGGGAGCAGGCCGCCGCAGAGTACTGGGCGCTGTGCCGCTACGACAGCGGCCCGCTGACCATCTCGGGGTGCACGATGCTCCGCTTCGACACCCGGGGCCTGGTCGTCGAGTCCTGGGACTACTCCTACGTCATCCCCGGTCACGTCCCCTTCCCGTTCGACTGGTAGCCGGCCCGGCCCGCTCCGCCCTCGCCCGGACGGCTCACCGGCCGAACGGGGAACCGGCCTGAGAGGTCGCCGCTCGGGTACGTTGGGGCCGGTGGAGCAGCAGCAGACGAAGATCGGAAGAACCGGCCGGTGGGCGGGGTCGGCGCGGGCGGGCTCTCCGGACGGCGAGCCGGTGGCCGCGCGCGCCCGGCGGCACGAGGGATCGGCGGACGTGCACCCCCGGCGACACAGCGAGCCGGTGGCCGCGCGCGCCCGGCGGCGCGGCGGGCCGGTGGCCGCCTCGCTCCTCGCCCTGACCGTCGCCGTCTCCGGCTGCGCCGCCTCGCAGGGATCGGCCTCCACCGCCGCCCCCGCCGGCCGTACGGCGGAGCGGACGGCTCCGGAGCGATCCGCGGCACCGGCGACGCAGCCCGCGCGTGAGGCCGCCGCCGATCTGCCCGCCCCCAGTGCGGTGATCCCCAAGGACCCGGCCCGGCTGGCCCGTGCCCTGACCGACACCACCGCACGGCTCCGTCGGGCGATCGACGACTGGATCCGCGACGGCGACCCCGCCGAGGGGAGGGCTCCCGAGCCGGTGGTGCTGCTGGCCCTGCACCAGCAGCGCATCTACCGTCACCTCGCCCGCAACCCGAAGACCGCCTCCCGCACCTACCCCGGGTTGTCGAAGGCCCTGGCCGGGGAGGCGGAGGCCAACGTGACGGCCGGCCGGAACCTGCTCTCCCTGGTCCACCCCGTCAGCAGGCCGGCCAGGTTCCGCGTCCGGGAGCCCGAGCCCGCCGACGTCCTGCTCAAGCACTTCCGGCACGCCGAGCGCCGGTTCGGCGTCGACTGGGAGGTGCTGGCGGCGGTGATGTTCGTCGAGACGAAGTTCGGCCGCGTGCGCTCGCCCAGCCACACGGGCGCCAAGGGGCCCATGCAGTTCATGCCTGGGACCTGGGCCGCCTACGGGATGGGCGGCGACGTCCACGACACCCGGGACGCCCTGCTCGCCGCGGCCAACTACCTGCGCGCCTCGGGCGCGCCGCGCGACTACCGGCGCGCGCTGTACGCCTACAACCACTCCTGGGCGTACGTCGACGCGGTGCGGCTGCACGCGCGCCAGATCAAGCGCGACATCCGGAACTACTACGCCTACTACAACTGGCAGGTGTTCGTGGTCACCACCCGCGGCGACCGCCGCCTCACCGGCCCCTGAGCGCACGGCCCCGGCGCCCCTCCTCCAGTGGACCGGGAGGTGCTCCCGGAGACGGGCCGGGTGCGGCCGGGAACGGGCCAGGTGACGCTAAGGAGTCCGCGGGGCCTCCGCGGGTGTCGGAAAGGCGAATCGCGTCTCCGCTCCGGACCACCACACCCCGATCGCGAACACCGCCGTCGCCTCCAGGTAGGCCGCGTGAGAGAGTCCCCCGCAGGGCATGGGCGTGCAGCCCATCGACGTGATCAGCCCGGTGAGCAGATCGAGGCTCCCCGGGTCGTCGCCGCAGAACGGCACGGCGAGGGGAGCACCCTCGAACACCGGCCGCGGCAACGTCCAGATGCTCTCGTGGCAGAGGTTGAACGCCTTGACCACGTGGGCCCCCGGTGCGGCTTCCGCCATCCGCCGGGCGATCGACGTCGTGCCGCCCGTCGTCAGCGTCAGGCCGTCGTCGGTCGGTACGACGGGGTTCGTGCAGTCGATCACCGTCCGCCCGGCGAGCGTGCCGCCGAACTCCTTCGCCAACCCGGGTGCCGCGTCCGCCGGGACCGCGATCAGGACGAGGTCTCCGTAGGCCGCCCCGTCGGCCGGGGTTCCGTGCCCGGCGGCGTCGATTCGGGCCGCGGTCGCCGCGGCGGCCGTCCGGTCGCGCCCGCCGACGAGGACGTCGTGTCCCGCGCGGACCCACGCTCCGCCCAGCGTCGTGGCCATCGCGCCCGTGCCGAGGATTCCGATGCGCATGATGCGGCTCCTGTCCCCGGATCGTCAGTGATCCGGTGTGCTCCGAGGGATCCGTGTGCTCCGAAGCGCCCCGGGGAGGGGCACCGGTCCGTGACGCTAGGCGGTCCGATGCACACCGCACGGTGTGCATCGGACCGGACAGGATGGGGGCATGGAGAAGCCCCCCGGCCCGCCGGAATCCGGCTACACCGCCGACTGCCAGGCGCGTCTCGCGTTCGAAGTGCTCACGAACCGCTGGGACGGCGTCGTGGTCTACACGCTCGGCGAGGCCGGCCCGATGCGGCCGCGGGCGCTGGTGACCCGGATCGGCGGTATCAGCCCCAAGGTCCTCAACGAGACGCTGCGACGGCTGGAGTACAACGGCCTGGTCTTCCGGCAGGCGTACGCGGAGGCGCCGCCCCGCGTGGACTACGCGCTGACGGAGGCCGGAAAGGCGCTGCTCGGGCCGATGCGGGCGATGGGCGAGTGGGCCGTGCGTCACGCGGGCGACGTGCTCGCCGCACAGGACCGGTTCTCGGAACGGAGCCGGGACCACCTCCGTACCGGAACCTAGCCGCGTCGTACGGCGAGGCGGCGTTGTTCCTCCTCGACGATCCGGCGTGCCAGTTCCTGCTCGGAGACGTCCACGGCGTCGGCGCTGGATTCTGCCAGGTCGCTCCGGCGCGCGTAGGCGTCGAAGAGTTCCTCCTTGGAGCCCAGGATGTCGAGCATGCGCTGGTCGACGCTGTCCACCGCCAGGAGCCGGTGCACCTGCACCTTGCGCACCTGGCCCATCCGGTGAGCGCGGGCCACGGCCTGTGCCTCCGCGGTCGGCTTGACCTGCGGCTCGCACATGATCACGACTGAGGCGGCCTGCAGATTGAGGCCCACGCCACCCGCCTGGATCTGGCAGAGCAGGACCGCGTGGCCCTCGGCGTCCGAGAACTCGTCCACCAGCTGCTGGCGGCGGGCCGGGGCGAGGTCACCGGAGATCGGCCCGTGCGCCCGACCGTCCAGGGCCTCCCGGACGCTCGCGAGCACGTCCCGGAAGTAGGAGAAGACCAGGACCTTGAGCCCGTTGACCCGGGCGTCCTCGACCAGTTCGAGCAGTCGCTTCAGCTTGGCCGAGGTGCCGGGAGAGGCGTAGGCGGCGCGGCGCATGGCCATGAAGTCGCCCGCCGTGACCGCCTGCCGGTAGGCGGCGAGGTCGGCTCCGCTGAACTCCACCCACTCCTCCGCACGGACCACGTCCGGCAGCTCGGTGAGCACGTCCTGCTGGTTGCGGCGCAGGTAGGCGGGGGCGACGGCCTTTCGGAAGGCCCGCGCTCCGGCGGCGGCGTCGCTGTCGCGGAGACTCGCGGCCAGCTCCGGCTGAAGGTAGGAGACCAGGACGCGGAACTCCTCCACCCGGTTCTCCATCGGTGTCCCGGTCAGGAAGAGCACCCGTTCGGCGTGCCGGCACCACCGGGCGACGGCTGTGGAGCGCCTGGTCTGCGGGTTCTTGACGTAGTGCGCCTCGTCGACCACGAGCATGCCGACCTCGACGGTGCGCGGCGCCTTCAACCGGTAGAGGCTGTCGAGGGTGACCACGGCCACACCGCCCCGCCGTACCCATTCCTCCTCGGCCGCCGGACGGTCGGTCCCGTGCAGCGGATGCACGCTCAGGGTGCTGCGCGAACGGAGCTCGCGCAGCCAGTTGATCAGGACGCTGGTCGGGCAGACCACCAGGAAATGGGTCCGCCCCTCCGCCCTGAGGTGCGCCAGGGCGGCGATGGCCTCGATCGACTTGCCCAGGCCCATCTCGTCGCCGAGGATCACCCGGCGCTGGGCGAGGGCGAAGCGGGCTCCGAAGGCCTGGTATCCGCGCAGGGAGACCCTGCGGTGGGTGCCGTCGAGCTCCTGGGCGTCTATCTTCGCGATCAGCTCGTCGGGGAGCAGACCGTGACCCGCCGCGCCGAACCCGCCGGCCAGTTCGGCGAGCAGGCCGTAGTAGTCAGGCGCGCGGAACTCGAAGTCGGTCCACGCCTCGAACTCCGACACCGCCGGGCGGAGCAGATCGGTGGTGACCTGGGTGAGCAGGAGACGGGTCTCCCGGGCGCGAACGAGCAGGTTCGAGAGCTCCGCGAGCGCCTCCCGGGCGCGACGGCGGCGCTCCGGGCGGGTGAGCATCATCCGCAGCCGCCCACGGGCCGGACGCGCGTCCGCCAGCAGCGGTCCGAGCCGCTTGTCCAGGTCGTGCGCCACCTCGCGGGCGCCCGCCAGTTCGGGACCGGCGGTCACCAGCCGATGCAGTGCGATCAGCAGACCGGTGGTCAGGGGTTCGTGCCGTTCGACGTCGATGCGGACCCTGACGGCCTCCTCGACGGCCTGCGCGATCTGGCGCGCCGCGGCGTGCATCTGTTTCACCGTGCGCGTGCCGATCCCGGGGATCAGCTGCAGGTAGTACGGCGAGGACTCCAGGACGTCCAGGACCGTGGCGTATCCGGAGCCTTCCAGCGCGCCGAGGCGGAGCCGTCCGCCGGTCACGTCCTTGAGACGGCCGACGGGGATCGAGCCCAGCTCGGCCCGGGCCAGACCGGCGCGGAGCGCGCCGAGCGCTCCTTCAGCCTCCTTCCGGGCCCGGGAGTATTCTCCGAGCAGGGCGCGGGCGTCGCCGAGCAGGCGGTGCGCGTCCCGGCAGAGGGCGTCCGCCTCCTTGGCCGGGAGCCGCCCGTTCTCCGGTTCGGTCACGCTCACGCCCCCGTCTCGCCGGGCCGGATCGATGAATCACGGGGCGAGGCCCGGTAAGGCCCGGCCGATCATCAATCTACCCGGGGAATCCCGGAGGAGCGTTCCAGGCGGCGGCCGTGGCCGGCGGTTCCGATGAACCGCGCGGACCAGCACGGGCGGCGTGCGGGCGGCGTCCCCGGACGGTCCCTTCCCGCGTGTCCGCACCGGGAGGCATCATGTCCACATCGGTGGCCGCACCCGCAGCGGAGACGGCGGAGAGAAGGGTTTCCCATGTCCGACCAGACGCTCACGGACGAACTGCACGAGGCCGAGCGGCGCCTGCAGGCGGCTCAGCTCGCCGGGGACGTCGAGGAGCTGGACCGGCTGCTCCACGAGCGGCTCGTCTTCACCGGCCCGCCGGACGGCGCCTGCGTCACCGGCGCCAAGCCGCTCGACCTGCACAACCACCGCTCGCGGACGCAGGTCATGACCGAGGTCGTCCAGGAGGACCTCACCGTGCTCGTCGAGGGGCGGACCGGGGTGACCTGCTTCCTGGGCAGGCTGGCGGGCACGTTCGCGGGCGAGCCGTTCGCCGGACGGATGCGCTACACCCGGACCTGGGTCCACGACGACGGGTACGGCTGGCGCGTCCTGGCCGCCCACGCCGGTCCCGCCTGACGGTCCGGTTCCGGCTCCTGAAGGCCCGGTTCCGGACCTCTGAAGGCCCTCTGAAGGCCCTCTGAAGACCCCTGCTTCCGCCCGGCGGTCCCGGGCGCCCTCCTACCGGGACCGTTCAGGGAGGTCGGAGAGGCCGGCGGAGCCTTCCGCAGGGGCCGGTGCGGCCGCGCTCCCACCCGTGGAGCGGCTCGCGGTCGCCACCACGGAACCGCCGAGGATCAGCGCGAACGCCATGACGGTCGGCGCGGTGAGGGGCTCTCCGAGCAGGACGACGCCCGCGGTGACGGCGACCGCGGGATTGACGTAGGTGAAGACCAGCGCCCTGGAGGCGCCGACCTCCCGGATGAGCGCGAAGAACACGATGAACGCCAGCGCGGTGCAGACGAGGGCCAGCCCGGCGAGCGCGGCCAGCGCCCGGCCCGAGGGCAGTGCGTCCGGCCAGGTCGCGATCGCGGGCGGCGTGTACACGAGCACCGCCAGGCCCAGGCACACGGCCGTCATGGGCAGGGACGGGACGTCCCGCAGCCGCCGGGCGGCGATGATCGGGGCCACGGCGTAGCAGGCCGCGGCCAGCAGCACCTCGGCGGTGGCCCACACGCTCCCGCCGCTCAGCTCCGGCCCGGCCAGCACGGCCACCCCGGCGAACCCCACGGCCAGGCCCGCCCACCGGAGGGGGCTGAGCCGTTCGGTGCCTCCGGTCAGCCTTTCCACGATCACCGCGACGATCGGCGAGGCCGCGATGAGCAGGCCGGTCATCGAACTGGTCAGATGGCGTTCGGCGTCGGACAGCAGCCACCACGGCACGATGATCTCGATCACCGCGAAGGCGGCCAGCGGGCGCCAATGCCGGAGGATCCCTCGCAACCGGCCCCCGTACAGGGCCAGCGGCAGCAGGACCGCGGCACCCACCGCGGTCCGCGCGAACACGAGGACGGGAACGGACACCTCGTCCACCGCCACCTTGATCAGCAGGTACGGGATCCCCCAGATGACGCTCATCATGGCGAACAGGCCCCAGCCGCGTCGGCTCACAGGCTCACACTCCCCGGTTCGGAATTCGGCTTCCGGGCTCGCGGACGCTCCTGCCCGCGGCGGACGCCGGAGACCTCGGCAGACGACGCCCCGGCCTCTCCCGAAGCCCGTGACGAGCACCTTAGGAACGGCGTCGGCCGGATGTAAGAGCCAAATCCATACGGAGTGAACGGACCAAGGGGAAGGGGAGCCGGGAGACGTCCCGCCCACGGCTTCGACCGGTGTCTCCTCGCCGTCCCGCCCGCCGGGCCCGGGTGTCTCCCCGCCGTCCCGCCCGTCCCGCCCGCCGGGCCCGGCGGAATCCCGCGGCGACCGGTCCGAGGCGGCTCCTCAGCGCACCCCGCCGAGCACGAGAGCCCGGACGGCCTCCCTCGCCCGCGCCTCGCCGTACTCCCCGGCCAGGGCCGTCATGTGCTCGGCCGCCAGCGGGGCGAGCAGCGCGTGCGCGAGCGGGTCGGCGTCGCATCCCGGACGGATCTCGGCGAGCAGGATCGCCGCGTGCAGACGCCAGAACCGGTAGGCGCCGATCCGGTAGCGCGCGCCGGGGCTGGCGGTCTCGGACAGGCGGACCAGGTCGAGGTGGTCCAGCAGGTAGTCGAGGTAGGCGCCCACGAAGGCGGACAGCCGCTCGGCGGCCGGGGCTCCGGGGCCCAGCGGAGGCGGTCCGGACAGGACGGCCTCCTGCAGCTCGCGCTCACGCTCGTCGAGCAGGGCTGCGGCCAGTCCCGACTTGTCGCCGAACCGGCGGAACAGCGTGCCCTTCCCGACCCCGGCTTCGGCGGCGACCGCGTCCATCGAGACGCCGTCCACTCCCCTCTCACGGAACAGCCTCGCCGCCGCCGACAGCACCTTCAGCCGGTTGCGCGCGGCGTCCGCCCGTTCCTTCGGCACTTCTCCCAGCAGCGTCCGCAGCGGCTCGCTTGACGAAACGGACTGTGGTCCGGTAATTTTCGGGTCGTTCACACAAACGGACTATAGTCCACTTAACTTCGGAGGTCGACATGACCGCACTGATCAGCCGCGACGAGCTGAAGGCCGCGATCGAGGCGGGGACCGTCACCGTTGTGGACGCCCTCGGGGGCGCCTACTACGAGCAGCAGCATCTGCCCGGGGCGGTCGCCCTGGTGGAGGGCGAGGTCACCGCCCGTGCCGCAGAGCTGCTGCCCGACCGGGACGCCGCCATCGTCACCTACTGCTCCAACCCCGCCTGCGGCAACAGCGAGGCGGTCGCCCGGCGCCTGTCCGCTCTCGGCTACACCGACGTGCGCAAGTACCGGGAGGGCATCCAGGACTGGGTCGAGGCGGGTCTCCCCGTCGAGACGGGTCTGCCCGCCGAGCGCGCGGGGGTGTGAGCGGAGGCCGCGCCCACAGCCGCCCACAGCCGCTCACAGCCGCCCACAGCCGCTCACAGCCGCTCACAGCCGCTCACAGCCGCTCACAGCTCGGACAGCAGGCGCTCCGTCTCGCGGGTGGGCCGTACCCCCATCGCGCACAGGCGCCTGCGTAGGAGCGTCGCCGCCTCACCCGCCCGGTCCCGGTGGCCGAGCTCCAGCTGGAGGCGGATGAGGCGGCGCCAGGCCTCCTCCGGGTCCGGGTCCAGGGCGACGGCCCGCTCCAGGACGTCGAGCGCGGCCTGCGGGTCTGCGGGTGCCCGGAGCTCGGCGAGCCGGACGAGCACGTCGGTCTGGACCCGCCGCTGCCCGCTGCGCCGGTCGTCGAGCCACTCGCGGGCGAGCCCTTCGGCCAGCGCCCCGCGGCAGAGCCGGGCGGCGCAGTCCAGGGCGTCGATCCGCGACCTGTCGTCGGCGGCCGTGCCCGCCTCCCCGACCACGGCCTCGAAGTCCCACAGGTCCACCGCGACCATGGCCGGATCGATGCGGTAGGTCCCGCCGTCCCCGGTGATGAACGGGGAGTCCCGGCGGCCCCGGTCCGCTCCATCGGTCGCGGCCCGCAGCGCGTCGCGCAGGCTCCGCAGGGCGTCGTGGACGCACGCGTCCACCTCCGTGCCCGGCCACAGGGCGGCACGGATCTCCCCCGTCCGCAGTCCCTGCGGGTGGAGGGCGAGCAGAACGAGCAGGAGCAGCCGGGGACCGCCCACGGGCACCGCCCCGGGGCGGCCCTTCGCCTGGACGACCGGCCGCCCGAGGATCGAGAGGCGTACGGGCTCCGGGCCCTCCCAGACGGGCAGCCCGTCCGCGTCCGCCCGTTCCCCGGCGGAGCCGCGGGCACCGCGCCCACCGGTGGAACCGGGAGAACCGGGGACACCGCCCGTGTCCGCCCCGCCACGGTCCCCGTCGCCCTCCTCCTCGCCCTCCTCGTCGAGACCGCTCCCGACGCGGCCGTCACCATCCCCGGCAGCCGCCTCGGCGAGCAGGCGCAGGCAGTCGCCCCCGTCACGGGCGGAGAGCCCGAAGAGCCGCGCGCCGAGCAGTTCCTCGGCCTTCGGCCCGCTCGCCTCGCCGATCCGGCCGTCCTCCCCGACCTCGCAGGTGGTCCCCGGCGGCCAGTCGCCCAGCAGCAGCGCCCCGGTGCCGGTCCGCGCGGAGGAGGCCAGCAGCGCGGCCACGTCCCAGTCGAAGATCTCCTCGGTCACCGACGCGACGAGCAGGACGGCGGGCAGCACCTCACCGGGATCGCGCTCCCGGAGTTCCGCGACGTCCGCGGCACCACGTTCGATCAGCATGCGGCGCCGGGTGAAGTGCGCCTCGGTGAACCGGTCGACCGCCGCGTCGGCCGACTCGACGACCGTCAGCCCCGGTACGGCGCCCGTCCGGGCCTCCCACCCATTCCCGGCGGGGCCGAACAGTTCCCGTGCGTCCGCCGCACGGACGACGACCTCGGCGCGGAACCGCCCGGCCTGCCGCAGCAGGTCCAGGACGATCGCGCGGGCGGACCGGACGGCCCCCGGTCCCGTGAGCCCCAGGCTCAGCCCGGCGAGTCCGGCCTCGACGCCGCTCCGATCGCGGCGGTGGCCGACGAGCAGCCGTTCCGGCACGTCGAGGGAGAACGACTCCCGTACCAGATCGGCGTCGCCCGGCAGATCCTCTCCCCTGTCCGCGTAGGTCCGCAGATGGGCCCGGCGCAACGCGCCGACGACGGGAGCGGGCTCCGGGTCCTCCTCCGGACCGCTGCCCGCGCCCGCCCCGGCTCCACTCCCGGTCCCCGCCCCGATTCCACTCCCGGTCCCCGCCCCGATTCCACTCCCGGTCCCCGCCCCGGCTCCGGTCTCCGGTCCGGCCGGGGCCTGTGGGGAGATCCTCCGGCGGCGATGGCGGTGGAAACGGACGGTGGCGTAGGCGGTGCTGATGCCGGCGGCGAACATCGGGGAGACCACTCCACCCGACGGGGTCTCCACGACGAGCGCTCCGGGAGACGCGGACTCCGGCACGGCGACCGGGGCCGGTGGGACCGCGGGCCGTACCACCGGCGGAACCCCGGAGAACGGAGAAGCCGCGACCTCGGGGAACGGAGAGCGCGAGACCTCGGAGAGCGGAGAGCGCGAGGCCTCTGGAACCGGGACCTGCGGGATCCGGATGCCAGATGCCGGTGGCAGACGTCCGGGATCGGTCGCGTCCTTCTCCAGGGTGATCCTTCTCATCGGGGCCGTGGGCCACGAGTCGCCGGCGGCGGCCACCACGATCGTCGAGGGCTCCCGGCGGACGGTCGGCTGCGGGCCGGGCGGCGGGACCGCGGTGGTGAGCGCGCCGATCAACCGCTCCACGACGGCCCTCGGCGGTCCGAGCAGCGGGAGGTGAGTCTCCACTCCCCGGGCCGCGACGGCGATCTCGGCGAGCAGCGCCACCGTGAACGCCGCCCACAGCAGCCAGAGCACACCGGTCAGGATCCCGTACGGCAGGCCGTCCGGGAGCGGGCCCGTGAGCATCCGCCGGGCCTCCTCCCAGGACGGGATCTCCCGCGGGAACCGCGGGACCGGCGGACCGTCCAGGCGGACCAGCAGCACCGGGACGCCCGCCTCGACCACCGAGAGCAGCCCGATCACCCCGAGAAGGCGCGCCGCGCGCCCGAGCACCCGCCCTGTCCGCCGTCCCGCCCTCCGCAGCTCCGCCCGCACGGCCTTCCACCCGGTGGCCCGCGCATCCGGCCGCCCCGCCGCACACGCCCCAGTGCCCGTGCCCGCACCCGTATCCGCCTCCGCAGGAGCGGCGGCCCCCGGGGCCCTTCTCATCGCGGCGTCCCCGCCGTCCGGCGCTGTGCCGTCACCGACGCGCGGCCGGAGACCTCGAAGGCGCCCACCCCGGCGAGACCGAGGATCCGGGGCGGCTGGACCACCCGGACGACGACCGTCACCGTGTCGCCGGAGACCTCCACCGTGGCGCTGCCGGAGGCCGCCGAGGCGTAGGCCAGCGCGGCGGTCCGGGCTCGGCCCGGGTCGAGCCGCACCTCCCCGTCGCGGCGGTAGGCGCCGAAGTCGAGCTGCCGGGCGCCCGACCGCGCGGCCTCGTACGCCTCGTTGACCGCCCGCACCCGGGCCGCGAGCACCAGGCCCCCGTCCACGACGATCCCGGCGAGCAGGAGCAGCGCTCCGACGACTCCCGCCGCGAACCCGTTCACCGCGACCTCCAGGAGGGGATCGGCGCGGTGAAGGCCGAGGTGAGGTCCGCTCCGCCCGGAAGGTGCGCCATCGCGACGTCCGCCAGCCGTACCCGGCAGGTGACGGTCACGGTGACGGCGCCGCCCGGCCGGAAGAGGCCGACGCCCACGTCCGGGCCCGCGACCGCCGGACCGCCGCAGCCGCTCCGGCCGGAGGCGAGCACCGCCTCGGCCGCGGCCCGCGCCGCCGAGACGGCCCCGGCAGGGTCGCGGGCGGCGGCCGCGGCCCGGGCCGCCTGGCGGGCGGCGCCGTCGACCTCCAGCCGCGCGCTGACCAGGCCGCCCGCCGCGACCGCGGCCAGGATCAGCACGAGCAGCAGCGCAACGAGCAGGACCAGCCCCACCGCCGCGACCCCCCGCTCCCCCCGGACCGCCCCACCGGGCAGGGACCCGCCACTCCGGACCGCCCTACCCGGCAGCGACCTGCGACTTCGGACCGCCCCACCGAACAGCGACCTGCCACTCCAGACCGCCCCACCGAACAGCGACCTGCCACTCCAGACCGCCCCACCGAACAGCGACCTGCCACTCCAGACCGCCCCACCGGGCAGGGGCCTCACCGGCCGTCTCCCATGTCTCCCGGTCTCTCCACCGGGCCGTGCACGACCACCCGCACCGGGAGATCCAGGAACGGCACGACCGCCTGGGCGACCCCGCTGACCTCGGCGCGGGCGCTGTCCGCCGTACGGGACACCGATGCCCGCGCGTCGCGCAGCACCGGTCGCCCGAGCTGGGACAGCAGCAGCGACGCCTTCGCCCGGCCGGCCTCCGCCCCGGCCCCGTGGACCCGGGCGGACGCCAGCGCTTCGGCCGCCGTCGCCTCCGCGACGTGTACGGCGTGCCGCCACACCCCGAACTGCACGACGATCAGGACGAGCGCCAGCGCGGCGGGGAACACCACCGCCGCCTGGACGGCCGCCGCCCCACGGTCCGGTACGAACCGGGGGGACCGTGCACGGGCGGCGTCCCTGCAGCCGTCCCTACGGCCTTTCCCCCGGTCTCCCTGACCGCTCCCGTCGCTCTGACCGGCACTTCGGCCGTCTCCACCGTTTCCCTGGGCGTTCCGGATGTTCCTCCAGTGGTTCAGGGCTCCTCCAGCCGCTCAGAGTCCGGCCAGGACCGAGGCGACGGCCGGGTAGCCGGTGAAGATCAGGAAGCCGAGGAGCAGCCCCGTGACGGGCAGGTCCATGCGCTCCGTCGCGGTCCGGGCCGCGATCTCGGTCTCGGCGAGCCGCCGAGATCGGAGCTCCGCCGCCCTGGCGGTGAGCGAGGCGCGCAACCGGGTGGCATCGGCCCCGGCGAGCCCGCCCGCGACGGCGAGGCCGGCCAGTTCGTGCACGCCGTACTCCTCCCCCATCCGCCCGAGGGCGGCCCAGGGGGGACGGCCGGAGGTCAGCGCGGCCCGGACCGCGGCACCGAGCCGTTCGAACGCCCACCCGTCACCGGCCCGCGCCGCCTCGGTCAGCGCGCCGTCGATGTCGCGGTCCTCCGCGAGGGCGATGACGGCCAGGTCCAGGAAGGCGGAAAGCGCGTGGCGGAGCTCATCCCGCCGCCGGGCCGCACGCGAGCGCAGCACCCGGTCGGGGGCGAGGAATCCCGCCGTTCCCAGGAGTGCGGACGTCCCGGCGGAGACCTGCCAGGGCGTGGGGGCGCCGGTGAACGCCGCGGCCGCGCAGGCGGCGGGGCCCAGCAGCGCGCCCGCGATCCCGACGACGGCCTTCTCCCCGAGCAGGCCGTTCGTGCCGCCCCCGCAGACGGCCAGGTCGCGGCGGGCCGCGACGCCGGGCAGCCCCCAGGCGGCCAGCGGGCCGGCCAGTGGGCGGCCGAGGCGCGCGAGGAGGCCCGCGCCGGGGTCGGCGGGGCGTACCGGGGTGCCGTGGCGGAGCCGGTGGAGCTCCTGGGCGAGCGTGGGGCGGGCGGGCCAGAGTCCGAACAGGAGGGAGACGAGCCCCAGACCGGTGCCCGCCCCGAGCAGCAGTGCGAGCGCCATCAGGCATCGCCCCCGTCCGGCCGGAGCGGCAGGCGCGGCGGTTCGGGGACGCGGCCGAGCCGGTGGAGCAGGAGGAACGAGACCGCGGAGACGAGCCCCGCCGCCAGCAGGACGAGCTGCCCGGCCGAGGTGTCGTAGGGGGCGAGGAACTCGCGGTTGAACAGCACCAGCCCGCCCGCCGCCACCGCCGTGGCGGCTACGACCGCCCGGGCCGACGACCTGGCCCTGGCACGCGCGGACGCGACGCGCAGCCGCACGGAGGCGTGCGCCCGGGCGGCCTCGGCCACCGCGCCGAGCAGGAGGCCGAGCCGGTCGGCCCGCCGCCCGGCGGCCAGGATCAGCGCGGCGCACACCAGGTCGCCGGTCGGATCGGCGAGCTCGTCGGCGAGTTGCCGGAGCGCCGCGGGGAGCGGCTCGCCCCGGCCGACGCGGGCGGCCAGCCAGACGATCCGGGGCCGGATCGCCGCCGGCGCGATCGGCGCGGTCGCGGTGACGACCTGCTGCAGCCTCGTCGGGGCGACGAGGACGTCGCGGAGCATCTCCGCCCAGCCCGCGATGGCCTCGATCCGCTCCACGGCCCGCGCGTGCTCGTGGTCCGGGCCGAGCGTCCCCGGCAGGAACCAGCCGGCCAGCCCGGCCAGGACCGTGCCGACGGGCCAGTGGGTGAGCGCGCCGACGGCTCCGGCCGCGAGGACCGCGGCGGTGATCCGCACCGGTGTCCGGCGGTCGGCGCGCGGGCCGTACCTCCCGGCCCCCCGAGGACCCCGATGCCCCTGGTGCTCCTGACCCGCCTCCTGCCGGCGCAGTCCCGAGACGAGCAGGAGGAGCCCCGCACCGGCGCCCGCCCCGGCCAGCACCGCCAGCAGCACCTGAACGGTCACGCCACTCCTTCCAGCGGCGCGACCGAGGCGAGCGCGCCGGAGATCCGGCGGGCGGCCCGGACCAGGCGGGTCCGCTGCCGCCGCCCCTCCAGGAACGCCTGGGCGGCCGGGTCATGGGCGATGTGCGCGCGGATCCGCACACCGATCGCGTCGGTCACCTCCCGGGGCGGGTAGGAACCCCGGCCGACCAGGACCAGCTCGGCGTGGGGCAGGGCCTCCGCCAGCCCTTCCAGGTGCGCCAGGTCCGCCAGCCGGGGACGCGCCAGGACGAGGACGCGGTCCATGCTCACGGCGAGCTCCGCGGCCGGGCCCGCCAGCCGCCCCAGGTCGGCGACCACGGCCGCGCCCGCCGGGAGTTTGCCGAACACCTCCGGCAGCGTGGCGCTGAGCGTCATGAGCGCGGCGTGCGCCCGGTCCGGCCGGGCGGGGCCGGCGATCACCGGCAGGCCGCCGGGCAGGGTCTGCGTGTGGCGCCGCAGCGCCTCCGCGTCGCGCTCGCTGCGGGTCTCGGCGGCCAGCGAGACGGTTCCCGGGGAGGGTTCGAGCCGGAAGTATCCGGCGAGCTCTCCGCCGGAGGCGTCCAGTTCGGCCAGGACCACGTCCGTTCCGGGCCAGGTGGCCGCCAGGGCGAGGGCGAAGGTGGTCGCGCCCGGCGAGTTCTTCATCGAGGCGACGCCGATGACGGTCACCGCGCCCCCTGCGAGACCTGCACCAGCGTGAACATGCCCTGCGCGACCGGAGCGGCGATCTTCTCCGCGTCGCTCCGCGGCAGCAGCAGCGTGACCACGGCGGGGCTCTGCGGCTGGTCGGGCCTGCGGACCTCGGTGACCACGGCGACCACGGACTGCGGCCTCGTGCGGGTCCCGCCGGCGCCCGCGGTGACGGCGTCGCCGGGGATCTCGGTGACGGCGACCCGGTCTCCGGGCGCCAGGCCCGGAGCGTACTGCCCGGGCCGCACCGCCGCCCCGATCAGCGCCTGGTCCGGCCGGGGGTGGGCGGCGCTCTCGCCGACGTTCTTCTCGGTGAGCAGGGCCCCGGCCACCACCGGGACCGTGAGCTTCCGGCCGACCAGGCTCCCGGCACGGCTCGCCGGGATGAGGCCGGCGTCCACGGCCCCGGTCACCGGGCGCAGGTCGCCGGCGTCGAGGACGTGCCCGGCCGGGAGGTCGGACCGTACGGCTACCGCCCCCGCCGGGGTCCCGGCCCGCAGGGTGATCGCGGCCGAGGCGAGCGCGCACGCCGCCACGAGGACGCCTCCGAGCAGCATCCTGCCCGCGCTCCGGCGCCTCCTCGGCGCACCGGTCGTCGGTCGCGCCGGTCTGACCGCCGTCGTGGCCACTGCTTCCCCCTCTTCGGACTGTGACGATCTGCAGATTGCGATGGTCTTCAGGCTGTGGCGACCGCCGTCGTCATGCGGTGACGACCGACTGCGACTCGGCGACGCGGAACTCCTCGCTCGCCGTGGTGGTCAGGGACGGGAGCGGACCGCTCCGCCCGCCGGCCGTCCAGGTGACCTCCCAGACGACGGTGGCGGTCACCCGGTATTCGCCGTTCGGGGCGTCCATGCTCGAGTCGAGGTAGGTGTGGCCGCAGGTGGGCGAGGGGCGGCGCGGGTCGTCCCGGCCCTCGCGGTACGCCGTGCCCGGACCCCGGCAGACCACCGTGGTGCCGTCGCCCATGTCCCAGTTCACCCGGGCCGGCCGGGCGAGGACGGTCGCGGTGGTCCCGCCCGCCGTGCCGGTGGCCGTACGGGGACGCCAGGACGCCCGCGAGATCGTGAGCCAGATCGGCAGCCGGACCAGTTGCAGGTCCTCGGGGCCCGGCGAGGAACCGATCTCCGGCTCGGGCAGAACGAGGCGGTCCACCGCCTCCAGCACGGCAGCCGGGGGGACGGGGGTCCCGGCGGCCCGCCCCCCGCCTGCCTGCGGGCGCGGTTTCAGGGGCTTCAGGGGATCCAGCGGGTCCAGCGGGTCCAGGAGGTCCAGCGGGTGGTCCAGCGGGCTCCGGGAACCGTCCCGCGGGTCCAGCGGACCGCGGGGGTCCGGGGTGTACGGCAGGCCCGGCCGGCCCCGGAGTCCGGAGCGGCCGGCGCCCTCGGAGCGGTCAGCGCGCGGGTCGCCGCCTCCGCCGCCCGCCGGGAGCCTCCCGGCCGCGGCCAGCCGCTTCCACCAGCGCCTGGCCCGCGCGGCGCACCCCGGCCCGCCTTCGGAGCCGCACCCGATGAGCTCGGCCACGCCCCCCGTCGCCTCGACCGCACCCTCGGCGGCGGGGGCGGCGGGGGCGGCGGAAGCGGCGACCCCGGCGGCTCCTCCGCTCCCGGCGGCCCTGATGATCCACTTGCTGCCGGTGGTCCCGGCGGATCCGGTGGTCCCGGTGCGGACGGCCGCCTCGGCGGCGGGGACTGCGGTCCCGGAGCCGGAGACCACGGTGAGGGCCGTGCAGCAGAGGGTGGTGATCGCGGCGGCGTGTCTCAGCATGTCCCGGCCTCCTTGAGCACGAAGCTCCTGACGTACCAGGAGCCTCCACGCAGGACGAGACCCGCGGTGGTCCGGTGCCTGCCGGTGGGGGCGCCCCCGCTCACCCGCTCTCCGCTCCGCGTGCGGACCAGGAACCCGGTGTCGTCCACGCAGTCGATGACCTTGGCCCTGGTGGGCCCGGCCCCGGGTCTCAGCGAGGCGACCTCCGGGCTCAGGACCGGCTCACCCCCGATCACCTGCTCCCGCTGCCGGGCGAGCCAGAGGCCGTGGCGCAGGATGTTCAGCGCGTCTCCGGTCGCGTGCCGGCCGAGGCCCCGGGCCTTCCAGTCCGCCGTCGCCGCCGCCGAGACGAACTCGCGCCACATGCCGCGGTAGGAGGCGAGCACGGCCTCCTCCGCGGCCGCCCGCGGGTCCGGCGGCGGAGTGGCCGAAGGGAGGGCGGTCGGCTCCAGGACGGAGACGGACTCGGCGGGCGCGGACTGACACCCGGTGAGCATGCACATGACGACGGCCCAGGTCGTCAGCGGCCCATAGATGGCGCACCGTCGCCACATGACATGTCCTCGCTGGTCAAGAAGAGGTAACCACGTAGAGTAGTCACAGTAATGCGATGGGTCACCGAATTCCAGTAGCGGGGGCCATCGCGCCGGGTCCGGGTCCGCCGCGGGGTGCGCCTTTCCCCTCAGGTCATGACATGGCGGGGCGCCGCCCGGCCGACCGTCTGCGCAGGTTGCCCAGATAGCGGTCCCGGGGCAGCGTGCGGACCCGCAGCGGTAGCCTCGGATAGACGACGGCCAGGAGCCGCATGAGCAGGCGGAAGCGCGCCCTCCGGGCGGGGGTCCAGCTCCAGCCGTACTGCTCGCGGACCGGCGCGGGCATCAGCCCCGCGGTGACGAGCCTGATCACCGGCAGGCCGGCGCGCGCGAGCCACGGCACGTCGGGGTGGAGGACCTGCTCGGCGACGGCCCGCGAGGCGTCGCTGATCCTGAGGTTCGCCAGCATGTCCGCGTAGTAGACGCGGAAGTCGGCGTAGGTCCGCGGCATCAGGTCCGGCGGGCAGCCGAGGATGGTGGCGAAGACCTTCGACTGCTCGTAGTAGGCGGCGAGCTCGTCGCCGGACAGCCGCCGGAAGACCGCCTCGTAGACGTGCACGGCCGTGGCGAAGAGGGTGGCGGCCACCCAGACCTGCAGCTCGGGATCACCGGCCCGGTAGCCGGGGCCGGTCACCCTGTCGTGCATCCGCGTCACGGCCGCGCTCAGCCGCTCGGCCTCCTCACGGGTGCCCCAGGAGACGGCGTAGACCCACTGCATGGTGCCCCTGAGCCGTCCGAGCGGGTCCTCGGCGGTGTAGCTGTGGTCGTGGACGCCCTGGGCCACCTTCGGATGGGCGGTCTGCAGCAGCGAGGCCGCGCCTCCGGCGGCGAGCAGCACGGCCTCGCGGCCGATCACCCTGACCAGGTCGTCGTCCTCGAACAGTCCGTCGCTCATGCGACCATCGTAAGTAAGTATTTACTTTACGACAAGCGCCGTCAGCGGACCCCCGTGTTTCCCTACACCGCGCGGCGGCCGTGCCGATGGGGGAAAGGACATCGGCGGGACGAGCGGGAGGCGCGGGATGGCGGGGCAGGTTTTCCTTCTCCTGCTGTTCGCGCTCGCGGCGGCCGTGGCCGGCGTCGTGGCCGCCGTTGGCTGGCGGCGGCGCCGCACCGCGCCCGCGGTCGGCACGCTCTCCCTGGTCTCGGCCGCGATCGCGGCGTGGTCCGCGGCGGAGGGGCTCATCCTGCTGACCGGCGACCCGGGCACCGCCCTGCTGCTGGCGGTGGTCAAGTACGTCGGCGTCGGCGCCGCCATGGCGGGTTTCCTGTACCTGTCCAAGGCCGTGGCGGACCGCGGCTGGCGGCTCCCGCGCCGCGCCCTGCCGCTGCTCTCGATCGAGCCCGCGCTGGTCACCGCGGCGATCGTGACGAACCCGCGGCACCACCTGTTCTTCCTCTCGATGGACTGGGCCGTCTCGCCCGAGATGCGCATCCCCGAGTTCGGTCCCCTGTTCTGGGCGCACACCGGCTACAGCTACCTGCTGTTCGGCATCGGCGCGGTGCGGCTGGTCCGCGCGTGGGCGCGGGGCCCGCGCGCCCAGCGCCCCCTGTACGGCCTCCTCCTGCTCAGCGTCGCCCCCTCGACCCTGGGCAACGTGGTCGGCCTGCTCGCGCTCGTGCGCACCGCCGACCTGACCCCGGTCGGCTTCTGCGTCACCGCGGTCGTCGTCTACTGGCTGCTCGTCCACCGCGCCCTGCCCGAGCTGGTCCCGGTGGCGCGCGACCGCGTCTTCGACATGATCGGCGACGCGGTCGTGACCATCGACGCCTCCAGCCGGATCCTCGACCTCAACTCCGTCGCCGAGGACGTGCTCCACCGGCTGAGGCCCGGCACTCCGGACAGGGTCATCGGGCTCTCGCTCAGGGAACTGCTCGGCGAGGTCTTCACCCCCGCGGACGACGGGGAGAGCGACCTGGTCTTCACCGACGGCACGGGCCGGCGGCTGGATTTGAACGTGCGCACCACCCCGCTGTACGACCGCCGGGGCGAGCGCGCGGGCTGGGCCATGGTGGCCCGCGACGTCACCGCGCTCAACCGGCAGCGGCACGAGCTGGAGCGGGCGAACTCGCGGCTGCGCAGGCAGCAGGACGAGCTGGAGCAGGCCAACGCCCGGCTCCGCGACCAGCTGCACACCATCGAGCTGCTCCGTGCCGACCTCGCCGAGCAGGCCGCCCGGGACGCGCTGACCGGCCTGCACAACCGCCGCCACCTGATGGACGTGCTCCACCGCGAGGCCGCAACGGCCGACGGGGACGGCGGGAACGGCAGGGACGGCGGGAACGGCGGGCGGCTCAGCCTCGCCCTGCTCGACATCGACCACTTCAAGCAGGTCAACGACCGCTACGGCCACCGCGTCGGAGACGACGTGCTGGTCCGCTTCGCGCAGCTGCTCTCCGGCGGCGTGCGCCGGGACGACACCGTGGCGCGCTACGGCGGCGAGGAGTTCGTCGTGGTCTTCCCGGGCACCGACGAGGCGCAGGCCCGCTCCCGGGTGGAGGCCCTGCTCGAACAGGTGGCGGCGGACCCGGTGCACAGCGGCGGCCACACCCTGCGCGTCACCTTCAGCGCCGGCGTCGCCGCGCTGTCCCCCGGGCAGAGCCCCGACGACCTCCTGCAGGCCGCCGACGGGGCGCTCTACGCCGCCAAGCGCGGAGGACGCAACCGGGTCGAGACGGCCGGGCCGGGCCCGGAACCGGCCGGAACGGCCACCGGGACCGCGGCCTGAACCCGGCCGGCGACCGAGACCGGGACCTGAGCCCGTACGGCCCGCCTTCTCCGTGGCCCGGCCCCACCCCCTGACGGCGGCGGCCCCGCCCCCGGAGTCGTACCGGGGACGGGGCCGCTCGCCCGAGTGGGCCGCTCGAACCGCTCAAGCCGCTCGGAGAGCGTTCCGGCCCGAGATCAGGAGCCGAACGTGGAGCGGGTCTGGCCGGTCACCTGCTGGGCCTGCTCCCGGGCGTGGTCGCCGGTGGCCTTGGCCGCCTCGGCGGCCGTCTCCTTGACCTGGCGGCCGGCCTCCTGCGCGGCCTCCTTGGCCTCCTCGCCGAGGCGCTGGGCCGACTCCAGCACCGCCTCCTTGACCGGCGCGACCATCTCGCCGGCCTGGTCGCGGAGCTGCTCGGCGGCCCGCTGCTCGGCCTCGGTCTTCGGGATGAGGGTGGCCGCGAGCAGTCCCGCGCCGAAGGCGATCAGGCCGGCGGCCAGCGGGTTGCCCTGGGCCCCCCGCATGGCCTGCTCCGGCGCCCCCTTGACGGCCTCCGCGGCCTGCTGCGCACCCTGCTTGACGGTTCCGGCGGCCTCCACGGCGGTCTCCTTGATGGTCCCGGCGGCGTCGGCCGCCGTGTCGCGAACGGTTCCGGCGGCGTCGGCCGCCGTGTCCCGGACGGTCCCGGCGGCGCCCGCCGCCGTCTCCCGGACGCTGTGAGCGGCCTGCCCGGCCTGCTGCCGCACCTGGTGGGCGGCGTGCACCGGGGTGCCCATCACCCGCTCCCGGACCACCTGCATCCGCCGGCGCATCCGGCCGGTACGGCGCTGCACGATCCGCGCCGGGCTGGTCTTGTCCGCGAGCCGGTCCACGTCCGCCGCCAGCTCCGCCCGGGTGGCTGCGATCTCGGCCCTTATCTGGTCAGGTTCCGCGCCCATCGCGCATCCTCCTTGAGCGTTTCGATCGTCTGCTCGGGCTTGGGTGACACCTGCCGCAACCTGGCCTTGCCGGTCACGAACAGGGCCGCGCCGGCCCCCGCCCACAGGGCCGCGACGATGAGCGCGGCCCAGCCCAGGTCCATGACGTTGCCGAGGCCGAACATGACCGCCAGCGTCACCAGCAGCGCGACCATGTAGCCGGCGAACCCGGCTCCGCCGAGCAGGCCCGCGGCCTTGCCGGCCTTGGCGGCCTCCTGGCGGATCTCGGCCTTGGCCAGTTCCACCTCCTGGCGGAACAGCTTCGACAGGTCCTCCCCGATCTCACCTACCAGCTGCCCCAGTGTGGGCGGCTCGGGTTCGAGGGGCGAGCTCATCGCGGCTCACCGTCCCAGCCCGTCGGCGGAGGGGTGACGGGGGTCCCGGGGAAGCGCTCCTCCCCGAACGCCGGATCGGTTCCGGCCGTCCGGCCCGGGGTCGCGGGCGGGACGGGGGGCGTGACCGGTGCGGGCGGGACCGGCGGGATCGGGGTCGTCGGCGAGCCGGACGCGCCGGTGCCCGCGGCGCCCCAGGTGCCCGCCGTACCGCCCGTGGCGCCCCAGGTGTCCGCCGTGCCGCCCGCTGTGGCCGGGCCCCGGTCGTCCGCGCCGCTCCACGCGCCCGCCGTACCGGTTCCGGTACCCGTCTGGCTTCCGGTGTCCGACGCGGCCTTGGCGATCCGGCCGACCAGGAATCCCGCGGCCAGCGCACCGGCGAGGAACGCTCCAGGACGGCGGCGCGCGAAGTTCTGGACCTCCTGCACCACGCCGGCCAGGCCGTGCTCGTCCAGGTAGTCGGCCGCTCGCCGTCCTCCGTCGGCGACCTGCTGCACCACTCCGGAGACCGGGGAGTCGGGCTTGACCGCGTCGCCGACCGAGGCCAGCTCGTCGGCCCACTGCCGGATCCCCTGGGCGGCGCGCCTGCCCTGCTGCCGCGCCTGCTCGTTCGCGCGCTCACGCAGCTGGTCCGCCACGCGGCGGGCCTGCTCCCTGGCCTCTCCGGCCACCGCTCTCGTCTGCTCCTTGGCGGTGCCGGCCACCTCCCCGACAGCCGACCTGGTCTGCTGCGCGGCCTCTCTGGCCGTCTCGCGGAGCTCCCCGCCCTCTGCCGGGCGCTCCCCCGCCCTGGTTGGGTACTCGTTCACCGATGCCTCCAAAGGTCGTGCATCCTCGGTTGCCGCGGCCTCTGCCCAGGTACCCTTCCGCCATACACAAACCCACCGAAACAATTTCAAACCTCACTCACCCCACTGATTCTTCTTATTCACCTCGCACTCCCTGATTCACCCAAGACCCCGACTGACGTGCAGCTTCCTCTCCAAGTCATCGTCAAGGTCGGTTTCCAGTGAGAATCCCGATTTCGCCCCCGGGTACGGCCAGCGGAGTACGGACGGCATCGGTTCCGGTGCGTGATCGGGGGATCCAGTGAAGACGGTTCGATGGGCGGTGGGCGGCGCCGCGTTCGTCCTGGCGTTCGGGATGGCGGCCTGCGGGAGCGCGAAGGAGGCGGGCGGCGGCGGCACCATGACCCCGGCCGGCACGTCCCCCGGCGCCACGGGCGGCACCGGGGCGTCGAGCTTCAAGATCGGCCTGCTGCTGCCGGAGTCGAAGACCGCGCGCTACGAGAAGTTCGACCGCCCGTACATCACGCAGGGGGTGGCGACGCTCTGCCCGGCCTGCGAGGTCGTCTACGCCAACGCCAACCAGGACCCCAACCAGCAGCAGCAGCAGGTCGACTCGATGCTCACCAACAACGTCAAGGTGCTCATCCTCGACGCGGTGGACGCCAAGGCCATCGCCTCCTCGGTGGCGAAGGCCAAGCAGCAGGGCGTCAAGGTGGTCGCCTACGACCGGCTCGCCGGCGGCCCCATCGACGCCTACACCTCCTTCGACAACGTCCAGGTCGGCAAGATGCAGGGCGAGGCGCTGCTCAACGCCCTCAAGGAGGGCGGCGACCCCAAGCGCGGCCCGATCGTGATGGTCAACGGCTCGCCCACCGACCCGAACGCGGGCGACTTCAAGAAGGGCGCCCACTCCGTCCTCGACGGACAGGTGACCATCGGCAAGGAGTACGACACCCCGGACTGGAGCCCCGACCAGGCCAACACCCAGGCGGCCGGGGCGTTCACCGCGCTCGGCGCGGACAAGGTCATCGGGATCTACTCCGCCAACGACGGCATGGCGGGCGGCATCGCGCGCGCCATGCAGAACGCCGGGGTGCCCAAGGGGACCCCGCTGACCGGCCAGGACGCCGAACTCGCCGGCATCCAGCGCATCCTGCTCGGCACCCAGACGATGACCATCTACAAGCCGATCAAGCCCGAGGCCGAGAACGCCGCCCGGCTCGCCTACGACCTCGGCTCCGGCAAGGCCGTGCAGGGCGCCACGACCGTGGACAACGGGAGCGGCTCCCCGATCCCCGCCCTGATCCTCACACCGATCGTGGTCACCAGGGACAACATCAAGGACACGGTGGTCAAGGACGGCTTCTGGACGGTCGAGGAGATCTGCACCGCCGACGTCCAGGCCGCGTGCAAGGCCGCCGGGCTGTCATGACCGCCGTGAGCGGGGAGCCGGTCCTCGCCGTCGAGGGGATCTCCAAGCGCTTCGGCGCGGTGCAGGCCCTGTCGGACGTCGACCTCGACGTCCACGCGGGCGAGGTGGTCGCCCTGGTCGGCGACAACGGCGCGGGCAAGTCCACCATCATCAAGGTGATCGCGGGCGTGGGCCCGGCCGACAGCGGCGAGATCCGCTGGGAGGGCCGGCCCGTCACGATCACCAGCCCCGGCGCGGCGCAGTCGCTCGGCATCGCGACCGTCTACCAGGACCTCGCCCTCTGCGACAACCTCGACGTGGTCGGCAACCTGTTCCTCGGCCGGGAGCTGGGCCGCCTCGGCGTGCTGGACGAGGTCGCGATGGAGAAGCGCTCCCGCGACCTGCTGCACACGCTCTCCATCAGGATCCCCAGCGTCCGCATCCCGGTGGCGTCCCTGTCCGGAGGCCAGCGGCAGACCGTGGCGATCTCCCGGTCGCTGCTGGGCGAGCCCAGGATCGTGATCCTGGACGAGCCGACCGCGGCCCTCGGCGTCGAGCAGACCGCCCAGGTCCTCGACCTGGTGGAACGGCTCCGCGGCCAGGGACTCGGGGTGATCCTGATCAGTCACAACATGGTCGACGTGATGGCGGTCGCCGACCGCGTCGCCGTCCTGCGCCTGGGCCGCAACAACGGTCTCTTCGACACCGGGCGGACCACCCAGGAGGAGATCATCGCTGCGATCACCGGGGCGACCGACAACGTGGTCATGCGCCGCCGGGCCCGTACCGGCCGGGCCGAGGAGGCTCCCGATGGCTGACAGGGGAAAGCACCGGGCGGACGAGCCCGCGGGCCCGGCCGGACCGGCCGCCGAGGCCCAGTTCGACCCCCGGCTGCTCGTCCGGGAGAAGGGCGCGGCCGGATACGTCGAGGAGTTCAAGCGCCGGGTCAGGGGCGGCGAGCTCGGCTCGCTGCCCGTCATCGTCGGCCTGGCCGTCATCTGGATCGTCTTCCAGAGCCTGAACAGCCAGTTCCTGTCCCCGCAGAACCTGTCCAACCTCAGCATCGACATCGTGGCGACCGGCCTCATCTCGGTCGGCATCGTCTTCGTGCTGCTGCTGGGGGAGATCGACCTGTCGGCGGGCGCGGTCAGCGGGGCGAGCGCGGCGGTGCTGGCCGTACTGCAGGTGAACAACGGCTGGCACCCGCTGGCGGCGATCGCCGCGGCCGTGGCGGTCGCCGCGCTGCTCGGGCTCGTCCACGGCGTGTTCTTCGCCAAACTCGGCGTGCCGTCGTTCGTGGTCACGCTCGCCGGGATGCTCGCCTGGACCGGGTTCCAGCTCTGGGTGCTGGGGCCCAGCGGCACGATCAACCTGCCCTACGAGGGCCTGGTCGCCGGCCTCACCAGCACCTACTTCACCCAGCTCATCGCCGCGTACGGCCTGGCGGGCCTCGTCACGGCCGGGTTCTTCGCCGCCTCGGTCCTCGGCAACGCCCGCCGCCGCGCCGCGGGCATCCCCTCCCGGACGATGGCCGACGTCATCCTGCGCACCCTGGTCCTGGCGTTCGTCGTGTTCGGCGTGGCCCACGTGCTCAACCAGTACAAGGGGCTGCCGCTGGCCCTGCTGATCTTCCTCGTGGTGGTGGTCGCCGCCGACTTCGTGCAGCGCCGTACCCGCTACGGGCGGAAGGTCTTCGCCGTCGGCGGCAACATCGAGGCGGCCCGGCGCGCGGGGATCAACGTGGCCGCGATCCGCGTCTCGGTGTTCATGATCTCCGGTGCGATGGCGGCCGTCGGCGGCGTCTTCGCGGCCTCCCGCATCGCCTCGGCCAGCCAGGCGACCGGTCAGAGCAACGTGCTGATGATGGCCATCGCGGCGGCGGTGATCGGCGGCACCAGCCTGTTCGGCGGGCGCGGAACGGCCTACTCGGCCCTGCTGGGCATGCTGGTCATCCAGTCGATCTCCTCCGGGATGGCGCTGCAGGGCGTGAGCAACTCGATCCAGTTCATGGTCACCGGAGCGGTGCTGCTGGCCGCGGTGGTGATCGACTCGCTCTCCCGGCGCAGCCAGAAGGCCTCCGGCCGCGCCTGACCGTCCTCTCCCGACGGGGTACGGTCTGCACATGTCTGAGCGCAGCATGCCGAACGACGCGGCGTCCTGGGTCTGCCCCCACGGGCAGGATGCCCGCCGCGGTTGCGTGACCTGCTACGAGGAGGCGTCGGAGGCCGCCCCCGGGACACCCTCCTGGGAGGTCGCCGCGTGGTTCACCGCCCCCCGGCCGATCCCCATCAGGACCCTGCAGGACGTCCACCGGCACGGCCGCAGCTTCGCCATCGACCAGCCCTCCACCCCGCTCGTCTACCTGCTGACCGGCCGGACGTCCGCCCCCGACAGCGTGCAGGCCGTCGCGGGGGTGGTGGGGTTCCTGCTGCACAACCGCCACGTGGTCACCGGCTTCACCGTGACGGAGACGCGGGCCACCCTCCTGCCCCGCACCGACACCGGCGGGGCCCGCACGACGGACACCTGGCTCGACGCCCCCTGAGCCGCGGCGCGACCGCCGCGGGCCCGTCAGGCGTTCGCCAGGTCCTCGGGGCTCCCCGTGTCCTCGGGGCTCCCGGCGAACCCGGCGTCCTCGATGCTCTTGAGGTGCTCCAGGGGGTCGGCCCCGTCCACGTCGAAGTAGACGCGGATCGTGGTGCCGCCCTGGCCCGTGTGGATGCGGACCAGGTCGCTGAGGAGGTTCGTCACGAGCAGCCCGCGCGAGCCGAGCTGGTGGATCGGGGTCGGGCGCCGTCCGGCGAGCGGGTCGGCGATGTGGCCGCCGTCGCTGACGTCGAACACCACCCGGCCACCCTCCCGCCAGACGCGCAGGGTCCCCGAACCGCCGCCGTAGTCGAGGCTGTTGGCCGCCAGTTCACTGGCGATCAGCCGCAGGTCCTCCAGGCGCTCGCCCTTCAGGCCGATCCTGGCCGCGTGCTCGGTGGCGAAGGCGCGGACCCGGCCCAGCGGGTCGTCGCCGAAGCCCTGGCCGTAGCGCATCACCGCGGCGTCCTCCGGGGCGGGCAGCGGCCGGTTGCAGTCGCGCAGGACGCGCTCCAGCGCGTAGTGGGCGCTCGCCGACGCGACGGAGCCGTCCACGAGGACGGGGTGGGTCATCCGCGCGTCCTCGATGACCTCGTGAGGCAGCCCGTGGAGGTCGTAGGGACACAGGATGGTGGCGTCCCGGCCGGAGAACGCGAGGTTGATCAGCGCCTCGTGCTGGAGGCACGCCGGGTATTCGGTCGCCGACCGGCCCGGCCAGATCGGCTCGCCGATGATGCGGACGCGCCGGCCCGGGTGCAGGTCGGTGAAGGCCCGCAGGACTCCCGGGATGATGCGCCCGGGGTTGCGTCCGGCCTCGCCCATGTCGATCAGCCGCACCTCCGCCGCCGCCGCGCCCAGCGCCCCGCGGATCAGCTCCAGGTTCCTGCCCGGCACCGCCACCGCGACCGGCTCTCCCGCGGCCAGTCCCTCCAGGAGGAAGGGCACGGTCCCCGCGAGGTATTCGTCGGCGTCCCGGTAGAAGAGCGCCGGATGCTCGAAGGGCTCGGCGGTTGCGGACGGTGTGACGTTCATGGGCTCTCCACCACGACCGGAAGGCTGCCCGATCCGATCAGGGTCAGTACGGTTTTCAGTATGCGGGGCGGGTGATGCAGGAACATCCGTTTACCGGCAGGAAGGGTGCCCGCCACATCGGTGATCAACCATGTCCCCCGGACGTCGATGAATCCGAGCTCCGCCAGATAGAGGTGGACGTCCTCACCCTTGGAGGCCACCGCGGCCAGCGCCTCCTGCCATGCCGTCCTGGTCGTGCGGTCGATCTCGCCGATCACCTCGAGGCCGGAGAGGGGCTCGATCAGGTTGATCACGAGACCCGGTGGAGAGGACTGCCGGACGGGGGAGACCGGTGGATCGGGCAGGGAGAGGCGGGGCGGGCCGTCCGGATTGGCCCTGGGCTGGATTGTCAAACGGACCACCCCGAAAATAGACAACCGACTGCCTCAACGTACCCGCTCCCCCGCCCGATGGGAAAAGGCGACCCGGCCCTTCCCTGGGAAAGAGGCCCTGACCAGGGGCGGTCCCGCCCGCGGAAAGGACCCCGGCCAGGGACGTCCCGCCCGCGGAAGAGACCCCGGTCAGGGGCGGTCCCGTCCGATCCCGTGGCGGCGCCCCCAGGTCCGCCCGGGGTGGGGAAGGATGCCTTACATGCGCATTCTGATCATCGGCGGCACCCGGTTCGTCGGCCGGCACATCACCGAGGCCGCGCTGGCGGCCGGGCACGACGTCTCCCTCCTGCACCGCGGCCGGACCGGCCCCGATCTCTTCCCCGAGGCTGAGCACCTGCTCGCCGACCGCGACACCGGTCTCGCCGTCCTGGACGGCCGCGAGTGGGACGCGACGATCGACGTCAGCGCCTACCTGCCGTCCCAGATCGAGGCGCTGGCCGGCTCCGTCTCCACCGGCCGGTACGTCTTCGTCTCCACCACCGCCGTCTACGCTCCCGGTCAGCGGCCCGGTTTCACCGAGGACTCCCCGCTCGCCGAGCTCGACGGCGACGGCCCGGTCCCGGACACCGTGACGGGCGAGACGTACGGCCCGCTGAAGGTCCTGTGCGAGCGGACCGCGATCGAGCGGTTCGGCCCCGGCACGCTCGTCGTCCGCCCCACCTACGTGATCGGCCCGTACGACTACACCGGCCGCTTCACCTACTGGGTCAACCGCCTCGCCCGCGGCGGCGAGGTCCTGGCCCCCGGCGACCCGTCGGCCCCCATCCAGGTGATCGACGGGCGCGACATGGCCGCCTGGACCGTCGCCATGGCCGGGCGAGGGGACGGCGGCACCTTCCACGCGGTCAGCCCGCCCCCGCCGTTCACCTTCGGCGACATGCTGGAGCGGATCGCGGCCGAGGTCGCCCCGCCCGGCACCACGCTGACCTGGGTGGACACGGACTTCCTGCACGCCGCCGGTCAGGACGGCCGCTCGCTCCCGCTCTGGGGCGAGGGAGGGGACACCTCGATCAACACCGCCGACCCGTCCGCCGCCCGCGCCGCCGGACTGGACCCGCGCCCCTTCGGGCAGTCGGTACGCGAGATCCGCGCCTCCGAGGCGGACTTCTCCGTGGAGACCACCGTCACCCCGGCCCGCGAGGCCGAGATCCTCGCCGCCTGGCACGCCCGCTGACACCGGCCGGGGCCCGGCGGGGCAGGGCTCCTGCGGGGCCGTACGGCCCCGGGCGGTCTGCCAGAATCGGCGGCATGCTGGAGATCCGTACGGTCGTGATGGGCGTCGGCGACATGCCGCGCGCGGTGGAGTTCTGGACCCGGGCGCTGGGCTACGTGCCCCGCGAGGGCGAGGCGCGCGACGACTGGACGGTGCTCGTCCCGGCCGGCGGCGGCCACGGGGTCGCGGTGGCGCTCGACGTCAGCGCGACGCCCGTGCAGGAGCACCCGCGCGTGCACCTCGACCTCTACGCCCGCGGCACCGCCGACCAGGCCGCCGAGGTCGAGCGGCTGGTCTCCCTGGGAGCCGAGCGGGTCGACTGGGACCTCTACCCCGAGGACCCCGACTTCGTCGTCCTCGCCGACCCCGAGGGCAACCGCTTCTGCGTCATCGACCCGACCCACTGATCCCCGCCCGCGGACCCCTGCCTGAGGGTCCCCGTCCGCCGGTGCCTCCGGTCCCGCCCGGAGGCACCGGCCCGGTCCCGCCGCCCTGCGCCTCCGGGACCGGTCTCACCGGCGCGGTCCGGCGGCCTCCGGGACCGGCGCGGCCAGCGCCAGGTCCACGGCGCGCTCGACGTGGATGCGGGTGGAGTCGAACACCGGCACCGGGCTGTCCCGCCGGCCGACGAGCAGGGTGATCTCGGTGCAGCCGAGGATCACCCCCTCGGCCCCGCGGGCGGCCAGGTCCGCGATGACCCGCCGGTAGGCGTCGCGGGAGGCGTCCTCCACCCGCCCCCGGGTGAGCTCCTCGTAGATGACGTCGTGCACCAGCGTGCGGCCGGGCTCGTCCGGGACCAGGACCTCGATCCCGTGCCCGCGCATCCGGTCGCGGTAGAACGCCATCTCCATGGTGAACCGGGTGCCGAGCAGGCCCACGGTGGTGAGCCCGGCGGCGGTGATCCGCTCGGCCGTCGCGTCGACGAGGTGCACGAACGGCACGGTGAGCGCGGCCTCCACCTCCGCCGCGACCCGGTGCATGGTGTTGGTGCAGAGCAGGACCAGCTCGGCCCCGCCGTCCTGCAGGGTCGCGGCCGCTCCGGCGAGCAGCCGCCCGGCCGCCTCCCAGTCGCCCGCCCGCTGCATCGCCTCGACCTCGGCGAAGTCCACCGTCAGCAGCAGGCTCCGGGCGCAGTGGTGGCCGCCCAGGCGGCGGCGGACCTCCTCGTTGAGCAGGCGGTAGTACTCCGCCGAGGACTCCCAGCTCATGCCGCCGATCAGGCCGATCGTTCTCATGGTCTCCGTCATGCACGCCATCCTGGCCGGAGTGCGACCCCACAGGTAGACGTGTCCTTGTTGGCTGACCCCAAAGGAATACTTATACGTATGACCCAGGGAATGGACGTCCACCGCCTCCTCGTCTTCCGGGAGATCGCCCGCGCCGGGTCCGTCGCGGGTGCGGCCCGCGCCCTCGGCTGGACCCAGCCCGCCGTCAGCCAGCACCTGCGCCACCTGGAGCGGCAGGCCGGGACCGCCCTGGTGCTGCGCCGTCCGCGCGGCGTGCGGCTCACCGAGGCGGGCGAGGTGCTGCTCCGCCACGCCGACGCCATCGCCGTCCGGCTGCACGCCGCCGCCGACGACCTCGCCGCCCTGGTCCAGCTGCGGGAGGGCACCGTACGGCTGGCCGCCTTCCCCTCGGCGAGCGCCACGGTCGTCCCGGCCGCGATGAGCCTGCTGGGCCGCCGCCACCCCGGGGTGGACGTACGGCTCCGCGAGGCCGAGCCCCCGGAGGCGCTCGCCCTGCTCGCCGCCGGGGAGGCCGACCTGGCCGTGACGTTCGCGCACGCCGGGCAGGAGCCGGACGAGCAGCCCGGCCTGGTCCGGACGGCCGTCGGCGAGGACCCGGTCCGGCTGGTCCTGCCACGCTCCCACCCGCACGCCGCGGGTGGCGACGAGCCGGTGGACCTGCGGACGCTGGCGGCGGAGAAGTGGATCGCGGGCTGCGAGCGGTGCGCGGCGAGCCTGCTGCGGACCTGCCGGGAGGCCGGGTTCACCCCCGACGTACGGCACGGCACCGACGACTACGTGGTGACCCAGGCGCTGATCGCCCGCGGCCTGGGCATCGGGCTGCTGCCCCGGCTCGCCCTGGAGGCCTTCACCGCCCCCGGCGTCGCCGTCCGCCCGGCCGCCGGGCTGCTCCCCCGGACCCTGCACCTGGTCCACCCCCGCGAGGCCGACCAGATCCCGGCGGTCCGCGCCGCCGTACGGGCCCTGCGCGACACGCTCGCCCCGCTCGCCCCGGCGCGCGGTTGAGCGCGAGCGCCCGGCGAGCGGGGCCAGGCGGGAAACGCGGCCGGGCAGGAAGCGCGGCCGGACCAGGGTCGCCTCCCGGCCGTGCTGGCGAGCCCGGTCATGGCGGTCGCGGTACGTGCCGCCTTCCACCTGCATGGACCGATCTGACCTGGTCTTTACCGGTCCGCCGGGGTGCGGCGCGCACCCGGCGGCCGGAACCGGGTAGGGCTTACCGGCGGGAGCCCGGCGACGGGCGAACGGGCAGGAGGCCGAAGATGACCAGGACACCGGTGGCGGCCGACGAGACCGGGCGCGTGCGGGAGCTCGACGAGCTGAACGCGCTGGAGAGTCTGCTGGAGCCGGACTTCCAGGCCATCGCCATCTCCGCCGCGCACGTCTGCCGGGCGCCGATCGCGCTGGTCAACCTGGTCGCCGAGAACCGCCAGTACGTCAAGGGCCGCGCCGGCACCGATCTGACCGGCGTGAACCCGCCGGTCCCGTTCTGCGATCTCGCCGTCGCCGAACGGGAGCTGCTGGAGATCCCCGACACCCGCGACGACCCGCGTTTCCACGACGACCCGATCGTGACCGGCCCTCCGCGGGTGCGCTTCTACGCGGGCGCCCCGATGATCAGCCGCCAGGGCAACGCCCTGGGCACGGTCTGCGTGATGGACCGCCGCCCGGACCGGCTGGACGACGCCCAGCGCCAGACCCTGCGCACTCTGGCGACCCACGCCGTCACCCTGATCGAGCTGCACGGCCGGGCCCACCACGCCGAGGAGGTCGTCCGGCGGCTGAACGCCCTGGAGCAGTTGAAGAACCAGTTCCTGACCAGGATCAACCACGAGCTGCGCACCCCGCTCACCGCGATCCGCAGCTACCTGGAACTGGTCCAGGACGGCGGCCTGGACGAGGCGACCGAGCGGCGCTTCCTGCAGGGCGTCGAACGCAACAGCGACCGCATGCTGCGCCTCGTCAACGCGTTGCTCCTGATGGCCAGTCTGAAGGCGCAGACCGCCACCTTCAGCCCGGCCCGCGTCGACCTCGCCGAGCTGGCCCGTCAGGCGGTCGAACGGTCCGCCCCGGCCGCCGAGTTCAAGCACCTGGCGCTGAACCTGCACGCCTCCGAGCGGGTGGAGGTCTGGGCCGACGTCGAGCAGCTGTGCAGCGCGCTGCTGCAGGTCCTGGACAACGCGATCAAGTTCACCGGCCGCGATGGCGCCGTCGACGTGGTCGTCGTCTCCGACCCCGCACCCGGGGTGGAGGTCCACGACACCGGCATCGGGGTGGAGTCGGACGACCTGCGGCGCGTCTTCGAGGAGTTCTACCGCGCCCCGCAGGCCGAGGAGGAGGCCGCCGAGGGCACCGGGATCGGCCTGTCCATCGTCGAGAAGATCATGGAGATGCACGGCGGCACCGCCCGGATGGAGAACGAACTGCACGACGGCGTGTGCGTCCACCTCACCCTGCCCCGGTCATCGGTTCCCCCGGCTCCCGAGGGGAGGAGCGGTGATCGTCGGCGTGCTGACACGGTCGGCCCGCAGTAGCAGAATCAGGCAGATGACGACCTCCGACCTCCCCCGTGCCGCGTTAGCCCCCTCCGTCACCGTGTCGGGGCTCGGTCTGCACCTGCGCGACTGGACCGACGAGGACCTGCCGGCGATGGCCGCGCTCTTCGACGAGCCGCAGGTGGACCGCTGGACCCCGCTCCGCTCGCCGTTCACCCTGGAGACCGCGCGGGCCTACCTCGCGCGGGCCCGGCAGGGCCGTGCCGCCGGTCTCCGCCTCCAGCTGGCGGTCACCGAGGACGGCGGGGCCCCGCTGGGCGAGGTGCTGCTCTTCCGCGCCTCCCCGGACGAGCGCGACGCGGAGCTCGGCTACGCGATCGGCGCCGCGCACCGGCGGCGGGGCCTGGCGACCCGGGCGGTCCGGCTGATGACCGACTACGCCTACGACACCCTGGCGATGGACCGCGTGCTGCTGCGCATCGCCCCGGACAACGAGGCCAGCGCCGCGGTCGCGCGCTCCGCGGGTTTCCGCCTCACCGACGACGAGCCCGTCGTCCGGGACCGCGGCGACGGCACCGTCTCCCTGCTCACCTGGCGCCACGACCGCGGCTCCGAGTGACGACGATGCAGCCCGATCGCCCGCTTCCGGCCCTGACCCGGGCCGAGCAGGACTTCCTCGATCACTACCTGCGGATCCTCGAACTCCTGGGCCGGATCAACCCGGCCTCCGCCGAGTACACCTACGCCGGGGTCACCGCCGCACAGGCGCTGGCGACGGAGGCCGCCAAGCTGCGTGACGCGCTCACGCTGATGTACGACAGGGCGGAGAAGGAGATCCACCGCGAGCCCCTCGTCCGGGCGCTGCGGATCCTGGGCGCGGAGGACCGCCTCCGCAGGCTCGCCCTCCCGGGTCCGGGTCCGGAGCCGGACCGGGGATCCGCCTGACCTCCGGCCGTTCCGTCCGGCTCGGGAGGATCGTTCCACCCGGGGAGGAGCCCTCCCGGGACGGGCCGCCCGGCCCTTCCAGGCGGCAGGTCACACGCTCCTTCGGGGCAGAGACCGCCCCGCGCCCCGGCAGGACCCGGAGCCGGGGGCAGAGGCCGCCCCGCGTCCTCAGGGCAGGACCCGGAGCCGGGGGCGGCGGCAGACCAGCACGCGGGCGGGCGGCACGTTCCGCCACACCGTACGGCTCACGACGATCTCGTCGAACCGCTCGTGCAGGCGGTGACGGAACTCCCTGGCCGCCGGGAAGAAGCTCGACGGATGCGCGGAGATGGTGGCGAACGCCGCCTCCGGCCGCATCACGGCGCAGATCTGGTCCAGGATCCGCTCCTGCTGGGACCCGTCGAACAGGGTCCACGGCAGCGCGCTGACCACCGCGTCCACCTCCCCGGCGCCGACGCCCGCCGCGTCGAGCAGCCTCCGCAGGTCGGCCGCGTCGCCCTGGACGACGTCGATCCGGGGCCGGGTGGCCCGCAGGTGCTCGGCCAGGTCCCGGTCGAGTTCGACGGCGAGATGGCGGCTCCCGGGCCGGAGCCGGTCCTGGACGGCGTCGCTGACCGGGCCCGTCCCGGCGCCGAGCTCGACCACGACGGCCTCGCGCGTGCTGGGCGTGATCGTGGCCAGCAGGCGGGCCACGCGCGCGCCGGTGGGCGCCATGGCCCCGATGGTGGAGGGCCGCTGCACGGCGGCGCCCACGAACGCCCGCACATCACCGGCACGCGTCGTGCGGTGCCCCTCCGCGGCCGTGGACTCTGCGGCCGCGGGCCCCGCGGTCGTGGGCTCCGGGGCCGTGGACGGAACCGGCGTGAGATGCCGGGCGGCTGAAGAAGGGGGCGTGGTGAACGTCATACGGCATGTCCCTCGGCAGTCTGGTGGAAAGGCGACGGCCCGTGCCACCGCCCTTACGGTGATCCCCTGCCCAGCGACGACCGGTGTACTCAATGCACGCGGGCCGGACCGGGCGGCTCGGCGTTCCCGGCGGACCCTGTGGCCTGCCTCAGTACGGGCTTCTGCGGTCAACCTCAGTTGACATGAGGGATTCGCGTCAACCAGCATTGACGCCACGGCCGGAATCGACCACTCGTCCGCCCCCGGGCCGGCCGAACCTACGGAGGAACAGCCGCGATGACCACCACGACCTCTCTCGACGGCCTCGTGCGCCGGGCCGCCGACCGGCTCGCCGCCAAGCGGCGCGGCGCCGTCGCGGTCGGCGCGATCCTCGGCGAGGAGACCGCCATGCACGGCGCCGACCCGGGCACCCTGTTCGAGATCGGCTCGATCAGCAAGACCTTCACCTCCCTGGCCCTGGCCCGGCTGGCCGTACGCGGCGAGGCCGCCCTCGACCAGCCGCTGCGCGACCTGCTGCCCGAGGGCACCGCCGTACCGCGCCGTGACGGCGGGGAGATCGAGCTGGTCCACCTGGCCTGCCACACCTCGGGCCTGCCCAAACTGCCCAGAGGGCTGCTGCCGCGCGGACTGTTCAGCTCCGACCCCTACGCCGGCTGCACGCCCGGGATGCTGCTGGAGGGGCTGGGCCGTACCCGGCTGCGCTCGGCGCCGGGGCGCCGCTTCCGCTACTCCAACCTCGGCGCCGGCCTGCTCGGCCTGGCCCTGGCCCGCCGCGCCGGCGGCGGTACGGGCTCCGGCGCCGATTACGACGAGCTCGTCCAGGCGGAGATCTGCCGGCCGCTCGGCATGGCCGACACCCGGGTGGCCCTCGACGCCGAGCGCACCGCCCGGCTGGCACCCGGCCACTCCCGCCTGGGCAGGCCCCGCCCCCGCTGGAACCTGGCCGCGCTCGCCGGAGCGGGCGGCCTGCACTCCACCGTGCCCGACCTGCTGCGGCTGGCGCGCACCCAGTTCGGCGACGCGCCGGACGGGCTCGCCGAGGCCGTGGCCCTCACCCACGCCACCGGCCACCGCATCACCGGCGGCGCGACGGTCCGCCCCGGCTGGATCGAGCTGCGGCAGCCCCCCGGCCGGGGCGAGCACCGGACCCTGTTCCACAACGGCGGCACCGGCGGCTACCGCTCCCTGCTGGCGGTCTCCCCCGAGCGCCGGGCCGCGGTCGTCGTGCTCGGCGCCGATGTGCGGTCGCCCGACCGCGTCGGCATGGACCTGCTCGCCGAACTCGCCGCCCGCTGACGGTCCCGCCGTCTCCGGCCGCCCGTGGACGGGATCCGACACCCGGTCCGCCCGCGGACGGATCCCCTCACCCCCCGGCCGCGCCGGTCAGGGGACGAGCCACCGCCCGTCGCGCATGAGGTCGCGTCCTTCGAGCTCGTTGACCTCGCGCCAGGCCTGGATCCACCGGGGGCGGACGCGGAAATAGCGGTAGGAGTCGCCGCTCTTCCTCGGGTCGAAGCCGGTCTTGGCGGCGAAGGCGTCGCCCACCTCGTCCGGGATGCCGGAGATCTCCAGCACCTGCACGGTCCCCTCGACGAGGACGACGTCCCGGGTCTGCCCGATGCCGAGGCGGACCGTGCCACCGGCCAGCAGGTTCCGGCCGGTCGGGGTGGAGCTCGACGTGGACAGCAGCAGGGTCTCGCCGTCCCAGAGGAAGGAGAGCGGCACCATGCAGGGGCTTCCGCTCTCCCCGTCCGCCGTGGCCACCCACGCGTCGACGTCGCGTTCGAACCGGTCGAGGGTGTCCTGCTTGCGCTGCTCCGGGGTGCGGGCGGGCGGGTTCATGCTGGAACGGCCTCCTGGTCGCCTTCGAAGATCGGCATCGACGCTACCCGAGCGGCGCCGGAACCCGGCCTCGGGGTGGCTCCGGGACGGCCGGTCGCGCAGCGGCCGGGGGTGTCCGCGGAGACGCAGGTCGAGGAAGGCTCCGACGTGGGCGCGGACGGTCTCCACCGAGGCGGCCTCCCGGAGGGGCGCCCGTCCCGGCACCCGTGCGCCCTTCGGATGACGCGGTCCCGGGTGGCCGGTGAGTGCGGCGTCCGATCAGCGCCAGCGGATCGCACGCCGTTCCGCCAGAGTCGGATCCCGGCCCCGGCGGACCGGGGCTCGACGAGGAAGGACGGACGTGCACAGGATCCACGAGCTGAAGGTCATGTACTTCGGTACGCCCGTGGTGCTGATCGGCTCCCGCAACGAGGACGGCACCGCCGACCTCGCCCCGATGTCCTCCGCCTGGTGGCTGGGGCGGTGCTGCATGCTGGGCCTGGACGACACCTCGCAGACGACGGCGAACCTGCTCCGCGAGCGCGAGTGCGTGCTCAACCTGCCGTCCTCGGCGATGGCGGACGCCACGGCCTTCCAGGTGGAGGTCGTGCGCGTCCACGTCGAGGAGGAGCTGATCATCCCCGGGACGGACCACATCGATCCGCTCAAGTGGGACCCGCTCATCATGAAGTTCTGCGAGTTCTTCGGCGGCGCGGGCAACCTCCGTCCCTCCAGGCTCGCCGAGGGCTGGAACATGCCCCACGGCCTCCGGCAGCCGGTGTGACCGCGGAGGCCGGGACCGTCGACCCGTGCCGGAGGGCGGAGGGGCTCACCGGCGTGACGCGTGCCCGCGGTCGCCGATCAGCAGCAGGAGCACCAGGAGGATCAGCAGGCCGGCGAGCGCGCCGAAGTGGTGCTCCAGCGCCAGCGCCCAGGGGGGCTCGGGGGACGGATACGCGGACGTGGTCGCGAACATGAAGAGCGCCCTCCACGAGCCCCAGGCGAACAAGGACCCGGAGGCCACCCAGGTCAGCAGCACGGGCACCCGGAACCGCATGCCGCTGCGCCGACGGGTCAGCGTCCACACCCCCCAGGCGGCGATCAGAGCCCACAGCCCGTCGTTCGCGGTGAGGAGGTGCCACCGGAGGTCTCCGGCGCCGGGCCGCTCAAGGCCCAGGGTGCCGCCCGCGCCCCAGTAGAGCTGCGGCAGGCCGATCACGGCGCAGACGGCCATCGCGATCCGGGCCGCCGTCACCTGCAGCGGTCCGCTCGCACCCGCCGGGGCCCCCTCCGCGTCCACCCGTCCGGCGAACGCCTCGGGCCATCTCTGCCCGGCGTAGAGGGGGGCCGCGACCGCCAGCCCGAGTGCGAACCCGGCGAAGGACAGGCCGATCAGGGGAAGCTCCCACGACGGCAGTGACGCGCTCCCCGCCGCATCCCAGTCCTCCCCCGCCAGCAGCAGCATGACGGGAAGCAGGGGGATCATCGAGACCAGGAAGCCCATGCCGATCCACGCGGGCGACAGCAGCAGCCACGCGGGGATCCGCATGCCCCACTGCTGGCCCAGCGCCAGGCCCAGCAGGATCGCCGCACCCGCCATGCCGACGGTCATGGCGTTGACCGCCGCCCAGTCCAGCGTGCTCCAGGCGCCGTCCTGGAGACCCCCGCCGCGCAGGCCGTCCACCGTCCAGAAGACCTTGATGACGAAGTACGGCAGCATCGCGAGGGCCGCGCCGTACGCCGCGACGCTCCGCGTCCTCGTCCACCGCGCCCCCGCCTCACCGATCGCCGCTCCATCTGGCGTATGCGGACTCCGCACGGTTCCTCCTCTCCGCGCGACGGCCCTCTCCCACGAGCGGGGCCAGGACCGTCTCGACGACATCCGCGGCGCGTCCCTCCGCGGCGTGGGCCGATCATCGCCGGGCTTCGCTGTGAGGACCCTGAGCGCGGCTGTGAGGACGCTGAGAACGACCCGGAGGCTCAGGCGGCGCGGAACACGACGGTCGTGGTGAACGTCGTGCCGTCGACCTGCAGCACGTAGCAGCCGGGCCCGCCGACCGTCGTCGTCCCCGGCAGATCGCTCGTCGGAGAGGTGAGCTCGGCGTAGTGGCCGCCGTGGCGCTCCTCACCGATGTAGGAGAACCTGCTGCTCGCGGTGCCCTTCCCGTCGATCCGGGCGGCCCGGACGAGGACCGGCCCGCTGTACCCCGCGCCGATCCAGCGGACCTTCTTCACGTAGGAGCCGTCGGGCCCGCGGTCGTCGGGGCGCAGTTCCAGGACGGTGCCGGCCCTGAAGTAGTCGGCGACCGGGTACACCGGCCCGTCGCCGAGCACCGCCGTCGCCACGCCGGGGCCGGACCACGGGCGCGGGGCGGTGACAGGGCATCCGCCGCCCGCCGGGATGCGCGGGATCCGGAGCGGCCGGGGCGTCAACGCCGCCGGGGACGCCGAGGCCGACGGAGACGGGGCCGGTGGAGCGGCCGGATCCCGCGGCGGCGGAGCGTCGCAGGCCGTCACGGTCGGCGCGAGCAGAACGAGCAGCGTGAGCGGCACGAGCACTGCCGCCTGCCTCGGTGCCTTCACCGGAGCCACTATCGCCCAGAACGTCCGCGCTGTCACCATCGGCGGGGGATGTCGGCCCGACCGGCCCCGTGCTCGCGTCCGGCGCCGCCGAGCCGGTCCTCGGCCGCGGATCCGGCCGCGTCCGTCCCGTCGCATGCCGTACGGCGGCTTCAGCCCGTCGTCGCGAAGCCGTGCAGCAGGGACCGGACCACCTCGTCGGGGTCGGGGAGGTCGAGGCCGAGCAGACCCCGGTAGGCGACGAGCCCGGCGAACAGGTCGGTCAGCAGCCACAGGTCGCCGTCGGGGCGGAGCTCGCCGCGCTCGATCGCCCGCTCGTAGACCACCCAGGACCGGGCCATCCGGTCGCGCATGCTCGTGCGGACCAGGTCGGCCACCACCGGGTCGCGGCCGGTCTCACCCAGGACCTGGCGGCTCAGCGCGGCGAGCCGGTCGTCCCGCCAGACGGCCAGCGTGTCGGCGACCACCTGCCTCAGGTCACCGGCGAGCGAGCCGGTGTCGGGGATGGCGACCTGCACGTCGAGCACCTGGGTCAGCGCGTCCAGCAGCAGGTCGCGCTTTGTCGGGTAACGGCGGAACACGCTGGCGCGGCCCACCCCGGCGTGCGCGGCCACCTCGTCCATCGTCATCTCCAGTCCGCGCTGGAGCAGCAGTTCCAGTACGGCGGCGCGGATCTTCGCGTCGACGGCCGGGTCCGGCCGGCGGCCTCGGGGGGACGGGGATGTCGACATATATGATACTTTCGATATCAGATACTGGGAGTATCAAGATTGAGGTGGCGTGATGAGAGTACTGGTAGCCGGTGCGGGCGTCGCCGGACTCGCCGCCGCGCGCGGCCTGGTCAGGGCGGGACACGAGGTCGAGGTGCACGAGCGGGCGCCCGCGCTGCGCACGGTGGGCGGGTCGGTGACGCTCTGGAGCGGGAGCACCGGGATCCTGCGCGACCTCGGGGTCGACCTGACCGGCGTCGGGCGGCGCATCGACGCGATGGAGTCGTGGTCGTCCGGCGGGCGGCTGCTGGTCACCGTCGACATCGCCGCCGTGGCCCGCCGCTACGGCACGCCGAACGTGCACCTGCCCCGGCAGCGGCTGGTCGAGCGCCTCGCCGACGGCCTGCCCGAGGGCACGCTGCGCTTCGGCTCCGCCTGCACGCGGGTGGACCCCGAGCGGGCCGGGCTCGTCCTCGCCGACGGGACCACGGTGAGCGGCGACGTCGTCGTGGGCGCGGACGGGCGCTCCTCGGCGGTGCGCGACCACCTGTGGGGCGCCGATCCCGCCCGGCTCACCGAGTGGGTCACCTGGCAGGGCTTCATCAGGCGCCCGCTCGACCTCGTCTCGTCCCACCGGGCCATCATGATCGTCGGCCGGGAGGGGCTCTGCGGCCTGATCCCCGCGGGCGAGGGACTGCTGCTGTGGTGGTTCGACCACCGGGTCGACCACCGCGAGCCGCCGCCCGCCTCCCCCGCCGAGGCGCTGGCCGAACGCTTCGGGAGCTGGGCCGCGCCCGTCCCCGAGGTACTCGCCGCGATCGACGGGATCGACCGCTTCACCCACCACCGCCACCGCGTGCCGAAGGTCTGGGGCCGCGGTCGCGCGACGCTCGCCGGGGACGCCGCGCACTCCATGCCCCCGACGATGGCCCAGGGCGCGAACCAGGCCCTGGAGGACGGCTGGACGCTGGCCCGCGAGCTGGACGGCCCCGGCCCGGTCACCGAACGGCTCCGCCGCTACGAGCGGATCCGCTCCCGCCGCGCCGCCCGGGCCGCCGACCTGGCGGCCACCGAGCAGACCGACAGGTACCGGCCGCCGACCCTGATGCGGCTGCTCCCCGACAAGCTGGTCACCGCGGGCTACACCGCCTGGCTCCGCCGCGTCAGCACCTACCTCGGCAGCACCGCCTGACCCTGGCCGGTGCGGTGCCGCCCTCATCCGCGGGAGGCCTCCCCGGTGAAGCCGCGCAGCTCCGGGCTGAGCACGGCCGCGGCGGCCGTCAGCCCGAGCAGCCCGCCCAGCACGACGAGCGCCGCCGCACCGCCCAGCGCCGCCGCCAGCGCCCCGCCGAGGACCGGCCCGAGCGGCTTGAACGCCATCCCGCCCGTGCTCAGGACGGCGCCCATCCGGCCGAGCATCTCCTCGGGCACCATCCGCGCGACCGCCACGTTCATCACCACGTTGAGCGAGGGCGTCGACAGGGTGACGAACACCAGCGGGACCATCGGCCACCACGCCCCCCACGGCAGCGCCGTGGCCGCCAGCGCGGCGCCGAAGACCGCCACGACGGCCGGCAGCAGCCTGCCGGGCGGCAGGAGCCTGCTGATCCGGCCCGACAGCAGCGACCCGACCAGGCCGCCGACGCCGAGGCCGGCCAGGACCGCGCCGGTGGTGAACGCGTCGCCGCCGCGCTCGCCGACGAGCACGATCAGCGGGATCAGGAACGCCCCGCCCAGCAGGTTGAGGACCATCACCGCCGCGGTGACCTCCCGCAGGCCCTTCCGGCGCCACAGCCAGGCGACGGCCTCACCCGCCTCCCGGCGCATGCCCCGCCGGGCCGGCCGCCGCCCCTCTCCGTCCTCCCCCGGGGAGGTGTCCAGCCGGTCCGTCGGGCGGCGCGGCACCTTCGCCAGCACGTAGCAGAGCGTGGCGGCGAGGAAGGTGACGGCGTCGACGACGAAGGGCACCGCCCGCCCGAGGCCGTACAGCAGGCCGCCGAGCGGGGGGCCGATCAGCCCGGCGGCGTGGGTGCGGGCCTCCTCCTGCGCGTAGGCGGCGTGCAGCTGGCCCGGTGGAACGATCCCGCGGATCGCGGTGTCCTGGACGGGGCCGATGAACGCGGCGCACAGCCCGTCGATCACCGCCAACGCGACGAAGTGCCAGGCCTGCGCCCGGCCGGTGAGGATCAGCGCCGCCAACAGCGCCGAGACGACCGCCTGGCACCCCTGAGCGGTGACCAGCGTGCGGCGGCGGTCCCACCGGTCCACCCAGACGCCGGCGGGCATCTGGACCAGGACGAAGGCGACGGTGCGGGCCCCCGCGACGACGCCCGCCAGCCCCGGCGAACCGGTGAGCGCCAGCACCAGCAGCGGCATGGCGAGCCGGGTGAGCTCCGACCCCAGCTGGGAGACGGCGCTGCCGAGCCACAGCAGTTGAAAGCGCACGTTCCTGCGCAGCGGGACGATGTCGGTCACGAAGTGTCTTCCTCGACTGCCGGAGCACTGTTCGCCCAGTCGGAGGCGTCGCCTCCGGCCAGGGGATCCCGCGCCGACGGGCTGTCCGGCGCGGAGTCTATCTCCTCACCCACAGGATCTTCGAGAGCGACGCCTTCGGCCGCGGCCGGTGGCTTACAGCCTGCGCGAGGTCCGCTACCGGGAGAACCACCGCGAGGAGCGGCGTCCGGACGACATCGCCTTCGACACCGGCCTCTGGAGGGATCAGGTGGTGAGGAGACTCGCCTGGTGGAAGACGTCGGCGGGTAGCGGGCGGTCGAGTTCCCACAGGATCTGCATCGGCCGGTCGCCCTCGGAGGAGACGAAGGTCATCGTCCCGGCGTAGAGGAACGGCGGTGCGCCGAGCGAGCCGTCCGGGGTCTTCGTCTCGCGCAGGAACAGGTGCACCGTCGAGCCACCGGTGACGTACCGCTGTCCGGTCGCCGAACCGGTGCGGGTCGTGCTCTGGGACTCCCAGTGGAAGAGCGTGGGACTGATCGCCCGGTCGTTGTACATGTTCGTGGGCGAGAATCCCTCGGTCTTGCGCAAGGTCACGAAGAAGACATCGGCTCCCGCCTCCGGCACCCACTTCACCCCCTCACGGACGTTGCCCGGACGGTCGATTCCGAACGCCGCCAGGGCCTCGTTCTTGGTGTAGCGGGCGTGAACCCGTAACGGCAGGCCACCGGCGGCATGGGTGACCCGGTGCATGCGCTCTTCCAGCACCGAGGCCACCTCTCGAAGCTCTTCGCGCCGTTCCGGATGGGCGTCCAGAAGCCGCAGGACCGCGTCCCCGGAATCGAACGGCACATCTCCTCCGACCAGTGCGACGTGCAGCATCGCGAGCAGACGCGGATCCTCCATGACGCCGTCACGCAGGTACGCCAGCCGTACGGGGTCGTCCACATGGAGCAGGCGCCCGATCGCACGGCCCAGTTTCCGGTCGGCATCGTCCTCGGGCGCGGAACGACCCTGGGCCAGGCGGCGCAACTCGGTCCATCCGCCCTTCCCCGACCGGTAGAGGTCCTCCAGCTCGTGACCGGTCTCGGCGAGGAACTCCGCGAGAGAAGCCTCAGGCATCGACTTCAGGTCGGCGGCCAGGTCCTTCCATGACACCCGGATGGCTCGGCGCACGTTGTCGAGGACCATCTCGGTCACCACGTCGTCAAGCTGGAGGTGGCAGCCCGCGGGCAGCGGCGGGTTGGGCAGCACGTCGGGAAGCCTCCGCCTCGGCACTCCGGTGAGAGCACGCAGCCGGAGGTCGAAGCGGAACTCCGCGCGCTGGTGACCGACGAAGTCCAAGACCGTGAGACACGTCTTGCCCGGGTCGCGACGCAGTCCTCGACCGAGTTGCTGGAGGAAGATCGTGACGCTCTCGGTGGGACGCAGGAAAAGGACCGTGTCCACTTCGGGGATGTCCACGCCCTCGTTGAACAGGTCGGCGGTGAACAGCACGTTGACTTCTCGATCTATCAGCCGTCTCACGGCCTGCGTCCGTTCGTCGGGCGAGGTCTCACCGGTCACGGCCAGGGCGGGGATGCCGTGGCGGGTGAACTGCTCCGCCATGAACCGGGCGTGCTGAACCCCCACGCAGAACCCCAGGGCACGCATGCCCCCGGGGTCGGCGATCTTGTCCTGTACGGCCTGGAGGATGAGTCGGACCCGAGCGTGGTTGCCGGTGTAGAGCTGGTTGAGGGCGGCCTCGTCGTACCTGCCGCGCCGCCACGCCACGGCGGCCAGGGAGACCTCATCGTGGATGCCGAAGTAGTGGAACGGAGCGAGATGCTGCTGTTCGAGGGCCTGCCAGAGGCGGAGCTCGTAGGCGATCCGGTCATCGAAGAACTCCGTGACGACGTTGATGCCGTCAGACCGTTCGGGGGTGGCGGTCAGACCGAGGAGGTAGCGAGGTCGGAGATGCTCCAGCAGACGGCGGTAAGTCGGGGCGTCGGCGTGGTGGAACTCGTCCACGATCACCATGTCGAACCGGGAGGGGTCGATCTCATCGACGATGTTCTTCAGCGACTGGACCGAGGCGAAGACGTGTCTCCACTTCTTCGGTCGCTCACCACGGACCAGCCGCTCACCGAACGTCCCATCGCGGAGAACCTGTCGGAAGGTCGCGCGGCTCTGCTGGAGGATGCTCTCCCGGTGCGCGACGAACAGCAGGCTGTCCGCCTTGCCCTCGGAACGCAACCGCCGGTAGTCGAGCGCGGCGACCACGGTCTTCCCGGTGCCGGTGGCCATCACGACGAGATTGCGCGTGCGGCCGTGCACTTCACGTTCAGCCGCCAGTTCTTCCAACGCTTCTGCCTGGTACCAGCGCGGTAGCACGTCTAGCGCGGCGATCTCCAACGGCAGATCGGCCGGTCCTGCCCCGCCTTCCCTACGAAGCGCTTCGGCCAGCCGGGAGCCGTCGCGTTCCGGGTCGTAACTCTCGAAGGCGGGGTCGGCCCAGTACTGCTCGAAGGTTGCGGTGAACGTCGAGAGAAGGTGGGTCTGCTCCACCTCCGTGAGCCGTACGTTCCATTCGAGGCCGTCGAGTTGCGCGGCCTTGGAAAGGTTCGACGAGCCGACGTACGCGGTCGAGAACCCGGAGAGCCGGTGGAACATCCACGCCTTGGCATGGAGCCTGGTGCTGTGCGTCTCGTAGGAGATCTTGACCTGCGCGCCCAGAGCCACCAGTCGGTCCAGCGCCACACGATCGGTGGCACCGATGTAGGTGGTCGTGATGACCCGCAGTTCACCACCCCTGGCGATGAACTCCTTGATCGGTTCTTCGATGAGGCGCAGGCCGTACCACTTGATGAAGGCGCAGATCAGATCCACCCGATCGGCGGTCGCGAATTCGCGCATGACCTCGGTGCCGATGCTCGGTTGATCCCGCCCGTTGACCAGGAGCGCACTGGTGGCCAGCGGTATCCGTGGCCGGACCAGCGGCTCCGGTCGGCCCGGCGCACCTGATGGTTGCCGCACGGCGGTGAGCAGCTGACCGGGCTGGGCGACCCGTTCGCCTCCGTCCTCCGGGTCGAGGAACTCCTCGATGATCAACTCGGCGATGCGGTTGGCCCGGTCGATCTGTTCCTCGGAGGTTTTGGCGGCACGCAACGCATGCCGAGCCAGGCCGGCGAGATGCCTGATCAGATAGTCCTCGGCCGCCCCGTCCTCGATCCGGCTCTTCTCCACCAGCTCGTCTGCGACCACACTCAGACGGCGGCCGAGCGCCTGGGTGATGATCTTCTCGTACGCACCGGGCGCGAGATCACTCATAGGTCAGAACCCTAGACATCCTCCCCGGCATCCGGCGGAGGACACAGCGTCCGGGATGCGTCGTCTTGTCGGATGCCCGGCCCCTGATTCGGGACGGGAATCGCTGCCGGGCCGGTCTGCTCCGGCGGCTGTCTCCATCTGCGATGCATCACCGTCGTCGACCGACCGGATTTCAGGGACGCGCCTCGAACTCGCCGTTCTTGACGCCGCCGGTGAACGCCCTCCACTGGTCCGGGGAGAACGTCAGGACCGGGCCGTCGGGGTCCTTGCTGTCGCGGACGGCGATGAGGCCGGGGAGGTTGTCGGCCACCTCGACGCAGTTGTTGCCGCTGCCGCTCAGGCTGCTCTTGCGCCAGACGGCGCCCGACAGATCAGTCACGGGGAAGACGCTCCTTCGCCTCGACGATCAGCCCCACGGAGTCCTCCGGGGACAGAGCCACCTCGCAGATGCGGGCGAAGGCCAGACTATAGCGATCCACCTGCTCCGAGCTCTCGACGTATATGTCACCCGCCGTGCCCTCCACGTAGGCGACGTCGGGGTCGATCTCCTCGGGGAAGGACAGGACGGTGAACGCTCCCTCCAGGCCCGCGTGCGCTCCGGCGCTGTACGGCAGTATGCGGATCGTCACGTTGGGCCGCCGGGCGGCGGCCAGCAGCGCCTCCAGCTGTTCCCGCATCGTCTCCCGGCCGCCGATCGGACGGCGGACGACCCCTTCGTCCAGCACCGCGTGGAGCTCCGGCGCGTCCGGTCGGCTGAGCAGCGTGCGCCGGGCCATGCGGGCCATGACCCGGCGCTGGATGTCATCGGCGTTGTGCGGTTCCGGCCGCCCGGCCCTGATGACCGTGCGCGCGTACTCCTCGGTCTGCAGGAGGCCGGGGACGAGCTGCACCTCCCACTGGCGGATCAACGCCGCCTCGTCTTCGAGCCCGATGTAGGAGCCGGTGAACACGTCCGCGTAGGCCGTCCACCATCCCCGCTGACGGGCCTCCTTGGCGAGCTGGAGCAGTCCGGCGCGGGCCGACGAGCCGACGCCGTACAGGTCGCAGATGCTCGCGACGTCGGTGAGACCGGCGCGGGTGCGGCCGGTCTCGATGCGGCTCACCTTGCTGCGGCTCCATCCCAGGCGCGCCGCGGCGTCCTCGGGGCGCAACCCGCTCTCTTCCCGCATCCTGCGCAGCTCACGGGCGAGGCGCCTCAGCCGGACCGTGGGGCTGTGGGTCGGTGACATGTGGTCAGTGTGCCGAAGGAGCCCACTCTCCGCGCCTGAATGCACGACCCGAACAGAATCTGCACAGTGCATTGACATCATGCACAGAGCAAATCATCATGGCCGTGACGTCACCGTGCGCTACAAGCCATCACTGAAAGTCAGAAAAACTCAGAAAAACATGGACATAGCGCACGCTGGTCCTCCTTTCGCTCCACGTCGCGCAGACCACGTCCGCAGTACGGCCCGCTCCGGAGGTTCGACACGATGAGTACGCACAATCCGCAGGCGCAGTTCATCCACCTCCTGCGACTGGGGTGGGATCTGCGGACCCTCGGGGTCGGCACCGCGCTCGTCCTCCCCGTCACCGGCCGACCGGTGCTGGAGGTCATGTCCGGCGGCGAGACGCGCGTCCGGATCACCGCCGTACGGCGGGGCCGCGAGTGGGTGTTCACCTGGCGGCCCTGGTGGGCGCGGTGCTGGCGGCGGGGTGCCTCGGTCTGCGCCGAGGCGGACAACGCGGCGGACATAATCGTCGCGGAGGTGATCGCATGAGTGCACCACAGCGGGTCCGACCGGAGGAGCCCGGTGGAGTCGGCGGGACCCGGCGATCGGGTGAAACCTCGGGGACGCGGAAACCCGACGAGGCACGCTATGCCGTACTCGAAGTGCTCCGGCGCCGTGAGTTCCCCGGCGTGCCCGCATCCGTGGCTGAGGCCCGCGCGTGGGCGCGGGACCTGCTGACCGGGCAGGTCTCCGGTGACACCCTCGACGTCGCGCTGCTCCTGCTCAGCGAGGTGTTCACCAACTCCGTGGTGCACTCCGACTCCGGCCGCGTCCCGGGCGGGACGGTGACCGTCTACCTCGGAGCCCTCGACGGCCTGGCCCACGTCGAGGTGATCGACGACGGGTCGGCCACGACGATGCCCTTCCTCCGCGCCGCGACCCCCGACGGCGAGAACGGGCGTGGCCTGGCCCTGGTGGACCTGCTGGCCGCGAAGTGGAGCGTCCACCACGACGAGGAGACCGGCACCGCGGTCTGGTTCCAGGTCTGCGAGGAGACAGCGATATGAGGCTGACCACCGTGTTCGCCGAGGCTTCGGCCCCCGAAACCGTACAGCGGAAGCCGTCGTTCATCGGCCGGGGAGCCTCTGGACGCGGCGATGTCTCCGAACGGCATGACGAACTGCTCCGGGAGGGGCTGGATCGTCCTTCGTGACGGCGGTCCCGGAGGGGCTGCGGGCCGGTGCGCCGCGGCTACGCGCCGACGGCCGTAACCTCCTTGCGGTACGCGGTGGGGCTCATGCCCCGGACCCGTTTGAAGGCCGTGCTGAAGCCGAAGGCGTCGGCGTAGCCGACCCGGCGGGCCACCGAGTCGACCGTGGTGGCCGGTTCGGTGAGCAGGTCGGCGGCGAGCGCCATCCGCCACTCGGTCAGGTACGCCAGCGGCGGCTCGCCCACCAGCTCGGTGAAGCGCTTGGCCAGCGTGGTGCGGGAGACCCTCGCCTCCGCGGCCAGGGAGGTGAGCGTCCACGGCCGGTCCGGCGCCTCGTGCATGGCGCGCAGCGCCGGGCCCGCCACGTCGTCGCCGAGCGCGCGGTACCAGGCGGGCGGGACGGACTCGGGCCGGTCGAACCACTCCCGCAGCGTGCAGACCAGCAGCCAGTCCAGCAGGCGGTCCAGCACGATCTGCCGGCCCGGCCGCTCTGCGGCGAGCTGCGTCTCGAAGTAGTCGCGCAGCGGTCCGCAGTCGTGGTGGTCCGCCACCACGACCACCGGCGGCAACACCCGCAGCAGCCGCCGGGGCACCTCGCCCCGGACGTGGTACGCCCCGGCCATCAGCACCGTCCGGCCGTCCAGCTCCCCGCGCCCGCCCGACCCTCCACGGCCGCCCTGTTCCCGGCCGCAGCGCACGTCGAGCGGCGGGTGCGGCCGCGCGGCGGCCCCGGGATCGTCGGCGAACACGAAGGGCTCCGGCCCGCGCACGATCGCCACCTCGCCCAGCCGTACGGCGTGCGGCCGCCCGCCGTCTCCCCCGTCGCCCGGCGGGATGATCCAGCCCTCCCCGCGCAGCGGCACGCACAGCGTCATGGAGGCGCCGTCGGTGAAGCGCAGCGCCCACGGCGGCGACAGCACCGACCGGCCGAAGACGGCGCCGTCGGCGCGCACGCCCCGGAGCAGATCGTCGAACGGGTCCATGACCGTCACCATAAGCCCGCCGTACGGCCCGCACACCGCGTGGAAGCCCCGGACGGACGATCGCGCATGCACGCCGTACGGACGGCCATGTCCCGGGGCCGGCGCCGGGCGGTTGACTCGGCGGCATGACGACGACACATGCGGATCGGATCCTCGTACTGGGCGGCACCGGCAAGACCGGGCGGCGGGTGGTGCGGCGGCTCAGGGAGGCGGGCGTGGCCGTGCGGGCGGCGTCCCGCTCGGGCGAGGTGCGGTTCGACTGGTCCGAGCCGGACAGCTGGGCCGCCGCGTTGGAGGGCTCCTCGGCGGTGTACCTCGTCGCGCCGGAGGACCCCGCGCCCGTCCACGACTTCGTCAAGCGGGCGGTGGACGCGGGCGTCCGCCGGTTCGTGGCCCTGTCCGGGCGGGGCATCGAGCACGTGACCGGCGACTTCGGGCAGGGGATGGTCGCCGCCGAGCAGGCCGTACGCGGCTCGGGCGTGGAGTGGACGATCATTCAGCCGAACAACTTCGACCAGAACTTCGACGAGGACCTGTGGCTGGAACCGCTGCGGGCCGGGCGGCTGGCCCTGCCGATCGGGGACGTGCCGGAGCCGTTCGTCGACGTCGAGGACGTGGCGGAGGTCGCGGCGGCGCTGCTGACGGAGGACGGGCACGCCGGGCGGGTGTACGAGCTGTCCGGGCCGCGCGCGCTGACCTTCGCCGAGGCGGCGGAGACGATCGGGCGGGCGGCGGGCCGGACGATCGGGTACGTGGAGCTGACCCCGGAGGAGTACCACCGGGAACTGCTCGGCCAGGGCTATCCGGAGGCCGCCGTCCGGATGCTCGGGGCGCTGTTCGAGGTGCACCGGGGCGGGCATCTCGCCGGGGTCGCCGACGGGGTGCGGCAGGTGCTCGGCCGCGAGCCGGCCTCCTTCGAGGACTACGCCGCCCGGGCCGCCGCCGCCGGCGCCTGGTCCTGACCCGGCGGGACGCGGCCTCCTCGCCGGAGGCCGCGGCGCCGTACGTCGTGCGGATCGTTCTGCCGGGGGCCCGGCCGGGCGGGCCCGGCTAGACGCCGAGGGCGGGCGGGACGAGGCCGGGCATCGCGGGGACGTTGCCGTCCATCGGGGCGAACGGGCTGCCCTGTCCGCCCTGGCCCAGCGGGGATCCCGGGAATCCCCAGTTCTGGCGGCCCTCGCAGCCGTGGGTGCCCTCGGCGTAGGCCGGCATGGTCCCGTCCACGCTGTAGATCATGCCGGTGTAGCGGACGCACCTGCCTTCCGTCGTCAGCTTGACGGGCCCGGCGTAGTACCGGTACTTGCCCTGCATCGCCTGGTTGTAGCCGCGTCCGCCGCCGTTCTCCGAGTCGACCTCCAGGGCCACCTGGGTCGTCGTGGCGGTGCCGAGGGACGTCGCCTTCATGGTGAGCACGCAGTGCTGCCTGGTGTCGGCGTTGTACAGCAGGTAGAGGTAACCGACGACCCCTCCGGGGAAGCCCGCCCGCATCGGGCGGACGCCCCCGGGGACCTTCTTGAAGCCGGAGCCGCACACCGCCTCGGGCTTGTAGGGGTTCGTCACCGCCGAGGCCGCCTGGGCGGGAACCACGGTGAAGGCGGCAGCGGCGGCGGCCAGCGCCGCCAGAGCGGCTTTCTTCTTGACGAGTCTCATCATCGATATCCCCCGAATATGACGCCGGAGATTCCCGTTACCAGTGCGGAAATCCTTTTCATGATCAATCGAGGGCTCCGGAAAGGCAAGGACATCCGTGCAAAAAACCCGCATCCCTTCATTCACCCCGCCCCTAAATGGGAAGAAACATATACAGGTGGATAATTCACATTAATAGCGGATCGAGCCCTACGAGAGCGACGGCCTGCGCGGAGGGGGGCGGCCGCGCCCGGGACCACTGGTCGGAGCTCCCGCAGAGCGAATACGGTGGCGCCCATCGGTACCCGATGTCCCGGAATGTCCGGCGACATCCGGCAGTGAGGAGCACCCCCATGGACGCGGACGTCATCGTCGTCGGCGCGGGCCTGGCCGGTCTGGTGGCCGTCCACGAGCTGACCGCGGCGGGCAGGAAGGTCGTCCTGGTCGACCAGGAGAACGCCGCCAACCTCGGCGGGCAGGCGTTCTGGTCCTTCGGCGGCCTGTTCCTGGTCGGCACGCCCGAGCAGCGCCGCCTGGGGGTCAGGGACTCCTTCGAACTGGCGTGGAGCGACTGGACGGGCAGCGCCGGGTTCGACCGCCTGGACGACGAGGACGCCTGGGCCGTCAAGTGGGCGCGCGCCTACGTGGAGTTCGCCGCCGGGGAGAAGCGGTCGTGGCTGGCCGGGCACGGCATCACGTTCCTGCCGACCGTCGGGTGGGCCGAGCGCGGCGCCCTGCGCGCCGGCGGGCACGGCAACTCCGTGCCCCGCTTCCACATCGCCTGGGGCACGGGCACCGGCGTGGTCGAGCCGTTCGTCCTGTCCGTGCACCGGGCCGCCGCGGCCGGACTGGTCCGCTTCCACCACCGGCACCGGGTCGACGAGCTGGTCATGACCGACGGCGCCGTCACCGGGGTGCGGGGCACGGTGCTGGCCGACGACGACTCCCCCCGCGGGGTCGCCTCCAACCGCGACGCGGTCGGCGAGTTCGAGCTGAGCGCCCAGGCGGTGATCGTCACGACCGGCGGGATCGGCGCCGACCACGACCGCGTGCGGCGCCACTGGCCCGAGCGGCTCGGCCGGCCCCCGGCGCACATGGTCACCGGCGTCCCGGCCTACGTCGACGGGCGGATGCTCGACATCGCCGAGGGCGCCGGAGTACGGCTGGTCAACCGCGACCGCATGTGGCACTACACCGAGGGCCTGCACAACTGGGACCCGATCTGGCCCGGGCACGGCATCCGCATCCTGCCCGGCCCGTCGTCGCTGTGGTTCGACGCCCTCGGCCGGCGGCTGCCCGAGCCGTGCCTGCCCGGCTACGACACGCTGGGCACGCTGAAGCACCTGCGCACCACCCCGGACATCGCCGGCCACGACCATTCCTGGTTCATCCTCAACCAGCGGATCATCACCAAGGAGTTCGCGCTCTCGGGCTCGGAGCAGAACCCCGACATCACCGCCAAGGACCGCAGGGCGTTCCTGCGCTCCCGCGTCCTCGGCAAGGGCGCGCCCGCGCCGGTGGAGGCGTTCAAGCGGAACGGCGCCGACTTCGTGGTGGCCCGCACCCTGGAGGAGCTGGTGGAGCGGATGAACGGGCTCACCGACGAGCCGCTGCTCGACGCCGCCGCGATCCGCGCCCAGATCGAGGCCCGCGACCTGCAGGTCGCCAACCCCTACGGCAAGGACGTCCAGGTCCAGGGCATCCGCAACGCCCGCCGCTACGTCGGCGACCGCCTCGGCCGCGCCGTCCCCCCGCACCGGATCCTCGACCCGGCGGCCGGGCCGCTGATCGGCGTGAAGCTGCACATCCTCACCCGCAAGACCCTCGGCGGGATCCAGACCGACCTCGACTCCCGCGCCCTGGACCGGGACGGGCAGCCGGTCCCCGGGCTGTACGCCGCCGGAGAGGTCGCCGGGTTCGGCGGCGGCGGGGTGCACGGCTACAACGCCCTGGAGGGGACGTTCCTGGGCGGCTGCCTGCTGTCCGGCCGTACCGCGGGCCGCGCCGCCGCCCGGCGGATCTGACCCGGCGGCCCGGCCCGGCGGCTCCGACCCGGAGGCCCGGAAGCGGAGGCCCGGAAGCGGAGGAGAGATCCCCGACGCACCGCACGGTCCGGAATCGGAGGGGACACCCCGACCGACCGCACGGCCCGGAAGAACCGGATCGCCGGGAAACGCGGTTCCGTTGCCGGACACGTACGGGAATGACGAGTCCCCGACGGAAGGAACCGATGTGGGCCCCCCTGACCCTCAGCGGCGCTTCGAGGAGATCTACACGGCGCACTACCCCGACCTCCTGGCCTACGTGCGCCGCCGCACCCACTCCCCGGACGACGCCGCCGACGCGCTCGCCGAGACGTTCACCACGGCCTGGCGCCGCCTGGACGACGTCCCCGAGGGGCACGCCGCCCGCCTCTGGCTGTACGGCACGGCCCGGCGCGTGCTGGCCAACGGCCGCCGGGCCGCGGACCGCCGGACCGAGCTGGCCGTACGGCTCCGCGCCGAGCTCGCCGTCTGGGCCGAGCGCGCCGACACCGCCGGGCCCTCCGAGAACACCGCCGGGCACGATCCGGACGGGGTGCGGGAGGCGTTCCGGCGGCTGAGCGCCGGCGACCGGGAACTGCTCGCGCTGGTCAGCTGGGAAGGGCTGGACCCCGGGGAGATCTCGACCGTGCTGGGCTGCTCGCGCGGCGCCGTACGTCTCCGGCTGCACCGGGCGCGCAAGCGGCTCGCCCGGGAACTCGAATCCGCCGGCCTGGATCTGGCCAGGTACGGCTCGCGCGCGGTCGCGCTGGCGAAGGGAGAAGCGTGATGCACGACGTCGACCGCCTCGTGGCGGGTATCGCCCCCGATCCAGGCCCCGGCATGACCCCGGGAGCCATGGAGCTGTTCGAGGAGATCACCACCGCCCCGGCCGCCGCACCCGGCCGGCCCGCCGGGCTCCTCCGGAGCGGGATCCCGCGGCGCCGCCGGTGGGCCGTCCTGTCGGCCATCGGCGTCGCGACGGCCGCGGCGGTGCTGGCGAGCTGGTCGCTCCCCGGCGGGCTGGGGCCGGCCCCGGCCTCCGCCACCCTGGACATCGAGCGGGACGGCGACCATTACGTCATCACGGTGAAGGACCTGTTCGCCGAGCCGGAACTGTACGAGCGCGAACTCAAGGCCCGCGGTCTGGACATCACCCTCAAGCTCGTCCCGACCTCCCCCGGCGGGGCGCGGGGCATCTACGTGTTCAACGACGTCGACCGGCTCAGGGCCGGCGAGCCCGTCCCCGCCGACGGACCCATCACGACGATCGAGGCGCCCGGACCCTGCGAGCGGCTCGGCGGCTGTCCGACCGGGCTGAAGGTCCCGGTGGACTACGCGAAGAAGGCCGAGGTCACTCTCGGCAGGGAGGCCCGGCCCGGTGAGGCGTACGTCATCCGGCCGATCATCGACATGCCCGGTGAGCCGCTCCACTGCGTGGAGTACGTCAACAAGACCGTCGCCGAGGTCGTGCCCATGCTGCGGGAGCGCGGTGTGGAGCCGGAGCTCACCTCCTTCACCGCCTCCGGCCGGGTGCCCCCCGGGCACTGGTACGTCCACGACGGCGTGATGAGCGCGGCGGGCGAGGCGATCGTCCTGACCGGTCCCGAGCCCGCGCCGAACCCTCGCCCGGTCGGGGAGTTCTGCCCGAAGGGATCGTGACCACCGCGCCGTGAACGGCCCGGCGGGACCCCGTGACCGGGCCCCGCCGGGTCCCGCCGGGCCTCCCGCGCGTCCCCCGGTCACCGCGGGCCGCCCCGCGCCGACGGCCGGGGAGGACGCCGTCACCGACGGCCGAGGGAGCGCGCCGCGGGCTCGGGTCGCCGTCTCGGGTAAAGAAACACTTCGCCGGCCGGAAAGCTTGGAAATCCCGTGCCGCGGCCGATGGATGGATCGACGGAGACCTCGACGCTTAGAAAATTGAGAGCACGCCATGAACGACATGCCTGACCGGATGGGGAAGACGACCGCCGGTGCCCGCTGGAACTGGACCATCGGCCGCCGGCTGACCGCCGGCTTCGTGGCCGCGCTGGTCATGATGGGCGTCATCGGTGCCGTGTCCTACAGCAACACGGTCGATCTGGTCGAGAACGAGAAGTGGGTGGCCCACACCCACCAGGTGCTGAACAAGCTCGACGGCGTGCTGTCGACGCTGAAGGACGCCGAGACCGGCCAGCGCGGCTACCTGATCACCGCCGAGGAGTCCTACCTCGGCCCCTACACCGAGGCCAAGAAGGCCGTCGGCGACCTGCTGGACGAGACCGCCGAGCTCACCTCCGACAACGCCGCCCAGCAGAAGCACATCGACACCCTGCGCCCGCTGGTCGACGCCAAGTTCGCCGAGATGCAGCAGACCGTCGACCTGCGCCGCGCCGAGGGCTTCGAGGCCGCCCGCGCGGTCGTGCTGTCGAACAAAGGCAAGGCGACCATGGACCAGATCCGCGCCACCCTGGACGAGATGCGCGACGCCGAGGCGAGCCTGCTGACCGTGCGCGCCGAAGAGGCCGAGGCGACCGCGTCGACGACCAAGAACGTGGTGCTGTTCGGCACCTCGCTGGCCGTGATCGCGCTGCTGGGCCTGGCCTGGTTCCTGACCCGCGGCGTCACCGGGCCGGTCAACGAGCTGGCCCGGCGGCTGCGCGACATCGCCGAGGGCGACGGCGACCTGACCCAGCGGGTGGACGCCTCCCGCCGCGACGAGATCGGCACCCTGGCCCGGCTGTTCAACCAGTTCATCGGCAACGTCGCCGAGCTGGTCCGCCAGATCAACGACTCGGCGGCCTCCTCCTCGGCCGCCGCTCAGGAGCTGTCGGCGATCAGCGCGGAGATCGGCAAGCAGACCGAGAACGCCTCGGCTCAGGCCACCAACGCCGCGGCCACGGCCGAGCAGGTCTCCGGCAACGTGCAGACGGTGGCCACCGCCAGCGAGGAGATGGGCGCCTCGATCCGGGAGATCTCCCGCAGCGCGGCCGAGGCCAGCACCGCCGGCCACGCCGCGGTGAGCCGGGCGGCCGAGGCCAGCACCGCGATCACCCGGCTGGGCGAGTCGTCCGAGGCCGTCAGCAGCGTGGTCGCGCTGATCAACTCGATCGCCGAGCAGACCAACCTGCTGGCCCTCAACGCCACCATCGAGGCGGCCCGCGCAGGCGACGCCGGCAAGGGCTTCGCCGTGGTCGCCTCCGAGGTCAAGGACCTGGCCCAGGAGACCGCCAAGGCCACCGGGGACATCACCGCGCGCATCACCGCCATCCAGGCGGACGTGGCCGCGGCGGTGGCGTCGATCTCCACGACCGCGCAGGTGATCGGTGAGGTCAACGACCACCAGGGCAGCATCGCCGGTGCGGTGGAGGAGCAGAGCAGCACCACCGACAGCATGGCGGGCAACATCTCCGAGGCCGCCACCGGCGCGACCGCCATCGCGCACAGCGTCCAGGAGATCGCCACCACCGCGCACGCGATGGTGAGCAGCATCGGCGAGGTGCGGCGGGCGTCGGAGGAGCTGGCGCAGAACTCCACGCACCTCAACGCGCTGGTGGGACGCTTCCGCGTCTGACCACCGCACGACCGGCCGTCCGGCCGGCGCACGACCCTCCCGGGGCCGGGGGCGCACGCGGTGCGCTCCCGGCCCCGCGCCGTCTCCCCGCTGCGGGAACACCGGCTCCCCCACGGGAGGCCGAGGCCTCCACCTGCCCGCATGCCGTACCGGCGGACCCGGATGTGCGAACACCTGAGCGACATGTACTTTTTGTGCGATCGTTGATCGGGATTCACCGAACGGGGAGGTATGCCGGTGTCCAGGCCGACGCGCCGGGAGCGGGTCCGCTACTGGTTCGACAACACCATGTCGCGGGGCACGGTGGCGCTGATCGGGTGGCTCGCGGCGATCTCCGCGGCGCTGATCGCCGTGGTCACCGGGCTCGTGCTCTGGCTGACGCCGGTCGAGGCCGCGCAGCACCACGGCGTGGCGGGCGTGCTCTGGGCGACGCTGATGCGCACGCTCAGCCCCGGCAAGGTGGCCAGCGACACCGGGAGCGCGCCGTTCGTGGCGCTGATGTTCGTCGCGTCGCTGGGCGGCCTCTTCATCGTCAGCGCCCTGGTCGGCGTGCTCGCCAACGGGCTCAAGGAGCGGTTCGAGCAGCTCCGCAAGGGCCGGTCGCGGATCATCGAGCGCGGGCACACGGTGATCCTCGGCTGGTCAGACCAGGTCTTCACGATCGTCCGGGAGCTGGTCCAGGCGCACGCGAGCCAGCGCGGCTCCGTCATCGCGATCCTCGCCGACCTCGACAAGGTCGCCATGGAGGACGCGCTCCGCACGCACGTGGGCGACACCGGCGCGACCAAGGTGGTCTGCCGGACCGGGCGGCCCGTCGAACCGGCCGACCTCGACCTGATGAACCTCGACTCCGCCCGCTCGGTCGTCGTGCTCTCCCCGCAGGGCGACGACCCCGACGCGCACGTCATCAAGACGCTGCTCGCCCTGGACAAGCGCGCCGGCGACCACCCGCCGGTGGTGGCCGCGATCGCCGACACCGCCAACATGGCCGCGGCCCGGCTCGCCGGCGGCCCCGACGTGCACCTCGTCGACTCCGACGACACCGCCTCCCGGCTCATCGTGCAGTCCTCCCGCCAGTCGGGCACGTCGGTGGTCTGCATGGACCTGCTGGACTTCGCCGGCGGCGAGATCTACCTGCGCTCGGACCCCGATCTGGCGGGCACGCCGTACGGCAGGGCGCTCCACGCCTACCAGGCGGCCACGGTCATCGGGCTGCGCCGCGGCGGCCGGACCATGCTGAACCCGCCGGCGGACACGGTGGTCGAGGCCGAGGACGAGATCATCGTGATCGCCCAGGACGACTCGATGATCCGCCTGGCGGACGGCATGCCGAAGGCCCAGGAGGACGCGATCGTGATGACCCCGCACCCCGTGCCCGGACCCGAGCGGACCCTGGTGCTCAACTGGAACGGCCGGGGCCGCCAGATCGTCCGCTGCCTGGACGGCTACGCCGCCCCCGGCTCGATCCTGGACGTCGCCTCCGACCACCCCGACGCGGCGACCGGCGTCGACGGCCTGGTCAACCTCACGGTGAACGTCAAGGACTGCGAGACCACCGACCGCTACGCGCTGGAGTCACTGGGCCTGGGCGTCTACCAGCACGTCATCGTGCTGTCCGACGACCGCTACGAGGCCGGGCACGCCGACACCCGGACGCTGATGACCCTGCTGCAGCTGCGCGACATGCAGACCTCGCTCGGCGAGCGCTACTCGATCGTCAGCGAGATGCACGACGAGAACAACCGGGCCCTGGCCGAGGTCACCCGGGCCGACGACATCGTGATCAGCGACACGGTGATCGGCCTGCTCCTGGCCCAGCTCACCGAGAACCGGCACCTGGCCGACGTGTTCGGCTATCTCTTCGACTCGCGCGGCTCGGAGATCTACCCCCGCCCCGCCGAGCGGTACGTCCGCTCCGGGGCGCCGGTCAGCTTCGCCACGGTGATCGAGTCGGCCGCCCGCCGGGGCGAGACCGCGATCGGCTACCGCCTGGCCGACCGGGTCGGCGAGGCCCCGCACTTCGGCGTGGTCCTCAACCCCGACAAGTCCCGCCTGGTCCGCCTCGGCCCCGGCGACTCGGTGATCGTCCTGGCCGAGCACTGAGCCGAGCACTGAGCCGGGCGGCGGACCGGACCGCGGCCCGGATATCGGGCCGGACCGCGGCTGCGGCTGTGGCTGCGGCTGCGGTCCGCCGACACCTGGCGGGTGCGGGAGTGCCGCCGGCGTAGACGGCCCGCGGGAGACCGCAACCGGTGGGGTACGGCGGGCGCCATCCCCGGGGGGACGCGCGGGCGGGGCCGTACCGGGACGCTGAGGCCATGGACACGCTCGACCTGGCCCGGCTGCAGTTCGCCCTCACCGCGGGGACGCACTTCCTGTTCGTCGCGCTCACCCTCGGCCTGGCCACGCTCATCGCGGTCGTGCAGACGCGGGCCACGCTGACCCGCTCCGCCGTGCACGAGCGGATGACGCGGTTCTGGGGACGGCTCTACGTGATCAACTACGTGATGGGCATCGTCACCGGACTGGTGATGGAGTTCCAGCTCGGGATGGCGTGGAACGGGCTCTCGCACTTCTCCGGCAACGTCTTCGGGGCGGCGCTGGCGATGGAGACGCTGGTCGCGTTCTTCGTGGAGTCCACCTTCCTGGGGCTGTGGATCTTCGGCTGGGGGCGGCTGAACCGGTGGGCGCACCTGGCGGTGTTCTGGGTGGTGACGCTCACCGCCTACGCCTCGGCCTACTGGGTGCTGGTGGCCAACGGCTTCATGCAGAACCCGGTCGGCGCCGAGCTCTCCGGCGGGACGCTCCGGCTCACCGACGCGGCGGCGGTGCTGGCCAACCCGGCGGCGCTCACCGCCTTCGGGCACGTCCTGGCCGCCTCGCTGGTCGCCGCCGGGTTCTTCCTGGCCGGGGTGAGCGCCCACCACCTGCGCCGCCGGACCGCCGAGCAGGAGTTCTTCCGCCGCTCGCTGCGGATCGGCGTGTTCACCGGCCTGCCCGGCCTGGCGGCCGTCCTCGCCTTCGGCGAGCTGAGCTTCTCCACGGTGCAGCCGATGAAGTGGGCCGTCTTCGAGGGGGACGCGGCGGAGATCGAGCGGCTCCGGGCGGAGGCCGCGGCGGCGTACGAGGCGGTCCGGGAGAGCGTGGGAGGGGCCGCGGGCCTCGTGGACCACGTGCCGCCCGCGCTCCCGGTGCAGGCCGGGGGGATCGTGATGCTGGGGCTGTTCGGGGTGATGGCGCTCGTCTCGCTGGTGAGCGTGCCGCTGGCGCTCTCCTCCCGGGCGGTCCGGGGGCTGCGCGCCTGGCACGTGCTGCTGACCGCGGCGGTCCCGCTGCCGTTCGCCGCCGTGCTCGGCGGGTGGGTGCTGCGGGAGGCGGGCCGCCAGCCGTGGGCGGTGCAGGGGCTGCTGACCACCGAGGAGGCGCTGAGCGACCTGCCGCCCGGCCTGCTCCGGTTCTCGCTGGCCGCCTTCACCGTGCTGTTCGCGGTCCTGGTCGCGGTCAACGTCTGGATGCTCGCCCGTGCCGCCCGGCGGGGCCCGGACCCGGCCGACGGCCCGGCGGACGGCGCTCCGGACCTCCCGTCCGGCTCCTCCGCCGCCCGGGACGAGCCGATCCCGGCGGCCGTCTTCTGAGCAGCGTCCCGAGCCTCCTCCGGAGGCCGCGTCCCGGTCGTGTCCCGGTCGTGTTCCGGAGGCCGCGTCCGGGAGGCCGTGCGCCGGCCGTGCGCCGAGCCGCCTTCCGGCGTCCCCACCCTTCCCGACAAGGAACCACGAAGGAACCACGATGGAAATCGCCCTCCTCGCCTTCTTCACCGCCGGGTACCTCGTGCTATCGGGGGCCGACTTCGGGATCGGCATGCTCCTGCCGTACCTCGGGCGCTCCCCCGGCGAGCGCGGCCGGGTGCTGGACGCGATCACGCCGTTCTTCCTGGCCGACGAGGTCTGGCTGGTCGTCGCGGTCGGCTTCTTCGCCGGGGCCTTCCCCGTCCTGGAGGGCGAGTTCCTCGCGGAGAACTACGCGGCGTTCACCGTGCTGCTGCTCGGCTGGGTGGCGCGGGACGCGGGGATCCTGCTGCGGCGACGGGCGGACCGGGCGGCGTGGCGGACCGGGTGCGAGGCGGCCGTGGTCGCCGGGAGCTGGGCGGTGGCACTGAGCTGGGGGTTCGTCCTGGCGGGGAGCGCGGGAGCGGCGCCACCGGTCCTGGTCGCGGCGGTCGTCGCCGCCGCCGGGCTGTTCTGCGCCCAGGGACTGGCGCTGGCCGCGCTCCGGCTGCGCGGGGAGACCTCGCGCGGAGAGACAGGGAAGGCATCCGGCGGGGAGACGCTGCGCGGGGAGGCCGAGAAGGCGTCCGGCGGGGAGGCGGAGATGCCGTGGCGGCGGGCGAGGCGGCCCTTCGGCGCGCTGGGCGAGCACGCCGCCTATGCCCTGGCCTCGGCCGCCATCGTGTCGGCCGGGCTGGCGGCCGGATCCCGCCTGCCGCTGGCAGAGCACCTCGCCGACCCGGCGACGCTCGCCCTGCTCACCCCCGCCGCCGCGATCCTCACGCCGTTGCTGGTGGGAACGCAGGTGTGGCTCTGGCGGGTCCTCGGACACCCCGGGTCGAGGACGGCGAGGGAGACCGCGATCGCGACGTCATGACCCTCGCCCAACGCGTCCGGCGGTGGGAGGACCCGGCCGGGCCCACGGCCGAAGCCTGGAACACCGGGCACACCGACACCGACACCGCCGGACACGGAACGGCCGCGCCCCGCCGGAGGGCGGGACGCGGCCGTGTCGCGGAGATCATGAGGTCTCGAGAAGGACCCGTCGTCCCCTGCTTCGGCGCCCGGATCGCGGCGCCGTCCAGATCAGGCCGTCGCCGTGATCATCCAGGCCAGGCCGAGGAGCACGGCCACGGGGATCAGCCACACCACGGCCTCGATCGCGAACTCCTTGTACACGGTGAACTTCCTTCTCTGGGGGAACCGGGTCGATGACAATATCGGCCCGTAGCATACGGGCTTGAGGGAATCCCGGGCTCCCGAGGGACACTGCAACCGGCGAGCCGGCCCATTGAGATGGCCGATATCGCCGGTGGAGGCTGAGCCGGATCGTCAGTGGCCCTTGGCCGAGGCGTCCTCGGGGAACTCGTCGGGCTCGGCCACCCGGAACCAGCGGCAGCCGTACGGGCCCATGGTGAAGCCCACCCGCCCGCCGGGCCCGACGTCCAGCGTCCCGTCCACCAGCAGGTCGACCAGGACGCACGGGTCGCCCAGGCCCTCCAGGACCAGTTCCACCTCCGCCTCGCGGTCGGCGAAATTGTGCACGGCGACCACGGTGCCGCCCTCGGCGTCAGCCCGGTGGGCCAGCACGGCCTCGTCCCCGGCGTCCAGGACGTCGTAGTCGCCCCAGGCCAGCTCCGGGCACTCCCGGTAGCGCTCGATCAGCATCGTCACCCAGTGCAGCAGCGAGTCGGGGTCGCGGCGCTGGTCCTCGACGTTGACGTGGCGCGGGCCGAACTCGCCGGTCACCGGCGGCACCGGGGTGCGCACCTCGCCCCGCGAGAAGCCTCCGCTCGGCGCCCACTGCATGGGCACCCGCACGGCCATGCGCCCCTTGGCCTCGAGGTTCTCGCCCAGCCCGATCTCCTCGCCGTAGAAGAGCACCGGGGTGCCCGGCAGGGAGAACAGCACGCTGTAGGCCAGCTTGAGGCGGCTCAGGTCACCGCCGAGCATCGGCGGCACGCGGCGGCGCAGTCCCCGGTCGAAGAGCTGCATGTCCTTGTCCGGGCCGAAGGCGTCGAAGACCTCGTGCTTCTCGGCCTCGGTGAGCTTGTCCAGGGTCAGCTCGTCGTGGTTGCGCATGAACATCGCCCACTGGGCGTCGTCGGGCGCCTTGGGCCGCTCGCGCAGCGCCTCGGCCAGCGCCTTCGGGTTCTTGCGGGCCATGGACAGATGGAAGCGCTGCATGGCGACGAAGTCGAAGCACAGGGTGACCTCGTCGCCGTTGCCGTCGCCGAAGTACTCCGTCAGCTCCGGGTAGGGCAGGTTGACCTCGCCCAGCAGGATCGAGGTGCCGTCCCGCCGGTTCATGAAGGCCCGCAGGTCGGCGAGGAACTCGTGCGGGCCGCCGTCGATGTCCTCGATCAGGAACGGCACCGCGTCGACCCGGAAGCCGGACAGGCCGAGCTCCATCCAGAAGCCGAGGATGCGCGCGATCTCGTCGCGGACCTCGGGGTTGGCGGTGTTCAGGTCCGGCTGGAAGCGGTAGAAGCTGTGGTAGTAGTACTGGCCGGTCCCCTCGTCGAGCTCCCAGAGGCTGTCCTCCTCGTCCGGGAAGACGATGGCCTTCGGGTCGAAGGGCTCCGGCTCGTCCCGCCAGACGTACCAGTCGCGCTTGGCCGAGTCCCGGCTGGAGCGCGACTCCTTGAACCACGGGTGCTCGTCGGAGGTGTGGTTGACCACCAGGTCGGCGATGACCCGGATGCCCCGGTCCCTGGCGGTCCGCACGAACTCCACGAAGTCGCCCAGGGTGCCCAGCCGGGGGTCCACGGAGTAGTAGTCGGTGATGTCGTAGCCGTCGTCGCGGCCGGGGGTCGGGAAGAACGGCATCAGCCAGATGCAGGTCACCCCGAGGCGGTCGAGATGGTCGATCTGCTGGGTCAGGCCCCGGAAGTCGCCGATGCCGTCACCGTTGCCGTCCTTGTAGGTCTCGACGTCCAGGCAGTAGACCACGGCGTTCTTCCACCACAGGTCTCCGGTGTAGGTCAGTCGCATGCGGGCGCACTACCCTCCCGTGGGGTTTTTATGAGGATGCGGCGGCATCGCGACCCGCCGCGGCCCGTCGGCCGGAGCGTGTCCCGGCCGTCGTGGCGGTGACCGGTTATGGTGGGTGGGATCACACGGGGTGGTCCCGGTCCACCGGAGGGCGTCATGCGGCAGCGAAGGTGCGGTGCGCCCTTCGGCTGGCTGCTCGCCCTGCTGCTCCCGCTGTTCGTCTCAGGCGGGCTGAACGCGCCCGCCGCCCTGTCGTACGGCGCGCAGCACCGGCCGTCCGTCGCCAAAGCCCCCGGCGACCACCACCCCTTCTCCCGCCAGACCCCTCTGGGCGAGCGGCATCTCTCGGCCGCCTCCGCCTTCACCGGGACCGGCGCGGGAGGCGGCCACCCGGCCGCGCCGCCGCCGCGCGCGCTGCCGCATCCGCCGTCCTCCCACGGTCCGGCCGCGCGCCCGGCCCGGGACGACGACCCCCGCCCGCTCGCGGCCCTGCTCGTCAGGTCCGGCCGCGCGCCTCCCTCCACAGGCGGCTGAGGCACCCCGCGTTCCCGCGTTCCGGGGTGCTGCGCCGTACCCGTCCGACCGACGTCCCCCCGGACCCGTCCTCCGGGTGCTCCGCCGTACCCGGCGGAGTCCCGCGGGCCCGCGCCGGGGCGCCCGGCCGTGCGCGGGACCGCTCCTCATCCTCTCCGAGCCTGTGGAGGCTTCCATGTCGCGTGCCCCGCTGATACGCGCGATAGCGGCGTTCGCCGTGATCGCCGCGTCTCTCTACGTAGCCCTGACCATGCGCCCGACCCTCGGTCTCGACCTGCGCGGCGGGACCCAGATCGTCCTGGAGACCAGGGACTCCCCGACGGTCAAGGCCGACGCCGAGACCACCGACCGCACCCTGGAGGTGCTCCGCCGGCGCGTCGACGCGCTGGGCGTGTCGGAGCCGACCCTGGCCCGCTCCGGTGAGCAGCGGATCATCGTCGAGCTGCCCGGTGTGCTGGACCCGAGCAAGGCGGCCGAGGTCATCGGCAAGACCGCCCAGCTGACCATCCACCCCGTCATCGCGGTGGCCGACGCGAACACCAAGCCCGGCAAGGGCGAGCAGGTCATCGCCGACGAGGACGGCTCCCGCATCCTCGTCGGCCCGGCCCGGCTCAGCGGTGACGACGTCGGCGCCGCCGAGGCGGGCATCGACCCGCAGTCGGGCGGCGGCTGGTTCGTCACCATCGACTTCCGCGGCAAGGGCACCCGGGAGTGGCCGAAACTGACCGGCGAGGCGGCCTGCAACCCCTCCGGCGACCCCAAGCGGCGGGTCGCCATCGTGCTCGACGGCAAGGTGCTCGTCTCGCCCCAGGTGAACGAGGACGTGGCCTGCAACGTGGGCCTGCCGGGCAACTCCACCCAGATCACCGGCTCCTTCACCGCCGAGGAGGCCAAGGAGCTGGCCGTGCTGATCGAGGGCGGTTCGCTTCCGGTCCCGGTCGTGACCGTCGAGCAGCGGACCGTCGGCCCGACCCTCGGCGCCGCCGCGATCGCCGCCAGCGCCCAGGCCGCCGTCATCGGCGTCGCGCTCACCGCGCTGTTCATCGTCATCACCTACCGGCTGGTGGGGCTCGTCGCCGCCTTCGCGCTGGCCACCTACGGGCTGATCTCCTACGCGGCGCTGGTGGCGCTCGGCGCGACCCTCACGCTGCCCGGCCTGGCGGGCTTCGTGCTCGCGATCGGCATGGCGGTGGACGCCAACGTGCTGGTCTTCGAGCGGGCCAGGGAGGAGTACGCCGCCCGGTCGCGGCCCGGGACCGGGTCCGCGGCCGCGAAGCAGGCCGGGGAGCGGCGGGAGGCCGCGGCGGCCGGGGGCGGGACGAGGCTCCGGCAGGCTCTGGAGAAGGGCTTCCGCAACGCCTGGAGCGCGGTGGCCGACTCCAACATCACCACGCTGCTCGCCGCCGGGCTGCTGTTCTTCCTGGCCTCCGGGCCGGTGCGCGGCTTCGGCGTGACGCTCTCCATCGGCGTGCTCGCCTCCATGGTCACCGCGATGGTCATCACCCGGGTCATCGCCCAGTGGGCGGTCAACCGCCGGGCCGTCGCCTCCCGGCCGGCGATCACCGGCATCGCCGGGATCGGGCGACTCCGCACCTGGCTGAACGAGCACGGCCCCGACCTGATGCGCCACCACGTGGCCTACCTCGTGGTGGCCGCCGTGGTGGCGGTCGCGGCGCTGACCGGGCTCGCGGTGCGCGGGCTGAACTACGGCGTGGAGTTCACCGGCGGCCGGATCGTCGAGTACTCCACCACTCAGGCGATCACCGCCGACACCGCCCGCGAGCTGGTCGCCGACGCCGGGTTCCCCAGCGCCGTGGTGCAGACCTCGGGCAAGGACATCTCCGTGCGGACCGGTCAGATCGGCAACGCCGAGGTGAACCGGATCGAGGCGTCGCTGGAGCGCGGGGCCGGGCAGGTGAACAAGGTCCGCGACGAGCTCATCGGCCCGAGCATGGGCGCGGAGCTGCGCCGCAACGCCCTGATCGCGCTGGCCGTGGCGCTCGCCGCGCAGCTGGCCTACCTGGCCTTCCGGTTCCGCTGGACCTTCGGCCTGGCGGCCGTGCTGACCCTGGCCGTCGACGCGTCGGTCGTGGTCGGCGCGTTCGCGTGGCTGAACAAGCCGATCGACGGGGTGTTCCTGGCGGCCATGCTGACGGTGATCGGCTACTCGGTCAACGACAAGGTCGTGGTCTTCGACCGGGTCCGCGAGCTGTGGGGGGAGCGGCGCAAGGAACCGTTCGCCGCGGTGGCCAACACCGCGATCCTGCAGACCGTGCCGCGTACGGTGAACACCGGTCTGGGCGCGATCTTCATCCTGGCCGCGCTGGCCGTGCTCGGCGGTTCGTCGCTCACCGACTTCGCGGTGGCGCTGCTGATCGGCGTCATCGTCGGCACCCTGTCGTCGGCGTTCGTCGCGGCGCCGCTGGCGATCCGGTTCGAGAAGCGCAACCCGGCCCCGCCGCCGCAGCCGAAGCTGAAGCGGACCGCCCGTCCCCGGGAGGGTTCCGGGGCGGTCGTCTAGGGTTCCGGGGCGGCCATCCGAGACCGGCGGCGGGGCCGTACCGCCCGCCGCACCGGGATCCGCGCGGACGCTCCGGGGCTCGGCCCCCGGGGCGCCCGCGCGGGGTCTGTCCGGCCCGGGATCCCGGGAGACCCGCCGGGATCCCGGGTCCGGGCCGCTAATGTGCATCCGTCTGATTCCTCCGCATCCGGAAGGCGGATCCACCCATGGCCAACGACTACGCGCTGACGTTCAGCATGGTCGACGTCGACGGCGACGGCCTGATCTCGGCCGTCGAGCTGGCGCGTCTCATGGAGGTGCTCGGCCAGCCCCTCACCCCCGAGGCCGCCGCCGCGGCGATCTCCAGGATGGACGAGGACGGCGACGGGCTCATCTCCCTGGACGAGTTCGCCGCCTATCTCGGATAGGTCTCAATCCCTCCCGCCGGATGCGCCAGGTGTTGCGCCTGCGACACTAACAAGCGTTTGCTTACTGCCAGGTGTTATCACGTCAGAACATGAGGCGCACTCCGACGGGAGGGTCTGTGGCGACGAAGGAACACACGAGGATCGCGGTCCGGGGACCGGGCGGCCGCGGCGGACCGGACGACCCGGTATCCGACCAGAGGCTCTGGGGCTCCACCCCGTCCGCGGTGGCCAGACTGCTCCGGCCTGGCCTGTCCCGGATCGCCGAGCAGGTGATCGGCGAGATCGTCCTCCGCATCCCCGAATACTCCCGGCCGGCCGACGAGACGTACGTCAAGATCGTACGGCTGGCCGTGGACGAGGCGCTGCGCCAGTTCGTGGACCGGATCGAGAACCCCAGCAGACCGCTGGAGGCCGACGTGTTCCGCACGATCGGGCGCGGCGAGGCCAACGAGGGCCGCAACCTCGACCCGCTGCAGACCGCGATGCGCCTGGGCGCCCGGGTGGCCTGGCGGCGCCTGACCGAGCAGGCCGAGGACCTCGGGCTCACCCCCCAGCAGCTGTACGACCTCGGCGAGGCCATCTTCGTCTACCTCGACCAGCTCGCCGACGCCGCCGCCGAGGGCTTCGACGAGGCCCGGGCGCGCGCCGCGGGCGAGATGGAGCGCCGCCGCCACCGCCTGCTGAACCTGCTGCTCAGCCGGCCCCCGGCCTCCCCCGACGCCATCGCGGACCTGGCCAGGACCGCCGGCTGGCGGCTGCCCAGGACGGTCGCCGGGGTCGCGCTGGACGAGCGGTGCGGCGGTTACCGCCCGCCCTCGCTCCCGCCGGACGTGCTGGCCGGGCTCGACCGGCCCGATCCCTGCCTGATCGTGCCCGACCCCGGCGGACCCGGCCGGGCGCAGACCCTGGAGACCGGGCTGCGCGGCTGGAAGGCGGCGATCGGTCCCGCCGTACCGCTGTCCGCCGCCGCCACCTCGCTCCGCTGGGCCCGCGAGACACTGGAGCTGGGCAGGCGCGGCGTGCTCTCCGGCAGGCGCGGCCTGGTCCGCTGCTCCGACCACATGGCCACCCTGGTCGTGTTCAGGGACGAGGAACTGGTCAACGCCCTCGCCGAGGTACGGCTCGCCCCCCTGGCCCACCTGCGCCCCAGCCAGCAGGACCGGCTGGCCGAGACGCTGCTGGCGTGGCTGCGGCACGGCCGGGGCGCCGGCGAGGTCGCCGCGCGGCTCCACGTGCACCCGCAGACCGTGCGCTACCGGCTGCGGCAGCTGGAGGAGCTCTACGGCGACCAGCTCTCCGACCCCGACATCCGCTTCGAGCTGGAGATCGTGCTGCGCGCCCGGCAGGCGGTCGGCTCCCGCCCGGCCTGACCCGCGCGTCCGGCCCGTCCGGCGGGCCCGCCGATCCGGTCGGCGCCTCCGGCCCCGCACCGGCCCGTCAGCTCCGGAACGTCCTGATCCGGTCCTCGCCGATGCGCTCGCGCAGCGCGTGGTCCTCGATCCCGAGGTCCTCGGCGGGGGCCAGTCCCAGCACGCCGACCTTGCCGACGTGCCGGTTGAGCTGCACGGCGCGGGCCGCCTCGCCGGTCCGCGCCAGCGGGTAGACCGCCGACAGGGTCGGCTGCAGCATGCCCAGCGAGAGCAGCCGGTTGACCTCGTGGCACTCCTGGTAGTTCGCGCCGTGCGAGCCGACGATGCTCTTCAGCTTCATCCACAGGTGCCGGTTGTCGTAGGAGTGCGCGTACCCGCTGGAGGAGCCGCAGGTGACGACGGAGCCGCCGCGCCGGGCCACGTAGACGGACGCACCGAAGGTGTCCCGGCCGGTGTGCTCGAAGACGATGTGCGGGTCCTCGCCCACCTGGCGGCGGATCTCCGCGCCGAAGGCCCGCCAGGCCTTCTCGTCGTCGAGGTGCTCGAACTGCGAGCGGTCCACGATGTGCTCGCAGCCCAGCCTGCGCAGCAGGTCCGCCTTCTCCTCCGAGCCGACCACGCCGACCGGGATGCCGCCGCCGTTGCGCACCAGCTGCACGCCGTACGCGCCGAGCCCGCCGGCGGCGCCCCAGACGAGCACCACGTCGCCCTGCTTCATGCGGGCGCCGCGCGGGCTGACCAGCATCCGGTAGGCGGTGGAGGCGCACAGCATGTTGCAGGCGGCCTCCTCCCAGCTCAGGTGCCGGGGCTTGGGCAGCAGCTGGGTGGCCTTGACCACGGCGAACTCGGCCAGCCCGCCGTAGTTGGTCTCGAACCCCCAGGCCCGCAGGTCCTCGCCGAGCATCGAGTCGGCGTGCGTGATCGGGTCCTGCGCGTCGACGTAGGCGGGCGAGACGACGACCCGGTCGCCGATCCGCCAGTGCCGTACGGCCGCGCCCATCCGGACGACCACCCCGGAGGCGTCCGAGCCGAGCACGTGGAAGTCCCGGTCGTGCCGGGGGTCGGTGCGGCCGAACCGCTCCAGGAAGGCGAAGGTGGGGATCGGCTCGAACATGGCCGTCCACACGGTGTTGAAGTTGATCGCGCTCGCCATGACGGCGACCAGCACCTCGTCGGGGGCGAGCTCGGGCATCGGCACCTCGCCGACGTGGACCGACTTCGTGATGTCCTTGTCCACGCCGTCGGTGCCGTGCGGGACCCGGCCGAACACGCCGACCTGGTCCTTGCGGGTGTGGGCCGCCCGGAAGGAGGAGGGGACCTCCAGGCGGGCGAGCTCTTCGGGGTCGGCGCCGTCGACGACGGCCTGGGCGAGGGTCATGGCTGGCCTCCAGCGTGTTCGGCGAGGTGAGCGGCGATGACTTCGACGTGGGGCGGGTCGAGCAGGTCGAGGTGGTGCGAGCCCGGGACGGTGACGACCTCCAGGGCCGGGCTGTACGGGCCGAAGCCCCGGGCGGGGTCGCCGTCGTGGACGTACCGGACGTCGTGGACCGCCCAGGGGGTTGGCTCGGTGGAGCGGTAGAGGATCACGCGGCCGGTGTAGACCCCCGGCCGGTAGGCCTCCAGCGCCCGGGTGTCGGCGTGCGAGGTGACCTGGTGGCGCAGGATCGCCTCGCCCAGCAGTCCGGCCACCCCCGAGGCCGCGACGCGCGCCTCGGTGAGCGCGAGCTGCCCGTCCTCGTCCAGGACCGCCAGCTCCTCGTAGCCGAGCTCGACGGGCACGCCGTACGTCTGGTGCAGGTAGACGGCGAAGTCGGCGTACCGGCGGGCGGTGATCCGGGTGCGCTCCCCCGGGCCGGTCTCGTCCGGCAGGCCGGAGTCGATCATCGCCACCAGCTCCACGTCCCGCTCGCCGAGCCGCCGCGCGGTCTCGAAGGCCAGGACCCCGCCGAACGACCAGCCGCCCAGCCGGTACGGCCCCTCCGGCCGCACTTTCCTGATCTCCTCCGCGTAGCGCTCCGCGCGCTCCGCCACCCCCCGCCCGTCCAGCCGCTCCAGCCCGAACACCGCCGTGCCGGGGCCCAGCAGCTCCACCAGTCGCGCGTAGACCTCCGTGGTCCCGCCCGCCGCGTGCGCCAGGAACAGCGGCGTCCCCGTCCCGGTCTCCCCCGCCAGGTGGGCGCGGGCCGCCAGGTTGAGCGGCCGGACGACGCCTCGCGCGGTCTCCTCCGCGTCCCCGGCGTCCCCGGCGTCCCCGGCGTCCCCGGCGTCCCCGGCGTCCCCGGCGTCCCCGGCGTCCCCGGCGTCCCCGGCGTCCCCGGTGTGCCGGGCGGGATCGGCCCGCCGCAGCCCGGCCGGCGGCTCCGGGGCGCGCACGCCGAGCTCCGCGGCCACGGCCGCGGCGAGGTCGCCGAGCGTCGCCCCGTTCAGCAGCAGGGCCGCCGGGAGCGTCACCCCGAAGTCCAGCTCCACCGCGCCGCGCACCCGGGTCGCCGCCAGCGAGTCGAGCCCCGCCTCGGTCAGCACCGTGCCCTCCCGGAGCCGGTCCCGCTCGAAGCCCAGCACGGCGGCCGTCCGCTCGGTGAGCCTGGCCGTGATCGCCGCCACGGCCGCGTCCGGGTCCAGGTCCTCCAGCGCCTCCGCGCCCGGCCGTCCGGAACCGGTCCCGGCGCCCTCCCCGAAACCGCCCGCCGTACCCGCCAGTTCCGCGAAGTACGGCATGCGCGCGATCCCGGGGAAGGCCGCCACGGCCGCCGCCGCGTCCAGGCGGACCACCCCGGCCGCGGACACGCCCCTGGCCAGCAGGGCCTCCAGCGCCTCGACGCCCTCGTCGGGGGTGATCGGCGCGACCGCGGGCAGCGCCGCCCGCCCCGCCCCGCCGACCTCGGCCCAGGTGCCCCAGGCGACCGTCGTCCCGGGCAGCCCCTCCGCCCGGCGCAGCTCGCAGAGGGCGTCCAGCCAGGCGTTCGCCGCGGCGTAGGCCGCCTGCCCCGGCGAGCCGAGCAGTGCGGCGGCCGACGAGAACGCCACCCACCAGTCCAGACCGGACCCCCGGGTCGCCTCGTGCAGCGCCAGGCCGCCGTGGACCTTCGCCGACCAGACCCGGTGCAGGTCCGCGGCCCCGACGTCGGCGACCAGCCGGTCGTCCAGCACGCCAGCGGCGTGCACCACCCCGCGCAGCCGCAGGCCCCCCGCGACGGCCGCGTCCACCATCCGCCCGGCCGTCCCCGGCGCGGCCAGGTCCCCGATCACCAACCGGACGTCCGTCCCGAGGTCCCGCAACTCCTCGATGGCGGCGATCCCCGAGGACCCGGGCCCCGAACGGCCGCCGAGCACGATCCGCCCGGCCCCCCGCTCGGCCAGCCAGCGGGCCACCACCAGCCCCAGCCCGCCGTACCCGCCGGTGATCAGGTAGCTCTCGCCCCGCCGCACCACCGGCCTCGCCGTACCGGGCGGTGGTGCGGCGGGGAGGGGCAGAGCCGCCAGGCGCGCGGCCCGGCGGACGCCGCCGCGCCAGGCGACCTCGTCGTCGGAGCCGCCGGAGACGCCCCGCATGCCTGAAACATTCCGTATGCCGGACATGTCATGCATGCCGGACATGGCGTGTGCCTCGGGTACGCCGGACGTGCTCGATGCACCGGAGGTACCGCGGGTCAGCTCCGTCAGGAGCGCGGCCGGGTCGTCGGCGTCGACCAGGCAGGCGCGCAGGCCGGGATGCTCGAAGGCCAGCACCCGGACCAGGCCGCGCAGGGCCGCCGCCCCGGGATCCGCGCGCTCCCCCGGCAGTACGGCCTGCGCCCGCTCGGTGGCCAGCCGCAGCCGCGCGCCGGTCCCGGCGAGGTCGCGGACGAGGCGGGTGACCGCGAGCACCACGCCCTCGGCCCCGGCCGGGTCCAGCCCGGCGGGGACCAGCACCACCACCTCGTCGGCGCCCGGAGCCGGGCCCGCCTCCTCGGCGGCCCGCACCGGTTCCGTCCCCTCCACGACCCGCACCGGTTCCAGTCCCTCCACGACCGGCACGGGGCCGACGGCCCCGGCCGGGTGAGGAGCGGGACGCTGGAGCGGGACGAGGTTCGGGGCCCGGAAAGGGCGAGGGGGCGCGGGCCGCATCCGGGGCGGGCACAGAGACAGAGACAGGGGCAGGGGCAGGGGCAGGGGCGCGTGGTGGACGGTGTGGCCCGCGCCCGTGAGACCCGCCGCGAGCCGTCCGGTCCGCGGGTCCCCCTCCGCCGCCACGAGGAGCCAGGACCGGGCGGGGCCCGCACAGGACCGGGCGGGGCCCGCATCCGCCTCGGACACGTCCGGGATCCCGGCCTCCGGCGCCTCCACCCACTCACGGGCGACCAGCTTGGCCGCGAGCGGGACCGGCACGGCGGTGGCCGGGACCCACCGGACCCGCACGTCCTCCGGGGCACCGTCCGGACCGAGGTACCCGATCTCGACGGGCACCGGCACGCCCTGCTCCGCCCCCGCTCCGCCGCCCGCCCAACCGTCCGGTGTCCCGGCCGGGCCACCACTCACCCCGCCGACCGCCCCACCGTCCGGTGTCCTGCCCGCCCCGCCGCCTGGTGTCCCGGCCCGTCCGCCGCCCGGTTCCTCCTCCGCCCGGCCGTGCAGCCGGGCGGCGAGCTCCGCCGGGCTCGGGACCGCTCCGGCCGGGGGCGCGTCGGTGACGATGGTCGCGGTGCCGTACCGGATCCAGGTCCCCGCGGCGTTCCTCGCGTCGATCTCCACCTCGCCGCACGGGGTGACGGTGGTGACGACCTCGGCGGGCAGCGGGAGCAGTCCTTCCAGGACGACGTCGGTCAGCTCGGCCCGGCCGCAGGCCTGCGCGGCCGCGGCCTGGGCGAGGGCGGCCACCGCGGCCAGCGGCAGCACCGGCAGGCCGTGGACCCGCCAGTGCGCGGGGTCCAGCCGCCAGGGGGCATCGGCGAGGTCGTCGACGGTCGCGGTCCACACGTGCCCGGCGGGACTCTCGACGTGCGTGCCGAGCAGCGGGTGCGCCCCCGGCGGGAGCGCGGCGCGCCGGGCGGGGGAGACCCAGTGCCGCTCGTGCCGCCACGCGGGCAGGGGCAGGTCGGTGACGGCGCCGTACGGGGCCAGCTCAGATGAGGGCAGCGCCACGGCCACGGCCGCCAGTTGGGCGGTGAACTCCTCGTCGTGCCCCCGGCGGAGCGAGTGCGTGACCACGGTGCCCGCCGGGAGGGTGTCGCGCAGCGCCGCGGCCAGGACCGGGTGCGGGCCGATCTCGGTGAAGACGGTGTGCCCGTCCTCGGCGGCGGCCCGGAGGGCGGCCATCAGCCGGACCGGGCGGCGGACCCCGGCGGCCCAGTAGGCGGGCTCGAAGACGGGCACCTCACGGGGGTCGTCGAACACGGTCGAGTAGAAGGGGATGCCGGGCTTCCCCCCCTCGATCCCGGCGAGCTCCGCACGCAGCCTCGGCAGGAGCGGCTTGACCTGGGGCGAGTGCCCGGCGCCCTCCGCGGTCAGCAGCCGGGACAGCAGGCCCCGCGCCTCCACCTCGGCGGCGAAGGCCGCCACCCGGCCGGGATCCCCGGTGACGACGCACTGCCTCGGCGAGGAGTGGACGGCGACGTGCAGATCGGCCGGGACCTCCTCGGCCGCCACCTCCAGCACGGCCATCGCGCCGCCGCCACCGAGGGTGCCCAGCAGCCGGGCCCGGCGGCAGACCACCCGGACCGCGTCCCGCAGGCCGATCCCGCCCGCGACCACCGCGGCGGCGATCTCGCCCATCGAGTGCCCGACCACCGCCGCGGGCCGTACGCCGTGGGAGTTCCACAGCCGGGCCAGCGCCACCTGCACCGCGAAGATCAGCGGCTGGGCGGTGGCCACTCCCCCGGGGTCGCGGCCCGCGGCGACGACCTCCCTGAGCGGGATGCCCGCCTCCTGGCGGAAGAGGGGGTCCAGCTCATCGATCACGCCGGCGAAGACGGGCTCCAGCGTGTACAGGCGCGCTCCCATCCCGGCCCACTGTGAGCCGTACCCGCCGAACACCCAGACGGGCCCCCGTCCACCGGCCGCAGTGCCCACCGCAGTGCCCACCGCAGTGCCCGCGGGCCGTCCCTCGTGTACGGCCCGCAGCCCGGCGGCCAGTTCCCGCGCGTCCCGGGCGACCACGGCGGCCCCGGCCCGGCCCCGCCCGGCGCGCCGGGCGAGCGTGCGGGCGACGTCGTCCAGTCCGGCCGGGGCGCCGCCGATCCACTCGGCGAGCCGTCCGGCGTGTTCCCGTACCCGGTCGGCCGAGGCGTCCGTCAGCAGGAACACCCGCGCGCCCCGCGCCCCGGCCTCGGGCTCGGCTCCGGGCCCGCCTCCGGCCGCGGCTTCGGCCCCGGACCCGCGTCCGGCTTCGGGATCGGCTTCGGACGTGGCTTCGGGCACGGGCTCGGGTCCGGCTACGGACGGCACGGCGGGCTCGGTTCCGGTTTCGGCTCCGGGCGGAACGGCGGGCTCCCGGGGGGCGGCGTCGAGGACGACGTGGGCGTTGGTGCCGCCGAAGCCGAAGGAGGAGACACCCGCCCGCGGGCGTGCGCCCGGCCCGCCCGGCCAGGGGGTGGGGGCGGTGACGACCTCCAGCCGGTCCCAGGGGATGTGCGGGTTGGGGCGGTGGAAGTGCGCGCTGGGCGGGACGACCCCGTGGTGCAGGGCGAGGACGGTCTTGATCAGGCCGGTGATCCCGGCGGCGGCCTCCAGGTGGCCGAGGTTGCTCTTGGCCGAACCGAGCAGGACCCGGTGCCCCGGCGGCAGGGCCGCGTCGATCGCCCGCGCCTCGATCGGGTCGCCGAGGAAGGTGCCGGTGCCGTGCGCCTCGATGTAGTCCGGCGGCTCCAGCCCCGCGTAGACCGCGCGCAGCAATTCCTCCTGGGCCTCGGGGTTGGGCGCGACCAGTCCGTTGGAGCGGCCGTCCTGGTTCACCGCCGTGGCGCGGACCACGGCCAGCACCCGGTCGCCGTCGCGCAGCGCGTCGGACAGGCGTTTGAGCACCGCCACGCCGCAGCCCTCGGCCCGGACCATCCCGTCCGCCGCCGCGTCGAACGCCTTGCACCGGCCGTCGGGCGCGGTCCCGCCGCCCCGGTCGAACGCCATCGTGACCACCGGCGAGAGCAGCAGGTTCACCCCGGCCGCCAACGCCAGGTCGCTCTCCCCCTCCCGCAGGCTGCGCACGGCCAGGTCGACGGCCACCAGCGACGAGGAGCAGGCCGTGTCCACCGCGAGGCTGGGCCCGCGCAGGTCGAGCAGGTAGGAGAGCCGGTTCGCGGCGATGCTGGACGCCGCCCCGGTCGCCGTCCAGGCGTCCACCCGGGAGACGTCCGCGGTGGTCAGGTAGGCGTACTCGTGGCCGGAGACGCCGGCGAACACCCCGGTACGGCTGCCGCGCAGCGAGCGCGGCGCGATCCCGGCGTGCTCCAGCGCCTCCCAGGCCGTCTCCAGCAGCAGCCGCTGCTGCGGGTCCATGGTCTCGGCCTCGCCGGGGACGATCCCGAAGAAGTCGGCGTCGAACCCGGCCACGTCGTCGAGGAAGCCGCCGTGCCTGGTGGTCCGGGCCAGCGCCTCGGCGGTGCGGGGGGAGCCGTCGTCGAACTCCTCCCACCGGCCCTCGGGGACCTCGCCGACCGCGTCGCCGCCCGCCAGGAGCAGCCGCCAGAGGTCGCCGGGCCCGCGGACGGAGCCGGGCAGGCGGCAGCCGAGGCCGACCACCGCCACCGGCTCGCCCGAGGCCGCCCGCCGTACGGCCTGCGAGACCGGGTCCGCCGTCCGCGCGGCGAGGCCCCGGGCGAGCCGGTCGATCGTGGGGTACTCCCAGACCAGCGTGGGGCCCAGCGCCCTGTCGAGCAGCGCCTCCAGCTCCCCCGCCACGGCGACCGCGTCACGTGAGGACAGCCCGAACTCCTCCAGGGGACGGTCGGCGTCGACGTCGGCGAGGGGCAGCCGGCAGCGTGCGGCGATCCGCTCCGAGAGGAAGCGGCGGATGTCGTCTTCACCGAGCAGGTCCACGGGGCGACTCCTGAGAACAGCCGAGGTGATCGGCCAACTTACCCAGGGGGTCGCCGGGAGGGATCCCTGGCGGACCACAATCCACCAGGGCGTTTTGTCATGGGCGTGACAACGGGCCGGTACGGCGCCCGGGGTGCGGACGGGTTTGTCGCCGGAGCTCAAGCGGGCCCGGCGATTCGTTGCGGACGCCCATATCGGCGCCCCGCCGCCCGACCTAAGGTCGCCTCCCACGGCCCTCACCGCTCCGGGCCGGTGGAGGAATGACGATGCGCCCTGCCCGACGCGGACTCCCGATCCCCTCGATCCCGCTGTCCGTCCCGCCGGTCCCGCTGTCGGTCTCGCCGGTCCCGCTGTCGGTCCCGCTGTCGGTCGCGCTGGTGATCTCGCTGTCGGCCTCGCTGCTCCTCGGACCGCCGGCGACCGCGCACGCGGCGGCCCCGGCGGCGAAGCCGAGTGCCTCCGCCGAGCCGAGCCCGGACCCGAGCGCGTCCCCGCGCCCGTCCGCGGGACCGGCCTCCGCCGCGAAGGCGGGCCGGAGCCCGTCGGGGCCCTGGCCGGCGGCGCTGCGCGGCAGGGCGCGCGTGGTGAAGGAGCGCTGGTTCGGCCTGCGCATGGTCGACCTCACGGTCTCGTCCCCGGCGGTGAACGCCCGGCTCCCGGTCCGGGTGCTGGTCCCCAGCGGCTGGTCGAAGCGGGCCGGCCGCACCTGGCCGGTGCTCTACCTGCTGCACGGCGGCGCGGACGACTACACCTCCTGGACCCGGATGACCGACATCGAGGAGATCACCGAGGACCTCGACGCGATCGTCGTGATGCCCGAGGCCGGGCGGGCCGGGAACTACAGCGACTGGCACAACGGCGGGAAGGGCGGCCCGCCCGGCTGGGAGACCTTCCACACCGGGGAACTGCGCCGCCTGCTGGAGAGCGGCTACCGGGCCGGGACCCGCCGCGCCGTCGCGGGCCTGTCCATGGGCGCCTACGGCGCGATGAAGTACGCCGCGCGCCACCCCGGCATGTTCCGCTTCGTCGGCGCCTACAGCGGGGTCATGTCCACCCGGCTGCCCGGCATCCCTGATCTGATCATGAACGCCCAGGCCGCCGAGGGCGCGGATCCCAGGGCGCTGTGGGGCGACCCGGTCCGGAACCGGAACGTCTGGAAGGCCAACGACCCTGCGCACCTGGCCCGGAACCTGCGCGGGACGGGCATCTACATCTCCAGCGGCACGACCAGCCTCCCCGGCGAGCTGGACGCGCCCGGCACCCCCTGGTCGCCCGCCCACCTGAGCGAGCCGGTCTCCGCCTACACCACCAAGGACCTGGTCGCCAGGCTCCGCCGGTACGGGATCAAGCCCGTGGTCCACCTCTACAAGGACGGCACCCACAGCTGGCCGTACTGGGAGCGCGAGTTCACCCGCTCCTACCCGATGATCCTGACCGCCCTCGGCCTGTCCCGGGACGATCGGCCGTCCCCGCCCGGCGAGGACGACCCCGCCCCGATCTCGGAGCTCGCCTCCGCCGGCTCCCGATCCGGTTCACCCGAGGACGGCCCGGAGGAGACCGTCGCTCCGGGCTCGTGACCCTCCGGCCGGAGGCGGGCGGCGCCGTCCGGGGTGACGCGGCGAACCGTCACCCCGCTCCTGTGGTGGTCGCGAGCAACCCGGGACCCGGGTCACGGGAGCCGGCGGACGAGGGGCGGCCCGGTCCGGGTGATCAGCGCCGCCATCGTCGCCAGAACGGGCGGTCCCACCACCACGGCGATCACGAACGGCCAGGGTATGGCGATCGTGGCGGGATCTCCGACGCCGTGCGTCGTCATCGGCCGGCTCAGCGCCGCGCCCGTCACCGTTCCCGCGGCCAGCCCCACCAGCGCGCCGAGCCCGGAGACGTAGAGGGCCTGGCCGGCCACGACCATCCGCAACGTCCCCGACGGTGCGCCGATGGCCGCCATCGCCGCCCGCTCAGGCCGCATGTCGGCGGCCGCCAGACGGGTGACGGCCAGCGTGCCGCCGACGACGAGAATGAGAGCGCCACCGAGCCAGCCCCACAGGTCCGGGTCGGGCATGTTGCGGTAGCCCTCCTCGGAGGCGACCGTCACGCGGGGGGTCACCTTGTGCAGATCGCGCCACAGCGTCGAGTCGGCCGGCAGCCGGTGCATGGCGTAGAGCTGACGCTCCGCCGTCGAGAAGCCGGCCTGTTCGACCAGGGCACGCGGCAGCAGGGCCCCGCCCTGGTGCTCGTCGGCGGGTGCGGCCGGCACCGCCGGCACTTCGATCCTGCGCGCGGGACCGGACGTGGAGCTCGCCCGCAGCGCCAGCCTGCCGTTCCGCACCGCGGCCGCGTCGAACACCACGGCCTTGCCGCTCGCCAGCGCCGCGGCCGCCTGCGGATCATGGCGCCCCTGCAGGAGCCTGAGCAGATCCTGGTCTCCGACGGCCACCGTACGGCGCGTCCGTGTCCCGTTCCATCGCACCGTGTACCGCAGCGCGTAACGGCGGCCCTGTGCGTCCTTCACCTGATGGCCGGCGGCCAGCGGCACGCCCGGCAACCGGCGGCCCGTCTCGGCGCGAATCCGGCTCCAGGTCGCGTCGCTCATACTGCCGCCCCAGATCGCCAGCATGCCGGTCGGCCGCGCCGAGGTGTAGGCGTTGCGCCGGTCCGTGGATTCGCTATGGGCGCCGATGCCCATCGCCACGACCGTGGCCGTAACCGCCATGACGGCCGCCACGGCGCTCACCGTCCGGGATCGGTGACGGACCGCGTCACGGACGGACATCCGCAGCGGAAGCCGCAACCGCGTGGCCACCCGTCCCGTGAAGTGGACCAGCCATGGCGTCAACGCCACCAGCCCGATCATGACCAGCACCGCGGAGGCCCACACCCACACCGGACCCGCCTGGCGCCGCGCCACCACGGTCGCCCCCAGCCCGGCCAGCACCAGCGCGGTCCCCGCCAGGGGCCGGCCCGGCCGATCTGCCACCGGGGAAGCTCGGCCGGCCAGCACGGTCGCGGTGTCCTGCCGGGCCGCTTGCACGGCAGGCACCAGCGCCGCCACGATCCCGGCGGTCAGGCCCAGCGCGGCAACACCCAGAACCTGCGGCCACGGCACCTCCGGCGGGCCGACCTGCCCTCCCCAGCGCGCCGCGAACGGGGCGCCCAGCACTCCGGCCCCGATACCCAGCACCGTCGCCACGAAAGTGGCCGTACCGCCGAGGATCAGTCCGTCGGCCAGCACGATCGTCCGCAGGTGCCCGGCCGAACCACCCTGAGCCGCGATCCCGGCGAGTTCCCGGCGCCGTCTCCTGAGCCCGACCGCGAAGGCGGGCCCGGCCAGCAGCACGGTCTCCAGCACCACCATGACGGCCATGGTGCCGAGCCCGACCGTGTGCTGGACATCCCGGACCGGGGCGCGTGACGGGTCCGGGACGGCGGCGCGGGAGCTGACGTACAGGCCGGCCCTGTTCAGCGCGGGCACGTCGGCCCAGGACACGGGCTTCGCGGTGTCGGCGAGCCAGCCGGGGCCGTACTCGCCGGGGGACCAGAAGCCGTCCAGGGGCGCCAGCGGCAGGTCCGGACCCACGACCTCGCGGAGAGAGGGGCGGTGCGGGTGCTCGACCACGCCCACCACCGTCAGCGGCGCCGCGCCGGACGGACGCAGGAGGTCTCCGGGGTGCAGGCCGAGTGCGGGCGTCACCGCGACCTCGCGGGCGGCGGGAAACCTGCCCTCGCTCAATGTCCGCATCCCCCTGGTGAGGGGATCGCGCAGGTCGAGCTCCAACGCGTCGACCCGGTCGGCGCCCAGCCGGAGCACGCCGGTGCTGAAGGGGACCAACCGGGTGCCCGGCCCGAGCAGGGCCGCCGCCTCGGCGGCGCCGAGCTCGGGACCGGCCGCTCCGTCGCCGTCGCCCGTGGTCCAGCTCCCCCCGTTCGGTTGCTGCCGGATCACCGTGCCCTCGGGTATCCGGACGAGGCGGGCGTCGGCCAAGCCGAACTCGGCCACCAGCCCTTCCCTCGGCGTGACGCTCATGGTCTCGGTGAGGGTGAGGACCCCCGTGATCACCAGGACGGGCAGGCCGATCATCACCATGATGAGTGCGCTTCGCCCCCGGGAACGCCACGCGTTCCGGCGGGCGAGGCGCAGCGCGGCCGGTACGACGCTCATCAGGCGCTCCTCACCGACGTGGTGTCCGTGGTGTCCGTGGTGTCCGCGATCATCCCGTCGCGGAGGAACACCACACGATCGGCCCAGGCGGCGTAGCGCGGCTCGTGGGTGACCAGCAGGACCGTCACGCCCGCGTCACAGCGGGCCCGCAACGTCTGCAGGATCTCGTCGCCGGTACGCGTGTCGAGCGCGCCGGTCGGTTCGTCGGCCAGCAGCAGGCGCCGATCGCCGACCAGGGCGCGGGCGATCGCGACCCGCTGGCGCTGTCCACCGGACAGCTCCTCGGGGAAGCGGTCGGCCAGGTCCGCCCCATCGACCTCCGCCAGCACGGCCATGGCCTCCTGCCGGGCCAGGCGTGACCGCACACCGTCGAGCTCACGCGGCAGCATCACGTTCTCCACCGCCGTCAGCGACGTGATCAGGTTGAGGTCCTGGAAGACGTAGCCGACACTGCGGCGCCGCAGTGCCGCCAGGTCGCGCACCGCGGCCAGGTCCCGCCCGCCGATGTGCACCGTCCCCGACGTGGGCCGGTCGAGCCCTCCCGCGAGGTTGAGCAGGGTCGACTTGCCGGACCCGGACGGACCCATGACCGCGACCAGCTCTCCCTCGCCGATCTCGAGGCTCACACCCTTCAGAGCGTGTACGGCCGTCGCCCCTTCACCATGGATCCTGGCCACCTCGGCCAGCCGTACGAACGTCATCTCTCCTCCTTGAGGACGGCCTCGCAGTGGTCCAGCCACCGTTGCTCGGCTTCGGCTTGGAAGATCATGGAATCGAGCACGAGCCGTCGGGCCGTGTCTTCCGCGGCGGCCCGTTTGGCCACGGTCAGCTGCTGGAGGGCTTGCATGGTCGCCGTCCGCTGCCGGTGGACGACCTCGGCGACGTTCACCTCCTTGGCCGCGACGGCCATGGCCAGCTTGATGACCAGCTCGTCCCGCGGCCGGTCGGACTGGACGACGGGGGTGCCGAACCATCGTGCCGTCTCCTCCCGGCCGGCCGCGGTGATCGTGTAGACGACCCGTCCCTGCTCGTCCGACTCTTCCTGCTCGACCAGGCCGTCGCGCTCCAAGCGGGAGAGCGTCGTGTAGACCTGGCCGATGTTGAGCGGCCAGATCGCCCCTGTCGACGCCTCGAACTCGGCCCGCAGCTGGTAGCCGTGCCGGGGGCCTCCGCTGAGCAGAGCAAGCAATCCGTGCCTGACTGGCATAAATACTAAGTATGCATACTCAGTATGCGATCCTCAAGGGGTTCGCCGCGGATGCAAGGTCGGTACCGATCCCGCCTCGGCTCCGCGGATCGAGCGGATTCGCCCACGCCCCGCCCGCGAGATGCGGCGAATTCATCCGCGGGGCACAACGGCCGCCGCCGTTTCGCGCCGGACGGGTGTGGCGACCGCTCGGTCACCGGCCTAAGGTCGCCTGCCACGGCCTCCGTATCCGGCCGGACGGAAGGGACGACCATGCGATCTGCCCGACACGGACTCCTGGCGCTCGCGACCGCGGCGGCCGCGGGCCTGCCGGCCGCGGCGTACGCGGCTCCCGCGCAGGCTCGGGCTCCGCTGGAAGCAGCCCCCGCGCAGGTTCCGGTGGCCCTCGCCCGCGCCGCCGCGGCCCCGGTTTCCGCGACCCGCGGGAGCGCCTCGGCGCCCTGGCCCGCCGCGCTGCCCGGCGGACCGCAGGTCGTCGGGGAGAACCGGCTCGGCCCGCGCACGCTCGACCTCACGATCTCGTCCCCGGCGGTGAACGCCCGGCTCCCGGTCCGGCTGCTGCTGCCCGAGGGCTGGTCGAAGCAGGCCGACCGCACCTGGCCGGTGCTCTACATGCTGCACGGCGGCGTGGACGACTACACCTCCTGGACCCGGATGACCCGCGTCGAGGAGCTCACCGAGGACCTGGACGCGATCGTCGTGATGCCCGAGGGCGGCGGATCGGGCAACTACAGCGACTGGCACAACGGCGGAAAGGGCGGCCCGCCCGGCTGGGAGACCTTCCACACCGAGGAACTGCCCGGCGTGCTGGAGTCCGGGTACCGGGCCGGGACCCGCCGCGCCGTCACCGGCCTGTCCATGGGCGCCTACGGCGCGATGAAGTACGCCGCGCGCCACCCCGGCATGTTCCGCTTCGTCGGCGCGCACAGCGGCATCATGTCCACCCGGCTGCCCGGCGTGCCCGACATCATCATGTACACGCAGAAGAAGGCCGGGCAGGACCCGAAGGCGATGTGGGGCGACCCGATCAGGGACTGGCGGGTCTGGAGGGACAACGACCCCGCCGCGCACGCCAGGAACCTGCGCGGCGTCAGCATCTACATCTCCAGCGGCACGACCAGCCTCAACGGCGAGCTCGACCCGCCCGGCGCCGACTGGGACCCGGCCCACCTGGGTGAACCGGTGTCGGCCTACACGACCAGGCACCTGGTCGCCAAGCTGCGCCTGTACGGGATCAAGCCGACGGTGAACCTCTACCGGAACGGCACCCACAGCTGGCCGTACTGGGAGCGCGAGTTCACCAGATCCCTCCCGATGATCAGGACCGCCCTCGGTCTACCACAGGGCGGGTGACCCGCCGCACCGTCCCCCCCTCGCCGCGCGGCGTCCGTTCGCTTCCCGCCGAGCGACGCCCCCTTGCGCCTCGTCGCGTGGCGTCCCCCCGCGCCTCGTCACACGACGTCCCCCCGCGCCTCGTCACACGGCGTCCCCTCACTCCTCGCCGCGCGGCAGGACCGCCGTCACCACCAGGCCGCCGCCCTCGCGCGGGCGGGCGGTGACGTCGCCGCCGTGGGCGAGGGCCACGGAGCGGACGATGGACAGGCCCAGGCCCGTGCCCTTCCCGGTGACCACGCGGTCCGCGCCGAGGCGGCGGAAGGGCTTGAACAGCCGCGGGATGTCGTAGGGCGGCACGGCGGGCCCGGTGTTGCTCACCTCCACCTCGACGTGCCCGCCCCGCCCGCCCGGCCCGTCGCGCACCGTACGGCTGGCGACCCGCACCCAGCCGGCGCCGTCACCGGTGTTGTGCCGGATCCCGTTCTCCACGAGGTTGTGCACCAGCCGCTCGAGCAGGAGGGCGTCCCCCGCGGTGGGCGCCGGGCCCGCGCTCTCGTGCACGGTGATCCCCGCCTCCCGCGCCTCCCCGGCGGTCTGCGCGACCACGTGCGAGACTACGTCGGCCAGGTCCACCGGCGACCGGTCGGCGATCTCGTGTTCGGAGCGGGCCAGCAACAGCAGCCCGGAGATGAGCCGCTCGTGCCTGGCGTTGATCTCCAGCAGGCTCTCGCCGAGCCGTCTGACATCGGGTGAGGCCGTCTTCCGGTGCATGGCCAGCTCGACCAGCGCCCGGTTCAGTGTCAGCGGGGTGCGCAGCTCGTGCGAGGCGTTGGCGACGAACCGGCGCTGCCCGTCGAAGGAGCGGTCCAGCCGTTCGACCATGGTGTCGAAGGTGTCGGCGAGCTCCTTCACCTCGTCCGCCGGGCCGTCCAGCGCGATCCGCTCGCGCAGGCCGTGGTCGGCGACCGGCGCGGCGGAGATCCGCCGTGCCGTCTCGGTCACCCGGTGCAGCGGGGCGAGGACCCGCCCCGCGACCACCCAGCCGAGCGCCACCGCGACGGCTCCGACCACGACCAGCGCGACCGCCCCCTGGGTGAGCAGCGAGGTGACCGCCGCATCGCGCAGCGACTCCTGTTCCTGGAGCAGGAACCGCTGCGCCTCGGGACCGACGAGCACGTCGCCGTTGCGGGAGATGAGGGTCATCTTCCTCGGCAGCCGCCCCGGTTCGTCCCCGCCGTACCTGTCGGTGAAGGAGGCGGTCAGCTGCTGGTCGAAGAGCAGGTAGGTGACGCCGAGCAGGGTCAGTCCGGCGAGGAGGAACAGCGTGCCGTACACGAGGGTGAGCCGTGCCCGCAGGGTGGGCGAACGGCGCCCCGGCGCACCGCTGCCCGGAGGGCCCGTCACGGGCTTCGCCACGGGGCGGCTGCGGGCTCCGGCTCGGAGGCCGGCGCGGGGACCGGTACGGAGGCCGGCTCGGAGGCCGGTACGGGCTTCGGCGGGAGGCTCATGCGATCCGGTACCCGGATCCCGGCACCGTCCCGACGACCGGCGGGTCACCGAGCTTGCGGCGCAGCTTGAGGACGGTCAGCCGCACCACCCCGGTGAACGGGTCGGCGTGCTCGTCCCAGGCCTTCTCCAGCAGGTGCTCGGCGGACACCACGGCCCCGTCGGCTCGGAGCAGCTCCGTCAGGACGGCGAACTCCTTCTTCGACAGCGGCACGTACCGGCCGTCCCGGAACACCTCCCGCCGCGCGGGGTCCAGGGTGATCCCGGCCCGCCGCAGAACCGGCGGAACGGCCGGCCGGGCGCGCCGGCCCAGCGCCTGGACCCTGGCGGCGAGCTCGGGGAAGGCGAACGGCTTGGTCAGGTAGTCGTCCGCACCGAGGGACAACCCGGCCACCCGGTCATCGATCTCCGCGGCGGCGGTGAGCATCAGCACCCGCGCGGCCGACTCCGACCCGACCAGCTCCCGGCAGACGTCGTCACCGTGCACCCTCGGCAGGTCACGGTCGAGGACGATCACGTCGTAGTCGTTGACTGCGATCCGCTCCAGCGCCGCCGCGCCGTCGTGCGCGGTGTCGACCGCGTGCGTCTCCTCGCGCAGCCACTCGGCCATCGCGTCGGCGAGCATCGGCTCGTCCTCCACCACCAGCACCCGCATCCCGCCTCCACGATCCTTCCCACCCGCACCCCGGCCCGCGGACCGGTCAAGGCCACCCCTCGACCTCCGGCCCGCGGACCATCGCCCGCGGACCGGCAGGCCACGGACCCACGGGCACTCGTACGGACTCCCGGGTGCGGCCCGGCACCCGTACGGACTCCCGGGTGCGGCCCGGCACCTGCCGCGATGGTGGCGCACCGGGTGTTTGCTCCGCGTTAGCGCGGACGGAAACGGCCCGGAAACGCGCCGGCCGGTTGCATCTCCCCTCGAACGGCCGGGTGGACGCCCGGCCGCCGGAGGACCGGAAGAGGAGAAGACCGTGCGAATCCCCGACGCGCGGGCGGCGGCCCCGCTGCTGCTCGCCCTGACCCTGTCCCTGCCGCTGGCCGGATGCGCCGCCGACCCGGGCGGCCCCGAGGTGGCGTCCGCGAGCGGCTCCGGCGGAGACCGCACCGCGCCCGCCGCGAGCGCCACCCCGGCCCTGGACCGCGACGAGAGGAACCTCCGGTTCGCCCGGTGCATGCGCGAGAACGGCGTCGACATGGCCGACCCCGAGCCCGGCAAGGGCGTCATGATCAAGTTGAAGGGCGACAGAGCCGTCATGGAGAAGGCCCAGGAGGCCTGCAAGCAGTACGCGCCGGCGGGCGGCGACGGGCCGGGCGCCGCGCAGGACTCCGAGCGGATGCGCGAGCTCGCCCGGTGCATGCGCGACAACGGCGTGCCGGAGTTCCCGGACCCGCAGCCCGACGGCCTCGTCCGGATCGGCAAGGGCGTCGCCGACGACCCGGACTTCGAGGCGGCGCAGCAGAAGTGCCGCCTGGACGCCGGGGGTTCCTGATGGGAGCGGCCACCCTCGACGACAGGACGGGCGCGGACCCCGCCGCCCGCCCGCGCCGCCGTCGCGGCGGGAGGACCGCCGGGCTGCTCGCCGTGGCCGCCCTCACCGGCGCGGCCGCCGTGGCGGTGAGCGCCACGGGCGTCCTGGGCGGCGGGGCCGGGGAGGACCGGGCCGCCGCGCCGCCGCCCCCGGCCACCGCCCGGGTGACCCGGGAGACGCTCCACGACACGCACGAGGCCGACGGCGAACTCGGCCACGGTCCCGCCGCCACCGTGGTGAGCCGGAGGCCCGGCACGATCACCTGGCTCCCGGAGAGCGGCGCCCGGATCACCCGCGGCAGGCCGCTGTACCGGGCCGACGACGACCCGGTGGTGCTGATGTACGGCTCCACCCCCGCCTACCGCGACCTGCGGATCGGCTCCGAGGGCCGGGACGTGGAGGCCCTGGAGCGCAACCTGGAGGAGCTGGGCTACGACGGTTTCACCGTGGACGGCGAGTACACCTACGCGACGGCCGCGGCGGTCATGGAGTGGCAGGAGGACCGGGGCCTCGCGGAGACCGGGGTGGTCGAGCTGGGCCGGGTCGTCTTCGCCGACGGCCCGGTCCGGGTGGAGAGCCTGGAGACCGAGACCGGCCGGCCCACCGCACCGGGTCAGGCTGTGCTCACCAGCACCGGCACCGCCAAGGTGGTCACCGTACGGCTGGACCCCGGGGACCAGCGGATGGCGAAGGAGGGCACGAAGGTGTCGGTGACGCTGCCGGACGGGAAGCGCGCGGGCGGCAGGGTCACCGAGGTCTCCACGGTCATAGAGCCGGGGGACGGGCAGGGCGCGGAGCCTGAGACCCGGCTGGAGGTGCTCGTCTCCCTCGGCCGGAAGGCCGCACCCGGCCTGGACCGGGCCGCGGTGGACGTGACCTTCACCGCCTCCCGGCGCGAGGACGTGCTGACCGTGCCGGTCGCCGCGCTCGTCGCGCTGCGGGAGGGCGGGTTCGGCGTCGAGGTCGTCGAGGGCTCCAAGACCCGCTACGCCGCGGTGGAGACGGGCCTGTTCGCGGGCGGGCGCGTCGAGGTCTCCGGCGCAGGGATCGCCGAGGGCACGATCGTGGGGATGCCGAGATGACGCCTCCCACGGTCTCCCTGGTGGATGTGAGCCGCACCTATCCCGGCGGGGTGACCGCGCTGGCGGGGGTCTCGCTGGAGATCGCGCGCGGCGAACTCATCGCGATCGCCGGCCCCTCCGGCTCGGGCAAGTCGACGCTGCTCAACGTCATCGGCACGCTGGACCGGCCCACGTCCGGGACCGTGCGCATCGACGGGTACGACGTCCCGGCGCTGTCGGACCGCGGGCTCTCCGCGCTGCGGGCGACCACGATCGGCTTCGTCTTCCAGCACTTCCACCTCGCGGACAGGGTCACGGCCTTGGACAACGTGGCCGGCGGCCTCCTCTACAGCGGTCTCGGCCGGGCCGAGCGGCGGCGGCGGGCCGCGGCGGCGCTGGAGCGGGTCGGGCTCGGGCACCGGCTCGACCACGAGCCGCACGAGCTGTCGGGCGGCGAGCGGCAGCGGGTCGCCATCGCCAGGGCGGTGGCCGGGGATCCGCCGCTGCTCCTGGCCGACGAGCCGACCGGCGCGCTGGACTCCGTGTCGGGGGCCGGGGTGATGGAGCTGCTGCACGACCTGAACGCCTCGGGCACCACCATCGTGATCATCACACACGACCGCGAGATCGCCGCGAGCCTGCCCCGGCGGGTGGGGATGCGCGACGGCCGGATCGTCTCCGACTCCGCAGCGGACCCCTCGCACCCCTCCCACCCCTCGGACCTCACTCGCTCCAATCAGCCCACTCGTCCCACTGACCCAAGTGAACCCACTGACCCAAGTGACCCCACTGGCTCCACGGACTCCGGGGACTCCGGGGGGCGGCCCGCTGCCGGGGCCGTGCCCGGATCGGAGGCGGCGTGATGGCGGCGAGCCGTACGGAACGGCCCGAGCCGGCCCCGGCCCGGATGCGTCCGCGCGACGTGCTGCGGGTGGGCGCGGCCGGCCTGCGCACCCGCCCGCTGCGGGCGTTCCTGTCGGCGCTCGGCGTCGCCATCGGCATCGCGGCGACGGTCGGCGTGGTCGGCGTCTCGTCCTCCTCCGGGGCCGAGCTCGACCGCACGCTCTCGGCGCTCGGCACCAACCTGCTCACCGTCTCGTCGGGCCGCACCCTCCTGGGGGAGGAGGCGGAGATGCCGCCGGACGCCGAGGCGATGATCGAGCGGATCGGCCCCGTGGAGTCGGCCTCCGCCGTCGGCCGCGTCGACGGCGCCCAGGTGTACCGGAGCGAGGAGATCCCCGAGGAGCAGACCGGCGGCATCTCCGTGTACGCCGCCCGCGCGGACCTGCTCGCCGCGGTGGGCGCGACGGTGCGCAGCGGCGTCTGGCTCGACGGCGCCACCCTGCGCCACCCGGCCGTGGTGCTCGGGGCGACCGCGGCGCGACGGCTCGGGGTGGGCGCCGCGGGGCCGGACGTGCAGGTGGTCGTCGGCGGCGAGCGGTTCACCGTCGTCGGCGTCCTGGACCCGGTGCCGCTCGCCGCCGAGCTGGACGCCGCCGCGCTGGTCGGCTGGCCCGTGGCCGAGGAGGTCCTGGACTTCGACGGGCACCCGACGATCCTCTACACCCGTTGCGAGGAGGCGCGGCTGGAGGCCGTCCGCGAGGTCCTGGCCGCCACGGCCAGTCCGGAGGCGCCCAACGAGGTGGAGGTCTCCCGCCCGTCCGACGCGCTCGCCGCCAAGCAGGCCGCGGGCCGGGCTTTCACCGGGCTGCTGCTCGGCGTCGGCGGCGTCGCGCTGCTCGTCGGCGGCGTCGGGGTGGCCAACACCATGGTCGTCTCGGTGCTGGAACGGCGGGCGGAGATCGGCCTGCGCCGCTCCCTGGGCGCGACCCGCGGCCAGATCCGCACGCAGTTCCTCGCCGAGTCACTGCTGCTGTCCGCGCTGGGCGGGGCGGGCGGGGTGCTCCTGGGCGCCGCCGCCACCACCGGGTACGCGCTGCAGGCCGGCTGGCCGGTCGTGGTGCCCGCCTGGGCGACGGCCGGCGGCCTCGCGGCGACCCTGGCGATCGGCGCCCTCGCCGGGCTCTACCCCGCGGTCCGCGCCGCCCGGCTCTCCCCGACGGAGGCGCTGGCCGCGCCGTAGACCGCCCGGCTCTCCCCGACCGAAGCACCGGCCGCGCCGTAGACCGCCCGGCTCTCCCCGACCGAAGCACCGGCCGCGCCGTAGACCGCCCGGCTCTCCCCGACCGAAGCACCGGCCGCGCCGTAGACCGCCCGCTACCGGCGGGGACGGCCTTCGAGCACCGCAGCGATCTCCGCCGCGGCGAAGGGGGCCCGGGCCGGTGAGAGCCGGCCGTACCCGATGACCAGGGCGGGCCTGAGACGGCGGCGGGCGTAGCGCGACAGGGGCATCACGGCCACGCCCCGGCGCTCCAGGCGGTCGGCGACGTCGCGGTCGTCATGCCCGGACGGCAGCGGGAGCACCAGGTGCAGCCCCGCGGCGATCCCGCCGGCGGGACCGCCGTCGCGGATGACGGGGTGGCCGCGCAGGGCCGCGAGCACCGCCTCCCGGCGCTCGCGGTACAGCGTGCGGGCGCGGCGCAGGTGCCTGTCGTAGTCGCCGGCGTCGATGAGCCGGGCGAGCGCCAGCTGGTCGAACACGCCGGGACCCGCGCCCGACCGTTCGAGGGCTTCGGTCACCGGGTCCCTCAGGCGTGCGGGAGGCACCATCCAACCCATCCGCAGGCCCGGGTGCAGGGTCTTGCTCACGGAGCCGAGGTAGGCGACGCTGTCCCGGTCGAGGGCCGCCAGCGCCCCGATCGGCTTGCGGTCGTACCGGAACTCGGCGTCGTAGTCGTCCTCCAGCACGACGGCCGAGCGCTCCTTCGCCCACGCCAGCAGCGCCCGGCGCCGCCCCGCCGACAGGGCGGCGCCGGTGGGGAACTGGTGGGCGGGCGAGCAGAGCACCGCGTCCGCGCCCGTCCGCCGCAACCGCCCGACGTCGATTCCCTCGCCGTCGACGGCCACCGGCTCGACCGACAGCCCGGCGTGGGCGGCCGCGTCGCCGAGCCGGCTCCAGCCGGGGTCCTCCACCGCCAGCCGCGACGCGGACCGCCGGGCCAGGACACCGGCCAGCAGCCCCACCGCGTGCGTGGTGCCGCAGGTGATGACCACCTCCTCGGGCGAGACCGCCACCCCCCGGGTCCGTCCCAGGTAGCCGGACACGACCTCGCGCAGCCGCCGTACGCCCCCGGCCGGGGGGAAGACGTCCGAGCCCCCGCCGGTCACGAGGGCGTGATGGACGGCCCGGCTCCAGGCGGCGGCGGGGAAGCGCGCCACGTCGGGCGCGCCAGGCCGCAGGTCGGCCACGACCGGGAAGGGCGCCCGCGCGGCGGGTACGGCCGGCGGGGCGGCCGGTCGCGTCGACGCCTCCGGCGCCACCCGCGTGCCCGACCCCTGCCGCGCCGTGAGGTGCCCTTCGGCGACGAGCTGGGCGTAGGCCTCGTTGACGACCCAGCGCGAGCAGCTCAGCTCCTCGGCGAGCGCCCGGCTCGGGGGCAGTGCGTCGCCGGGTCCCAGGCGGCCCGCCAGGACGGCGGCCCTGATCGCGGCCGTCAGGCGTTCGTGCAGCGCCCGTCCGTCGTCGGGCACGTCGAGGAGGAGACCGGTGATGCGATTGGTCCGGTTCTGCGGCATGCAAGTGGACTGTATCACCGGACCAGTTCGCCCCTAGCCTCTGGACCGGCCCTCTTCCGCAGGGCCCGTACCACCGAGGAGAACGCCGTGACATCGACGAACACCCCCTTGACGGTCATCGCGCGGATGCGCGCGAAGGACGGCCGCGAAGCCGCCCTGCACGACGCCTTGACGGCGCTCGTCGCCCCGACCCGGCAGGCGCCGGGCTGCCTGGCCTACGACCTCCACACCGAGGTGGGCGAGCCCGCCCGGTTCTGGTTCTACGAGGTGTGGCGCCGCCGCGAGGACCATGCCGCCAACCTGGAGGCTCCGCACATCACGGGCTTCCTCGGCCAGGCGGCGGACCTGCTCGACGGTGACCTGGAGGTCCACTTCCTCGCGTAGGGCCCGTACGGACTCCGGAGCCTCGGCCTGGCCGGCGGCTCCGGGTCCGCCACCCGGCTGCAGCGGGCCGGGAGGGGTCAGGAGAAACGCCTGCCCTCGTCGCGTCGGTAGGCCCATGCGGCGGCGACCGCCATGGCGCCGGTCCAGACGGCCAGCATGACCAGCGACACCGCGTCCGGACGGACGCCCGCGATCGCCCACCAGATCAGCTCGGCCGCGCCTCTGGTGGGCACGTACGGCGAGACGGCCTGCACCGGCTCCGGCAGGACCTGCGGCGGCAGCAGCAGCCCGCCGAGGATGGCCATCGGGAAGAACAGCAGCTGCGAGACCGCCATCGCGGCCTTCGACACCAGCGTGAAGCCGACGAACAACCCCATCAGCATGAACGGCACGACGCCCACGACCAGCGCGCCGAGCCCCAGCAGCAGCCTGGCCGGCGTGATCGCCGCCTCCGTGAGCAGCGCCCCCATCACCAGGACGGGGACCACCGAGATCAGCACGGCGGCGAGCGTCGACAGGATCCGCCCGGCGAAGCGCGGCAGCGGACCCGCGGGCAGCGTGCGCAGGTACGGGTCCCACGGCAGCTCGCGGTCCTGGGAGACCGCCGTGGCGAGCCCGGTCAGCGCGGACGACATGGCGCCGAAGAACACCAGCGAGCCCGTCGCCGTCGTCGCGGTCGCCGCGTCCTGGCCGGTGAACGGCACCACGAACGCCAGCATCGTGACGGCCGGGAAGAACGTGCCGGCCAGGATCCCGATCGGGACTCTGATCTGCTCGATCACGAGGTAGCGGGTGTGGGCGAGGATCAGGCTAGGCACGGGCGGACTCCTTCGAGGTGAGGGCGAGGAAGGCCTCCTCCAGCGTGGCCGGTCTGATCTCCAGGCCGGAGAACGGCACCCCGCTGCGCACCAGCTCCACGACCAGCCGGTCGGGGTCGGTGACGAGCAGGTCGATCCGGCCGTCCGTGCGTTCGGCGCCGAGCACGCCCGGCAGCTCGGGCAGGTCCTCGGCGACGAGGGAGACACGCCGTGTGCCCGCCATGCCGCGGACGGCCCGCACGCTGTCGTCGGCCAGCACGCGGCCGTGACCGACCACCAGGACGCGTTCGGCCAGGGCCTCGATCTCCTCCAGGTAGTGGCTGGTGAGCAGCACGGTGCCGCCCTCGTCGTGGAAGGCCCTGATGCCGTCCCACAGTGCCCTCCTGGCCTCGACGTCCAGCCCGGTCGTGGGTTCGTCGAGGAACACCAGCCGCGGCCGACCCGCGAAGGCCAGCGCCACCGCCAGCCTCCGCCGCTGCCCGCCGGACAGCCCTCCGACCTGCCGCCTGACCAGATCACCGAGACCGAATCCGTCCAGCAGTTCCGCCGTGCCGACGCGCTCGGGGAAGTGCGCGGATACGAAGTCGGTGATCTCGCCGACGCGCAGGGAGGCGGGCAGTCCGGTCTCCTGCGGCGTCACGCCGATGCCGCGCCGCACGACCGGGTCCAGCGGCGAGCCGCCGAACAGCTCCACCGTGCCCGACGTCGGCCGGCGCAGTCCCGCGAGGAGGTTGATGAGAGTGGACTTGCCCGCGCCGTTCGGGCCGAGCAGCCCGATCAGCTCGCCCTCCCGGATGTCGAGCGAGACGCGGTCGAGCGCGAGCACGTCGCCGTAACGGCGGGTGACCTCGATCGCTCGGGCGAGAGAAGTGTTCATGCCGGTCAGCCTCGCCCGGCGGCCCGCTCCGCCGCATCGGGCGCGTGGTCGCGCCACGCCCTCCCCCGGTGGGGTACGGGTCCTACTTTGGTAGGTGACGGGTCCGCCGTACCGCCGTTTAGCCTGAGCCGATGAGCGAGATCCGATCTCCGCACCCGTTCGCGGTGGCCGGCATGGCCGTCGGGATGGGCGTGCTGACCACGGTGGCGCTGTGGGGCCAGGCCGGCCGGCCCACCTGGGGGCTGGACGTGGCGATCGCGGCGGTGAGCCTGGTCGCCGCACTCGCCCAGTTGTGGTGGCCGGTCCACGGGGCGCTGGCCGCCACCCTCCTCGCCGCGCTCTCCCCGGTGGCCACGCCGGCGGCGACGGCGGGGGCGCTGCAGGTGGCCCAGCGCCGGCGTCTGCCCGTCGCGGCCGCGGTGACCGCCGTGGGCATGGCGGCCCACCTGGTCCAGGGGCTGTGGCGGCCCAACTCAGGCATCTCCCTGTCATGGTGGTGGCTGCTGATCTGCGCCGCCTACGGCGCGCTGCTCGGCTGGGGCGCGCTGGCCCGCTCCCGCCGTGCCCTGCTCACCTCCCTGCGTGAGCGCGCCGACCGCGCCGAGGCCGAACAGGGCAGGCGGATCGCCGAGGCCCGCATGGCCGAACGCCGCCGGCTCGCCAGGGAGATGCACGACGTGCTGGCCCACCGCCTGTCTCTGGTGGCCACCCACGCCGGAGCCCTGGAATACCGGCCGGACTCCTCCCCCGACCGGCTCGCCACGGCTGCCGGGGTGGTCCGCACCGGGGTCCACCAGGCGCTGGAGGAACTGCGCCAGGTGATCACCCTGCTCCGGGAGCAGGACGACGACCTGGACGGGGCCGGACCCCTGCCGGGCCTGGCCGACCTGCCGGACCTGATCGCCGACGCGCGGCGGGCGGGCCAATCGGTACGGCTGCACGAGGAGGTCGCCGACACCGCCGCCCTGCCGCCGGCCGCGTCCCGGACCGCCTACCGGGTCGTGCAGGAGGGGCTCACCAACGCCCGCAAGCACGCCCCCGGCCAGCCGGTCGACGTGCTGCTGCGCGGGGCTCCGGGCACGCCCCTGCTGATCGACATCCGCAACCCGCCGCCCCCGGCGGAGGCCGTCCCCCTCGCACCCGGCAGCGGGCTGGGCCTGATCGGGCTCACCGAGCGGGTACGGCTGGCCGGCGGGCAGCTGGACCACCACGGCACCGCCGCGGAGTTCCGGCTGCAGGCCCGGCTACCATGGCCCGCGTGATCCGCGTGCTGCTGGTCGACGACGACGCCCTGGTCCGCGCCGGACTGTCCATGATGCTCGACGGCGCCGCCGGCATCACCGTCGTCGCCGAGGCGGCCGACGGCCAGGAAGCCGTCACGGCCACCGACGCCCACGCCCCCGACGTCGTCCTGATGGACCTGCGCATGCCCCGCGTGGACGGCATCACCGCCACCCGCCGGCTGCGCGCCCGCGCCCGGCCGCCCGAGGTGATCGTGCTGACCACGTTCGACACCGACGAGAACGTCCTGCACGCGCTCCGTGCGGGCGCCGCCGGGTTCCTGCTCAAGGACACCCCGCCGCCGCAGATCGTGGAGGCGGTCGTCCGGGTCGCCGCCGGAGACCCGATACTGTCCCCGCGCATCACCCGGCGGTTGATGGAGCGCACGGTCGCCCAGGCCGGCGCCTACGAGCGCGCCCGCGCCGCGCTGGCCGCCCTGACCCCGCGCGAACACGAGGTGGCCCTGGCGATCGCTCTGGGCAGGACGAACGCCGACATCGCCGCCGATCTGGCCATGGGCGTCACGACCGTGAAAGCCCACGTCTCCAGCATCCTGACCAAGCTCGGCCTGGACAACCGCACCCAGATCGCGCTCCTCGCCCACGACGCGGGCCTCGCCTGACCGGCCCGCGTCGTGGGACGGGGGCCGCGGACCTCAGTCGACGTCGACCCAGCCCAGGGTCCGGGTGACGGCCTTGCGCCAGCCGGCGTAGCCGCGGGAGCGCTGCCCGTCGGACCAGCCCGGTTCCCAGCGGCGGTCCTCCTGCCAGTTGCTCCTCAACTCCTCGGTCGACGACCAGAAGCCGACGGCCAGCCCGGCGGCGTAGGCGGCGCCGAGCGCCGTGGTCTCCGACACGACGGGCTTGGAGACCGGCACGCCGAGGATGTCGGCCTGCAGCTGCATGCACAGGTCGTTGGCGGTGACCCCGCCGTCCACCCGGAGCACGTCGAGCACGACGCCGGAGTCCTGCTGCATCGCCTCGACCACGTCGCGGGTCTGGTAGCAGATCGACTCCAGCGTGGCCCGGGCCAGGTGCGCGTTGGTGTTGTAGCGGGACAGGCCGACGATGGCGCCGCGGGCGTCGGAGCGCCAGTACGGCGCGAACAGGCCGGAGAAGGCGGGCACGAAGTAGACGCCGCCGTTGTCGTCCACCTGCCGGGCGAGCGCCTCGCTCTGCGCCGCGCCCGAGATGATGCCGAGCTGGTCGCGGAGCCACTGCACCGCCGATCCGGTGACCGCGATCGAGCCCTCCAGCGCGTAGACCGGCTTGTCGTCGCCGAACCGGTAGCAGACGGTGGTGAGCAGGCCGTGCTCGGAGCGGACGAGCTCCTGGCCGGTGTTGAGCAGCAGGAAGTTGCCGGTGCCGTAGGTGTTCTTGGCCTCACCGGGGGCGAAGCAGACCTGCCCGACGGTCGCGGCCTGCTGGTCGCCGAGGTCGCCGGAGAGGGGGACCTCGCCGCCGAGCGGCCCGGCCGCCCGGGTCACGCCGTACAGGCCCGGGTGGGACGACGGCTTGATCTCCGGGAGCATCGCGCGGGGGACGCCGAAGAACGAGAGCAGTTCGTCGTCCCAGTCCAGGGTCTCCAGGTCCATGAGCATGGTGCGGCTGGCGTTGGTCGGGTCGGTGACGTGCACGCCGCCGTCGGGGCCGCCGGTGAGGTTCCACAGCAGCCAGGTGTCGGTGTTGCCGAAGAGCGCGTCGCCGGCCTCCGCCGCCGCGCGCACGCCGTCGACGTTCTCCAGGATCCACTGGATCTTGCCGCCGGAGAAGTAGGTCGCCGGGGGCAGCCCGGCACGGCGCCGGATGACGTCGCCCCGGCCGTCGCGGTCCAGCGCGGCGGCGATCCGGTCGGTCCGGGTGTCCTGCCAGACGATGGCGTTGTAGTACGGCCTGCCGGTCCTGCGGTTCCACACCAGGGTGGTCTCCCGCTGGTTGGTGATGCCCAGCGCGGCCAGGTCGGAGGCGGTGAGGTCCGCCCGGTTCAGCGCGGTCTCGATCACCGCCCTGGTGCGCTCCCAGATCTCGGTGGGGTTGTGCTCCACCCAGCCGGCCCGCGGCAGGATCTGCTCGTGCTCCAGCTGGTGCCGGGCGACCTCGTTGCCGCCGTGGTCGAAGATCATGAAGCGGGTGCTCGTCGTCCCCTGGTCGACGGCTCCGACGAAATCGGGCATGGATCGCACTCCTCGGGCGGGATCGGCTTCTCGGACGACTCCGTACGCGCCCCAGCCGGCACGCGCGGTCCCCGGATCATCTTCGGCCCGCGCGCAGCGGGCCACAAGGACCCTCCGGCGTCCGCGCGGCACGGCGCCCGTGGGCGGCGCGCGGCGCGACACGCGTGGACGACCGGCATCGGCGTCCGGTATCGACAGTCGGCACGGACGGCGGGACGCGGTACGGCACCGTGCCTCGCCGGATCAGCCGGGTGCCCGGCTGATCCTCAGGCGGTGGTCAGGTACACCTGGCCGAAGACCTCGGCGAGCTTCTTGAGGTCGGCGGCCGGGTCCGTCTCGGGCGTGGCCGGGTCGTAGACCGCGGCCATCCGGCGCTGGAGCGGGGCGAGCCTCTTCAACGCGTCCCAGGCGGTCAGGCGCTCGACTCCGCCCTGGGCGTCCTGGAGCCGGGTCCAGACGTTGACCTGCTGGGCGGCGCCGTCGCGGAGCGGGGTGGCGACCCGGTCGGCGACCTCCTGCGCGCTCACGTCGCCGACGAGGCCGGCCTCCTCGGCGGCGACCCGGGTGAGCACGTCCCAGGCGCGGGCGCGGAGCTGGATCGACTGGTTGCGCCGGGCCGTCTTCGCGTCGATCCCCCAGGCCGTGTAGCCGCCGCGCAGCAGCCCGCCGTCCAGGGTGAGCTGGTCGACGCCCCCGGTGCTCAGGTAGGACTCGATCCACTCCGGGGCCAGCAGCGGGTACCTCTTCGCCGTCTCCGTCTTGCACGCCTCGACGGCGCCGCAGGCGAACTCCGGCACGACCGTGTGCACACCGAGCTGCTTGCCGGGGGCCGCCCGGCGCAGCGCGGCGGAGGCGGCGGCGACGAAGGCCGTGACCTCCTCGTGGGTGGTGAACGTCGTGTCGTAGCCGAGCTGGGTGGAGAACCTGATCCCGGCCACCTCGGGGCGAGCGGCCAGGGCGCCGATCCTCTTCACCGCGGCGGCGAAGGCCGCGGGACCCGCCTTCCAGTCGTCGGCCAGCTCGGTGTCCAGCCAGACCCGCAGGCCCGTGGCCCGCGCCGCGGCGACGGCCTGGCCGCCGGGGGTCTGCGCGGCCGCGGCGACCTCCGCCGCGGTCGGCGGCGTCACGGTCTGCCCCTCCTGCGCGCTCTGCCCCGTCCGAGCGGTCTGGGCGCTCTGCCCGGTCGCGGTCCTCGGGGCGCCGGTGCCCGTCTCTGGGCCGGCCGCCGTACCGTCCCCGCCGGCTTCGTAACCGCCGACGGCGCACTCCTGTCCGCCGGTCTCGCACTCGGGCGTGCCGCCCTCCTCCGCGTCGCCGGGGAACGGGGAGTTCTCGTCGCCCTCGGCGCCGCCGTCCGGTGGGGCCGGGCAGGAACTGCCGGGCGCCGAGCAGTCGATGAACCGCCCCGGGTACGGCGTCGCCTCCTTGAGCTTGGCGTTGTCGTCCGCCCCCCAGAACAGGGCGACGCCGAGCGCCTCCTCGGGCGTGGCGAGCCAGTGGCACTGGACGTACGCCGGGGTGTCCGCGCCGAGCAGGTCCCGGCAGCTGCGGGGATCGTCCTGGGCGTAGGCGGCCGCCGCGGGAGCCACGGCGCCGATCAGCGCGAGCATCGAACCGGCGGCGACGGCCCGCCGCAGAGTGAGTCGCATGTCGTGAAACTCCCCGGGATAGCCCGTCTTAACGGTCGTTTCGCACCTTACCGAGATCATTGCTGCCCGGACAGGCTCTGTCAGGAAACTGTGACACCCGCCGGGACGCCGGACCCCGGTCCGGGCCCTCGCGACGGCCCGGCAGGGCTTCCCCCGCGATTGCTTATCGTTTATCGTTTTATCGAGATTCGATATCCAGCGGAGGAGGACCGGTCATGGCGAAACCACCCGCGAGCATCCGGACCCTGGAGGGGATCACCTGGGCGGGGGCGGGGCTCGCCCTGCTCGGCATCGCGTTCTGCCTCTACCAGATCTTCGACGGCTCCGATGTCGGCACCCGCCACGTCATCGTCAACCCCTACCTGACGGCGACCGGAGCCGACGACCCGGCGCCCGTCCCGACCGGCCCGCCGGGCACGGTCAGGCTCGTCACGTCCTCGTTCGACCGCACCCTCGCCGTCATCGACCCCGACCTGTCCCAGCGTTTCCTGCTCCTGCTCCCCGAGCTGCTGCTCACCATCATGCTGGGCGCCGTCGCCGTGGTCCTGCTGCAGCTGATCCGGACCTTCCGGGAGGGTGACCCCTTCATCCCCGCGAACGCGCGGCGGCTCGCGGTGATCGGCGTCCTGCTCCTCGGGATCGCCTTCCTCCCGCGCGTGGAGGTGCTGAGCCTGAACATGCTGCTCTCCGGCACCCCGCTGGAGAACGTGGGCATCCAGAACAGTGAGGACTTCTACTGGGCCCTCTTCGTCGGATTCACCGTCCTCGCCCTGGCCGAGGTGTTCCGGCAGGGCAGCAGGCTCCGCTCCGACACCCAGGGACTGGTCTGATGCCGCCCGAGGAGGAGCACCACATCGCCGTCCGGCTGGACAAGCTGCTGGCCGACCGCGGGATGACCCTGACCGAGCTGGCCGGCCGGGTGGGCGTGACGATCGTCAACCTGTCGATCCTGAAGAACGGCCGCGCTCGGGCCATCCGCTTCTCCACCCTCAGCGCGATCTGCCGCGAGCTCGACTGCCAGCCCGGTGACCTGCTCGTCCACGATCCCTGAGGACCCGGCCGCGTGTGCGGGAGCGGATCCCAGGTGGACGGTGTTCAGGCGCCCAGGGCCTCGCAGGCCCGCGCGACCCCGTCCTCGGCGCGCAGCCGCTCCCCCAGCCGGGCCGCCGCCGACCGGATCCCCGGATCCCGCACGGCCGCCGCCACCCGTCCGGCCAGCGCGGCGGAGGTGAGCCGGCGCACCGGCAGCGGCTCGGGGCCCGCGCCCAGCAGGGCCACCCGGGCGCCCCAGAACGGCTGGTCGGAGAAGAACGGGCACACCACCGACGGCACCCCGGCGCGGAGCCCGGCCGCCGTCGTCCCCGCGCCCCCGTGGTGCACCACGGCCGCCGTTCGGGGGAACAGCCACGCGTGGTCGGCCTCGCCGATCACGAGCATGTCGTCCGCCCCGCCGTACGGCAGGCCCTGGAGGACGCCGCGCATCCCGGCCGCCCGCAGTCCCGCCACCACCGCCCGCGCCGTCGCGGCCGGGTCGGCGGGGGCCATGCTGCCGAAGCCCGCGTAGACGGGCGGTGGTCCCGCCTCCAGGAAGGCCACCAGCTCGGGCGGCGGCGTCCACCGCCGTCCGGCGAACCAGTAACCGGTCAGGTGGACGTGCTCCGGCCAGTCCGCCGGACGGGCGACGACCGAGGGGCTCACCCCGCACAGCACCGGCACCCGGTCCGCCCGCGCCCGCCGGAACATCCCGCCCCGCAGGGGGCCGAGCCCGAGCACCCGCGCCCGCAGCCGGTCGGTCATCCGGCCGAGCAGCAGCCCGCTCAGCCCCTCGACCAGCGCGTAGCTGCCCCGGTTGCCCCAGGGGCCCAGCGTGCGCAGCGGGACCAGCGGGTTGGGGAAGGCCCGGGTCGGCTCGCCGGGCTGGAAGTGCAGCAGCGCGTACGGCATGCCGTACCGCTCGGACAGGTGGTGCCCGATCCCGCCCAGCGCCGGGGCCAGCACCAGGTCCGCGCCGGAGCAGGCCGCGTCCACCTCGGCGACGAGCCGCTCGGCGAGCGGCTCCACCACCCGGCGGAACCCCCGGACGAACCCGGCCGGGCCGCTCCGCAGCCACGCCTGCCCCTCCTCGGACTCCACGATGCCCTGCGGATCCACGCCGAGCGGGCTCAGCACGAGCCCCGCCTCCTCGACCAGCCCGCCGTACCTGCCCGCCGCGACCACGGTCACCCGGTGCCCGCGCGCGGCGAGCCCGGCCCCCAGCGCCACGCACGGCTGGGTGTCCCCCCGCGACCCGAACGCCAGGACCGCGATCCTCACCGGAGCGCCACCGGGCTCGCTGGGACCGCGCCACGCGCCGTCGGGCCGGTACGGACGCTCACCGGGCCCGCCGGGTCCTCGACCGGCACCGCCGGGACCGCGCGGGCGCTCACCGGAGCGTCACCAGGCTGACGGCGGCTCCGGCGGCGACGAGCCCGGCGGCGGTGAGCAGACCGGTCGAGTAGCCGGCGGTGAAGCTCGCGGCACCGTTCACGATCACGCCGACGACCGCGATGCCGAACAGCCCCGACATCTCCCGCGCCACGCTGAACACCCCTCCCGCGACGCCCGCGCGCCCCTCGGGCACGGCGCCCAGCACGGCCGAGCCGAGCGGCATGGTCAGCGCCGAGCCGATCCCGATCACGCACACGGCGGGCAGCAGCTCCGCCCAGCCGTCCCCCGCCCGCAGGAACGCCACCGCGACCATGCCGCCCGCCACCAGCACGAGCCCCAGCGCGACCGTGCGGGCCGCGCCGAGACGGCGCTCGGCGAACGGGACCAGCGGCGTGACCACGGCGACGAGCAGCGCCAGCGGCACGAAGGCGAGTCCCGAGGCGGTGGGGCTGAAGCCGAGGACCCCCTGGAGGAAGAGCGCCGTGAAGAAGAACACCCCGTTGACGCCCAGCCCCCAGAGCACCTGGGCGATCACCCCGCCGGTGAACGCCCGCGCCCGGAACAGCGCCAGGTCCACCATGGGGTCCCGGCCCAGGCGCTCCACGACGGCGAAGGCCGCGGCCGAGACCACGCTGACCGCGAGCGCGGCCAGGATCACCGGCGAGGTCCAGCCCAGTTCGGCGGCGAAGGTCAGGCCGAACGTGCCCGCCGACAGCACGGCGATCGAGGCCGCGACCCCGGGCACGTCGACGCGGGCGGCGGTCCCGTCGCGCGACTCGGGTACGGCGGCCATCGCGAGGGCCACGCACAGCACGCCGAGGGGCACGTTGAGCAGGAAGATCCAGCTCCAGTGGGCGTGCTGGGCGAGATAACCGCCCACGACCGGGCCGAGGGCGAGCGCCGCCGCCCCCGAGGCCATCCAGACGGCGACGCCGGCCGAGCGCTCCCGGCCGCCGCCCGCGACCGCGACCACGGCCAGCATCGCGGGCAGGATCAGCGCGGCCCCGCAGCCCTGCACGAGCCGGGCCGCGACGAGCGCGCCGGCCGAACCGGCCAGCCCGGCGGCGAGGGAGGCGGCGGTGAAGACCGCGAGCCCGGTGACGAGGATCCGGCGGCGCCCGTAGACGTCGGCCAGGCGTCCACCGGCCAGCATCAGACCGGAGAAGGTGAGGACGTACCCGGTGACGACCCACTCCAGCACCGCGAGGGACGCGCCCAGCTCGGCCTGGAGGGTGGGCAGGGCCACCGTGACGACCGTGTTGTCCAGGGTCGTCACGAACCCGGCCAGGCCGACGACCAGGAGCAGCGGCCCGCGCCGGCCGGTCCCGCCCGGGCCGGCGGACTCACCGGGATCGGCGGGCCGTGCGGCGAGGTCGCTCATTCCTCCGCCTCCACCCAGGTCCAGCCCGACCCGCCGGCCGTGGGCCGTACCACCCTCGTCGCCCTCCGCCCGATGGGCACCCAGCCGCCGCCCAGATCCGCGACCGGCTCCAGAACCGGGGGCGGAGACGGAGACGGAGACGGAGACGGAGACGGAGACGGAGACGGAGACGGAGACGGAGACGGAGACGGAGACGGACGTCCGGGGATGGGCACCACCGGCCTGCGGTCCTGTCGCCGTGCCAGCGGCTCCAACCGATCGATGAGATGAGGGCTGGTCGCCGGGAGGTTCCGGAGCGGTTCCGGGCGGGGGCCGTCCGGAACCGGTGGATGCGGGGGAGCGGGCGGGGAGTACCCCATGGCGTCCTCGACGGTCAGCAAGGGCGGCGGCGGTGAGGGGACCGTGCCCTCCTCCGCCCAGTGCCAGCCGGGACCATCGAGGTTGGGTTTGACCACCTTCCTGAGCCGCTGCGCCGGATCCACCGGCACGGCCTGCTCCGTGCGCGCCGGGGCCGATGACTTCGCCGCCCCGTTGACCGGGAGGGGAGGCAGCGGATAGGGATTCGACCCGTGCCGGCGGGACTGCGGCGCGGGCGCGCGGACCTCCCGGGCGAACGCGGGTGCAGTGGTCCGCGGAGCCTCGGACGGGGGAACCGAGACATCCCGCGCCTCCGAAGCCCGCGTGACCTCCGAAACCTGCGGCGGGGAGACCGAGACCTCGGGCGGGGGAACCGAGACCTCCCGGACCCCCGAAGCCCGCGGGACCTCCGAAACCTCCTGGACCTCCGAGGCCCGGGCGGCCTCCGAGACCTCGGACGGGAGGGCCTCCGGGGTCTGTCCGGTCCGAGGGGCCTGCGGCGGGGTGATCTGCGGGATCCACCGCGGGGAGGCCTCCTCGGGCCGGGCGGGAAGGGCCCGGGGGGCGTCCCGCACCCCGTGGACGCCGCGTGCCCCGTGGAGCTCCCTACCCGGGGCGGCGGCCGGGCCGCCGGTGCGTTCCACCGTCACGTAGGCGGGCGGGGGACCGTACGGACCGTCATGGTGCTCCCGGAGGCCGATCCTCCGGTGGAGGTCCCGCAGGGGGGCCGGGAGCCACCAGTTGGCCTCCCCCATCAGCCGCATCGTCGCGGGCACCAGCAGCCCCCGCACCAGCGTCGCGTCCACCACGATGGCCACGAACATGCCGACGCCCAGCATCTTCACGATCGTGATCCCGGCGGTGGAGAAGGCCGCGATGACCACCAGCAGCAGCAGCGCGGCGCTGCTGATCAGTCCTCCCGTCCGCTCCAGGCCGATCGCCACGGCCGCGGTGTTGTCCCCGGTCCGCAGCCACTCCGCCCGCACCCGGCTGAGCAGGAACAGCTCGTAGTCCATCGACAGCCCGAACACCACCGCCAGGATCAGCACGGTGATCGTCGCCTCGACGCTCCCGGTCGGGGTGAAGCCGAGGACTCCCGCCAGGTTCCCGTCCTGGAAGGCCCAGACGATCACCCCGAAGGACGCGCCCAGGGACAGGACGTTCATCAGGATCGCCTTGAGCGGCAGCAGGACCGACCCGAACGCGGCGAACAGCAGCAGACCGGTCATCAGGCAGACGACGAGCGCGGTCCACGGCAGCGTGGCCGTCAGGCTGTCCTCCAGGTCGAGCTGGGCGGCCGTGGGCCCGCCGACGACCACGTCCTGGAAGTTCGGTTCGGGGGGCAGCGCCCGGATCCGCTCGACCAGCGCGCGGGCCTCGTCCGACGCCGGGTCCCCGTCGTGGCGGACCGCGAGCCGTACCGCGCCGCCGGCCTGCGAGACCCCGGTGACGTCGACCCCGGTGACGTGGTCGAGCTCCTTCAGCCGGTCCGCGAAGACCTTCACGTCCAGCGGGCCGACCTCGGTGACCGGGACGGGCCCGGAGTTCTCCACGCCGACCGGGCCGAGCCGCCCGCCCACCTCCGAGGGCAGCGCCCCGGGCGCGGCGGCGGTCATCGGGCCGACCAGGTCGCGTTCGACGAGCACGACGACCTCGATGGGCGCCATCGCGTTCCTGGCGAAGTCCCGGTCGATCCGCTCGGCGACCTGGCGGCTCTCGAAGTGCTCGGGCAGCACCCGGTGGTCCACCCCGCCGAACCGCACGTGCAGGAACGGCGCGGCCAGCGCGAGCAGCACCGCGCCGACCCCGACGAGGTAGGCGACGGGCCGCCGCATCACGCTGGACGCGATCCGGTGCCAGCTGCCCCGGCGCCGCCGGCCGAAGTCGGGCATCACGTTCAGCGCGTCGACCCTCGGCCCGAGCACGGCCAGCAGCGCGGGCAGCACGACCAGCGCCGCCGCCATCGCGACCAGCACCACCGCCGCCGCGCCCAGCCCGATCGAGCGCAGGAACATCTGCGGGAACAGCAGCAGCCCGCAGAGCGCGGTCGCCACGGTCAGCCCGGAGAAGGCGACGGTCCGCCCGGCCGTCGCGATGGTCCGCACGACGGCCGCCTGCACGGGCGATCCCCGGCGGATCTCCTCGCGGAAGGCGCTGAGCACGAAGAGCGAGTAGTCGATGGCCAGGCCGAGGCCCAGCATCGTGACGACGTTCAGCGAGAAGACCGAGACGTCGGTGACCTCGGTGAGCAGCCGGAGCAGCGCGAGCGCGCCGATCACCGAGAGCACGCCGACGACGAGCGGGAGCCCGGCGGCGACCAGGCTGCCGAAGACCACGACGAGCAGGACGAGCAGGACCGGCATCGAGATCGCCTCGGCCTGCCGCAGGTCGGCGGCGGTCTGCGCGTTGAGGTCCGCCAGCAGCGGGACCCGGCCGCCGATCCGGACGTCGTACCCGGCGGGGGCCTGCCGGAGCCGCTCCTCGATCGCCTCGTACCTGCGCTGCCCGGCCTGCTCCTCCCCCTTCAGCGCGACCAGCGCGTAGGTGGAGTGGCCGTCGGCGGAGACGAGCTCCGCCGCCTCGGTCTTCCAGTAGGTGGAGACCTCGGCGACGTGCTCGGCGGGCAGCGCCTCCAGCGCCTTCTCCACGTCCTTGCGGAAGCGCTCGTCGCGGGCCTCGATCTCCGGGTTCGTGTAGAGCACGACCACGTCGGGCGAGCTGCCGCCGAACCACTCCTGGCTCCAGCGCGCGGCCGAGGTCGACTCGGCGCCCGGGTCCTCGAACCCGCCGTCCGTCATCCGGCCGAACAGCCCCAGCCCGAACAGCCCCGCCAGGACCGCGAAGACCGCCCCCGACGCGAGGATCGCCCAGCGCCGGCGGTGGACGAACCGCCCCAGCGACTCGAACATCAGGAACCGGCGTCCCCGGAGCCGCCCCCGGTTCCAGGTGCGGGGCCCGGACCGGAACCTGACCCCGGGCCGGTTCCACTCCCGGACCCCGGACCGGAACCTGACCCCGGACCGGGACCTGAGCCCGGGCCGGAAGCGGGCGGGGCACCCGCGAAGACGCCGTCCAGGTAGGCCCGGGCGCACGCGCGGCGGGCGATCTTCCCGCTCGACGTGCGCGGTACGGCGCCCGCCTCCACCAGCACGAACCCGTCCAGCCGCAGGTCGTGGCCCCGCGCGACGGCGGCCCTGACGTTCGCCTCCACCTCGGCCGGGTCCCTCCCCTCGGCCCTGCGCGACCGCTCGGCCACCACGACCAGCCGCTCCGTGTCCTCCCCCGGTACGGCGAACGCCGCCACGCGGTCCCTGCGGACGGCGGGATCGGCCTCCTGCACGGTGGCCTCCACATCCTGTGGATAGTGGTTGCGCCCGTCGACGATGATCAGGTCCTTGATCCGCCCGGTGACGTACAGCTCGCCCCCGTGGACCACTCCCAGGTCGCCGGTGCGCAGCCAGGTCCCCTCCTCGCCCCGGAGCACGCTTCCGAAGACCTCGGCGCTGTGCTCGGCGTCCCGCCAGTAGGCCCGTGCCACGTTCGGCCCCTGGACCCGGATCTCGCCGACCTCGCCGTCGGGCAGGACCGTACCGTCGGGTGCGGCGATCACGACGCGCTGCCCCGTCGGCACCCCGCAGGAGACCAGCTCGACGGCCCTGCCCCGCCCGCCCGTCGTCCCTCCCGCGGCCTCCCCGGCCCGCCCGCCCGTCGTCCCTCCCGCGGCCTCCCCGGCCCGCCCTCCGTACGGCACGGCGGACGGCTCCGCGGCGGGTGCGGCGGCCTGTTCCGCGACCGGCACGGCCCGGCCGGCGGCCAGCGCGTCCCGGTCGAACGCGGTCGTCCGCGGCGGCAGGTCGCGGGCCATCGCGGTGACGAACACCGTCGCCTCCGCCAGCCCGTAGGCGGGGGTGTGCGCCTCGGGGCGGAGCCCGCACCCGGCGAACGCCTCGGAGAAGTGGCCGATCGTGCCGGCCCGCAGCGGCTCGGCGCCGTTGAGCATGACCGCCACCCCCGACAGGTCGAGCGTCGCCTTCTCCTCCTCGGTGACGCGGCTCGCGGTGTACTCGTAGGCGAAGTTCGGGCCGCCGGTGAACACGTCCTCGTAGTCTGCGAGCATCCGCAGCCACCGGACCGGATGCATGACGAACGCGACCGGGTCCATGAAGACCGCCCGGTTGCCGCCGACGATCGGCGCGGCGATGGTCGCGATCAGTCCCATGTCGTGGAAGAGCGGCAGCCAGAGCGCCGCCGTGGACACCCGCGGCACGGCGCGGAAGGCGGTCCAGAGCTGCTCGGCGTTGGCGGTGACGTTGCCGTGGCTGATCTCCACCCCGGCTGGGGCGCGGGTGGAGCCGGAGGTGTACTGCAGGTAGGCCAGGTCGCCGGGACCGATCGGCTCGGGCTCCCACTCGTCGGCGAGCAGGCCGGAGACGGTGTCCACGGCGACGACCTGCTTGGGCCGGGGCACAGCGCCCCCGCCCCCGCCGCCCCCGCCGCCCTCGTCCAGGAAGGCCCGGACGGCCTCCAGCGCGGGCGTCGCGGTGAGCACGCAGACCGGGTCGGCGTCGGCGTAGGCGCGGACCAGCCGGTCGGCGTGGCCGGGCAGGTCCGGGGTGAACAGCGGCACCGCGACCACCCGGGCGTACATCGCGCCGAGCATCGCGACGACGTACTCCAGCCCCTGCGGCGCCAGGATCGCCGCCCGCTCCCCGGGCCGGGCGATCTCGCGCAGCCGTACGGCCAGCGCCCTGGCCCGCAGGTCCACCTGGGACCAGGAGAGCGTGTGCCGGGTCCCGTCGCGGCCGCCGGAGTAGTCGAGGAAGGTGTACGCCGGGGCGTCCGGGATCTCTCCCGCCCACCGCGCGACCCGGGCGATCAGCGGCTCGCTCATGCTCGAAGGTCCCCTCGCCGGAGTGCAGGGATCTAGCAAGCTACGGCAGGCCCGCGCGCGGTTCTTGCCAAGCGCCCGCACATTCCCGGGTGCCGGTTGTCACCCCGTGACAACCGGTCGCCGCCCGCACCACCGGGCCCGCCGCCACCCGTCCGGCGTCCATCCGCACCACCGGGGCCGCGGTCCGGTCCTGCGCGGTACGGGGCGCCGGGGGACCGCCCCTCCGTCGAGGCGCCCGCCCGGCCACCCCGATAATCGAGGGCATGGCGGCCGAATCCTCGCAGACCCTGGAGCGCGGCCTGCGCCTGCTCCGCCTGCTCTCCGGCGAGCTCCGGGGGCGGACCCCGACCGAGATCGCGGCCGAGCTGGAGCTGAGCCGCCCCGCGGTCTACCGCCTGCTGACGACCCTGCAGCGCGAGGGCTTCGTTCGGCGCGACGGCGACGGCCGCGTCCACCTGGGGTTCGGCGTGCTGGTCCTGGCGCGCGCCGTGCAGCCGCTGCTGCGCGAGGGCGCCCTGCCCACCCTGCGCAGGCTCGCCGAGGAGGTGGGCGCCACCGCCCACCTCACCGTGGCCGAGGGTGACGAGGGCCTGGCCGTCGCGGTGGTCGAGCCGTCCTGGACCGACATGCACGTCGCCTACCGCGAGGGTTCCCGCCACCCGCTCGACCGGGGCGCGGCGGGCCGGGCCGTCCTCGCTCTCCGCGCCGGCCGCAGCGGCTACGTATCCACCGAGGGCCAGCTCCAGGAGGGCGCCCGCGGCATCGCCGCCCCCGTCCCCGGCCTCCCCTGGTTAGAGGCGTCCGTGGGCGTGATCGCCTTCACCCCGCTCGACCCGGACACGGTCGGCCCCCGCGTCGCCACCGCCGCCGCCGATCTCGCCCGCGCCCTCGGCTGACCACGGCCGAACGGCCGACATCGATGATCCTTTTCCGGGACGTGCACCGCCGCCGAACGGTCCGACGGTGCACGTCCCGGAGAAGGATCTCTGCCGGCCCGGCTTCGTGCACCGGGACGGCGGCCGGTGACCGCGGGCACGGCCGGTGACCGTACGGCACGGCCCCCGGCCGTACGGTTACCGGTGCAGGTGCTCGTAGAGCACCCGCCAGCGGTCGGGGTGGACGTGGGCGACGACCGCGTCCGGGTTGACGCCCGCGGCGGTGAAGGCCGCGTCGACCCGGTCCGCCGGGTGGCGAAGCCGCAGGGTCGCGTGCAGGGAGCCGCCCAGGCCGGTGAAGCCGTACTCGACGAAGTCCCGGTAGCCGGGCAGGTCGGGCCCGGCCTGCCCGGGCGGGGCCGTACGGCGCTCGATCCGCAGGATCGCGGAGTCGACCGCCGGGACGGGCCGGAACGCCTCGCGGCCGATGCCGTCCAGCAACTCCCAGCGGTACCAGGGCCACGTCCGCACGGTCAGCATGCTCCAGCGGCCGAAGTCGCCGGTGCGCTTGCGCGCGTACTCCAACTGCGTGACCAGGGTGGCCGAGGTGAGGCCGGGCGCCCGCAGGCACCAGTCGACGATCTTCGAGGTGATCGCGTAGGGGATGTTCCCGGCGACCGCGAACGGCTCGCGCGGCGCGCGGGCGGCCAGGAAGTCGCCCCGGACGACGCGGATGCGCTCGTCGCCCGAGGTGCGGGCGGCCAGTTTCCCGGCGAGCAGCGGGTCGATCTCGTAGCCGACGACCTGACCGCAGGTCTCGGCGAGCGCCCGGGTCAGCACGCCCTCCCCCGCGCCCGGTTCGAGGACCAGGTCGTGCGGGCCGGCGGCCTCGGCCACGCGGGCGACCGCGTCCGGGTCGACCAGGAAGTTCTGCGACAGGACGCGCCGGTCCCGGTCGCGGGCCGTCCGGCCACCGGTACGGCCGCCGCCGTTGCGGACGGCGCGCCGGGTGTGCGAGTGGTTTCCGTGAGCGAAGGACTGCGCCACAGTGTTGCCCTTTCGGGTCCGAGATGAACAGGTCTCGGAGGCCCCAGGGCACGCGCAGGAGGAAGCGGGTTCTCTCCCCCTACCGGCCCGGGGCCGGGCTGCGGCGGATGCGGACGGAGAAGATCGGCCCATGGCACGAAAGCGACATGCGGGCCAGGCTAGGCACCGGCCTCGCCCGTGCACAAACGGTTTTCCGCCCCTCGCCGCCCGCGGCCGGAGGCACCTCCTCCGGCCGCGGGCTGACGGCGGAACGACCGTGCGCCCTCCGGCGGACCGCCCACGCATACCCCGGCAGATCGCACATGCATCCGCGGCAGATTGCTAACCGGGTCAGCGGCGAACCGACCATCCGCCATCCGGCAGAACGACCACCAACCCATCGGCGAACCGACCACCAGCCATCCGGCAGAACGACCACGCACCTCATCTCATCTGCGTTACCTTCGTCAGCATGAGCGACGCGAAGGTCTTCAGGAGGCATGCGGATTCCATGGTGATGGAGGCCATGGAGGATACGCGCGTGATCGTTGTGAACGGTGCTCGCCAGGTGGGGAAGAGCACCCTCGCCAGGCTGGTCACCGAACGCTTTCCCGGTTCCAGGGAGCTCTACTTGGACGATCCCGCCATACTGGCGGCGGCGCGGGAAGATCCCATGGGGATCGTGCGCCATGATGGACTACTCCTCATCGATGAAATACAGCACGCCCCCGAATTGCTTCTTCCGATCAAACGGGAGGTGGATCGGGACCCGCGGCCAGGGCACTACATACTGACCGGCTCGGCGCGCCTCCTCGACCTTCGCGACCTTCCGGACGCACTCCCCGGACGCACGGAAACGATCGAGTTGTGGCCGCTGTCACAGGGAGAGATCGACTCCACGCCGGACGGTTTCGTCGACGAGGCGTTCCGGCAAGGCGCCGATCTGGCCGTCACGCCCAGCCGGCTGCTGAAGAAGGACTATGTGACACGAGCTCTACGCGGCGGGTATCCGGAAGCCGTGCGCCGCGATGCGGGCCGTAGACGCGCACGGTTCTTCGAGTCCTACATAACCGATCTGGTGACCCGCGACGTCCGACAGATCTCCGACATCGAACGACCGGCCGAGATGCGCAGATTACTGGGCGTGGTCGCTGCGCGCATGGGCACCCTGGGCGTGGTGCAGGCCATCGCCAACGACGTCGGGATGCCCCGGGTAACCCTGTCGAGGTACCTGGACCTCCTGGAACTCGTGTTCGTGACGAAGCGGATCCCCGCATGGTCGTCCAACTTGACGACGAGAGCCATATCCACGCCAAAATTGATCATGGTCGACTCCGGACTGGCCGGCAGACTGGCCGGCCTCTCCCCGGAGCGGGCGTTGGATCCCATCGCACCCGTAGGGCAGCTGCTGGAGAACTTCGTCATCGGAGAGATCGCCCGCCAGCTCACCTGGTGCGACGAGCCCGTGCAGCTCTTCCACTACCGTGATCGCGACAAAGTCGAAGTCGACATCGTGCTGGAGCACGCTTCCGGAGAAGTCATCGGAATCGAGGTCAAGGCCGGGGAAACGATACGCCGCGACGATTTCCGAGGACTCCGTCACCTGGAGGACCGCCTCGGCGACCGATTCAAAGCCGGTTTCATTCTCTACACCGGAAGCGAACCGCTTTCTTTCGGCGACCGGAGGAAGGCGTTCCCGATCTCAGCCCTGTGGGAGGTCGGCCCGCCGCAACGCTGACCGCCGATGACCACCCGCATACGGCGCGCCAAGGGCGAAGGCCCGGATCCCACCGGACGATCGGAGCGGCCCCGGCGAGCAGCGATCGAGTAGAAAGGAGGCATGACGCCGGAGCGGGCGCGCACGCCGTGGTGGGCTCTGGGCCTCGCCGTGCGGGTCGTGCTGCTCGCGCTCCTGCTCTGGGGCGTGCTGGTCGCAGCGCTGCGCGCCTTCCCGGCGGATCGCCCCCTGGAGGACTTCCGCGCCGCCGCCGGAGCCGGCCGGGTCACCCACGTCGGCTACCGGGAGCAGGACGGCGACGTCTACCGGCTGACGTGGGCGGAGGGGCCGCTGGTCTGGCGGCAGGTCCAGGGCCTGTCGGCGGGCGACGGCCCGGAGATCTACTCGGTCGAGCGGCTCCACCGCGATCTCGGCGCGGACCGGCCCGGACCCGCCGGACCGGAACGCGACTCGGACGCCAACGGCTTCTTCCCCGACTGGCCGTTCGACACTTCTCCGAGCGGCATCGGCTGGTGGGTCGGTGCGGCCTGGGTGGCCGCCTTCCTCATCATGATCGGCTCGACGCCCCGGCTGGGCAACAGGTGGGCGTGGTTCTGGCTGTTCACCGCCGGGCAGTTCGGCGCGCTCCTGTTCCTCCTGCTCGAACCCCGGCCGCTCTGGTTCGGCCCGGAGCGGGAACCGGCGCCGCGGAAGAGGTGGGACGGTGGGACGGGCTGCCTGCTCTCGATCGGCCTGGGCTTCGCCGCCATGGCCGCCGCGGTGGTCCTCGGCCGCCTGACGGGCCTCCTCCTCGGATGACCGAGGTCACTCGACCGGAACCGGCTGAGAAGCGGTCTCCGGACAACGCCTCCCAGCCGGTCCCGGTATCCGGTCCTCCATCCCGGGCGGCAGCGGCAGGAGCCGGGTCCGCGGGCGGCGCTCAGGCCGCCTCACCGGTGGCGAGGTGCGCCGGACCGGTGGTGAGGTGCGCCGGATCGGACCGGCGGTCGCCCGAGGGGACCGCCGGGGTCTCCACCGGCCCCCCGGAAGGGGCGGAGCCGGCCCGCTCGACCCGGTCGCGGCCCCGGCGCTTGGCCTCGTACAGTGCCGCGTCGGCGGCCCTGAGCAGGTCCTCCGTGCTCCCTCCGGCCGCCAGCCCGGCGACGCCGGCGCTGAAGGTGACCGTGAGCGCCCGGCCGTCCACCTCTATCGCGGTACGGCCCGTCCGTTCGCGGAGCCGCTCGACCAGCCGCCAGGCGGACTCCTCGGTCACGCCCGGCAGCAGCAGGACGAACTCCTCGCCCCCGTAGCGGGCGACCACGTCGCCCTGCCGTACGGAGTCGGCGAGCAGCCCGGCGAGGCGGACGAGCACCGCGTCCCCGCCGCCGTGCCCGTAGGTGTCGTTGATCCGCTTGAAGTGGTCGACGTCGATGATGGCCAGGCTGAGCGGCGCGCCCTCCCCGGCGGCCCGCCGCGCCTCCCGCTCCAGCGTGTCCACCAGGTGGCGGCGGTTGTGCAGCCCGGTCAGCGCGTCCCGTACGGCCTGCTCGGCGAGGTCCGTGCGGAGCGCCTCGTTCACGCGCAGCTGCTCGCGGAGCCGGGCGGCGGACTCCTCCGCCTCGCGCCGCCGCCGGTTGAGCTCGGTCACGTCCCGGCCGACCAGCGCCCAGCCGACCGCGTCGCCGCGGCGGTCGCGCAGCACGCTGGCCCGCACGTGCAGGTCGACGCGCCGGCCCCGCGTGTCCGTCAGGGTCTGCTCGGTGTCGGTACCCTCGGTCAGGGCGAGGTCGAACCCCCGGATCTCGGTGATCACCCTCCCCTCCAGCCGCTCGGGCAGCCCGGGTACGGTCCGCGCCAGCAGGTCGCGGGCGGCCGCGTTGAGATCGAGGATCCGGCCGTCCCGGTCGAGCACGGCGACCGCGTCGGTCATCGAGTCGAAGACCTGCCCGTGCGCCACCTGGATGTGCTGCGACAGGGAGCGGACCAGCATCCTGTAGGTGATGAGCGCCGTGACGCCGAGGCCGAGCGCGGTCAGGTCCGGCACGGGGACGGGCAGGGCCGCGCTCGCGCCGGCCAGGCCGGGCGGGACGAAACCGGCCAGCGTCCAGTCGTACAGTTCCCGCCGGCCGCGCGGCGCCCGCCGCCGCGCCCGGACCACCCGCACCACGCCGGCCGTGAGCAGGACGTAGAGGTAGACCGCGCTGACCGGGAAGGCCGGGCCGGGGGCGGGGACGAGCACGTCCCAGGCGCCCGGCCGGAGGCCGGTGTAGAGGAGGTGGTGCCGGGGGTTGGTCACGGCCAGGACCAGTTCCGCCGCGGGCTGGACGGCCAGCAGCAGCATGACCCGCCGGGAGACCCGCCAGGACCGGTCCGCCACGATCCTGGTCAGGCAGAAGACGCCCGCCACCACGATGCCCAGCACCAGGTGGGACGCGGTCGCGACCGGCCAGGCGACGTCCGGGCGCGCCGTCAGGAGGTTGACCAGGCCCAGGGCGGCCATCACCGCGATGCACGCCGCGATGAAGGCGTTCGCGTCGGCGAGCGGGTCCCGCCTCCGCCCCCACCGGTGGGCGGCGGCGATCACGGCGGACCCCGCGGCCGAGGTCGCGAACCCCGCGGCGAGCAGCCCCAGCATGCCGCCTCCTCCCGTCCTCGGTGTCCGTCACGGCCTCATCGGCGGGCGGCGCGCCGACCTGAGCCCGTCACGGACGGAATCCGGTGGAGCACCCGGCGCGACGTTTGACAGCACCCGGCACGGTGGCGGATGGTTGTTCGTATAGAGGACGCATACGTCCGATAAACGGACAAACCTGGGAGAAGCGCATGCCGTACTACCGCGTCGTGGGGGAGGTACCCCGCAAACGCCACGTCCAGTTCCGGCGGCCCGACGGCGGGCTGTACGCCGAGGAGCTGATGGGCGAGGAGGGGTTCTCCAGTGACTCCTCGCTCCTCTACCACCGCCACCTGCCCACGGCGATCGTCAAGGCGGAGGCGGTGGAGCCCGACGAGGCCGCGGTGCTGACGCCCAACCTGCCGCTCTCCCCCCGCCACTTCCGCACCCAGGACCTGCCCGCCGGAGGCGACCTCGTCACCGGCCGCGGACTGATCGCGGGCAACGCCGACGTCCGCATGTCGTACGCCGCGACCGAGGCGCCCAGCGGCCTCTACCGCAACTCCATGGGCGACGAGTGCGTCTACGTCGCGAGCGGCCGGGTCGTGTTCGAGTCGACCTACGGGGCCATCGAGGCCGGCGAGGGCGACTACGTGGTGGTCCCGACCGGCACGATCCACCGCTGGGTGCCGCAGGGCCGGGTGACGGCCTTCGTGATCGAGGCGTCCGGGCACATCCGCCCGCCCAAGCGCTACCTGTCGAAGTACGGCCAGTTCCTGGAGCACGCCCCCTACTGCGAGCGCGACCTGCGCACCCCGGCCGAGCCGCTGACCGCCGAGGGCGAGGACGTCCCGGTGCTGGTCCGCACGCGCGGCGGGCTGACCCGGCTGGTCTACCGCAACCACCCCTTCGACGTGGTCGGCTGGGACGGCTGCCTGTACCCCTACGCGTTCAACATCAACGACTTCGAGCCGATCGTGAAGGGCATCCACGCCCCGCCGCCGGTCCACCAGACCTTCGAGGGCCCGAACTTCGTGATCTGCTCCTTCTGCCCGCGCCCGCTGGACTTCCACCCGGACGCCGTGCCGATCCCGTACAACCACCACAACGTCGACTCCGACGAGCTGATGTTCTACGCGGGCGGCGACTACACCGCGCGCAAGGGCTCCGGCATCGACGTCGGCTCGGTCTCGCTGCACCCCGCCGGGTTCACCCACGGCCCGCAGCCGGGCGCCGTGGAGGCCGTCCTGGAGGCGGTGCGGCAGGGGCACACCCGCACCAACGAGCTGGCCGTGATGGTCGACACCTTCCGCCCGCTCGACCTGGGCCCCGCCGGGCTCTCGGTCGAGGACCCCGCCTACGCCTGGACGTGGTCGCGGTGAACCTCTTCCACGACCTCGTCGACGACGCCGGGCTGTTCCCGCCCACCGCGCTGCCGATGGACGAGGCGCTCTCGCGGCACCGGGCCGACCTGGAGCGGCGCAGCCCGGTGCTCACCCACCGCTTCCTCTGCCCGGCCAGCCGCCTGCCGGTGCTCCGCGTCCACCTGGAGGAGACGCCCCTGCCGCTCCGGCTCGGGCTGATCCTCGACACCGAGGAGCCGCCGCGGCTCGACGGCCTGGAGGTCGAGCTGGTCGAGGTGCCGGGCGCCCGCTTCGAGACGTCCGCCGGGCGGGTCGAGCTGCCGGACGGGCAGCTCCCGCTGGAGACGGCGGGCCCGGCGGTCCGCCGGTTCGTCGAGGTCACCCCCGCCCAGCTGCCCGTCCACCTGCCCGACGGGGTCGGGCTGAAGGTCCGGTGCGGCGGCCGGGAGCCCGAGGACTTCCCCAGCGCCCACGACCTGGGCGCCTTCATCGCCCACTGCGTCCGCAGCGGCACCCCCTTCAAGGCCACCGCCGGGCTGCACCACGCGGTCCGGCACTTCGACCCGGCGCTCGGCACCGACCGGCACGGTTTCGTCAACCTGGTCCTGGCGGTCTGCGCGGCGGTCGAGGGGCGCGACCCGGTGCCGGTGCTGAAGCTGACCGACGTGGGCGAGCTGGTCCGGCAGGCGCGGGCCGTGCCCGACGACGCCGCCCGGCGGGCCCGGGAGCTGCTGGTGTCGTACGGCTCGTGCAACACGGCCACCCCGATCGAGGACCTGCTGGCCCTCGACCTGATCGAACCCGAGTCCGGGACCGGGACCGGGACCCGACCCGCGAAGGAGAACGCGTGACGGCCGCAACCCCTTGGGGCCTCGACCACCTGCCCTACGGGGTCTTCTCCCGGGCCGACCGGCCCGGCGAGACCCCCCGCGTCGGCGTCCGGTACGGCGACCACGTGCTCGACCTGGCCGACGCGCTGCACGACGAGGTGTTCGCCACCGGCTCGCTCAACGCCTTCCTGTCCAGGGGCGCGGCGGCCTGGCGCGACACCCGGGCGCTGATCCGCAGCAAGCTGGCCACCGACCCGGTCGCCGCGGGGCTCCACCTGGTCCCGCTCGACCGGGTGGAGCTGCACCTGCCGATCGAGGTGGCCGACTACGTCGACTTCTACTGCTCGCTGGAGCACGCTTCCAACCTCGGCCGGATGTTCCGGCCCGACGAGGAGCCGCTGAAGCCCAACTGGCGGCACCTGCCGGTCGGCTACCACGGCCGGGCCGGGACCGTCGTCGCCTCCGGCACCCCGGTCGTCCGGCCGTCCGGGCAGCGCGGCGCCGGGGTCTTCGGCCCCTCCGCGAAGCTGGACATCGAGGCGGAGCTCGGCTTCGTCGTCGGCGCGCCGACCGCGCTGGGCGAGCGGCCCGGCCGGTTCGCCGACCACGTCTTCGGGGTGACGCTCGTCAACGACTGGAGCGCCCGCGACATCCAGGCGTGGGAGTACGTCCCGCTCGGGCCCTTTCTCGGTAAATCCTTCGCCACCTCGATCTCCCCGTGGATCACGCCGCTGGAGGCCCTGGCCGGCGCCCGCGTGCCGGGCCGCGAGCAGGATCCCGAGCCGCTGGACTACCTGCGGCGCGCCGAGGAGTGGGGTCTCGACCTGACCCTGGAGGTGCGGCTGAACGGGGAGGTCGTCTCCCGCCCGCCGTACCGGGGGATGTACTGGACGCCCGACCAGATGCTCGCCCACATGGCCGTCAACGGCGCTTCCTTAAGGGTCGGCGACCTGTTCGCCAGCGGTACGGTCTCCGGTCCCGAGGCGGGCCAGCGGGGGTCGCTGATCGAACTCACCTGGAACGGGACCGAGCCGGTCAAGCTCTCCGACGGGTCGGTCCGGGCCTTCCTGGAGGACTGTGACACGGTCTCCATCACCGCCACCGCGCCGGGCCCCGAGGGAGGTCTGATCACCCTGGGGGAGGTGTCCGGAACCATCCTGCCCGCCCGGTAAGCACGTGTTGTCACCCGGCGTGCTCGAACGGTCGCCTGGCGCTACTCTTGGCAGCCGACCGTCCACGCACTCCAAAGGCAGGAACCGATGCGGCGCGCCGCGGGCCCTCTCCCCGTCCTCCTCCTCGCGCTCCTGGCGCTCCCCGCCCTCCTGGCGGGCTGCTCCTGGTTCACCGGCGACGACACACCCGGGGAGAGGGCCGCGACGCCCTCCATCGTGATCGACCCGGCGCCCGGCGCCCGGCAGGCGCCGACCGGCAGGGGGCTGACCGTCCACACCACGGCGGGCACGCTGACCGGGGTGGCCGCCTACGCGGGCGGCGCCCCGGTCCCGGGCCGCTTCGACCCCGGCAGGACCGCCTGGCGATCCGACCACGCCCTGGTACCCGGCCGGGACTACGCCGTGAGCGTCACCGCCGCGGGTCCCGGCGGCACCCGGGCGAGCGCCACGGGCACCTTCCGCACGTTCACCCCCGAGAAGACCTTCAAGATCGCTTCCGTCACGCCGTCGCCCGGCGAGACGGTCGGCGTCGGCATGCCGATCATCGTCGACTTCGACACCCCGGTGAAGGACCGGCTCTCCGTCGAGCGGGCCCTGGAGGTGCGCACCGGCACGCCGGTCGAGGGCGCCTGGCACTGGACGGGCGACACCCGGGTGATCTACCGCCCCCGCGACTACTGGCCCGCCGGGTCGAAGGTCGACTTCGTCGCCCACCTGTCCGGGGTCCGCGCCGCCAAGGACGTCTACGGCACCTCCGACCACGGTGTGCGGTTCGGCGTCGGCCGGCGGCAGACCAGCGTCATCGACACCCGGACCCACCGGATGACGGTCGAACGCGACGGGAAGGTCGTCCAGCGCATGGCCATCAGCGCGGGCATGGCCACGACCAGGGAGTACACCACGACGAGCGGCGTCCACCTGACCATGGACAAGGCCAACCCGGTCCGCATGGTCTCGCCGAACCGGAGCAAGGGCGACCCGGGCTACTACGACGTCATGATCGACCACGCCGTGCGCATCTCGAACAGCGGCGAGTACGTCCACGCCAAGGACAACGTCTGGGCCCAGGGCCGGGTCAACGTCAGCCACGGGTGCGTCAACGCCCGCCCCGACCAGGCCGCCTGGTTCTACGACAACTCCCTGCGCGGCGACCCCGTCGTCATCCGCGGCACCGACCGCGAGCTGGAGTGGGACAACGGCTGGGGCTACTGGCAGCTCTCCTGGGCCGAGTGGCTGGAGGGCAGCGCCCTCCACGACGACCTCGTGCGCGACTCCGGCGAGGACCAGGGCGACACCCTCCGCCGCAGCCTCTGACCGCCCCGCACGACGACCCGACGACGCCGCACGGGGACCGCCCCGGCCTTCCGACACGGCGGTCCCGGCGCGGGAGCGGCACCCGTACGGCCCGCCGTACGGGGCCCTGACAGCGCGTACGGACCCCGACAGCGTGGTCCCGGCGCGGGAGCGCGCCCGTACGGGCGCTGACAGCGCGGTCGGCGGCGACATACGGTGGAAGCGGGAACCCGCCGGACACCGGAGCCGTTGGCATGGCAGGAGGGCCGGAACATGGATGATTGGCTCATCTGGTTGATCCTCGCCGTGGTGCTGGGCGTCGCCGAGATCTTCACCCTCACCACCGCTCTCGGCCTGCTCGGCGGGGCGGCGCTGTTCGCCTCCGCCGCGGCGCTCCTCGGGCTCCCGGTCCCGCTGCAGCTGATCGCCTTCGCCGGCTCCCTCGTGGCCGGGGTGGTCCTGATCCGGCCCGTCGCCAGGCGGCACCTGCGCCCGCCCCCGCCGGACCAGCGGTTCGGCGTCCAGGCCCTCGTCGGGCGGACCGCCTACGTGACCCGCGAGGTGACCGGCCGGGACGGCCGGGTCCGCATCGGCGGCGAGGAGTGGTCGGCCAGGGCCTACGACGAGACGCTGGTGATCCCGGCCGGCGCCTCCGTCGACGTCATCGAGATCGAGGGCGCGACCGCGCTCGTCTACCCCAGGGAGTAGTGATGGACCCGCTGCTGATCGTCGGTGTGCTCATCGTCCTGTTCGCGGTGTTCACCGTCACGAAGTCCGTGCGGATCGTGCCCCAGGCCCGGGCCAGGAACGTCGAGCGGCTCGGCCGCTACCACACCACCCTCAAACCCGGCCTCAACTTCGTGATCCCGTACATCGACCGGGTCTACCCGATGATCGACCTGCGCGAGCAGGTCGTCTCCTTCCAGCCCCAGCCGGTGATCACCGAGGACAACCTGGTCGTCGAGATCGACACCGTGCTGTACTTCCAGGTCACCGACCCACGTGCGGCGGCCTACGAGATCGCCAACTACATCCAGGCGATCGAGCAGCTCACGGTGACCACGCTGCGCAACGTCATCGGCTCGATGGACCTGGAGATGACGCTCACCTCCCGCGACACGATCAACAGCCAGCTGAGGGGCGTGCTGGACGAGGCGACCGGCAAGTGGGGCATCCGGGTCAACCGGGTCGAGATCAAGGCCATCGACCCGCCGAAGAGCATCAAGGACGCGATGGAGAAGCAGATGCGCGCCGAGCGGGACAAGCGCGCCGCCATCCTCACCGCCGAGGGCCAGCGCCAGTCCCAGATCCTCACCGCCGAGGGCGACAAGCAGAGCGCCGTCCTGCGCGCCGAGGGCGAGCGCAGCGCCGCCATCCTCAAGGCGCAGGGCCAGTCCCAGGCCATCGACGAGGTCTTCCAGGCCGTGCACCGCAACGACCCCGACCCCAAGCTGCTCGCCTACCAGTACCTCCAGGTGCTGCCGGAGCTGGCCAAGGGCGAGGGCAACACCTTCTGGGTCATCCCCGGCGAGGTCACCTCCGCCCTGCAGAGCGTCTCCCGGGCCTTCACCGAGGGGCTGCCCGCCTCTCCCGCCACCCGCGAGGCGCCGCGGCGCGACGGCCGGGCCGCGCGGCGGGACGACGGAGAGGCGCAGCAACTGGCCCGGCAGGAGGCGGCGGAGGCCGAGCAGGCCGCCGCCGAGGCGGTGGCGGAGGCCGCCGACGCCGACCCCTCCACCGGCCCCCGCCAGCTCGGCCCCGGCCCCGTCACTCCGGACGCCCTCTCCCACCTCACCGAGGAGCGGCCCGCGCGGCAGGAGCGGCCCTGGTAGGGCACGCGGTCCCGGCGGCGCACGTGCGGGACACGCCGTCCCGGCAGGACGCCTGGTCCCGGCGGCGCAGGTGCAGGACACGCGGTCCCGGCCGAGGTCGTGACCCTCCGGGCGGGCCCGGCGGGGAACGACGCCTGCCGGCCGGGTACGGAACCGATGAAACTTTCATCGGCGGGGACGCCGACGGGACGTACCGGCTGGTAACGGCTGAGCAGGGGTGATGCGGGTTCCGGAGGATCACCGCCACGGGCTTCACCATCATTCGCGTCAGCGTCGATATGCCACATGTCGCGCAAACCGGTAAAAATCGCTCCGGACTTAGCGGCTCCCGGCACTCCTGCCGGGAGCCGCGACCTTCCTCCGGCCTGTGATGAGGCTGAGCGGGGCGGGGCGCCCGGAGCGGCGCCCGCTCCGCTCGCCGGAGCCGGACCAGAACGCGAAAGGTCACCGTCGTGAAATATCCCGCACGCCCGCACCGCGGTCGCGCCCTCCTCATGGCCGGCGCCGCCGCGCTCGCATTGGGGACGCTGACGACCGCACCGGCCGTCGCCGCCGCCTCGGCCGCCGCCCCCGGCTGCGCGGTCACCTACACCACCAGCAGCTGGCCGGGCGGATTCAGCGCCAACATCACCGTCAAGAACCTCGGCGGCGCCGTCGACGGCTGGAAGCTGGGCTTCTCCTTCCCGAGCTCCGGCCAGAAGGTCGGGCACGGCTGGTCGGCGGTCTACGACCAGAAGGGCACCGCCGTCACCGCGAGCAGCGTGAGCTACAACAAGTCGCTGGCCTCCGGCGCCTCGGCGCAGATCGGGTTCACCGGTAGCACGACCGACGGCAACCCGATCCCGACGACGTTCACCCTCAACGGCGTCACCTGCAACGACACCGCCACCAGGCCGCCCGCACCGCCGACCGCCACGCCGACGCCCACCCGCACCGCCACCGCCGCGCCGACGCCGACCCGCACCGCCACGGCGGCCCCCACGCCGACCGCGACCCGCACCGCCACCCCGGTGCCCACCGCGACCCGTACGGCGACCCCGACCCCGACCCGTACGGCGACGCCCACCCCGACGCCCACGAAGGCCCCGGCCACCGGCACGCCCGTCGGGATCAACGGCAAGCTGCACGTCTGCGGCGTCCACCTCTGCAACCGGTACAACCGCCCGGTCCAGCTGCGCGGCATGAGCACCCACGGCATCCAGTGGTTCCCCAGGTGCTACACCGACGCCTCGCTGGACGCGCTGGCGAACGACTGGAAGTCCGACCTCTTCCGGGTCTCCATGTACGTGCAGGAGGGCGGGTACGAGACCAACCCGGCCGCCTTCACCGAGCAGGTGAACAAGTACGTCGACATGGCCACCGCGCGCGGCATGTACGCGATGATCGACTTCCACACGCTGACGCCGGGCGACCCCAACCACAACCTGGCCCGGGCGAAGACCTTCTTCGCCTCGGTCGCCGCCCGCAACGCGGGCAAGGACAACGTCATCTACGAGATCACCAACGAGCCCAACGGGGTGAGCTGGGCCTCGATCAAGAGCTACGCCGAGCAGGTCATCCCGGTGATCCGCGCGGCGGACCCGGACGCGGTGATCATCGTCGGCACCCGGGCGTGGTCGTCGCTGGGCGTCTCGGAGGGCTCCAACGAGACCGAGATCGTCGACAACCCGGTCAACGCCAAGAACATCATGTACGCCTTCCACTTCTACGCCGCCTCGCACAAGGACAACTACCGGGCCGTGGTGAGCCGGGCCGCGGCGAAGCTCCCGCTGTTCGTCACCGAGTTCGGCACGGTGACGGCCAGCGGCAACGGCGAGGTCGACCTCGCCAGCACCGCCGCGTGGATCGACATGCTGGACCAGCTGAAGATCGGCTACGCCAACTGGACCTACTCCGACGCCCCCGAGAGCAGCGCCGCCTTCAAGCCGGGCACCTGCTCGGCCGGCGCCTTCGCGGGCACCGGGTCGCTCAACCCGTCGGGCGTCTACATCCGCGACCGCATCCGCACCGCGGACGACTTCCCCACGAGCTGACCCTCCCCCGCGCCGGCCGCGCCCCCTTCCCCAGCGGCCGGTCCGGCCCACCGGGCCGATCCGAAGAGAAGGTCCCTCCCGCTCCCCGGGAGGGGCCTTCTCCCCGTTCCGGCCGGTCCCTCTTCCCCCGTCCCGGGCAGAGCGCTTCCACGTGCGCCGCCCGGTCCTTCCACGCGCCCGGCGGCCCTGCTACGCGCGCCGGGCGATCATCGCCTCGATCCCGTCGAGCAGCAGGTCGAGGCCGAAGCGGAAGTCGGCGTCCTCCGTCCAGCCCTCGGCTCCGCTGAAGACGCCGGAACGCACCGCCGCCGACAGCGCGGGGTACTCCTCCGGGTCGAGGACCTCGGCGAGCACCTCGCCGTAGTCGGCGGCGCCCGTGATCCCGGCCTCGTCGAGATGGCGGCTCCCGCTGCTCATCCCGTACACGAGCGCGGTGTCGGACAGCGCGTAGCCGTTGAGGGCGGTCGCCGCGTTGAGCCGCTCCCCCTCGTCCAGCCCCGTGTCCGCGAGCGCGGCCATCCCCCGGTCCAGCCAGCGCATGCTCCGCGGGCCCATCGGAGGGGAGGTCCGCACGAGGGCGAGCATCCACGGATGGGCGAGCAGGAAGCCCCGGTTGGCCCGCGTCCAGACGGTCATGTAGTCCCGCCAGGACAGCCCGTCCCGCTCGGGCGGGTCGGGGACGGCGTGGTCCGCCATGGCGATCAGCAGCTCGTCCTTGCTCCCGACGTACCGGTACAGCGCCATCGTCGTCACGCCCACCCGGGCGGCGACGCCGCCCATCGAGACGCCCGCCAGTCCTTCGGCGTCGGCGATCTCGACGCCGGCGGCGGCGATCGTCGCCAGGTCCAGACGCGGCTTCGGGCCCCGGTTCGACACCGGCTCGCGTCCCCACATCCGCGCCAGGACGGGGGGCAGTGTCCGCTCCCGCGCCATCGGGCCCCTTTCTCCCAGGTCCTCGGTGGACCTTCCTCCACCATCCGGTCGAACCAGGATGCCCCATCTCCGCCCTTCCCGCGCCGATCACCGGCGCCGGCACAGAAAACCGTGTACCTGATAGACATTTATCTGTATATTGCTTATACAGTATTGCGTACACAGAAGGAGGGTGCATGAGAGACGCCGCGATCCACGCGCGTGGCCTGCGCAAGTCGTTCGGCGCCACGCAGGTGCTCGACGGAGTGGACCTGACCGTCCCGGCCGGGTCGCTGCTGGCCCTGCTCGGGCCGAACGGCTCGGGCAAGACGACGACGGTCCGGATCCTGGCCACGCTGCTCGCCCCGGACGGCGGCACCGCCGCGGTGGGCGGTCACGACGTCGTGCGCGAGGGCGCCGCGGTGCGCCGGAGCATCGGCCTGACGGCCCAGCACGCCACGGTGGACGACCTGCTCACCGGGAAGGAGAACCTGGAGCTGTTCGCCGGCCTGTACCACCTGGGGCGGCGCGCGGCCCGGCGCCGGGCGGCCGAGCTCCTCGACCGCTTCGACCTCACCACCGCCGCGGACCGCCTGGCCGGGACCTACTCCGGCGGGATGCGCCGCCGGCTCGACCTCGCCGCGAGCATGGTGGCCGCCCCCCGGATCCTCTTCCTCGACGAGCCCACCACCGGTCTCGACCCGCGCAGCCGGGCGGAGCTGTGGACGGTGATCCGCGAGCTGCTCGCCTCGGGCACCACCATCCTGCTGACCACCCAGTACCTGGAGGAGGCCGACCGGCTCGCCGACCGCATCGCGGTGATCCACGGCGGCCGGATCGTCGCCGACGACGCCCCGGCCGCGCTCAAGCACCAGATGGGCAGCGAGCGGCTGACGCTGCGCCTGGCCCGGCCCGAGGACGTGTCCCGCGCCGGCGCCGCCCTGTCGGCGGGCGCGGAGGACGGGACCGGGATCCGCCTCGACGCGGACACGCGCGAGGTGGCCCTCGCCGTCCACGACCCCGACCACCTGCGCCGCACGCTCGACCTGCTGCACCGGGAGGGCATCACCGTCGAGCAGGCCGACCTGCGCACCCCCACCCTGGACGACGTCTTCTTCGAGCTCACGGAGGCAGCGGCATGAGCACCACCACGGCCTCCACCGACCTGGACACGGCTCCGGCCGCCTCCCGCGGCGCGGCCGCGGGCGACCTGCGCCGCCTCGTCGTCCGTGCACTCCGCCACGAGGTGCGCACCCCCGACGCCCTCATCGTGAACATCGCCCTGCCGGCGATCATCATGATCCTGTTCGTCTACGTCTTCGGCGGGGCGATCACCACCGGGTCCAGCGGACTGGACTACATCGACTTCGTCGTCCCGGCCGTGCTGCTCATGGCCGGCGGGTACGGCGCCGCGCTGACCGCCGTGAACGTCGCGGAGGACATGACCAGGGGCATGATCGACCGTTTCCGGACCCTGCCCATCGGCGGCTGGGCGGTGCCCGCGAGCCATGTCGCCGCCTCCCTGCTGCGCAACGTGCTGGCCACCGCGCTCGCCCTGGCCGTGGCGGTCGCCCTGGGGTTCCGGCCCCGCGCCACCCCCGCCGACTGGGCGCCGGCGCTGGCCCTCGTCACCGGGTACGTGCTGGCGGTCTCGGCGCTCGCGGTCGCCTGGGGACTGCTCGTCCGCTCCTCCCAGGCCGCCGGCGTGTTCAGCTTCGTCGTGATGTTCTTCCCGTACGTCTCGGACGGCGTCGTCCCGGCGGAGACCATGCCGGGTCCGCTCCGGAGCTTCGCCGAGCACCAGCCGGTCACCCCGGTCGTGGAGGCGCTGCGCGCGCTCCTCCTCGACCGGCCTGTGGGGGACGCCGGGTGGATCGCCGCCGCCTGGCTCTGCGCCGGAGTGCTCGCCGGCGTCCCGGCCGCGGCCGTGCTCTTCCGGCGGCGGACCTCGGCGTGACCCCGGCCGTACGGCCGCGCGGTCCGCCGTACGGCGCGGCCCTCCCCCGGCGTGAAGCCAGGCTGTTGCCCGGGTTAAGAAAAGCGCGATGGACACCGCGGGAGGCGGCCCGGCACAGTGCGTAGGGTCGGAAGGTGAGGGGGGACCTGGGATGAAAGCACTGGTCAAGGAGCGGGCCGAGCCGGGCCTGCGGCTGATGGACGTGCCCGAGCCCGAGGCGGGGCCGGGAGAGGTGCTGATCCGGGTGCTGCGGACCGGGATCTGCGGCACGGATCTGCACATCCGGAGCTTCGACGCCTGGGCGCGGCAGACGCTGCGCACGCCGCTCGTCGTCGGGCACGAGTTCTGCGGCGAGGTCGTGGAGGTGGCGCCGGGGGTCGAGGACATCGCGGTCGGCGACCTGGTCAGCGGCGAGGGGCACATCGTCTGCGGCAAGTGCCGCAACTGCATGGCCGGGCGGCGGCACCTGTGCCGCAACACCATCGGGCTCGGGGTCAACCGCGACGGCGCCTTCGCCGAGTACGTCGTGCTGCCCGCCTCCAACGTGTGGGTGCACCGCACACCGGTGGACCCCGACGTGGCGGCGATCTTCGATCCGTTCGGCAACGCCGTGCACACCGCCCTGTCGTTCCCGCTGGTCGGCGAGGACGTGCTGATCACCGGAGCGGGGCCGATCGGGCTGATGGCCGCGGCGGTCGCGACGCACGTCGGCGCGCGCAACGTCGTCATCACCGACCTCAGCCCCGAGCGGCTCGCCCTCGCCGACAAGATCGGCGTCACCCTGGCGCTGAACGCCGCCGAGACGTCGATCGCGGAGGGCGTGGAGAAGCTCGGCATGCGCGAGGGATTCGACGTGGGCCTGGAGATGTCCGGGCACCCCCAGGCGCTCCGCGACATGATCGCCAACATGACGCACGGCGGGAAGATCGCCATGCTGGGCCTGCCCGCGGAGGAGTTCGCGGTCGACTTCGCGACGATCGTGACTTCGATGATCACCCTCAAGGGCATCTACGGCCGGGAGATGTACGAGACGTGGTACGCCATGTCCGTGCTCCTGGAGAAGGGCCTCGACCTCTCCCCCGTCATCACCGACCGCTTCTCCTACCGCGACTTCGACGCGGCCTTCGACACCGCCGCAAACGGCAGAACCGGCAAGATCATCATGGATTGGACCGCCTGATGTTCGACAACGTCCGCGACGACCTGCGCGCGACCATCGACGAGATCGCCTCGGCCGGCCTGCTCAAGCCCGAGCGGGTCATCACCACCCCGCAGCGCGCCGGCATCGCCGTCGCGGGCGGCACCGGCGGTACGGCACCGGGCGGCGGCGCCGTACCGGACGGCGTGGCCGTACCGGGGGCCGGGGCGGCCGGCGGGCCCCGCGAGGTGCTGAACTTCTGCGCCAACAACTACCTGGGCCTGGCCGACCACCCCGAGGTGATCGCCGCGGCCAAGGAGGCGCTGGACCGCTGGGGCTTCGGCATGGCCTCGGTGCGCTTCATCTGCGGCACCCAGGAGGTGCACAAGGAGCTGGAGGCGCGCCTTGCGGCGTTCCTCGGCCAGGAGGACACCGTCCTCTACAGCTCCTGCTTCGACGCCAACGGCGGCGTCTTCGAGACGCTGCTCGACGACCGCGACGCGGTGATCTCCGACGCGCTCAACCACGCGAGCATCATCGACGGCATCCGGCTGTGCAAGGCCCGCCGCCTGCGCTACGCCAACCGCGACATGGCGGAGCTGGAGGCCCGGCTCAAGGAGGCCTCCGACGCCCGCCGGAAACTGATCGTCACCGACGGCGTGTTCTCCATGGACGGCCACGTCGCACCGCTGGACGAGATCTGCGACCTGGCCGACCGGTACGGCGCCATGGTCATGGTCGACGACTCGCACGCGGTCGGCTTCGTCGGCGAGGGCGGCGCGGGCACTCCCGAGCTGTTCGGGGTGCGCGACCGGGTCGACATCATCACCGGCACGCTCGGCAAGGCCCTCGGCGGGGCGAGCGGCGGCTACACGGCGGCCCGCGGGGAGATCTGCGAGCTGCTCCGCCAGCGCTCGCGCCCCTACCTGTTCTCCAACTCCCTCGCGCCGGTGATCGCCGCCGCCTCGCTGCGCGTCCTGGACCTGGTCAGCGGCTCCGGCGAGGCCCGGGAGCGGCTGCGCGCCAACACCGCGCGCTTCCGCACCCGGATGACCGAGGAGGGCTTCACCATCCTGCCGGGCGACCACCCGATCGTCCCGGTGATGATCGGGGACGCGGCGGAGGCGTCCGCGATGGCCGAGCGCCTGCTCGACCGGGGCGTCTACGTGATCGGCTTCTCCTACCCGGTGGTCCCGCACGGCCAGGCCCGCATCCGCGTCCAGCTCTCGGCGGCCCACTCCGCCGAGGACGTCGACCGCGCGGTGGAGGCGTTCGTCGCCGCCCGGGGGTGAGCCCGCCGGGGCCCGGTCACGCGCCGGAACCCGGACCGGAACCGCGTCACGAGCCGGAGGCCGGACCGGAGCCGGAACCGGTCGGACCCGGGCCGGGCCGGGTCCGGCCGGCGCGGGCCGTACGGGGCGTGCTCAGGACAGGAGGTCGGCGAGGGCTCGAGTGCGGGCGGGGTGCCGGAGTTTGCGCATGCCCGCGGACTCGATCTGGCGGATGCGCTCGCGCGTCACACCGAGTCTCCTGCCGATCTCCTCGAGGGTCCTGGCCTCGCCGTCGGCCAGGCCGTACCGGAGGGAGATCACGTCCGCCTCCCGCTCGGTCAGGGTCTCCAGCGCCGCGTCCAGCTGCCCGCGCAGCGACGAGGAGACCGCCGCGTCGGCCGGGTCCTGCGCGTCGTCCTGGATGAGATCACCCAACTCGGCATCGTCGTCGCCGACCGGGGTGTGCAGCGAGATCGGCTCGCGGGCGTGCCGGAGCAGCTCCTCGACCTTCTCCGGGGTCAGGTCGAGCTCGGCCGCCAGCTCCTCGGAGGTGGCCTCCCGGCCCAGCTGCTGCCGCATCGCGCGCCGGGCGCGGTTCACCCGGTTGAGGACCTCGACGACGTGCGCGGGCAGGCGGACCGTCCGGCTCTGGTCGGCCAGGGCCCGGCCGACCGCCTGCTTGATCCACCAGGTGGCGTAGGTGGAGAACTTGAGGCCGCGCCGGTGGTCGAACTTCTCCACTGCGCGCATCATCCCGATGGTCCCCTCCTGGACCAGGTCCAGCAGCGGCATCGCGCCGGCGGCGGCGTAGCGCCTGGCGATCGAGACGACCAGCCGCAGGTTGGCCTCGACCATGTGATCCCTGGCGCGGCGGCCTTCGGCGGCCAGCCGCTCCAGCTCCCATCGCTCGGCCGGAGCCGGCCCCTGGCCCTCGGCGTCGAGGCGCTCCTGCGCGCGTGCCCCGGCCTCGATGCGCCTGCCCAGCTCCACTTCCTGCTCGGCGGTCAGCAGCGGGGTGCGCCCGATCTGCCGGAGGTAGTCCTTCACCGGGTCGACGTCGACGGCTCCGTTCGCGTGGCGGGCAGGGCGGGATGCGGTGGCGGTAGCGCTCAAGGGGGTCCTTTCGCCGGGTGGGGTCAACGGGAACGCGGGAACGGGGGCGGTCGATTCCCGGAGCCGGGGTGATCGGCCGGATGCTCAGCCGCGGCCGGGCACGCGGCGGGGGCGGTGCGCCGGGACGCGGTGGCCCTGCCCCCGCCGCACGCCCTCGGCACGGCGGTCGTGCCCGCCCGCCGTACGGACGGAGCGGTTCGAGGGGCGCGGCGCGGCGGGCGCCTGGAGGGGCGCCTGGAGGGGCACGGAAGCGGGCATCCGCGGCAGCGCGGGGGCCGGCGTCCACGTGGACGCGGGAGCGGCGGCCGGCCCGACGGGCCGGGTGCCGGGGCGGGCGGCGGCGGCCGGCTCCGGATCCGCGGCCCTCCGGATCGCCTCGGCGAGACGAGCGGTGCTGAGGGTCTTCTCGGCCATGCGGGCCTTCCTTTCGGTCGCGGCGGCTTGCCTGACATAAACTTATGTTGGACATAGAAATATGTCAACACCGAATTTAGGTCGAGTCGAGGTAAGGTGGAGGCATGAGCACCCAGACGACCGGCCTCCGAGAGCTGAAGAAGCAGCAGACCAGGGAGAACATCTCCCACCAGGCCACCCGGCTGTTCCTGGAACGCGGCTTCGACAAGGTGACGATCGCCGACGTGGCGGCGGCGGCGCAGGTGGCCAAGATGACGGTCACCAACTACTTCCCGCGCAAGGAGGACCTCGCCCTCGACCTGAGCGAGGCGTTCGTGCAGTCCCTGGCCAGGACCGTCCGGGAGAGGGGACCGGGAGAGTCGGCGCTGGCCGCGCTGCGCCGCGCCTACCTGGCCGCGGTCGCCGAGCACAGCCCGGTGATCGGTTTCTCCGGTCCCGAGTTCGCCCGGATGATCACCGACAGCCCCGCGCTGACGGCCCGGCTGCGGGAGTTCCACGACGAGCGGGAGAGGGCGCTGGCCGACGCCCTCACCGCGGAGGCCGGCACCGGGGCCGGCGACATCCTGCCCACGGTGGCCGCGGCCCTGCTGAGCGGCGTCCACCGGCTGCTGTTCGACGAGACGCTCCGCCGCACCCTCGACGGGCAGGGCGACGCGGAGATCGCCGAGGCGCTCACCGGCCACATCGGCACCGCCTTCGACGTCCTGGAACCCGCACTCGGCGACTACGCCGTCCGCCCGGCCGGATGACCCGCCGTCCACCCCGCCGAACAGCCGGATCGCCGCCCGCCGCACCGGACGCCCGGACCACGGACCGCCCACGCCGCCCATCACCGCCGCCCGGACCGCCGACCGGCCGTCACGGGCGTGGGCGGCCCGGGCGTGGGCGGTTCAGGCGCTGGCCGACAATGAAGAGGTGATTGACACCCGGCGGCTGCGGACCCTGCGCGCGGTGGCCGACCACCGGACGGTCACCGCCGCCGCCGCGGCCCTGCACCTGACCCCGTCGGCGGTCTCCCAGCAGCTCGCCGCCCTGGAGCACGAGGTCGGCCACCGGCTGCTGGAGCGCGACGCCCGGGGCGTGCGGCTGACCGCCGTCGGCCGCATCCTGCTCGGCCACGCCAACGAGGTCCTCGCCCAGCTGGAGCAGGCCGGAGCCGACATCGCCGCCTACACGACCGGTACGGCGGGCGAGGTGCAGGTCGCCTCGTTCGCTACCGCGATCGGCCTCGTGGTGGCCCCGGCGGTGGGCCTGCTCCGGGAGAAGGAACCGGGCCTGCGGGTGCGCGTCCTGGACGCCGAGGGGGACCAGAGCCTCACCATGGTGCTGGACGGCGCGGTGGACGTCGCCGTCGCCGTGGAGTACCGCGGCGCTCCGGGCGCGGACGATCGGCGGCTCTCCCGCATCCCGCTCTACGCCGAGCCGTTCGACGTCGTCCTCCCCCGCGACCACCGCCTCGCGCGCCCGGCGGGTACGGCCCGCACGGACGCGGCGGACGCCGGCCCGGCGGACAAGGGCATGGCTCCCACGGGCACGGCGAGCACCGAAGCGGCGGGCACCAGCGCGGCGGGTGCGGCCCTCCCCGTGGAGACGATCACCGTCGCGGACCTGGCGGGCGAGACCTGGATCGGCCCCTACCCGGGCAACCCCTGCCACGACGTGATCGCCCTGGCCTGCGAGCACGCCGGGTTCACCCCCGCCTTCGCGCACTCCTCCGACGACTTCCGCGCGGTGGTCGCCCTGGCCTCGGCCGGGGCGGGCGTGGCGATGGTGCCGCGCCTGGCGCTGCGCGGCGCCGACCTGTCCGGCGTGGTGATCCGCCCCGTCGAGGGCCCGCAGCGCCGGGTCTTCGCCGCCGTACGGCGCGGCGCCGAGCGCCACCCCCTGCTCGTCCCCCTGCTCGACGCCCTCCGGCACACCGCCACCGCCCTGAGCTGACCACACTGAGCTGATCCCCTCGACCCTACGGGCGGAACCCTGACCGCTCCTCCCGGCCGGAGGACCGGCGTTCGGCGGGACCGAAGACACATCCGCCCCAATCGACGAAGCCGGTGAAGATCCCCAGGTCGGCTCCGCGCAGGGTTTCGGCCTGCTTCTCCGCGAAGACCGAGAGATAGACCTCAGTCTTCACCGGTGGTGAGCTCCGAGTTCTTGGAGCCCCACTCCGTCTTGATCTGCTTCCAAGGGCGACCCTCGCCCTGCCGCATCTGCTGGAGCCCGTCGGCCAGCAGCCCGTCCTCCAGAAGCTCCTGATAACGACTCCCGCTTCGCGGACTTCGTCGCCGAGCGGGCCGACGCGGCATGGTGGCACCCGCTCAAGGGGAAATACGTGATCATCGATCTCGAGCGGCCGACCGAGGGCTCCTAGGCTCCGCCCCGGGCCGTGGCGACCGCCTCGGTGAAGCGGCGGTGGCGGGTCAGCTCGTCCTGCACGGGGTCCAGGACGAGTTCGCGGCCGACCCGCTCCACGCTCGCGCGCAGCGCCCCGGCCGCCTTCCGGGCCCGGCGCCGCCCGCCGAGCCAGGCGACGGCCCGGGAGAGCAGCGCGAGCACGACGCCGAGCAGCAGCCCGCCGAGCAGCAGCAGGGTGGGCCACGGCAGCTCACCGGCGGTCGGCACGGGCGGCTCGGGCAGGTGCAGGTAGTCCATGGCGAACAGGCCGAGCAGCCAGAGCGCGCCCGCCACCGCCGCCGCGAGCACCAGCCACTGCGCCGCCCCGGCCACCCGCCACCACAGCGGCCTGCGGGACGCGCCGAGTGAGGTGGTCGCCACCGCCCGGTCGAGCGCGTCCTCCAGCTCGTCCGCGTGCGACCGCGCCGCGCGCCGTACGGCCGCCGCCCACGGCTCGGACAGTCCCGCCGAGGCGGCGGCGGCCGTGTCGCGCAGGGCGGTGTCCAGCTGGGAGCGCTGGACCGCCCCGGCGGCGGGGATCGAGGTGCGCCCGACGGCCTCGCCGACCGCGTCCGGTCCCGGGGAGCCGCCGCCCAGGCGGAGGCGGCGCAGCGGGTCGGGCCGCAACCGGCGGGCCCACCGGGTCACCGGCCAGCCGGTGGCGGCGACCGAACGGTGCCGGTGCGCCTTCGCCACCGCCCGGACCACCACCGGCACCCCGGCCGCCTGCGACAGCGCGGCGGCCAGCGGCCCGGCCAGGACACCGGCGTCCGCGTCCGGGGTCCGCACCGGCCCGGTCACGCCGCCCGCCGGCGCCGGTCCGCCCGTGCCGCGGGCACCGGTTCCCCCGGCCACCCCGTCCCTGCCGCGGGCACCGGTTCCTTCGGCCGCCCCGCCCGAGCCGTTCGAATCCCCGGTCCCGGACCCGGTGCCGGTCGAGGCCCGGGCCAGCGCGTCGGCGGCGGTCTCCGCGTCGGCGGCCAGGCGGTCGGTCCAGGAACGGCGGCCGGCGACCCGGGCGGCCAGCAGCGCGCGCAGCTCGCCGACGCCCGCCCCGGTCCGCGCCGAGACGCCGAGCACCGGCACCCCGGCCAGCCCGTCGGCCTCCAGCAGCCGCCGCAGGTCCGCCAGGCACCGCTCGGCCGCGGCCGGAGAGAGCCGGTCGATCTGGTTGAGGACGACCACCGTGACGTCCCGGTGCCGGGCCAGCGGAGCCAGGTAGAGGTCGTGCACGGCCGCGTCGGCGTACTTCTGCGGGTCGAGCACCCACACCAGCAGGTCGACCAGCCCGGCGAGCCGGTCCACCTCCAGGCGGTGCGCCCGCTCGATCGAGTCGTGGTCGGGCAGGTCGAGCAGGACCAGCCCGCTCAGGCCGGCGTCGCCCGCGCCGTCCCCCGCGCCGCTCCCCGCACCGTCCCTCGCGCCGTACCCGGTTCCGTCACGTGCGGCGCCCGCCGTACGGTGCTCCGCCGTACCGTCCACCTCGTGGCGGTCGGGGATCTGCAGCCAGTCGAGCAGCGGCCCGGACCCGGCGCCGTCCCACAGCGCCGCCTGCGCGGTGGACGTGGTGGGCCGGGTCACGCCGACCCTGGCCAGCGAGGTCCCGGACAGCAGGTTGAACAGGGACGACTTGCCGCTGCCCGTCGCCCCGGCCAGCGCGGCCGCGGTGTGGTCCACCGACAGGCTCCGCCGCGCGCCCGCCCGGTCGACCACCGCGCGCGCCCGCGCGACCGCACCGGCGTCCAGCCGCCCGTCGGCCAGTTCGGCGGCCTCCGCCAGGGCCGTCAGCCGGTCGTCCAGGGAGGGCCCGCTCCCGCGGCCCGTGCGTCTGAGCAGCTTCACCGGTCACCCGCCCTCTTCCCGGCCGCGGCCGGGGTCCCGCCGGGGATCTCCCGCCGGTGCTCCCGTACGGCCTGCGCCGCCGCGCGCAACGCCGGGGCGCTCCCGTCGGGCGGCCGGACGGCGTCGAGGAGTCCGGTGAAGCGGGCCGCCTCCCGGGCGAGGATGTCCTCGACCCGGGCGCGCAGGTCCTCCCTGGCCCGCAGCGTCAGGGTACGGACGGCCTGGTCCCCGAAGACGGCCTCCAGGAGCTTCTGGCTGAGCACGCTGGTGCCTCCGGCGATGCCGACCTCGATCCCGGTCAGGCCCCCGGTGGAGGCGAAGACCGCGATCATGAGCAGCAGCCCGGCGCCGTTGACCCCGTACGAGGCGATCCTGGCGGCGGTCCGCTTCTCCGCGCCCTCCTGCCGGACCAGGTCCAGCACGTACCCCTGCCAGCCCCGGACGGCCTCCTCCGCGGAGCGGCGCAGTTCCGGCGAGGAGCGGCCCAGGCGCCCGGCCTCGACGGCGCCCGCCTGCTCCAGCAGCGCGCGGCCCGCCTCCCTGGCGGCCCACGACTCCAGCGCGCGCTCGGCGGCGCTGTCGGCCGACGCCCTGATCAGGGTCTCCACCCCGCTCTCCAGCGCGACCCGCAGCTCGCTCTCCGGGGCGGGCCGTCCGGTGAACAGCGCGACGACGCGGTCCCGCAGCCACCCCACCCGGCTCTCCAGGGAGCGCATCAGGTCGCCGGTGCCGATGAAGTCCTGCCAGCGGGCGAGCACCTCGCCCCGGAGCAGCGAGCCGTCCAGCATGCCCTCCTCGAAGCGGGCCATGCCCTCGGCGTAGGCCGCGTCGGTCGCCGCCCGGAGTTCGGCGTCCGCCGCGTGCTGGCGGTCCACCGCGTCGGCGAGCGCGGGGACGCGGACGGCGAGGCTCTCCAGCGCGCCGGAGAGGGTCTGGCGCACCACCTCCGCGCGGGCCGCCGCGTCGGCCGCGATGCCGTCCAGCCACCGGGTGATCGGCCGGACGGCCTCGCGCGGCAGCCGGGCGTTCTCCTCGGGCAGCGGCAGTTCCGGCACCTCGAACAGCCGGGTCCCGCCCAGTCCGTTGGCCTCCAGCAGCCTCGCCAGGTCGCCCGCGACCACGCCGAGCGCCTCCGGCGGGACGCGGGACAGGATCACGGCCAGCGCCGTGCTCCGTTCCCGGGCCGCGCGCAGGAAGCCCCACGGCACCTCGTCGGCGTAGCGGGCGGCGGTGGTGGTGAACAGCCACAGATCGGCGGCGGCGAGGAGCTGGGCGGCCAGCTCGCGGTTGGCCGTGACGACCGAGTCGATGTCGGGCGCGTCGAGCAGGGCCAGGCCGGGCGGGAGCGCCTCGGCGACGACCACCCGGAGCGTGCCCGGCTCGCCGGAGCCGCTCCCGGTCACCCGGGGCAGTCCGGGCAGGACGTGGCGGCCGGCGAACCAGTCCCGGTCGGCGGGGGCGGTGACCAGCGTGGGGGCCAGGGTGGTGGGGCGGAGCACGCCGGGTTCGGAGACGTCCGCACCGACCAGGGAGTTCACCAGGGTCGATTTGCCCGCCCCGGTGGACCCGCCGACGACGGCCAGCAGCGGGGCGTCGATCGCGCTCAGGCGCGGGATCAGGTAGTCGTCGAGCTGGCCGGTCAGCTCCCGCAGCGCCCGCCGGTCGGCCGCCGCGTCCCCGGCCGCCAGGGGGAACAGCTCATGGTCGAGGTGGCGGCGGAGTTCCCGCAGCGCTCCCAGCAGACCGTCGCTTTCCTTCATAGAACGGGTCATTCCCGAGGAAAGAGCGCCTAGACGCGAACGGCCCCACCGCTCGACCGGGTCACGGGGGCGAACCCGGTCGAGCGCTGGGGCCTGTCTCCCGGCTCCGGCCGGCGGGCCTTGACCGGGCTCATCTCCCCCGCAGCTGGAGACGATCCCGGGCCCGCCGCCGTTCCGGGAGGTTCTGGGGTCACGCACCGCCCATTGGAACCCATCAAACTCAGGGTCAGGTCAGGCGGAGCTGAAGAATAGCTGAAGGTTCAATCACCTTGCGGCGGGCGCAGCACGTAGCCCACCCCGCGCAGGGTGTGGATCAGCCGCGGCTCGGCCGTGTCGACCTTCCGCCGCAGGTAGGAGACGTAGGACTCGACGACACCGGCGTCGCCGCCGAAGTCGTAGTTCCACACGTGCTCCAGGATCTGCGCCTTGGACAGCACCCGGCCGGTGTTGACCATGAGATGGTGCAGCAGCTTGAACTCCGTCGGCGAGAGCCGTACCGGCTCCCCCGCCTTCCAGACCTGGTGCGCCTCCTCGTCCAGCTCCAGGTCGGCGACCTTCAGGCGCGTCGGGAGGTCGAGGTCGCCCCGGGTGCGGCGGAGCACGGCCCGGATGCGCGCGAGGACCTCCTCCAGGCTGAACGGCTTGGTCACGTAGTCGTCGGCCAGCCGCAGCCCGGTGACCTTGTCGTCGACGCCGTCCCGGGCGGTGAGGAAGACCACGGGCATCTGACTCCCCATCTCCCGCAGCCGCCCGGCCACCGCGAAGCCGTCCATGTCGGGCAGCATCACGTCGAGCACCACGAGGTCGGGGCGGATCCGCTGGGCGAACTGCACCGCCTCCCCGCCGTCCGCCGCGGTCATGACCTCGAAGCCGGACATGCGCAGGCTCGCGGAGAGCAGTTCCCTGATGTTCGGTTCGTCGTCCACCACCAGCAGGCGGGCCTCAACTCTGTCCAGCACGACCACGAGGCTCGCCCACCTCCCTGGGGAACCGCTCGGGGTCCGCTGAACGTTTGCTGAGAACCCGCTCAGCGTCCACGCGCGCCTCCCTCGCTGATCGAGGTGGCGGCCACCGAGCCGTCCTCCCCTCGGACTCCCTGGACGACGACCGTCCCACCGGTCCGGAGGTCGGTGACCTTCCCCTCCTTTGAGATCCGCACGGCGGTCTCGCCGGTGGTGGTCACGGTGACGACGGAGCCGTCCATGGTCTGGACGTAGACCTTCCCGTCCTCCACCTTCCGCACCGTGCCGACGGTCGCGCCGCCGCCCGGGCCACCGCGCTGCCCGCCCTGTCCCTGCCCTGCCTGTCCCTGTCTGCCTTGGCCGCCCGAACCCTGCCCTGCCTGCCCCTGTCCGCCCTGGCCTTGGCCGCCGGTGCCGCCCATGCCGCGCTGCCCGCCGGGACCGGCGAACCCTCCGCCCGGCTGCGCCGCGGCGCCCGCGGACCCGCCGCCCATCGCCTTCTGCACCTGGATGCCCGCGACCATGCCCAGGACCAGCATCACACCGGCGGCGAGCGCCAGCGTGAGCGTCGAGAAGCTCCGCGCGGGCCGTACGGCCAGCTCGCGGTCCAGGTCGCCGGCGAACGGCGAGGACGCCAGCAGCTCCTCGCCGTCCTTCTTGCTGTCAGCCATATCTCTCCTAGCTACTCGTGGCGAGGGGACGCCGGTCGTGACCTCTGCCCGGGGCGGGGCGCTACTCGTGGCGCAGGGCCTGGATGGGACGGAGCTTGGCCGCCCGGTTCGCCGGGTAGCTCCCGAAGAACAGGCCGATGCCCACCGAGACGCCGAGCGCCAGCACGATCGACGACGGCACCAGAACCGGTTCGATCCCGGCGACGGTGAACCGGGTGCCGATGAAGGCGACCAGGAGGCCGGCCAGTCCGCCCACCAGGCTCAGCACCGTCGACTCCACCAGGAACTGGCCGAGGATCGCGCTCCGCGGCGCCCCGATGGCCTTCCTGATGCCGATCTCCCTGGTCCGCTCGGTGACCGTGACCAGCATGATGTTGGTGATCCCGATGCCGCCGACCAGGAGCGAGATCGCCGCGACCGCGCCGAGCAGCGTGGTGAAGATGCCGATCGTCGAGCTGACGGTCTCCTGCAGGGTGGCCTGGTTGAGGATGCGGTAGTCGGCCGTCCCGGTCGGGGTGATCCCGTGCCGCTGGTTGAGCAGGGCCGTGACCTCGGCCTGGGCCGTCTCCGTGGTGTCCGCGCCGGTCGCCTGCACGATGATCGAGCCGAGCGGGCCGAACCCGGTCAGGCTCTGCTGTACGGCGGGCAGCGGCGCGATCGCGATGTCGTCGGCGTCCTGCATGCCGGACGAGCCCGACTCCTTCAGCACCCCGACCACCGTGAACGGCACCCCGGAGACGCTGACCTGCCGGCCGACCGGGTCGACCGCGCCGAACAGCGCCTCGGCCACGGTCCGCCCGATCACCATGACCTTCCGCGCGGCGAGCACGTCGTCGTTGACGAAGTAGGTCCCGTCCTCGACGGGCTTGTTGGTCGCCTCGAAGTAACTCGGGTAGGTCCCGACGAGCTGGGAGACCGTGTGGCTCGCGCCCTCGTACACGGCGGCGGCCGAGTTGGCGGTGACCACCGGGGAGACGCTCCTGACCGACGGGGCCTGCGCAGGGTCGGCCAGCGCCCTGGCGTCGTCCAGCGTCAGCTGCCTGGCCTGGGTCCGGGGTCCCTGCTGCTGCCTGGCGCCGCCGCCCGCGCCGAAACCGCCGCCGCCACCGCCACCGCCGGAGAAGGAGGCCGAGATGGTGAGCGTGTTGGCGCCGAGCCGCTGGATGCTCTGCTGGATGCCCTGCGAGGCTCCCTCGCCGAAGGCCACCAGGAGGATCACCGCCGCCACCCCGATGAGGATGCCGAGCGTCGTCAGAAAGCTGCGGAGCTTGTTGGCGGCCAGGCCGCGCAGCGCGAAGCGGAGGATCTCGAACGGGCTCATCCGGTCGTCTCCGCGTCCTTCTCGGCACCCGCACCTGCGGCCACGGCCGTGCCGGACGCCGGCCGGAGCGGACGGCCGCCGGCCGGGATCCGGGGGCGGTCCTCGACGATCCGGCCGTCCACCAGGCGGATGACCCGCTTGGCGTGGGCGGCCACGTCGTCCTCGTGGGTGATGATCACGATCGTCCCACCCGAGGCGCTCAGCCGGTCGAAGATCTCCAGCACGTCCCCGGTGGACTCGGTGTCGAGGTTGCCGGTCGGCTCGTCGGCGAGGAGCAGCGCGGGCGAGGTGACCAGCGCCCTGGCCACGGCCACCCGCTGCTGCTGACCGCCGGAGAGCTCGTTCGGCTCATGGCGGACCCGGCCGGCGAGCCCGACCTGGTCCAGCGCGGCCAGCGCCCGCGCCCGGCGCTCGGCCGCGCCGACCCCGCCGTAGGCCATGGGCAGTTCCACGTTGGCCAGCGCGCTCATCCTCGGAATGAGGTTGAACGACTGGAACACGAATCCGATCTTCCGGTTCCGCAGGACGGCGAGCTGCCCCTCGTTCAGCGCCCCGACGTCCGTGCCGTCGATGAGATAGCTGCCGGAGGAGGGCACGTCCAGGCAGCCGAGGATGTTCATGAGCGTCGACTTGCCGGAACCGGACGCGCCCATGATGGCCACGTAGTCGCCCCGCTCGACGGTGAGGGACACCCCGCGCAGGGCGCGCACCCGCGCGTCCCCCTCGCCGTACACCTTGACGAGGTCCCGGACCTCCAGGACGGGGGCGGTCATCGGCCGCCACCGCCCATCGGCACGCCGACGCCCCGGTTCCCGCGGTCCCCTCCGCCGAGGCCGGGGAAGCCGCCGCCCTGCTGGGTGGTGGTCGCGGCGGCCGGGCGGACGACCTGGTCGCCCTCGGAGAGACCGGACGTGATCTCCGTGAGCTGGTCGCCCCTCACCCCGACCTCGACCTGGACGGTGGACTGCCGGCCGTCGCGCAGGACGGTCACGGTGTTCCGCCCGCCCGCCCCGGAGACCACGGTCGAGGAGACCGCGAGCACGTTCTCGACCTCGTCCACGACGACCTTCACGGTCGCGGTCTGGCCCAGCCTGACCGCGTCCGGCACCTCGGTGAGCGAGACCGTCACCGGGTACCGGACCACGTTGTCGCCGGTGGAAGCGGTCGGCTGGATCTGGGTGACCTTCCCCGCCGCCGTGACGCCGGTCAGCGCGTCGAACGTGATCGTCGCGGCCTGGCCGACCTTCAGCCTGGCCGCGTCCGACTCGGTGAAGGTCCCGACGATCTGGAGCCTGCCCACGTCGGCGAGCTCCACGAAACCTCCGGACGAACCGCCCGCCCCGCCGGAACCGCCCGCGCCAGAGGAGCCCGACGCCCCGGAGGAACCGGAGGAGGCGGAGGAGCCCGACGAACCCGACGAGCCTCCGACCGTGCCGTTGACGGCGGTCACCGTACCGGCGAACGGGGCTCTGATCACCGTCCCGGCCACGGCGCGCTGCGCCTCCCGGTAGGCGTTCCTCGCCTCGACGTACTGGGCGTAGCCGGCGGCGGTCGAGGTGTCGTCGTCCGCCGAGTCCAGCGCGGCGGCGGCCGCGTCCAGGCTCTCCCGTGCGGCGGTGTCGTCCAGCCGCGCGAGGACCTGGCCCTTGTCGACCTCGTCCCCGGCCTTGACGTAGATCTTCTCCACCGTGCCGCTCGACCCGAAGCCCAACGACCGCACCCGGCTGCTCTCCACGGTCCCGGACGCCGACACGGAGGCGGTCACCGTGCCCCGGCTCACCGTCACGGTGCGCACCGCGGCACCGGAATCGGCGTCGGCGGGCGAGGCCGCGGCGCCGAGAGAGGAGTAGGCGATCCCCGCGCCGCCCAGCAACAGGATCCCCAGGGTCCCGTTCACGATCAGCGCTCTGCGCTTGGTCGACAGCTTCACAGCGCCCGACCCTTGCGCATGAGGCTTGGGCTCGGCCCGGCCGGAGCTGAAGGTTCGCTGCAGGCGTCCCGTGGGGAAACGGGGCACTCAGGTAACCCTCAGGTTCTCCTGAGGGGGATGTGAATCACAGAGGCCAGGATGGTCCGCCATGAGACCGACCGACCTCCCGAAGACCCTGCGGACGGGAGGACTGGCCCTGGCCGCCCTCGTCCTGGCAGGGGCGGGCGCCTTCTACGTGCTCGACGACGACGCGGCCGAAGCCCCTCGCGTCGAGCTCGCCGCCGCCAGGCGGGGAACGGTGACCGCCGCGGTGTCCGCGGCGGGCAGCGCCGTCGACGGCGACACCCGCGAACTGGCCTTCGGCTCTTCAGGGAGGGTCACCAGGGTCTATGTCAGGCCGGGTAGCAAGGTCGGCAAGGGCGACGTGCTCGCCAGGATCGACTCCGCCCTCGCCCGCGAGCGCCTCACCGCCGCGCGGGCCCGTCTCGCCGCCGCGCGGGAGTCCCTGGAGGAGGCCGAGAGCACGAGCGCCTCCACCGGTTCCGGGACCTCCGGCGGCACCGGCGGCACGACAGGCACCGGGACCCCGCCCGGCCCGGACCCCACCGGCACGGCCTGCGCCCCCGCAGGCGGACCGGCCCCTTCGGGCGGCTCCACCGCCGCCCCCGGAGCCTCCGGCCGCCCCGGCACTGCTGGAACCTCCGGTCCCACCGTCTCCGCCCCGAGCGGTTCCCCCGCGCCGTCCGCGTCGCGGCAGGCCCCCACGGAGATCCTCCCCGCGGGCGGCGTCGCACCCGCCGCCTACGTCCCCCACCCGGCCCCGGCCCCCTCCGTGACCCCGTCCCGGCCTCCCGCCTCCACCCCGACGCCCACCCTCGCCCCCTCCGATCCCCCCGTTCCGCCCACGGCCACGGTGACGGCGGCCCCGACGGTGACCGTGACGGTCACGGCCACCGTCACGGCCACCGTCACGGCCACCCCGCCGGGTACGGCGGGCGGGGACCCGTCCGGCCGCAGGGAGCAGCAGGGCGGTTCCCGGGAGCAGGTTGGTCCCGCCGCCGCGCAGCCCACCGCTGCCGGGAAGTCCGCGGGTGCGGCGAAGCCCAGCGCGAGCACGAAACCGGCCGTGGAGAGGACCGCCACCCCGCAGTCCACCCCCGCCTGCGCGGAGCGGTCCGCCGACCGGGGCACCGGGACCGCCACCGGCACGCGCGGTGCCACGGGCACCGGCACCGGAAATGGAACAGGCACGGGCTCCGGAAGCACCGGTACCGGTACGGGCGGCGGCGGGAGCGCCGGAACGGGTGCGACCGGCGAGCGGCGCGCAGTCAGCGTGGAGCAGGCCGAGGCCGAGGTCAAGCGGGCCGAGGCCGAGATGACCGACGCCGAGGAGGAACTGGCGGGCGTGCGGATCGTCGCGCCGAAGGACGGGACCGTCCTGTCCGTCTCCGGCGCCGTCGGTGACAGCGCGGGCACCGGCGCGTTCGTCACCCTCGGAGACCTGGACGAGCTCCAGGTGGCGGCCATGTTCACCGAGTCGGACATCGGCGGCCTCGAGCTCGGCCAGCGGGCGACGATCACCCTGGCGACCCGGCGGGGCGAGAAGCACGCCGGCGCGGTCACCCACATCGCCCCGACCGCGACGACCACGGACCGGCTGGTGAGGTACGCCGTCACGGTCGCCTTCGACGATCCCCCGAAGGACCTCATGGTCGGCCAGAGCGCCTCGGTCACCGTGACGGTCGACGAGGCCGAGGAGGCGCTCTACGTCCCGGCGCAGGCCGTACGGACCGGTGCCGACGGGTCGCCGGTGGTGACGGTCCGGGACGGCAGGCAGCGGGTCGTGCGGACGGGCATCCGCGGCGACCGGTACGTCGAGATCGTCGAGGGCCTCGCCGAGAACGACCAGGTCGTGCTCCCCGGCGGCGCGTCCTCCGGCGGCTTCCCCGACGGCAGCTGGCCGGGGAGCGGATCCACCGCGCCCCCCGCCGCGCCCTGACGCCCCGGCGTCCGGCCGGACCGGTGCCGTACCGGTGGGACCCGCACCCGCGCCGCCGGTACGGGTTCCACCGGTACGGCACCGCCGGAGGCCCGCCCGGTCTCAGCCGGAGTCGGGCGCCAGGGGGAGCCGGACGCTGAAGACGGCGCCCTCGCTGGGCACGGAGTCGACGGACACGGTGCCGCCGTGCGCCTCGACCATGGCCGCGACGATGGCCAGGCCCAGCCCGCTGCCGCCGTCCTCCGGGGCGCGGCGTCCGCGGGCGGAGTCGACCCGGTAGAACCGCTCGAAGACGCGCTCGCGCTGCTCCGCGGTCAGGCCCGGCCCCTCGTCCGCCACCTCCACGACGGCCGTCCCGCCCTCGGCGCGGAGCAGCACCCGCACGGGCGTGCCCTGGGGGGTGTGGGTGAGCGCGTTGTTCATCAGGTTGCCGACGACCTGGCGGAGCCGTACCTCGTCGCCCGAGACGATCAGCGCGGCGCCGTCGACGGAGAGCGAGACGTTCCGCTCCGGGGCGAGGATCCGGGCGTCGTGGACGGCGTCGGCGGCGATCGCGAGCAGGTCCACCGGGCGCATGGACATCGGCCGCTGCTGGTCCATCCGGGCGAGCATCAGCAGGTCGTCCACGAGCAGGCCCATCCGGACCGCCTCCGACTCCACCCGGCGCATCAGCGGCGCGGCGTCGACGCCGGGCGCCTGCCGGTAGAACTCGGCGAACCCCCGGATCGACGTCAGCGGCGTGCGGAGCTCGTGCGAGGCGTCGGCGACGAACCGGCGCATCCGCTCCTCGGACCCGCGGGCCGCGGCCTCGGACTCGGACCTGGCCTGGAAGGCCGCCTCGATCTGCGCGAGCATGCCGTTCAGCGACCGGCCCAGGCGGCCGACCTCGGTGCGGGAGTCCGCGTCGGGGACGCGGCGGCTCAGGTCCCCGGCGGCGATGGCCTCGGCGGTGCGCTCGATCTCCTCCAGCGGGCGCAGGCTCCGCCGGATGACCACCACGCCCACCAGCGCCAGCGCCGCCATCAGCCCGCCGCCGCCGAGGAGCTCCACCAGCGCGAGCTGGCCGACGATCTGCCGGACCTCGGCCAGGTCGACGGCGACGAGGATGCTCCCGCCGGTGTCCAGCGGGGTCACCCGGATCCGCCACTCGTCGCGGTGGAACGGTTCCAGGCCCGGCTCGGAGGGTACGGCCGGCACCGGCCTGCCCTCCACGTCCACCCCGCTGGCCGTGACGAGGGCCCGGCCCTGCGGGCCGCGGAGCTCCACCTTCATGTCGGGTGGGAGGGCCCTGCCGTTCATGTTGAAGGGGCCCGGGGAGTGCAGGCGGCGCAGCATGGTCGCGGTGGTGAGGTCGATCTGGGTGTCCACCCGGTCGATCAGGTAGCCCCGCATGATCGAGACGCTGCCCACGCCGATCAGGACCAGCGCGATGGCCAGCAGGACCAGGATGATGCCGATCAGCCTGACGCGCAGCGGACTGCGGGCGAACATCAGGAACCCGGCGATCCCGGCGGGCGGCGGAGCACGTAGCCGACTCCGCGCAGCGTGTGGATCAACCGGGGGTCCGTATTGTCGATCTTGCGGCGGAGCACGGAGACGTAGGACTCCACGATCCCGACGTCGCCGCGGAAGTCGTAGTCCCAGACGTGGTCGAGGATCTGGGCCTTGGACAGCACCCGGCCCGCGTTCGCCATGAAGTAGCGCAGCAGCTTGAACTCCGTCGGCGACAGCGCCACCGCCCGGCCCCCGCGCCACACCTCGTGGCTCTCCTCGTCGAGCTCGACGTCGGCGAAGGTGAGCCGGGGCGGCCGGGCGAACGCGTCCCCCCCGCCGGTACGGCGCAGCACGGCCCTGATGCGGGCCACGACCTCCTCCAGGCTGAACGGCTTGGTCACGTAGTCGTCCCCGCCCGCGGTCAGCCCGCGGATCTTGTCCTCGACGGCGTCCCGGGCGGTGAGGAAGAGCACCGGCGTGTCGGTCCCCCCGCCGCGCAGCCGCCGCACGACGTCGAAGCCGTCCATGTCGGGGAGCATCACGTCGAGCACGATCAGGTCCGGGCGGTGGCGCTGCACGGCGGCGACGGCGTCGGCGCCGTTGCCCGCGGTGTTCACCCCGAAGCCGGCGAACCGCAGGCTCGCCGCCAGCAGTTCGAGGATGTTCGGCTCGTCCTCGACGATCAGCAGGCGGGCCTCGGGGGATTCGTTCACGAGGCCCATCCTCACCCGTCCGTCTGAGAAAGCTGTTAAAAAGTCAGAACAGAGGTTATCCCGACAAGATGCCTGGCTATCGCCAAACTGGATGTCGCAGCGGGGGAAGGGGCGTTGCGCACCAGGGTGATCAGGCCGTGCACGTCGATCGCGAAGTCGTCCAGCATGCTCCCGTCGCGGGCCACGGCCTGCGCCCGGACCCCGCTTCCGGCCGGGACGAGGTCGGCGGCGGTGAGCTCGGGGACGTACCGGCGCGCCGCCGCCAGGAAGGCCCCTCCGGACAGCGAGCCCAGCACCTCGCCGATCCCCGTCCGCCAGTGCCGGGCGACCAGACGCCGGGTCCCCGGCCAGGCCGCGACGCGGCGCAGGTCGGCGAGGTCGACGTCCCGCCAGGAGTAGCCCTCCAGCGCCAGCGCCGGCACCGCGTTGGGGCCGACGAGCACCTCGCCGTCGATCGTGCGGGTCAGGTGCACGCCGAGGAACGGGTAGCGGGGGTCGGGCACCGGGTAGACCAGCCCGCGGACCAGTTCCCTGGCCCGTCCGGCGAGGGCGTGATACTCCCCGCGGAAGGGGACGATCCGCACCTCGCCGGGCGACCCTGCCATCCGGGCGACCGCGTCGGTGCCGAGCCCGGCGCAGACGACCAGCCGGTCGAAGCGCATCCTGCTCCCCCCGGCGACCACCTCCACCCCGTCCGCGGTCTGGCGCAGCCTGCGGACCGGGTGCGAGAGCCGTACCGCGCCGCCCGACTCCTCCACGTCGCGGGCCAGTCGGCGGGCGACGGCGGGGAAGTCGGCGATCGCGGTGCGCGGGGAGTGCACCGCGGCCACTCCGGCGGCGTGCGGCTCGACCTCGCGCAGGGCCAGCGCGTCCAGCTCGGCGAGGCCGGGCACGCCGTTCTCCCTGGCCCGCTCGGCGATCGCGCGCAGGGCGGGCCGCTCGGCGGCGGTGGCGGCGATGACGAGCTTGCCGACCTCGTCGTAGGCGATGGCGTGCTCGGCGCAGTACTCCTGCAGCAGGGCCACACCCTCCCGGCAGAGCTCCGCCTTGAGCGAGCCCGGCCGGTAGTAGAGACCGGCGTGCACGACCCCGCTGTTGTGCCCGGTCTGGTGGGCCCCGATGCGGTCCTCCTTGTCGAGGACGGTCACCCGCGCGCCGCGGGTCAGCGCGAGCTCCCTGGCCACCGCCAGGCCGACGATGCCGGCACCCACGATCCCGACGTTCATGGCACGACCTCCGAAACAGGATGCTCCCTTACGGGAGCACACATTCTTCGAAAGTTAGCGGCAACCACCGGCCACGGGCCAGGGGGAACCCCGGTCACCGCGGCCGGCGGCGGTCCTCCGGCCGCGGGCGGGAGGACCCCCGGCCCGGACTCCGGCCCGGACCGCCAGAGGCTCCGGTCACCGCGTCGGGCTCCGGTCACCGCATCCGGCCGACGGCCTCGCGCAGGCGGCGCACCTCCCGCAGCCGGGCCTCGTAGGTCGCGCCGACCACCACCAGGAGCAGCCCGCCGAGGGCCATCGGCACCCACCGGGGCACCGCCGCGACGGCCTGGGCGATCCAGGGCGCCAGCTCGTGCAGGGCCACGACGGCCAGCGTCAGGCCGCCGAGCACCGCCGGGGCCTGGAGCCGGAACCGGGCTCCGACCAGGAGGACCGCCAGCGAGAAGCCGCCGAGCAGCAGGGGCCGGAGGCCTCCGTCGCCGGTCAGCACGGCGATCGTGCTGGGCAGCAGACCGGAGGCGAGGCCGGAGCCGTAGACGCTCCAGGAGGAGACTCGTCCGCCCCTCGCCCGCAGGAGCCCGAAGGCCAGCAGGACGAGCGAGAACGGCACCGTGTACGCCTCGACCACGGTGATGTCCGAGGCGAGCAGCCGCAGCCAGGCGGCCGCCAGCAGGAAGCCGGTCCCGGCGTACGCCGCCGGCCGCCGGTCCGGACGCAGCGCCGTGCCCGCCAGCAGCACGCCGATGACGGCGCAGGCCAGGCTGAGGGCCGGCAGGTGCGCGACGCCGGGGCCGGGGACCAGCGAGTCGTGGACGACGAGCGCCAGCCCCCAGGCGGTGAGGCAGTGACCCGCCGCCTCCAGCCCGGCCGACAGCTCCCGCAGCCGCCCCCTCATCCCGCGCCCGGCCGACGGATCCCGCAGCCCTCCCTCCCCGTCGTGCCCGGCCGACGGCTCCTCCGACCCGCCCCACTTCTCTCCCCTGGCCGGCAGCTCCTCCGGCCCACCCCGCTTCTCGCGCCCGGCCGACGGCTCCTCCGGTCCGCCCTCCCCGTCGCGCCCGGTCCCGGAGGCCCGGGAACCGCCCGCGCCCTCCCGGTCCCCGGAGCCTGCCGGGCCGGTCGCGCTCCCCCGCACCGCCGGGCCGTACGGCCTGCGGACCAGGCCCGCCGCCGCCGCGGCCAGGCCGGCCACCGCGAACAGGCCGAACGCCGCGTACCGGGCCGGCCAGCCCAGCGACGCCCCGACCGCCAGGACCTCGCCCCCCGCGAGCACCGTCGCGAGCCCGGCACCGAGGAGGCGTACGGCCCGCGTCCGGGCGAGGAGGGCGGCCGCGGCCCAGACGAGCAGGAGGCAGACGAGTGCCGCGTGGGTGGCGGTCCGCTCGGCCAGGGCGGTGACGGCCGCCCACAGGGTGACCGCCGCGGCGGCGGTCGCCAGGGTCTCCGCCCGCCACCGTCGGCCGGTCAGGGCCGCCCCGGCAGTGAGGGCCGCGGCGAGCGCGAGCAGGGTCGCGACGGCGGCCGGGTGGGTCCAGCCGAGGGCGTCCGGGACCAGCACCGTCCCGATCGTGCCGGACAGCAGCGCGGCGACGCCCGCGGGCCTCCGCAGCCCGTGACCGGACCCCGCCGTCCCCGGAGCGGAGGCGGCGGGGACGGCGGGGTCCGGCCGCCGGCCGAGGACCGCGGGGACGCGGCCCCGCACGGCCAGGGCGGCGGAGGCCGCGGCGAGCAGCGCCAGGACGACCACCGGCGTGAGCGGCACCGGCGACCACCCTTCGCCGTACCCGTGCGGGCCCGACCAGATCCGGTCCAGGCGGGCGAACGGCTCCGTCAGCGCCCAGGCGATATCGGTGTGGAACGGAAGCACCGTCAGCACGGCCAGGCTCCCGCCGGTGACCACCGCCGCGGAGCGGATCCCGGGCTCGTCCGGCCCGGCCGGGCACAGCGCGGCGGTGGCGACGGCCAGCCCCGCCACGGCGTACACCAGGGCGTGCCAGCCGGAGGGGACGAGCGGCAGGAAGGGCGCCGCGAGGCCGGCGGCCAGCGCGAACGCCGACGCGGCGGCGAGGCCGGTGACCCGTCCCACCGCGCGCCGCAGGGCCACCGTGATCCCGGTCAGCGCCAGGACGGCCAGCAGCGCTCCCCGGACCGCGGCGCCGAGCCGGTCCCCGGAGGAGAAACCCCACATCAGGTCCGGAGCGGAGTCCGCCGCGCCGTACAGCACGCCGAGCGTCCACACGGTGCCGAACGAGAGCGCCGCCGTCCTCCGGATCCCGGGCCGGATCGGGGCCGCGGACCGGTGCTTCAGGAACAGCAGGAGGGCGGCGTCGGCCGCGGCCGTCGCCGCGAACGCGGCGGTCACCCAGGGCGCCGGCAGCTCCGCCGCCACCAGCACGAGGGGGAACTGGGCGAACAGCACCGCCGCAGGCAGCGGCAGCCTCAGCGGCACCACCCGCGAGTACGCGGCCATGGCGAGCGCGACCACGGCGAACACCCCGCCCGCGTAGACGTTCCCGGCGAGGGTGGCGGCTCCCGCCAGACCGGCCTGCCGGACGGCGTAGCCGTCCAGGAGGAGCAGGACCACGCCGAGCGCCGCGACGGTCTCCGCGGTGGCGGTCAGCCCGCGGCCCGCCAGTGCCAGCGGCACCGCCATGATCACCGCGGTGAAGCCGGCCAGCACCGCGGCCCGCCCGCCGATGCCGAGGTGGCCCCAGCTCACCGCCGTGAACACGACGGCCGCGACGGCCAGCAGCAGCCCGCCGAGGGCGAGCAGCAGGTTCTGCACCGCCTTCGGCGAGAAGTCGCCGCCCGGACGCGCGGGGCCCACTCCTCCGGTCCCGTTTCGTCCCCCTCCGGTCCGCCCCGTCCCCACCGGTCCCCGCGCCTCCCGGCCCGTCGTCCCCGCACGTCGCGCTCCCGCGGCGGCCTCCGGGCTGCTCCCGCCCGCCTGAGCGCTCTGCCGGGCGTCCTCCGCCCGGAGCATGCGGAGCAGCCGGCTGCGGCGGACGAGCAGCTCGGACCTGCGCGCTCCGAGCTCGGCCAGTGCCTGGTCGAGCCGCCACAGCTCGGCCGCCAGCGGCCCGCTCAGCGGCAGGGCGCAGCGCGGGCAACGCTCCTGGGGAGCGGTCAGGCGCACCCCGCATTCCGGGCACCTCGGCTCACCCGGCATGAAGGCGGCGTCCGAGAGCGGGTCGGCGGAGCCCGGCAGCGGGTCGGCGGCGTCCGGCAGCGGGTCGGCGGGTTCCATGCCTTCACCATGCCGCCGGCCGGTCGCCCGCCGCATCCGGCGGGCTACTCATCCGGGACTGAGTACTTCCGACGCGCCACCTGGAACAACCGCCTCCCGATCGAGCACCGCGGAGCCCGCGGACCGGTGAGCCGACGCACCGTCTTCTGGACGTCGCAGCAACCTAGGTTGCATCTCTAACTAGATGGCTGTAGTTTCTACATCGCGAAGACGACGACTCCTCCCGGAGCCGGCCGCCGACGCAATCCCCCACCCGGCACCCACCAAGGGAGAGATCAGATGACCACCACGCAGTCCGGCTCCCCGGCCACCCCCGCCCGCAGCGCGCTCTTCTCCGACAGGCGCTTCCAGCTCACCCTCGCCGCCTTCTGGATCCTCATGGCGGCCCGCACCCTCGTCAGCCGCCACGCCGACCAGGACCTCCTCTCCGGCTTCCTCACCGGCCTCTTCGTCGTCACCGCCGTCGCCCTGGCCTGGCAGTTCGCGCGTGCCCGCCGCTAACCCCATGACCGCCGACCGCCGCGCCAGCTGGCTGAAGGGCGTCCTCGACCTGCTGGTCCTCGCCGGCCTCACCGAGGGCGAGAACTACGGCTACGAGATCGCCAAGGGCCTCGCCGAGATCGGCTTCGACATCAAGGGCGGCACGCTGTACCCCGTGCTCAACCGGCTCGAGGAGGCCGGCCTGGTCACCGCGGAGTTCCGCGCCACCGAGCGCGGCCCCGGCCGCCGCTACTACACCCTGACCCGGCAGGGCCGCGACACGCTCACCGAGCAGGGCGCGCTCTGGCTGGCCTTCGACGAATCCGTCCGTTCGGCACTCGCCCGGGGAGGCGTCAGATGACCACCGCCTACTTCGACCAACTCGCCGGGCACCTGCGCGGACACGGCATCCCCGAGGAGGAGATCATCACGACCGTCGACGACCTCGCCGCCTACGCCGCCGAGAGCGGCGCCGACCCGGAGGAGGAGTTCGGCCCCGCGGCCGGCTTCGCCGCCACCCTCGCCCCCGCCGCGCAGGAGACCGCCCCGGAGGGCGGCCCGGACCCGGCCGCCGAGACCTGGGTCTGGACCGCCGACGCCTTCCGGGACCGCGAATACCTGAACAGGTACGGCGAGCAGGGCTGGGAGGTCGAGCGCATCGACCACCTGGGCCGCTTCGTCAGCCGGCGCGACCCCGAGCGCCCGCTCCGCTGGGAGTACCGCCGCGAGACCGTGCTGCCGGCGAAGCACGGCGCCCTCGCCGAACGCCTCGCCCCGGACGGCTGGGAGCCCTGCGGCGGCTGGATGTACTTCCAGTACTTCAAGCGCCCCAAGGCCGTCTCCGAAGGGCTCGCGGGCGAGCTCGACGACGCCCCCGCCACGCCCGCCCGCCGGGTGTTCTTCGGCAGGCGCTTCTACGCCTTCATGGTCGTCTGGGTGCTCTACATGGCCGCCCTCATCACCGGCATCGTGCTCGGCGTCGGCCCGCTCTCCGGCGGCGACCACGAGTTCGGCCCGGACTTCGTCGGGGGCGTCCTGGCCGGCATCGCCGTCGTCGTCCTCCTCGTCCTGATCACGCTCCGCCGGAGGCGCCGCCGCTGACCGGGCCCCCGGCGTGCACCCCACCGGGTACGGCGGCCGGGGTCTACCGGGTACGGCGGGCGACGAAGACGATCGCGCCCGTGGCGCCGAAGGCCACGAGCAGCCAGAGCAGCACCGCCGAGACCGGCACGCCGGCGTCCTCCCCGCCGTCCTCGGCCGCCTCCGCCGTACCGGCCGGCTCCGTGCGCGCCGTACCGCTCCGCTCCGGGACCGGAGTGGGGGCGGGAGCGGCCGCCTCCAGGACCCGGTCGGGAAGCGGCACCAGGTGGACCGGGCTGTCCTCGCCCTCGGAACCGGTCAGCAGGGCCTTGCCGTCCGCGGTGTAGGCGATCGACTCGGCCTGCTCCAGCGGGGGCATCGGGACCCGGGCGAGCTGCTCGTCGAAGTCGCGGTAGACCGTCGCGGAGATGTAGGTCCGGACCACGAAGCTCGACCCGTCGGGCGCGTAGGCGGCGTCGGTCGCCATGATCGGCGCTGAGCCGACCTTGCGCAGCACGTTGACCCGCCCGGTGCGCAGGCGCTTCGGCGCCGCGTAGATCGCCCCGGCGAACTCCTTGGTCACGATGTACAGCCGCCCGGTCCGGGGATCGACCATGACGCCCTCGGCGTTGTGCCCGCCGTCCTCGTAGCGGAAGCGGTAGCGCACGGCCGGGAGCACGGCGTCCTTCAGCGACGCGGGCTCGGCCACCTTGTAGACCGAGACGTCCGGCCAGGCTCCGTCGAAGTTGTCGCCGATGTCGGCGAACCAGAGCACTCCGCGCCCGGTCGCCGGGTCCCTGGAGACCGCCATCCCCTCCCAGTCGCGGGCCGCCGCGCCCCGCAGGGTGAACGCCGCCCGGGTCTTCCCGTCGCCGCCGACCGCGAAGAAGACCGGTCCGGCCTCGCTGTCGTTGTGGGTGTAGTAGACGTCCTCATGGGTCGGCGAGACCGCCAGCCCGCTCGACTCGGTGATCCGCTCGTCCTCGAAGCGGAACAGGACCCGGTCCGCCTCCCGGCTCCCCGCCGGCTCCGTCGGCTCGGCCGCCGCGGCGCCGCCCGCGCCCGCCACCGGCCCGGTGCCCGCCGCACCGGTCGCCGCCTCCGCTCCGCCCGCGCCCGCCACGGCCCGCGTGCCGGCCGGACGCTCCACCGCCCGCACGCCGGGCCCGGCGAACACCGCCGCCGCGACCACCCCGGCCGCGGCGAGCACCCGAATCAGGACTTCCCCCGGTCTGCTGCGCATTCAGCCATCATGCCCCGGCGGCGGCTCGCACAGGCCCGCCCGCGGTGACCGGGTGACCCGGTCCAAGGAGTCGGCCCGGCCGCTCAGCTATCCAAATCTTTAGAAGCATAACCCTTAGAGATATAGTTCTAAGGGGTGCACCTCTAAGGAGACGACGATGATCCTCAAGCCCGGACACGTCTTCGCGCGGGACGCGGAGTGGAGCGCGCTGAGCCGGTTCGCCGAGAGCACGGCGCCGAGCACCCGGCTGGGCGTGGTCAGCGGCCGTCGCAGGCAGGGCAAGACCTACCTCCTCAACGCCCTCACCGAAGCACTCGGCGGCTTCTACTTCGTGGCCGCCGACGACACCGAGACCGAAGGCCTCCGCAGGTTCGGGGAGGCGCTCGCCTTCCGCAGCGGCGGCGGGGGCCAGTACCACTTCGACAACTGGGATCAGGCCCTCGACCGGCTGTACGCGACGGTCCAGGACGGCGTCATCGTCATCGACGAGTTCCCCTACCTGGCCAAGGCGAGCCCGGTCCTCCCCTCCCTGTTCCAGCGCGCTCTCGACCCGGGCGGCACGGCACGGCGTTCCGCGGCCAAACTGCTGCTCTGCGGGTCTGCGATGTCGGTGATGGGCGGACTCCTGGCAGGCAACGCACCGCTTCGCGGGCGGGCGAGCCTGGAACTCGTGGTGAACCCGATGGACTACCTCACCGCGGCCCGTTTCTGGGGCTGCGAGCACGACCACGAACTGGCGGTCCTCCTGCACGCCGTCATCGGGGGCACTCCCGCCTACCGGCACGAGCTCGTCTACTCCGACGCCCCCTCCTCCCGTGAGGAGTTCGACGACTGGGTGGTCAGGACCGTCCTCAACCCCATGGTTCCGATCTTCCGGGAGGCCCGCTACCTCCTCGCCGAGGAGACCGACATCCGCGATCCCGCGCTGTACCACGCCGTGCTCGGGGCCATCGCCTCCGGGCACAACACCCGCGGCGGCATCGCGGGTTACCTGGGGCGCCCTTCCACCCACATCGGCCATCCCCTGACGGTGCTGGAGGACAGCCACCTGATCACCCGCGAGCAGGACGCGTTCGCCTCCGGCAGGTTCGTCTACCGGATCGCGGAGCCGCTCATCACGTTCTACGAGAGCGTCATGCGGCGCACCTGGAGCTTCCTGGAACGCGGTCTCGCCGAGCAGGCATGGGCCGCGTCCCGCAGCGGCTTCCTCTCCCAGGTGGTCGGACCGCACTTCGAGGAGCTGTGCCGGGAGTTCACCATCCGGAGCAGCCTGGAGTTGTTCGGCGAGCTTCCGGCTCAGGTGAGTTCCGGGACCGTGCCCGACCCCTCCAGCAGGAAGTCCATCCAGGTGGACGTCGCCGCCCTCACCTCCGGCGAACCGGGCAGGCCCGCCCGGCTCCTCGCCCTCGGCGAGGCGAAATGGGGCAAGGTCATGGGCCTGCGCCACCTCGACCGGCTCCGCAGAGCGCGGGACCTGCTGGCGGTCAGGAAGTACGACACGGAGGGCACCCGGCTGATCTGCTACGGCGGCGCCGGATTCGACGACGATCTCCGCACGGCCGCGGCGGCCGACGGCAGGATCGTCCTCGTCGACCTGCCGCGCCTGTACGGTCAGGCATCCTGAACGGGGCTCCGGACCGGATCAGCCGCCGATCCCCGCCAGGACCACCTCGTCGACCACGACCGCGGCGGTCGACTGGTCGGGCAGGTTGTACCGCCCCGCGGTGACGGCGACGACGAGGTCCAGCGCGGGCACCACGTGGATGCGCTGGCCGCCGTTGCCGAACGCGGCCGTCCAGCTGTCGCCCACGTACCACTGGTAGCCGTAGCAGGAGTCCTCGTCGATCCGCACGTGCGGGCTGAGCGCCGTCTCCAGCCAGGACTCCGGCACGATGCCGGCGCCCCGTTCCAGCACGAGCCGCCCGATCGCGAGAAGGTCGCGGGGCGTGAGCCGCAGCCCGGCGGCCGCCAGGGCCCTGCCGTCCGTGCCCGTCGTCCACTCGAAGCGCCCGATCCCCAGCGGCTCGAACAGCCTGGTCCGCGCGTAGTCCTCCAGCGCCGACCCCGTGCCCTTCTCGACGAGCCGCGCCACCAGCGCCGTGGCCCCGCCGCTGTAGGAGCGCCGCACGCCCGGCTCGTCCACGATCGGCCGCTCCAGGATGTAACGGAAGCGGTCGGGGGCGAACTCCATCGCGATCTCACTGTTGGCCGGGCTCGTGTAGGGCACGTCCTCGTTCCACTCCAGGCCGAGCGTCATGGTGAGCGCGTGCTCGACGGTCAGTGCGGCGCGGCGGGGATCCCCGGCGAGGTCGGGGTATTCGGGGAAGTGCCGCAGCAGCGGCTCTCCGGGCTCCGGCACCCGGCCCTCACCCAGGGCGATGCCGTACAGCAGGCCGACGACGCTCTTGGTGACCGAGCGGACGTCGTGGAGGGTGTCCGGGGTGAAGCGCACGTGGCCGAGGGGCTCGTTCAGCCGGAAGTCCTCGCCCTCGCCGTAGTGCTCCAGGACCACCTCGCCGCGGTGGACGGCGACGACACCGTGGAGGTCCGGCACCCTGCCCCGGTCGGCGGCGCGGGCGAGACGGTCGGCGAGCGCGTCAGCAGTCATGATCCTTTTCTAGCCTTTTCGCCACCCCGGCGCCACGCACGCGGTCGCGGGCCGGAGAGGGTGACCGGCCGTGTCCGACCGCCCCGGGACATCGCGTCCCGGATCAGGAGACCCGGGACGGCGGGGCGCTCCAGGTGTCGCAGGCGGCCGGGGAGACCGTGCCGAGACCGCGCTCGAACCAGCGGACCCGGTTCGCGCCGGTGCCGTGGGTGCGGTACCCGGGGTCGTCGCCCCTGGCCCGGAGCGTGTCGGACAGCGCCTCCCAGTCCCGCCCGGTGCGCGCCAGCGAGTGCCGCACGCCGCCCAGGAACACGCCCGCCAGGCAGTCCGCCTGCAGTTCGTAGCGGCGCCTGAGCCGTTCGCGCTCGGCCTCGGGGACTCCGCGGCGCTGGGCCCGGGTCTCGTAGGCGCGCCTGATGCCGGTGAGGCTCTGCAGGTGGTGGCCGTACTCGTGGGCCGCCGTCCGCAGGGGGTACAGGTCGGTCCGGTCCTCGATCCACATGCCGGTGAGCGGGAACACCAGCGTGGCCCGCTCGATGCAGTAGAGGGCGTCCACGTGGGGGTTCCTCACCCCGCACACGTACTCCGGGAGCTCCTCGTGGAAGCGCACGGCGGGTGCGCGGAACCTCAGCCCGGCCCGGGAGAAATGCGCGGACCATGCCCGGTCCAGGCACTTCACGGCCGCCGCGAGGTACTCGCGTGTCCGCGGGATCCCGCCCTCGGTGATGGGCGGCTCCGGGCACGACGTGGCCGCCAGCCTGCCGGTCCCCGCGAACGGGTTCCGCACCGGCGCGTTCTCCGCGGCCGGACGTCCTGCGGGCGCCTCGGCATGCACGGCCCCCGATGCGGCCTGCACGGCCCCTGGCGCGGCCTGTGCGGCCCCCGGCGGCAGGACGGCGAGGCACACGGCGGCGGGCAGGACCCACCGGACGAGGACGGCCGGGCGCCGGAGGGGCCGGAGGGAACCGGCACCGGACGGGAGGAGGCGCATGGCCGGACAGCCTACAACTCCCAACAGAACGATCAGCGGGTCAGACGTCACCTGCAGATGATCGATGCGGTCGGCCCAATGGAGGCCTCGTTCATGTCGGTGCGAACTCTCCCGGCGGATGCGCAAGCGGCGGTACTCGTCGTGGTCGTAGCCGCAGGCGACCTCGCCGAACCACCGCGCCCGTTCGTGCGCGTCCATCTCGAGCCCGGCGCGACCGGATCGGCCTTCGACGGGCACGGGCCTGCCACGACCGGCGCCGCGCACCGGCAGGGGAGTGGACAGCGGCGTGAGCACCGGATTTCCCACCCTCGCTCTGCCACCGAATACCTCCGGCGGTGCCGCCGGTGGCCGATATCCAAAGAGACATCCGAGCCCGGGTGGAAAGCCAGAGGGAAGGAGCACCAGCGTGTTCACCAGCCAAAGCCGACGCCTGCGGCAGTCGACCATCAATAAAGCGGCCATCGGAACCCTTGTACTGTTCACCGGACTGCTGGTGCTTGCGGTGATGCTCGTCAGCTCCGCTGTGGCGGCGGAAAAAGCCGCCTATGACCGGCAGACCCAGTTCAGGACTCTGGGTCTGCAGCTGCAGTCCGCCTCGGACCGTCTCACCGACGAGGCACGCATGTACGCGGTCACCGCCGACCGCGCACACCTGGACAACTACTGGAACGAGATCACCGTCACCAGGACGCGCGATACCGCCCTGGCCCGGCTCAAGCAGCTGGGCGCCAGTCAGGAGGAGCTCGCGCTCGTCGACCAGGCCAAAGCCAATTCCGACGCGCTGGTCGATACCGAGTCCCGGTCTCAGCGCCTGGTTCTGGAAGCCTCCGGGACGGCTTCGGCCGATATGCCACCGGCCATCGCGCAGACCGAGCTCGATGCGGCCGATGAGGCGCTCAGCCCGGCCCGCAAGCTCGAGGTCGCACGCACCATCATGTTCGACGCCACCTACGCCGCCGACAAGGCGGTCATCACCGGCCCGATGGACGAATTCCAGAAGCTGCTCAACGACCGCGCGGCACAGGCCGTCGAAGAGGCCAGCAGCACGACCGACACCTCGATCCGGCTGTTGATCGGGCTGGCCGTGCTGCTGCCCGTCGCGATGGGTGCGGTGCTGTTCCTGCTGCAGACGAAGGTCGGCGGCGTCATCGTCGCCTACACCGCCTCCTTGCGTAGCCGTGATCACAACGACCTGACCTTCCAGCTCGCCCCCGCCGGTACCCGGGAGCTGTCCGCACTGGCGGAGGCGTTCAACGACGAGCTGGCGCGCAAACGTGATCTGGTCCGCACCGTCGCCGACAGCGCCGACACGCTGGCTTCCTCCTCGCAGGAACTGTCGGCCACCAGCGAGCTGGTGGCCGACAGCGCCGATCGGGCGAGCGGTCGGGCCGCCGTCGTCAGCAGTACGGCTGAGCAGGTGGCGCACAACGTCCAGACCGTGGCCGCGGCGGCTGAGCAGATGGGCATGTCGATCCGGGAGATCTCACAGAACGCCAACGAGGCCGCCCGGGTCGTCAACGACGCCGTCGCGATCGCCGAGCAGACCAACCAGACCATGAGCAAGCTGGGCGAGTCGTCGCAGGAGATCGGTGACGTCATCAAGGTCATCACCTCGATCGCCGAGCAGACCAACCTTTTGGCCCTGAACGCCACCATCGAGGCCGCCCGCGCCGGGGATGCCGGCAAGGGTTTCGCCGTGGTCGCCTCCGAGGTCAAGGACCTGGCCCAGGAGACCGCCAAGGCCACCGAGAACATCGCCGGCCGGATCGCGACCCTGCAAAGCGACAGCCGGGGTTCCGTCGAGGCGATCGCACAGATCACCGAGGTGATCGGCAAGATCAACGACTACCAGACCACCATCGCCAGCGCGGTCGAGGAGCAGACCGCCACGACCAACGAGATCAACCGCAGCGTCACCGAGGCCGCAACCGGAACCGGCGACATCGCGACCAACATCGCCGGAGTGGCCGAGGCCGCCCAGAACGCGGCCGGCGGTATCGACGAAGCCAAACGCGCCACGGCCGAACTGGCCCGGATGGGCAGTGATCTGCAGGCGGTGATCGGACACTACCGATACTGAACCGGTGGCACCCGGACTCGATCAACAACGTGACGGACGGTGGTGATGGCACTCTGCGGGCCGCCATCACCACCGTCTCTGCGGGTGAGGCCCACTTCGCTCACCGCTGCCCGATGGGTGGCCACGCTGGTGCGCACCGCCTTCGCGCGGCCGGCCGCCGAGACGGTGCGCACCCCAGCGCACCTGGGTCATCGACGCCCTGGAAGCGAAGTATCCGGCCGCCGCGGAGCATCGGGACATCCGGCGTCTCCGGAAAAGGCACTCGCCTGGAGCGCGCTCCAGGTCCCTAATGTGGAACGCATGGATTACACGCAGCTTGGCCGTACCGGCCTGAAGGTCAGCCGCCTGTGCCTCGGCACCATGAACTTCGGCCCCGTGACCACGGAGGAAGACTCCTTCGCGATCATGGACCACGCCCACGAGCTGGGGATCAACTTCTTCGACACCGCCAACGTCTACGGGTGGAAGAAGGGCGAGGGCATCACCGAGAACATCATCGGGCGCTGGTTCGCCCAGGGCGGCGGCCGCCGGGAGAAGACGGTCATCGCCACGAAGCTCTACGGCGGGATGGGCGACTGGCCCAACGAGGACCGGCTCTCGGCGCTCAACATCCGCCGCGCCTGCGACGCCTCGCTGAAGCGCATGCAGACCGACTACATCGACCTCTACCAGGCGCACCACGTCGACCGGAACACCCCGTTCGAGGAGTTCTGGGAGGCCATGGACATCCTCAAGCAGCAGGGCAAGATCCTGTACGTCGGGTCGTCCAATTTCGCGGGCTGGCACATCGCCAAGGCCCAGGAGGAGGCCCGCCGCCGGGGCACGGTGGGTCTGGTCTCCGAGCAGTCCCACTACAACCTGCTGGTCCGGGCCGCCGAGCTCGAGGTCGTCCCGGCCTGCGAGGACTACGGTCTCGGACTGATCCCGTGGAGCCCGCTCGCGGGCGGCCTGCTCGGCGGCGTCCTCCGGAAGATCGACAAGGGCCGCTCGGCCTCGGAGAACATCGTCAAGGAGCTGGACAAGCACCGCGACAAGATCGAGCGGTACGAGGCGTTCTGCGACGAGCTCGGCGAGGACCCCGCCAACGTCGGCCTGGCGTGGCTGCTCCACCAGCGGGCCGTCACCGCGCCGATCATCGGCCCGCGCACGCTGGAGCAGCTCGACGGGACCGTCAAGGCCCTGGAGGTCACGCTCGACGAGAAGGCCCTGGCCCGCCTCGACGAGATCTTCCCGGGCTTCAAGACCGCCCCCGAGGAGTACGCCTGGTAGCGGGCGCTCCGCTCGGGAGGGCGCCGCGCTAGGAGACGAGGGCTCCGACCACCACGAGGAGCACGAGCAGTGCGAGCACCGTGGGCAGCAGCCAGCGACGGGGACGATCCACGCCCTGGAGCCTAGTCCTGCCCACGGGATGCCCGTGCCACGAGCGGCCATCTCTCGACCGTCTCGTAGCGGACCCGGCCGCCCAGGTGGCTTCTCATCAGGTGCACGGTGTCCGCCTCCCACGCGCTGCCGGCGAACGGTTCCAGGGCTCCGACCAGCGGACGCAGATCGACATCGCCCCTGATCTTGGCCCTGGCCAGGGTCAGGTGCGGCCGGAACCGCCGCTCGTCCACCGCGATGCCCTCGCGCCGCGCCGCCGCACCGACGGAGTCGGCGAGGCGGACGATCCCGGGGCGGCCGCCGTGCGGCCCACCGTCTCCGTGCGGCCCGGCGCCCCCGTACGACCCACCGTCTTCGTGCGGCGCACCGCCGTACGGCCCGCCGCCCCCCTGCGGCGTCTCGCCTCCGCGCAGCCCGGCCCAGAAGACCCGGGCCCGCCGGGCCGAGGGGAACGCGCCCGCGCCGGCGAACGCCAGCGTCATCGGCTCGTACCTCGACGCGGCGCGGGCGAGGCGGGTCTGGAGCGCGGGCAGGAGCTCCTCGGCCACCTCGCCCAGGAACGCCAGCGTCAGATGCCAGTTGTCCGGATCGGCCCAGCGCAGCTGGGGCCAGTGCTCCCGGTGGGGCGCGAGCGCGCGGGCGAGCTCATCACGCACCGGCCGCGGCGGCAGCAACGCCACGAACAGCCGCATGCGTCCTCCTGCCGATCGCCTTCGTCAGCATTATCGCCGCGCCGACGCCGATCAGGGTGAGCGCCCCGCCGATCACGACACCCGTGCGCGGGCCTCCCAGGTCGGAGACCCAGCCGAGCAGCGGCGCGCCGACCGGGGCGCCGCCGGTGAACACCAGCACGTACAGGCCCATCACCCGGCCGCGCATCTCCGGCGCGGCGGCGAGCTGCACACCGGCGTTGGCGGTCGTGTTGACCGTGATCAGCGCGACCCCGGTGGGGACGAGCAGGAGCAGGTAGACGGGGTATCCGGGGGCCAGACCGGCGGCGACCTGGAACAGGCCGAACGAGATCGCGCCGCCGACCAGCAGTCTCCGGCTCGGCTTCGTGCGCCGGGCCGCCATGAGCGCGCCGCCCAGCGCGCCCACCGCGAACATGCTGGAGGCCAGGCCGAAGGAGGAGGGGCCCGCGGCGAAGACCTCGCGGGCCATCAGCGCGATGGACATCGAGAACGACTGCGTGAACATCGACACGAAGGCGATCATCAGGATCGGCATCAGCAGGTCCGGCCGCTCCAGCACGTAGCGCAGGCCCTCGCGGAGCTGGCCCTTGACCCGGGGCACCGGGTCGGGGGTCGTCAGCTCCGAGGCGCGCATCAGCAGCAGGCCGCCGAGCACGGCGAGGAACGAGAGCGCGTTGACCAGGAAGATCGGGCCGGTGCCGCCGAGCATGTGGATCAGCAGACCCGCGACCGCCGGGCCGACCACGCGGGCCAGGTTGAAGCTGGAGGCGTTGAGCGCGATCGCGTTGGGCAGGTCCTTGCGGCCGACCATCTCGACCACGAACGACTGCCGGGTCGGCACCTCGACGCAGGCGATGAGCCCCAGTGCGAAGGCCATGACGTAGACGTGCCACTCCCGCACGGCACCGGTCACGGTGAGCACGCCCATGGTCAGCGCCAGCAGGCCCATGAGCGACTGGGCGACGAGCAGCACCCGCCGCTTGGGATAGCGGTCGGCGAGCATCCCGCCCCAGAGGCCGAACAGCAGCATCGGCAGGAACTGCAGCGCGGTGGCCACGCCCAGGGCGGTGGCGCTGCCGTTCGTCAGGTCCAGCACCAGCAGGTCCTGCGCGGTGCGCTGCATCCATCCGCCGACGTTGGAGACCACGCCGCCGATCGCGAACAACCGGTAGTTGCGGTTGCGCAGCGAGCGGAACATCGCGCCCCGCGCGCCGGCGTCCCCGGGTACGGCGCGCGCCCCGGCCACCGGCGCCCCGGCCGCTGCGGAGGCGGCCGAGGCGCGAGGTTCCTCAGGCTCGGCTAGATCCGGCTGAGCTTCTCCAGAATCGGTGCCGCCTGCCGGAGCACCGCCCTCTCCTCGGGGGTGAGCTCCTTCAACCGCTGGGTCAGCCAGGCGTCCCTGCGGCGGCGCTCCTCCTTCAGCAGGGCCGAGCCGGCCTCGGTCACGGTCACGGTCACCTGCCGCCGGTCGGTCGGGTGCGGTGTGCGCGACACCAGCCCCCGCTCTTCCAACGCGGCGATCACGCGGGTCATCGAGGGCGGTTGCACCTTCTCGTGCTCGGCCAATTCGCCGGGGGTTATCCCGGAATGCCGTTCCACGGCGACGAGCGTCGCGACCTGGGTGGGGGTCAGCGAGTGGCTTCCGGCCTGCCTGCGCAGGCGCCGGGTCAGGCGCGCCAGCGACACGCGCAGCGCCGAGGCCAGACCGGCGTCGCTGCGCAGGTTCGCGACGGGGTCCTTCCTTGGTGGGTTCGTTAGCATAAGTCATTGCCCTTGCTAACGATGTCTGATCGCATCTCATTCCCTCCGGACCGGGTTTTATTCCCGTGGGCCGTCAGAGTCTCAGACACGACCGGGATCCCCAACCCGGGCCGGCCCCGCTCCCCCGTCAGGGCGTGCGACCGGCGTCCCGCTCGGAGCCCTCCCGCGCGGCCCTCAACTCCGTCGCCAGATCCACCAGGGCCAGGCCGACCCCCGCCAGCGCCAGGGCGTCGGCGCCCGGCCTGCCGTGGACCGCCCGGTCCACGGCGTCGTGCAGCAGGCGGGCCGCGTCCTGGACGGGCTGCTCGTGGTAGATGGGCTGCATGCGTCGTCTCCAAACGGTGGGGAGGAGCGGGCGGGTGCGATCGGCCGAGGCGCCGGGGCGCCCGTTCGTCCGCGGGTGCGCCCCGAGCCTCTGCGATCCTTTCCGGCGCGGACTCCGGATATCAAGGGAGCGGACATCCGCCGATGCGAATCCACCGGCGAATCGGTGCCGGCGGCCGGGCGAATCACCCGGGCCCGGATAACGGCCGCCCAGGGAAATCCAACAGGCGATCATCCGGAAAATGCTTTCACCTGCCGACCGGAAAAACATTCCACTGAACGGCGGATCAGAAAGCGAAGAGGACGCCTCCGGTGGCGCGTATCGCCGCGCACCGGTTCGGATGGGTCTCGGCGTAGCGGTAACGCCGCCCCTGCCACGTCCCGGTGGCGGTGACGCGGACCGGTGCGTACTCCAGCGTGCACGCCCCCGGGCGCTCGGGAACGTCCTCCACCCGGCCGCCGGCCCGGCGGAGCCGATCACAGGCTGCGACCGCGCGGGGATGCGTGCCGCCGTCGGGACCGCAGGTCAGCGTCGCCGTCCTGGTCGGCGCCGAACCGTCCTCCCGGGCCACCTCCAGGAGATAGGAGCCGGTGGGCCCGTCCGCCGCGGGCGCGCCGGCCGAGGCCGGGGCGGCGCCGAGCAGCACCGCCAGGCCCGCCAGACCCGCCGCGGAGGCCGCGGCCAGCCGCCTGGCACGGACGTGAGCGGACGGCCGGATTCGCATGAACGTCTCCCTTGAATATCCACCGCGTTCTGCGGTGTTCGGCACGGCGAGGCGGCGGGCCGATGAATCGGCGCCCCGCCGGGAACGGATATCGATGCTCCAGAATTCTCCGGCGGTCGGCCGCAAATCCTTTCGCCCTGCGATATTAGGGCGAGAATATCTCCCGGGCAACCTCGGTCCCCGTCCTCAATCGGCCACATACTTACCCGGCCGGTGAACCCGCTTATCCATTGAACGGACAAAGATTTCCCCCCGGCGCTGGGGTTCCGCGGCCGTCCGCCGCGACCGGAGGCGTACGCCGCACCGACGAAGGGTGCACCCGCCGCCGACCGAAGTCGTAGCGGACCGGTCGGCGGTTCGTCCGAAGCGCGCACGGCCCGGCCGCCGCGAAGATCCCTCACATGCCGACATCCGCACCCGCCGGGGCCCGCCCGTGACCCCCCTCCACCGGCCCGCGTCCGCCCGCCGGGAGGCGGCCCCCGCACACCGGTCCGCGTCCGTCCCCTGGACGGCGGCCCCCCGCGCGCCGGACCGTGCTCCGCGTGGCCGCCGTGGCGATCGTCCCCTCCGTGCCGCCCTGGCGGGCCTGCTGCACCCGCACCACCTGACGCAGGAGACCGCCGGGCACTGGGTGACCCTGCACCTGGTGCTCCTGCCGGCCGGGTCCCTGCTGCTCCTCCTGCGCGGCATGGACGGCCTCTGGACGAGGGTCGCGTGGGCAGCCACATCTACTGGCCCGAAGGGGTCGTCACCGCGCTCGGCCTGGCCCTGGGAGCCGAACTGCTCGCCGGCCGTACGCCGCCGGAGCCCGCGACCGGGTGAGCCCGCCCCGCACCGGCCCGGCCCGCCCAGGGTCGCCCTCCGCCCTGAGCGGTCCTGAGCCGTTCAAGGACCGCTCAGGCGAGCAGGCCCTCGATCGCGCCGCGCGCGAAGTAGACCACGAACAGCGCCGCGACGAGCCACATCAGCGGATGGACCTCGCGCGCCTTGCCCTTCACGGCCTTGATCAGCACGAAGGCGAGGAATCCGGCGCCGATGCCGTTGGCGATGGAGTAGGTGAACGGCATGAGCACGATCACCAGGAAGGCCGGGATGGCGATCTCGTAGTCGGTGAAGTCGATCTCGCGGATCGCCGTCATCATCAGGAAGCCGACGATGACCAGCGCGGGGGCGGCGGCCTCGTGGGGGACGACCCCGACCAGCGGCGAGAGGAAGATCGCCAGGAGGAAGAGCACCCCGGTGACCACGCTGGCCAGGCCGGTGCGCGCGCCCTCGCCGACGCCCGCGGCCGACTCGACGTAGGTGGTGTTGGAGGAGACGGAGCCGGCACCTCCGGCCGCCGCGCCGATCGAGTCGACGAGCAGGATCTCCCGGGTGCGGGGCAGCGAGCCGTCCTCCCCGACCAGGCCGGCCTGCGCGCCGACGCCGACGACGGTGCCCATGGTGTCGAAGAAGTCGGTGATCAGGAGAGTGAAGACGAGCAGCACCGCCAGGGTGACCGAGACCGAGGCGAACGCCCCGAAGGGGTCGAACTCGGTGAAGAGCCGGAGCGGGTTCTCGAAGCCGAAGACCCGCTCGGGCAGGGCGGGGACGTTGAGCCGCCAGCCCTGCGGGTTCGGCGCGTCCGGCGTGCCGGCGCCACCGGCCTTGACCAGCGCCTCGACGACGATCGCGAGGATCGTGGTGGCGACGATGCCGATCAGGATCGCGCCCTTCACCTTCCGGGCCACCAGCACGGCGATCAGCAGCACGCCGACCACGAACACGACCATCGGCCAGCTGGTCAGCTTGCCGCCGATGCCGAGGTCCACCGGCACGCCGGACCCGCTGCGGACGAAACCGGCGTCCACGAAGCCGATCAGCGCGATGAACAGGCCGATGCCGACGCTGATCGCGGTCTTGAGCTGGGCCGGGATGGCGTTGAACACCGCGGTGCGGAAGCCGGTCAGCACCAGCAGGGCGATGATCACACCCTCCAGGAAGACCAGGCCCATCGCCGACTCCCACGACATCTGCGTGGCGATGCCGTACGTGACGAAGGCGTTCAGGCCGAGGCCCGCCGCCATCGCGAACGGCACCTTGCCGACCACGCCCATCAGGATGCTCAGCACACCGGCGACGAAGGCGGTGCCGGCGGCGACCAGGGGGATCGGCGCGGAGGCCGCGTCGGCGATGTACTGGCCCTCGGCGTCCTTGGCCGTGGCGATGATCAGCGGGTTGAGCACCACGATGTAGGCCATCGTGAAGAAGGTCGCGAGACCGCCGCGGACCTCCCGCCCCACCGTGGAACCGCGAGCAGAGATGTGGAAGAAACGGTCAAGAGAGCTCATTGAGCTTGTTTTGGTATCACTCACGGACGTTCAGCGTGACATCGCGTCCCTCGCCGAGGAAGGTCCCGGTCGCGATGGTGATGGGATCGCAACCGATCCGCGCCTTCACCGCGCCCGTTTTGCGGATAGTGAGAAGCCGTCGCCTACGCTGGAGCACGTGAACCAGCCTCGCCGTCAGGATCTCCAGCCGTTGAAGACCAACGACACGGCCACGATCCTCATGGGCATGGTCCTGTGGGCGGTCGCCCTGGTCGTGCTCCTGCTGCTCGGACTGGACCCGGAGGACCGCTGGTGGATCTGGACCTGCGTGTCGGGTCTGGGCCTCGGCGTGTTCGGCCTCTGGTACGTCCGGCCCCGCCACCACCCTGCGCCGCTGCCCGCCGGAGAGGAGCCCCTCGAACCCGCCACGGCCGTCCCGCCCGCCTCCCACGTGCCGCCCGTCCCCGGCCGGGAGCCCACCGGCACCGCCGAGGACCCCAACCGGCCCGTCAACGGCTGAGGCGGAGCCCGGCCCCTTCCCTGTTTCTATGTAGATCGGATTTAGGTAGAACGAATCTACATAGGGGACGGTCGGCCGAAGGGTTCATCGGCAGACGGGGCGAGCTGAGCGGAGACAGGACGGAGACGGAAGGGCACCGGCGGTGCCCTTCCGTCTCCGTTCGCCCGTCACGTGGTCGAGGCGGTCCAACTGTCCAGGTCGGCCTCGGCGAGCAGCAGCGGCACCGCGGCGGGGTCGCGCAGCAGCGCGGCGACCGCGAGCCGGTCGCCCCACTGGCCCGACGCCCACGCGAGCCCGCGCGCCAGGCCCTCCACGCCGGAGGCGTGCACCGTGCCCTCGAAGAACCGCCAGGCCGCGGGGACGCCGTCCACGAGCAGTTTCTCGTGCTCCACGTAGGTCGCCGGAGCGGTGGGCAGCAGCGACCGCACCGCGGGCGGGACCTGCCGGACCTCGCCCGAGGAGGTCACCTCGCCGGCCGCCTCCTCGCCCGCCAGCGGCAGGTCGAGCAGTTCCGAAAGCGCCTCGGCCAGGTCGAACGGGGCCAGGATCAGCGGCCGGTCGGCGACCAGCGGGAGCAGGTCGGGTGCCTCGACCACGACCGGCTCGCCCGCCTCCACCCCATCCGTCCCGGCACTGGAACCCGTGCCCGAGCCGGAGTCGGAGCCCGAGCCGGCACCCGGACCGGACACCGGTCCCGAACCGGAACCCGCCTCGGCCGCTGAGCCGGCCGCCGGGCCGGCACCGGGGCCGCCGGACAGCAGGCGGCCGTCCTCGACGTCGGCGACGACGATCTCGCCGCCGAGGACCGCGCGGACCGCCCGCGGGGGCGCGACGCGGGCCGGGTCGACGGCGGCCAGGGCCACCCACAGCGCCCGGAGCTGGACGCGGTCCACCTCGACGGAGGGATCGGCGAGCAGGTCGAGGAGCTCGTCGGGGCCGCCGTGCGAGGCGAGCAGGTCGGCCAGCGTGGTCCGCACGCCGATCATCGCCAGGGCCGCCGGGTCGGCCGCGGGCGGGGCGTCGCCGTACAGGCCGAACAGGAGCGGGTCGCCGCCCGGCAGGCGCAGCTGGGTGGGACGCCTGCCGCCGAGCACCGGGTGGGTGGACAGCCACCACGAGGTGTAGGACGGCACCTCCACGACCTCGCCCGCGGCCACGACGCGCAGCGGGTGCAGGACCGCCCGCAGCGGCGGGCGTGAGAGCAGCGCCAGGGCGGAGGGCCAGTCGGCGACGTACTCCAGGTCGCGGACGGCGGAGAACTCCCTGGCGACCGGGGGGACGTCCAGTTCCGGCAGCAGGTCGAGAACGGCCTCCAGCCACTCGTCCTCGCGGTCGAGGTCGTGGTCGCAGTCGTCCGGGTCGATCATCACGTCGGTGTCGTTGACGACCGCGAAGCCGTCGAGCACCCCCGCCGCGGCCAGCACCCGCGGGCCGTACCGCTCGACCAGCTCCGGCGCGGCCGTGCCGAAGTGGGTCTCGGTGTCCAGCAGCCCGGCCAGCGAACCGTCGGCCAGCAGCAGCTCGCCCGCCGGGTAGAGCTCGCCGTCGGCGCCGCGCAGCGCCAGGTCGGCCAGCCACGGGGCCTCCCCGGCGGCCAGCCCGGCGGCGTCGACCAGGGCGAGCACGGCCTGGGCCACCGGCTCGGGGTCGGCGCTCTCCAGGGACTCGGAGACGGCCCGGCGGGTGAGCGGGTCCTCCAGGACCGTGCGCGGCGTCGCCTCGGCGGCGCCGAGGCGCAGCAGCAGCGGGTGGGCGGCGTCCGGGTGGACCACGCGGAGCCCGAGCGGGGCGAGCACGTCCGGGTCCAGGGCGCCGCGCTCGGTCAGCACCAGCGTGCCGCGCGGGCCGCGGACCAGGCGGCCGTCGGAGAGCGGGACCGGCAGCGCGCCGAGCGCCTCCAGGTCGTCGGCGGGCAGCACCTCGTACAGCGAGCGCCACCAGGCCGGGTCCCGGTCGGCGGCGGCCTCGCCCGACAGGTCGCCGGCCAGCAGGTCCACGACGTCGGCGAGCTCGACCCGCTTCACGCCGAGCGTGGTGATCGCGGGATGCCGGACCGGCCAGCCGGCGGGCAGCAGGCCGGGCACCGCCGCGGCGATCCGCTCCAGCAGCTCGCCGGAGGCCGCCACCACGCTCGCCTGCCGGCCGGACACGACGAGCCCGCCGCCGGGACCGCCGGACGCGCCACCGGAACCGGCGGAACCGCCGCCAGCCGCGCCACCGGAACCGGCGGAACCGCCGCCGGCCGCATCACCGGAACCGGCGGAACCGGGGCCGGTGGTGCCAGAGCCGGTGGCACCGGGGCCGGTGACGCGTCCGGCCGCCTCCCGGGCGTCGGCGGGCGGGGAGAGCGCGGGCAGCAGCGGGGCGTCCGGGAGCAGGCGCAGGATCGCCTGGCGGATCCGGGCGTCGAGCTCGCCCTTGCCCATCAGGCCGGGGACGAGGTCGAGCAGCTTCGGCGTCCGGGGCAGGCCCGACAGCAGCTCCACGTAGAGCTCCGCGGCGCGCTCGACCAGGAACTCCGCCAGCGGCCCCATGGCCACGTGCCGCCGGTCGGTGGCCATCGGGAAGGACGCGATCAGCAGCGCGGGCAGGTCCAGCGGCTCGTCGCTCGGCGTCGGCGCGTGCACCACGGGCGGCACCCGCTCCGGCAGCGGCCGGGGCTCGGCCCCGGCCGGGCCGTCCTCCGGGGAGACCGGTACGGCCCAGCGGACCGTCCAGTACGGCCGGGCCCGCTCCTCGGTCGGCCGGTCGGCGAAGAGCCCGGCCACCTGCTCGGGGGCGAACTGCCCGGAGGCCGAGACGACCCGCCAGCCGTCGGGGACGATCGTCCGGATCTCGCCGTCCACGTCGATCTCGATCGTCTCCAGCGCGGGCAGCCCGAGCAGCAGCGCGGGACCGGCCTGGTGGAGCATCCGCCGTACGGCCTCCACCGCCGCCCCGTCGCGCAGCGGGAGCCGTACCAGCGTGTCGAACCCGGCGGGGATCTCCACCGGACCCGCGGGGAACGGCAGGCGCAGCAGCGGCACGTGCCCGCCGCGCTCGCCGAGCTCGGCGGCCAGCGCGGGCTCGGCGGCCACCAGCGCGGCGGTCTGCTCGCGGGACCAGCGGACCACCCCGGTCCCGAGAGAGCCGATCACCGGCTCGTCGCAGACCGAGACCACGGCCGCGAAGCCGACGCCGAACCGGCCCGCCGCGCCGGACTCGCCGCGCTTGGCGGAGACGCGCAGCGTCGACAGCCCCTCGATCCCGGCGGCGTCGATCGGGGCGCCGGTGTTGGCCGCGGAGAGCACGCCCTCGCGCAGCGACAGCCGGAGCCGTCCCGGCACTCCGGCGCGGAGCGCGGCGTCCGCGGCGTTCTGGGCCAGCTCGACGATCAGCCGGTCGCGGTAGCCGCCGAGGGCGAAGTCCTCCTCCGCGTTGGCGTCCTCGCGGAAGCGCGCAGGCGAGGCGGTCCACGCCGCGAGCACGGCGGAGCGCAGGCGATCGGTGCCGAAGATGTCAGTCACAGCGATGTTCCCAGAGGTCAGGGCCCCGGTCGCCGCTGTGGCGGCGACCGGGACGGAAGGCGACCCGGCGGATCGGGACGGAAGGCGACCCGGCGTCCCGGGGCGGAAGGCGGCCCGGGACGGGAGACGACCCGGCGGATCGGGACGGAGGGCGACCCGGCGGTCCGTGGAACGGTGTCGGATCGGTCAGGTCAGGAGTGGCCCAGAGGCTCGTCGGAGGAGCCGTCGTCCACGGAACCGGCCAGGTCGGCCTCTCCCGCCTCCTCCTCGACGTCGTAGAGGTGGTCGTCGAGGATCGGCGAGGTGGGCACCACCTGGTGCGGCACCACGGTGGCCTCGGAGTGCGCGCCGCAGCCGTGGTCGGCGGCGACCACGCGGCCGTCGTCGGGAGCGTACTCGTTGGCGCAGACGCCGAAGCCGGTGCGCAGCGCACCGGCCAGCGGCCAGTAGAACCCGCAGGTGGAGCACTGGGCGGGAGCCGCGTGGGCGATCGGGGTGTGCGGGCCGGCCTCGCCGGAGTGCCAGCGCCGCACCGCGAGGTCGCGGCCGATCGGGGAGAGCACCCGGGCCCGGCCGAGGCCGTACTCGAAGATCATCTGGTGGTCGATCTCGCCGCCGGTCTCGTCACCGGTGGCGGTGAAGCCGGGAGCGAGCCGGTCGTCGTCCTCACCGGTGGGCAGCAGGTCGCCCACACCGAGGTCGCCGGGGCGCAGCCGCTCGCTCCACGGCACCCACTGCGGGGCCAGGAGAGCGCCGGGACCGGGCAGCAGCACGACCTCGCTGACCGTGACGTTGCGGGCCCGCGAGGCCCGCGCGACGGTGACGGCCCAGCGCCAGCCCCGGTAGGCGCGGTCCAGGCAGGCGAAATAGTGGGTGACCACCCGGTCGCCCTCGCCCTCGACCCCCAGGTGCTCGCCGATCTGATCCGGTCTGACGTTCTCCTCGATCGCGGAGCGGGCCAGATCGACGGCGGCGACGCAGGCCTGGTCGAGAGCTACAGCGCGAGATCGAGTACGGGTCACGTAATTCATTCTCGCCTATGCCCGGAGCGAACGGCACCGCGTACCGACTGACGCCCCCATATGTGATGGCCCGTCCCGATATCGAATGATCACCGGAGCCGCCCCGCCCCTCCTCCCCGTACCGGCCGGCGCCGCCCCTCCTCCCCGTACCGGCCGGCGCCGCCCCTCCTCCCCGTACCGGCCGGCGCCGCCCCTCCTCCCCGTACCGGCCGGCGCCGCCCCTCCTCCGCGCACCGGCCGGCCTCCCCGTCCGACGTGCCGCGTCGGACAGCGCGGCCGGCCGTCGGGTATGACTGGAGGCGTGGCAGCGGACTGGGAACGGGCACGGCGGACGGCGGGGGAGGCCTCCCGCCGCTTCGGCCGCGCCGCCGTGCGGGCGGGCCGGGCGACCGCGCGGGCGGCCCGGGATACGGGCCGGGTGACTGCGCGGGCGGCCCGGGGCACAGGCCGGGCGACCGCGCGCGCCGGGCGCGGCGCGGCGGACGCGACCCTGGGGGTCGGCAGGGCGGCGCGCCGGCTGACCCACGCCCAGGGGGCGGGCCGCACCGGACTGGGCCAGCTGATCGAGCTCACGGCCGCGCACAGCGCGGGCGACGCGCTGGTCACCGCGGCGCTGGCCGGCACGCTGTTCAAGCTCCCGGTCAACGAGGCCCGGGGCCAGGTCGCGCTCTACCTGCTGATCACCATGATCCCGTTCGTGGTGGTCGCGCCGTTCGTCGGCCCGGTCCTCGACCGGTTCCGCTCCGGCCGCCGCTTCGTCATGGCCGGCACGCTGTTCGGCCGGGGGCTGCTCTGCTTCGCCATGGCCGCGGCGGTCGTCCCCGGCGACGTCTTCACCATCTTCCCCGCGGCGCTGGCCGTGCTGGTGCTCTCCAAGGCCTACAACGTCTCCCGGGCCGCGATCATGCCGAGCGTGCTGCCCGCCGACATCGCGCTGGTCACCGCCAACGCCCGGGTCGCCCTGTTCGCCCTGGTCTCGGCGGGGGTCGCGGTGCCCGTCGGCGCGGGGGTCAGCGCCTGGCTCGGCGCCGAGTGGGTGCTGCGCGCGGCGACGGTGCTCTTCCTGCTCCAGGGCGTGCTGGCCGTACGGCTCCCCCGTCACGTCGACTCCCCCGACCTCGACGAGCTGCAGGAGGGCGAGGAGCGCCCGCCGCGCTGGCGGACCATGCTCAACGTCGGCCCGGTGGTCGCCGAGTCGATGCTGGCCAACGTGGCGATCCGGTTCCACTCCGGATTCCTGCTGTTCTACCTGCTCTTCCTGGTCCAGGAGAAGAAGCTGCCCGGTATGCCCCCGGCGGCGGCGATCGGCGTGCTGGCCCTGGCCGCCGGCGCGGGGGGCCTGGCCGGGGCCGGGGTGGCCTCGTGGGCGCGGAGCCACTCCCCGCAGGTCATCGTGCTGGCCACGCTCGCGCTGTCGGGAGCGGTCACGGTCGTGGCGGCCGTGGCGTTCGGCCTGTGGACCGCGGTGGCCGTCGCGCTGGCGGCCGCCTTCTCCCAGGGGCTGGGCAAGCTCGCGCTGGACGCGATCGTGCAGCGCGAGATCGGCGAGGAGATCCGCTCGTCCACCTTCGGCGTGGTCGAGGCGTTCCTGCAGATCTCCTGGGTGGTCGGCGGGCTGATCGGGCTGCTGCTCTCGCTGTTCGCCGCGGGGCCCGGCGGGCTGGCGGCGATGGCCGCGGTGCTGGCCGGTTCGCTCGGCTGGCTGGTCGTGCGGCGGCGCGCGCGCATCCGGGCCAGGGACGCGCGGGCGCGGGCCGCCCGTGCCGCCGCCCCGGACTCACCGCACGGCCCGGCGGGCCACGGCGATCCGGAGGAGGAGTCCGGCCCCGAGCCCGCGGCCCCGCCGTCCGGCCCGGACGCCACCCGGCGCGAAGCCGGGCCGGCCCGCCCGCGGAAGCCACCCGCGGGGACCACCACCGCGGTCGTACGGCGCGGCGAACCGCCCACCGAGCAGCGGACCAAACCCCTGACCAACCCTCACGGCTGAGCCGGGCGGCCGGCCAAGGCCCGGATCCCCGCCGGACCTCCCCGCCCGAGGGCTGGGGCGGGCGGCGAAGGCCCGGGTCCCCTCCGGACCTCCCCGCCCGGAAGCCCGGGGCGGGTGCCGAGGACGTCCTCCACCTGCGGACCCGGGCCGGAGGATCCCGTCGGCGCCCGGACGGGGAGCGGGTCAGACGTCCAGGTCGTCGGCCACCGCGCGGAGCACGGTCGCGATCTTCTTGGCGTGCGCGGCGTCCGGGTGCTTGCCCCGCTGGTAGGACGTGGAGACCGCGTCGAGGAGCTTGATCAGGTCCTCGACGATGACCACCATCTCGTCGGGCTTCTTGCGCTTGCCCTTCGGTTTGGCGCTCCTGTCGAGTGCCGGAGGCTGGTCGATCACCCGGACCGAGAGCGCCTGCTGGCCGCGGCGCCCTTCGGCCACTCCGAACTCGACCTTCTGGCCCGGTTTGAGGGAGTCCACGCCGCCGGGCAGCGCGGAGGAATGCACGAAGACCTCACCGCCGTCGTCGCGGGTGAGGAAGCCGAAACCCTTGTCGGCGTCGTACCACTTGACCTTGCCACTCGGCACAGGGGTGACCTCGTTCAGACTGTGGTGTAGGGGATGGAAGTAGGTTATGCCCATAGGCCGCTCAGAGCGACCGTGTAAAAAGGGACGAATCAACCGACCGCGGCGGCGCTCCGCCACCCGTCGAACCACCCGGCAAACTCCGTCAGATCGCCCAGCACGACGTCGGCTCCGTACTCGCGCAGTTCCCCCGCCCGGTAGGGGCCCGTCGCCACCGCCACGCTGACGGCGCCTCCCGCCCGCGCCGCCTCGATGTCGGCGACGTGGTCCCCGACGTAGGCGCCCGCGCCGAACGCCGCGAGGGCCGGGCCCTTGGCCGCGCCGAACACCGAGCCGGCGACCTCGTCGACGTCCAGGCCGAGGAACTCCACGGTCCGCACCGCGTCCCCGGCGTTCTTGCCGGTGACCACGACGATCCGGCCGCCCGCGCGCCGTACGGCCGTGACGGCCTCCCGGGCGCCGGGCAGCGGGGTGGTGGCGGGGACGGCGATCGAGGGGTAGAGGGAGCGGAAGATCGCGGCGGCGGCGGGGATCTCGTCCGCCGGGAGCCAGTTGGCCAGCTCCAGCTCCAGCGGGGGCCCCAGCCGCGCGACCACCGCGGCGCTGTCGATGGGCACCCCGATCCGCAGCGACAGCTCGTCGTAGACGGCGGCGATCCCCGCCCGGGTGTCCGCGAGCGTCATGTCCAGGTCGAATCCCACCGAGTGCATGCCCCGCAGCATGCCAAAGCAGGGCAACCCACAGGTAATCCGGTCTCCGCCGTCCCGCACGGCCGGGCCCCTCGCTGTACGCCGCGGCGGCCGCTGTGGAACCCTTTACGAAAGGAGTCGCTTACTCCCCCGGCCGACGCGTCCGCCGGTGCGCGCCGGCGCACCCGGGCCCGCCGGTCTCGTCCGGTGAGCCGCACCCTGACGGGCCGCGACTGGATAGGGTCATGACGGAGGTATCGGCAGACAAATGACCAGATCGACGCGCGAGCGGATCATCGACGAGGCCCTGCGCCTGTTCGCCGAACGGGGCTACTCGGCGACCTCGGTCGCCGAGATCGAGGCCGCCTCCGGGCTGTCCCCCGGCGCCGGAGGGCTCTACCGGCACTTCAAGTCGAAGTACGAGGTGCTCGCCGCGGCGATGAACGAGCACGCCGCCCGGACCAGCACGCAGATCGCCGAGACCCTGGCCGAGATGAGCACCGTCGAGGCGGACCTGCCCATCGAGGAGCGCCTGGCCCACCTGTGCCGGTCGGGACTGGCCAAGGTGCGCGAGGAGAGCGAGCTGACGCGCGTCTTCTTCCGCGACCTCAGCCAGTTCCCCGAGCTGGTCGCGGTGGTGCGCGAGGGCCTGCTGCAGCCCATGTTCGACGCGATCACCACGTGGTTCCGGGCCCAGCCCGAGTACGCCGGGGCCGACCTCGACTGGCCCGCGATCGGAGCGGTGCTGGGCGGCGCGGTCATCCACTACCGCCTGTTCCAGGAGACCGTGGGCGAGCCCCCCGGCCGCGCCGAGAAGGACCGCTTCGTCGACTCCTGGGTACGGCTCGCGCTCGGCCTCATGCCGAGTCCCGCCGTGCAGGCGATCGGCTAGACCCGGCCGCCGGTTCCGTGCAGGCCCGCGCCTCGGGCCCGTACCGGTCCGCGCGTTGTCGGTGAGGACTCCTAGCATGGTGGGAATGAGCACGGAGTTCACCAAGTGGCTGCGCGGCCGGAGCGACGAGCAGCTGCGGGAGCTCGTCGCCCTGCGCCCCGAACTCATCACCCCCGTCCCCGCCCACGTCGAGGGGCTGGCGGGGCGGGCGAGCAGCCCGTCGGCGGTCGGCCGGGTGCTCGACCGGCTCGACCGCTTCACCTTCGCGGTCGTGGAGACGCTCGCCGTGCTCCCCTCCCCGGTCTCCTACCGGCCGCTCCGCGCCAGACTGGCCCGCGCGCTGGCCGGACCGGCGGACTCCGTCTTCGAGGCCAGGTTCAGGGAGACCGTCGACCGGCTGCGGACGCTGGCCCTGGTCTACGGGCCCGACCGCGCCCTGGCCCCGGCCCCCGGCGTGCGGGAGGTCCTGGACGGCCCCGCGGGCCTGGGCCCGCCGGCCCGGGAGGCGTTCCGGCACTACCACCGGGAGCGCCTGGCCGAGCTGGTCGAGGACCTCGGCGGGAGCGGCGACACCGCGGAGGCCCTCGGCACGCTGCTGGCCGATCCGGAGGTCGTCGCCCGGCTGGTCGGAGAGGTCTCCCCGCAGGCCCGGTCCGCCCTCGACGAGCTCGCCTGGGGCCCGGCCAGCGGCCGGGTGGCCAACGCCCGCCGCGAGGTGCGGGCCGCCACCGCCCTGTCGCCGATCGAGCAGCTGCTCGCCCGGGCGCTGCTCTGCGCGACCGGGGAGGAGTCCGTCGTGCTGCCGCGCGAGGTCGGGCTGTTCCTCCGCGGCGACCGGGTCCACCGTAATCTCCGCCCCGTCCCGCCGCCGCTGGAGGGCGCCGAGCGCAAGCGCGATCTCACCGACCGGACGGCCGCCGGGCAGGCGTTCGCGTTCACCCGCGCGGTGGAGGAGCTCTGCGAGCGGTGGAGCGCCGAGCCCCCCGGCGTGCTCCGCGGCGGGGGCCTGGCCGTGCGCGACCTGAAGCGCGCCGCGGCCCTGCTCGACCTGCCCGACTGGGCGGCCGGCCTGGTCATCGAGGTGGCGCACGCCGCCGGCCTGGTGGCGGCGAGCGGCGCGGTCGACGGCGACTGGATGCCCACCCCCGTCTACGACGGCTGGCGGGTGCGCGCCACCGAGGAGCGCTGGGTAACGCTGGCGTCGACCTGGCTCGCCACGGACCGCGTGCCGGGGGTGATCGGTGACCGCGACGAGCGTGACCGGCTGCTCAACGCGCTCCACCCCGATCTGCGCCGCGCCGCCGCGCCGGAGGTCCGCGCGGCCGTGCTCGGCGTCCTGGCCGCGGCCGGGGACGCCGCGACCGCGCCGCTGGCGCCGACCCTCGACTCGGTCCGGGAGCGCCTGGCCTGGGAGCAGCCGCGCCGCCGCGGCCCCCACCGCGACCGGCTGGTGGAGTTCACCCTGCGCGAGGCCGAGCAGATCGGGGTCACCGGTCTCGGCGCCCTCGCCCGACACGGCCGCGCCCTGCTGCCCGCCCAGGCCGGCGGCGACGCCCCGAGGCGGGCCGAGACCGGCCCGGGGGCGGTCGCCGGGACGGGGACCGGCGCGGGAGCGGCCGCCGGGCTGCTGGCCCCGCTGCTGCCCGTGCCGCTCGACCACGTGCTGCTCCAGGCCGACCTGACCGCGGTGGCGCCCGGCCCGCTCACCGGCGAGCTGGGCCGCTGGCTGGCGCTCGCCGCCGACGTGGAGTCCACCGGCGGCGCGACGGTCTACCGGTTCGGCGAGCACTCGATCCGGCGGGCGCTGGACGCCGGGCAGGGCGCCGACGAGATGCTGGCCATGCTGGAGCGGCACTCGACCACGCCGGTCCCGCAGCCGCTCAGCTACCTGGTCACCGACGTGGCCCGCCGCCACGGCCGCATGCGGGTCGGCACGGCCAGCTCCTACATCCGCTGCGACGACCCCTCCGCGCTCGACGAGGTGATGGCCGACCGGCGCGCCGCCCCGCTGCGGTTGCGCCGCCTGGCGCCCACCGTGATCGCGTCCAAGACCGCCCGGGCGACCCTGGTCGACTCGCTGCGCGCGATGGGTTACGCCCCGGTGGCCGAGTCCCTGGAGGGTGACGTGATCATCACCCGGCTGGACGTGCGCAGGACCGAGGGCCCGCCGCAGCTCCGTGCCCCGGTCACGGCCGTCGGCCCGGACGCCGAGGTGATCACGGCCGCCGTCCGCGCGGTGCGGGCCGGGGACGCCGCCCACCGGGCCCGCCGCAAGCCCGCGGCCGCCCCCGACGGGCAGGTGCCCCGCTCCCCCGCGACCGCCACGATCGGCGCCCTGCGCGAGGCCATCCGGCAGGGGTCGCAGGTCTGGATCGGCTACCTCGACTCGCAAGGCAACGCCACCAGCCGCATCCTCGAACCCGCCCGCATGGAGGGCGGCTACCTCACCGCCTACGACGAGACCCGGGCCGCGGTCCACCGCTTCGCCCTGCACCGCATCACCGGGGTGGCCGACATCCAGCCGTAGGCCGGGTCCGGGCGCCGGGCCGCGACCCGCCGCCCGGCCTCGATCCGGACCCCGCCCCCGGCGGGGGGCAGGTGTCCGTCCCGGCATCTTTGTGACCGTTCCGTCCGGGTCGTGATATCTGTTGACGTAGACCGTTCTTAGAGGTGAGGCGAGTTCCCCCGTGAGCAGTGGCACCCCCGAAGGCCCCAGTCCGAACCCGGACGACTGGAAGAGCCCCTACAGCACGGGCCCCGGCCGGACCTCGGGGTACGGCGGGCAGCCCTCCGGTCACGACCCGCACCGGCAGGGCCACGGCACGCCCTACGACCCCTACGGCCAGACCGCCCATGGGCAGGGCCACGGCTCCCAGGCGTACGGCTCCCCCGGCTACGACCCGGGCCACGGCTCCCAGGCGTACGACCCGGGTTACGGGGCCCAGGACTACGGAGCTCAGGACTACGCGACTCAGGGTTACGGGGCTCAAGGTTACGGGGCTCAGGGTTACGGGGCCACGGCGTACGACCCCGGCTACGGGGCCCAGGGCTACGCCTCCCCGGGTTACGGCGGCCCGTACGGCCCCCGGCCGCAGCAGAACGTCGACGGCGTCAGGACGCACGCGATCGTCGCGCTCGTCATCAGCATCACGCTGGCGATGAGCTGTTTCATCAGCCTCGGCGGCATCATCGGAACGATCCTGTCGGGGATCGCGCTCGGCAGGGTCGAGACCGACACCGCCTACGCCAGGAAGCTGCTCAAGTGGACCTGGATCGGCATCGGCGCCAACTTCGGGCTGCTCCTGCTGGGTCTGGTCGCCCTGTTCGCCACGGCCGCCGGAGCCTAGTCCGGCCGTTTCGGGACTGCGGGGGCGTCATCCGGCGTTGGATAGGCGGTAGCCGTACACGAGGGAGAAGTCTGTGGCCGACGGCCCGCTGATCGTCCAGTCCGACAAGACGCTTCTACTGGAAGTCGACCATGAGCAGGCCGACGCGTGCCGGAAGGCGATCGCGCCGTTCGCCGAGCTGGAGCGCGCGCCCGAGCACGTGCACACCTACCGGGTGACCCCGCTGGCGCTGTGGAACGCGCGGGCCGCGGGCCACGACGCCGAGCAGGTGATCGACGCGCTGATCACCCACAGCCGCTACCCGGTGCCGCACGCGCTGCTGGTGGACATCGCCGAGACCATGGCGCGCTACGGCCGGCTCCGGCTGGAGAAGCACCCCGTGCACGGGCTCGTCCTGACCAGCACCGACCGCGCGGTGCTGGAGGAGGTGCTGCGCTCCAAGAAGATCCAGCCGCTGCTGGGCGAGCGGCTGGACGGCGCCGACGGCGGTTCGGTGGCGGTCCACCCGAGCGAGCGCGGCAACATCAAGCAGCTCCTGCTCAAGCTGGGCTGGCCGGCCGAGGACCTCGCCGGCTACGTCGACGGCGAGCACCACCCGATCACACTGGCCGAGGACGGCTGGGAACTGCGCTCGTACCAGCGGGAGGCGGCCGAGGCGTTCTGGCACGGCGGCTCGGGCGTGGTCGTGCTGCCCTGCGGCGCGGGGAAGACGATCGTGGGCGCGGCGGCGATGGCGCACGCCAAGGCCACCACGCTGATCCTGGTGACGAACACGGTCTCGGCGCACCAGTGGAAGCAGGAGCTCATCAAGCGGACGTCGCTGACCGAGGACGAGATCGGCGAGTACACCGGGACCAAGAAGGAGATCCGCCCGGTCACCATCGCCACCTATCAGGTGATGACGACGCGGCGGCAGGGCGCCTACCGCCACCTGGAGCTGTTCGACGCCCGCGACTGGGGGCTGGTCATCTACGACGAGGTGCACCTGCTGCCCGCGCCGATCTTCCGGATGACCGCCGACCTGCAGGCCAGGCGGCGGGTCGGGCTGACCGCGACGCTGGTGCGCGAGGACGGCCGGGAGGGCGACGTGTTCTCGCTGATCGGCCCCAAGCGCTACGACGCGCCGTGGAAGGACATGGAGAACCAGGGCTGGATCGCCCCGGCGGACTGCGTCGAGGTCCGGGTGACGCTCACCGACGACGAGCGGCTCGCCTACGCGATGGCCGACGCCGAGGAGCGCTACCGGTTCTGCGCCACCACGCCGTCCAAGACCCGGGTGACCGAGGCGCTGGTGAACCGGCACCCGGACGAGCAGGTGCTGGTCATCGGGCAGTACATCGACCAGCTCGACGAGCTCGGCGAGCACCTGGGCGCTCCGGTGATCAAGGGGGACACCAAGGTCAAGGAGCGGGAGCGGCTCTTCCAGGCCTTCCGCGACCGGGAGATCCGGGTCCTGGTGGTGTCCAAGGTCGCCAACTTCTCCATCGACCTGCCGGAGGCGTCGGTGGCCGTCCAGGTGTCGGGGACGTTCGGCTCACGCCAGGAGGAGGCCCAGCGGCTCGGCCGGGTGCTGCGGCCCAAGTCGGGCGGGGGCGGGGCCAGGTTCTACTCGGTGGTCAGCCGGGACACCGTCGACCAGGAGTTCGCCGCGCACCGGCAGAGGTTCCTGGCCGAGCAGGGGTACGCCTACCAGATCATCGACGCGGACGACGTGCTCGCCGGCGACTGAGATCGCGCCGGCGAGCACCGCATGGCCTCTGTCAGATCCACGAGAGCCCGCGGGTCTTCGACAAAGGAACCACCCCCTCCTCGGACCGCGACAAACAGTGGCGGCATACCCCGTATTCTGCATGCTCCACCAGATTTGCCTACCTTTTTGGCGCCCCGCAAAGAAATGACGGATGGTCACCGAATAGTCACCTACCGCTCATTTCCCCGGTGAAGCACGCGCCTTTTCGCGAATCCCGTTCGGCTGCGGCGGCACCCGGCTGAGCGGCCGGGTCCCCGCACCGCACCGGGCCTCTCCGGTGCGCGGAGAGGCCGTGTCGCCGCGCGTGGCGGCGTGCCGTCCGGTCTCCCGGGCACGGAAACAATCCTTTTGAGCGCCGTCCGGCCCCTCGGTAAGCTAGTCGATTCGCTGCCTGATGACCACCACCTCCGTTTACGAATGCGAGGCGATTTCCGCATGCCCACCGAACGACTGCTCTCCGGTACGGACGACGGTCCGCCCCCGGACGACCCGCCCTCCGCCCCAGGCCCCTCCCCGGACCGTCCACCCTCTCCCGGGCCCTCCGGCGAGGCGGCCGACGAGGCGTCCGCGGCCCGGATCCTCGCCGCCGAGCGCGAGCACCTGGCCGTCTCCCGGGCCGCCCTGCGCGCGATGCGCGAGCACGCGCAGTCCCTGTCCTCGGACGCCGCCGGAGACTGGGTCTCCCAGCAGATCCTGCAGGCGCTGCTGGACCAGCGGGTGGCCGCGCTCGCCGACCACTCCGGCACCCCCCTCTTCTTCGGCCGGCTCGACCGCTCCGTCGCCGACGACCTGCCGGGCACCGTCCACGTCGGGCGCCGGCACGTCCACGACGACCGCAGCCGTCCCCTGGTCGTCGACTGGCGGGCCCCGATCTCCCGGGCGTTCTACCAGGCCAGCCCGTCCGACCCGATGGGCGTCTCGCGCCGCCGCCGGTTCGGCTACCACGGCGGCGAGCTCACCGCCTTCGAGGACGAACGGCTCGACCAGGGGGAGGTGCTCCGCCAGTCGAAGATCCTCACCGAGGAGATCGAACGGCCCCGCTCCGGCCCGATGCGCGACATCGTCGCGACCATCCAGCCCGACCAGGACGAGATCGTCCGCTCCGCGCTGACCCGGACGGTGTGCGTCCAGGGCGCCCCCGGCACCGGGAAGACCGCCGTCGGCCTGCACCGCGCCGCCTACCTGCTCTTCACCCACCGGGAGAAGCTCGCCCGGTCCGGAGTGATGATCGTCGGGCCCAACCGGGCCTTCCTGTCCTACATCTCCTCGGTGCTCCCCGCCCTGGGCGAGGTCAAGGTCGACCAGACCACGGTCGCCGGGATGCTCGGCGACCACGCCGCCCCGGAGGACCCCGCGGTGGCCGCGGTCAAGGGCGACGCCCGGATGGTGCCGGTGCTGCGGCGGGCGCTCTGGGCGCACATCGTCAAGCCTGCCGAGGGCCTGCTGTACACCCGGGGGATCAACCGCTACCGGGTGGCCGACCACGAGGTCCGCGAGATCGTCGCCGCCCTGCGCGGCACCACCCGCTACAACCCCGGCCGCGCGACCCTCGCCCAGCGCCTGGCCCACCTGGTGCTGGTCCGGATGGAGCAGCGCGGCGAGTCCCCCGACGACCGGGTGCAGGACGCCGTCGCCCGCTCCAAGCCGGTCAAGCAGCTGGTGGAGCAGGTCTGGCCCAAGCTCACCCCCCAGCAGGTCCTGCACCGGCTGCTGAGCGACCCCGCGTTCCTGGCCGCCTCCGCCAGGGACGACCTCACCCCTGGCGAGCAGGCCGCGCTGCTGTGGCCCAGACCGCCCAAGTCGTTCCGCTCGGCGAAGTGGTCGGCGGCCGACAGCGCGCTGCTGGACGAGCTCGGCGACCTGATGGAGCGCACCCCGTCCCTCGGCCACCTGGTCGTGGACGAGGCCCAGGACCTGTCGGCGATGCAGCTGCGCGCCCTGGGGCGGCGGTGCCGTACGGGGTCGGCCACCGTCCTGGGCGACCTCGCCCAGGGCACCACCCCGTGGTCGGCGCGCTCCTGGACCGAGGTCCTGCACCACCTCGGCTTCCCGCCGGGCGACGGGCAGGACGGCGGCGGGGGCGCGGTGACCGAGCTGACCCTGGGCTTCCGCGTGCCCCGCGAGGTCCTGGACTACGCCGCCCGCCTGCTGCCCTCGGTCGCCCCCGGCCTGGCCGCGCCCCGGTCGCTCCGTCCCGGCGCGGGCTCCCTGTCCGTACGGCACTCGCCCGACCCGGCCGCATCCCTGGCGGAGGCGGCCGCGCAGGCGCTCTCCCGGGAGGGCTCGATCGGCGTCATCGTCGCCGACGCCGGGGTCTCCGCCGCCTCCGAGGCGCTGTCCGGGTTCGACCACCGCGTGCTGGCGCCCGACTCCGTCGAGGAGCACCGCCTCCTGGTCGTCCCCGCGAGCCTGGCCAAGGGCCTGGAGTACGACCACGTCATCGTGGTCGAGCCGGCCGACATCGTGGAGGCCGAGCCCCGCGGGCTGGCCAGGCTGTACGTGGTGCTGACCCGCGCGGTCACCTCCCTGACGGTGCTGTACGCCAGGGATCTCCCGCCCCAGCTGACCGGCTGACCGGCCGCGCGGAGGGGGCCGCGCGGGAGCCGGGAAAAGGAAAGGCGGCCGGGAAAAGGAAAGGGCCGGTCCCGTGCGGGACCGGCCTCTTCTTCGAGCAGGCGCCGGACTAGAAGTCCATGTCGCCGCCGCCCGGCATGCCGCCGGCCGGAGCGGGGTTCTTCTCGGGCTTCTCGGCGATGACGGCCTCGGTGGTGAGGAACAGCGCCGCGATGGACGCCGCGTTCTGCAGCGCGGAACGGGTCACCTTGGCCGGGTCGATGATGCCCGACTCGAACATGTTGACGTAGTCGCCGGTGGCGGCGTTCAGGCCCTCACCCGGGGTGAGGTTGCGCACCTTCTCCACCACGACGCCGCCCTCGAGGCCGGCGTTGACGGCGATCTGCTTCAGCGGCTCCTCGAGCGCCTTGCGGACGATCGCGGCGCCGGTGGCCTCGTCACCGAGCAGCTCGAGCTTGTCGAACGCCTTGGCGCCGGCCTGCAGCAGGGCCACGCCACCGCCGGGGACGATGCCCTCCTCGACGGCCGCCTTGGCGTTGCGCACGGCGTCCTCGATGCGGTGCTTGCGCTCCTTGAGCTCGACCTCGGTCGCCGCGCCGGCCTTGATGACGGCGACGCCGCCGGCCAGCTTGGCGAGGCGCTCCTGGAGCTTCTCGCGGTCGTAGTCGGAGTCGGTGTTCTCGATCTCGGCGCGGATCTGGTTGACCCGGCCGGCGATCTGCTCGGCGTCACCGGCACCGTCGACGATGGTGGTCTCGTCCTTGGTGATGATGACCTGGCGGGCGCGGCCGAGCTGCTCCAGCGCGGTGGACTCGAGCTTGAGGCCGAGGTCCTCGCTGATGACCTGGGCGCCGGTCAGGACGCCGATGTCGCCCAGCATCGCCTTGCGGCGGTCGCCGAAGCCCGGGGCCTTGACGGCGACCGAGCGGAACAGGCCGCGGATCTTGTTGACGACCAGGGTGGCCAGGGCCTCGCCCTCGACGTCCTCGGCGATGATCAGCAGCGGCTTGCCGGCCTGCACGACCTTGTCGAGGACCGGGAGCAGGTCCTTGTTGGCGGACACCTTGGAGTTGACGACGAGGATGTAGGGGTCGTCGAGGACGGCCTCCATACGCTCCGGGTCGGTCACGAAGTAGGGCGAGATGTAACCCTTGTCGAAGCGCATGCCCTCGGTGAGCTCGAGCTCCAGACCGAAGGTGTTGCTCTCCTCGACGGTGATGACGCCTTCCTTGCCGACCTTGTCCATCGCCTCGGCGATCATCTCGCCGATCTGCGGGTCGCCCGCGGAGATGGAGGCCGTGGAGGCGATCTGCGCCTTCGTCTCCACGTCCTTGGCCAGCTTGGAGAGCTCCTCGCTGACGCGCTCGACGGCGGCCTCGATGCCCTTCTTCAGGGCCATCGGGTTGGCGCCGGCGGCGACGTTGCGCAGGCCCTCGCGGACCAGCGCCTGGGCGAGCACGGTGGCGGTGGTGGTGCCGTCACCCGCGACGTCGTCGGTCTTCTTGGCGACTTCCTTGACGAGCTCGGCCCCGATCTTCTCCCACGGGTCCTCGAGCTCGATCTCCTTGGCGATGGAGACACCGTCGTTGGTGATCGTGGGGGCGCCCCACTTCTTCTCCAGAACGACGTTACGGCCCTTGGGGCCGAGGGTCACCTTCACGGCGTCCGCGAGCTGGTTCATACCACGCTCGAGACCGCGCCGGGCGTCCTCGTCAAACGCGATCATCTTGGCTGCCATACGGCTAGACCTCCCAAACACAGGGTGGCGTGCACCGGATCGAGCCGACGCCCGCGACGGCATGTGGACCCGCGACTCCGTTCGGCGGGTCCCATCGTCTCGATCCAGGGTTGGCACTCTCAAACAGAGAGTGCCAACGAACTGTTTAGCACTCTACCCTGCCGAGTGCAAGCTACGCCCCGCTGAGCTGGGCTCCGCCCAGAGCGAAGCCCCGGATGCGGGAACGCGAAGGCCCGGCCCTCCGGAGCCTCCGGCGGGCCGGGCCGACATGTGGGGGATCCGCGCGGACCGCACTGCCGCGGGAGTCCCGGCCGTCTCCGGCGCATCCGCCGGCCGACCGCCTCAGACGGTCCGGACGGCCTCCGCCTGCGGGCCCTTCTGCCCCTGGGTGATCTCGAACTCGACCCGCTGGCCTTGCTCGAGCGCACGATAGCCGTCCATCAGGATCGCGGAGTAATGGACGAAAACATCCTTACCACCGTCTACCGCGATGAAGCCGTAGCCCTTGTCCGCGTTGAACCATTTGACGGTGCCCTGCGCCACTTCCGACTCCTCTTACCGGCCCTGAAGACCACGCCCATTCCACTCGCGAAGCCTTCGATCTCCGCGGCGAAGGCCTCGCCCGCATCGATCGTTCTCGACCATACCTGTGGGACACCGTAGGGCAACAGAGTCAAGCCACTAATCATCCGTTTACCGGAGCCTTTGGCGGGAGAACAAGCTTTTGCCCTCGCGCCGTTTAGTTCAATATTGCATTATTTCCTCACGTCCCAGATATGAACGGGCGCCACAAAGCACGACACCCGCACGCGGCCGGAGCGGCGTACGGGTGTCATAGGGGCGCCGAGGGCGCCCGGAGCGGCCTGGACGGCCCGAGGGGATCAGCCCCCGGCGACCGCCGGGATGATGGAGATCTGGACCCCGGACGGTGTGGCGGTCTCGAGGTTGTCCGCGAAACGGACGTCCTCTTCTCCCACATAAACGTTGACAAAACGTCGGATCTTGCCCGTTTCATCGAGAATCCGGGCACCGATGCCGGGGAAGTCCGCGTCGAGCTTCTCCAGGACCTCCCGCAGGGTCGCCCCCTCTCCGCTCACCTCGGCGGCGCCATTGGTGTACGTGCGAAGAATCGTCGGAATCCGCACAGAAACGCTCATAGTCCAGTACCTTTCAGGAGTTCTCAGGCGAGGGCGGCACGGAATGCGTCAAGAGACGGCCGGATGACCGCGGTGGGCCGGGCGTGGTCGGCCACCGCGTCGAGGGTCTTGAGCCCCTCCCCGGTGTTGAGGACGACCGTCTCGGCGTCGGGGTCGAGCCTGCCCTCGGCGACCAGCTTGCGGAGCACGCCGACGGTGACGCCGCCCGCGGTCTCGGCGAAGACGCCCTCGGTGCGGGCCAGCAGCCTGATCGCGTCGACGATCTCGGCGTCCGTGACGTCCTCCACCGCGCCGCCGGTGCGCCGGGCGATGTCCAGGACGTACGGGCCGTCGGCCGGGTTGCCGATCGCCAGCGACTTGGCGATGGTGTCCGGCTTGACCGGGCGGATCACGTCGTGGCCGGCCTTGTAGGCCGCCGAGACGGGCGAGCACCCCTCGGCCTGCGCGGCGAAGATCTTGTACGGCCGGTCCTCGACGAGACCGAGGGTCACCAGCTCCTTGAACCCCTTGTCGATCTTCGTCAGCTGGGAGCCGGAGGCCACCGGGACGATGATCTGCTCGGGGAGCCGCCAGCCGAGCTGCTCGGCGATCTCGTAGGCCAGCGTCTTGGAGCCCTCCGCGTAGTACGGGCGGAGGTTGACGTTGACGAAGCCCCACCGGTCGCCCAGCTCGTCGCCGATGAGCTCCGAGCAGAAGCGGTTCACGTCGTCGTAGCTGCCGTCGATGGCCACCAGGCGCCCGCCGTACACCGAGGCCATGACGATCTTGGCCTGCTCCAGGTCGGAGGGGATGAACACGCAGGCGTCCAGTCCGGCGCGCGCGGCGGCCGCGGTGACCGCGCCCGCGAGGTTGCCGGTGGAGGAGCAGGACAGGGTGTGGAAACCGAAGTTGCGGGCCGCCTCGACCGCGATGGCCACCACGCGGTCCTTGAAGGAGTGCGTGGGGTTGCCCGAGTCGTCCTTCACGTGCAGGGAGCGCAGGCCCAGCTCGCGGGCGAGGTTGTCGGCCTTGACCAGCTTGGTCCAGCCGGGGGCCATGTTTCGCTTGGCGGTCACGTCCGCCGGGACGGGGAGCAGCGCGCGGTAGCGCCAGATGTTCGCCGGCCCCGCCGCGATCTGCTCGCGGGTGACCCGGGGGAACTCGTAGGCGATCTCGAGGGGGCCGAAACACTCGGTACAGGCGAAGTCCGGACCGAGGGGGGAGCGCGCCCCGCACTCGCGGCAGGAGAGCGCGACGGCCGGACCGAAGTCAAGGGAGGTGGTGGTGGTTTCAGTGCTTGCAAGCGCCATGAAGCGAGGCCTTTCCCTCATCTTCGTCTGCGACCACCTTGGTCACAGACCGGAATTGGCACCTGTCCCGGCCGACCTCGTCAGATCACGAGTCTTGAACCGGGAGGGTTGCCGGGGCTTCGCAGGGCCGGTCCCTCCACCCCTCTGGATGAGCAATATTCAGTTGTCGAACCTGATGAGCAGGTTGCAAGCACTCTACCCCGGCCGCTCACCGCTCTGACCATCCATCTCACTTTCCGAGACGGCGTGTGTCGACCGGCGGACACCAGGGGCGGGCGCACCCGGCCGGGTCAGAAGCCGTAGGCGTCGCCCAGCGCGTTCTGGACGTACTTGCGCGCCTGGTGGATGCGGGACTTGGCGGTGCCCAGCGGGATGCCGAGCTGCTCGGCCACCTCGTTGTAGTCGAGCTGGCAGATGTCGCGCAGCACCAATGCCTGGGCCAGCTCGGGCTTGTCGGCCTCCAGCGCCTCCATCACGTCGAGCAGGTCCAGCCGGGACCCGGCGATCACGCTCACCCGGGCCACGTCGGGCTTCTGCAGCGGCAGCTCGTCGGAGCTCTGCTCGGCCGCCCGGCGCTTCAGCGAGCGGTAGGTCGTCCGGGCGCAGTTGGCCGTCACGATGTGCAGCCAGGTGGTGAACCGGGCCCGGCCCTCGAAGCGGCCGATGTTGCGCGCCACCGCCAGCAGGGTGTCCTGGCACGCCTCCTCGGCGTCCTGCCGGTAGGGCAGGATCCGCCCGCAGTGCCGCAGCACGTCGGGCTCGATCCGCTTGAGCAGTTCGCCCAGCGCGCGGTGGTCGCCCTGGGCGGCCGCGCGGGCCAGTGCCTCGGTCGTCTCGTCCAGCGCCATCCGAGCCCCCATCAGCGATCACGGTCGCTGGACATCCTATGGGCGGGGGCAATGTTTGGTTAACCTCTGGGGCAAGCGTGCCCCGGGGCGGACCGACCGGCCGCCGTCCGCAGTAGGCAGGAGACGAGGGGCATGTCCTAGACGAGGAAGAACAGATGAACACGATCCTGGTGGCGTCCAATCGTGGTCCCGTCTCGTTCACCGTTTCGGAGGACGGCTCCCTGTGCATGCGCAGGGGCGGCGGCGGGCTGGTGTCCGGCCTGTCCGAGGTGGCCAAGGAGCTGGACATGCTCTGGGTCTGCGCCGCGCTCTCCGACGGCGACCGCGGCGCCGTACGGCTGGCGCCCGGCGGCCGCATCGACCAGGCCGGCTACGACACCGGCGCGCTGCGCATGCTGGACATCCCGCCGGCGACGTTCCACCGGGCCTACAACGCGGTGGCCAACTCCACGCTCTGGTTCGTCCACCACCTGCTCTACGACACCGCCAACACCCCGCACTTCGACGCGCGCTTCCGCCGGGAATGGGAGTCCTACCAGTCCTACAACGCCGCGTTCGCCGTGGCGCTGGCCGAGGAGGCCGCGCACGGCGCGCAGGTGCTGGTCCAGGACTACCACCTCAGCCTGACCCCGGCGATGCTCCGGGTCGACCGGCCCGACCTGCGCATCGCGCACTTCTCGCACACCCCGTGGGCCCCTCCCGAGTACTTCGCCCTGCTCCCCGACGACGTCGCCGTCGAGCTGCTGGAGGGCGTCCTGGGCGCCGACCACGCCGGCTTCCTGACCACGCGCTGGGCGGGTGCGTTCATGGACTGCTGCGAGGCGGTCCTCGGCGCCGAGATCGACCGCGCCGGCCACACCGTCTCCCACGCCGGCCGTACCACCCGGATCGGCGTGCACCCGCTGGGCGTGGACGGCGAGGCGCTGTGGGCCAGGGCGGGCGAGCCCGACGTCGAGTCGCACATGGCGGCCCTGCGCGACCAGGTCGGCGGCCGGAAGCTGATCGTCAGGATCGACCGGACCGAGCTGTCCAAGAACATCGTCCGGGGGCTGGCCGCCTACCGCGAGTTCCTGGCCGCCCATCCGGAGTGGCACGGCCGCGTCGTGCACCTGGCCTTCGCCTACCCGTCCCGGCACGACCTGCCCGAGTACCGGGAGTACACCGCGGCGGTGCAGCGCTGCGCCAAGGAGATCGAGGACGAGTACGCCACCGAGGACTGGGACCCGCTCATCCTCAACGTGAACGACGACTACCCGCGTTCCCTGGCCGCCTACCGGCTGGCCGACGTGCTCCTGGTCAACCCCATCCGCGACGGCATGAACCTGGTGGCCAAGGAGGGCCCCATCCTCTCCCCCGCCGGCGCGCTGGTCCTGTCTCGGGAGGCGGGCGCGGCGGTCGAACTGGGTCCGGACGCCCTGGTGATCAACCCCTACGACGTCTCGGCCACGGCCGAGGCCCTGCACCGAGGGCTGGTGATGCCCGAGGAGGAGCGCAGGCGGCGAGGCGCCCGGCTGGCCGCCGCGGCCGCCGCGCTCCCCCCGCACCTGTGGTTCGCCGAGCAGCTGGCGGCCCTCGGCTGGTCACCCGACCAGGTGAGGTAGTTTCGGTGGGCAAATCGCCTTCCGTCCGCTGGGGGAACATCGGTGACCGCGATCACGTCCGTCCGATTGGTCCGTGACCGCGCCACCTGGCTCATCTACCTCCAGCTCGGCGTCTTCGCCACCTACCTGTACGGCCTCAGCGCGGTCCTGCCGCTGCTCCGCCTCGACCTGGAGATCACCCAGGCCGTCGCCGGGCTGCACGGCACCGCGATGGCCGCGGGCGCCGTCCTGACCGGGCTCGCGCTGCCCCGGCTGACCCGCGCGATCGGCCGCCCGGCCGTCGCCTGGACCGGTCTGGCCGGGATGAACGCCGGCGTGCTGCTGGTGCTGTTCGGCGGCGTCCTGCCGGTCACCCTCCTCGGGTACGCCGTCGCCGGCGGAATGGCCTCGATCATGCTCTACTCGGGCATGGCCGTGCTCAGCGACCACCACGGCCCGGCGGGTCCCGCGGCGATCAGCGAGGCCAACGCGGTGTGCGTGACCGTCGGCATCGCGGTGCCGTTCCTGGTCAGCCTCGCCGCGCAGAGCGCGCTCGGCTGGCGGGCCGCGCTGCTGGCCACCCCGGTCGCGAGCGCCCTGCTCGTGCTGGCCATGGGCCGCGTCCGGATCCCCGAGGCCGGACGTGGCGGGACCGCCGGGGACGGCGCGGTCGCCGCGGCCCGGGAACGGTCCGGGGGCCGGTTCGGCGGGCGGTCCGGCGGGCACGACGGCGCCGGTGCCGCCGGGGACGGCGCGGCCCCGGCGGGTGGGGAGCGGTTCGGCGGGCGGTTCTACCTGGCCGGCGCGGTGCTGTTCTGCTGCGTCGCGATGGAGTTCTGCTTCAACCTGTGGGCGGCGAAGCTGGTCTCCGACCAGACGGGGCTGTCGGCGGCGGTGGCGGCGACCGCGCTGACCGCGTTCACCGCCGGCATGGCCGCCGGTCGCTGGGGCGGCGCCTGGCTGGCCCTGCGGATCGCGCCCACCTCCCTGTTCATCGGCGCGCTCGCGCTCACCGGCGCGGGCTGGGCGATCTTCTGGGTGAGCGGGGACCCCGTCGTGTCCTACCTGGGCCTGGTCCTGTCCGGGATCGGCGTCTCGCTGCACTTCCCGCTGGCGCTCTCGCGCGTGCTCGCCGCCTCCGGCGGCCTCCTGGACCGGGCCTCGGCCGTGGCCTCGGTCTTCTCCGGCCTGGCCATCGGCGCGGGACCGTTCGTGCTGGGCGCGCTGGCCGACGGGTTCGGCGCCCAGCGCGCCTTCCTCATGGTCCCCGTGCTGATCGGCCTGGCCGTCGGCGGGATCCTGGCCGGCGGCCGGTAGACGACGCGGGACCGGCGGACGGCACCGGACCGGCAGAAGGCCCGGGGCCGGCGGACGACGCAGGGCGGGCAGACCGTGCGAGGGCGGCGGACGGCACCGGACCGGCAGAAGGCGCGGGACCGGCGGATGGCCGCGAGGCGGCCGAGGCCGTGCCCTCCGGCCCCGCTCGTTCCCCGTCCCCGTCCGGTCAGCTCCAGGTGGCGTTCTTCAGCACGTTCGCAAGACCGGGGGTGTTCCACACGTCCACCACCAGGATCTTCGAGGTCGGCAGGAACCACTCCCGCTGGGCGAAGGTCGCCGTCTGCCGCCCGCCCCGGTGCGTCACGCACCGGCCGAACCAGGAGACGTACTTCGCCTTGTGCCCGCGCCCGACCCGGCGCAGGCCGACCGCGGTGGGCTTGCCGATCACCTGGCCGGTCTTGGCGCTGAAGGGGCAGGACTGCACGTCACTCGCCGGATAGAAGGGCTGCTCGCCGGTGTAGGCGCCGAAGCCCTCGCGACCGTACTTGATCGCCTCCGGGCCGAGCACCCAGAAGCCCTTGCAACCGGGGGCGAAGTAGGCGGGCCGGTCGCACCGGCCCGTCTGCACCAGCATCCAGTCGCCCTGGCGGTGCACCTGCCAGCCGGAGGGGACCCGCAACCTCATCCCCCGGAAGGAGACGGTCCGGGTGCCCGCCGCCCCCGAGGCCACCGCTGCGGTCGCCGCACCCGGGATCCCCGGGGTCCCCGCGGCGGCCGAGGCGGTGACCGGGGCGGCGAACACGGTGACGCCGGCCAGCGCGGCGAGGACGAAAGATCGCTTTCTCATGCCGGGCAAGCTATCGGCCGCCACTTGCCGCCGACTTGACGACCGGTTGTGCCCGCTCCGGGCCATGACAGATCATGCCCGCTCCGGGCCGCGGCCGATCGTGCCCGTTCCGGGCCGCGGCCGATCATGTCCGCTCCGGGTCACAGGCGGCGCGCGGCGATCGCGTCGCTGATCGAGCCGAGCAGCTCGACGACCCCGGCGGGCCCGTCCACCACGATGTCGGCCTCCACGCTCAGTTCGGCCGACCCGCTGAACACCGTCACACCGGGCAGCCCGCAGGTCCGTACGGCCTCGAAGGCCGCCAGGTCGCCGAGGTCGTCCCCGGCGAACAGCACCGAGCGCGCCGAGCGCTCCCGCAGGAAGTCGCCCAGCGCCACCCCCTTGTCCGTCCCCGGCGGCCGGAGCTCCAGCACGAACTTGCCCGGCTCGACCGCCAGGCCCGTCTCCGCGGCCAGCTCCGCGACCGGACCGGCCAGCGCGTCGAACGCGGCCTGCGGTGACGCGGTCCGCCGGGTGTGCACGGCCACCGCCCGCCCCTTGTCCTCGATCCCGACCCCGGCGATCCCGGCGACCAGCGTGGGCAGCTCGGCTCTGACCGTGATCAGGCCGGGGTGGGGCGGCGGACTGGACAGCTCGCCGCCCTCCCAGCGTTCGAGGCCGTAGTGGCCGAGCACGACCAGGCCGGGCACTCCGGCCAGGGAGCCGTACTCGACGGCCGTGGCCGCCGGGCGGCCCGTGATGACGACCAGGGAGCCGACCAACCCGCCGAGTCTGGCCAACGCCTCCGGACCGGCCGGGTGGATCCTGGCCGACTCCGGGTCCGGCACGATCGGCGCGAGCGTGCCGTCGAAGTCGAGGCCGACCACCGCTCCGGCGGGGTCGGCCACGATCGCCTCCAGTGCTTCGATCATGCTTCGGTGCCCGTCCTGTCGAAGGTCATGCTTCGCCGTCCGTCCCGTCGAAGGTCGTGCTTCGGCGCCCGTCCTGTCGGGTCCCGTGCCCGCCGCGGAGCCCCGGAAGACGCCCGCCGCGGCGGGCCCGCCGGTGCCGCACCCGCGGATCACCGGTGCCGTACCCGCGGATCAGGGGCGCAAGCCCAGCCTCCGGGCGGCGCGGTCGCGTCTGCGGCTCTCGCGGAGCCGGCGCAGGCGTTTGACCAGCATCGGGTCGTGGGCGAGGGCCTCGGGTCGCTCGATGAGCTCGCTGAGCAGCTGGTAGTAACGGGTGGCGGACAGGTCGAAGGCCTCGCGGATGGCCTGCTCCTTGGCGCCCGCGTAACGCCACCACTGGCGTTCGAAGGCGAGCAGCTCCCGCTCCCTCTCGGTGAGGGCCCGCGCGGCAGCGCCCTGAGCGGCGTCCTGGGCAGCACTGTCACCGGGAATCGGCGCAGTGTCCATTGGTGTCCTCCTCGGTCGGGCGCGCGGTGACCGCACCGCGCGCACGCGGCCCGATGCCAGGATAGTCGGGAATTTCCGGCTGTTCATGGCAGATGGTCAGACGTACAGTCACCTGATGTGACCTCTGTCATCACCCTCCTCACCGACTACGGGCTGGAAGACGGCTACGCCGCCATGTGCCACGGCGTCATCGCCGGGATCGCGCCGGGCATCCGCATCATCGACGTGTGCCACCTCGTTCCCTCCGGCGACGTACGGCGCGGCGCGGCGATCCTGGCACAGACGGTTCCCTATCTCCCCCCGGGCATACATGTCGCCGTCATCGACCCCGGCGTCGGCGGCTCCCGCCGGGCCGTGGCGGTGGAGGCCGGCGACCACGTCTTCCTCGGCCCGGACAACGGGGTGCTCTCCTGGGCGGTCCACGCCGCCGGCGGTGCGCGGACGGCCCACCAGGTCACCCGGGCGGAGTTCTTCCTGGAACGGGTCTCGCCGACGTTCCAGGGACGCGACGTCTTCGCCCCCGTGGCCGCCCACCTGGCGACCGGCCGCACCCCGGCCGAGCTCGGGCCGGAGGTCCCGCCGGACAGGCTGGTCTCCCTGCCCGCCCCGACCTCCCTGCTCCGGGAGGACGCCGTGGAGGGCGAGGTGCTGTCGGTGGACCGCTACGGGAACGTCCAGCTCTCCATCAGCGCGGGCGATCTGGGCTCCCTGGGCGTCCGGGCGGGGAGCGTCCTGGCGGTCCGGCTCGGCAGGCGGCAGATCGCGGTGCCGTTCCGCGAGACGTTCGCCGCGGTCCCCCCGGGCGACCTGGTCGCCTTCACCGACTCGGCCGGGCTGGTCGCGTTGGCCGTGCACTCCGGCGATGCCTCGCAGCGCCTCGGTCTGCCGCCCGGAGCCCACGTGAGGCTCGCGCCGGCCTCCTGAACCCGGTGAGACCGGTGCCGGCCTCCTGAACCCTGATGACCCGCGCCGGCTTGCTGAGCCCGGATGAGACCGGTGCCGGCCTGCTGGACCTATCACCGGCCGAGCCCGGCGCCGGGTCCGCCCGGCCATACCCCGCATACAGGGCATGGTGCTCTACAGACGGTACTGAAGTGACTAAAGGCAATAACCATCCGTATTGTCTCGTTTACTGAAAGCACCGGACCGACCCGGTGATCACGTGTCAGAATCCCCTCTGACGTCTTCTCCCCTCCCCCTTGTCGAGGTCGCCGTGTCCTCTGCACGCGCGCTCAGTGCCGCTCTGGCCGTGACCGTCCTCACCGCGTTCACCTGGCCCGCCGACTCCGCCGACGGCTCCCCGGACCACCCGGGGCGACAGGAGCCGCAGTGGGCGCTGACCGCGCTGGACGCGCGGGAGGCCTGGCGGACCACCCGCGGCGCGGGGGTGACCGTCGCGGTGCTGGACACGGGGGTCGACGCCTCCCACCCCGACCTCGCGGGCGCGGTCGTCGAGGGCCCCGACCTGACGGGCACGGCGCGCAGGAGGTCACTGTGGGGACGCCACGGCACCGCCATGGCCAGCGTCATCGCCGGCCGCGGGCACGGCGGCGGCCGCTCCCCGGGCGTCACGGGGATCGCCCCCGCCGCGACGGTCCTGTCCGTCCGGGTCGCGCTGGAGAACCACGACCCCCGGCGCGGCCGGGGCCGCGAGCGGGGCCGGGACGCGCTGGCCCGGGGCATCCGCTACGCCGCGGACCACGGCGCCCGGGTGATCAGCATGTCCCTGGGCGGCGGCGGAGGATCATGGAAGGGGTCCGCGGCCGAGGAGAGGGCGGTGCGGTACGCCCTCGGCAGGGGCGCGGTGCTGGTGGCCTCCTCCGGCAACGACGGCGCGGGCCCGAACCGGCGGAACTTCCCCGCGGCCTACCCGGGGGTGATCGCGGTGGGCGCGGTGGACGAGAGGATGCGCGTGACGTCCTTCTCCAACCGGCAGGACTACCTGTCCGTGGTCGCGCCGGGCAGCGGGATCCTCACCGCCGACGGGCCGGACTCCTACGTGGTCGGGGACGGCACGAGCTCGGCCGCCGCGCTGGTCGCCGGGGTGGCGGCGCTGGTCAGGGCGGCCTTCCCCGAACTGGGTCCGGCCGAGGTCCGCCGGGCCGTCGAGCGCGGCACCGTCCACGCCCCGGCGGACGGGCACGACCCGGCCTACGGCCACGGCGTGGTCAACGCGGCCCGGGCGCTGGAGGAGGCGGCCGGGATCCGCCGTCGGCCGCTCCGGGCCTCCGCCCCGCGGTGGACCCCGCCCGGCCCGCTCGTCGACGCGGTGCTCTCCCGCCGGGCGGTCTGCGTCCTGCTGGTCCTGCTCGTCCTCGCACTGACGGTCCACCGGCTGACCCGGCGCCGCAGCGGCACCTCCGGCTTCCCCGGCCCCCGGTGAGCCCGCCCCGGCCCCCGGTGAGCCCGCCGTACAGCGGACACTCCCCCGACGGTCAAGATCCGAACCGTTTCCGCCCTCGACCATGGCCGGTTCGGTAACGGCTCGGCCATCATCGCCACCGCCCTTCGGAGTTCCCTCCCTGCGGCGGCGACCCGGTCCCCATACTGCTAAGCGCCAGTTCGGCGTCACATCGGCCCAGCACGATCGCATCCCACGTGCCCGGCCCGGAAAATCCTCGGGGGAAGAACAACCATGATCCGTCGCATTCTCGCGGCCACCGCCATCGCCGGCATCGCCGTCGCCGGCACGGCCACCCTGGCCTCCGCGAACGTCTTCGACAGTCCCAACCCGCTCGAGCGCATCCTGGGCGAGAACGGTCCGCTCAGCTCGCTCCTGGGCGGCCCCGACGGCCTCGGCGACCTCCTGGGCCGCGGCGAAGGGGCCCAGCACGGGGCTCCGCACGAGCAGTACCCGGGCGGCGGCCCGGACGGCGGCTACCCCGGTGACGGCCCGTACGGCGAGTACCGCGGCGACGGCCCGCAGGGCTAGTACCCGGGTGACCGCCCGCAAGGCCGGTCCGCCGGCGACATCAGGCGGGCCGTGCACCCCCGGCGGCGCCCCCGCGCCCGCCGCCGGAGGCGGCCCGCCTGCCGCGCTCCCCTGACCCTGCCGGTCGGCCCTGCGGGTCAGTAGGGCCGGGGCACCGGGTACAGCTCGGGGAAGTGGCAGGCGCTCTCGTGCGAGGCGCCGGGCCGTACCTGGAGCGGCGGCTCCTGCTGGGCGCAGACGTCCCGCGCCTTCCAGCACCGGGTGCGGAACCGGCAGCCCGACGGCGGGTCGGCCGGGGAGGGCGGGTCCCCCTGCAGGATGATCCGCTCGCGCCGCTCGCGCCCGTCCGGATCGGGGACGGGGACCGCCGACAGGAGCGCCCTGGTGTAGGGGTGCTCCGGGCGGCCGTAGATGTCGGCGTCCCGGCCGAGCTCGACCACCTTGCCGAGGTACATCACGCCGACGCGGTCGGAGATGTGCCGGACCACCGACAGGTCGTGGGCGATGAAGATGTAGGACAGCCCGAACTCCTGCTGCAACCGCCCCAGCAGGTTGACGACCTGCGCCTGGATCGACACGTCGAGCGCCGAGACCGGCTCGTCGCAGACGATGATCTCGGGCCGGAGCGCCAGTCCCCGCGCGATGCCGATGCGCTGACGCTGTCCGCCGGAGAACTGGTGCGGGTAGCGGTCGGCGTGGTCCGGGTCGAGGCCCACGATCTCCAGGAGCTCCTGCACCCTGCGCCGGCGCCTCCCCCTGGGCAGCACGTCCTGATGGATCTCGTACGGCTCGCCGACGATGTCCCCGACGGTCATCCGCGGGTTCAGCGACGTGTACGGGTCCTGCATCACCAGCTGGATGTTGCGGCGGACCTGCTTGAGCTCGGCGCCCTTCGCCCGGGTGATCTCCCGGCCGCCGACCCGCACCGAGCCCGAGGTCGGCCGCTCCAGCGCCATCAGCAGCCTGGCCAGCGTGGACTTCCCGCAGCCGGACTCGCCCACGATGCCGAGCGTCTCGCCCCGGCGCAGGTCGAAGGAGACGCCGTCCACGGCCCTGATCGCGCCGACCTGCCTCCTGGCCAGGACGCCCTGCGTCACCGGGAAGTGCTTGACCAGGTCGCGGACCTCGAGAACCGGGTCACCCGTGGCTGCCATCGAGGACCTCCCTCCAGTAGTGGCAGGCGCTGCCGCGGGTCGGGCCGATGCGGTGCAGCGGCGGCGCCTCGACGGCGCAGTCCCCCTGCCGGTAGGGGCAGCGCGGGGCGAAGGAGCAGCCCGGCGGCATGTCCAGCAGGTTCGGCGGCAGGCCCGTGATGGCGTGCAGTTCCCGCCCCTTGCGGTCGATGCGCGGGATCGAGTCCAGCAGGCCCCGGGTGTAGGGGTGGGCGGGGGCCCGGTAGGCGTCATGCACGAGGGCGTGCTCGACGATCCGCCCGCCGTACATGACGGCGATCTTGTCGGCCGCGTCGGCGACCACGCCGAGGTCGTGGGTGATCAGGATCATCCCCATGCCGCTCTCGCGCTGGATCTCCGTGAGCAGCTCCATGATCTGCGCCTGGACCGTCACGTCGAGCGCGGTGGTCGGCTCGTCGGCGATCAGCAGCTCCGGCTCCAGCGCGACCGCCATCGCGATCATGATGCGCTGGCGCATGCCGCCGGAGAACTGGTGCGGGTAGTCGTGCAGCCGGCGGGCGGCCCCGGGGATGCGGACCCGGTCCATCAGCTCGACGGCCCGGCGCTCGGCGTCGCGCCGGGAGGCGCCCTGGTGCACCCGGAACATCTCGCCGATCTGCCACCCCACGGTGAAGACCGGGTTCAGCGCGGAGAGCGCGTCCTGGAAGATCATCGCGATCCGGCGCCCCCTGACCCGCGCCCGGTTCTCCTCGCTCAGCCCGAGCAGGTCCGTGCCCCGGAAGAGGACCCGGCCCCGGGTGACGCGCGCCGGCGGGGTGTCGAGGATGCCCATGATCGCCTGGGCGGTCACGGACTTGCCCGAGCCCGACTCGCCGAGCACGGCCAGCGTCTCACCCGCCTCCAGCGTGTAGTCCACCCCGTTGACCGCCTTCACGGCGCCCTGCCGGGTGGCGAACTCCACGTGCAGGTCCTCGACCGCCAGCAGCGGCTCGTTGCGCGGCACGGCGCCGCCTCCCCAGGCGGGCAGCATCGATGGCGTACCGCCCGTGATGCCGGTCATGCTCTCCCCCTACCGCAGCTTCGGATCGAGGGCGTCGCGCACCGCGTCGCCCAGCATGATGAAGGCCAGCACCGTGACGCTCAGCAGCGCCGCCGGGAACAGCAGCGGCCCGGCGGCCTCGTGGAAGCGCGCCCGGGCGTCGGCGATCATCAGTCCCCAGGTGATGTCCGGCGACTGGACGCCGAGCCCGAGGAACGACAGGCCCGCTTCGGCGGCGATGAACACGCCGAGGTTGATGGTCGAGACCACGATCAGCGGGGCGATCGCGTTCGGCAGGATGTGCCGGAACATGAGCCGCCCCGCGGACGCGCCGAGCCCCCGGGCCGCGACCACGTAGTCCTGCCCCCTGGCCGTGATCACCGACGCCCGCATGATGCGGAACGTCATCGGCCACGCCAGTACGGCCAGCGCCAGCGTGACCGTCCACACCGTGCCGGTCCGGAAGATCGACAGGATCAGCAGCGCGCCGAGGACCGACGGGATGGCGAAGAACACCTCGGTCACCCGGGACAGCACCGCGTCGAGCCACCCGCCCCGGAACCCGGCCACCAGGCCGAGCAGGCCGCCGGCGAGCGCGGTGAGCACGGTGGTGCCCAGCCCCACCAGCACCGAGTTGCGGGCGCCGTACACAGTCCGGGCGTAGGTGTCGCAGCCCTGGTTGTCGGTGCCGAACCAGTGCGCGGCGCTCGGCCCCTGCCGGGCGTCGCCGAGCACGCAGCCCGCCGCGTCGTACGGGTCCACGGAGGTGAACAGCGAGGGCACCGCCGCCATCACCAGGACCACCGCGATCAGGACGGCCGAGACGGTGAAGAGCGGGCGGCGGCGCAGGTCGTGCCAGGCGTCGCGCCAGAGCCCGGCGGGCCTGGCCGTCCGGGCGCCCCGGCCGGAGGCCTTGGCGTGCCGGGCGCGCCGGGTCTTCGGGGGCGCGCCCTTCGGGGGTGCGGCGCTACTCATAGCGGATCCTCGGGTCGAGCACGGCGTAGAGCAGGTCGACGACCAGGTTGGCCAGCACGTAGACCAGGACCAGGAGCGTCACGATGCCCACGACGACGGGCTGCTGGCGCTCGTAGATCGAGCGGAACAGCTCCTGTCCCAGACCGGGCAGGTTGAAGATGGTCTCGGTGATCACCGCGCTCCCCATCAGGGTGCCGAGATCGGCGCCGAGATAGGTGACCACGGGGATGAGCGCGTTGCGCAGCGCGTGCCGCCCGACGATCCGGCGCCGGGGCAGCCCCTTGGCCACCGCCGTGCGGACGTAGTCAGCGCGCAGGGTCTCCGCCAGCGTGGTCCGGGTGAGCCGGGTCAGGTACGCGATCGACGTCCCGGCCAGCACGAAGCCGGGCAGCAGGTAGCTGCGCCACCCGTCGAAGGCGCCCGAGATGGGGAAGAAGTCGATCCCGGTGCTCCGCTTGAGCTCGACGCCGAGCAGGAGCTGCAGCACGAAGCCGGTGACCAGCGTCGGGACGGAGATCAGCAGCAGGGTGGCGGCCAGCACCAGCGTGTCCTGGGCCCGGCCCCGGCGCAACGCCGCGTAGAAGCCGAGGCCGACGCCGACGACGGTCTCCATGACCAGCGCGGTGAGCGCGAGGTTCAGCGAGACCTGGAACTTGCCGGCGATGATCTCCGAGACGCCGCCCCCCGCGAACGTCTCGCCGAAGTCCCCCTGCAGGAGTCCCGAGAGATAGTGCCAGTACTGGACGAGGAAGGGGTCGTCCAGGTGGTATCGCTCGGTGAGCTCGGCGACGATGTGGGGCGGCATCCGCTTGTCCCCGGCCATCGACGCGATCGGGTCGCCCGGCAGCGCGAAGACGACGGAGAAGATGAGGAACGTGGCGCCCAGCAGCACGGGGATCACCTGGAGCAGGCGCCGGATGACGTAGCGGCCCATCGGATCCGGCTAGGAGCGTGCCGGGATCGACCGGCGGGGGAGGCGCTTCACGGGTGGCCTTTCGTCAATGGGAACGGGCGGGGCCGCCCGGCGCCTCCTTGTGGGAGGACACCGGGCCGCCGCGTCGCCCGGGGCCCGTCAGGGCCCGGTGGCCCGGGTGGGGGCCGGGTTGAGTCCGTCAGGCCGGGGGCGGTCCGCTTCCGCGGGTCCTAGGCCGCTCTCTCGACCGTGGTCCACTCGACCTGGTTGATCAGGTTGATCTTGACTCCCCGGACGTGCTCGGAGAACGCGGCGTTCAACCGGTAGAAGAAGATCGGGATCATCGGCAGGTCGCGCAGGAGCAGGTCGTCGGCCTTCTGGTAGTACTTCAGGCTCTCCTCCTGGCTGGTGGCGGTGTCGCCCTTGGCCACGAGCTCGTCGAACTGGGTGTTCGAGTAGCCGGAGAAGTTCGAACCGGTCTTGATGGAGCCGGTGGCGAACATCGGGGTCAGGTAGTTCTCCGCGGACGGGTAGTCGATGCTCCAGCCCATCCGGTACATGCCGCCGTACTTCTTGGTGTCCAGCTCGTCGAGGATCTGCTGGAGCTTCTCGAACGGCCGGACCGTGACCTCGATGCCCAGGTTGGAGCGGAGGTTGTTGGCGACCGCCTCGATCCACTCCTTGTGCCCGCCGTCCATGTTGGAGGCCAGCTCCAGCTGCTTCGGCCCGCCGGCCTCGTCGTACAGCCGCTTGGCCTGGGCCGGGTCGTAGGCGCAGGCCGTGCAGGCGCCGGGGCGGTAGCCGTCCAGCAGCGGGTTGATGAAGTCGTCGGCCGGGGCGCGCGTGCCGGAGAAGACCGTCTGGGTGATGGTCTTGCGGTCGATGGCCATCGAAATGGCCTGGCGGATCTGCGGGTTCTCGTACGCCTTGTTGGCCATGAGCGGGAAGCCCACGTAGCCCACGCCGGCGTCGGCCTGGTCGATGTAGCGGTCGCCGAGCTCCTTGGCGGTCGAGATCGCCGACGGCGGCAGCTGCTCGAGGATGTCGAGCGTGCCGCCCTGCAGGTCGTTCCAGGCCGTCTCGGCACTGGTGTAGATCATGAACCGCAGCTTCTTGAACTTCGGCTTGACCTCGGGGAAGTACTCGTAGCGCGTCAGCTCGATCGTCTGGTCGGTGCCCTTGTTGTAGGGCTTGTCCATCTTGAAGTAGCCCTGGCCGATCGGCTGCCTGGCGTACGCCTCGGTGATCTTCCCGTCGTCGCCGAAGGCGGCCTTGGGCAGCGGGTAGAACACGGTGTAGCCGAGCATCGTCCTGAACTGGGAGAACGGCTGGCTGAGGGTGACCCGGAAGGTCTCGTTGTCGATGACCCGCAGACCCTTCATCTCCGTGGTCACGGGGGTCTTGCCCTCACCCGGGTTCAGGTCGTCGTAGCCCAGGATGCGGGCGAAGAAGTAGTTGCCGCCCTGCGCGTTCTCCTGGTTGGCCGCGTAGTTCCACGCGTCCACGTAGTTCTGCGCGATCAGCTTCTCACCGTTGTGCCAGGTGAACCCCGGCTCGATCTTGATCGTCCAGACCTTGTTGTCGGTCGACGAGATCGAGTCCGCGACGAAGTCGATGACCTGCTTGTTCTCGTCGTACTTCACGAGCGGGGCGAAGATCGCCCCCATGACCTCGGCGCCCTCGGCCTCGGTGCTGTCGGCGGGGTAGAACAGCTTCTGCGGCTCGCCGATCTTCATGCGTACGGGCTGGTCGGCTCCGGCGACCCCGTCCGCGGAGGTCCCGCTGCCACATGCGGCGAGCCCCAGCGCGAGCAGCACGGTACCGGCGATGATCTTCGCGCCCTTGGTGACACGCATTTGTGGTAAATCCTCCCTTTACAGGTGGGCGTCGATACTGAGCTCCGATGCCCGGGGCAGCCAGGCGGAGGATGCGCGCACCTCGGCCCCCCGCTGACCCGGCCAACGCACTGACGCCACACCAGTCGGACGCGACTATTCCGCACCGCCCCACACCGGGTCGTCTCCGTGGTGTTGCAGTTCGGTCACGCGCGCGTCGCCAGGCGTCACACAGCGACCGCTCCGCGTGACGTAGACTCCCACATGCATACAAAAGAGACATTAATGCATATGTGGCACAGGAATGGCCCCGTCAAGATACCTTCGCGACCGGGGTGCTCACGCTGGGGTCCGCGCCCGGGGGCTCCTGGGCTACCGTTGGCCTGGAGGCAGGGGCCCCACCCCCGGAAGAATCCCCCCAATCCGCAGGGAACCTCCCGGCCGGAGCCCCCGTCCAATGTGCGGCGGGCCCACCGCCGCAGGCATGTCACCTACCACCATCCAATAGAGTCCTTGCCATGAGCCAGCCGGAATCCGCCATCGCGGACGCCCAGGCGGGCGGCCCTAGTGACGGCACCCCCGCCAAGGGGCAGGAGCCGCTGGCCGAGCTCGCCGCGCGCCACGGTCTTCGGCGTGCCATCGCACGCCCGAGCCTGCCCGCCTACCTGCGACAGCTGTGGGAGCGGCGGCACTTCGTCATGACGTACGCGACCTCGCGCAACGTCTCGAAGTACAGCAACTCCGCCCTGGGCCAGCTCTGGCAGGTCCTCACCCCGCTGCTCAACGCCGCGATCTACTACCTGATGTTCGGCCTGATCCTCGGCACGAGCAAGGGCATCGAGAACTACCCCGCGTTCCTCATCACCGGGATGTTCGTCTTCACCTACACCCAGCGCGCGGTGACCGGCGGCGCCAAGTCGATCTCCGGCAACCTGTCGCTGATCCGCGCCCTGCACTTCCCCCGCGCGGCGCTCCCCCTGGCCTACACGATCCAGGAGTTCCAGCAGCTCATGATCTCCATGGGCGTGCTGGTCGTGCTGGTGCTCGTCACCGGCGAGCCGATCACCTGGCTCTGGCTGCTCGTCCCGGTCGCCCTGCTGCTGCAGACGATGTTCAACATCGGCGCCAGCCTGGTCCTCGCCCGCGTCGGCGCCACCGCCCGCGACCTGAACCAGCTCCTGCCCTTCATCATGCGCACCTGGCTCTACGCCTCCGGGGTCTTCTTCTCGATCGGCGACAAGGTCGGCAGCGCCGAGAACATCCCGGGCTGGGTCGCGGACGTCATGTACTTCAACCCGGCGGCCGCCTACATCGAGCTCATGCGCGACCTGCTCATGACGTCCCACGCACCCCGGCCGTACATCTGGTCCGTCTGCGTATTCTGGGCGTTGTTCACACTGATCGGTGGCTTCTGGTACTTCTGGCGAGCCGAGGAGAAGTACGGCCGTGGCTGAGTCGACCGAGGAGCTGTCCCGAGTGAAGGCCGAGGAACCCGGCACCCCCCGCGCGGACGTCCGGGTGCACCCCGACCCGGAGCCCCCGCAGGTGACCCGCACCCCCACCGTCGTCGTCGACGACCTGCACATCATCTACCGGGTGTACGGCGCCGCCACCGAGGCGGAGAAGGGCAACGCGGCCAACGCCCTGATGCGCCTCCTCAAGCGCCAGGGCCGCCCCCAGATGAAGGAGGTGCACGCCGTCCGCGGCGTCTCCTTCGTCGCCTACCACGGCGACGCCATCGGCATCGTCGGCCGCAACGGCTCCGGCAAGTCCACCCTGCTGCGCGCCATCGCCGGCCTGCTCCCCCCGCACTCCGGCGCGGTCTACACCGACGGCCAGCCCTCCCTGCTCGGCGTCAACGCCGCCCTGATGCGCGAGCTCACCGGCGAGCGCAACATCGTGCTCGGCTGCTACGCGATGGGGCTCAACCCCAAGCAGGTCAAGGAAAAGTACGACGACATCGTCGACTTCTCCGGCATCGGGGAGTTCGTGCAGTTCCCCATGTCGACCTACTCCTCCGGCATGGGCGCCCGGCTCCGCTTCGCCATCGCCTCCGCCAAGGCCCACGACGTGCTGCTCATCGACGAGGCCCTGGCCACCGGCGACCGCGACTTCAAGCGCAAGAGCCAGGAGCGCATCAAGAAGATGCGCGAGGAGGCCGGCACGGTCTTCCTGGTCGCGCACAACCTCGACGTGATCGAGGAGACCTGCAACCGGGTCATCTGGCTGCACAAGGGCAAGATCAAGATGGACGGCGACCCGAAGACGGTGCTCGCCGCCTACAACAAGGGCTGACGACCGGGCAGGATGAGGAGCGTCCGAAACGACGCTCCCACCGGAGGTGAACGGTGTCCTCACGGCCACCCATCCCGTACGACTTCCTGCCGCCCGTCCCCGCCCTGACCGTCGAAAGCGACGACGTCCGCGACGGCGAGACCCTGCCGGAGGCCCACGTCTTCGACGGCTGGGGCATGTCCGGCGGCAACGTCTCACCGCACCTGCGCTGGTCGGGTGCCCCGGAGGGCACCCGGAGCTACGCGGTCACCTGCTTCGACCCCGACGCCCCCACCGGCAGCGGGTTCTGGCACTGGCTCCTGTACGACATCCCCGCCGACGTCACCGAGCTGCCCCGGGGCGCGGGCACCGCCGACACCCGCTTCGGCCTGCACGGCCGCAACGACTACAGCACCAAGGAGTACGGCGGCGCCGCCCCGCCGCCCGGCCACCCGCACCGCTACCTGTTCGCCGTCCACGCCCTGGGCGTGGAGAAGCTCGGCGTGGACGCCGACGCCCCGCCGGCCGTGATCGGTTTCAACATCACCGCCAACACCCTGGCCCGCGGCCACCTCGCGCCCGTCTACGAGGTGGGCTGAGCGCGGTCGGCACCTCCGGCGGCGCCGGATACGACGAGGCCGCAGACGGACCCGTCCGGCGCCGCCGCACGGCGAGTCGTGCGGCGATCGACTGACACCGGGACCGGTGTTCGGCTATGATTCGAACGCCGGTTCGAGCAACGGATTCTACCTAGGAAGCCGTCGTGACTCCTCCATTCCCCCAAGGGAGCGGCTTCCCGCTTCCCTCCACCGAGGTGGGCGACGGCCGAGCCCTGACCGCTTCGGACAGCGGAACCGTGACAGGTGAGCGGTTCTCCTGCCGGGCGAAAAATCGAGAAGCCGCTGGAAGATGATGGAGTGGGGGCACGCGATGCGAGAGCTGTCGACCGCGATCGACCACCTGGCCGCAGAAGATCCGTCCGAGATCCCCCATCTCCAGCTCACCCAGCAGCTCATCGAGCTGCACTGGCAGATGGCCAGGCTCCAGGCCCAGATCGCCCGCCGCACATCCGTCCGGACCCCCGGCGGCTGAGCGGTTCCCGCCCCGGCCCCGCACGCGAGGAGACCGGCCGGTGCGCACCGGCCGGTCTCCTCGCGCGTGTGCCCGGACCTCCGTACGGAGCGTCCGGAAAGCGGCTACCGGGTGAGGTTCTCCGTGACGCCCCGGACCACGCCTGTCACCGAGTCGAGCGTTCCGGCGGCCGCCTCGCCGCTCTGCGCGCTGCGGTTGCCCAGCAGCGGCGAGAGCTCGTCGATGGAGGCCGAGCGGGTGACCGGCTCGACCGCGCCCACGAGCGGGCCGGCCTCGGCCGGGGCCAGGCCGCCGACGAGCGGGGCGACGGTGCCCGCCCGCTCGGCTCCCTGCGGGACCGCCTGGTTCAGGCCGTCCACCAGGCCCTCGACCCGGGGCCGCTGGTGGGTGAGACCCTCGGCGCCCTCCACGGTCCCCTGGACGTTCTCCACCGAGCGCGCCCCGGAATGGGTCAGCCCGTTCGTGGCGCCGACGAGGTGCCCGGCGCTGTCGGTGGTCCCGGCCAGCGGTCCCGCCTCACCGGTGACGCCCCGCAGCGGGGCGCCCCCCTGGGTCAGCTGCTCGGCGGGGACGCCCAGCAGCCGCTCGACGGCGGCCGAGGCCTTCCCGAACACTCCGTCGGTGACCGGCGGGGCGCCCTGCCCGCCCGCCAGGCCCTCCAGTCCCTGACCGCCTGTCAGGCCGTCCAGTCCCTGACCCCCCGCCAGGCCGTCCAGCCGACCGCCGGTGAGCCCGCCGGCGAGCCCCCGGATCGCCATGGAGACGGTCTCGGTCGCGTCCTGACCGCCGAGGGAGGGGATCGACTGCGCCTGGGCGGGCGTGCAGATCGCCGCCGCCAGCCCCAGTGCCGCAACGGCCACGGCCGTCTTGATGACTCGCTTCATGATTGCCTTCCCAGCTCGTGATCAGCCCGTTTTCCCTGACATTTCAGAGAACGCGGGCCCCAAGACTCCGTTTTCGCCGGTGGCGCGGTTTGAGAGGATTACAGGGGGTGCACCGACCGGAAGCTGTCCTGCGAATTTCTATCACCGCCGCGTCGGGCGTTCCGGCCTGTTTACGATGACCAGAGCACCTGTTGAAGCAAGGACCGGGAGGGCTCCCCACCTGCACGTGAGGGTCCGGGAGCCCGTCCCGCGAGGCCACGAAAACGGAAATGTCCCCATGAAAGAGAACGCCTTGGTTCCTGTACGCCGGAAAAATCCCGGAAGCCGGGAAGGGGCTTCCCGATCGCCGGGCGGACCGCGGGGAAAGAGACGGGAAAAGGGCTCCGGCGAACCGCGGGCCCGGGCTTTCCCGTCACCGGGGAACGGCTTGACCGGACGCGATCAGGCGGACAGCCGCGTCCCGGCCTCGGCCGGTTCGAAGGGGAAGCGGTCGGCGAAGGCCGGCCGCAGGTCGGTGAGCCACACCGCCTCGGGGTCGTACTCGGCGAAGAACGGCCTGCCCACCAGCCCGGGGTCGCGCGCCTGGATGAGGTGGAGCACGAAGACCTTCCGCCCGGCGACCTCCGCGACGCCGTCGACGCAGACCTTGCCGGGCGTGGCCGACATCGACGGCCCCCGCACGGTACGGCACAGCCCCGAAACGTCCGCGTACGCGTCCCGGAAGATCTCGTGGGCCCGCGCGAGCGGCACCGCGAAGTAGTCCTGCGGCCCGGTGTCCCGCTCGACGAACATGTAGTACGGCACCATGCCCATCACGTGCTGCCGACGCCACATCGACGACCAGACGGCCGGGTCGTCGTTGACGGTGCGGATGAGCGGCGCCTGGGTGCGGATCACCGCCCCCGTGCCGAGGATCCCCGCCACCGCCGCCTCCACCAGCGGGGAGTCCATCTCCCGGGGATGGGAGAAGTGGGCCATGAAGGCGAGGTTCTTGCCCGCGTCCACCACGGAGGCGAGCAGCTTGAGCGTGTCGTCGGCGTCCGGGTCCGAGACGAACCGCTGCGGCCAGTAGGCCAGGGACTTGGTGCCGATCCGGACGGACTCCAGCTGCTCGACCTCCAGCAGCGGCTCCACGTAGCGGCGGAGCACCGCCTCGCCCATGATCATGGGGTCGCCGCCGGTCAGCAGCACGCTGGTCACCTCGGGGTGGGCCCGCAGGTAGGCCACCAGCGCGGTCACGTCGTCGGAGGCGAACTTCAGGTCGGGCTCCCCGATGAACTGCGCCCACCGGAAGCAGTAGGTGCAGTAGGCGTGGCAGGTCTGGCCCTGCTTGGGGAAGAACAGCACCGTCTCCGGATACTTGTGCTGCATCCCGGGGACCGGCTCGGCCCCGACACGCGGGACGTTGAGGTCGAGCTGCCCGGCCGGATGCGGGTTGAGCCGCGCCCGCACCTCGTTCGCGGCCGCCTGGAGCCGCGCGTTCGGGGCGCCGTCGCGCAGCAGGCCCGCCAGCCGGGCGACGTCCGCGGCGGGCAGCATGTCGGGCTGGGGGAAGACCAGCCGGTAGATCGGGTCCTCGGGCACGGCCGACCAGTCGATCAGCTCCTCCACCACGTAGGCGTTGGTGCGGAAGGGCAGCACGGTCGCCACCGCCCGGATCCGGAGCCGCTCATCCTCGTCGAGGCCGGCCCGCCGCAGCAGGTCGTCGAGGTGTTTCGCCGTGTAGGCGCGGAACCCCCGGGTGGACGTCTCTTTCAAGATCACTAAGTGTTTCCTCTCGTTTTTTAATCTTCCTCACGTAAACCTCTTCGGACACCCGCGCGTCGAGAACGCTTACACACCGGACGCCTCCACACCCGGAATCGGTTCCATCCGATACCGAACTCACAGGCACATCCATCGCGATATATCTTGATCTCGTCTAGACTCGGCCATGACCGCTCCCGCTTCCGCGGCCCGGTCCTCCAGGTCACCGACCGGGTGACCTCCGGCAAGGTCGTCGTCTCCCGGGAGAGAACCGACTGGAACATCCCGAGCGCTCCCTGATCGCCCCCGCCTGTGTGACACCCGGCGGCGACGCCTACGATGCGGGGATCCCGCCCCGCACGAGGTGACCGCCGCCCGGCATCACGGCGCCTACGACGCGGGGCCCATCCCGTACGAGGTGACCGCTTGCCTGACACCGCCGACGTCTCCGGCGCTCCCGTCGCGCTGGACGCGATGGGCGGCGACCACGCCCCCGGCGAGATCGTCGCCGGAGCCGTGCAGGCCGTCCGGGAACACGGGGTCCCCGTCGTCCTCGTCGGCGCGCCCCGCCCGATCCACGAGGCGCTGGCCCGGCACGGCGCGACCGCCGAGATCCCGATCGTCCGCGCCGAGGAGGCACTGGCGATGGACGAGGGGGCCCTCGCCAGCCTGCGCCGCCCCCGCTCCAGCATCGCCGTCGCCTGCCACCTCGTACGGCGCGGCGACGCGTGCGCCGTCGTCTCGGCGGGCTCCACCGCCGGGGTGGTGGCCACCGGCAAGCTCCGGCTCAAGGGACAGCCCGGTGTGCTCCGCCCCGCGATCGCGGTGGCCCTGCCCACCCGCCCGCGCCCCTCCATCCTCCTGGACGCCGGAGCGAACGCCGAGGTCAAGCCCGAGATGCTGGTCCAGTTCGCGCACCTCGGCGCCGCCTACGCCGAGACCGCGCTCGGCATCACCGGGCCCCGCATCGGCCTGCTGACCATCGGCAGCGAACCCGGCAAGGGCAACAAGCTCGTCAAACGGGCGCACGAACTGCTCTCGGCCGCCTCCGGCCTGGACTTCGCCGGCAACGTCGAGGGGCACGACCTGCTCACCGGGGCCGTGGACGTCATCGTCGCCGACGGCTTCACCGGCAACGTGGCGCTCAAGACCATGGAGGGCAGCGTGCGCTACGCCTTCGCCGAGCTGCGCGAGACGATCCAGGAGAGCCGCACCGCCCGGCTGGGCGGGCTGCTGCAGCGCAGGCGCATCATGGAGCTCCGCCGCCGGCTGGACCCCGAGGCGTACGGCGGCGCCGTACTGCTCGGGCTGAACGGCACCGTGGTCATCGCGCACGGGGCCTCGCAGGCGCCGGGCGTGAGCGCCGCCTGCGAGCTGGCCGCCGCGCTGGCCCACCGCGGCGTGGTGGCCCGCATCGGCGAACGCCTCGGCCACGCACACCGGCCGCACCGCCTCTGGTGACCCGGAGCCACGGCGGCACTACCGATATCCTTGGCACATGACCGACCCGCAGCTCGTCCTCACCGAGCGCGTCCAGCAGGCGCTGGCCGCCGCCTTCGGTGCCGAGTACTCCGACGCAGACCCGCTGATCCGCCCCTCGCAGTTCGCCGACTACCAGGCGAACGTCGCGATGAGCCTGAGCAAGCGCCTGCGACGTGCCCCGCGGGAGGTCGCCCAGGAGATCGCCGATCGGCTCACCGCGAAGACCGCGTTCCCCGGCACCGTCGAGGTCAGCGGCCCCGGCTTCCTCAACATCACGCTCGACGACTCCTGGATCGCCGCGCAGGCCGCCGAGATCCTCGCCGACCCGCGCACCGGCGTCGCCGCGGCGTCCGCGCCGCAGACCGTCGTGATCGACTACTCCGCGCCCAACGCGGCCAAGGAGATGCACGTCGGCCACCTGCGCACGACCATCGTCGGCGACGCCCTGGTCCGGGTGCACGAGCACCTCGGCAACAAGGTCGTCCGGCAGAACCACCTGGGCGACTGGGGCACCCCGTTCGGCATGCTCATCGAGCACCTCCTGGACATCGGCGAGGAGGCCGCCGTCGCCCAGCTCGAAGCCGGCGAGGGCAACGAGTACTACCAGGCCGCCCGCGTGAAGTTCGACTCCGATCCGGAGTTCAACAAGCGCGCCCGCGCCCGGGTCGTGACCCTCCAGGCCGAGGAGCCGGAGACCATGCGCCTGTGGCACCTGTTCATGGACGCCACGGTCCGCTACTTCAACAAGGTCTACCACCGGCTCGGCGTCACCCTGACCGACGAGGACATCGCCGGCGAGAGCATGTACAACGCCATGCTCTCCCAGGTCTGCGACGAGCTGCAGGACCGCGGCATCGCCGTGGTCAGCGACGGCGCGCTCTGTGTCTTCCCGCCGGGCTACACCGGCCGGGAGGGCCAGCCGCTGCCGTTCATGATCCGCAAGAGCGACGGCGGGTACGGCTACGCCACCACCGACATGGCCACGATCCGCTACCGCGTCCAGGACCTCAAGGCCGACCGCATCCTCTACGTGATCGGCGCGACGCAGGCCCTGCACATGTCGATGCTGTTCGACTCGGCCCGGATCGCGGGCTGGCTGCCCGACCACGTCCGCGCCGAACACGTCCAGATCGGCAGCGTGCTCGGCAGCGACGGCAAGATGTTCAAGACCCGGAGCGGAAAGTCGATCAAGCTGCTGGAGCTGCTCGACGAGGCCGACGTCCGCGCCGCCGCCGTGATCGCGGACCGCGACTACGCCGACGCCGCCCGCGCCGAGATCGCCCACGCGGTCGGCATGGGCGCGGTCAAGTACGCCGACCTGTCGGTCAGCCACGACAGCGAGTACGTCTTCGACTTCGACCGCATGCTCGCCCTCACCGGCAACACCGGCCCCTACCTGCAGTACGCCACGGCCCGTATCCGCTCCATCTTCCGCAGGGGCGGCGCCGCCCCGGCGGAGGCCACCGGCCCGATCGTCCTCGGCCACCCGGCCGAGCGCGCCCTGGCCCTGCGACTGCTGGGGTTCGGCGCGGCCGTCGAGGAGATGGCGGAGGGCTCCGCCCCGCACAAGGTCGCCACCTTCCTCTTCGAGACCGCCAGCGCGTTCACCGCGTTCTACGAGAACTGCCCGGTCCTGAAGGAGGGCGTCGACGAGGCCACCCGCGCCTCGCGCCTCGCGCTGTGCGCCCTCACCCTCCGCGTGCTGGAGACCGGGCTCGACCTCCTCGGCGTCCCGGTGCCCGAGCGCATGTGACCCCGTCCGCCGGACGATCACCCGGATTCGTCAAATCCAGGTGATCGTCCGGCAAAGACCGGTACGGCGCGCCTCCCAACGGTGATCTCCGCAGCGGACTACGCTGGCGCGGTCAACGGTCACGACTTCGAAAGAGTTCCCCGCCCTTGAGCACGGACCTGACCGCGACCCCCCACGCCGGGGCGGAGTTGCACCGCTATGCCGACGCACTCCTGGCGAGTCTCTCCACCGACGCACTCCCGGCACCACCGCCGCGGGAGCTAACGGACGCGCCCGGCCACTGGCTGCCCCCGGCCGTCGAAGCCCTGGCGGCCCTCTCCCGGGGCGAAGACGCGCTGGGTCCCCTCGGCCGCGCCGCCCAGTGCGACGAGCGCAGGACCGCGCTCTTCCTCTGCCTCGCCCTCGCCGCCGCCGGCCAGGGAGACCGCATCCACGCCTCCTGGTTCGGCACCGCCTTCGGCGACCTCTCCATGGACCGGCCCGTCACCCCGGGCCAGCGGGCCCTCTGGCTCACCGCCGCCCGCGGCGCGTACGGCCCGGCGGGAAAGATCTTCGTGCTGCGCAAGCTCGACGCGTTCTCCCTCTCCGCCGACTCCGATCCCGCCCGCTGGCTCCGCGCCCTGGCCCCCGACGAACCCTCGATCGTGGTCCCCCCGTCGCTGGCCGACTTCCCGGAGATCGCCCAGCTTCCCGAACTGGCCCGGCCCGTACACGCTGCCATCCAGCTGGCCCGGCTCCGCAGCCGCTGCGTCGAGATCACCTCGGTCCGCGAGGAGCGAGGTGACGGCACCGGTGGTACGCCCCACCGCCCCGGAGCGGCGGGCACCGAGGACGAACCGGCGGCGGTGCTGCGCCGGCTGATCGTCTCCGACGAGACCGGCGGCCGGGCGCTGTCCCTGACCGACTACCTCCTGGCGGACCTGCGCCCCGGATCCGACCCCCGGCTCGCGGCCATCGCCCTGCACGTGGCCGCACCGGCCGTGCGGAGCGCCGCCGAGGAACTCGTCCAGGCCACCCAGGCCGCCCCGCCCTCCGCGGTCACCGTCTCCCTGCTCGGGCACGACGTAGCCCTTCGCCCGGAGGGCCCCGACCCCGCCTCGCTCGCCACCGCCGAAGAACACCTGGTGGCCGAGAGCGTCCCGCCCCGAGGACTCCCCTGGCCCGCCTACGCCCTGTTCGCTCTCGGCGCGGTGCTCGTGGCCGCGGCCTTCCTCGTCCCGGCGCCGCTCCCGGCCGCGGCGCTCGCGCTCCTGCTGTCGGCGGGGGGCGCCTACCTGCTCTGGCAGCGGCGTGCACGCGAGCAGGAGGACGCCGACTACGTCGCGGCCCAACTCGCCGAGTTACGCGAACTCGCCGACGGAGCCGTGTGGGCCCTGCACGAGTACGCCCGCGAGGCGGAGAAGCGCGCGCAGACCGCCTCCTCTGATCTGACCGAGCTGACCCGCCTGCTGCGGCGCGGTCCTCGGGCAGGCTGACCCGGGACCCGTCCGGGCAGGAGACCGGTGACGTGAGACCGCGGCGGGGGCGGAATGGGGGGTCCGCCGTCCCGAGGGGACGGCGACGGTCTCACGTCGGGGGTCAGCCGCTGGTGATCTCCATATCGGCCGGGGCCAGCAGGAAGACCTTCTCCGCGATCCGCTCGATGCGGCCCTCGCAGCCGTAGGCCAGTCCCGCCGCGAAGTCGACCATCCGCGTCGCCTCCGCAGCGGTCATCTCGTTGACATCCATGATCACGGCCTGCCGCTCACGGAAGTGCCGTCCGATGATGGGGGCATCGTTGTACTTGCGCGGCGTCAGCATCACGATCCTCGAAGGCTCGCTCACCGCACGCCAGCGCTTGGCCGCACGCTCGGAAGCCGGCCGCCAGTTCTCGTCCTCGGCCTCGATCTCTTCCTCGTACTCGTAGTCGTAGGAGTCGTCATAATGCTCTGCCCCGCCCAGGCCAAGGTATGTCGCCACCTTGCGCACTGCCCCCATTGGCACGTCCTTTCCGCAGGACTCCGCCTCGTCCGGCGTGTGTCCCTACACCTTTGACGCTAGCCGACGCCCAGAAGTTCGCCACGCGACACGCCCAGCGTGTAATTCCAATTCGTACGGTCAACGTCAAGGCCTGCCTGCCCCCCAGGCCTGCCTTCAATCCCCCGTCGATGACCCCCCTAGTATCTCGTCATGCGCATCTACACTGTCGACTCTTTTAGCGACCGGATTTTCCGTGGCAACCCGGCAGGCGTCTGCCTGCTCGACGACCCGGCGCCCGATGCGTGGATGCAGTCCGTCGCCGCCGAGATGAGGCACTCCGAGACGGCCTTCGTGCTGGCCGGAGCGAACGGCGGCCCCTACTCCCTGCGCTGGTTCACCCCGGCGGCCGAGGTCGCCCTCTGCGGGCATGCCACGCTCGCCGCCGCGCACGTGCTCTACTCCACCGGAGCCGCCTCGGAGACCCTCGAATTCTTCACGAAGAGCGGCATCCTCTCCGTGACCCGCGACGAGGACGGTCTGCTCACCATGGACTTCCCGGCGAAGGCCATCGTGGAGGCCGCTCCTCCGGAGGGCCTCGTCGAGGCGCTCGGCGTCACGCCGGTCCGGATCGGCAGGAACGAGTGGGACTACCTCGTCGAGGTCGAGGATGAGGCGGCCGTGCGCTCCGCCTCGCCGGACTTCGCCGCCCTCGCGTCCGTGGACGCCCGTGGCGTCATCGTCACCGCCGAATCCGCGGAGGAGGGCGCGGACTACGTGTCCCGCTTCTTCGCCCCCAGAGTCGGCGTCCCCGAGGATCCGGTCACCGGATCGGCGCACTGTGCCCTCGCCCCCTACTGGTCGGCCAGAATCGGCAGGGACGCTCTCGTCGGCCGGCAGCTCTCCGAACGGGGCGGCGAGATCCGTACGGTCGTGCGCGGCGATCGGGTCGAGCTGACAGGACGAGCGGTGACCGTGCTCTCCGGCGAACTCCACGCCTGAGGACACCCGGGACCGGAAGAAGGGCCGCCCCCCGAAGGACGGCCCACCCCGTCCCGGGACCACCCCAGGCCCCGGGACACCACCCCGGAAACACCCCGCGAAAACAAGAAAGGGCCGCCCCGAAGGACGGCCCTCACT
>BMQD01000010.1 GCA_014647935.1 Planomonospora parontospora
CCGACGGCTTGCCGAAGACGAGCGCCGCGATACCGCCTGACCGGTTTCGCAACAGTCACTCAGGCCTTGAGCTCCACCGTGGCGACCTCGGTGACGCCCGTGCTGGTGGCGGTGTCCCAGCGGGCCGAGAGCGGGCCGTCCAGGTCGAGCGTGGCGATCGCGTTGGAGAACCACGGGCCGTCGGTGATCCGCCACCGGATGGGCGGGCGGGGGATCCGCGCCAGGCGGGAGAGCGAGCCGCCGATCAGGGTCGCGACGCCGAACTGGGCGACGATGTTGGCCAGGCGGAGCGTCCGGCTGAGCGGGTTGCGGATGGGCGAGCAGACCAGCTGGTGGATCGGGTGGCGCCTGGCCTTGGCGACGTAGGAGTAGTGCACGTCGCCGGAGAGGATGACCACCGGCCTGCCCGTTGCGACCAGCAGCCGTGCCAGGTCCTCGAAGGAGCGGCGGAAGGCCGACCAGTGCTCCAGGTCGATGGCCTGGCGCAGCATCTCCGACAGGCGGGCGACCCGGCCGCCCCACGCCCCCTGGGCCAGCGCCTCGTTCCAGGTCTGGATGTGGTGGATGCCGGCCGGGAGCAGGAACGGCACCGACGAGCCGATCACGAAGCGCTCGGCGCCCTCCCGCTCCAGCTGCTCGGTGAGCCACTCCCACTCGACCGGGTCGATCATGCGCCGGTCCCCCGGGGTGAGCTGCCGGGCGCAGCGGGTGTCGAGCATGATCAGGCGGGTCGAGCCCAGGTCGCGGGCGTAGCTCCACCTGCTCTCGGAGGGGACCGCGTCGGCGTGCGCGGCGAACGCGTCGAGGATCTCCGCCCCGTCGCCCTCCGCGGCGCACAGCTTGCCGAGCAGGCCGTCGGCCTCGCGCTCGGCGGGTGACATGTTGCCCAGGTGCTGGTAGACCCAGTAGGCGCCGAGTCCCGAGATCACCCGGCGCGGCCACCACTCCACCTTGGACATCTGCTCGCGCCAGTCCGCCGAGGTGTTCCAGTCGTCGCGCAGGTCGTGGTCATCGAAGATCATCGCGGTGGGCACGGTCGAGAGCATCCAGCGGATCTCCGGGTCGGTCCAGGCCACCCGGTACAGCTCGGCGTACTCCTCGAAGTCGGCGATCTCCTTCTTCGGCTCGGTGTCCCTGCGGTTCTTGATGAACTCCAGCATCTCCGCGGACGGCTCGTCGGCGTAGACCTGGTCGCCGAGCAGGAGCAGCAGGTCGGGCCAGTCCTCCTCGGAGGCCTCCATGAGGCTGCAGCCGTACGAGCGCAGGACGTCCACCCCGTGCGAGATCGTGTGCAGCGTGTCGTGCGGCACGCTGGTCCGGCAGGAGCCGAACATCACCTTCCGGGGGCCGGCGGAGCCGAGCAGCCGGATGCGGCTGGGCGGGTGGTCCGGCAGCGGCCAGACGGGCTCGCCGTCGAGCCGGACCTCGTAGGCTCCGCCGCCCTCCACGTCCACCACGGCGTAGTGGTGGCCGTGCACGGTGAACGTCCGCCCGCTCCCCCGCGCCCGCCCCGCCTGGACCGTCACCTCGCACGGCTCGCTGGTCTCCACCCAGATGGAGGCGCTCGTTTCGTCGACGTAGCGCAGCAGCGGCCCGACCACAAGTTCCGGCACGTCGTTCGTCCCCTCAGCCCTACGGATCAGCCACTACGGAATGGCGGACTCATCATCACGAGCCTGCCATATCGGTGTGTTCCCCTCCCAGTGCCCAGCCGGTTTGATCGGTAACAACGGATCGGCGGACAAGTGCGGAATCGCACAACAACCGGCCACGAGAACGCAACACCGTCGCCTTCGCCCGGTGACGCCGCGTGGTTACGCTGATCACGAACAACCGCCTCGGGCGGGGCAACGGCGCCCCGCCCACCGTATGGAGGTCCTCCTTCATGTCGATCACGGTGCCGTCAACGACGCCGGCAACCACCTCTCTGCTCAGCCCGGGCCGCCAGGCCCTCGACTCCGCGCTCTTCCAGCTCGACCAGGCGGCCGACCGGCTCGGCCTGGACGACGGCCTGCGCACCATGCTCGCCACCCCGCGCCGCTCGCTCACCGTCGCGGTGCCCGTCCGCCGCGAGGACGGCCGGATGGACGTCGTGCAGGGCTTCCGGGTCCAGCACAACATCACCCGCGGCCCGGCCAAGGGCGGCATCCGCTTCCACCCCTCCACCGACATCCACGAGGTCACCGCACTGGCCATGTGGATGACCTGGAAGTGCGCGCTGGTCGGCATCCCGTACGGCGGCGCCAAGGGCGGCGTCTCCGTGGACCCGGCCTCGCTGACCACGCGCGAGCTGGAGCGCGTCACCCGCCGCTACGTCAACGAGATCCTGCCGATCATCGGCCCGGAGCGGGACATCCCGGCGCCCGACGTCGGCACCGACGAGCAGACCATGGCCTGGATCATGGACACCTACTCGGTGAACACCGGCTACCCCGTCCCCGGCGTGGTGACCGGCAAGCCGACGACCCTCGGCGGCTCCCTCGGCCGGGCGGGGGCCACCTCGCGCGGCGTGCAGCTCGCCGCGCTGAAGGCCCTGCCGGGCTCGCCCGAGGGCCGCACGGTCGCGGTCCAGGGGTTCGGCAAGGTCGGCGCGCTCGCCGCCCGCTACCTCGCCGACGCCGGCTGCCGGGTGGTGGCCGTCTCCGACGTCACGGGCGCGGTGGTGAACCGCTCCGGCCTCGACGTCGACGACCTGCGGGCCTGGGTCGCCGAGACCGGCGGCGTGTACGGCTACCGCCGCGCCGACGCGCTCTCCCACGCCGAGCTGCTGGAGCTGGACGTCGACGTCCTCGTCCCCGCGGCGCTGGAGGGCGTGATCACCGAGGAGAACGCCCCCCGGATCAGGGCCCGCCTGATCGTGGAGGGCGCCAACGGCCCCACCACCCCGGAGGCGGACCGCATCCTCGCCGACGCCGGGACCACGGTGGTCCCGGACATCCTGGCCAACGCGGGCGGTGTGATCGTCTCCTACCTGGAGTGGGTGCAGAACCTGCAGGCCTGCTCCTGGAACGCGAACGAGGTCGAGGTGCGGCTCCGCGACCTGATGGAGTCCTCGTTCGACGCGGTCGCGGCGACGTCCGCCGAGCGCGGCGTGACCCTGCGCCAGGCGGCCCACATCATCGGCGTCGGCCGGGTCGCCGAGGCCCACCGGATGCGGGGCCTGTACCCCTGACCTGCCGCGGCGGCCCCGTGCCGGCCTCTCCCGGGGCCTGTACGGGGCCGTCCCGCAGCCCGGCAATAGGCTTCGGCGCATGAGAATCGCCATGATCGGACTCGGGGACATCGCGCAGAAGGCCTACCTGCCGGTGCTCTCCGCGCTCCCCGGCCTCGACCTGCACCTGTGCACCCGCGACCGCGCGACGCTGGACCGGCTCGGGGACGCCTACCGGGTCACGGCGCGCTCCACCTCGGTGGACCAGGTCGTCGCGGCCGGCGTCGAGGCGGCGTTCGTGCACGCGGCCACCCCGGCCCACGCCTGGATCGTCGAACCGCTGCTCCGCGCGGGCGTGCACGTCTACGTCGACAAGCCGATCACCGACGACCTGGCGGGCTGCGAGCGGCTGGCCCGGCTGGCGGACGAGGCGGGGGTGAGCCTGATGACCGGGTTCAACCGCCGGTACGCGCCCGGGTACGCCGCCCTGCTGGACCTGCCCCGGCATCTGGTCCTGATGCAGAAGAACCGGGTGGACCACGCCGAGGAGCCGCGGCGGGCGGTCTTCGACGACTTCATCCACGTCGTGGACACGCTGCGCTTCCTCGTACCCGGCGAGGTGACCCGGACCGGGATCCGCACACGGGTCCGGGACGGATTGCTGGAGCACGTGGTGCTGGAGCTCTCCGGTGAGGGTTTCACCGCGATCGGCGTCATGAACCGGGTGAGCGGAGCCTCCGAGGAGACCTGCGAGGTCATGGGCGACGGGGTCAAGCGCCGGGTGGTCAATCTCGGCGACGTGGTCGACCACGCGGGCGGCGAGACGCTCACCCGGCGCGCCGACTGGACCCCGGTCGCCCGGCAGCGCGGCATCGAGCAGGCCTGCCTGGACTTCCTCGACGCGGTCCGGACGGGCCGGGTGATCCGGGCCGACGACGCCCTGGCCACCCACGCCCTCTGCGAGGAGATCGTCCGCGAGGCGGCCGGCCGCGCGTCCGCCGGGTAGCCCTGCACGCCTCCACCCCTCCACCGCCGGGGACGGCCTCCCCCGTACGTCCCGCCCTGCCCGCCGTACGGCGCACCGCACGGCCTCCGGCCCCGCAGGTCACGCCGCGGCGGCCAGGCGGTCGCGCCACCACACGATCGTGGCGGTCAGCGCCTCGTCCAGCGGGGTGGGCGCCGTGCCGAAGACGGTCTGGAAGTCGGTGGAGTCGAGCACGAAGGGCCGGACGAACTGGTAGCGCAGCTCCTCCAGTTCGCCGAGCATGGGGGAGAAGACCCCCGCCGTCCGGACGAGCCAGTGGGGCATCGTCTTCACTGCCGGGCCGGGGGCACCCGCCAGCTCGCACAGCCGCTCGGCCACGGCCCGGTAGGTCATCGCCGGGCCGGTGGGGACGTGCCAGGCGCGGCCCCAGGACCGGTCGTCGGCCGCGGCGGCCACCAGGGACCGGGCCACGTCGGGCACGTAGGTCCAGCTGTGCGGCTGGTCGGGGTCGCCGACGTGGCGCACGGTCCGGCCCGCCAGCAGCGGGGGGACGAACCGCTCTCCCAGATGCGACTGGTCCAGACAGCCGGGGCCGAAGTAGTCCGAGCCGCGGATCTCCGTCACCCGGACCCGGCCCGCCTCGTGCGCGGCCAGCGCGTCCTGCCACATGCGGACCCGGACGGCGCCCTTGGCGCTGGGCGGGGTGAGCGGATCGCTCTCCTTCATAGGCCGGCCGGGGGCCGCGTACACGTAGAGGTTTCCGAGGATGACGTATCCGGCACCGGTGGCCTCGGCGGCGGCCAGCAGCGATCCGGCCATCGGCGGCCAGTCCTGCGCCCACCTCGGGTAGGGCGGGTTGACGCAGTTGTAGATCGCCTCGGCGCCTGCGGCCAGCCGGGTCAGCCGCTCGCGGTCGGCCGCGTCGGCGACCTCCTTGCGGATGCCCGGCAGGTCCGGGCCCGAGCCCGAGCGGCTGACGAGGACGACCTCGTGCCCCCGCTCCGCCAGCAGCCGGGCCACCTCGGAGCCGACCTGCCCCGCTCCCACGACGACGTGCCTATTCATCTCGATCTTCCTCTCACTGGTTTCCGGACCGGTTCTCACTGCTGCCAGACGAGCCGGAGAACGGCGTTGACGGCGAAGGCGATCGCCGGGCCGCGCATGGAGAACTCCGTTTCAGATTGCCGTTCTGTTCTGAGAGCAATGCTCTCTCATAGGAGCGGTTATCGTCAAGAGCGGTGCTCTCGTTCTCTTCGGGCGCTCTGGTACGGTCGAGCCCATGAGCGCAGGCCGTACAGCACGTGAGCGGGTCCGGGCCGAGCTGACCCGCGAGATCACCGACATCGCCCGCAGGCAGCTGGCCGTCGACGGCGCGGCGGGGCTCTCGCTGCGCGCGGTGGCCCGTGAGATGGGCATGGTCTCCTCGGCGATCTACCGCTACTTCCCCTCGCGGGACGACCTGCTCACGGCGCTGATCATCGACGGTTACAACGCCCTCGGCGAGGCCGTGGAGAACGCCGAGGCGGCCTGCGCACCCGGCGACCACACCGGCCGGTGGCTCGCGGTCTGCCACGCCGTGCGGGACTGGGCTCTCGCCCACCCGCACGAGTACGCCCTGCTGTACGGCTCCCCGGTGCCCGGTTACAAGGCCCCGATGGACACCGTCGCCGCGGCGATCCGCGACACCGTCGTCTACGGCCGGATCGTCTCCGACGCCCACCGGGCCGGGGTCCTGAACCCGCCCGACCTCTGCCCGCCCGTCCCCGCCTCGTTCGGCCGGGACGCGGAGCGGGTGCGGGGGCTCATGCCCGGCGTCCCCGACGAGGTGGTCGCCCGCGCCCTGACCGCCTGGACCGGACTGTTCGGCTGGGTCGGCTTCGAGCTGTTCGGCCAGTTCAACAACACGATCCTCGACCCCGCCCCGGCCTTCGAGCACGCCATGCGCTGCCACGCCGCCCTCCTGGGCCTGCCCGCCTGACAGGCCGGACCGGTCGGCGCAACCGCCCCTTCAGGAGGCTTTCCCGTACAACTCGGGGAGATCGATCAGCAGGCTCCGGGGATCCGCCGCGGCCTTGAGGTCATCGGTGAAGCCAGAGCGGGAGAAGAGGGCGAACCTCGCGTCCCGGGCGTCCCAGCCATGGGAGACGAGCAGGTCCCGGATGTGCTCCAGACGGGCGAGATCGGAGACTCCTCGGGGCCTGTTCGTGCATTTGGCCTCACCCAGCAGACTGATCCCGGCCCCCTTCGCACGGGCCATGGACCTCCGGGACAGCGCGACGACGTCGACCTCATGACCGCGGTGCTCCCGGCAGGCCACCTCGGTGGTGCCCACCTGGCCGATATCCTCCAGACCCGCTTCGCGGCCGTGCCAGCGCACCCACTCCCGGGCGATCTCCTCGAAGTGGGGTCCGAGGATCTTCGAGGAGAACGTCTCCGCCGAATGCTCCCAGACGAGCCGGCTGTTGCGCATCTCGAGATCCAGCAGATTCGGCCGGACGATGAGGTGGTGGAAACGCACGGCCGGATCCGCCACCGTGATCACGGGTTTGCGCTGCAGGAGGATGTCTTGATCGTGGCGGATGAATCCGCCGTCTCTCATGATCTTCAGGTGGTAGCCGAGGGATTTGGCGTCCATACCGATGAGCCCGCCGATCTGCGTCGGAGTGGCCGCCCCGGACGAGACGGCCTCCCAGATCGAGTGGTATACGGCGCGGTCGCCGATGCGGGGGTCCTCCGCCAGCAGATAGTCCGGCTCCGCGAAGAGGATGTGCGAGGGGTTCAGCAGGCTCGTCTCCAGCCATTCCCCGAAAGCACCGGAGCGGGGAGGAGCTCCGATCACGTCGCGGTATCCGGGCGCGCCTCCTATGACCGCGTCGATGAGCAACGCGGTCTCCGGTTCGGAGTCCCAGAAGGCCGCGGCGTCCCGATGACGGAACGGGCCGATCTTCAGATCCAGCACCGCGCGGCCCCGGAGCGCCTGATCGCCGGAGAGCAGTGTGGACATCACCGAGAGGGCGGACCCGCACAAGATCAGTTTGAAGGGTGGATGCCCGGTGGAGGGCCCGCGCTGGTCATAGAGCGCCTGAACGGCCGTGGGCAGCTCGGGTGAGTGGGCGCTCAGGTAGGGGAACTCATCGAGGACCAGGAGCGGAGGAGCGGATCCCTCCGACCTCGTCAGAGAGTCCACAGCCGTGTCGAGCGCATGGACCCAGTCATCGAAACGGCCGATCCGATACCCCAGGGCCGACGACAGGGAGTCGGCGAACCGGTTCAGGGCCATGGTGCGGCTCTGCCTCAGCGCCAGTGTGTAGGTGCCGTCCACCGCCCGGCACAGGTGTTCCAGCAGGAACGATTTGCCGTGCCGCCGACGCCCCCGGACCACCCCGATGCGCAGGCCCGGCGAGTCGTCGCAGGCGAAGCGTACGAGGTCGTCCCACTCGTGCGTCCTACCGAAAACATCAGCGGGCTTCTCAATCATCGCCATCCGCTCCTTAGCCGTACTACAACTAGCCTAATTCGAGTACGGCTAGCATGTGACGGGTGGCCGAGATCGGCCTCCCTGCCGGCTGGCAGGCTTCCGTACGACCGGTCACGGTTCCACGCACCACCGGAGAATGGCGCGACCGCGCTCTCCGCGTGGATTCCACGGTGAGCGCGGCCGGGAGGACGGCACGGGCCTCATGGGCGCGCGCCGGGAGCCGGACCCGGCAGGTCGTGCCGGGTCCGGGCGGGAACCGCGGGGACCCGCCGGCGGAAGCCGTACAGGCTCCGCCGGAGGAGCGCCGCGGAGGTCAGCGGGCGGCGCGGTTGACCGCGGAGATGATCGCCTTCAGGGAGGCGGTGGTGGTGTTGGCGTCGATGCCGACGCCCCACAGGATCTGGTCGCCGACCTCGCACTCGACGTAGGAGGCGGCCTTGGCGTCGCTTCCGGCGCTCATCGCATGCTCGGCGTAGTCGAGCACGCGGACCTTCACCCCGATGCCGGACAGCGCGTCGCAGAAGGCGGAGATGGGGCCGTTCCCGACGCCCTCGACCTCGCGGATCTCCCCCGCCACCCGCAGGTCGGCGCCGATGACGTCCTTGCCGTCGGAGCCGGAGGTGTTGCGGTGGGCCAGCAGGCCGAAGCGGCCCCACGGACTGGCCTGGTTCGGCAGGTACTCGTCGGCGAAGGCCTCCCACATCGCCGCCGGGGTGACCTCGCCGCCCTCGGCGTCGGTGCGGGCCTGCACGACCCGGGAGAACTCGATCTGCAGCCGGCGCGGCAGGTCCAGATGGTGGTCGGCCTTCATGATGTAGGCGACGCCGCCCTTGCCTGACTGGCTGTTGACCCGGATCACGGCCTCGTAGCTGCGGCCGATGTCCTTGGGGTCGATCGGCAGGTACGGCACCGCCCAGGTGTACTCGTCCACCGGCACGCCCGCCGCGGCGGCGTCGCGCTCCAGGTGCTCGAAGCCCTTCTTGATGGCGTCCTGGTGGGAGCCGGAGAAGGCCGTGTAGACCAGCTCGCCGCCCCAGGGGTGGCGCGGGTGGACGGGCAGCTGGTTGCAGTACTCCACGACGCGGCGGATCTCGTCGATGTCGGAGATGTCGACCTCCGGGTCGATCCCCTGGGAGAACAGGTTCATGCCCAGCGTGACCAGGCAGACGTTTCCGGTGCGCTCGCCGTTGCCGAACAGGCAGCCCTCGATCCGGTCGGCCCCGGCCAGGTAGCCCAGCTCGGCGGCGGCGACGGCCGTACCCCGGTCGTTGTGCGGGTGCAGGGACAGGATGATCGAGTCGCGGCGGGCCAGGTTGCGGTGCATCCACTCGATCTGGTCGGCGTAGACGTTCGGCGTGGCCATCTCGACGGTGGCGGGCAGGTTGACGATGACCTTGCGCTCCGGGGTGGGCTGCCAGACGTCGTTGACGGCGTCGCACACCTCCACGGCGTACTCCAGCTCGGTCCCGGTGAAGGACTCCGGGGAGTACTGGAAGTAGACGTCCACGTCGGAGGCGTCCGCCAGCTTCTTGCAGAGCTTGGCGCCCTCGACGGCGATGGCGGTGATGCCCTCGCGGTCCTGGCCGAAGACGACCCGGCGCTGCAGCGTGGAGGTCGAGTTGTACAGGTGGACGATGGCCGACTTCGCGCCCTGGATCGCCTCGAAGGTCCGCTCGATCAGCTCGGGCCGGGCCTGGGTCAGGACCTGGATCACCACGTCCTCGGGGATCCGGCCCTCTTCGATGATCTGCCGGACGAAGTCGAAGTCGGTCTGCGAGGCGGCCGGGAAGCCCACCTCGATCTCCTTGTAGCCCATCCGTACCAGCAGCTCGAACATCTTGAGCTTGCGGTGGGCGTCCATGGGGTCGATCAGCGCCTGGTTGCCGTCCCGCAGGTCCACCGCGCACCACCGGGGCGCCTTGTCGATGACCTTGTCGGGCCAGGTGCGGTCGGGCAGGCGCACCGGCTCAAAGGGCTGGTAGCGCTGGAACGGCATGGGGCTGGGCTGCTGCGGATACATATCGCTTCGGCTCCTCGACTGGAAAGACGATCACGGCCGACACGCATGGCTCGCTCCGCGACGAGGGAGCCGGCCTGTTACAGGCCCTCGTCGCGGCAGCTAAGAAGCAGCCCGCGCAGCATGCATGCCACGTTAACAGACGGTTCCAAATCCCCGGACGCCGATCTCACATCCCGGACTTCCGAATGCCCGGACGCCCGCGGGCGCCGCCGCTCCCGGGCGGGACCGGCGCCTGCTCCCGCCTGCCGCGGAGTACGGCGGCGCCCGTCGGATACAGTCCGAAAGGGAGCGCAGAAAGGGAGGGTCCGCAATGAAGGACGTCGACATTCTCGCCCACATCAACCACCTCATCGCCGAGGAACGCGACCTCCGCGCGCTGCTGGCGTCCGGTTCCATCTCCTCCCACGAGGAGAACCACCGGATCAGATCCATCGAGGAGGCCCTCGACCAGGCGTGGGACCTGCTCAGGCAGCGCCGGGCCCACCGGGAGTTCGGCGAGGACCCCAACGCGGCGGAGCCGCGCCCGGTCGACGAGGTCGAGGAGTACCGCCAGTAGGACCGGCGACCCGCCGCCACGCACCGTGGACCGGCCCGTCGCACCGGCGATCCGCCGCCACGGACCGTGGGCCGCCCCGTCGCACCCGCGGACGCCGCGAGCGCGTCCGGTCACCCGGTCGCGCCGCCGGGCCCCGGGCGCTCCCGGTCGCTCCGCCCCGTCGGACGGCCCGGGCAGCGGGAGTCGCTGGGCTTCTCCAGCGGGTCGGGGGCGAACCAGGCGAGCACGCTGTGCTCGACGTACCAGCGGTGCAGCGCCACCCGGCTGCGGGGGATCTGGCCGAGGTCCGGGCAGAGGAACTGGGAGACCACCGCCCCGTTGGCGATGAACCGCACGGTGCCGTCGCGGTCGAGGAAGGTGGAGACCCGGTCGTCGGTAGCGATGACGTATCCGAGCAGCACCTTCCCGGCGATCTCCTCGTCGGCGCCCTTCGCGGCGACCTCCACCCCCACCAGCGGCAGGATCGGCGCCTGCACGACGACGGCCGCGGTGAACAGCGGCGTCAGCGCGAGTACGGCGACGGCCAGACCGGACGTCAGCGCGGCCGCGGCACGGGCCGGGATCGGGCCGGTCAGCAGGACCGACAGGCCCGGCGGCAGCGTGAGCAGCACGGCGGTGACGACGTCCCCCTCGGCGAACGCCTGGCCGATGGCCGGGGCGAGCCAGGCGTAGAGCCCGGCGCCCACCACGCCGGGCAGCGCCAGCGTGAGCACGACGACCAGGTCCCGCCGGCCGGGCCTGCGGTCGTGGACGCTCAGCCCGAGCACCGCCAGCGAGAGCATGGCGAGGGTCGGCAGGAACCTGAGCTGCCAGCTCACCAGTCCGACCACGACGGAGACCACCACGACCCAGTCGGGGATCCGGTCGGCCGCCACCGAGAGCCAGGACGACCGGCCGGTGCTGACCCGGTACAGGACGCCGAGCGCGCGGGCCGCCAGCACGAGGGCAGGCAGCACCCACAGGATGGTCAGCAGCACCGCGGTGAGCAGCCCGAGCGCACTGACGTGCTGGACCAGCAGGAGCAGCGTCTGGGTGTCCTGGCGGCTGGCGTACCACAGCCGCACGACGAGCAGCACCAGCGGGAAGGCCGGCAGCGCCGCGAGCATCCACTGCTGGTTGCCGCCCCGCGCGCCCCCGGGCCGTCCCGCGAAGCCGCGGTCCCGGAACACTCCGGGCCACCCCGTGGATCCGCGGTCCCCGAACCCTCCGGCCACCGGGCGCCTGGGGAACCCGCCGGGGGACGCATACCCCGGGAACCCTCCGGAGAGCGACTGCTCCCCCGGCGTCTCCCCCAGCCCGTCCACCGGCCCGTCCACCGGCGGAGCCTTCCTTGCCGCACCGGCGGCCGAAGGTTCCCCGGTCCCGCTCATCCGGCGTTCCGCTGAGGGATCCCCCGCTCCCAGGGCCAGCGCCGCACGTCGGGCTCCGGCACGGCGGGCTGGGTACGGCCGGCGATCTGCTCCCTCGGGTTGTGCGCCTGCATCGGGGTGACGAACCGCTCGTAGGCCTCCTCCCAGCGCATGTCCTGCGGGTCGGTCGCCGACCGGTGCAGCGAGAGGTCCACGAGGGTGCGCAGCGCCCCGTTGGCCCCGGCGTTGACGGCCCACTGCTCGGAGGTCTCCAGGCCGATGTCGTGGTGTTCGAGGAGGCCGGGTTCTCCGGCCACGAACCCGGCGAGGATCGCGGTGTCGGTCGTGACGGCCTCGTACTCCTTCGTCTTGAGCCCGGTGACGCAGTCGCTGATGCGGTTCTTCCTGGTGACCTCCGCCCCGGCCCGGTCGATCTCGGTCTCGGAGGTCGAGGCGGCGAGCGTGCAGACCTTCTTGCCCCGGAGCTGCGTCAGCGAGGTGATGTCGGGATGCCCCTTCCGGGTGATGACGGACTGCTGGGTCTCCAGGTAGGGCGCGGAGAACCCGATCGCGCGGTTGGCGCTGCGAGCCGGTGTCACGCTGAACGTGGCCACGACGAGATCGACCTTCACGTGCTGGCCCGCGGCGTTCCTGGCCGTCATCCGGGCCCGGTCCTCGGTCTCGATGGACAGGAACTCGACCTCACTCGCGCGGAAGCCGAGGTCGGCGGCGATCATGAGGGCGATCTGGATGTCGAACCCCTCGTAGGTGCCGTCCGGCTTGCGGAGCGCGATGCCGGGGGTGTCGTCCTTCACTCCGACCAACAGGCTCCGCCTGCCGTTCAGGCCCGCCTGTTCCAGCAGCTCCGCCTCGGTCGGCGGTCCCGTCTCCCAGACCGCCCAGCCCGCGACGACCACCGCCGCCACGACGGCGGCGAGCCACCCGGCGAGGCGCAGGCCGCGGCCGCCCGGCAGGACGTCACCGGGTCCCGGCCGGCCTGCGGGGTCGGGCTCCGGCGGCTCCACGGGCGGGGGCGGTCCGGCCGCCTGTCCCGCTCCGGGGTCGGGCTCCGGTTTCGTCCTTCTGATGCGCATGACGCCCCCCGGATCCGATTCCCCCCGATTCCATGAAAATCTGGGGGCAGAGTACGCCAGCCGCCGGTGGCGGCGCGCGCGCCACCGGCAACAGTCACCAAGAAGTGATCGAATCGGCGTGCCTCCTCCCGCGGGGCTCACGGCCGCGCGCCTCCTCCCGCGCGGCTCCTCCCGCGGGCCTCATGGCCGCGGGCTCACGACCGCGCCGGAGTGCACGACGCCGCCGCCGAGCGCGTTCCGGACGGAGAGGGGGACCGCCCGAGCGGGGGCGGGTCCGAGCCGGTGACCGCGCACGGGCGGACAAGAAGCCCGGCGGGAATGTGCGGGATGCGCCTGCCCGAGGCGTCCCGGTGAAACTACCCTTGGCCGATGGCCGATCTCACGACCCCCGCCTCCCCCAACCGGATCGCGCCGGTCGGGGTGATCGCCGGGGGCGCCCTGCTGGTGGTGGCCGCGTTCCTGCCGTGGGCCGGGGTCACGGCCGACATCGCCGTCCTGGGCTCACTGAGCCGGCACGTCCGGGGCGTGGACGACTGGTCCGGGATCCTCGCACTGGTCGGCGGGGTCATGGCCGCGGTCATCGGGGTCGCGGGCGGTGACCGGCCTTTCACCGCCCTCGCGGCCCTGCCCGGTGCGGTCACCACCGCGGTGCTGCTGGTCTTCCTCAGCGACCCGCAGGGCGGGGGCCGGAGCGCCTCCCTCGCGATCGGCGAGCTGGTGCGGGTCGAGCCGACCGTGGAGTACGGCTGGTTCGTCGCCCTGGCGGCGGCGCTGGCGGTGACCGGGTCCGCGGTCACCGCCCTGACCTCCGGCCGCCGGCTCCGTCAGTCGTAGAAGCCGAGGCGGCGCAGCTGCTTGGGGTCGCGCTGCCAGTCCTTGGCGACGCTGATGCGCAGGTCGAGGTAGACCCGGGTGCCGAGCAGCGCCTCGATCTGCTTGCGGGCGCGGCTGCCGACGTCCTTCAGCCGCGTGCCCTTGTGCCCGATGACGATGGCCTTCTGGGAGGGGCGCTCGACGAACATGTGCGCGTAGATGTCGAGCAGGTCGTCGCGGCCCTCGCGGGGCAGCATCTCGTCGACGACGACCGCGATCGAGTGCGGCAGCTCGTCCCGCACGCCCTCCAGCGCGGCCTCCCGGATGAGCTCGCCGACCAGGACCTGCTCCGGCTCGTCGGTGAGCTGCCCCCCCTCGTACAGCGGGGGGCTCTCGGGGAGGCGCCGGATCAGCAGGTCGCTCACCACGTCGAGCTGGTCCCCCGACTGCGCGGACACGGGGACGATCTCCGCGAACTCGGCGAGCCGGGAGACCGCGAGCAGCTGCTCGGCGATCTGCTCGCGGGCGGCCAGGTCGCACTTGGTGACCACGGCGACCACCGGGGTCCGCTTCACCGCCGCGAGCTTCTCGGCGATGAAGCGGTCGCCCTTGCCGATGGGCTCGTTGGCCGGGAGGCAGAAGCCGATCACGTCGACCTCGGTGAGGGTGGACAGCACCAGGCTGTCCAGCCGCTCGCCGAGCAGCGTGCGCGGCCGGTGCAGGCCGGGGGTGTCGACGATGATGAGCTGGGCGTCCGGGCGGTGCACGATGCCGCGGATGACGCGCCGGGTGGTCTGCGGCTTGGACGAGGTGATCGCCACCTTGGTGCCGACCAACGCGTTCATCAGCGTGGACTTGCCGACGTTGGGCCGGCCGACGAAGCAGGCGAAACCCGCGCGGAAATCAGCAGCTGAGGAACTCACGTCGTCCATTGTCCCCGATGCGGAGGCCCGCTCTGACGGGACCGCCCCTCGGCCGCCCTCCGGGACCGTGCTCAGCTCCGGCGCAGGGTGCCGTCCGGGGCCGCCACGAGCAGGGTCTCGCCGCCCAGGTCGCGCACCGCCCGGGTGTCCGCCTCGCTCGGCCCGTCGCCCGCGGTGACCAGCGCCGCCGCCTCCAGGGACCGGGCTCCGCTGGAGACCGCCATGGCCACCGCGACCTGCAGCGCGGACAGGGTCAGGGAGGGCAGGTCGACGTTGGTCGACGAGTAGGTCCGGCCGGTCTCGTCGCGTACGGCCGCGCCCTCGGCGGCGCCGTTGCGGGCACGGGCCGAACGGGCCAGGAAGATGATCTTGTTGTCCTCGGGGTCGAGGGTCGCTTCACTCACGGCACAAGGGTATTCAGCCCCGCCGCGCCCCCGCGCACCCGGTCACGTCTCGTCCCCGTCCCCCGCCGAACCGCCCGCCCGGTCGGCCAGGAACCCCGCGAGCCGCTGGGTGCGTCCGGCGTCGACGTCCGCGATCCCGGCGTGCACCAGCGACACCAGGGTCCTCCCCGAGCGGATGAGGACCACGTGCATCTCGTACGGGTATCCGTTCAGCCTGCCGTGCAGGCGCCTGGCCCGCATGTCGTCCCCGACCGCGTCCAACGCCAGGTCCGATCCCGTGAGCAGGGTCTCCCGGTCCGCCGCGGCGCCGGTCGCGGGGACGGCCGCGACCCGGCAGCGGTCCAGTGCCGCGGCCAGGGCGGCGAAACGACGCTCGGCGCCCTCGCCGGGATGGCTCTCCAGGCCGATCCCCGCCAGCTCGCCCAGACCGTGCCCGGGGTAGGTCGCGGTCACCCGTACGTCCGAAGCCCCCTGGGGAGCCCTGTGCCCGGCGCTCTCCAGCACGCGGCGGCAGTCACCGGCGGCCGGGCGGAACGGGGGCCGCCAGCCCCCGCGGAGCCGGGCCGAGAACCCTTCGGGCAGGTCCTGCGTCTGCAGGAGCAGCCCTCGCAACCGGGTCCGGTCGGCGCCCGTCCCCGCCGCACCCGAGTGCAGCACCGTCTCCGTACCTGCGCCGGCGTCCCCGCCTGCCACGGCGTCCGCCCGCACATCCGTCCGCGCACCCGTGCCCGCACCGGTCTCCGCCCCTGCGTCCGAGACCGCACCGCTCCCCGCGTGCGCACCCGCGCGCGTGCCTCCACCGGCCGCCGGTCCCGTGCCGCACCCCGCCGGGAGCCCCGCCAGAACCCCCCATACGGCGATCACGGCGGCAGCCCGAATCCCCCGCCCCATGGCTTCCCCCGAATGTCACGCGGGGTGGTCGCCCCCGCCGATCCGCTTCCTTCCCGCTCGACAAAAACGACAATCACCTGGAAACACCTAAGGGTGTCCTCGTCCGCGTAACGCGGACGAGGACACCCTTAGGTCGGGCGGCGCGCAGCCGGACGGCGGCCGTGCGCACCCTTCCCCCCGAGAGTCCGCCCTTCGCGCCGCGAACCCCTCCCCGGCGCTCGGACCTTCTCTCCGGCCCCCCACTGGGGGGAGCCGCGGGGAAACAATGACGCGGCGTGCTTGCAGGACGCTTGCGGCGGGCTTGACGGGGCCGCGCCGCCCGCGGGCTCGCGACCGGCCTTCCGGGACGGCCCGGCACGGCTCCGCGGGAAGCCCGGCCGGCGGAACCGTGCCGGGCGGGCTCCCGGCGGAGTCATCCGGCGGGCGGCGGAGTCGTGCCGAGCTCGCGGCGGCCGCTCAGTCGTGGTCGGAGGAGGCCGCCACCACGTCCTGGCCGGCCTCCTCCAGCCGCCGGACGACGACCGTGCCGATCCTGTTGCGCCGTCCGGCGAGGCTCTCCGCGGTCAGGCTGAGCCCTTCCACCACGGCCTCCGAGCCCGCGATCGGGACACGCCCCAGTGCGTGCGCCAGCAGTCCGCCGACCGTCTCGACGTCCTCCACGTCCAGTTCGACGTCGAACAGCTCGGCCAGGTCCCCGACGGGGAGCCGGGCCGTCACCCGGACGGAGCCGTCGGCCAGCGGCTCCACGGGGGGAGTCTCCTGGTCGTACTCGTCGGTGATCTCTCCGACGATCTCCTCCAGGACGTCCTCGATGGTGACCAGGCCGGCCGTCCCGCCGTACTCGTCGATGACGATGGCCTGGTGGATCTGGCGGGCCTGCATCTCGCGGAGGAGCTGGTCGATCGGCTTGCTCTCCGGCACGTAGGTGGCCGGGCGCATGATCGACTCCACCGGCTCGGCGCGGCCCGCGTCCCCGGTGTCCTGCACCCGGCGGACGATGTCCTTGAGGTAGACGATGCCGATGACGTCGTCCTCGTTCTCGCCCACCACCGGGATGCGGGAGAAGCCGCTGCGCAGCGCGAGCGAGAGGGCCTGGTTCAGCGTCTTGCCGCGCTCGATGAACACCATGTCGGTGCGCGGCACCATGACCTCCCGCACCAGGGTGTCACCGAGCTCGAAGACCGAGTGGATCATCTCCCGCTCGTCCGGCTCGATGACCCTGCGCTGCTCGGCCAGGTCGACCAGGTCGCGCAGTTCGGCCTCGGAGGTGAACGGCCCCTCCCGGAACCCCTTGCCGGGCGTCACCGCGTTGCCCAGCAGGATGAGCAGCTTGGGGAGGGGACCGAAGATCCGGGTGAGGCCGTACACGATCGGGGCGCTCGCGAGCGCGATCGGCTCGGCGTGCTGGCGGCCCAGCGTGCGCGGCGAGACCCCGACGATCACGTAGCTGATCACGACCATGACGGCGGCCGCGGCGGTGTAGGCCCAGCCCTGGTCGCCGAGCCAGTCGATGAAGAGCAGCGTGGCGATCACCGTGGCGACCAGCTCGCAGCTCAGCCGGAGCAGCAGCAGGAGATTGAGGTAGCGCGGCGGATCCGCGACGATCGCCTGCAGGCGCACCGCGCCCCGGCGCTCCTCCCGGAGGAACTCCTCCGCGCGCACTCGCGAGATGCGGGTGAGCGCGGTCTCCGCGCTGGCGATCAGGCCGCCGGCCACGACGAGGACGACGGCCGCGGGCAACCACCCGTTGGCGAGGTTCACCGCTGGGGGCGCACCTCCCGCCAGGACTCGAGGAGTTCGCCCTGCAGGCCGAACATCTCCTTGTGCTCCTCGGGCTCCGCGTGGTCGTAGCCGAGCAGGTGGAGGATGCCGTGCGTGCACAGCAGCTCCAGCTCCGCCTCGGTGCCGTGCCCGGCCTCGGCCCCCTGCTTGGCGGCCACCTGCGGGCAGAGCACCACGTCGCCGAGGAGCGCCGGGTCGGCGGGGGCGTCGCCCTCCTGCCGGGCTCCGGCGCCGCCGCCGGGGCGCAGCTCGTCCATCGGGAAGGCCAGCACGTCGGTCGGGCCGGGCTCCCCCATCCACCGCTCGTGCAGCTCGGACATGGCGCCCTCGTCCACGACCAGGATGGACAGCTCGGCGAGCGGGTTGATGCCCATCTTCTCCAGCACGTGCCCGGCCAGCGCCACGAGCAGCCCCTCGTCGACCTCGACGCCGGACTCGTTGTTGACCTCAATGCTCATCGGAGCACCCCATCGGATCGTCCGCTCCGCTCTCTCACTGTCTCCCCCTGGGGCGCTTGACCGCGCCCTTGATCGCCTGCGGCGCACTCTGCCGCAGGGTCTCGTCGTAGCGCCCGTAGGCGTCCACGATGTCGCTCACCAGCTTGTGGCGGACCACGTCGGCACTGGTCAGCTTGGAGAAGTGGATGTCGGCGATGCCGTCGAGGATGTCCTGCACGACCCTCAGGCCGCTCTGCGTGCCGCCCGGCAGGTCGACCTGGGTCACGTCGCCGGTCACGACGATCTTCGAGTTGAAGCCCAGCCTCGTCAGGAACATCTTCATCTGCTCCGGCGAGGTGTTCTGCGCCTCGTCCAGGATGATGAAGGCGTCGTTGAGCGTGCGCCCGCGCATGTACGCCAGCGGCGCGACCTCGATCGTGCCCGCGGCCATCAGCCGGGGGATCGAGTCCGGGTCGAGCATGTCGTGCAGCGCGTCGTAGAGCGGGCGCAGATAGGGGTCGATCTTCTCGTAGAGCGTGCCGGGCAGGAAGCCCAGCCGCTCGCCCGCCTCGACCGCCGGGCGGGTGAGGATGATCCGGTTGACCTTCTTCTCCTGCAGCGCCCGCACGGCCTTGGCCATCGCGAGGTAGGTCTTGCCGGTGCCGGCCGGGCCGATGCCGAAGACGATGGTGTGCCTGTCGATCGCGTCGACGTAGCGCTTCTGGTTCACGGTCTTCGGCCGGATGGTCCGGCCCCGCGAGGAGATGATGTCGAGGGAGAGCACCTCCGCCGGGCGGTCGGAGGTCATCCGCAGCATCGCGATGCTCCGCTCGACCGCGTCCGCCGTCAGCTCGGCGCCTCCGCTGACCAGCTCGGTCAGCTCCTCGAAGAGCCGCACCACGATGCTGCTCTCCTCCGGGCTGCCGGTGATGGTGATCTCGTTGCCCCGGACGTGGATGTCCGCGCGGAAGGCGTTCTCGATGACCCGCAGCAGCTCGTCGCTCGAGCCCAGGATGCTGAGCATCGAGTGGTCGTCCGGGATCACCACCTTCGCCTGAACCCGGCTCGGACCCTTCGAGCGCGGAGACGGTGTTCTGCTGGAATCGTTTGACTCGGACATGGGCGGGCCTAGCGGCCTGTTCGCCTCCAGACATCGACGGCGGATGTGCGGGAGTGCCCCGCAGGGCACCCTCTCCGTCATCGTATCCGCGATGGGGGCGATCACGCCTTCCCGTTTCGTCCCGTCCCTATCCGGGCGGCCAGGTCAGATCCCGGCCGCCGAGCACGTGCCCGTGGACGTGGAAGACGGTCTGGCCGGCTCCGGGCCCGGTGTTGAAGACGAGCCGGTAACCCGAGTCCGCGACGCCCTCCTGCTCGGCGACCGCGTGCGCGGCCCTGAGCACCTCGTCGGCCAGCCCGTGGTCGGCGGCGGCCAGGGCCGCCGCGGTCGGGTGGTGGTCCTTGGGGATCACCAGGACGTGGGTCGGCGCCTGCGGGTTGACGTCCCGGAAGGCCAGCGTGCGCTCGGTCTCGTGGACGATCTCCGCCGGGATCCTCCCGGCGACGATCCCGCAGAACAGGCAGTCGGCTTCACTCACCATGACGGCACCCTATCGCCGCCCCCGCCCGGGACCGCCCATGCGCCGCCCTCCCGCACGCCGGGGTCCGGCAATGGTCCTCCCTGCCGTCCCGGCGGCCGGGAAAGATCCACCTGAACGGGGCGGGTGTGCGAAACTTGCGGCGGAAGACATTTGCGAGCCGCCCCCCGAGGCCGCCTGGCGAGGACACGACAGGGTCATGCCCCCTAATGAACCGGAAGAGCGTAAACCCCCTGGGAAGGCCGAGCGTCCCACTGATGTGACCACCGAGACCCTCGTGGCCGACAGGTCGCTCGGGGCGGTGCCCGTCGGGTGGGATGCCGACATGGCCGTTACCGCGCTCTACAGCGCGCACTACCGGTCCCTTGTGCGTCTCGCTGTACTGCTCGTCCGCGACATGGCAACCGCGGAGGAGGTCGTGCAGGACGCGTTCGTCGCCATTCATGGTGCCTGGCGCAGGCTGCGCGATCCCGACAAGGCACTGGCCTACCTGCGCCAGTCGGTCGTCAACCGATCACGTTCGGTGCTCCGGCACCGGGCGGTCGTCGAGAAGTACGCCCCCAAGGGCCTGCCCGACGCGCCGAGCGCCGAGAACGGCGCGATCGGCGAGCTGGAGCGGTCAGCCGTCATCGAGGCGCTGCGAGGGCTGCCCGCACGCCAGCGGGAGGCGCTCGTCCTGCGCTACTACGGAGACCTGTCCGAAGCGCAGATCGCCGACGCGATGGGCATCAGCAAAGGCGCGGTCAAGAGTCACACGGCTCGCGGCATGGCCGCCCTACGAACCTCACTGGAGCAACTGTCATGACCGACTCCCCCGACGAGTACGGCGAGCTTCTCCGCCGTGCCCTCAGCGCGGAGGCGGACTCGGTCGTTCCCTCCCCCGACGGGCTGGAGATCATCCGCGCTCGCATCGAACGACGCGGGCTCCGGCGGCTGACCTGGTGGCGCGCCGGAGCCTCGGTCGCGGGGGCCGCGCTCGTCGCGGCCTCCGTCGTCATGGTGGTCCCCGGCCTGCGCGAGCAGGTGGCGCAGATCACCTTCTCCGGAGACGTCAAGCCCGTCACTCCGGCCCACACCGACCTGTCCGGGACCTCCCGGCCGCTGCCTCCGAAGAACGGGCAGGTCCCGCCCGCCGTCACCAGGTCCGGCGCGCCGCCCCCGCCCGCTCCCGAAGAGAGCAGGCGGACGACTCCGAGCCCGCCTCCGCAGCCGACTCCGGACCCGACGCGGAAGCCCACTCCCACGCCGACCCCCACCTGCCCGACGGCGACCGCGGAGGCCGTCCCGGTGGAGCCTCCGGCGGAGTGCGAGGAGACGGCGACGCCGGCCCCGACGCCTTCGGAGTCCGCGACGCCCTCGGAGAGCCCCTGTCCCGCCGACGGCTGCCAGCAGGTGGAGGAACCCCCGCAGCCGGAGCCGCCGCTCCCGTCGGAGCAGGTCACGCCGACCCCGATCGGGGGTTAGACCGGGCGGGCCGGGGTCACCAGCGGCCGGTGCGCGACTGGAGCACCGCCGCGGCGGCGACCCCGGCGGTCGAGGTCCGCAGGACCGTCGGCCCGAGCAGCGCCGTCACGGCTCCCGCCGCCCGGAAGGCGGAGAGCTCCTCGTCGGCGATCCCGCCCTCGGGCCCGACGACCACGACGATGTCGCCGTCGCCCGGCACCTCCAGCGCCGAGAGCGGCGAGTCGGCCTCCTCGTGCAGCACGATCCCCAGCGCCGCAGCCGACAGCAGCGCGGCCACCTCGGCCGTGCCCGCCGGCGCGGCCACCTCGGGCAACCGGAACCGGCGTGACTGCTTGCCCGCCTCCCGCGCGGTGGAGCGCCACCGCGCCAGCGACTTGGCCTCCCGCTCGCCCTTCCACCGGGTGACGCAGCGCAGCGCGGCCCAGGGCACGATGACGTCGACCCCGGCCTCCGTCATCATCTCCACGGCCAGCTCGCCGCGCTCGCCCTTGGGCAGCCCCTGGACCACGACCAGGCGCGGCCGGGACTCGGGCACCTCGTAGCGGCGCAGCACCTCCACCCGCAGCGAGTCCTTGCCCGGGGCCAGGACCACGCACTCGGCCACGGTGCCCGCCCCGTCGGTCAGGTCGAGCCGCTCGCCCTCCCGCAGCCGCCGTACGGCCGCGGCGTGGCGCCCCTCCGGCCCGCCGAACGTGAACTCGGGCAGGACCAGGTCCGCCGGGTCCGCCAGGAAGACGGGGACGGTCATCGGCCGTTGAACGCGTCCCGCAGGCGCGAGAAGAAGCCCTGCTGGCCGGGGGCGAACTTGCCGGGGGGCCGCTCCTCGCCGCGCAGCCTGGCCAGTTCCTTCAGCAGCTCCTCCTGGGCCGGGTCGAGGCGGGACGGCGTCTCCACGTTCACGTGGATGAGCAGGTCGCCGCGGCCGGTCTCGTTGAGGCGCTGGACGCCCCTGCCGTACAGGGAGATGGTCTGCCCGGACTGGGTGCCGGGCCGGACGTCGATCTCCTCGGCGCCGTCGAGGGTCTCCACGGTCAGGATCGTGCCGAGCGCGGCCGCCGTCATCGGGATCTGCACGGTGCAGTGCAGGTCGTCGCCGCGCCGTTCGAAGATCTCGTGCGGGCGCTCGACGATCTCCAGGAACAGGTCGCCGGGCGGGCCGCCGCCGGGGCCGATCTCGCCCTCGCCGGCGAGCTGGATGTGGGTGCCGTCCTCCACCCCGGCCGGGATGCGGACCTTGATGGTGCGCCGGGTGCGGACCCTGCCGTCGCCGGAGCACTCCTGGCAGGGGTGGCGGATGATCGAGCCGAACCCGCCGCACTGGGGGCAGGGGCGGGAGGTCATGACCTGGCCCAGGAAGGAGCGGGTGACCTGGGACACCTCGCCCCGGCCGTTGCACATGTCGCAGGTGTCGGGGTGGGTGCCGGCCGCGGCCCCGGAGCCCGTGCAGACCTCGCAGAGCACGGCGGTGTCGACGGTCAGCTCGCGGGTGGTGCCGAAGGCGGACTCGCGCAGGTCGAGCTCGACCCGGATGGTGGCGTTGCGCCCCCGGCGGGCCCGGGACCGGGGGCCGCGTCCGCCGCCCCCGGCGGCCGTGCCGAAGAAGGCGTCCATGATGTCGCTGAACGGGAAGCCCGCGCCGAACCCGCCGGCCCCCGCGCCGCCGCCGGCCCCGCCGAACGGGTCGCCGCCCAGGTCGTACATCTGCCGTTTGCCGGGGTCGGACAGCACCTCGTAGGCCTGGGTGATCTCCTTGAACCGCTCCTGGGTCGCGGGATCGGGGTTCACGTCAGGGTGCAGCTCACGGGCCAGCCGGCGGTAGGCCTTCTTGATCTCTTCCGCACTGGCGTCACGGCGCACCCCGAGGGTGCCGTAGTAGTCACTCTTAGCCACTTAGTCGACCTCTTAGGATGCAGCCAGGATCTGGCTGACGTAGCGTGCCACCGCGCGCACCGCGCCCATCGTGACCGGGTAGTCCATTCGTGTCGGCCCCAGCACACCGAGCCGGGCCAGTTGCTTGTCCCCCGAACCGTATCCGGCGGCGACGATCGACGTCCCCCGCAGCCCGGTGTAGGGGTTCTCCGAACCGATCCGCACGGTCAGTGTGGACGGGTCGGAGGTCTCGCCGAGCAGGCGCATGAGCACGACCTGCTCCTCCAGCGCCTCCAGCACGTCGCGCAGGCCGACGGTGAAGTCGGCCCCCGCGAGGTTGGCGGCCCCCGCAAAGACGATCTTCTCTTCCTGGCGCTCCACCAGGGACTCCAGGAGCACCGACAGGACCGTGGCGGCCAGCGGCCGGTCCTCGGCCGGCAGCCGCTCGGGCAGGTCGGCGACCTTGTCCGGCACGCTGGTCAGCCCGCAGCCGTCCAGGCAGGCGTTGAGCACGGCGCGCAGGTGGGCGACGCGGCCCTCGTCCACCACGTCGGGCAGCTCGACCACGCGCTGCTCGACCCGGCCGGTGTTGGTGATGAGCACGAACATCAGCCGGCGCTCGCTCAGCGGGACCAGCTCGACGTGCCGGACCGTGGAGCTGGTCAGCGACGGGTACTGCACCACGGCGACCTGCCGGGTGAGCTGCGCCAGCAGCCGCACGGTGCGCGTCACGACGTCGTCGATGTCCACCGCGCCCGCCAGGAACGTCTCGATGGCCCGGCGCTCGGCCCCCGACAGCGGCTTGACCTGGGAGAGCCTGTCGACGAACAGCCGGTAGCCCTTGTCGGTGGGCACCCGTCCGGCGCTGGTGTGCGGCTGGGCGATGTAGCCCTGCTCCTCCAGCACCGCCATGTCGTTGCGGATCGTCGCGGGCGACACGCCCAGGTTGTGCCGCTCGACGAGAGCCTTGGAGCCCACCGGCTCGTTGGTGGACACGTAGTCCTCGACGATGGCGCGAAGCACCGCGAGCTTGCGGTCATCGACCAACGTGCTCACCTCCCTGCCTGCACCCTGCGCGCCCGGACGGAGAACACCGGAGCTGGCACTCGGTGTTCCCGAGTGCCAGTGTACGGCTCCCGCCCGCGGGGTGGGATGACGCGGCCCGCAACCGGGGTCCGCACGGTCGTCAAGTCAACTGCTATTCGGATACAAGCGACAACCTCCACACTTGCCTTATGTCACACGATTTCGGCAACCCCTCCGGTGGCTTCGCCTCCCCCTCCGGCACCCCCCAGCACCCCGCCCAGCAGCCGGCGCAGCACCCCTCCGCCCAGCCGTACGGCGGCGCCCCTTCCTACGGCTACGCCCCGCCCGGCTACGGCGCCCCGCAGGGGCCGCCGCCGAAGGCGAAGGCGGGCCCGAGCATCGGCTGGATCGTGGGCGCCTGGCTGCTCGCGGTGGTCTCCGTGATCGCCGGCATCGCGGTCTTCGCCGGCGGCGTGCTCAGCTTCGCCGAGGACGCCGCGCCCCCGGCCTCCTACGGCCCGGGCGAGGTCTTCACCGTGCGGCTGGACCCGGCCGAGAGCCCCGCCCTCTACGTCTCCGCGGCCCAGGGGACCAGGTTCCAGTGCGGTTTCCAGGAGGGGACCCAGGGCCGGCTGGAGAACTCGTCCGTGCGGACGACCGTCACCGGCAGTGACGGGATCCCCTGGGAGCTGGCCTTCCGGATCGGCGTCGACCAGGCGGGCGAGTACAAACTCGGCTGCTCCGTCGAGGGTGAGGGCCAGGCCCGCTTCGGCGTGGGCCGCGAGCTGGCCGCCGGCGCCCTCGTGGGCGGCGTCGCGGCGTTCTTCCTGATCCCGGGCTTCGGCGTCCTGCTCGCCATCGTCGTGACCATCGTCGTACTGGTGAAGCGGAGCCGCGCCCGCAAGCTCAACGCCGCCGTCCCGGTGGGCGGGTGGGGGCCGGGCGGTCCCTACCGCGGGTGATCGCGGCCCCGCCCCGTGCGCTGCTAGCGTCCCATGCGTCGACGCGGACGCAGGAGGGGCGATGTACGAACGCGACGTGCTGGCGGGCGACTGGCGGCGGCCGGGCAGGGGGACGATCCCCCTGGTTCCGGCGGAGCCCGACCTGGTCGTGGAGGACGCCGAGGGCGGTTTCTGCGGTGCGGTGGTCGCCTGCGACAAGGAGGCCGTCACCCTGGAGGACCGGTTCGGGCGGCGGCGGGTGTTCCCGCTCGAGCCCGCCGCGTTCCTGCTGGAGGGCCGGGTCGTCACCCTGGTGCGGCCCGCCTCCGCGCCGAAGGCCCCCCGGCGCAGCGCCTCCGGCTCCATCGCGGTGGAGGGGCTGCGCGCCCGCGTCGCCCGGGAGAGCCGAATCTACGTCGAGGGCGTGCACGACGCCGCGCTCGTCGAGCGGGTCTGGGGCCACGACCTGCGGGTGGAGGGCGTGGTCGTGGAGTACCTCGAGGGCGTCGACCACCTGCCCGCGATCGTCGAGGAGTTCCGGCCCGGCCCGGACCGCCGGCTGGGCGTGCTCGTCGACCACCTGGTCGCCGGGTCGAAGGAGAGCCGGATCGCCGAGCGGATCACCTCCCCGCACGTGCTGGTCGTCGGCCACCCCTTCGTGGACGTCTGGCAGGCGGTCAAGCCGTCGGCGCTCGGCATCCCCGCCTGGCCGTCCGTACCCCGCGGCCGGCCGTGGAAGGAGGGCGTCGTCGCCGCCCTGGGCTGGGACCTGGAACCCGGTGACGCCTGGCGCCGGATCCTCGGGGCGGTCGCGACATATGCTGACCTCGAGCCGGAGCTGCTCGGCCCGGTCGAGGAGCTGATCGACTTCGTGACGGCCCCCGACGAGGCCGGCTGATCCCGAAGACCCACCAGGAGGGTCCATGAGCGACAATTCCGGGGAGCCCCGGCACGGGACCGAAGAAGACGACCCGACGCGACCCGGCCGGGGATACGACTCCGGCGGCGCCCGGCCCGGCCAGGGACACGACCACCGGCCCCCGCCCGCCTCGCCGTACGGCTCCGGCGGTTACGGCGCCCACGGCGGCGGCCACCCCGGACCCCAGCCCCCGCCCGGCGGCGCGTACGGCCGGCCCGCACCCGGCCTCTACGGCCAGGCGGTGCCCGATCCCTACGACCCGTACGGCCAGGCGGTGCCCGATCCCTACGACCCGTACGGCCAGGCCGCACCCGGCCCCTACGGCGCTCACGACCCCTACGCCCGGCCCGCGCCCGGCTTCCCCGAACCGTACGGGCCGTACGATCCGTACGGCCGCCACGGCCGGTACGGGTCGTACGGCCCGCGTCCCGGCACCGACGACACCACCCTGGCCATGGTCTCCCACCTGCTGGGCCTGCTCACCGGGTTCCTCGGCCCCCTGGTGATGTACCTGGTCAAGCGGGACGAGTCCCCCTACGTGCGGGACCAGGCCGCCGAGGCGCTGAACTTCCAGCTCACCCTGATGATCGCCTACGTCGTCGCCTCGGTGCTGATGTTCGTGTTCGTCGGCTTCCTGCTGCTGCCCCTGATCTGGATCGGGTCGGTCGTCTTCATGGTCCTCGCCGCCGTGGCGGCCAACCGCGGGGAGAGCTACCGCTATCCGATGTCCGTCCGCTTCGTCAGCTGACGGACGGCCCGCGGCGGCCGGGCGGATCAGCCGACCAGGTCGCGCACCAGGGCGTCGGCCAGCAGGCGGCCGCGGAGCGTCAGCACCGCGCGGCCCCGCTTGAACGGCTCGGTCTCCAGCAGGCCGCCGCCCAGCGCCCTGGCCACCACGATGGGGCGGTCGATCCCCGCCAGCGGGAAGCCGTCGGCCAGCCGCAGCTCCAGCATCAGCCGCTCCACCGCGCGGTCCTCCGGTCCCAGCACCTCCCGCGCGTGCGCGGGCGAGGCCCCCGCGGCCAGGCGCCCGGCGTAGGCCGCCGGGTGCTTGACGTTCCACCACCGGGTGCCGCCGACGTGGCTGTGCGCGCCGGGGCCGACGCCCCACCAGTCGCCGCCGGTCCAGTAGAGCAGGTTGTGGCGGCAGCGCGCCTGCGGCGAGGTCGCCCAGTTCGACACCTCGTACCAGCCGAAGCCCGCGCCGGTGAGCATCTCCTCGGCGATGAGGTAGCGGTCCGCAGCCACGTCGTCGTCGGGCATCGGCAGCTCCCCGCGCCGGATCCGGGCGGCGAGCCGGGTGCCCTCCTCCACGATCAGCGAGTACGCCGACACGTGGTCGGGCCCGGCCTCGATCGCCGCGGCCAGCGAGGCCCGCCAGTCGTCGTCGCTCTCCCCCGGCGTGCTGTAGATCAGGTCCAGGTTGACGTGCTCGAACCCCTCGGCCCTGGCCTCCCGTACGGCCTGCACCGCCCGGCCGGGCGTGTGCCGGCGGTCCAGCACCGCGAGCACGTGCTCGCGGGCGCTCTGCATGCCGAAGCTCATCCGGGTGAACCCGCCGCGCCTCAGCTCGGCCAGGTAGGCCGGGCCGACGGACTCGGGGTTGGCCTCGGTGGTCACCTCGGCGCCCGGGGCCAGGCCGAACTCCTCGTCGATCGCGCCGAGGATCCGCACCAGGTCGCGGGCGGGCAGCAGGGTGGGGGTGCCGCCGCCGAAGAACACGGTCTCGACCCTCGGGCCGGCGCCGCCCAGGATCGCGCGGGCCCGCCGCACCTCCTCGATCGCGGTGCCGGCGTAGTCCGCGTGCGAGGCGCCGGGACCGAGCTCGGACGCCGTGTAGGTGTTGAAGTCGCAGTAACCGCACCGGGTCACGCAGAAGGGCACGTGGACGTAGAAGCCGAAGGGCCGCGTGCCGAGACCGGCGAGCGCGCTCTCGGGCAGCTCTCCGGAGGAGGGTACGGGATCGCCGTCGGGAAGTGTGGATGGCACCTCCCAAGTCTGCCGTCCCCGCCGTGGTGCCCGGGACGGCCGGCCGTACGCCTCCGGGGGCGGCGGGCGCCGGCGCGGCCGCGGCGAGGGGTCGCATCGCTGCGCAGCAATTCGGCGGCAGGCCGTTGACGCGTGGATCGGCCGCGCCTACGATCCGGGAAAACTTAAAGGAAAGTTTCCTATAAGTTCTCCCCCCCGAACGTTGGAGAATCCGTGAAGAGATTCCTCCGGCCGATGGTCGCGGCGGTCATCGCCACCGGCCTCGCCGCCGCAGTCACCCCCGCCGCCGCCCACGCCGAGGCGCAGACCGGCCACGGCGAGCGCTTCAAGCGGGTCGGCTACTTCATCCAGTGGGGCGTCTACGGCCGCCAGTTCTTCGTCAAGGACGTCGACACCAGCGGTGCCGCCGCCAAGCTGACCCATCTCAACTACGCCTTCGGCAACGTCAGCGAGGAAGGCGCCTGCGTCTCGGCCGACCCCTGGGCGGACTGGCAGATGCCGCTGGACGACGCGCACAGCGTGGACGGCGTCGGCGACACCGCCGACCAGGTGCTCAAGGGCAACCTGAACCAGATCAAGGAGCTCAAGGCCAAGCACCCGGGCCTCAAGGCGCTGATCTCGCTCGGCGGGTGGAGCGGCTCGAAGTACTTCTCCGACGCCGTCCTCACCCCCGAGGGCCGCAGCAAGCTGGCCGCCTCCTGCATCGACCTCTGGCTCAAGGGCGACCTGACCGGCATGCCGGCCGGGAGCGGCGCCGGCGTCTTCGACGGCATCGACCTCGACTGGGAGTGGCCCGGCTCCGAGGGCAACGAGGGCAACGTGATCCGGCCCGAGGACCGGTGGAACTTCACCCTGTTCCTCGCCGAGCTCCGCCGCCAGATGAACGAGTACGACCCGAAGAGCGAGATCACCGCCTACCTGCCCGCCTCGGCGGCGAAGATCGACGCGGGCTTCGACGTCCGGGAGGTCTTCAGGAACCTGACCTTCGGCAACATCCAGGGCTACGACCTGCAGGGCTCGTGGGAGAAGGTCACCGGTCACAACGGCAACCTGTTCACCGACCGGCGCGACCCGCACGAGTTCACCTACAGCGTGGACCAGACCGTCCGCGACTACCTGTCGCGCGGCGCCCCCGCCAGGAAGATCGTGGTCGGCGTGCCCGCCTACGGCCAGGGCTGGACGGGCGTCAAGGGCGGCAGGAACGGCCTGTACGGCACCAGCACCGGCCCCGCCCAGGGCAAGTGGGCCGCCGGCACCGACGACTACAAGGAACTGGTGAACAAGCCCGGCAGGCGCTACCGCGACCTGCGCACCGGCGCCATGTGGCTCTACGACGGCAACGAGTTCTGGTCCTACGACGACCCGGCGGTCGTGACCCAGAAGGCGCTCTACGTCCGCCTGAAGGGCCTCGGCGGCTCCATGATGTGGTCGCTCGACCAGGACGACGCCAAGGGCTCGCTCACCTCGGCGCTGTACAGGGTCCTGCGCTGACGGCTCCGCAGGGCCCCCGCCCAGGCGGCTCCGCGGGACCCCCGCCCACGAACGCGGGGGCCTGCCGGAGGTCGCCCGCGGTGTGAACCGCCGCGGGAGACGGAGGCCGGGGGCGGGCACCGACCGGTGCCCGCCCCCGGCTCGCCCTGCGGCGCTACTTCTTGGGCTTGTCGGTGGAGGACTCGGTGGACAGCGCGGCGACGAAGGCCTCCTGGGGGACCTCCACCCGGCCGACCATCTTCATCCGCTTCTTGCCCTCCTTCTGCTTCTCCAGCAGCTTGCGCTTACGGGAGATGTCGCCGCCGTAGCACTTGGCGAGGACGTCCTTGCGGATGGCGCGGATGTTCTCCCGGGCGATGACCCGGGCGCCGATGGCGGCCTGGATCGGCACCTCGAACTGCTGCCGCGGGATCAGCTCGCGGAGCTTCTTGGCCATCTCGACGCCGTAGCCGTACGCCTTGTCCTTGTGCACGATGGCGCTGAAGGCGTCGACGGCCTCGCCCTGCAGCAGGATGTCGACCTTGACCAGCTCCGACTCCTGCTCGCCGGAGGGCTCGTAGTCGAGCGAGGCGTAACCGCGCGTGCGGGACTTGAGCTGGTCGAAGAAGTCGAAGATGATCTCGCCGAGCGGCATGGTGTAGCGGATCTCGACGCGGTCCTCCGACAGGTAGTCCATGCCCTGCAGGTTGCCGCGCCGGTTCTGGCAGAGCTCCATGATCGCGCCGATGAACTCCGAGGGGACCAGCACGGTCGACTTCACCATCGGCTCGAAGACCTTGTCCACCTTGCCGGTGGGGAACTCCGACGGGTTGGTGACGACGACCTCCTTGCCGTCCTCCATGATCACCCGGTAGACCACGTTCGGCGCCGTGGAGATGAGCGAGAGGTTGAACTCCCGCTCCAGGCGCTCGCGGACGATCTCCATGTGGAGCAGGCCGAGGAAGCCGCAGCGGAAGCCGAAGCCCAGCGCCGCCGACGTCTCGGGCTCGTAGACCAGGGCGGCGTCGTTGAGCTGGAGCTTGTCGAGGGCCTCGCGCAGCTCCGGGTAGTCGTCGCCGTCGACCGGGTAGAGGCCGGAGAAGACCATCGGCTTGGGGTGCTCGTAGCCGCCGAGCGCCTCTGCGGCGGGACGCCCCACGGAGGTCACGGTGTCGCCCACGCGCGACTGGCGGACGTCCTTCACCCCGGTGATCAGGTAGCCCACCTCGCCGACGCCGAGGCCCTGGTCGGCGATCTTCGGCTCCGGCGAGATGACGCCGATCTCCAGCGTCTCGTGGGTCGCGGCGGTGGACATCATCAGGATGCGCTCGCGCTTGCCCAGGTGGCCGTCCATCACCCGGACGTAGGTGATGACGCCGCGGTAGGTGTCGTAGACCGAGTCGAAGATCAGCGCACGGGCGGGCGCCTCGGCCGCGCCGACCGGGGCCGGGACGCGCTCGACCACGTGGTCCAGGAGCTCGCGGACGCCGGCACCGGTCTTGCCGGAGACCTTCAGCACGTCCTCCGGCTCGCAGCCGATGAGGTGCGCGATCTCCGCGGCGTACTTCTCCGGCTGGGCCGCGGGCAGGTCGATCTTGTTGAGCACCGGGATGATCGTCATGTCGGCGTTCATGGCCAGGTAGAGGTTGGCCAGCGTCTGCGCCTCGATCCCCTGCGCCGCGTCGACCAGCAGGATCGCGCCCTCGCACGCCTGCAGCGACCGGGAGACCTCGTAGGTGAAGTCCACGTGCCCCGGGGTGTCGATCATGTTGAGGACGTGGTCGGTCCCGCCGACCTTCCACGGCAGCCGGACCGCCTGGGACTTGATGGTGATGCCGCGCTCGCGCTCGATGTCCATCCGGTCGAGGTACTGGGCGCGCATGGAACGGTCGTCGACCACGCCGGTGAGCTGCAGCATGCGGTCGGCAAGCGTCGACTTGCCGTGGTCGATGTGCGCGATGATGCAGAAGTTGCGGATCACCGCGGGATCGGTCTGGCCAGGCTGATTACGCACCGGTGTCCGTTTCGACGGGATTGATGTTGATCAAGGGGCTGGCAAATCCAGCTATCTTCCCAGCAAGTTTAGCGAGAGGGGCGATGACTTCACGCCGCCGGGCGAGCCGTTCCGCCGCCACGCTTCCCTCACCACCCGCGGCGCCGTCCACGCACCGCTCGCCGTACCGCCCAGCCGTCCCTCCCGCCGCTCACCCCGGTGCTCGCCGTACCGCTCAGCCGTCCCTCCCGCCGCTCACCCCGGTGCTCGCCGTACCGCTCAGCCGTACCCGTCCACCCCGGCGCCCGCCCGCCGCTCCCGCCGCCCGCTCGTTGACGGAACGGGCGGGTCAGGATGACATGTCCGGATGACGAAATTCCGGCTGGCGGAAAAGATCACGGTACGGCGCTGCCTGCGCGTGCTCGCCGCGGTGACGGCCGTCCTCCTGGCGCTTCCCTCGATGGCCGCCGCCTTCTTCTGGATCCAGTTCGCCGGCACACCCGCCTCCTGGGCGCGGAGCACCGGCCACGACGCCCTCTGGCTGGGCCACGCCTGGGTGGACGGCCGCAGGACCGAGGCCGACGTGAAGGCCCTGGCCGTACGGTTGCGCGGCACCGGGATCCGGGACGCCTACGTCCACGCCGGCCCGTTCGACTTCGACGGGGGACTCCCGCCCGCGAAGTATCCCAACGCACGGGATCTGCTGAGATGGTGGCGGGCCGAACTGCCGGACGTCCGCGTCTCCGCCTGGCTCGGGCAGAAGGTCAACGGCGGAAGACTCGACCTGGGGGACCCGGCCGCCCGGCAGCGTGTGCTCGACGGCGCGCGGGACGTCATGGCCGCCGGGTTCGACGGCGTGCACTACAACTTCGAGCCGGTCACCAGCGGCGACGCGGACTTCCTCGACCTGCTGGACAGGACCCGCCCCCTCGTCGGCGACGGCCTCCTGTCCACCTCGACCCCGCAGATCGAGCCCCTCCCCGGTCTCCGCCCGGTCTCCCGCGCCGTCATCGGCCACGACAAGTACTGGCTGCGGGACTACTTCGGCGAGGTCGTGGCCCGCACCGACCAGGTGGCGATCATGACCTACGACTCCTACCTGCCGCTCGGCTCGCTCTACGGCGGCTACGTCGTGCAGCAGGGCGAGATCGCGCTGGAGCTCGCGCCCGAGGGCAAGACCCTGCTGCTGGGCGCGCCCGCCTACCACGACCACGGTTTCCCCTGGGGCGACGCGGCCGAGAGCGTCGCCGCGGCGGCCGAGGGCGCGCGGCTGGCGCTGACCCACCACGGAAGGCCGCGAGAGAGGTTCGGGCTCGCGCTCTACGTGGACTTCGCCGCCACGGACGAGGACTGGGCCGAATACGTCGGTTCCTGGTACCGGCCCTGAGACCGGCACGGTAAGCTGTACATGCATCCTTCTGCCCCGGCCGTCGATTTGAGCGACCACTTGGGCAGTTGGTAGCCTGTTCAACTGCGTGTGGCGCGCCCTCTCTGCCCGCGCGCCCCATCCGACGACATCACCGAGGCTTCTTCGTGGCGAACATCAAGTCCCAGATCAAGCGCAACCGGCAGAACGAGAAGGCCCGGCTGCGCAACAAGGCTGTCAAGTCGTCCCTCAAGACGGCGATCCGCAAGTTCCGCGAGGCCGCCGAGCAGGGCAACGTCGACGAGGCCATCGCGCTCCAGCGCGCCGCCTCCCGTCAGCTGGACAAGGCCGCCAGCAAGGGCGTCATCCACAAGAACCAGGCCGCCAACCGCAAGTCGGCGATCGCCCAGCGCGCCGCCACCCTGACGGCCGCCAAGTAGTCAGTCCCGGTTCTTCACCGAAGCGCCGCGGCCCCGTAACGGGTCGTGGCGCTTCGGCGTTCCACGGCTCCGCTCCCCGTCCCGGAGGCCGGGCCCTCGGATGCCCGCGCACCGCTGGAACCCTGAGCGGGGCCGGACCTCCTCGCACGAGGCCCGGCCGCTTCGCGCGGCACGGCCGTCAGCGGCCGTCGCGACTGGCCACGATGGTCTGCACGGCCCGCTCCAGCGCATAGGCCGGGTCCGCGCCGCCGCCCTTGACCTGCTCGTCCGCTGCGGCGACCGCCTGGAGCGCACGCGCGATGCCGACGGGCCCCCAGCCGTTCAGCTGCTCCTGGACCCGGCCGACCTGCCAGGGCGGCATGCCGAGGTGGGCGGCGAGCTGTCCGCCCCGCAGGTTGCGCGGGGCTCCGCCCACCTTGGCCAGCGAGCGCAACCCCCTGGCGAGTGCGCTCACCAGCAGCACCGGCGCGGTCCCCGTGGCCAGGGCCCACCGCACCTGTTCGAGCGCGTCACCCAGTCTGCCCGCGATGGCGGAGTCGGCCACGGTGAACCCGCTGACCTCCGCCCGGCCCCGGTGGTAACGGGCCACGGCGGCCTCGTCGATGGCCTTGCCCGGAGTGTCGAAGGCGAGCTGACTGCAGGCCGCCGCGAGCTCCCGCAGGTCGTTGCCGACCGCGTCGAGCAGGGCTCCGGCCGCGTCTGCGCTGACGGTCCGCCCCGCACGCTTCAGTTCGGCCTTCACGAAGGCCAGCCGTTCGGCGGGCTTGGTCAGCTTGCTGACGGTGACCACCCGGGCTCCGGCCTTCTTCACCCCGTCGACCAGGGCCTTGCCCTTCACCCCTCCGGGATGGACGAGAACCAGCACGGCGTCGTCGGAGGGGTCCGCCGCGTAGGAGACGATCTCGGAGACGACGTCCTTCGTCAGGTCCTGTGCCGAGCGGATGACCACCACGGAGCGGTCACCGAACAGCGATGGCGAGGTCAAGCGGGTCACCTCGCCCGATTCCACCTTTCCGCCCACCAGATCGACGACGTCCGCACCGGGGTCCGCCGCCCGGACCGCCGCGATCACCTCGCCCACCGCGCGGTCTGCCAGCAGTTCCTCGTCGCCGGTCACCAGGGTCACGGGTGCTGGATCGGTTGCCGCCATGCCGAGCAGCATGCCATGTGACGGCGACCGAATCGCAATCAGCAAGCCATCCGCAATCGGAGTGCAGGCGCTCCGGGGCAGTATCAGATGAGGACAGAGGAGGTGAAAACCATGATGACGTCCACCATTCGCCGTCACACCTGCCCGCGCTGCGGAACGGTCCTCGACGAGGGCCCCATCATGTACCGCTGTGCGCGGTGCAAGCGCTCGGTCTACGCCGCCGATGTGAACACCGAGTTCCGCCGCCAGGCCAGGACGCCCGCCTAGAGGACCCCCGCCCTCCCCCTGGACGGCCGGCCCGGACGAGGTCCTGCACCTCCCCCCAGGACCTCCCCCGTGACGACGCACCCGCCGCGGGCGGCTCAGCGTCCCCGGGGGACGACCGCCAGGCCTCCGTCACGGAGCACCACCGCCAGATCCCCCGACACGTCGGTCCGGTGGGTTCGCACACCGAGCCGGTTCAGCCGGGCCAGGGTCGCGGAGGCCGGATGGCCGTAGCCGTTGCCCGCCCCGACGCTGATCAGTGCCGCACGGGCGCCGGAGGCCGCGAAGAAGCCCGGGTGGTGGCCTCCGGATCCGTGATGCGGGATCTTGATGATGTCGGCGGTCGGGAGTCCTCGCCGGAGCAGGTCCTCCTGGGCCTCGGTCTCGATGTCACCGGTGAGCAGCGCCGTCCCGGCCGCCCAGCGCACGTGCATCACGACACTGGCGTTGTTGACCTCCGTCCCCTCCCCTCCACCGCGGGCGGCCCGTCCGCCTTCTTCCACCGGGCCGATGACCGTGAACTCGGACGGCCCGAAGCGCCAGCGCATCCCCGGCCGGGCCGTCCACCGGGTGACCCCGCGCCGGTCGAGATCACCGTGCAGCCTCGCGCTCTCCCTCCCCTCCCCACCGGGGCCGAGCAGCGCGGCGCCCACCCTGCGCCCGCGGAACACACCGTCCAGGCCGCCGACATGGTCGAAGTGGGGATGGGTCAGGACGACCAGTGGGACCGCCTCGACCCCCATGGTGCGCAGACAGCGGTCCACCTGCACCGGATCCGGCCCCGCATCCACGACCACCGCCCGGCCCCGTCCCGCGGCGACCAGCAAGGCGTCCCCCTGGCCGACGTCGCAGACCACCAGCAGCCAGTCCCGTGGCGGCCAGCGGGACACCACCGGCCCGACGAGAACGACCGCCGCCAGCGCTCCGGCCGCCAGGGCACCGGCGATCCACCGCACCCGGCGGCGCCTCAGCGCCAGGACGGCCACCGGCGCGGCGGCGGCCAGCAGGACCAGCCCGGTGAGCCCGGCCGGCCAGGGCAGCACCGCCAGCGGGAAACCCGCCGCGTGCTCCGCCACCTCGATGATCCATCCGGTCGCCAGCCCCGCCGGATGGACCAGCAACCGGGCCGCCGGCATCAGCACGGGTGCGACCAGCGCGGCGGCGAAGCCGAGCAGGGTCGCCGGAGCGACGGCCGGACCCGCGAGGAGGTTGGCGGGGATCGCGACGGGGGCGAGCTGACCCGACATCAGCACGAGCACCGGGGTGACGGCGGCCTGCGCGGCGGCGGGCACGGCGATCGCCTCGGCCGCCCAGCGGGGCACCCGGGGCATCCGTCCCGAGATCCGGTCGCGCCAGCGCGGAGCGAGCACCAGGATGCCGCCGGTGGCGCACACGGACAGGGCGAAGCCGTACGAACGGGCGAGCGCGGGGTCGAACAGGATCAGCAGCAGGACGGTCACCGACAGGGCCGCGACACCGTCGCGGGACCGGCCCGTGCCGAGTGCCAGTGCGGCGACGGAGCCCATGAGGAGGGCCCGGAGCACGCTGGGCGACGGCCGGGCGATGACCGCGAAGGCGAGCATCGCCAGGACGGCGAGCACCGCTCTGGCGGCGAGCGGCAGACCCGCCGTCCGGGCCAGCGCGACCGCGGCCCCGGCCACGATGGCCAGGTTGGCACCGCTGACCGCCGTCAGGTGGCTGAGCCCTGCCGCCTTGAAATCGGCCCTGACCTCCTCGTCCATGCGGGACACGTCTCCGACGACCAGGCCGGGAAGCAGGCCGCGCCGGTCCGGTGGCAGCACGTCGGCGGCGGCCCGGAGGCCGGCCCGGAACGCGCCCGCCGCGTTCTGCACCACCGACGGCCCGCTCAGCACCCTCGGCAGGTCCCGGACGAGGACCACCGCGGCGAGCAGCTCTCCCGACTCGGCCGGGCCGAACCGCCCCCGGATCTCGATCCGCTGACTCGGCAGCAGGGGCCGCCACTCCCTCCCCGAGGTGAGCAGCACCACCGGAGCCCGCACCCGCGTCCTGCCCGCGGCCGTGATCACCGCCTCGATCCTGGCGGGCACGACGAAGCTCTCCCTCCGGAAGACCGACGCCTGCCCCCTCATCTCCCGGGGATCGTCCGTCAGCACCGCTTCCGCCGTCGCCGAGGCCCCCTTCCGTACCAGGTCCGCCACCGGTCCCGTGTCGGCGGCGTGGACCCGGAACGTCACGGTCGCGGCCGTCGCCGCCACGCAACCGAGCACCGCGATCACCGTGTTCCTTCCTGCGGGCGCGGGGCCGGGTGCCCTCCTGACCGGGCGCGCACCGGCGCGGCGGACCGGCACGGCGGCCAGCAGCGCACCGGCCGCGGCGATGACGCTCACCGCGGCGCCCGCCGGAACCGGACAGCCCAGGAGGACGAGCGCGGTCGCCCAGGCGGCGAGGGCGGGCAGGACGAGTCGGAGAGCGTGCGCCGAGCCCTCTGGGACGGCGCCTCCCGCACGGTGGCCGGGGCCGGAATCAAGGCCGGGATCGGAGCCGGGGCCGACGTCAGGGTCGGGGCCGGGGCCGGAGCGGAGGACTGGCGTGGGAGCGGGACCGCGCCCGGCGGTGCGGCCACCGGCTCCGGTCGTAGAGGCACCGGGAAAGGCGGGCGGAGTCATATGCGGACCTTGTCTTTCATCTCGGCGTATTTCCGCTCGCCGATGCCGCTGACCTCGCGAAGTTGCTCGACGCTCCGGAATCCGCCGTGGCCGTCGCGGTATTCGGTGATGCGGCGGGCGAGCACCTCTCCGACACCCGGCAGCTCCTCCAGTTGCTCCGGCGTGGCGCTGTTGAGGTCGAGGATCATCGCGGCGGGATCAGCGGGATCGGAGGGAAGCGCCGGACCGGCAGCTCCGGGCACCCCCCGGGCCGGGGCGCCGACGACGATCTGCTCTCCGTCGACGAGCTTCCGGGCGAGGTTCAGGGAGCTCGAGGCGGACCCTCCGCGCGCGCCTCCGGCAGCCCTGACCGCGTCGGCGACCCGCGAGCCGCCGGGCAGGACGACGACACCGGGACGGCGGACCTTCCCCGCGACGTGGACGGTGACCTCGGCCACCGCCGAGTGCAGCGGCCGGGGAACGGCGGCCTCCGTGACGGAGGGGCCGGACATCGGCGCGGGCGGGGCGAGGGGCTCGGGCTCCGGCTGGGACCGCCAGGCGTGGACGCCTCCGGCGACGACCGCCACCAGGGCGACCAGGAGCAGCACCTTCAGACCTGGGCGGCCGGGATCGAACGCGGGACGCTGGGCGGCGACAGCCGCCCGGAGTGCTTCGAAGGAGGGCGGGACCGGCACGGAAGGCGCCCGGCCGCCGGGACCGCCGGCGTCGGTGCGACCGATGGAGCCGGTCCCGCCGACGGCAGCGGCGTGGCCGGCGGCGCCGGGATCCGCCCCGGGCCCCGTGGCCGGCCCGGCGACGACGGGATCGCGGAACGCCGTCAGCGTCCGCAGCCGCGACTCCGCGCGGAACCGCTCGCTGTCCTGATCTGTGCCCACGTGCGGAACGCTAGGCCGCCGCCTCGGCACGACCGTCGGCCGAATCCGGTTCTGTGGACGACCGGCCGGATCCCGGGCTCCCTGTGGACGGGCGTCATGCAGAGACAGGGGAGACCGGGGAGACCGGGGAGACCGTCACCCCGAGCATGCCCGGTCCCGCGTGGGCGCCGAGGACCGCCCCGACCTCGACCACGACCACCCTGACGAGGCCGGGGAGGCGCTCGGGAAGCCGTGCGGCCAGCGCCTCGGCCCGGGGACGGGAGGAGATGTGCTGGACGGCCACCTCGACCGGCCCGGCGTCCGCGGCGGCCCGGACCGCGAGGTCCTCCAGGCGGGCGATGGCCCGGCTCGCCGTACGCACCTTCTCCAGGGGGGCGATCACGCCGTCGGTGATGTGGAGCAGCGGTTTGATCATCAGAGCGGAGCCGAGCATGGTCGCCGCCGCGCCGATACGGCCTCCTCTGCGCAGGTACTCCAGGGTGTCGAGGTAGAAGAAGCTGCGGGTCTCCGCCATCCGACGGCGCGCGGCCCCGGCCACGTCGCCACGGGCCGCCCCCCGCGCGGCGGCCTCCGCCGCGGCGAGGACCGGGAAGCCGAGTCCCATCGCGACGGACCCGCTGTCGACGACCTCCACCGGGATCGGGGAGTCGACGGCGCCGGCTCTGGCCGCCTCGACGGTGCCCGACATCTTCCCGGACAGGTGGATGGAGACCACCGCCTCGGCGCCGGCGGCGGCCGCCTCGGCGTAGGCGTCCGTGAAACGCCGGGGCGCGGGGCGGGAGGTCGTGACCGGAGTCCGCTCCCAGAACGCCCTGACCGTTTCACCGCCGCCGGCTCCACCTCCGCGCGTTCCGCGCCTGCCCGCGCCGGCGCCGCCCGGCACGGCTCCGTCCGCTCCCGCGGTGCCCGCATCGGCGGCGGCCGTCTCCGTATCGCCCGCCCCCACGGTGCCCGCGCCGGCCGTCCCCGTACCGCCCGGCCCTCCCCCGGTCGGCGGCTCCGTACCGCTCCGCCCTCCCCCACCCGGCTCCGCCCCGCCCGCCCGCACCCCGTCGTCGAAGGCCCTGCCGCCGACGATCACCTGGAGCGGCACCACGACGATCCCCAGCCCGGCGGCCTCCTCGGGTGGGAGGTACGCGGTGGAGTCGGTGACGACGGCGACCGATGGTGGCATGTCCAGAGATTATCCGCAGGAGATCGCATGATCGGGGGTGGAGCGGACGGGCGGTGCTCCGTACCGGAGTGCCGTCGGCCTGCGGGCCGGAGCTCCGGCCCGCAGGCCGGGGCGGGAGCCCGCGCCGGGTGCTACTGGACGGGGGTGCCGCCCCGCCAGACGCGCCGGGGCTTGAGTCCGAAGGCCCAGGCGAAGGCGCCCTCGTGGTCCGCGTCCCACTGGACGATGTCGGCCAGGCGGCCGGGAGCCAGGACACCCCGGTCGGGGGCCCCGAGAACGGTGGCTCCGCCCAGGGTGGCAGCGCGCAGGGCGTCGCCCACGCTCATGCCGAAGGCCGCCACCGCGAGGCTGACGACCAGGGACATCGAGGTGATGCCGCAGTGGCCGGGGTTGTGGTCGCTGCCGAGGGCCACCGTGACGCCCTGGGCCAGCATCCGGCGCACGGGGGGCAGGCTGCCGCGCTGGAGCGCGGTGCCGGGACAGAGCACGGCGGGGACCCCGTAGCGGGACAGGACCGCGATGTCCTCGTCGGAGGTGTGGTGGAGCAGGTCCGCCGAGGCGCATCCGAGTTCGGCCGCGAGCTGGACCGCGCCCCGGCGGCTGTAGGCGCCGGCGTGGAGGCGGGGAAGCAGGCCCACGTTGCGCCCCGAGGCGAGCACCCAGCGGGCCTCGTCGGTGGTGAAGTGGCCCTCGTCGCAGTAGACGTCCACGCTGTCGGCACCGGCCGCGGCGGCGTCGGCGCACCAGGCCCCGACGGCCTCGACGTAGTCGCGCTGGCGTCCGAAGTACTCCGGCGGGACGACGTGCGCGGCGAGGAACGTGACGTGCACGCGCGGCATCATCGGCTCCTTCTCCAGCTCGCGCAGGAGCCGCACGTCGGCGAGCTCGCCGTCGCGGGTGAGGTGGTAGCCGGTCTTCGCCTCGACCGTGGTGGTGCCGCTGAGCAGCCACTCGCGCAGGCGCTCGCGGACGCCGTTGCACAGGGTCCACGGGTCGGTCCCGCGGGTGACCGTGACGGTGGAACCGATGCCCCCGCCGGCCGCGGTGATCGCGGACGGGGTGGAGCCGCCCGAGCGCATGGCCATCTCCGCGTAGCGGTTGCCCGCGTAGACGGGATGGGTGTGGGCGTCGATCAGACCGGGCGTGACGAGCGCGCCGCCCAGGTTCTCGACGTGGTCGACGTCGACGATGTCGTCCACCACGCCGGGGACGCTCTGCGGCAGGTCCGCGGCGCGGCCGACCCAGGCGATGCGGTCGTTGTGCACGAGGATCGCGGCATTGCTGCAGACGTCGTTGCCGGTCCAGAGCCGGCCGATGTTGGTCAGCAGGCGGACCGTCATCGCATCACCGCCTTGTGCGCAGGGAAGGGCACCGGAGCGGAGGGCGTCTCCGGAGACGACGAGGGAGCCCGGCCGGTGCCGGGCGTGGTGCCCACCGGGTCCGCTCCGAGTCCGGACGACATTGGGGGGTCTCCTGCTCTCATCCGCTCATGTGTGTGCGGCGACAGTAGCGCCGGAGCCATGATCCGGCGGTTTCGGTTCAGTTACGTTATTTCACAGCTTGGCCCGCTGTACAGGCTAATGGGGAAGAACGCCGATTCGCCGTAACCGCCGCCGGTTCGCCGGCCCCGCGCCCGCAGCCCACAGCGAGCATGTTTCCGCAGCTCAGATCACTTGTTCCCCACCTGTAACATCGGGCGACAAACAGACCTGTGCCCTAACATCTCGTTAGGTTTGCCCCATGGTAGCAACCTAAACCTTGACCGGCCAGTGCCCGATTTACGGGGATATATACGGTTTTTAGGAAGTGTCAGTTCTTCCCAATCGGGACCTGCAGCGCAAGCATCGGCATTGCCCTCAAAGCCGATGTCCTTCTAATCTCACACAGCGACCGGCCGCGTCACCGGCACTCCGGCACCACTCCGAAGCCTTCTCCCGGCCCCGCTCCACGAGTTCTGCGGCTCCTTCCCGGCCCCGCTTCACGAATGGGGCGCATCACGACAAGCGCTGTAGCCTTGCCTGCGAGCGCCTCGTATGCATTGGGAGTGATCTTGACCGTCCACGCGGACGCCGGTCGGCGTCGCATCGAAGAGCTTCTCCGGGACCACGAGGAGCGCATCCTCAAGCGCTGGCTGGAGAGCGCCTCCGGTGGACCGGCGGACCGGAGCGACCTCGCGGGCCGGCTCCGCGACGTCTACCACGCCCTGCGCGACTCCCTGGAGTCCGGCGACACCAGCGACCTTCGAGGCCTGCTCGCGGACCTGTCCCGGTCCCGCGCCCGCGAGGGGCACAGCCCGACGGCGACCGCCGTCGCGGTCTTCGGGGTGAAGGAGGCGGTCTACGAGATCGTCGAGGCCGACGGCGGCGCGGAGGCCCTGCGGGGCTTCATCTGGTTCACCAAGATCGTCGACGACCTCGGGCTCTTCACCTTCGAGACCTACGCGGCGGCCAGGGAGAAGATCATCATCGATCAGGCCGAGCAGCTCCTGGAGCTGTCGACCCCGGTGGTGAAACTCTGGGAGGGCATCGTCGCGGTGCCGCTGGTCGGCACCCTCGACTCGGCCAGGACCCAGGTGGTCATGGAGAAGCTGCTGCAGACCCTGGTGGACACCGGCTCCGAGCACGCGGTGATCGACATCACCGGCGTGCCCGCGGTCGACACCCAGGTCGCCCAGCACCTGCTCAAGACCGTGGTGGCGGCCCGGCTGATGGGCGCCGAGTGCGTGATCTCCGGCATCCGCCCGCAGATCGCCCACACCATCGTGACCCTCGGCATCGAGTTCGGCGACATCGTGACCAAGGCCTCCCTGGCCGACGCCCTGGCCCACGCGCTGCGCCGGAGCGGGGTCGAGATCGACTCGGGCCGCAGGACCCGCATCGCCGTACGGGCCGAGGAGGTCTGATGGACCGCGTGCCCGTTCTCAAGCTCGGGGACATCCTCATCGTCTCCATCCAGATCGACCTGCAGGACCAGAGCGTCCTGGCGCTCCAGGAGGACCTGGCGGACCGGGTGGTCGCGACGGGCGCACGCGGAGTGATCATCGACATCACCGCCGTGGAGATCGTCGACTCGTTCATCGGCCGCATGCTCGCCACCATCGCCTCGATCTCCCGCATGCTCGACGCCGAGACCATCGTGGTGGGCATGCGCCCGGCCGTCGCGATCACCCTGGTGGAGCTCGGGCTCTCCCTCGGGGGCGTGCGCACCGCGCTCAACCTCGAGAAGGGCGTCGCCCTGCTCGACCAGCGCGACCGCCGCGGCGGCCCGCGGACGACTGCGGCGACGCGGTGACGTCTCCCGCGGAACTGCCCATCACCGGCAACGGCGACGTCGTACTGGTGCGCCAGCAGGTCCGCGCCACCGCCGTCGAGGTCGGGCTGTCCCTCGTGGACCAGACCAAGGTGGTGACCGCGGCCAGCGAGCTGGCCCGCAACGCCCTGGTCTACGCGGGGGGCGGCCGGGCCCGGATCGAGATCGTGCACAACGGCGCGCGCTCGGGCCTGCGGCTCACCTTCAGCGACGACGGGCCCGGCATCCCCGACATCGAGCAGGCGCTCACCGACGGCTGGACCACCGGCGGCGGTCTGGGACTCGGCCTGAGCGGCTCCCGCCGCCTCGTCGACGAGTTCGACCTGAGATCGGCTCCCGGCGAGGGGACGCTGGTGACGGTGACGAAATGGGCCAGGTGATCCGTTCCCACAACGACGTCTGGATCAGGACCGAGGAGGAGAGCGCCGTCGGCTCGCTCCGCCGTACCGCCGTCGCGCTGGCCGAGGCGTGCGGGTTCGACGAGCAGGACACCGGCCGGGTCGCCGTCGCGGTGAGCGAGGCCGCCTCGAACCTGGTCAAGCACGCGGTCGAGGGCGTCATGCTGATCCGGCCGCACCCGGAGCTGGCCTCCGCGGTCGAGGTGGTCGCCATGGACCGGGGACCGGGCATGCACGACTTCTCCCGTGCCCTGCGGGACGGATACTCCACCAAGGGCACGCTCGGCATCGGGCTGGGCGGCATCGCGCGCATGGCCAGCGGGTACGACGTGCACTCCGTGCCCGGCCGCGGCACGGTGGTGGGCATGTGCTTCACCGCCCGGAGCGCGGTCCTCCCCCCGTCGCGGGTCAGCGGGGTGACCCGCCCGATCGGGGAGGAGGTCGTCTGCGGCGACGCCTTCGCGGTCGTCGAGAGCGGCACGTCGACCACCGTGATGGTGTGCGACGGGCTGGGGCACGGCGAGGCCGCGGCCCTGGCCTCGCGCGAGGCGGTGCGGGTCTTCCTGGAGCACGCCGACCGGCATCCCGGCTTCGAGCCGGTCTCCGCCCTGGAGCGGATCCACCGCGGCATCGCCCGCACGCGCGGGGGCGCCGTCGCCGTGGCCCGGATCGGCGCGGCCGGCGGCCCGGTGAGCTTCGCCGGTCTGGGCAACGTCTCGGCGTGGATCGCCCATCCGGAGGGCCGCCAGGGGATGATCTCGGTGCCGGGCATCGCCGGCCACCAGGGCCGCACCCTCCGGCAGTACGAGTACACCCTGCCGGAGAACGCCATGGTCGTGCTCCACTCCGACGGGCTCTCCGACCGCTGGGACGTCGCCGCCGATCCGGGGCTGGTGGCGCGCACGCCCTCCGTCGCCGCCGTCACCCTGCTGCGCGACGCCGGGACCCGCCGGGACGACGCCTGCGTGGTGACGGTGAGACCGGCCGCATGACCGGTGAGGAGCTGATCAGGATCCGCGTCCTGGACGATCAGGACGTGTTCGCGATGCGCCGGCTGGGCCGCGAGGTCGCCGAGACGGCCGGGATGACGGCACAGGACCAGATCCGGGTCGCCACGGCGCTGAGCGAGCTGGGGCGGGAGATCGCCATCGAGGGGCTCGACGACGTCGCCGTCGTCTTCCTGCTCGACCAGGACGAGCTCGTCGTCTCCCTCACCTTCACCGCGGACGGCGGCTTCCGCCCGACCACCGGCGTGACGCTGGCGGGCCGCCTCATGGACTCGATCGAGGCCGATCCCGCCGGCGGGCGGGTGAGCATGCGCAAGCGGCTCCCGCCCGGCCGGGTCCGGCTCTCCGCCGCGGAGATCCGCGCCAGGCTCGACCGGCTGACGCCGGCGACCGCCCTGGACGAACTCCGCCAGCAGAACCGCGAGCTCGCCGAGACCCTGGAGGAGGTGCGGCAGCTCAACACCGAGCTGGAGGAGACCAACCAGGGCGTCCTCGCCCTGTACAACCAGCTCTCGGCGGAGCTAGAGGAGACCAACCGCGGCGTCGTGGCGCTCTACGCGGAGCTGGACGAGAAGTCCCGGCAGCTGCGGGAGGCGAGCGACGCCAGGAAGCGGTTCTGGGCCACCGTCAGCCACGAGCTGCGCACCCCGCTCAACTCGATCATCGGCCTGGTCCGCCTGCTGGTGGGGCCCGGCGGGGACCCGCTCGGCGCCGAGCAGCTCCACCAGGTCCAGCTCATCGGCTCCTCCGCCGAGACGCTCCTGGCGCTGGTCAGCGAGCTGCTCGACATGGCCAAGGCCGAGTCGGGACGGCTGGACCCCCAGCCCGCCGCAGTGGACCTGGTCGAGCTGGCCGAGCGGCTGCGCATGACGCTGCACCCGACCGGCGAGGCCGGCGGGGTCGCGCTCTCGGTCCGGGTGACCGGAGGGCCGCCCGAGATCCTGGCCGACGAGGTCATGCTCACCAGGGTCCTGCGCAACCTGCTCGCCAACGGCCTGAAGTTCACCGAGGAGGGAGAGGTCCGGCTCGACGTGACGTACGACGAGACGACCCGCGAGGTGGTGTTCACGGTGACCGACACCGGCATCGGCATCCCCGCCGAGCACCTCGACCGCGTCTTCGAGGAGTTCTACCAGGTTCCGGGCCCGATCCAGGTGCGGGCCCGGGGCACCGGGCTCGGCCTGCCGTACGCCCGGCGCCTGACCGAGGCGATGGGCGGCACGCTCCGGCTCAGCAGCGCGCCGGGGCGGGGCACCACCGTCGTGGTACGGCTCCCGCACGGCCACGACGCCGTACCGGTGGTCGGCCGCGTCCTCGTCGCCGACGACGACGCGGAGTTCCGCGAGGACGTACGGCGGATGCTCACCGGTTTCGCCGCCCGCATCGACGAGGCCTCCGACGGGCTGGCCGCGCTGGAGGCGATGGCGGCCGCCCCTCCGGACCTCGCGCTGGTGGACCTGCTGATGCCCCGGATGGACGGGGCGGCCCTGATGCAGCGGATGGCCGACGACGAGCGGCTGCGCGACGTCCCCGTGGTCATGGTCACCGCCGCGACCTCCCAGCACCACCCGCCGAACGTCCGCGCGGTCCTCCCCAAGCACGGGCTGCGCCGGGACGTCCTGCTGGAGACCGTACGGCACGCACTGGAACACGAGGACGACCGGGGATGACCGACGAGCGGGCGGGCCGGACGGCCGGCACGGAGCAGGCGACGGTGCTCGTCGTGGACGACACGCCGACCAAGCTCTACATCCTGTCCAGCTGGCTGCGGCGGGCCGGGCACCGGGTCGTGGAGGCGGCGGGCGGCCTGGAGGCGCTGGCCAGGGTCAGGGAGGTCCACCCCGACCTCGTGGTCCTCGACGTCCGCCTGCCCGACCTCAGCGGCTACGAGGTCTGCGAACAGATCAAGGCCGATCCCGCCACCTCGGCGATCCCGGTCGTCCAGATCTCGGGGGCGGCGATCACCGCCGCCGACCGGGCCCGGGGACTGGAACGCGGCGCGGACGCCTATCTGGCGGAACCCGTCGAACCGGACGAGTTCGCGGCGACGATCGAGGCCACGCTGCGCTACTACCGCGCGCGGCAGCGTGCCGAGCGCATGGCCCGGCGGCTCGCCGCCCTGACCGAGGTCACCCTGGCGATGAACGCCGCCGGAACGTTCGACGAGCTCGTCGCCTCCGCCGTCGAGGGCACCTGCCGGATCCTGGGCAGGCACGCGGGCGTGCTGGTCCTCCCGCCCGACGGCCGGGTCCGCAGGTTCACCGCCATGCCCCCGGACGGCACCGCCGTGCCGAGGGCCGCCGCCCCCGGCGTCCTGACCGAACTGAGCGCCCGCGCCACGGGGAACGCCGTGGGAACGGAGATCCTCACCTTCTCCCCCGCGTTCTGGGCGGAGCTGATGCCCGACACGCTCGTCGAGAACGAGATCCTGTCCGTGCTCTCCCGGACCAAACCCGGCCGTCCCCCGGTCGCCCTGGGAGTGGAGGCGGTCCCCCCGCTCGACCAGGACGAGTGCAACATCCTGCGCCAGCTCGGGCAGGCGCTCGCCCTGACGGTCGACAACCTGCGCGCGTACGCCGAGGAGCACGCGATCGCGCTCACCCTGCAGCGCAGCCTCCTGCCGGCCCGGATCCCCGAGGTCGCCGGGCTGGACATCAGCTGGCGCTACCAGCCCGCGGTGGACAACGTCGAGGTCGGCGGGGACTTCTACGAGGTCGTCCAGCTCGGTGAGCGGGTCCTCGTCGGCATCGGCGACGTCCAGGGGCACTCACTGCTCGCCGCCACCGTGATGGCCGAGCTCCGCCACGCGCTGCGCGCCTCGCTCCTCGGGCCTGCGGTGGACCTGGGCGCCTCCATGGCGCTGCTCAACGACGTGCTGCGGCGCTACCACCCCGGGATGACCGCCACCGTGTGCCTGGTCCTCATCGACCCGGCGACCGGGGAGGCACAGATCGCCAACGCGGGGCACATCCCGCCGCTCCTCACCGACGGCCGCGGCGGGGCCCGTTACCACGGCCTGGGCAACCTGCTGCTGGGCGTGGCCGAGGAGACCTACCGCGTCGACCGGCTCTCGGTCCCTTCGGGAGGCTCGGTGCTGCTGTTCACCGACGGCCTCATCGAGGACCGCGACACGCTGCTCGACGAGAGCCTGGAGACCGCCCGGCAGGTGGCGGAGGCGGTCACGGAGGACCTGGAGCCGTTCTGCGACCGCCTGATCACCCGTTTCGGGGCCCGCGAGGACGACGTGGCGCTCGTGATCTTCCGCCGCACGGCGGACGGACCGGACGGCTCCTGAACGCCCTCGGAACGCACGGGAGCCGGGCCGGGGACGTCCGCACGTCCCCGGCCCGGCTCACGGATCGCTCCTGCGGGCCGCCGCCGCGCCGCTCCGGCCGCCTCAGACGGTCTCGACCGGCCTGGCGGTCCGCTCCAGTTCGGCGAACAGACCGGGCAGGACCCTGGCGTGCAGGATCGTGCCCTCCTCGGTGTGCTCGACGTCGAGGACCTCGCCCTCCTGGTGCACCCGGGAGACCAGGTCTCCGCGCTGGTACGGCACGAGCATCCGGACCTCCCGGTCGAAACGCGGCAGTTCGCGCTCGATCACGGCCCTCAGCTCGTCGATCCCGGCGCCGGTGCGGGCCGAGACGACGACGGTGTGCTTCTCCCGCGCGGTCAGCTGGGCCAGCACCACCGGGTCGGCGGCGTCGGCCTTGTTGACGACCACGATCTCGGGGATGTCCCCCGCGCCCTCGATCTCGGAGAAGACCTCCCGCACTGCGGCGAGCTGCGACTCCGGGTCGGGGTGCGAGCCGTCGACCACGTGCAGGATCAGGTCGGCGTCGCCGACCTCCTCCAGCGTGGAGCGGAAGGCCTCGACCAGCTGGTGCGGCAGGTGCCGGACGAACCCGACGGTGTCGGCCAGCGTGAACAGCCGCCCCTCGGGGGTGTAGGCCCTGCGGACGGTCGGGTCGAGGGTGGCGAAGAGCGCGTTCTCCACCAGCACGCCCGCGCCGGTCAGCCGGTTCAGCAGCGAGGACTTGCCGGCGTTGGTGTAGCCGGCGATGGCCACGGCCGGGACCTCGCGCTGCACCCGCCGCGCGCGCTTGGTCTCGCGCGCGGTGGTCATCTCGCCGATCTGCCGGCGGAGCTTGGCCATCCGCTCGCGGATGCGGCGGCGGTCCAGCTCGATCTTGGTCTCACCTGGACCGCGTCCGCCGATGCCGACGCCGCCCGCGGCCCGGCCGCCGACCTGGCGGGACAGGTTTCCGCCCCAGCCGCGCAGGCGCGGCAGGAGGTAGTTGAGCTGGGCGAGCTCGACCTGGGCCTTGCCCTCCCGGCTCTTGGCGTGCTGGGCGAAGATGTCGAGGATCAGCATGGTCCGGTCGATGACCTTGACCTTGACGACCTCCTCCAGCTGCCGCAGCTGGCCGGGGCTCAGCTCACCGTCGCAGACCACGGTGTCGGCGCCGGTCGCCGCCACGATGTCCGCCAGCTCCTGCGCCTTGCCGGAGCCGATGTAGGTCGCCGTGTCGGGCTTCTGGCGGCGCTGGATCAGTCCTTCCAGCACCTCCGAGCCCGCCGTCTCCGCGAGGAGCTTGAGCTCCAGGAGGGAGTTCTCGGCGTCGGTCACCGTGCCCGAGGTCCAGACACCGACCAGGACGACCCTCTCGAGCCGCAGCTGACGGTATTCGACCTCGGTGACGTCCTCGAGCTCGGTGGAGAGCCCTGCCACCCGGCGCAGCGCCTGGCGCTCGGCCAGGTCCATCTCACCGGTCTCGGGCAGATCGTCGAACTGGTCAAAGTCCAGCGACTCACGAGTGTCTATGTCGTTGCTCCTGTTCGGATGCTCGGTTTCCGTGTGCGTCATCCTGTGACGCCCATGGCGTGACACCTATGACAACGCCCGGACTCCTCGGATGTCTTCCCGCCGATGGTGCCATGTCGACGTCCGGACCTCACCTGGTTATCCCCTGCGGCCCGCCCGCCCGGATGGGCGGGACCCGGACCCGGCGGGCGAGCCCGGGGCCGGCCGCGGGGCTCAGACCGGCGGGCGGGCCCCGGGATCGGCGGACGGGGCCCGGAGCCGGCGGGCGGGGCTCAGACCGGGAGCACCTTCGCGTCCCCGGCACCGCTGCTCACCTTCACGGTGCGGGTCGCGGACGGGTCCTGCTCGACCTGGATCGTCTCGTCCCCGGCGCCGCTGCCGAGGTCCACCCGGTAGGGGCCCTTGGGCAGCCGTACCGTGGCGTCGCCCGCGCCGGTCTCCACGTCGACCCGGTCCGGTGCGGCGGTGAACTCCGCCTCGACGTCGCCGGCCCCCGTGTCGGCGGTGAACGTCTTGGCCGCCAGGCCGCCGGCCTCGATGTCACCGGCCCCGCTGCCCGCCTCCACCTCGCCGGTGAGGGAGCGCAGCGTGATGTCGCCCGCGCCGGTCTCGACCCGGACCCGCACCCCCTTGGGGATCTCGACCTTGTAGTCGACGCTGCAACTCCCCAGGCTGAACCCGGACGGGCAGGTGTACTTCAGCGTGAGGGTGCCGCCGTCGACGGAGTGCTCCGTCTTCGGCTTGTCGTTGCTCCAGTGGAGGGTCTCGGTGACGCCGATCCCGCTCCGGCCGGACTCGTTCACCACGATGTCCCCGGCCTCCGCGTCCACGGAGAGCACCAGCACCTCGTCGGCCACGTCGTAGGAGACGGCGGTCTGCTGAGTGGCCAGAGGACCGACCCCGCAGCCGGAGAGCACCAGTGCCGATCCCAGGAGCGCCCCCGCGGCCAGCATGTTCTTCTTCATGAGACTGATCCTCGACTTCCGGGAGGCGCTCCGCCTCCCCCTCACGACCGGTTCCGCGCCCTCTCCGTCGGAGGGAACTGATCCAACTGTGGCCCGGCCGTCCTCATGATCCCATCCGGGAGACCCCGGAGGGGGCCCTGAGAGGACCCCGGCCTTTGACCCGTAAGTGACCGTCCAGTAGCGTCGATTCCACAATTCAGAAGTCGTTTTCCACCAGACGGAAAGGAAGCTCATGGACGGCGTTGAGATCACCGGCCCCATGCTGGAGCGGTTCGACCAGATCCTCACGCCGGAGGCGCTGGCCTTCGTCGCCGCCCTCCAGCGCGAGTTCGGCGCCCGGCGGCTGGAGCTGCTGGCCGCCCGCCGGGCGCGGCAGGAGGAGCTGTCGGCCGGCGGCACCCTGGACTTCCTTCCCGAGACCAGGCACGTGCGCGAGTCCGAGTGGAAGGTCGCCCCGCCCGCGCCCGGCCTGGTGGACCGCCGGGTGGAGATCACCGGCCCGGTCGACCGGAAGATGACGATCAACGCGCTGAACTCCGGGGCCAAGGTCTGGCTGGCGGACTTCGAGGACGCCAACGCCCCCACCTGGGAGAACACCGTCAACGGCCAGCTCAACCTGCGGGACGCGCTGGACCGGACCATCGACTTCGAGACCGGCGGCAAGAGCTACGCGCTCAAGCACGACGAGGAGCTGGCCACCATCGTGGTCCGCCCGCGCGGCTGGCACCTGGAGGAGAAGCACCTCACCTGCGACGGCGCCCCGTTCTCCGGTTCGCTCGTCGACTTCGGCCTCTACTTCTTCCACTGCGCCGCCCGGCAGCTCGCCAAGGGCAAGGGCCCCTACTTCTACCTGCCGAAAATGGAGTCGCACCTGGAGGCCCGCCTCTGGAACGACGTCTTCGTCCGGGCGCAGGACCTGCTCGGCGTCCCGCAGGGCACGATCCGCGCGACCGTGCTGATCGAGACCTACCCGGCCGCGTTCGAGATGGAGGAGATCCTCTACGAGCTCCGCGACCACTCGGCCGGGCTCAACGCGGGCCGCTGGGACTACCTGTTCAGCGTCATCAAGAAGTTCCGGACCCGGGGCCGGGAGTTCCTGCTGCCCGAGCGGAACGCGGTGACCATGACCGCCCCCTTCATGCGCGCCTACACCGAGCTGCTGGTCCGCACCTGCCACAAGCGCGGCGCGCACGCTATCGGCGGCATGGCCGCCTTCATCCCCTCCCGCCGCGACGCCGAGGTCAACAGGGTCGCCCTGGAGAAGGTCACCGCCGACAAGACCCGCGAGTCCGGCGACGGCTTCGACGGCTCCTGGGTCGCCCACCCCGACCTGGTCCCGATCTGCCGCGAGGTCTTCGACGGCGTGCTCGGCGACGAGCCCAACCAGCTCGCCCGGCTCCGCGAGGACGTCTCCGTCTCCGCCGCCGACCTGCTCGCGATCTCCAAGACCCCGGGCGACATCACCGAGGCCGGCCTGCGCAACAACGTGGACGTGGCGCTGCGCTACCTCGCCGCCTGGATGGGCGGCCTGGGCGCGGTGGCGATCCACAACCTGATGGAGGACGCCGCCACCGCCGAGATCTCCCGCTCCCAGATCTGGCAGTGGATCCACAACGACATCGAGCTCGCCGACACCGGGGCCGTGGTCACCAAGGAGCTCGTCGAGCGGATCATCGACGAGGAGCTCGCCAGGATCGAGGCCGAGCCGGGCTACGACGAGGCCCTCTACGCCCAGGCCACCGCGCTGTTCAAGGAGGTCGCCCTCGACGACGACTTCGCCGAGTTCCTCACCCTGCCCGCGTATGCCCGCATGCCGTGACACGGGGGATCCCGCGGTGGGATCCTCCTCGTCCGGAGAGGATCCCACCGCGGCCCCGCGGCCGCCGGAGGAGGCGCGTTGACGGACACGACAGGCGCGACACCCGTGCGCGGCCCCGCGCTCGACAGGATCGCCCGGCGGCTGGCGGCGGTCCTGCCGCCCGGGGCGGTGATCACCGATCCGGTGCGGCTGCGCACCTACGAGTGCGACGGGCTGACCCACCACCGGGCCGTCCCCGGGGTCGTCGTGCTCCCGGAGACCGCCGGGCAGATCGCCGCCGTGGTGCGGATCTGCAACGAGTACGGCGTGCCGTTCGTGGCCCGGGGCGCGGGCACCGGGCTGTCCGGCGGCGCGCTCCCGCGGACCGACGGCGTGCTGGTCGTCACCTCCAGGATGCGGCGCGTCCTGGAGGTCGACCTGCCGAACCGGCGGGCCGTGGTGGAGCCCGGCGTGACCAACCTGGCGATCACCGAGGCGGTCCGCCCGCACGGCTACTACTACGCGCCCGACCCCTCCAGCCAGCAGGTCTGCACGATCGGCGGGAACGTGGCGGAGAACTCCGGCGGCGCCCACTGCCTGAAGTACGGCTTCACGGTCAACCACGTGCTGGCCCTGGAGATCGTCACCCCGGACGGCGACATCGTCACCCTGGACGCCGACGACCCGGGCTACGACCTGCTGGGCGCGTTCGTCGGCTCGGAGGGCACGCTCGGGATCACCACGAAGGTCACCGTACGGCTGCTGCGCGCGCCGGAGGCCGTGACCACGCTGCTGGCGGCGTTCGGGAGCATCGAGCAGGGCGGGCGGGCCGTCTCGGCGATCATCGGCGGCGGCATCGTCCCGGCGGCGATCGAGATGATGGACGCGCTGGCGATCGAGGCCGCGGAGGCGGCCGTGGCCTGCGCCTACCCCGCCGGCGCGGGCGCGGTCCTCATCGTGGAGCTGGACGGGCCGGCCGCCGAGACGGCGCTCCAATCCGCCGAGGTGGAGCGGGTCTGCCTCGAGAGCGGCGCGTTCGAGCTGCGGACCGCCGCCGATCCCGCGGAGCGGGCCGCGATCTGGAAGGGCCGCAGGTCCGCCTTCGCCGCGGTCGGCCGGATCAGCCCCGCCTACATCGTGCAGGACGGCGTGGTCCCCCGGACCGCGCTGCCGGGCGTCCTGGCGAGCATCGACCGGCTCTCGGCCGAGCACGGCATCCGGGTGGCCAACGTCTTCCACGCCGGGGACGGCAACCTGCACCCGCTGGTGCTCTTCGACGACGCCGAGCCGGGCGCGGCCGAGCGGGCCGAGGCCGTCTCGGGCAGGATCCTCGACCTGTGCGTGGAGCACGGCGGATCCATCACCGGTGAGCACGGGGTCGGTGTTGACAAGGCACGATATATGCCGAAGATGTTCACCGACGACGATCTGGACACCATGCAACTGGTCCGCTGCGCCTTCGACTCCCGCGGCCTGTCCAACCCGGGCAAGGTCTTCCCGACCCCGCGCCTGTGCGGCGAGGTCCCGGGCGTCCGCCGGGGGGCGCACCCCCTGGTGGAGTCCGGCAGGGCGGAGCAGTTCTGATGGGCGCGCCGTACGGGAGCGCCGCGGTGGCGGCGCTGCGCGGGACCGGTGCGGAGATCCGGGACGCGGGTCCCGGCGACACCGTCGCCGGAGTCGTGCCCCGCTGGGTGGCCCTGCCGGGAAGCACCGAGGAGGTCGCGGCGCTGATGCGGGTCTGCGCCTCCCTCGACCTGGCGGCCGTGCCCACCGGCGGCGGCACCCGGCTGCACTGGGGGCGCCCGCCGGAGCGGTGCGACCTGCTGGTCGGCACCCGCCACCTGGACGGGATCCTGGAGCACGCCTCCGGCGACCTCGTCGTGCGGACGCAAGCGGGCGTGACCGCAGAGGCCCTGGCCGGGGCCCTCGCCGCCGCCGGCCAGGAGCTCGCCCTGGACGTCCCCGCCGGCGGCTCCACCGTCGGAGGCGTGCTCGCCACGGCCGCCGCCGGGCCGCGCAGGCTCCGCTACGGCACCGCCCGCGACCTGCTGATCGGGATCACCGTCGTGCTCGCGGACGGCACGGTCGCCCGGTCCGGCGGGAAGGTCGTGAAGAACGTCGCGGGCTACGACCTCGGCAAGCTCTTCACCGGCTCGTACGGCACGCTCGGGATCATCACCGAGGCCGCCTTCCGCCTCCACCCGGTCTCCCCGGTCCGCCGCTGGACCACCGTCCGCCTCCCCGGCCCGGACTCCTGGACGGTTCCGGACGGCTCCGGACGGCTCGAGGCTCCGATCGGCCCGATCGGCCCGACGGGACCGGCGGGACCGGCGGGACCGGCGGGCATGGGCGATCCGGTCGGCCCTGCTGATACCGCCGGCCCGATCGGCCCGGCCGCGCTCGCGTCAGCGCTCGCCGCCGCGCAGGCCGAACCGAGCGCGGTCGAGCTGGACTGGGCCGCGCCCTCCGGGGGCGTCACGGTCTCCGCGCTGTTCGAGGGGGCCGCGGCGGACGCGCGGGCGCAGGCCGTACAGGGCCTCGCCGGAGCCTGCGGACCGTGGGAGGTCGCCGGGGAGGCGCCCGCGTGGTGGGGGGAGACGCCGGGAAACGGGGTTCCGGGTGAGATCCTGCTGGAGCTGCGCGTCCCGCCCGCGTCCGCCGACCGCGCGCTGCGGGCGGTCGCCGCCAGGGGGCTGCCCGCCCGGGTGCGCGGTTCGCTGGCCTCGGCGGTCCTGCACGTCGCCCTGCCCGCGGAGACCGGCGGGCCGGAGTTCGCGGCGTTCGTGTCCGGGGTGCGCGACGACGTCCGTCCGCTCGGCGGCAGGCTGACCGTGCTCGCCGCGCCGCCGGAGCTCGCCCGGCGGGTGGACCCCTGGGGCCCGGTCGGGGCGCTCCCGCTGATGCGGCGGGTGAAGGAACGGTTCGACCCCGGCCGGAGGATGTCCCCCGGCCGGCTGGCGGAAGGCCTCTGACGTGGACCCCGACATCGACCCCCGCATCGGGCCCGGCATCGACCCCGGGTTGATCGGCGACTGCGTGCACTGCGGGTTCTGCCTGCCGTCCTGTCCCACCTACGTCCTGTGGGGCGAGGAGATGGACTCCCCCCGCGGCCGGATCCACCTGATGGGCCAGCACGTGGCGGGCACCCCGGTGACCGGCGAGATGGCCGGGCACTTCGACGCCTGCCTGGGCTGCATGGCGTGCGTGACGGCCTGCCCGTCCGGGGTGCGCTACGACCGGCTGATCGAGCAGACCCGGGCCGTGGTGGAGCGCGAGCACGTCCGCCCGCCCGCCGACCGGGCCGTGCGGGAGCTGGTCTTCCGGCTGTTCCCCTATCCCCGGCGGCTGCGGGCGATGCGGCTGCCGCTGCGGCTGGGCACCGGCCTGCGGCGACGGATCGCACCGGCGCTGGAGCGGGTCAGCCCGTCCCTGGCCGCGCTCGCCGACCTCGCCCCCGAGCCGGTACGGCACCGGCGGCTGCCGCGCCGGGTCCGGGCGGTCGGCAGGCGCCGGGCCACGGTCGGCCTGCTCACCGGATGCGTGCAGGGGGAGTTCTTCCCCCAGGTCAATGCGGCCACCGCCCGGGTGCTGGCGATGGAGGGCTGCGAGGTGGTGATCCCGCCCGCCCAGGGGTGCTGCGGCGCCCTGTCGCTGCACTCCGGCCGCCCCGGGCAGGCCGCGCGGTTCGCCCGGCGGACGATCGCCGCCTTCGAGCGGGCCGGCGTGGACACGGTCGTGGTCAACGCGGCCGGGTGCGGCTCCACCATGAAGGATTACACCGGGATCCTCGACGGCGGGTGGGCCGACCGGGCCGCCGCGATCAGGGTCGCGGACCTGGCCGAGTACCTCGTCGAGCTGGGGCCGGTCGCCACACGGCACCCGCTCCCGCTGACGGCCGCCTACCACGACGCATGCCACCTGGCCCACGCCCAGGGGATCCGGTCGCAGCCGCGCGAGCTGCTGGCCGCCGTGCCCGGCCTGGAGCTGAGGGAGATCGCCGAGTCGGCGATCTGCTGCGGCTCCGCCGGGACCTACAACATCCTCCAGCCCGAGGCCGCCCGCGAGCTCGGCGACCGCAAGGCGGAGCGGGTGCTCGCCACCGGCGCCGACCTGCTGGTCTCGGCCAACCCCGGCTGCACCATGCAGATCACCGCGGCGATCCGCCGCGCCGGCGCGACCCCGATCCCGGTCGCCCACACCGCCCAGGTCCTGGACGCCTCCCTGCGGGCCCTGCGGGAGATCGGGTGAGCGGGACGGGCGGTGCCATGGGCACGGTGCAGTCCGTCGACCGGGCGCTGGACCTGCTGGAGGCGCTCGCCGGGAAGGGCGGCGAGGCCGGGATCTCCGAGCTGTCCGCCGCGACCGGCCTGCCGTACGGGACCATCCACCGGTTGCTGCGCACGCTGCTGGCCCGGGGGTACGTGCGCCAGGAGTCCGACCGGCGCTACGCGCTGGGCGGGGCGCTGGTACGGCTCGGCGGGGTGGCCGAGCGCATGGTGGGCGCGTGGGCGCAGCCGTACCTGGAGAAGATGGTCGCGCTGTCCGGCGAGACGGCGAACCTGGCGGTGCTGGAGGGCGACTTCATCGTCTACGTCGCGCAGGTGCCCTCCCCCCGGCGGCTGCGGATGTTCGCCGAGGTGGGCAGGCGGGTCCTGCCGCACAGCACGGCGGTGGGCAAGGTGCTGCTGGCCGACCGGCCGGCCGGTGAGGTCGCCGCGCTCGTCGAGCGGACCGGCATGCCCCGGCGGACCGCCAACACCATCACCGACCTGTCCGACATGCTCGCCGAACTGGAGCGGGTCCGCGCCCGGGGGTACGCGATGGACCTGGGTGAGGAGGAGCTGGGCGTGCACTGCCTGGCCGTCGGGGTGCACGACGGCTCCCGGACGGTCGCCGCGATGTCGGTCTCCGGCCCGGCCGAGCGCATCGAGACGCTCGACCGGGAGGAGCTCGCCGAGGGCATGCGGCGGATCGCGGGCGACTTCGGCGCCGAGCTCGGCGGCTCCCTGTAGGACCGCCCGTCGGCGGATCTCCGTCGGCGGGTCCGCGCTGACGCATCCCCGTCGGCGGGCCTCCATCGGTGGGGAGGCGCTGACGGATGTCCGTCGGCGGGTCCTCGTTGACGGATGCCCGGGCGGGAGGAAGGGTCCGGGTAGGACGCGTCGCCGGGGCCCGCGCCGCGGATCCCGGCGGCACGCCACCCGGGGAACCGGGAACCGCAGGACCGGGGAGCCCGGAACCGGGAACCGCAGGACCGGGGAGCCGGCGGTCCCCGGCGGCGCCCCGCCCGCCGCGTGCCGAGCGAACGGAGAGACCGCATGTCCGCTCCAACCGACCCCACCGCCCCCGCGCCCTCCTCCGGCACGGCCGCGCCGGAGCAGCACCTGGCCGGGGACGTCCCCGCGCCGGAGGCCGGGCCCGCCGCCCGGGAGGCGCCGCTGACGCGGGGGCGCTACCGGAGCGGGGGCCCGGGCCACCTGCTGGAGCTGCGCGTGGACGTCGACGGCGTCCGCCCGCAGCACCGGGTCAGCGGCGACTTCTTCACCACCGCCGGGGAGACGGTCTCCTACACCGGCTCCTTCGTCGTGGACTCCCCCGCGGTCGACGTCTCCGGCGGCCAGGTCGTGATCACCGGCACGGGCGCCTTCACCTTCACCGCGGCGGCCTCGCAGGTGCGGGTGAGCATCCCGCTCCGCCCGGCCCCCGAGCCGCCGGGCGAGGCGACCGTGCGCTTCTCCACGCCCGGTGGCAGGCCCGGCGCCGCCTACCTGTGCCCCTTCGTCTCGCCGTACTTCCGCAGCGTGCTGCTGGAGCAGGACTCGGTGGCCGGCACGGTGCCGTTCACCTCCTACGACACCGCCTCGCTGCCCGGTCCCGCGGCGGTTCCGCCGCGCGAGCTGACGGTCGTGCGGGCCTACGCGGAGGCCGGCATCGAGCTGCAGCTGTCGGCCGCCGCGGACGTCATCGCGGCCGACGCCGCCGGGACCGACCTGGTCTGGGACGACGCCGAGCTGCACAACGCGATGGTGCGGCACTTCAGCCTGCACGCGGACGCGCCGCAGTGGAGGGTGTGGATGCTCCTGGCCAGCGCGCACGTCGGCGGCTACCGGGGGATCATGTTCGACTACGGCGACGCCTGCCAGCGCCAGGGCGCCGCGGTCTTCCACGACGCCGTCAAGGGCTCGACCCCGCAGGCGCTGCGCGCCCAGCTCCGCACCTACGTGCACGAGCTCGGCCACGCCTTCAACCTGCTGCACTCCTGGCAGAAGAACCTGGCCGACCCGCCCCGGCCCCTCGGCCCCAACCACGGCTTCGGGGACCTGAGCTGGATGAACTACGTCCAGCACTACCGGCCCCTGTCCGGGGCCGGCGGCGAGGCCGCCTACTGGGCCGCCTTCCCCTTCCAGTTCACCGACGACGAGCTGGTCCACCTCCGGCACGGCCACCACCGCGACGTCGTCATGGGGGCGAACCCCTTCGGGCGGGGCGCCGCCGAGATCTCTCCGGAGCTCTTCGACGAGCCGGTCGAGGACCGGTCCGGGCTCGCCCTGGAACTGCGCGCCAAGGACGCCTTCGAGTTCGGCGAACCGGTGGTCGTGGAGCTCAAGCTCCGCACCACCGACCTGCGCGGCCGTACCACGCACGGCCACCTCCACCCGGCCACCGACTTCACGCACGTCGCGATCACCCGGCCCTCCGGCCGGACCGTGCTCTACCGGCCGGTGATGCGCCACTGCGTGGACGACACCGCCGACACCGCCGAGGTGCGGCTCGACGCGGACGACCCGGCGATCTACCGCAGCGCCTACATCGGGCACGGCGCCGACGGGCACTACTTCGCCGAGCCCGGTGAGTACCGCGTCCGGGCGCAGTACCTCGCCGCGGACGGGTCGCGGATCGTCTCCCCGGTGCTGTCCGTCCGGGTCCGCCACCCCGTCGCCCGGGCCGACCAGGAGGTCGCCGAGCTGATGCTGGGCGAGCAGGCCGGCGCGCTGCTGTCCCTGCTCGGCTCCGACTCCCCCGCCCTCGCCGCCGGCAACGACGCCCTGTGCGAGGTCATCACCAGGTACGGTGGGCATCCCCTGGCGGTGTACGCGCGCATGGTGCGGGGCGTCAACGCCGAGCGGGGGTTCAAGGACCTCGCCGCGGACGCCCGCCGGCTGACGGTCCGCCCGCCCGACGCCGAGGAGAGCATCCGCCAGCTGTCCGCGGTGGCGGAGGCCTCGGCGGGCGACGGCGGGGTCGACAACATCACCCTCAACATGGTGATGCGCCGCCTCGCCTCCGCCCAGGCGAAACAGGGCGACCTGGAGCGGGCCTCCGGCACGCTCGACCGGATGGTCCGCACCTTCGAGGCCAAGCGCCTGCGGCCCGCCGTGCTGGAGCGGATCCGCCGCCAGGCCGAGGCCGCCCGGGAGGACCTCGCCGCCGAGGCGGGCCTGCGGGAGCGGGAGCCGGACGGCCCCGTCAGCGGCCCCGTCAGCGGCCCCCGGCCGACGGGGTGAGGTCCAGGTCGCTGCCCTGCGGGACCGGGACCACGGTGACCTGACCCTTCTGGATGGCCTGCCAGAGCACGGCGCCGTTCGGGCCGAGGACCTTGACGAGGTCCTTGATGGACTCGATCTCGGTGCGGACCTTGGCGTTGCGCTGGGCCTGCGCGGCGTTCTCCGCCTTCGCGGCCTGCTCCGCGGAGAGCGCGGCGACCAGGTTCTCCGGCGGTTCGGGCTTCTGGATGGTGAGCGAGATGTCGCCGCACTCACCGCTGCCGGCGTAGTTCTGGCCGCAGAAGTAGCCCGCTCCCGCCGCCTCCTTGATGAACTCCCGGGCGAGCTGCCCGACCCGGGCCTCCCACTGCTGCTTGACCTTCGGGTCGTTGAACAGTCCTCGCCACTCGAACTCCTGCGAGGCGGCGTCCAGCGCCCGGTCCAGCGGCACGCGCATGTAGATGCCGAGCATCCGCCGCCAGCCGTCCGACGACTCCCCCTCCTCCTCGAAGTAGGCGCGGAACTTCAGGCCGATCTTCTCGTGGAACTGCCTCAGGGTCCTGCAGTCGGTGTTCAGGGTGAAGGTGGCCACTCCCGAGACCTTCATCTCCACGTTGTCCTTGCTGACCACCGAGAGCGGCTGGGACTCGGCGTCCTCCGCCCCGGAGAAGTCGAAGGTCCGCTGGCCGAACGGGTAGGAGTAGGCCGTGTCACCGGGGCCGAGCATGGTGGCTCCGCTGGACGGGTTGATGCACCGCTCGAACTTGATCGCCTCGAAGGTCCCGCCCGCGTAGTGCAGGACGATCTCGTCGGGCCGGGTGCTCACCCTGGAGCAGCCGCTGAGCACGGCGCCGAGCACCACCAGTGCACCGACGGCCAGCAGGAAGCCCTTCAGCAGCAGCCGGCGCCCGCCGGACCCGCCCCGCGCCCTGTCGCTCATCATGATCTCCTCGATCCTCCGCCTGTCGAAGAGCGGCCCGCTCGCGGACGCCCCCGTTCCGCTCCGGGGGTCCTCGGGTCCGCGTGCGCCGCGGTCCGCCCGTCCCCCGCCGGCCTTCCCCGCGCCCATCAGCACGTCCTTTATGCCTGCTTTGCCTGCAGCGGATCCTATTGCTCCCATCCTTCGGACCGCAGCGGTGTTCCGGGAACCGGATAGCGTCCAGTGGCGGAGTAGGGGATGAGGGCGCGGACGCGCCCCGGGAAAGGACCCCTTCCACATGACTGGACGAAACGGGTGATGGCGCTGGCGCTCTTCCAGCGGGCCGGGACACCCGTCCCGCCCTCCGGCGCCCCCGGATCCGACGGGCTCGACGGGCCCGCCTCCGACGCGGCGCTGATCGAAGGGTCACTGGCCGATCCCGACGGGTTCGCCGGGCTCTTCGACCGGCACGCCGACGAGATCCACCGGTACGCCGCCCGGCGGCTGGACGACGCCTCCACGGCCGACGACGTGACCGCGGAGACGTTCCTGGTCGCCTTCCGCAAACGCGCCCGGTACGACCTGTCCAGGGCCGACGCCCGGCCCTGGCTGTACGGCATCGCCTCGAACCTGATCTCCGGCCACCGCAGGGCCGAGACCCGCAGGCTCAAGGCGCTCGCCCGTTCCTTCCGGCACGCCCCGGAGCAGGCCGCCGGCTTCGAGGAGCGCAGCGCGGAACGGGTGACCGCCGACCGGCTCCGGCCCGCCCTGGCCGCCGCGCTGGCCCGGCTGAGCTCCGCCGAGCGCGACCTGCTGCTGCTGGTGGCCTGGGCCGAGCTGACCTACGAGGAGGCCGCCGAGGCCCTCGGGATCCCGGTCGGGACCGTGCGCTCACGGCTCTCCCGGACCCGGACCAAGATCCGCCGTTTCCTGGACTCCCTGGAGCCGCACGCATGAACGAGGACGAGATCCAGCTGGTGGCCCGCATCCGGCCGGACACGGCGCCGTACGACCCGGCGGCGAAGGCCGCGGCCCGGCGGGGGCTGGCCGCGGCGTCCGCCGGACGGACGCCCGTGCGCTCCCTGTGGCGCAGACCCTGGGTGGCGCTGCCGGCCGGAGCGCTGGCGCTGGCGGTGGGCGTCACCGCCACCGTGCTGACCGGCGGTACGGGCCCGGAGCGGGGCCCGGTGCAGGAGGTCGTGGTGGCGCTGCCGCGGCTCGCTCCCATGTCGGCGAGCGAGGTGCTGGGCAGGGCCGCGCGCGCCGCCGCCCGGACCGATCTGGAACCGCGTGACGACCAGTTCGTCAAGGTCGAGTCGGAGACCATGTACGGCGCGTTCACCGTCGCCGGGGAGGGGAAGGGCGAGGAGTCGCGCCACCTCTACCGGACGAGGCGGGTGATCTGGCAGTCCGCCGACGGCACCAGGGAGGGCTCGCTCCGGATCGAGCACCTGGAGCCGAAGGCCTACCCCGGCTGGCCGATCCCGGAGAGCGCGTACGAGGAGGCCGGCACCGTCGACCTGCACCGGCTCCCGGTCTGCGATCCGGTCCCCGGCCACCTGCGCACCGACCACGCGGCGGTCAGGCGGCTGCCGGCCGACGCCGAGGGGATGCGCGCCCACCTCTACACCGGGGACCGGGGCGGCGACTCCAGGGACGAGGCCGCGTGGACGCGGGTGGGCGACCTGTTGCGGGAGAACTACGTGCCCGCCGCGCAGCGGGCCGCGCTGTTCGAGGCGGCGGCGACGATCCCCGGGGTGGACGCCGTCGGCGACGCCGAGGACGCCGCGGGCCGCAAGGGCATCGGCGTGGGCCGGGTCGGCCCGGACGGGGTCCGCGAGGACTTGGTCTTCCACCCGGGGACCTTCGAGCTCCTGGGCGAGCGCGGCATCGTCGTGGACGAGAAGCGGGCCCAGTCCCCCGCGGGCAGCCTCGTCGCCTCCACCGCGCAGCTCTCGGTCACCGTGGTCGACGAGGCGCCCCGGGTCGAGGAGGAGGCCGCCGGCTGCGGCTGATCCGGAGCTCGCCCGGCGCGTACGGAGGCCATCATCGCGCCGGGTGATCGCGGTCCCGCCCGCCGGCCCCTCCGGCGGGCGGGAACGGACGGAGGCGGCCGGGCATCCCGGCCGAAGTTTTTAATGAAGGCCCGGCAGTCCCGCGGCGCCGTCCGGGAAGGCATGATCCATGAGACAGCGCAGCATGTTCGTCAGGATCGCCCTCGCCACCGCCGGGACCGCCATCCTCCTCTCCTCCGGGGGCGCTGCCTCCGCGACCCGCATCGAGAGCGCTCCGGGAGCCGCGAGCGCCCGGCCCACCACGGTCGGCACCGCCTCACTCCCCGCGGCGGGAGTCTCCTCGCGGCAGGCTGCGCAGATCGCCAGGGGGAAAGTGCCCGGCGCCCGCGTCACCAGGGTCAGGCGCGTGTGGGACCAGGGCATCTGGAACTGGCGGGTGGAGCTGGTGAAGGCTCCGTGGAGGTACGACCTCTTCGTCTCGGTCCGCAGCGGCAGGGTCGTCAGAATCAAGATCAACTACGGTTACTGACCGTCGTCAGTCGTGCACGCGGTGGGCCGGCAGACCACCCGCCCCGCAGCGCACCTCGACCTTGACGTCGGCCTCGTCCGACTCGAACTCGACACGCGCCCGGGCGGCGGGGCCGCGCTCCACGTCGTCCACCTGGAAGCCCTGCGCGGGACTCCACGCCCGCAGCACGACGAGGCCGCCGTCGCATCGGGCGATCACGTTCCCGCCCGCCGTGGTGATCGCCCGGCTCCGGCCGTTCCCCGGCCCCGTGGCCGGAGGCGCGGACGCGTCCCCCACGGGAGTGGCCGAGGGGGTGCCGGAGGGAGTGGACCCGGTCACGGGAGCGGAGGAGGTGTCCGAGGGAGTGGACCCGGTCTCGGGAGCGGAGGTGCTCCCCGGCTCCGGGCCGGCGCCGCCGGACGGGACGGCGGCGTCCGGACCGGCCGCGGCCGACGGAACGGTCTCCGGGGGGAGGGCTCGGGCGAGCGCCTCCTCGACCTCGGCGGAGGAGAGCGGGCGGTGCGCCGAGGCGGTCAGCGGCTCGCCCAGGAAGGTGACCGCCGCCACCCCCGCCCCGGTCGCGAGGGCACCGGTGACCAGCCATCCGGCCATGACGAGGGGGAGCCTGCTGCGCATTCCCCCACCTTCCCACCCCGTCCCGCCTCCGGCGCTAAGGCATGGTTAAGGGACCGATAACGCGGTTCCGGCACCGCTCCGGCCCGGCTAACGTGACGGCAAATGCCGAACGTGCTGCTCATCGAGGACGACGCCGCGATCCGCACCTCCCTCGCCCGAGGTCTGCGGGAGCGCGGCCACGCCGTACTGTCCGCTCCCGCCGCCCTGGACGGCCTCCGTCTGGCCGTCGAGGAGCGCCCCGACCTCATCGTGCTCGACCTGGGCCTCCCCGACCTCGACGGCCTGGACCTGCTGCGCATGCTCCGCGCGGTCAGCCGTGTCCCGGTGATCGTCGCCACCGCCCGGGACGGTGACGCCGAGATGGTCAGGCTGCTGGACGCGGGCGCCGACGACTACGTGGTCAAGCCGTTCACCGCGACCCAGCTGGACGCCCGGATCCGAGCCGTGCTCCGCAGGTCGGGCGAGAGCCGTACGGACGGCTCGGTGACCGTCGGCGGGCTGCGGATGGACCCGCGCACCCGGGAGGCGACCCTGGACGGCGCGCCGCTGGACCTCAGCCCCCGGGAGTTCGACCTGCTCCACTACCTGGCGGCCCGGCCGGGCGAGGTGATCACCAAGCGCGAGCTGCTCACCCACGTCTGGCAGGTCCCCTACGGAGGGGCGGACAAGACGGTGGACGTCCACCTGTCCTGGCTCCGCCGCAAGCTGGGCGAGACGTCCGCCGCGCCCCGCTACCTGCAGACCGTGCGCGGCGTGGGCGTACGGCTGGCCGCGCCGTCATGAGGGCCCGCACCGCCATCAGGACCCGCACCCCCATGAGGACCGCCGCGCGGACCGTCCCGGGAAGCGGAACCGCCGCCGGAGCAGCGGTGGGGCGGCCATGAGGCGCTGGCTGGCGCTGCTGGCGGCCGCGACCACCTCGCTCGTCCTCTTCGCCCTGCTGGTCCCCCTCCTGCTGCTGGTGCGGACGGCCGCCGAGAGCGGTGCCGTGGCCCGGGCGAGCGGCGAGGCCGAGTCGATGGCCGTCGCCGTCGGCACGGCGGGTGCGGCGGGCACCGTCGATGCCGAGACCCTCCACCTGACCGCGGAGCGGGCCGCGCACCCGACCACGGTCTTCCTCGGTGACGGCCGCGTCCTCGGCGCCCGCGCGGAGAGGTCCGCCGCCGTCGAGCTGGCCGCCCGCGGGCGCAGCGTCACCGCCGCGGTTCCGGGGGGCCGGGAGATCCTGGTCGCGGTCCAGGGCGCGCCCGGCGGCACGGCGGTGGTCCGGGTCCTCCTCCGCGACGACGAGCTGACCGGGGGCGTCGCCCGGGTGCAGGCGGGCCTGCTGGTGCTCGGGCTGGCGCTGGTCGGGCTGGGCATGCTGGTCGCCGACCGGCTGGCCCGCGCGATGACCCGGCCGGTCTCGTCCCTGGCGGGGGTGTCCCACCGGCTCGCCGCCGGCGACCTCGCCGCCCGGGCCGTCCCCGGTGGTCCTCCCGAGGTCCGCGCGGTCGGCCTCGCGCTCAACCATCTCGCCGAGCGCATCACCGGGCTGCTCGCCGAGGAGCGGGAGAACGCGGCCGACCTGTCCCACCGGCTCCGCACGCCGCTCACCGGGCTGCGGCTGGAGGCCGAGTCGCTCTCCGATCCGGACGAGGCGGCCAGGGTCGAGGCCCGGGTGGACGCGCTGGAGCGGGCGGTCACCGCGGTGATCGAAGAGGCCCGGCGGCGGTCGCGGGACCGCGCGGAGTGCGACGCGGTCGCGGTGGTCGGGGACCGGGTGGCGTTCTGGTCGGTGCTCGCCGAGGACCAGGGCCGCACCGTGGAGCTGGACCTGTGCCCCGGCCCGCGCACCGTCGCGGTCTCCGCCGGTGACCTGGCCGCCTGCGTGGACGCCCTGCTCGGCAACGTGTTCGCGCACACCGACGAGGAGACCCCCTTCGGCGTACGGCTGGCGCCGGCGCCGGGCGGCGCCCTGCTGACCGTCGACGACGCCGGACCGGGGTTCGGCACGGCCGACCCGCTGGGGCGCGGCGAGAGCGGAGCCGGGTCGACCGGCCTGGGTCTGGACATCGCACGCCGTACCGCCGAGTCGTCGGGCGGTGCGCTCGACCTCGGCGCCTCCCCCGCGGGCGGTGCGCGCGTCACCCTGTTCCTGGCCGGAAGCGGACCTTTAGCCGGTTCTTAGCGCGGCCCTATCCGAGGCCGCGGAAGTCTGGAGCCATGAAGAAGACACACCTGATCGCCAGGATCACCCTCGCCGCCGCCGGAACCGCCGCCCTGCTGGGCACCGTCGCCGGCACCGCCCTCGCCTCGGGCGCCACCACCACCACCGCCACCGCCGCAGGAATCGCGACGGCCGCCGCCCCCGCGGCCGTGGCCCCCGCCGCCCCCGTCTCGTGCGCCAAGGCCGTCAGGATCGCGAAGAAGCGCGTCCCCGGCGCCCGCGTCAGCGAGGTGGAGCGGGAGTGGGAGCACAGCCACCGCGTCTGCAAGGTGGAGCTGGAGAAGGGCCGCTGGGAGTACGACGTCTACGTCTCCCAGCGGACCGGGAAGATCGTCAAGTTCAAGCGGGAATGGGACGACTGACGACGGGCCGGCGGGTGCGGGAGGTCAGCAGGCCTTCAGCACCCGCTCCATCGCGTCCTTCTCCGCGGGGGTCACCCAGAGCTCGTACTTGACCTTCACCTGGATCTGGCGCGTGACGTAGGGGCACCGGTAGGCGCGGCGCGGCGGCAGCCAGGTCGCCGCGTCCGCGGCGCTCTTCTGGCCGTTCAACGGGCCGTCCACCGCCAGCAGGTTCAGCGGGTCGTTGGCCAGTTGCCTGCGCTCTTCCTTGCTCAGCTGCCGGGCACCCTTCTGCCAGGCGTCGGCGAGCGCGACCACGTGGTCGATCTGCACCGCCATGCTGGTCTTCTGCCCGCGCTCGAACTCGATGGTCCTGCCGCTGTAGGGGTCGCGGAGGGTCCCGGTGAGCACGATGCAGTCCTGGGTGCCCTTCTTGAAGGTCTCCCCTTCGAGGTCGCGCTTGAGGATGTCGTTACGGGTGTCGCACCCGTTGTGGTCGACGTCCGCCCAGGCGGGCCCGAACTCGTCCCGGTCGAAGCCGGTCATCGGGGCGCGGCCCTTGACCTCGAGCTTCTTCAGGTCCGCCAGGGCCTCGGAGGCCGGCTTCCCGCCTCCGGCCGGGGACGGGTCGCCGAGGGTGTCGCCGGCGGGCCCGCAGCCCGCCAGCGTCAGTGCGACCGCCGCGACCACCACACCCGTGGCGCTCCGACCCAGCCCTGCCCGCATCCTGTCGCCACCTCTCACGGGGTACGGCTACCCCGAAGTGGCAAATCTACTCAATGCCAGCGCAAAAGCCTTGTCCCACCCTCGGCGTACGGCTCCGCATACAATCGGACGGTTCCATGAACAGACGGACGGATCCACACGTGACCGGACGGATCCCCCATCCGGCCGTCCGGCCGGCCCGGAACCGGGGTCCGGGCCGCGTGCCGCCGTCCGGGCGGTCAGTCCGTTCAGGCACCGCCGCGACCTTCGGACGCCGCCGTGTCCGTTCAGACGCGGCCGTAGGAGTCCTCGAGCCGCTCGATGTCGTCCTCGTCGAAGTGGCCGAAGGCGATCTCCAGGATGCGGATGGCCGGTCCCGAGGAGCTGAGACGGTGGGTCTGGCCCGCCCGGATGAGCACCCGGTCACCGACCGAGGGGGTGATCCGCTCCCCGTCGATCTCGAAGACCGCGCCCGGGTCCAGGGCGACCCAGAGCTCGTCCCGGTGCTCGTGCCGCTGCAGGCTGAGCCGCTGGCCGGGCGCCACATCGATGATCTTCACCGTGGTCGGCTCGTTGAGCGTGTAGCGCTCGAATCCACCCCAGGGACGCTCGTCCCGCACGACCGCTCCGAGCCTGTCGACTTCCAGCAAGATGTCCTCCGTCCGCTCCGTCTCGTCACAAGAACTCTCGCACGCGTCCGTGACGGATGAGCGGTGTTCACGCAACCGGATGATTAAGAGTAAGGGCTTTCCGCCCGAATGGATCTCCGGCCCAGGCGGCCCGCCACCGGAAGATCTCTGGCCGGACCGCCCCCCGCCGGGACGCCTCCCGGCTCAGGTGGTGAGGATCCCGCCGTCCACGGGGATCACCGCTCCGGTGACGTACGACCCGGCGTCGCTCGCCAGGAACACCGCCGCGGCCACCAGCTCGGCGGGGTCCCCCGCGCGCTTCATCAGGACGCGGTGCTCCAGCTGCCAGGCCAGATAGCCCTCGGCGTACTGCTCGGTCATCTCCGAGGCGAAGAACCCCGGCTCCAGGCAGTTGACGCGGATGCCGCGCCGCGAGGTCCACTGCTGGGCCAGGTCCCGGGTGAGCCCGACGACCGCGGCCTTGGAGGCGCTGTAGGCGGCCTGCGGCAGGCCGGCCGTGGTCTCCCCGAGGATGCTGCCGATGTTGACGATCGAGGACCCGGGCCGCATCACCCGGGCGCAGGCCTGCGCCATCCAGTAGGTGCCGTGCAGGTTGATGTCCACCACCTGGCGGAACTGCTCGGGCGTCTCCTTCAGCGCGGGCACCGCCGTACCGACGCCGGCGTTGTTGATCAGGACGTCCACCGCGCCCAGTTCGGCGACCGCCGCCTCGACGAGGGCCCGGCAGTCCTCGGGCCTGGTCACGTCGGTGGCGACCGCCACGCACCGGCGGCCGGTCTCCTCGACCAGGCGCCGGGTCTCCTCCAGGCGGTCCTTGCGGCGCGCGCCGATCGCGATGTCGGCGCCCGCCTCGGCCAGGCCGCGCGCGAACGCGACGCCCAGCCCGGAGGAGGCCCCCGTGACGACGGCGACCTTGCCGTCCAGCCGGAACCGGTCGAGCATTCGATCCTCCTGACCTGCGGAACACGACACCGAATGATGTTCTGGAGCTGGAGAAGCATACCGCCCGCGAGGGAGCCCCTCGCGGGCGGCACACCGTCTTCTCCCGCGGAACGCCTACAGGCCGTACTCCCGGGTGATGCGCTCGTGGCGCTCGGCCTCGACGCCGACCTCCCTGGCGAGGTCCAGCCAGGCCAGCGGGTGCGTCCAGCGCTCGGTGGCGTCGTCGAGCACCGCGTCCAGCTCGACCGGGGTGACGTTCGGCGGGATCGCGATCCAGCCGAACACCCCGGGCAGGGGCTCACCCGTGCTCGGGTGGGTCACGGTGTAGTCCTCGTCGCTGTAGACCCACATCGGCCAGCCGCGCTCGGCCATGACCTCGTTGAACTCGGTCCACTCGGCCTCGGTGGGGGCCGCGCCGTCGAAGAACCAGCTGGTGTAGCCGCCGGGGCGGAGCATGCCGACCGCCGCGAACGGCGGGATGAAGCTCTCCTGCTCCTCCGGGCTCTCCGGCACGGGCTCCAGCAGCGCCGGGTCGAAGACGACCAGGTCACCGGCGTTGTACTCCAGCCCCGGGGGCTGCGGCATCGCCAGGCGGGCCGTCGCGGGTCCGGTGCGCACGCTGACGACCGCGCGCTGGCTGCCGTCGGGGGCGGGCAGGACGATGCGCACCAGGCCCATCTCCTCCTCGATCGGCCCCTCGGTGGACTTCAGCGGCATGCCGATCTTCGCGGCGCCGGCGCGGACGGTCTCCCAGTCCTCGGCGGCGGTCGCCATGGTGATCATGCGCCAGACGTCCTCGGCCTCGATCTCCTCGGAGTCGAGGATCTCCCGCAGGATCCGGGCGCCCTTGGCGTTGTCGTCGAGCTGCTGCACGGCGGAGGCCCACAGGCGGCGCGCCTCGATGCCCGCACCGGCCGCCACGGCCGCCTCGCCCTCGGTTGCCGCCTGCTCCCAGCGCTCCCGCGCGCGGTGCAGCCGGGCCAGGGCCAGATGGCGCTGGGCGGCCGGGAGCCGCTCGGCCATCTGCTCCAGGCGCTCGTCCTGGCGGGCCTCGACCAGCAGGCCGGTGATGAAGGAGACGTCCTGCTCGTCGGCGGTCTGGATGTCGCCGGACTCGACCAGCATGTCCCAGTAGATGTCCGCGCCCCTGGCCGGGTAGCCGAGGAAGCCGATGGTGGTGGTGTGCCGGCGGGTGGCCTCCAGGTCGCGGCCGGAGAGCGGGGCCAGCCAGCCCACCCAGCGCTCGGGGTCGGCGTTGAAGCCGTCGGCGGCGTCGAAGTAGCCGACGAGCTCGTCCTGCGGACCGGGGGCCGGGAGCGGGGTCACCGCGTCGGCCGCGGCGCGCAGCGCGGCGATCCGGTCGGCGACGGCCGACGGGTCCTTCAGCTCGGCGGCGGCGGACTCGGCCAGGTCGGCGAGCATCCGGGCCTGCCAGACGCCCTGCCGGGCCACGGCCAGGTCACCGGCGACCAGGGCCAGTTCGATCCGGGACCGGTAGGCGCCCATCACCGCGAAGTAGTCGATCCACTGCTTGAGGACCCGACCGAGCTGCCAGGTGTTGGTGATCTGCGCGGAGCCCGCGAGCAGGAGCACGGCACGCGACCACTCGACCCAGACCCGGGGGTGGTCGCCGACCACGTCGAGGTCGGGCAGGGCCTGCACGGCCTCCGCCTCCCGGCCCAGGGTGGCGAGCACCAGCGCGCGCAGCACGCCTTCGCGGTGCGCCTTGGCGACCGGGTCGTCGGGCTTGAATCCGGTGGCGGCGTCCAGGGCGGTCAGCGCGTCCTGCGGGCGGCCGGCGGCGAGCAGCGCCCGCACGGAGGCCGCCCCCAGCTCCCAGCTCGCCTCGCGACCGGCGGAGCCCAGCCGCTCCACCGCCGCCTCCGCGTGGGCCACGGCCTCCACCGCGCGCCCGTCGTCCACCAGGGCCGCGACGTACTGCTCGGAGAGGGCGGCGAAGGCGAGCGATCCGGGCTCGACCTCGGCGGCGGCCAGGGCCTCCAGCCGCTCGGCCGCGTGTCCGGCGCCGTCGGTGTTGGCCTGCGCGATCACCAGCGCCTCGACCGCGCCGGGGGCGGCCGGGCAGTCGCGGACGTCCTCGCGGCGGGCGAACTCCACCAGGGTCCGCGCGTCGTCGAGCGCGACCACGCCCTGCGCGCGGTTTCCGATGCGGCCGATCAGGTGCCAGTAGCGGGCGTAGAACTCGAGCCAGGGCAGCTCCAGCTTCTCCGCCTCCTGCGCGATGGCCGGCGCCAGCACGTCGAGCTGCCCGTACCGGCCCTCCAGCGCCTGCGCGGGCACGCTGCCGATCGCCATGGCCAGACCGGTGTTACCGGCTTCGTGCAGTTGCCGCTGGGTGTCGCCCACCCAGGCCCAGATGTCCACGTCCATGGGACGTCAGTCTGCCAGCTCGGGGGGGATGACCCAAACGAACCGGCCGCCCGGCGGCCATCCCGCGACCGTCCCGCGACCGTCCTGGCCTCGCCGAACAGGCCGGCGGCCGTCCCGCGACCGTTCCGGTCTCGCCGAGCGGATCGGCGGCTATCCCGCGACCGCCCGGGCCTCACCGAGCAGATCGGTCAGCTCCGCCGACTCCGCCTCGTCCAGCACCGCGAAGGCGGGCGCCATCAGCCGGTCGGTGAGCTCCTCGGCCCGTGCCCGGGCCCCGGCGAGCTCCGGGCCGGGCACCGGGTACGGCTCCGGCCACTCGAAGAAGCGCGCCATGGCCTCCCCCGGCATGTCGCCCAGCGGGGACTCGTGCGATTCGAGCAGCATGGCCTGCAGCGGGGTCAGCCCCTCGGCCAGCACCGCCACCGCGTGCAGACCGCCGCGCAGTTCGCGGAGCACGTGCATGAGCTGGGTCGCCCGGGCCGGGGCGTCGTCCGGCAGGGGCACGGCCCGCCACCCGGCGAAGAGCGGGGCGCCCGCCACCTCCGCCTCGGCGGCCACCCGCTCCAGCAGCTCCGCCAGGCGGGCGGCTCCGTCGAAGGAGCCGAGCCGGCGGCGGCCCCAGGCGTGGCAGGCCTCCGCGTAGAGCTCCACCGCCTTGTCCACCGGCAGCGACCGCCCGGCCTCCCAGTTGGCCCGGACGTGCCCGGCGGGGAAGAAGGCCACGGCGGAGCGGACCACGTCCGCGTCCACCTCGCCGAGCACGCCGCACCGGCCGCGGAAGTACATGGCCCGCCCGGCCAGCCCGGCCCGCTCGCTCACCGCCTTGGCCTCGCGCGAGATCATGAAGCCGCCGCCGAGCTTCCCGATCGCCGCCTTGGCCGCCGCCGCCGTCGCCTGTGAGTCCACCATGGCACCCCTCCTGGGTTCATCGAAGGAACCCAGGATGACTCACCAGAACAACACTCGGCAAGTCCCGATCAGAAGGAGAGCTCTCCGGAGGCCACGAGGACGGCGGGACCGGCCAGATGGCTGGTCCGCCCGTCGAGGGTGACGGTGACCGTGCCGCCGAGCACCTCGACCTCCCAGCTGCCCGTGCTCTCCCCTGCCAAATGCGCGGCGGCCACCGCCGAGGCGACCGCGCCGGTCCCGCAGGACCGCGTCTCCCCCGAGCCGCGTTCGAAGACCCGCATCACGATCCGGCGCGGGCCCACCGCGTTGATCAGCTCGACGTTCACCCCGTGCGGGAAGGCCCCGGGGTCGAACCCGGGCCGGCGGGTCAGGTCGAGACCGGCCACCGGGTCGCCGATGACGCAGGCCAGGTGGGGGTTGCCCATGTCGACGCGGAGCCCGCCGTACTCCCGCCCGGCCACGGTCGCCCGGCTCTCACCCAGCACCCGGGGCGGGCCCATGTCCACCGCCACGTCACCGGTCTCCGCCAGCCGCACCCGCCTGACGCCCGCCCGGGTGGCCACGGCGAACTCGCCGGCCTCCGCCAGACCGGCGTCGACCAGGTAGCGGGCGAAGACCCGCGTACCGTTGCCGCACATCTCGGCCAGGCTGCCGTCGGCGTTGCGGTAGTCCATGAACCACTCCGCCTCGTCCGCCTGGTCGGCCACCTCCGGGCTGAGCTTGGTGCGCACCACCCGCAGCACCCCGTCGGCGCCGATCCCCGCCCTGCGGTCGCAGATCGCCGCCACGAGGGAGCCGGACAGATCCAGCTCGCCCTCCGGGTCGGGGAGGATGACGAAGTCGTTCTCGGTGCCGTGGCCCTTCACGAAGCGCATGCCCTCACCCTATCCACGCCCCGAACCCCGCCCCGACGGGCTCCGCCGGTCCCGCAACCGGGCCTGGGACCGGAACCGGGACCGGGTCGGGACCGGGTCGGGACCGAGCCAGGGCCAGGGCCAGGAACCGGGACCGGGACCGGGACCGGGACCGGGACCGGGACCGGAAGCCGGACCCGGGGCGCGCCCCACCGGTCCCGCCGCTCACCGGCGGACCTGCGCCAGGGCCCGTTCCAGGAGATCGGGGGCCTGCTGGGGGAGCCAGACCACCCGGGGGTCGCGGCGGAACCACGACTCCTGCCGGCGGACGAACCGGCGCGTCGCCCGGACCGTCTCCTCCCTGGCCTGCTCCTCGGTCCACTCCCCGGCCAGGAAGCGCAGCACCTGGGCGTAGCCGAGCGCACGACCGGCGGTCCGGCCCTCGGCCAGGCCCCGCCCCGCCAGCTCCCGGACCTCCTCCACCAGCCCGGCCCGCCACATGCGGTCCACCCGGAGCGCGACCCGCTCGTCCAGCACGGGCCTGGGCACCTCGACGCCGAGCTGCACGCTGTCGTAGACCGCGTCGTAGGAGGGCATCGAGGCGGAGAACGGCCTCCCGGTCAGCTCGACGACCTCCAGCGCGCGGACGATCCTGCGGCCGTTGCTCGGCAGGATCGCCCCGGCCGCCTCCGGGTCCAGGCCGCGCAGCCGCTCGTGCAGCGGAGCCGGGCCGTGCGCCTCCAGCTCGGCCTCCAGCCGGGCCCGGATCCCCGGATCGGTGCCGGGGAACTCCAGGTCGTCGAGGGCGGCCCGCACGTAGAGCCCGGACCCGCCGACCAGGATCGGCACCACCCCCCGGGCCAGCAGGTCGTCCATCAGCGGCCGCACCCGCTCCTGGTACTCCGCCACGCTCGCCGTGCGCCGCACGTCCCAGACGTCCAGCAGGTGGTGCGGGACCCCGCGCCGCTCCTCCATCGTCAGTTTCGCCGTGCCGATGTCCATGCCCCGGTAGAGCTGCATGGAGTCGGCGTTGATCACTTCGCCCCCCAGTTCCAGGGCGAGATCGACGGCGAGATCGGACTTTCCGGCCGCCGTGGGACCGACGACGGCGATGACGGGTAGCTGAGGCACGGGATAAGTGTCCCAACACCGGGAAGGGTCTGCGGATGGCGGCGCCCGCGACGGCGCACCGCCGCATCCGACCAGCAGTCACAGGGGGATCGCCATGTCCGTCTTCGACCGTGGCAAGGACCTGATGGGCGAGCACTCGGACAAGATCGAGGAACTCGCCGAGCAGGGCATCGACAAGGGTGAGCAGGCCGCCGGGCAGAGGTTCGCCGGGCACGAGGAGCATGTCGGCATGGCCGCCGACAAGGCCAGGGAGATGGCCGAGGGCATCGACGGCCGGACCGACCCGGCTCCGGACGCCCGGAACGCACCGGAGGCCGGGCAGAACGGCTGACCTCCGGCGGGGCCGTCCGGGCGCGCCCCGGACGGCCCCGCGCCCGGCTCCGGGCTCCCCGCGCCCTCGCTCCGGCCTCCGGGCTCCGGGCTCCCCGCACCCCCGCTCCGGTCTGCCGGCCCCCGGCCCGGGCCGTCACCCGGCTCCCGGCCCTCCGAGTGCTCAGTCCCAGTCGAGCGTCGGCTGCAGGTAGCCCTCCAGGGTCAGCAGCCACCGCTTGGACTCCACGCCCTCTCCCCCGCTGAACCCGCCCAGTCCGTTGCCCGCCACCACCCGGTGACAGGGCACGATGACCGGGACCGGGTTGGCGCCCATGATCGATCCGATGGCCCGGGCCGGCACGCCCGTCCCGCTGCGCGCGGCCAGCTCGCCGTACGTCACCGCGCGGCCGTACGGCACCGTCTCGTGCAGCGTGCCGAGGACCGCGCGCTGCACGGGGGTGGTCAGCCGCCAGTCGACGCGGGCGGCGAAGACCCGCAGCTCCCCCGCGTAGTAGGCGGCCAGCTCACCGAGCACGGGAGCGGTCCGCTCCGGGTCGTCCGCCTCGGTCAGGCCGGGCCGGTCCAGCAACCGCGCCCTGAGCCGGCCGTCGTCGCCCCAGCACACACCCGCCACGCCGTCCCCGGTGACGGCGACGGACATCTCGCCGAGCGGGGTCGGCGCGCTTCCGAAGGCCACGGTTCCTAGCATTGAGATCATGTCCCTTCGCGAGCTCGTCGTCCTCGGCACCTCCAGCGCGGTCCCCACCCGACACCGTAACCACAACGGCTACCTGCTGCGCTGGGACGGCCAGGGCTTCCTGTTCGACCCCGGCGAGGGCACCCAGCGCCAGATGCTCCACGCGGGCACGAGCGCCCACGACATCACCTGGATCTGCGTCACCCACTTCCACGGCGACCACTGCCTGGGCGTGCCCGGGATCGTCCAGCGCATCGCCAGGGACGGCGTCGAGCATCCCGTCCAGGCCGCCTACCCGGCGAGCGGAGAGACCTACTGGCGCCGGCTGCGCCACGCCGCCGTCTTCGCCGACACCTCCGTGATCGCCGAGCGTCCCGTCTCCGGACCGTCCGCGTCCTTCGACGCGGGCCCGGTCACCCTCACCGCGCGCCCGCTCTCCCATCCCGTCGAGTCGTACGGCTACCGCGTCGACGAGCCGGACGGCCGCCGGATGCTCCCCGAGCGGCTGCGGGAGCGGGGCGTCCACGGCCCCGCCGTCGGCGAGCTCCAGAGAACCGGTGCGGTGACCGCGCCGGACGGCTCCACCGTGCGGCTGGATGAGTGCAGCGAGGTCCGCCGCGGGCAGAGCGCCGCGTTCGTCATGGACACCCGCCTGTGCGACGGGGTGTTCGCGCTCGCCGAGGGGACGGACCTGCTGGTGATCGAGTCGACGTTCCTGTCGGCGGAGTCGGAGCTGGCCGCGCGGTACGGCCACCTCACCGCCGGGCAGGCCGGCCGGGTGGCGGCCGAGTGCGGGGTCCGCCGCCTGGTCCTGACCCATGTCTCCGAGCGCTACGGCACGGACGACGAACCCCGTTTCCTGGACGAGGCCCGCGCGGCCTTCGGCGGTGACGTCGTCCTGGCCCACGACCTGCTGCGGGTGCCCGTGCCCGGGCGCGCCTGACCCTCCCGTCCGGCGCCGGGCGTCAGGCGCCCCGCGACCGGAGCCCGGCCACGATGTAACCGACGCCGTAGGGGGCGTCGTGGTAGAGGACCTCCCCGCTGAACGGGCCCCCTGTCCCGGCTGCGGCGGCGAGGACGTGGAAGGCCGCCCGGCCCGCGACCCAGAGCTCCGCGGCCTCGGCGGGGTCGAGGTCCGGCGCCTCTCCCCGGGCGAACGCGCCGGCGATCTCCTCGTCGTACGGCCGCGCGCGGGTGTCGAGGTAGCCCGGCGACTTCTCGGTCAGGCGGGCCGAGCCGTCGCCCATGACCAGCATCGCCACTCGCCCGGCCCGGTCCGCCAGACGCCTGCCCAGGGCCGCGCACTCCTGGCGGGAGGCGTCGAAGGGCACCGCGTGGAACGCGGCGGCGGCCAGGCCGCCCGCCTCCAGCAGCCGGCGGCCGATCGTCAGCGAGAGCGGCAGGACCGGCTCGCCCGCACCGGTCCGGACGTCCACTCCCCAGGGGGCGAGGCCCCCGGCGGCGTCGGGCCCGTGGTCCGCGGCCTCGTCGGCTCCGCCGACGACCACGACGGCGTCGGGCCGCGCGTCCCGCAGGCCGTCCACGGCGACCGCGCAGGCCTCCCGGAGCCCGTCCAGCTCACCGGCGGCGGCCCCGGCCAGTTCGGGGACCAGCAGCGGGGGGTGCGGGCAGACGGCGGCGGCGACGAGCACGCCGCCAGACTAGCCCACAGCGGTTCGCCCGTTGAGCCCCGCAGGGCGCGACCGGCGGGATCCGCGCCGGTCCAGCCCGCGGAGCGCGCACCTGATCGCCCGCGGGACCCGCGCCGGTTCAGCCCGTGGGGCCCTGCGGGGCGACGAAGCCGGGGGCGCCGTCGGAGCGCGGGTCGGTGTAGCCCTCCTCGCCCTGCTGGGACGGCGTGCCGCTCTGCTTCTCCCGGGCCGGGGTGGAGGGCTTGGCGCGCGAGGCGCCGGAGTCCCCGCCGGAGGTGCTCGCGGTCGAGCCGCCCGAGCCCGACCCGGCGGAGCCGGCGGAGGAATCACCGGAGGACCCGCCGGACGATCCGCCGGAGGCGTCCTCCTCCGTCCCACCGGAGGCGTCCTCCTCCGATCCGCCGGAGGCGTTCTGGTCCTGGTCCTCACCGGCCGGCGCGCCGTCCTCGCCGGCGGGCTCCTGCCGCTCGTCCTTTCCGGCCCCGGGCGACTGCGGCACCGAGACGGAGCCGCCCTCGTCGCCGGAGGAGGCGAAGGTGTAGGCGGCGACGCCGCCCACCAGGAGCACGGCCGCGGCGGAGGCGGCGGCTATGGCCAGGCCGCGCCTCCCCCCGGGGGCCGGGGCCCGTCCGCGGCCGGATCCGCGCCGGGATCCGCGGCCGGGACCGGTGAGGGTCTCCGCTTCCTCCCGCTGTTCGGGACGGTCGGGGGTGGAGGGGACGTGCATTCGACAACTCCCTGCGGTTCTCGGGGAAACCTCCACGGCTTCCGCGGGTGCCGAATCACACTAGCCACAGCAGGGAAATGCTCGCGCCGCAACCACACAATGATCACGACTTGTCATCTTTTCCGCGGACCCGCCCGAACCCGCCCGCGAGGCGGACCCGTACCGGCCCCTGGGAGGCGGAGGCGGGCCCGCACCTCCGCTCCCGGAACCGGGGCCGTACCGGCCCACGGGAGGCGAAGGCGGGCCCGTACAGCCTCAGGAGCCGATGGAGCAGCCCGGGGTCTCCTGCGCGACGGGGGCGGGCCGACCGATCGACGGCATGCCCAGCATGACGCCGGAGGCGGCGCCCGCGGGCGCGGACCGGCGGGCCTCCCAGGCGTCGCCCGCGCGGGTCCGGCGGAGGCTCAGCGCGGGCCCGTCGGCCACCAGGTGGTGCGGTGCGGCATAGGTGACCTCGACGCGGACCATGTCACCCGGGCGCGGGACCTCGTCACCCGGGACGAAGTGCACCAGGCGGTTGTCGGGGGCCCGGCCGGACAGGCGGCGGGTCGCCTCGTCCTTGCGGCCCTCGCCCTCGGCCACCAGCACCTCGAGAGTCCGGCCGACCTGCTTCTTGTTCTCCGCCCAGGAGATCTCGTTCTGCAGCTCGACCAGCCGGTCGTAGCGCTCCTGCACGACCTCCTTGGGGATCTGGCCGTCCATCGTGGCGGCGGGCGTGCCCGGCCGGATGGAGTACTGGAAGGTGAAGGCGTTGGCGAAGCGCGACTCCCGCACCACGTCCAGCGTGGCCTGGAAGTCCTCCTCGGTCTCGCCGGGGAAGCCCACGATGATGTCGGTGGAGATGGCCGCGTCCGGCATGGCCGCGCGCACCCGCTCGATGATGCCCAGGTAGCGCTCGGCCCGGTAGGAGCGGCGCATCGCCTTCAGGACCCGGTCGGAGCCGGACTGCAGCGGCATGTGCAGCTGGTGCATCACGTTGGGCGTCTCGGCCATGGCCGCGATGACGTCGTCGGTGAAGGCCGCCGGGTGCGGGCTGGTGAAGCGGACCCGCTCCAGGCCCTCGACGTCGCCGCAGGCCCGCAGGAGCTTGCCGAAGGCGAGCCGGTCGCCGAACTCGACGCCGTAGGTGTTGACGTTCTGGCCCAGCAGGGTGATCTCCAGGACGCCCTGGCCGACCAGGGTCCGGACCTCGGCCAGGACGTCTCCGGGACGGCGGTCCTTCTCCTTGCCGCGCAGCGAGGGCACGATGCAGAAGGTGCAGGTGTTGTTGCACCCGACCGAGACCGAGACCCAGGCGGCGTAGGCGGACTCGCGCTTGGTCGGCAGCGTGCTCGGGAAGGTCTCCAGGGACTCCTTGATCTCGACCTGGGCCTCCTGCGCGATGCGCGCGCGCTCGAGGAGGACCGGCAGCGAGCCGATGTTGTGCGTGCCGAACACCACGTCGACCCAGGGCGCCCGGCGGACGATCTCGCCTTGGTCCTTCTGCGCCAGGCAGCCGCCCACGGCGATCTGCATGCCGGGGTTGTCGGTCTTCGCCGGTCGCAGGTGGCCGAGGTTGCCGTAGAGGCGGTTGTCGGCGTTCTCCCGGACGGCGCAGGTGTTGAACACGACCACGTCGGCCGTCTCCCCCTCGGCCGCGGGGACGTATCCCGCGTCCTCCAGCAGGCCCGACAGGCGCTCGGAGTCGTGCACGTTCATCTGGCACCCGTAGGTACGAACCTCGTACGTGCGGGCGCTCTCCACGGTGACAGTCATCTCAATACACAAGGGTAGGCGCTTCTCCGACCTCGCGGAGCCCCCGATCATGCCCGCTCCACCCGTCTCGCGGGGGTGTTCGGGCAGGTCGTGACCGGATCGGTACCGCAGGGTTAGCACGGGGTGCCCTTCACCGAATTACGTTGTCCTCCATGACGGAGAACGGGGACGCGACTCCTCTTGTCGTGCTCGAAGGGGTCAACAAGCACTTCGGCAGCCTCCACGTGCTGCGTGACATCAACCTCACGATCTCGCGCGGCGAGGTGCTGGTCGTCATCGGCCCCTCCGGAGGGGGCAAGTCCACGCTGTGCCGGGCGATCAACCGGCTGGAGACCGTCGACGGCGGGACGATCACGTTCGACGGGCAGCCGCTGCCCGCCGAGGGGAAGGCGCTGGCCAGGCTCCGCTCCGAGGTCGGCATGGTGTTCCAGTCCTTCAACCTGTTCGCCCACAAGACGATCCTGGAGAACGTCACGCTCGGGCCGATCCGGGTCCGGGGCGTCGCCAGGGCGCAGGCCGAGCAGCGCGGCATGGAGCTGCTGGAGCGGGTCGGCATCGGCAGCCAGGCGTCGAAGTACCCGGCGCAGCTGTCCGGCGGCCAGCAGCAGCGCGTGGCCATCGCCCGCGCGCTGGCCATGGACCCCAAGATGATCCTGTTCGACGAGCCGACCTCGGCGCTGGACCCGGAGATGGTCCAGGAGGTGCTCGACGTCATGGTCGGCCTCGCCCGTGACGGCATGACGATGATGGTCGTCACCCACGAGATGGGCTTCGCGCGGCGCGCGGCCAACCGCGTGGTGTTCATGGCCGAGGGGCAGATCGTCGAGGAGAACACCCCCGACGAGTTCTTCACCGCCCCCAGGACCGACCGGGCCAAGGACTTCCTCTCCAAGATCCTGACGCACTGACCGTCTCCCGGGCAGGCTGTTCATTCCGACGACGACGAAGAAGAGGAAACGGAACATGCGAGTAATGCGTATCGGTGCGGCGATCGCCGCGGCGGGTGCGCTCACCCTGGGCCTCGCGGCCTGCGGGAGCGACAGCGGCGGCGGCGGTGGCGACACCACGGCCTACACCACGGTCGTCGACAAGGCCAAGGGCGCCAAGAAGCTGGTCGTCGGCACCAAGTGGGACCAGCCGAGCCTGGGCCTGAAGACCGGCGCCGAGCCGGAGGGCTTCGACGTCGAGGTCGCCAAGTACGTCGTCAAGGAGCTCGCGGGCGGCGCCGACGTCGAGATCGAGTGGAAGGAGTCCGCGTCGTCCAACCGCGAGGCCTTCCTCGCCAACGGCACCGTGGACATCATCTTCGCGACCTACTCGATCACCGACAGCCGCAAGGAGAAGGTGACCTTCGGCGGGCCGTACATCGTGGCCCACCAGGACGTCATGGTCCGCGCCGACGACACCAAGATCACCAAGCCGCAGGACCTGGCGGGCAAGCGCATCTGCCAGGCGGCCGGCTCCAACTCCTACAAGCGGATCACCGACCCGCCGCCGGACGGCGAGCTGGACCTGGACGCCCAGCTGGTGGGCGCCGCGACCTATTCCGAGTGCGTGCAGAAGCTCGGCGGCAACAACCTGGACGCGGTGACGACCGACGACCTGATCCTGGCGGGCTTCGCCAAGCAGGCCGGCGGCGGCTTCAAGATCCTCGGCCAGCCGTTCACCGACGAGAAGTACGGCGTCGGCCTGAAGAAGGGCGACACCAAGACGTGTGAGGCCGTCAACGCGGCGATCACCAAGATGTACCAGGACGGCACCGCGCAGAAGCTGTTCGACAAGTGGTTCGCGGGAGCCCAGGGCCTCAAGCCCCCGACGGCCGCCCCGCAGTTCGAGCCCTGCGCGTAGTCCGGCCTCACGTGGCGGCCGGTGACCCCGCTGGGGGCACCGGCCGCCGCCGTCTTCGCTGTGGAGCACCATGAATGACCTGATCAAGTACGGCCCGGCCCTCGCCGAGGGCTTCCTGGAGAACGTGAAGCTCTCCGTGATGTGCGGGGTCCTCTCGCTCATCCTCGGCACGGTCCTGGTGTCGATGCGCGTCTCACCGACGCCCGTCCTGCGCGCGGCCGGGACCCTCTACGTCAACATCGTGCGGAACACCCCGCTCACCCTCGTGCTGGCCTTCTCCGCGCTCGGGCTCAGCGACACCCTGGGGCTGACCCTCTCCCAGACGCCTAGCACCAACTCGTTCTGGCTGGTCGTGCTGGGCCTGTCGATCTACACCGCCTCATTCGTCTGCGAGGCGCTGCGCTCGGGCATCAACACGGTCCCGCTCGGGCAGGCCGAGGCGGCGCGCGCCATCGGGCTCACCTTCCTGCAGTCGCTCCGGCTGATCATCCTGCCGCAGGCGTTCCGCACGGTGATCGCCCCGCTCGGCAGCGTGATCATCGCCATGATCAAGAACACCACGGTCGCGGTCGCGGGAGGCTACCTTGCCGAGTCGGCGTTCGTCATGAAGGACACCTTCGACGACACCGGAGCGTCGATCCCCATCTTCCTCGGCCTCGCGGTGGCCTTCATGGCGTTCACCCTGCCGATCGGCTTCCTGACCGGCTGGCTGGGCCGGCGGCTGGCGGTGGCCCGATGAGCACCTCGGTCCTCTTCGACGTGCCGGGCCCCCGGGCCCGCGCGCGCAACGCCGTCTACACGGTCGCCGCCCTGGCCGCGATCGCCGCGCTGCTGTACTTCGTCTACGCCAAGTTCGACGAGAAGGGCCAGTGGGAGGGCAGGATCTGGGAGCCATTCCTGCGGCCGGAGACCTGGACGACGCACATCCTGCCGGGCCTGCTCGGCACGTTGAAGGCGGCGGGGCTGGCAGCGGTCCTCGCGCTCGTCTTCGGCGCCGTGTTCGGCCTGGCCCGGCTCTCCGACCACGCATGGATCAGGATCCCCGCGGGCGTGGTCGTGGAGGTCTTCCGGGCCATCCCGCTGCTGCTGCTGATCTTCTTCATCTTCTACCTGGCGCCCAGCGTGATGGGCGGCGGCGACTACGCCTTCATGGCGGTGGTCGCCGGACTCACCCTCTACAACGGGTCGGTGCTGGCCGAGGTGGTCAGGGCGGGCGTGCTGTCGGTGCCCCGGGGCCAGTCCGAGGCGGCCTACGCCATCGGCCTGCGCAAGAACCAGGTCATGCGGATGGTCCTGCTGCCCCAGGCGGTGACCGCGATGATGCCGGCGATCGTGAGCCAGCTCGTCGTGCTGCTCAAGGACACCGCGCTGGGCTACATCATCGCCTACGTGGACCTGCTCAACACGGGCTTCAAGATCCTTCCGGCGGTCTTCTTCGGGTCCCTCATCCCCGCGGCGATCGTCGTCGGGGTCATCTACGTCGGGCTCAACATGGCGCTCAGCGCCCTGGCGACCTGGCTGGAGAAGCGCAGCCGGCGCAGCCGGAAGACCTCCGCCGCCCCGGTCGCCCCGCCCGGCGCGGTGGGCGTGCCCGGAGGCGGCGTCTCCGCGGTGGACTGACCCGGCCGAGGGCGGGCGGCCGATCAGGCCGCCCGCCCCCCGCCTCCGGTCGGACGCCTCCCCGCGGTCTCCGCCGCCCCCTCGCCTCCGGCTCCCCATCCGGACGCGTCCCGCCTCACCGCGATCTCCGGCCCGGACGCGTCCCGCCTCTCCCCGCGGTCTTCCGCCCCTCGCCTCCGGCTCCCCATCCGGACGGGACGGCGGATCCGGGAACGTCCGAACGTCATACCGGCGACACGCGACGTGTTATCGGGCAGGATTACGGCATGCCCGCAGAGCGTGATCTCCTGCCGTACGCCGCCTGGCCCTCCCCCGTCTCCACCGCCGACGTCGCCCGCTCCGGGCTGCAGCTCGCCTTCCCCGCCGTGCTCGGTGACGAGGTGTGGTGGACCGAGGACCGCCCCGCCGAGGGCGGGCGGACCACGATCATGCACCGGGGCGCCGACGGCGTCCGCCGGGAGCTGCTGCCCGCGCCGTGGAGCGCCAGGACCCGCGTCCACGAGTACGGCGGGCGGTCCTACGCGGTGGTCCCCGGCGAGGGCCCCGGCGGGGACCCCGGTGAAGGCACAGGCCGGAGCGTCGTCTTCGCCAACCTGGCCGACCAGCGCCTCTACCTGCTGACCCCCGGCGCCGAGCCGCGGCCGATCACGCCGGAGCCGGAGCGGGAGGCGGGGCTGCGCTACGCCGACCTGACCGTCCGCGACGGGCAGGTGTGGTGCGTCCAGGAACGGCACGACGGCGGCTCCGACAGCGGTGACGGCGACGGCAAGGTCAGCCGGTCGATCGTCTCCGTCCCGCTGCACGGCGGCGCCGAGCCCCGCGAGCGGGTCTCCGGGAGCGACTTCTACGCCTCCCCCGTGCTGTCCCCCGACGGCGAGCACCTGGCCTACATCTGCTGGAACCACCCGCTCATGCCGTGGAACGGCACCGAGCTGCGGATCACCCGGCTGGCCGACGGCGCCTCCTGGACCGTCAAGGGCGGTGTCACCGAGTCCGTGCTCGCCCCGCAGTGGCGCGACGACCGGCACCTCTACCTGGTTTCCGACTGGTCGGGCTGGTGGAATCTCTACCAGGTCGGGATATTCGGCACCTCCCCGCAGGCGATCCACCCCGCCGAGGAGGAGTTCGCCGGACCGCTGTGGCAGCTCGGCGGCTCGCCGTACGCCGTGCTGGACGACGGGCGGCTCGCGGTCCTGCACGGACAGGGGGAGCTGCGGCTGGGCCTCCTCGACCCGGCCGACGGCACGCTGACCGACCTCGACGTGCCCTACGACGGCTGGCTGCCCGCCCTGGCCGCCGACGGGCGCACGCTCGCCGGGATCGGGTACGGCCCGGCGATTCCCCAGTCGGTCGTCCGGGTGGACACCGTGACCGGTCGGGTGGAGGGGCTCCGGCGCGACGTCGACGAACTGCCCGACATCGCCTACCTGCCGGTCCCGCGCACCGTGGAGATCGAGGGGCGGTTCGGCCGCCGGGTGCACGCCCACGTCTACCCGCCGTCCAACCCGGAGGCCCGCGGCGACGGCCCGCCGCCGTACGTCGTGTTCGTCCACGGCGGCCCCACGGGTTACGGCTCGACGGCGCTCGACCTGAAGAAGGCGTTCTTCACCAGCCGCGGCATCGGCGTCATCGACGTCAACTACGGCGGCTCCACAGGGTACGGCCGCGCCTACCGCGAGCGGCTGCGCGGCCAGTGGGGCGTGGTCGACGTGGAGGACGCGATCGCGGCGGCCGAGTGGCTGGCCGAGGAGGGCCTGGCGGATCCGGCGCGCATCGCGATCCGGGGCGGCAGCGCGGGCGGCTGGACGGTCATGGCGGCCTGCGCGCGCTCCGGCGCCTTCGCCGGGGGCGTCTCATACTACGGGGTGAGCGCCCTCGGCCCGTTCGCTGAGACCACCCACGACTTCGAGTCCCGCTACATCGAGTGGCTGGTCGGCCCCTCCGACCCCGCCCTGTACGGCTCCCGCGAGCCCCTGGGGCAGGTCGCCGGGGTGACCTGCCCCATGCTGCTGCTGCAGGGCCTCTCCGATCCCGTGGTCCCGCCGGCCCAGTCGGAGGCGTTCGCCGACGCCCTCGCCGAACGCGGGGTGCCCTGCACGTACCTCACCTTCGAAGGCGAGTCCCACGGCTTCCGCCGCGCCGAGACCCGCAGTGCGGCGCTCGCCGCCGAGCTGGCCTTCTACCAGCAGATCTTCTTCGCCTGACGGCCCTCGCCTCCTTGACTCCCCCGACCCCTTCCACCCTCCACCCGATCCCCGCTCCGGCCCCTTCCACCCTCCACCCGATCCCCGCTCCGGTCCCGTCCCGGGCCTCTCCACCCGGACGGCCCCGGAGTCTCCCCGCCTGAGCCGCCCCGACCCTCTTCATCCGGACGGCCCCGAAGCCTTACCACCTGAGCCGCCCCCAGCCCTTCCGCCCGAACGGTCCTGCGGCGGTCACGTCGGGGCGGCCCCTCCGCACACCGCCCCGGCGCCCGGGGCGGTTGACTCGTTCCCGCATGCCTTCTATGGTTCATTAGTGAAGTAATGAACCATAGAAGCAGGTGCCATGTTCGATGACCGGAGCCCGATCTATCGGCAGATAGCCGACCGCATCAAGGCGGACGTGCTGAGCGAGGCGCTCAAGGGCGACGAGCAGGTCATGTCCACCAACCAGTACGCCGCCTTCTACCGGATCAACCCGGCCACGGCGGCCAAGGCGTTCCAGCAACTGGTCGAGGAAGGCGTCCTCTACAAGAAACGAGGTATCGGCATGTTCGTCAGCCCGGACGCCCGGGACGCGCTCAGGGCAGAGCGCAGGGAGAACTTCTTCACCGACGTGGTCGACCCGATGGTCGCCCAGGCCAAGACCGTCGGCATCCCGCTCGGCGACGTGATCGAGCGCATCAAGCAGCTGGAGGAGCGATGAGGATCGACGTCGAGGGCCTGGTGCTGCGCTACGGCGACGTCACGGCGCTGGACGGGCTGACGCTCAGCCTGGAACCCGGGAAGATCTACGGGCTGCTCGGCCGCAACGGCTCGGGCAAGACGAGCCTGCTCTCGGTGCTGGCCGGCTTCCGCAGGCAGACGGCGGGCGACGTGCGGATCGACGGGCGGCCGGTGTTCGAGAACGGGTCCGTCACCGGCCGGATCAGCCTGATCCGGGACACCGGCGAGACCGTCGACATCGGCAGCGCCGAAGACGCGATCTTCTTCGCCGAGTGGCTCCGCCCGGACTGGGACGGCGATTACGCCCGCTCGCTGCTGGACCTGTTCGGGATCGACCCGAAGAAGAACGTCAAGGAGATGTCCAAGGGGCAGCGCTCGGCGGTGGGCGTGGTGATCGGCCTGGCCGGCCGGGCGCCGCTGACCATGTTCGACGAGTCCTACCTGGGCATGGACGCCCCCTCCCGGCAGGCGTTCTACGACGCGCTGCTCGCCGACTACATCGCCCACCCCCGCACGATCGTCCTCTCCACCCACCTCATCGAGGAGGTGAGCTCGCTCTTCGAGGAAGTCGTGATCATCGACAGGGGCCGGCTGGTCGTGCACGAGGAGAGCCAGGCCCTGCTCTCCAGGGGGACGGCCGTGACCGGGCCCACCGCGCAGGTCGACGCCTTCACCGCCGGGCTGACCGTGCTCGGCGCCAGGCAGCTCGGGCCGACGAAGTCGGCGATGCTCTACGGCGACCTCGACGACGCCCGGCGCGGGGAGGCCGCCGCGTCCGGGCTCGAGCTCGGCCCGATCGACCTGCAGGACCTGTTCATCCACCTGACCGGAGGCTCCGGAACCTCCGGGGCCGAAGCACCCCCCGCCGCAGAGCTCCGCACCGGAGAGACCCGATGAGATTCCCCACCCGGCTCCTCGCCGCCCACTCCTACTTCGCCCTGCTGCTGTTCGCCGCCTACGTCGTGGTCGTCGCCGTGATCGCGGTCGGCGTCGACGTCTTCGGCACGCTCAACCGGAGCGCATGGGAGGCCGCCGTCCAGCTGCCCCGGTGGTATGCCCTGTTCGTCGGGGTGGCCCTGATCCGGGAGTACCTGCCGCTCTACCTCGCGCACGGGCAGACGCGCCGCCAGTTCGGCGCGCAGGCCGCCGTCACCATCGCCCTGTTCGCCCCGTTCCTGTCCGCCCTGATCACGGTCGGCTACCTGCTGGAGACCCTGCTCTACGGCCTGGCCGGCCGCCCGCAGGTGATCGACCGGGTTCACCTGTTCACCGAGCCGACCCAGGTGCCGCTCGTCTTCGCCGAGTACCTGGTCGAGTTCGTCGCCTGGATCGTGGCCGGCGCCTTCATCGCGGCCGGCTTCTACCGCTGGCAGGGCGGCGGGCTGCTGCTGATCCCGGTCGGCGTCGGCCTGTGGATCCTCGTCGAAGGAGCGATCGGCAAGGAACTGCGGCTGCCTTTCATCGGGGACCGCCTCTCCGGCCTCTCCGCGGATCTGCCACAGTCGACGGGCCTGGCACTCGGCGTGGGCCTGGGCGTCTTCGTGTTCGGCCTCGCGGCGACCTGGGCGATCATCCGCGACGTGCCGCTGCGCAACCGCTAGCGGGGAGGGGCCCGACCGCTCCTCCCCCACGGCGCGTCTCCGACGGGCGGACCCGGTGGAGCGGGACGTCAGCGGGCGAACTCGGTCGCCCGGGACTCGCGGACCACGGTGATGCGGATCTGCCCCGGGTAGGTCAGCTCCTCCTCGATCTGCTTGGCCACGTCCCGGGCGATGACCGACGCCTGGATGTCGTCCACCGCGTCCGGCTTGACCATGACCCGGATCTCCCGGCCCGCCTGCATGGCGAAGACCTTCTCCACGCCCTCGTAGGACTGGGCGATCTCCTCCAGCCGCTCCAGCCGCTTGACGTAGGCCTCCAGCGACTCGCGCCGCGCACCCGGACGGCCGCCGCTGATCGCGTCGGCGGCCTGCGTCAGGACCGCCTCGACCGTGCGGACCTCGACCTCGTTGTGGTGCGCCTCGATGGCGTGGACGACGTCCTCGTGCTCGCCGTACCGGCGGGCGATCTCCGCGCCGATCAGCGCGTGGCTGCCCTCGACCTCGTGGGTGAGGGCCTTGCCGATGTCGTGCAGCACCGTGCAGCGCTTGAGCAGCATCTGGTCCAGCTTGAGCTCGGCGGCCATGATCCCGGCGATGTGGGCGGACTCGACGAGATGGCCGAGGACGTTCTGCCCGTAGGAGGTGCGGTAGCGCAGCTGGCCGAGCAGGGTGACCAGCTCGGGGTGCATGTCGGTGATGCCGAGCTCCACCAGGGCGTCCTCGCCCGCGCGCACGCACAGCTCCTGCACCTCCGCCCGGCTGCGCTCGTAGGCGTCCTCGATGCGCTGGGGGTGGATGCGCCCGTCCAGCACGAGCTTCTCCAGCGTGAGCCGGGCCGTCTCCCGCCGCACCGGGTCGAAGCAGGACAGCAGCACCGCCTCGGGCGTGTCGTCGATGATCAGATTGACGCCGGTGGTCGACTCGAAGGCGCGGATGTTGCGGCCCTCGCGGCCGATGATGCGGCCCTTCATCTCGTCGCCGGGCAGGTGCAGCACGCTCACCACGGACTCGGCGGTCTGCTCGGTGGCCACCCGCTGGACCGCCAGGGTGACGATCTTGGTGGCGCGCTTCTCGCCCTCCCTGCGCGCCTCGCTCTCGATCTCCCGGACGATCAGCGCGGCCTCGCGCTTGGCCTGGTTCTCGATCTCCATGACCAGCTCGGCCTTCGCCTGCGCGCCGGTCAGCCCGGCCACCCGCTCCAGGACCGCCCTGCGCTCCTCGGCGACCCTGTCGAGATCCGCACGGCGGTCGGCCAGCTCGGTCTCCGTCTCGGCGAGCTTGCGGGCCCGCTCGGCCTGGCGCCTGGCCTCCTCGTCGAGCCGCTGCTCCCGCTCCGCCAGGCGGTTCTCCCTGCGCTCCAGGTCGGCGCGGAGCTCCTTGAGCTCGAACTTGAGCACCTTGGTCTCGGCCTCGACCTCCCTGCGCATCTGGGAGGCGCTCTCGGCCGCCGCCTCGGAGCGGCGGAGGATCTCCCCGGCCTCCCGCTCGGCCCGGCTGCGGAGCTCCTCCGCCTCGCGCCGGACCTCCTCCAGCTCGGCGTGGACCTCCTCGAGCTGCTCGGGAGAGGGCCCCGCCGCCTTGCCGAACCCGGCCCCGGTGCGGCGGAGCAGCAGGACCAGCAGGGTTATCGTCGCCCCGGCAAGAACCACAAGCGTCCCCGCCAACATGACGACCACAACTGGCTCCATGCGCGCCCCGCCCTCCTCGCTTCAGCCAAGCACACGAGGGGTCACACGCACGGCACGGAGAGCCCAGCGGTACAGCCACCAGGACAGGTATCAACCCAGGACCGGCACCGCGCCGGCTCCTCTCGCCGACACCTCGCCCGCCCGTGCCGTCAAGCTCACACGTCCGTAGTTCACCGTTATGACAATCCGCACTGCGCGGAGTAACTCCTCACTGGAGTCGAGATTAAGCGTCGAAGAGGTAACGGGCAAGCAAAGACCCGCTGGCCCGCGTGTTCTCCTCACGCGAACGGAAGATCCGGATCGTCGGGAACGACCGGATCATCCGCCTCCTCGCTCTCCAGCACCTCCCGGATGACACGGAAGGCCAGACCGGGGCCGTATCCCTTGCGGGCGAGCATGCCCGCCAGCCGCCGCGTCCGGACGGCGGGCTCCAGCCCCCGGGTGGCGCGGAGCTTGCGCGCCACGAGACGGCGGGCGGTCTCGGCCTCCTGCTCGGGGTCGAGCTGCTCGACCGCCTCCTTGACGGTGTCCTCGTCCACCCCGCGGTGCCGGAGCTCCGAGGCCAGTGCGCGCCGGGCCAGCCCCCGCCCGGTGTGGCGCGAGCTCACCCACGCCGCCGCGAACGCCTCGTCGTCGATGAGGCCGACCTCGGAGAACCTCTCCAGCACGGCCTCGGCCGCGTCCTCGGGGACCTCGCGTTTGCGCAGGGCCTCCGCGAGCTGCGCCCGGGTGCGCGGCGCCATGGTCAGCAGGCGCAGGCAGATCGCCCGCGCCACCGCCTGTGGATCCGCCGGAGGCCCCTGACCCTCCGGAGAGCCCTCGGCGGGGCCGTCGGGGGGGAACCCTCTGCCTTCGTCCCGGGCCCCGCTCCCCCCGCCGCCCTCCGGCACGCCGCGCCGCCTCCGGCCGCCGCGCCGGCCCGTCCGGGCGGGACCGGGCTCGGGCCGGTCAGGCCAGGCTCCCCAGTCTCCCGGTCCGGTCTCACCGGCCGGACCGGGGTCAGGTCCCGTCACCGAACGCCTCCAGCGTGGCGGCTCCGGTCTTCAGACCGGGATCCTTGACCATCCCTCGGCCCGGATCAGGCGTCACCGGGCTTGGCCGCGGCGGCCGCCTTGGAGCCCCGGCCGGAGGCGGCGGGAGCCGCGGGGGCGGCGGGCGGCGGGGTGGCGGGGGCGTCCACCCGCGGGCCGACGCCGAGCTTCTCCTTGATCTTCTTCTCGATCTCGTTCGCCGTGTCGGGGTGGTTGCGCAGGAAGTTGCGGGCGTTCTCCTTGCCCTGACCGAGCTGGTCGCCCTCGTAGGTGTACCAGGCGCCGGACTTGCGGACGAAGCCGTGCTCGACGCCCATGTCGATCAGGCCGCCCTCGCGGGAGATGCCGACGCCGTACAGGATGTCGAAGTCGGCCACCCGGAAGGGCGGGGCCATCTTGTTCTTGACGACCTTCACCCGGGTGCGGTTGCCGACCGCCTCGGTGCCGTCCTTCAGCGTCTCGATGCGGCGGATGTCGAGACGGACCGAGGCGTAGAACTTCAGCGCCTTTCCACCGGTCGTGGTCTCGGGCGAGCCGAACATGACGCCGATCTTCTCGCGGAGCTGGTTGATGAAGATCGCGGTGGTGCCGGTGCTGTTGAGCGCGCCGGCGACCTTGCGCAGGGCCTGCGACATCAGGCGGGCCTGGAGGCCGACGTGGCTGTCACCCATCTCGCCCTCGATCTCGGCCTTCGGCACCAGGGCCGCGACCGAGTCGATGACCAGCAGGTCGACGGCGCCCGAACGGATCAGCATGTCGGCGATCTCCAGCGCCTGCTCACCGGTGTCGGGCTGGGAGACGAGCAGCGCGTCGGTGTCGACGCCCAGCTTCTTGGCGTATTCCGGGTCGAGGGCGTGCTCGGCGTCGATGAACGCGGCGATGCCGCCCGCGCGCTGGGCGTTGGCCACCGCGTGCAGCGCGACGGTGGTCTTACCGGAGGACTCCGGGCCGTAGATCTCGACGATGCGACCGCGCGGGAGCCCGCCGATGCCGAGGGCGACGTCGAGGGAGATGGACCCGGTCGGGATCACTTCGATGGGTGCGCGGGTCTCGTCGCCGAGACGCATGACGGAGCCCTTGCCGAACTGCCGCTCGATCTGAGCGAGCGCGGTCTCGAGCGCCTTCTCGCGGTCGTTAGCTGCCACTGGGAGCCCCCTGGAGGGTTGTGGGTCGGATCGGTGTTGCCAGAAAGCTACGGGGTGCCACCGACATTTTCCGGAGAGCACGCCACTAGGGCTGACCCGTCCAATATAGCCGAACGGCTGTTCGATCGAGGATCAACCGCATCACCCGTGCCACCGGGCCGCGATCCCCCGCCGCGCGGCCGCCCGCTCCCTCCGGTGACGTTCCCGGGCATTCCGTCAGACCTGTTGCGACCCGGCCGACCTGGGGGAATCCTGGAGCGGAACCGGGCCGGAAGGTGCTCCGCCTGACGGATGCGTCCAGCCGGCGACGCCCGGCCCGCCTCGGGTCCCCGGCCGCGGAGCCTCCCGGACGGGGCCTGGTCGGCCGCATGCTCGGAGGCGGTGATCCCGTGGCTGCGGGTGCGGACGGGGATGTGCCGTCGCCCTACCGCAGCCGGGAGTCGACGCTCACCACTCCGCAGACCGCGTGCCAGACCTCCTTGGCCGCGATGCCGTCGGCCAGCGCCTGGGTCACCGTCCGGCCGCCCAGCTCCGCGATGACGTAGTCGCGGGCCCACGACTCGGCGTAGGGATCGCCGAAGTGCAGCTTCATCCGGTTCCAGAAATCCGACAGGCGCATCCCTCCAGTATGGGTCCCCGGGGAACGTGACCGGGCTGCGACGGGATCCGCCCTCAGATGATCCGCTCTCGGATCCCTCGGACGATCCGCTCTCAGATGACGTGGGAGCCGTACATCTCGCCGAGGGGGTCGGCGAGCAGTTCCAGGCGCGTCCCGTCGGGGTCGCGGAAGTAGATCGAGGCGCCGCTCTCTATCTGGTGCGGCACGCCCGCGGCCTCCAGCCTGCCCCGCAGCCGCTCCCAGGTCGACGGGTCGACCGAGATCGCGATGTGGTGGAGGCCGCCGAGGACCTCGGCGTAGGGGGCGAGGTCCAGGCCGGGGAAGTCGAAGAAGGCCAGCAGGTTGCCGTTGCCGACGTCGAAGAAGAAGTGGTTGGAACCCCGGTAGTCGCGGTTCTCGAATATCTCGGTGAGGGGGAACTCCAGGAGGTCCTGGTAGAAGGCGATCGTCCGCTCGATGTCGGAGCAGATCAGGGCGAAGTGGTGCAGCCCCCGGGCGCTGCTGGGCGGGCGGTGCGCCCGCAGGTGCTCGGCCCTGATCCGCTCGCGCGCCGTCTCGATGGCCGGATAGTCGATGCTCATCGCCTGACCCATCATCTCCGTGTGCCGGTTGCCCGCGTGCCGTGTCTGAGCTATCTCTCCGTGCCGGGAGTGACTCAACCTTTCCGGACCGTCATGCCACCGTCACTCCCGCCCGTCACTCCGGGCCGTCCCGTCCCGGCGGATCCCGGCCGTCACACCGCGCGGGCCGCCGCCCGTCCGGCCCCGCGCCCGTCCGCCCGTCGCGCCGCAGGCCGTCGCGCCGCAGGCCGTCACGCCGTCACGCCGTCACGCCGTCACGCCGTCACGCCGTCACGCCATGGTGGCGAGGATCTCCTGCACGATCTCCATGGACGTTCCCGGGTGCAGGAACGCGAACCGGGCGACGGTCTCGCCCTCCCAGCCGGTCGGGGTCACGAAGCCGATCTGCCCGGCGAGCAGCCGCTCGGACCACTCGTGGTAGTCCCGCGCGGTCCACCCGGTCCGGCGGAACAGCACCGCCGACAGCTCCGGTTCGCGGATCAGTTCCAGGCACGGGGTCCCGCCGATCAGCCGCGCGGTCTCGCGGGCCAGGGAGAGGCCCTTCTCGACGGCCTCGGTGTAGGCGTCCGTGCCGTTGACGGCCAGGGAGAACCAGAGCGGCAGGCCCCGGGCGCGGCGCGTCAGGTGGTAGGCGTAGTCGGTCGGGTTCCACTCGTCGCCCCCGGTGTGCAGGACGTCGAGGTAGGAGGCGTCCTGGGTGTGCACGGCGCGGGCCAGGCGGGGCTCGCGGTAGAGCAGCGCCGCGCAGTCGAAGGGCGCGAACAGCCACTTGTGCGGGTCCACGACGAAGGAGTCGGCGTGCTCGATCCCGGCGTAGCGGTGGCGGACGGAGGGGGCGAACAGGCCCGCGCCGCCGTACGCGCCGTCCACGTGGAACCAGAGACCGCGCTCGCGGGCGACCTCGGCGACCCCGGCGAGGTCGTCGATGATCCCGGCGTTGGTGGTGCCGGAGGTGGCGACCACGGCCATCACGTCCGACGGGTCGGGATCGGCGGCCAGGGCGGCGCGCAGGGCGTCGCCGGTCAGACGGTGGTCGAGGGAGGGGACGACGAGGGCGTCCACGTCGATGATGCGCAGGGTGTTGGAGATCGAGGAGTGCGCCTGGTCGCTGACGGCGACGCGCAGGCGTCCTCCGGGACGGGTGCGCCGGGCGGTGTCGCGGGCCACGACGAGGGCGGAGAGGTTGCCCGCCGAGCCGCCGGAGACGAAGCAGCCGCCCGCTCCGGCGGGCATCCCGGCCCGGTCCGCGAGCAGGCGCAGGACCTGGTTCTCCGCGGCGATCGCGCCGGAGGCCTCCAGCCAGGAGATGCCCTGCAGCGAGGCGCAGGAGACGACCATGTCGAACAGGAGCGCGGCCTTGGTCGGCGCGGCCGGGATGAAGGACAGGAAGCGCGGGCTGTCGGCGGAGATGACCGCCGGGGCCAGCTGCGTGGCGTAGACGTCCAGGACCTTCTCGGGGTCGGTGCCCGCGGCGGTGATGATCCCGTCCAGCGCCGCGTCGAGCTTGTCCTTGATCCCGGGGTGGTCGAGGGGGACGGGATCGAGGGAGAGCCGGTCCCTCATGTAGTCGAAGACCAGGTTCGTCAGGCGCTCGTCGTAGCTGTGCACCCGAGAAGTATGGAGACAAAACAGTTAAAACAACCAATAGCCATTATGGACACCGCAACAGGGGTTTTTCTCCGTCTCGTACGGTTGCCGGGCGGCGTCGGTTCTGTCGGTGCCGCCCGGCAGTATGGGAACGTGACCGGATCAGCGCTCGACCACTTCACCCAGGTGACCAGGGAATGGTTCGCCGGGGCCTTCGCCGCGCCGACCGCCGCCCAGCAGGGGGCGTGGGAGTCGATCGCCCGGGGGGACAACACGCTGGTGGTCGCGCCGACCGGGTCCGGCAAGACCCTCGCCGCGTTCCTGTGGTCCCTCGACCGCCTGGCCGTCGAGCGCACGGCGGGCCCGCGCGCACAGGCCCCGGCCGATCCACAGGCCCCGGCGGGCCGGCGGGCCGCGATCGGCGCGGAGACCCCGGCCGCCGCTCGGGACGCCGCAGCCGGGGAGACGGCGACCGCCCCGGCCGGGCGGCGGCGCTCCCGGGCGAAGGCCGGTGGCGCGAAAGGCGCGGCGGAGGACGACGGGGCTCCCCCGCGGTGCCGGGTGCTCTACGTCTCGCCGCTCAAGGCCCTGGCGGTGGACGTCGAGCGCAACCTGCGCGCGCCGCTGGCCGGGCTCGAGCAGACCGCCCGGCGGCTCGGCCTGCCGGTGCCGGAGATCTCGGTGGCGATCCGGTCCGGCGACACCTCCGCCGAGGAGCGCCGCAGGTTCGCGGCCAGGCCCTCCGACATCCTCATCACCACCCCGGAGTCGCTGTTCCTGCTGCTGACGAGCCAAGCCCGCGAGGCGCTGCGCGGTGTGGAGACCGTCATCGTCGACGAGGTCCACGCGGTGGCGGCCACCAAACGCGGCGCGCACCTGGCCCTCAGCCTGGAGCGGCTCGACGCCCTGCTCCGGCGCCCCGCGCAGCGCATCGGCCTGTCGGCCACCGTGCGGCCGGTGAGCGAGGTGGCCGCGTTCCTCGGCGGGCCCCGCCCCGCGACCGTGGTGCAGCCGCCTTCGGAGAAGGTCGTCGAGGTCGAGGTCGTCGTCCCGGTCGAGGACATGACCGAGCTCGACACCGCGCCCCGGCCGGACGCCGGCGACGACGCGTGGCCGGAGCGGCGACCGGCCCGGCGGACGATCTGGCCGCACGTCGAGGAGCGGCTCCTCGATCTGATCGGCGGTCACCGCTCGACGATCGTGTTCGCCAACTCCCGCCGGCTCGCCGAACGGCTCTGCGCCCGTCTCAACGAACTGGCCGCCGAGCGGTCCGCCGCCGGGAGCGACGCCTCCCCCGCCGGTCCGGCGGACGCCGCCGCGGGGCGCTCCCCGGACGGCTCCGCCGGGCGTCCCGCCGATCACCACCCCGGAGGCCCCGCCGGGCGTGCCGCCGAAGGCCTCCCCGGAGGTCCCGGTCCCGCCCGGCGTCCCGCCGAGGATCCCGGCGGGCGGACGCCCGGCCAGGAGCCGGTCCACTGGTCCGCGGGCTTCCCCCGGCCCCCTGCCCCGATCTCCACCCCGGCCGAGATGATGGCCCAGGCCGGGGCGGGCGCGGGAGCGCCGCCGGAGATCGTGCGGGCCCACCACGGCTCGGTGTCGAAGGAGGAGCGCGCCCAGATCGAGGAGGCGCTCAAGTCCGGGCGGCTGCCCGCCGTGGTGGCGACCTCCAGCCTGGAGCTCGGCATCGACATGGGCTCGGTCGACCTGGTCGCGTGCGTGGAGGCGCCGCCGAGCGTGGCGAGCGGCCTGCAGCGCATCGGCCGGGCCGGGCACCAGGTGGGCGCGGTCTCACGCGGGGTGATCTTCCCCAAGTACCGCGGCGACCTGGTCCAGACGGCCGTGGTCGCCGAGCGGATGAAGCGGGGCGAGATCGAGGAGCTGCGCTACCCGCGCAACCCGCTCGACGTGCTCGCCCAGCAGATCGTCGCGATGACCGCGCTGGAGGAGTGGACCGTCGACGAGCTGGAGGCGGTGGTCCGCCGCGCCGCGCCGTACCGGACGCTGCCCCGCAGCGCGCTGGAGGCGACGCTCGACATGCTCGCCGGGCGCTACCCCAGCGAGGAGTTCGCCGAGCTGCGCCCGCGCGTCGTCTGGGACCGGGTCACCGGCGTCCTGCAGGGGCGGCCCGGCGCCCAGCGGCTGGCCGTCACCAGCGGCGGCACGATCCCCGACCGGGGCCTGTACGGCGTGTTCCTCGTCGGGGAGAAGGCCTCCCGGGTGGGTGAGCTGGACGAGGAGATGGTCTACGAGTCCCGGGCGGGTGACGTCTTCGTGCTGGGCGCGACCTCCTGGCGGATCGAGGACATCACGGCCGACCGGGTGCTGGTCTCCCCCGCCCCCGGGCAGCCCGGCAAGCTGCCCTTCTGGCACGGCGACACCCCGGGCCGCCCGGCCGAGCTGGGCCGGGCGATCGGCGCCTTCCTGCGCGAGCTGTCCGCGGCGGACGCCGAGGCCGCGCCGGCCCGGGTCAGGGCGGCCGGCCTGGACGCCTTCGCCGCGGCCAACCTGCTGTCCTACCTGGCCGAGCAGCGCGAGGCCACCGGATACGTGCCGGACGACCGCACCCTCGTGGTCGAGCGGTTCCACGACGAGCTGGGCGACTGGCGCGTGGTGGTGCACTCGCCGTACGGCGCGCGGGTGCACGCCCCGTGGGCGCTGGCGATCGGGCGGCGGCTGCGCGAGCGATACGGAGTCGACGTGCAGGCCGTGCACTCCGACGACGGGATCGTGCTGCGCATCCCCGACACGCTCTCCGATCCGCCCTCGGACGTCGCGGTCTTCGACCCCGAGGAGATCGAGCGGATCGTCACCGAGGAGCTCGGCGGCTCGGCGCTGTTCGCCTCCCGGTTCCGCGAGTGCGCCGGGCGGTCCCTGCTGCTGCCGCGCCGCAGCCCGGGGAGGCGGACCCCGCTCTGGCAGCAGCGGCAGCGGGCCTCCCACCTGCTGGGCGTGGCCGGCCGCTACGGCTCGTTCCCGGTCGTGCTGGAGACCATGCGCGAGTGCCTGCAGGACGTGTTCGACGTGCCGGGGCTGGTCCGCCTCATGCGGGACGTCGCGGCACGGCGGGTGCGCCTGGTCGAGGTGGAGACGTCCCAGGCGTCGCCGTTCGCGGCGTCCCTGCTCTTCAATTACGTCGGCGCGTTCATGTACGAGGGGGACGCCCCGCTGGCCGAGCGCCGCGCGCAGGCGCTCGCGCTCGACACGAGCCTGCTGGCCGAGCTGCTCGGCCAGGCCGACCTGCGCGAGCTGCTCGACCCCGACGTGATCGCCGACACCGAGCGCGAGCTGGCCCGGCTGGACCGGCCGCTCCGCGACGCCGAGGACGTCGCCGACCTGCTCCGCTCCCACGGTCCCCTGCTCTCCGCCGACGTGAGCCTGCGCGGGGGCGACCCGGCCTGGCTGGACGGTCTGGAGGCGGCCCGGCGGGCGATCCGGGTACGGGTGGCGGGGCAGGAGCAGTGGGCCGCGGTCGAGGACGCCGCCCGGCTGCGCGACGCGCTCGGCACGCCGCTCCCGGTGGGCCTGCCGCACGCCTTCCTGGAGCCGGTGGACGACCCGCTCGGCGACCTCCTGTCCCGGCACGCCCGCACGCGCGCACCCTTCTCCGCCGCCGCGGCCGCGGCCAGGTTCGGGCTGGGCCCGGCCGTCGTCGCCGACGCGCTGCGCCGCCTGGCGGCCGCCAGCCGCGTGGTGAGCGGCGAGTTCCGGCCCGGCGGCCGGGGCGAGGAGTGGTGCGACGCGGGCGTGCTGCGCATGCTGCGCCGCAGGTCGCTGGCGCGGCTCCGCAAGGAGGTCGAGCCGGTCCCGCCGGAGGCGCTGGCCGCGTTCTCCCCCGCCTGGCACGGGATCACCGGCGCCGCGCGCCGGGGCAGGCCGCCGGTCGACGCGCTGGTGGACGCCATAGAGCGGCTCCAGGGCGCGGCGGTGCCCGCCTCGGCGCTGGAGACGCTGGTCCTGCCCTCCCGGGTGCCGGGTTACGACCCGTCCCTGCTGGACGGGCTGACCTCCTCTGGCGAGGTGGTCTGGGCCGGGCAGGGCTCGCTGCCCGGCGGGGACGGCTGGGTCTCCCTCTACTTCGCCGACACCGCCCCGCTGCTGCTCCCCTCCCCTCTGGAGATCACCACGACCCCGCTGCACGAGGCGGTCCTGGAGGTCCTCGCCGGCGGGGGCGCGCTGTTCTTCCGCGAGCTGGCGGGCCGGACCGGCACCCTGTCCGGGGAGATCCCCGACGACAGGGCCCTGGTGGCGGCGGTGTGGGACCTGGTGTGGGCGGGACGGGTCACCGGCGACACCCTGGCCCCGTTGCGGGCGGTGCTCGGCACCGGGCGGCCCGCGCACCGTCCGGCGGCCACCCGCAGGCGGCGGGCGGTGCTGCCCACCCGGAGCGGCCCGCCGACCGTGGGCGGGCGCTGGTGGCTGCTGCCCGCCCCGGCCGAGGACGGCACCCAGCGGGCGCACGCCCAGGCGGAGGTGCTGCTGGAACGGCACGGCGTGGTGACCCGGGGAGCGGTCGCGGCCGAGCGCCTGCCGGGCGGGTTCTCCGCGGTCTACCAGGTGCTGCGCGCGTTCGAGGAGAGCGGCCGGTGCCGCCGCGGCTACTTCGTCGAGGGCCTGGGCGGCGCCCAGTTCGCCCTGCCGGGGGCCGTCGACCGCATGCGCGCGGCCTCCGCCCCGCCGCCTCCGGCGCCCTGGGACGCGCCCGCGCCGCCGGGGACGACCGATCCGTGGAGCGTCCCCGGTCCGCCCGCCGACCGCGGGCGGGGAGCGGCCGGTCCATGGGATGCCTCCGCCCCGCGCGGGCCCGGGCCCGTCCCGTGGGCCGCCCCCTCCCGCCGCGACGGCGGCGGTGACGGTGACGGGCGGCGGGCCGTGGTGCTCTCCGCCGCCGATCCGGCCAACCCCTACGGCGCGGCGCTGCCGTGGCCCGCGCATCCGGGGGACGTGTCCCACAAGCCCGGGCGGAAGGCGGGCGCCCTGGTGGTGCTGGTCGACGGGCACCTGGTGCTCTACGTCGAGCGCGGCGGCAAGACCCTGCTGTCGTTCGCCGACGACGACCGCGTCCGGCCCGCCGTCGACGCCCTGGCGCTGGCCGTACGGGACGGCGCGCTCGGCAGGCTCACGGTGGAGCGCGCCGACGGGGCCGCGATCAACGACTCCCCGCTGGCCGCCGCGCTGGAGGCCGCCGGATTCCACCCGACCCCCCGCGGGCTGCGCCTGCGTTCCTGAGGCCTGTCCCGTGGCTCATGGAGGAGGATCCGCAGGGCTCCGCAGGACAGGCTTCAGGCGGAGGCGGCCGAGCGGCCGAGGAACCGCCGCAGGCCGTCCCGCACGCCGTCGGTGGGCACGGTGCCGGCGAAGCAGCCGGCCTCGACGGCCAGTCCTTCGTCGATCGGCAGGTTGACGCCGCGCGTGACCGCGCGCAGGCAGGCCGCCACGGCCGTCGGCGCATGCCGTACGATCCGGGCGGCCAGGTCCCGCGCGGCGTCGAGGAGGTCGTCGGCCGGTACGACGGCGTTGACCAGGCCGATGTCGGCGGCCCGCGCGGCGGGGATCGGGTCCCCGGTCAGGATCATCTCGAGGCCTCGCTTGCGGCCGACGTGGCGCGGCAGCCGCTGGGAGCCGCCGAACGGCGGGGGGAAGCCGAGGGCGATCTCCGGCTTGGCGAACGTCGCGTGCTCGGCGGCGATCGCGAGCGGGGCGGCCTCGGCGATCTCGCAGCCGCCGCCGTAGGCGAGACCGTTGACGGCGACGATCACCGGCTTCGGGAACTCCTCGATCCTCCGGGTCAGCGCGTGGCCCCGCCGGACCACCTCGCGCAGGGCGCGCTCGGTCCCGCCCGCGATGCTCGCCGCGACGGACGGGATGTCCGCGCCCGCGCTGAACGCCCTGCAGCCGGCGCCGGTCACGATGACCGCGCGGGCCGAGTCGTCGGAGTCGATGCGGTCGAGTGCGGCGAGCAGCGCGTCGATCGTCGGGTAGTCGAGCGCGTTGAGTTTCCGCTCCCGATCGATGGTGATCGTGATCAGGTGGTCGTTCCGGTCGATGTGGACGGTCATGCCCGGCGCTCCGTTCGGTGAGGCGAGTCGCACCGAGCCTAGGAGGCGTAATCTAGGACGATCCATTAATCGTCCTAGATACAAGGTCCGGCATGCGGCCACCTTCCTACCGGCGCATCGCCGACGAGCTCGCCGCGGCGATCCGCACCGGCGCGATCCCGGCGGGCACCCGGCTCCCGACACACCGCGGCCTCGCCCGCGAGCGCCGGATCGCCCTGGCCACGGCCACCCGGGTCTACGCCGAGCTGGCCGCGATGGGGCTGGTCACGGGAGAGCCGGGACGCGGGACGTTCGTCCGGCACCGGTCCGGCTACGACGGGCCGGAGCCGTCGCGTGCCCTGCCGGTGCCGCGGGTGGCCGACCTGTCGTTCAACCAGCCCCTGGCCCCGGACCAGGGCGACCGGTTGCGTACGGCCCTGCGGACCCTCTCCACGTCGGGTGAGGTCGAGTCGCTGCTGCGCCAGCACCCACCGGGCGGGCGCAGCGGCGACCGCGCGGTCGTGGCCGCCTACCTGCTCGGCCGCGGGATCGACGTCGCGCCGGCGAACGTCCTGCTGACGGGCGGCACCCAGCAGGCGCTCGACGTCACGCTGCGGGCCCTCACCCGGCCCGGCGACGTCCTGGCCGTCGACGCGCTCAGCTACCCCGGCATCAGGCTCCTCGCCGCGGCGCAGGGCCTCGACCTCGCCCCGGTCCCGGTGACCGCGGCCGGCCCCGACCTCGCCGCCCTCGATCGGCTGTGCCGTACCCGGCCGGTCCGTGCGATCTACACGATCCCCACCGTGCACAACCCGCTCGGCTGGGTGCTCGACCGGGAGCGGCGCGCCGGCCTCGCCGCCGTCGCCCGCGCCGCCGACTGCGTGATCGTCGAGGACGGCACGTACGCCTTCCTCGAGGCCGCACCGCCCCCGCCGCTCCAGGCCCTGGCCCCCGAACGCACCTGCTACGTCGCCGGCCTGTCCAAGAACGTGGCGACCGGGCTCCGGTTCGGCTTCGCCGTGGTCCCCGACCGGCACGTCCGAGCCGTCACCAGGAGCCTGCGCGCGGCGGCCTGGAGCGTGCCCGCCCTCGTCGCCGCGCTCGCCACCGGCTGGATCACCGACGGCACGGTCGAGCAGCTGGAGCGGGCGCGCCGCGAGGACGCCGCCGCCCGGCAGGACATCGCCCGGAACGCGCTCGCCGGCATGGACGTCGTGGCGCACCCGGCGTCCTACATCGTGTGGCTCGGCCTGGAACCCCACCAGCGTCCCGATCACGTCGCCGCCGCGCTCGCGGAGGAGGGGATCCTGGTGTCCACCTCCGATGCGTTCGCCACCGGCCCTCGCCGTCCCCGGGCACTCCGGCTGGCGCTGGGCACTCCGCCGCTGGACGAGCTCGCGTCCGTCCTGCACCGCCTGCGGCGGACCGTCGAGGCGATTCCGCCGTGACGCACCGGCGGGCGGCGCGTGTTCCGGTCCCCCGGCGGGCGCGGTCGCGGAAGGGAATGTCTGCACAACCGTTCAAGACCGGTGCCGCCGCCCTCCGCTACAACTGTTCCCGTCGGCGCCCCGCCGCGGGGCGCGGCGGAGGTGTACGTGGATGGACGTGGGTTTCCTCGGTCTCGGGCTCATGGGCCGGCCCATGGCGCTCAATCTGGTCCGCGCGGGCACGCGCCTCGTCGTCTGGAACCGCTCCCCCGGCCGGTGCGACGTCCTGCGCGCAGCCGGCGCGGGAGTGGCGGCGAGCCCTGCCGAGGTGTTCGAACGGGCCCGCGTGGTGGTGCTGATGCTGGCGGACGAGGCTGCGATCGACGCCGTGCTGGAGCGCGGGACGCCCCGGTTCGCGGCGAAGGTCGCCGGGCACGTCGTCGTCCACATGGGAACGACCGCGCCCGGCTACTCGGCCGCGCTGGAGGCCGACGTCCGCGCCGCCGGAGGGGACTACGTCGAGGCTCCGGTCTCGGGGTCGCGCGGACCCGCCGAGGCCGGGCGGCTGGTGGCGATGCTCGCCGGCGAACCGGACGCCGTCGGGGAGGTCCGGCCGCTGCTCCGGCCGATGTGCCACGAGACGGTCGTGTGCGGCGCCGTCCCGTCGGCGTCGCTGATGAAGCTCGCGGTCAACCTGTTCCTGATCACGATGGTGACCGGCCTCGCCGAAGCCGTGCACTTCGCCGACCGGCACGACCTCGACCCGGAGGTGTTCCTGCACGTGCTCGGCTCCGGGCCGATGGCCAGCACCGTCTCCCGGACGAAGGCCGCCAAGCTCGCCGGACGCGATTTCAGCCCTCAGGCGGCGATCGCCGACGTGCTGAAGAACAACCGGCTGATCGCGGAGGCCGCCCGCGGTTCGGGGACGGCCTCGCCCCTGCTGGACGTCTGCCTGGCCCTGTTCGGTGAGACGCTCACGCTGGGACACGGCGGATCGGACATGGCAGCCGTCATCCATGCCATCGAGGCCAGGACCTCCCGGACGGAGGGACCGGAGGCGGAAGGGGCACGGTGACGGCCGCCCTGTCCGGCGCCGCCCCGGCCCGGCTCGCGGGAGCCCGCCGAGCGGGGACGGCCCGGCGAACACCGCGGTCCACGCCCCCGGGATCACAGCCCGACGAGCGCCGCGGTCCACGCCCCCGGCGTCATGCCGTACGCCCGCTTGAACATCCTGGTCATGTGGCTCTGGTCGGCGAAGCCCGCCTCCAGCGCGGCCTCGCGGGGCGGCATGCCGCCGCGCAGCAGCCGGCGCACCCGGTCCAGCTGCCGCATCGTGCGGAAGCGGGTCGGGCTGGTGCCGAACGCGGCGCGGAACTGGCGGGCGAGCGTCCACCGGTCCAGCCCCGAGATCCGCTCGAGCTCCTCCACGGAACGCCTGGTCGCCGGATCTTCGGTGATCAGCTCGCGCACGCGCGACAGCGCTTCCAGCGCCAGCCCGGCCCGCCCGCCCGGACGGGGGGCGGAGTGCCTTTCCAGCAGGTCCGCGACCAGCAGCGCCACGTCGAGTCTCTCGAGGTCGTCGAGCGGCTCGTCGATGCGCCGCAGGCACGCCGACAGCGGCGGGCGCACGTCGCGGCGCCGCACGACCGGGTCGGCGACGAACGGCAGCGGCCGCCCGCCCAGCGCCTGCTGCACGAGGAACGGATCGACGTAGAGGATCCGGTAGCCGAAGCCCTCGTCCGTGCCCGGCATGCCGTCGTGCACCTCGTCGGGGTGCAGGACGTGCCAGTCGCCGGGCAGGCAGTGCCGCAGCTCGCCCCGGTAGCGGAACGTCTGCACGCCCGCCAGGGTCACCCCGATCGCGTAGGTGTCGTGCCGGTGCGGCGCGAACCCCTCGCCGATCAGCGACGCCTCCAGACGCTCGATCCCCGCGGCGCCGGAACCGAACCTCAGCCGGTGACCGCCCGTCCCCCCGGCCAGGTGGCGCCGCAGCCCGTCGCCGCCCGCCTCACCGCCGTCGCCGCGCAAACGCCCCACCCGCTCAGGCTACGACGTCCCCGAGCATCCTGGCCTGACTCCGCGGCCACGCCTCGGACTCGTTCGTCCGGACGGTCTGCGGGCCGGGGCACGCTCCGGTCCTGCGGACCGCCGGCGGCGCGTCAGGCGAGCCTGGCGAGGACGATGCCGCCGACGATCAGGGCGAGAGCGGTGACGCGGCCCGCGCCGAGCGGGTCGCCGTTCAGCACGACGCCCAAGGTGATCGCACCGACCGCTCCGATGCCGGTGAAGACCGCGTAGGCCGTACCGACCGGGATGTCGTCCATCGCCTTGGACAGCAGCCAGACGGCGCCGGCGGCCAGGGCGAAGCAGACCAGGGTCGGCACCGGCCGGGTGAAGTTCTCCGTCGGTCTGATGCTCTGCGACCAGGCGATCTCCACCAGCCCGGCGAGCAGCAGGAGGACCCAGCTCATCTCCGGGCCTCCGCGAGGATCCGCACGCGGGCCTCGGCGTGCGAGGCCTCCTGCGCATCGCGCAGGTGCGCCAGGACCGGGTCGACCAGGGCGTTGGTCAGCTCGGCGTGGACGAACGCGACGTCCTCGACGCCGAAGTGCCCCTTGAAGAAGTCCCGCAGGTAGCGCTCCTGGTGGTCGACCGGCTCGCGCGGGGTGCCGGGGCCGTAGGCGCCGCCGCGGGCGCCGGTCACCACGAACCGGCGCCCGGACAGCGACATCCTCGGGAAGGTCACCTGGTCGATCCAGGCCTTGAGCGCCGAGGGGATCGAGTAGTTGTACATCGGCGTGCCGATGAGCACCACGTCGGCGGCCACCAGCTCGTCCAGCAGCGGGGCGAGGGTCGCCCAGGCCTCCTCCTGCCGGGGGGTCCGCACGGCCTCCCGGTAGCGGCGGACGTCGGTGATGCCGTGCGCCAGCACGTGGTCGCAGAGCTCGGTCCACGCCTCGCCGATGTGCGGGACGGGATCGGCCGCCAGGTCTCGGTAGGTGTAACCGCCGTCCGGGTGCGCCGCGCGCCAGGCCCGGGCGAACGCCGCGGAGAGCTCCCGGGAGATCGAGCGGCGCCGGGCGGCGGCGTCCAGATGCAGCAGGCGAGCCATGATCACTCCAATAAGTGGACATCGTGTCCATTTGACGCTACCAAGGAAGTGGACATCGTGTCCAAATATGCTCGGGGTCATGGAGAGAGCCGACGCCGCACGCAACCGCGCCCGGATCCTGGAAGCGGCCGGGCGCCTGTTCGCCGCCGAGGGCGCGCCGAACGTCACCATGGACGACATCGCCCGCGCCGCCGGGGTGGGCCGCGGAACCCTCTACCGGCGCTACCCGGACCGGGCGGCGATCGCCCTGGCCCTTCTCGACGAGCACGAACGCGCCCTGCAGGAGGAACTGCTGCGCGGCGATCCCCCGCTGGGGCCGGGCGCACCGCCGGCGGCCCGGCTGGCCGCGTTCTACGCCGCCATGGTGCGGCTGCTGGAGGACCACGCCCATCTGGTCCTCGGCGCCGAGACCGGCCGCTCGCGGTTCACGACGGGGGCGTACGGCTTCTGGCGTGCGCACGTGAGGTCCCTGCTCGTCGCCGCGGACGCGCCGGACCCCGACGCGCTGGTGGAGCCCCTCCTGGCCCCGCTCGCCCCCGAGGTGTACGGCTTCCAGCGCCACGACCGCGGTCTGACCGCCGAGCAGATCGCATCCGCCCTGGCCCGGCTGGCGGACGGGGTCCTCGGAACGTCCCGGTGATCGTCCGCCTCCGCCCGCGGACCGCCAAGGCGTGCCCACCTCCGCGGCGGGCCCACCTCGGGCACGGCCGTCCCGGGACACGACCGCCCCGGTGCGTGATCACCCCGGGACGTGACCACCCCGGGGCGTGATCGTCCCGGGGTGGGCTCACCTGAGCGGCGGGCTCACCGCCGGAGCGCGCTCACCGCCGGAGCGCGCTCACCGCCGGAGCGCGCTCCGCGGGTTCCACCGCGCCGGCAGGCTCCACCCGCCCCCGGACCGCCTGGAGGCCGACCAGGTCGTCCGGGAGCGCGTCCGGCATGTCGGAGTCGAACCGGGACAGGGTCCGGGTCCGCATGGCGACCAGCGCGGTGACCGCGATCGCGACCGCGAACAGGACGTACATCAGGCCGATGCCGCGGCCCTCACCGGTACCGATGACCGCGCCGACGGTGCCGGCCAGCGGACCGCCGGGCAGCAGCAGCGGTTCGAACAGGGCGGTGCCGTACGGCGCGACCAAGCCGAAGCCGATCGGCAGCGTGGACCAGGCGACGAGCTGGTTGAGCGCCATGACCCGGCCGTGGAACCGCTGCGGCACCTTGACCTGGACGATCGTGGCGTAGACGCCGTTGAGCACGGTCAGCCAGAACGACATGCCGAACGCGCCCACCGCGATGACCACCAGATCCTCCCGCACACCGGTGAGCAGGCAGAAGGCGCCGAGGGCGAGGGTGGCCAGCAGGACGCCGCGCATCCGCAGGCGGCGCGGGCCGCCCCACACCGTCATCACCAGGCCGCCGAGCAGCACGCCCAGCCCGCCGCAGAACGCGACGCGCCCCACGTCGTCGAGGGTGGCGAAGCCCAGCACGAGCGGTGAGACGAGCAGGAACAGCGGGGACAGGAAGACGTTCAGCACCACGAAGAAGAGGAGCATCCCGCGGAACCACGGGTTCCCCCAGGAGAAGCGCCAGCCCTCGACCATCTCGGCGGTCAGCGACTCGCGGCGCCGCCACGCCATCGTCTTCGGGAAGCGGACCAGGAGCAGGACCGTGATCGCGAACACGTAGGAGACGACGTCCACGACGAGGATGCCCTCCAGGCCGATCACCGCCATCAGCCCGACCGCGACCAGCGGGACGACGAGCTGCGCCGTACCGGTGACCATCTGGACCACGCCGTTGGCGTGGCCGAGGAAGCGCTTGGGGACGAGCTGCGGGATGGCCGAGTTGTAGGCCAGCCGCTGGAAGGCGAGCGCGACGGAGAGCACCGCCAGCAGCGGGTAGACGTGCCATATCTGCAGGTTGCCGGTCCACAGCAGCACACCGAGGGCGAGCTGCGTGCCGAACGCGCCGACGTCCCCGGCGAGCATGACGCGCCGCCGGTCGTGGCGGTCGACGAGCGCGCCCGCGAGCGGGGAGACCAGCATGCCGGGCAGCAGCGCCAGGACCGAGAAGAGCGCGAAGTCCACGAGCGACCCGGTGGTGACGTAGATCCACAGCGGGACCGCGAACTCGGTCAGCGAGGATCCGATGATCGACACGAGCTGTCCGGCGGCCACCGCGCCGAACCGCTTCATGCTCGGCGCCGAACCGGCCGAGACGGCCGGGGAAGCCGAGGCGATCGGACCGTCCGGGACGACCGGGGACCGCCGGGAGACGCCCTCCAGCCACCAGGTCGAGTGGTCGGTACGGCCCAGCGCCGCGGTGTCGCCGGAGGCGACCGCCGGGTGGACGGCGGTGACGATGGCGGCCAGCTCTCCGGCGCGGTACTTCAGGTAGAAGTGCCCCGCCTCGTCGAGGACGACCAGCGCGGCGGAGCCGGACAGCAGGTGCCACTCGGGGTAGCGCTCCTGGTAGAACTCCGTCGCCGGGTCGCGTTCGCCCACGACGGAGACGATCGGCGCCCGGAGCGGTTCGACGCCCTCGGCGAGGAGCCGGGTGAAGTAGCGCTCGGTCTCCCGGGTGCCCTCCCGCCGGTTGTCGATGATCATTTTGAGCTCTTCGCGGCTGAGCTCGTCGACGTCGAGCCCGGCGGCCCGCAGCGCGTTGGCCCACGCCTGGTCGCTGCGGAACCGGTCGGCCAGGTCGGTGATCCGGCCCAGCAGGGAGGAGGGCCGGGCGAAGGGGAAGATCCCGCCCAGGTAGACGGCCTCGACGGGCCGCCCCGCGGCCTCCAGCCGCCGGGCGATCTCCACGGTGAGCATGACGCCGAGCCCGCAGTGGCCGTACAGCACGACCGGGCCCCGGATCCCGGCGAGGATCTCCGCCGCGCAGCCCTCGGCCACCTCGGCGACCGGCCTGGTCTCCTCGGCGAGCCCCAGCTCCTGACCCGGGACGGCCACCGCGTGCAGCGCCCAGTCCTGCGGCAGCGCGTCGGCCAGCGGCTGGTAGACGGCCGCGCTCCCGCCGTTGTACGGCACGCAGACCAGCGTCGTGGTGGCGTTCCGGGCCGGGGTGAGGCGGTGCAGGAGGGCCCGCGGCCCGCCGGCGGCGGTCTCGGCGAGCCCGGCCAGCCCGCGGACGGTCCGGTGCTTGAACAGGTCGAGGATGCCGATGCGGCGCCCGCCGTCGGGCAGGACCCGGCGCAGGCGGGCGACCACCTGGGCGGCGAGCAGCGAGTGCCCGCCCAGGTCGAAGAAGTCGTCCAGCGCGCCGACCCGGGTCAGCCCCAGGACCTCGGCCCACACCTGCGCGATGCCCTCCTCCAGCGGGGTCTGCGGCGGCGTGAACCCGCCCTCCTGGTCCGGGCGCTCGTCGCCGGGATCGGGGAGCAGGGCCCGGTCGACCTTGCCGTGCGACTTCAGCGGCAGCTCGTCCAGCCAGACGAAGCGCCCCGGGACCATGTACTCGGGGAGGCGGTCGGCGAGCCGGGCGCGCAGCTCCCCGACGGGGGTCCGCTCCCCGACGAGATAGCCGACCAGCCGGTCTGCGCGCAGCTCCACGACGGCCTGCTCGATCCCCGCCAGGCCGGTGAGGACGGATTCGATCTCCGGCAGCTCCACGCGGTAGCCGCGGACCTTGACCTGCAGGTCGCGGCGGCCCAGGAAGCACAGCTCCCCCGTGGGCAGCCAGCGGCCGAGGTCGCCGGTGCGGTACATGCGGGCGCCGGGCGCGCCGTACGGGTCGGGCAGGAAGCGGTCGGCGGTCAGGCCCGGCTGCCCGAGGTAGCCGCGGGCCAGGCGGTCGCCGCCGATGTGGATCTCCCCGGTCATGCCGGGCGGGACCGGGCGCAGGTGCTCGTCCAGCACGTACAGCCGGACGCCGGGCAGCGGCCCGCCGACCGGCAGGGCCAGCGCGGTCCCTGAGGCTGTCCCGGAAGCGGCGGCGACGGCGTACGTGGCCACGCCGACGGTGGCCTCGGTGGGCCCGTAGTGGTTGGCCACCTCGGTGTGCCCGGCCAGCTCCCTGGCCCACGACCAGGTGGAGGCCTCGCCGCCGAGGATGAGCAGCCTGCGCGGGAGCAGCTCGCGGGGGTCGGCTCCGGCGAGCAGGGAGGCGAGGTGGGAGGGGGTCATCTTCAGGTAGTCGGTACGGCCCAGCGTCCCGGCGAGCTCCTCGACCGGGGCCTGCGGGTCGAGCAGGTGCAGCTCTCCCCCGGTGAGCAGCGACAGGTAGAAGACCGTCACGCCGAAGTCGAAGGAGAGCGACTGGAGCAGGGTGAAGACCGACCCGGGCTCGACGGCGAAGCGCTCCCGGACCCCGGCCAGGTAGTTCAGCACCTGCCGGTGCTGCACCCCGACGCCCTTGGGCCGCCCGGTGGTGCCCGAGGTGTAGATCACGTAGGCCAGGTGGTCGGGGGTGGTGCCGGGGTCGTCGAACGCGGTCTCCGTCAGCTCCTCGGCGTCCAGGCAGACCACCGGGTGGCCGTCCGGGACCAGACCGCGCCCGGCCGAGGAGGTCAGGACGGCGACCGCCCCGGAGTCGGCGAGCATGTGGGCCAGCCGGTCGCGCGGCTGCTTGGGGTCGAGCGGGACGTAGGCGCCGCCCGCGGCCAGCACGCCGAGGACGGCGGCGGCCAGGTCGGTGGAGCGGTCGAGCAGGACGCCCACCCGGACGTCGGGGCCGACGCCGTACCGCCCGCGCAGCAGCGCGGCGATCGCCCTCGACCGGTGGTCCAGCTCTGCGTAGGTGAGGGAGCCGGGGGCGTCCCCGCCCGGCGGGACCCCGCCCGGGGAACCGTCCGGAGCCGCGGCCGGAGTGCCGCCGCCGGCCGGTGCGCTGCCGGCGGCCGGTGCGCAGACCACGGCGGTCGCGTCCGGGGTCAGCACGGCCTGCGCGGCCACGATGTCGCCGAGCAGGCGGTGGCCGGCCGGCTCCGGGTCCGCGGCCGACCCGAAGCCCAGCACGAGGTCCCGCTCGGCGTCCGAGAGCAGCGACAGCTCCCCCACCGGGGTGTCCGGGGCCGCGACGATCGAGCGCAGCAGCGTCTCGAACCGGGCGGCCAGCCGTTCCACGGTCTCCGCGTCGAACAGCGCGGTGCTGTAGGTGAAGTGCCCGGCCAGCCCCTCGGGGGTCTCGAACAGGTACAGCGCCAGGTCGTGGCGGGTGGTCCTGACCGGCGGGGACAGGTAGGACAGCCGCGGGTCGTCCACTCCGTCGGCGTAGTTCTGCAGGGCGAAGGCGACCTGGGCCAGCGGGGCGCGGCTGACGTCGCGCTCCACGTTCAGCTCGGTGACCAGGCGGTCGAACGGCAGCTCGGCGTGGGCGAACGCGTCCAGCGCACGCTCCCTGACGCGGCCCAGGAACGCGGTGAACGGCGGGTCGCCGTCCAGGTCCGCGCGGAGCACCAGCGTGTTGACGAACATGCCGACGACGCCCTCCAGCTCGGGCAGGCTCCGCCCGGCCACCGGGGAGCCGACCCCGAAGTCCGTCTGCCCCGAGTGGCGGGCCAGCAGCACCTGGAAGGCCGCCAGCAGCGTCATGTACGGCGTCGCGTTCGCCTCCCGGCCCACGTCGGCGAGGCGGCGGGTGAGCTCGGCGTCGATCCGGACCGCGAGCGAGGCGCCGTCGTGGCCCTGCTCGGCCGGGCGCGGCCGGTCGGTCGGCAGGTCGAGCGCGGGCAGCCCGGCCAGCCGCTCGCGCCAGTGGTCGGTCTCGCGGCGCAGGTCCCGCCCGCGCTGCCAGACGGCGTAGTCGCCGTAGCCGACCGGCGGGGGCGGGAGGGCCTCGCCGTCGTACAGGGCGAGCAGTTCCCGGAGGACGATGTCGTAGGACCAGCCGTCGACGACCGCGTGGTGCGCGGCCACCAGCAGCACGTGGTCGTCCGGGGCGATCCGGGCCAGGACCGCGCGGAGCAGCGGACCGCGCTCCAGGTCGAACGGCACGGCCAGCTCGGCGTCGAACAGCTCCAGCGCCGCGTCCTGGTCCGCGACCTCGGCGACGTCCAGCCGGACCGGACCGGAGTCGTCGATCACCAGCTCGGGGACGCCGTCCTCGGTGGTGGGGAAGCGCATCCGCAGCGCCTCGTGGCGGGCGGCGACCGCCGCCAGGGCCCGGCGCAGGGCCGCTTCGTCCAGCGCGCAGCGCAGCCGCACCACGGCGGGGACGGTGTAGGCGGTCAGGCCCGGCCGGTACTGCTCCAGGAACCACAGGCGCTCCTGGGCGTGGGAGAGCGGCGGGACCGTGCCGGGCGGGCGCGGGACGACGGCGCGGGTCTCCTCCCGCCGCCGCAGCCGCCGGGCGAGCAGCACCCGCTTGGCGTCCGACAGTTCCGGTGGCGCGGACGGCGCGGAGGGCACAGGCGGCGCGGCGGGCGCAGGCGGTGCCGGGGCCGGTACGGCCTGCACGGACGGAGCCGGTACGGCCTGCGCGGACGGTGTCGGGGCCGATGCGGCCGGCGTGGTCGAGGTGGTCTCGGTCATTCGATCTCCCGGCGGAGGGCGGCCAGGAACAGTGCGGCGTCCCGGCCGTTGACGAGGCGGTGGTCATAGGCCAGGCCGATGTCGGCGACGGTCCGCACCGTCACCGAGCCGTCGGCGGCCAGGACGGTCTCCGGCCGCGGGGAGGTCACCGCGAGGGCGGCGGACGTGCCGGGCAGGACGATCGGGACGGCGAGGATCACGTCGGCGTCGGTGTGCAGGGTGACCGTGATGTTCGCCCCGGTCAGGTCCTGCTCCCGGAAGCCGCCGGACGCGGCGGCCAGCCGGTGGCGCATCAGCGTCGCGGCGATCTCCCGCAGGGTGCCGGTCTCACGGACGACCGGCACGTACAGGCCCTCGCCCAGGTCGAAGGTGACCCCGACGCGGGGGGCGGCGGAGAGCCGGACGACCGGCCCCGCCGGGCCGGGCGGGCCCCCGGCCGTGCCTCCGGCGTTCTCGGCCGTGTCGTCCACCGAGGCGAACAGCAGCGGGAACCTCCCGTGCAGCCCGGCCACCGCCTGCACGAACAGCTCGGGCAGCCCGACCGGCCTGCGCACCTCGCGGGTGAGCGCGCCCGCCCGCTCCAGGGCCCGGCCGACGTCGAAGCGCATCACGGTGTACGCGGCCGGGACCGTCCGGTGGGAGAGGGTGACGGCGCGCGCCACGGCCCGCTGCACCTTCGACAGCTCGTGCCGCCCGGCCGCGTCCTCCTCCCCACCGGGGCGCGCGGTGCCCGGGACGTTCCCGTCCCCGGGAGCACGCGTGTTCCCGGTGTCCTTCCCCTCCGCGCGATCACGGGCGTCCCCGGTGTCCTTCCCGTCCCCGGGATCACGCGTACCGGCGAGGCGTTCGACGTCCACCCGGCGGACCAGGGGCAGTCCCAGCGCCAGCACCTGTTCCTCGGGGACGCCCAGTTCCTCCATGGCGGCCCGGGCCGGGCCGGTGATCAGGGAGGCGGCGACCGTACCCGGCGGCCCGTCCCCGGCCGGAGAGCCCGCGAACGCCCCGACCGCGACACCGGCCGCCCCCGGCACGGCGGGGGTCTCCGCGGTCCCGGCGGACGGCGCAGACGAGGATCCGGCGGTCCCGGCGGACGGCGCAGATGGGGACCCGCCGGTTCCCGCCGGATCCCCAGAGACGACGCGGGCCAGCACGGCGCCCGGGGCGACCCAGGCGTCCTTGGCCGCGACGTGGACCAGCCGACCGGAGACGGCCGCCTCGATCTCGTCGGCGGCCTTGGAGGTCTCCAGCACCGCCACCGCCTCACCGGCGCGCACCGGCTCGCCGTCGCCGACGAGCCACTCCACGACCAGGTACTCGGTGTCCTGGTTGTTCAGCTTGGGAACGAGGACGTCAGCCACGCAGGGCCTCCCGTACGGCGCGGTGGATCGCGGACTCGCTGAGCAGGACCTCCCGCTCCAGGTGGGCGGCGGTGGGGATCACCGAGGCCCGGGAGCAGACCAGCCGGACGGGTCCCCGCAGCCGGTCCCAGACCCGCTGGTGGACCAGGTGGGCGACCTCGCTCCCCCAGGTGCCGCCGGCGGTGCCCTCCTCGGCGACCAGCACGACCCCGCCGAGGTGCGGCAGCAGCGCCTCGACGTCCAGCGGGTACAGCCGGGACGGCACCAGCAGCCGGCAGGAGACCTCCTCCTCCAGCAGCAGCGACCGCATCGCCCCCAGCGCCCGGTGCGCCGTCCCGCCCGGCGCGACGATCACGCAGTCGGGGCGGGCGGCGAGTTCGGGCACGTCCGGGTCCACCACGGCCAGGTCGCCGTCGCGGCGCACCCGGAACAGCGGGTCGGCCAGTCCCGTCGGGCGGGTGTAGAGGATCTTGTCCTCGAAGAACAGGCACGGTTCGCCCCGGTCCACCATGGCCGCGAGCACCTCGCGGTTGTCGTGGAAGGGCGACATCTCGTACAGCGCCAGGCCCGGCATGCCGACGAAGTGCTTCTGCAGGCTCTGGCTGTGCGTGGGGCCGTAGCCCCGGCCGCCGCCGGTGGGGCAGCGCACGACCATCCGCAGCGGCAGGCGCGAGCCGTACATCGACACCGACTTGGCGGCGAAGTTGCACAGCTGGTCGAAGGCGAGCGCGGCGAAGTCACCGAACATGATCTCGGCCACCGCGGTGTTGCCGGTCAGCGCGAGCCCGGCCGCGACGCCGGTGAGCGCGCCCTCGCTGATCGGGGTGGTGATCACCCTGCCGGGGAAGCGGGTGGACAGACCTTTGGTGATCTTGAAGGCGCCGCCGTACGGGTCGAGGACGTCCTCGCCCAGCACGTACGCCGCGGGATCGTCGGCGAGCAGCCCGTGCAGGGCGGCGTTGAGGTTCTCGGCTACGCGCACGGCGACCACCTCGACGGCGGCCGGGCGGAGACCTCCGCGACGACGCCCTCGACCAGCGCCCTGGCGCGGGCGTCGAGCGGGTGGAAGTGGTCGGGATGGTCGTGGGCGTAGCGGTCGTACCAGTCGTGCTCCCGGGCCGCGCGGACCGCCTCGGGCGGGCGGGTGTCGTCGCCCTTGCTGTGCGGGCCGAGCCGGTGGGTACGGAACTCCACCACCAGCGGCCGGCCGCTCCGCACTCCGGCGACCAGCGGCTCCAGGGCGGGGCGGATCTCGTTGACGTCGGCGGAGACGACCAGGTGGTGGCCGATCCCGAACGCCGCGGCCCGCCCGGCGATGGTCCCGGCGAGCTGCGCGCCGGTGGGCGTGGACTGGGCGATGCCGTTGTTCTCCACCACCACCAGCAGCGGCAGGTCCCAGAGCGCGGCCAGGTTCAGCGCCTCGTAGACCGCGCCCTCGCCCCAGGTGCCGTCGCCGATGTGGACGCAGGCCAGCGTCCCCGGCTCGGTGCGCCGCAGGTGCAGGGCCACCCCGGCGGCGACCGGCAGGCTCTCCCCCTGCACGCCCGTGGACAGGTAGCGGTCGCGGTGCAGGTGCTGGCTGCCGCCCACGCCGCCGCAGACCGCGCCCTCCCTGCCCATGATCTCCGCCAGCAGCCCGTGCGCGTCGCCGAACCGGGCCAGGTAGTGGCCGTGGCCGCGGTGGTTGCTGAACACGAAGTCGCCGGGTCCCAGCAGGGGGCGCAGCGCCACCGGCACGTACTCCTGGCCCAGGCAGGTGTGGGTGGTGCCGTTCAGCTCGCCGGCGCCGTACAGCCGGAGCAGCTCCAGCTCGAAGTGCCGGATCAGCAGGAGCAGCGCGAGGTCGTCGTCGGCCAGCCGGGAGAGCCGTGCCGGGCTCGTCGCCGGGGCGGGGGCGAGGGTCTCAGTCATCGGTCTCAGTCATCGGTCCCGGTCATCGGTCTCGGTCGCCGCCGAGGATCGCGACGATCCCGGCGATGGTGGGGTTGTCGAAGAAGTCGTCCAGCTCGACGTCGACGCCGAGGCGCTTGCGCATCCGGACGATGATCTGGGTGATGGTCAGGGAGTGCCCGCCGAGGTCGAAGACGTCGTCGTGGTCGTCGATCGGCGAGATGCCCAGGACCTCCTCCCAGATCTCCCGGATCTGCTCGTTGAGGGTGGTGACGGAAGCCATCTCGTTCTCCAGGTGGTCGTACGGCGCCCCGCCGGCGGTCCGGCGGGGCGCGGGGGTCGGCGGCGGGCGTTCAGCGGGGGGCCGCCAGGTCGCGCAGGCGCAGGCCGGGGTCGCGGCCGGCCCGTTCCAGCAGCAGGCGCAGGTCGTCGGCGACCGGGCGGGCCTCCGGCAGCTCTGCGGGGTCGTGGCGCAGGGCGACGGCCAGGCCGTCCGGCCCGTCCGCGCACTGCAGGTGGAGCGCCCCCCGGACGGAGCCGTTGGGGACCGTCCGGTCCACCGCGCAGTCCAGGCCGGCGAAGACCGGGTCCGGGAGGGTCCGGGCGCGGTAGCTGACCGAGACCGGCGCCAGCGCGGCGTGCGGCCGCAGGCGGGGCAGGGCCCGGCTCAGCGGGACCCGGCGGAACCGGTAGACCTCCCGCAGCCCGGCGCGCAGCCTTGCGGCGAACCCGCCGAAGGTCTCCTCCGGTCCCGGCCGCGAGGCGACCGGCAGCTCGTTGACGAACACGCCGACGTGCCCGGCGGCCTCGGCGGGCCGGGTGGACAGGTCGACCGCCGTGGTGACGCCGTCGTTGCCGTACCCGGCCAGCAGGGTGTGCAGCGCGGCGAGCAGCGTCTCGAACCGGGTCAGCCCGGCGACGGGCGCGAGGTCCGCGCGGAAGCGGAGCGTACGGCCCGCGGCCGCCCGCCGGGAGCGCAGCGCCCGGCCGCGCACCACCGTCTCACCGGGCTCGCGCCAGTGCCCGGCCCAGAACTCCCGGGCGGCCGGCAGCTCCGCGGCGACCCGCTCGCGTTCGGCCCGGCCGTGGTCGAGCGCGGGCGGCGGCGCGGGGCGCCCGCCGTTGTACAGCGCGGCGAGATCGGCTGCCAGGACGTCCTTGGAGTGCCCGTCGAAGACCAGGTGGTGGGCGACGAACGCCAGGGTGTGCCGTCCGGGGCCGGTCCGGTACAGGGTGAAACGGGCCAGCGGCCCGCCGTCCACGTCGAACGGGGCGAAGACCTCCTCGCGTACGGCCTCGGGCCAGTCGTCCGGTTCCCCTTCGATCGGCCCGTCCGCGGGCCGGCGCCGTACCGGCACCGGGGCGCCGGGGACGAGCCGGAGCCCGCCGCCCGTCTCGGCCACGACGGAGCCCAGCGCCGGGTGCCGCTCCACGACCGCGGCGCAGGCCGCCGTGAGGGCGTCCGCGTCCAGGTCGCCGCGGAGGTGGACGAGGAGCGGCATGTGGTAGGCCGTGCCCGCCCCCGTGGTCTGCTCGGTCACCCACATGCCCTGCTGGAGGAAGGTGGCCTCGGCTTCCCCCGGTGCGGTCCGGGGCGGCGGGTCCGGCCGGGCGGCGCTCACGCGGGGGCCCGTTCCGCGAACCCCAGGCTCTCGCGCAGCGCCCGCTTGTCGACCTTGCCGCCCGCGTTGCGGGGCAGCGCGGCGACCTCGGCCACGTGGGCGGGCAGTTCCTGCGGTGCGAGCCGGTCGGCGAGGAAGAGGCGCAGCTCTCCGGCGGTCAGGGGCTCGCGGACCACCACGGCGACGGCGACGACGGTTCCCAGGACCGGGTGCGGCACCCCGAATGCGGCCGCCTCGACCACGGCCGGGTGTCCGAACACCGCCTCCTCGACGTGGATCGTGGAGACCTTGTAGGCGCCGGACTTCACCACGTCGCCCTCCCGGTCGACGAGGTAGAGGTAGCCGTCCGGGTCCAGGCGCCCGAGGTCGCCCATCCGGATCCAGCCGTCGCGGAAGGTCCCACTGCCCGGGTCCCCGTAGTAGGAGCGCGGGGCCGCCGCGGAGCGCATCCACACCTCGCCGGTCTCGCCCTGCGGGAGCGGCTCCCCGTCCGGGGTGGCGATCCTGACCCGTCCCCCGGCCACCGCCCGGCCCACGCTGCCGGGCCGCTCCGGGTCGAACATCATGATCGTCTGCGCCGGGGCCGCCTCGGTGGAGGTGTAGTAGTTGGCGATCGCCGCCTTGGGGAAGGCCCGGGTCAGCGCCTCGGCTACCGCCGCGGGCAGCGGTGCGGCGGCGGAGCCGAGCAGCAGCACGCTGGACAGGTCGTACCGCTCCGCGACGCCCGCGTTGAGCAGCTCGATCGCCATCGCCGGGACGAGGAAGACCGTCCCGGCCCGGTACTCCTCGATCAGCGCGGCGAAGCGGGCGGGGGTGAAGCGGGGCGGGGTCACCACGGCCGGGCAGGCGTCCAGCGCGTTGACCAGCATGGTCTGGCCGGCGTTGGTGCCGATCGGGAAGGCGTGCGCCAGGTGGCGGGAGTGCGCGAACGAACGGCGTCTCGCGCCGCAGCCGTGCGCCAGGTTGGCGTGGGTGGCCGAGACGCCCTTGGGCCGGCCGGTGGTGCCCGAGGTGTAGAGGATCTGCGCGAGGTCGCCGGGCTCGGGCTCGGGGAGCCGGCCGCGGGTCCGCGCGGGGCCGCCGGGCGAGGAACCCGGCGGCCCGGGGAGCGCCGGGACGGGACCGCCGGAGGCGGAGTCCGCCGACTCGTGGGATGTCTGCGCGCGCAGGCCGTCCAGTGTCACGGTCCAGCGGCCGTCGCCGGGGACCTCGGCCCCCTCCGCGTGGACCACTCCGGCCGCGCCGCAGTGCCCGAGCATGAAGCGCAGGTCGGCGGCGGCGGACCGGTCGGACAGCGGCACGGCCGCGGCCCCGGCCTTGAGCACGCCGAAGAACGCCACGGCGTAGTCGGCCCAGTCGGCGTTCCCGAAGACCAGCCCCACCCGGTCGCCGCGGGCCACGCCGCGCTCCACCAGGCCGTTCGCGACGGCGGTGGACCGTTCGTGCCACTGCCCGTAGGTCAGCGGCGCCGAGCCCTGGACGATCAGCGCGACCCCGTCGGGGTCGGCCAGCGCCCGGTCTCCGAGCAGCTGGGTGACGGTCAGGTTCACCATGTGAACCTCCCCATAAAGGTCGGATGTGTGTGACCCAGATGCGCACCAACGTCGCGGCCACAACAGAAAAGAATCTTTACTATTTAAATCCGGGCGACAGTCTTACATGATCGGGAGGGCCGCACAAGACCCCATCTCCGGAGTGCCCGCGAAACCGCGAACCCTTGCCCCGGAGGGTCTTGCGGACCCGGAACGGAGGTGTAAAACTGGCGAGCCATATCTAACCGGAAAGTTTCTTTCCAAAAGGTGACCCGCCGGTAACCCAGGAGAACTGGGCAAACAGCCGCAGAGCGGGCGTCAGCGTTCCCGCTCCTCCACGCACCCGGGCGGACGCGAGCCCGACTTCGCCGAAGGAGCCCCCCGTGCCCCAGCCAGAGACCGCCTCCCCCGGCGACCTCTCCGCCGAACCGGCCGCGGAGCGTCCGCTCTCGCACGGCCAGCAACGGCTCTGGTTCCTGCACCGGTTCGATCCCGGCGATCCGAGCTACAACACCTCCTATGTTTACCGTCTGAAAGGTTTTCTTGACAAGGGCGCTCTGGCCGCCGCGTTCACCGCGGTCGCGGCCCGGCACGAGAGCCTGCGCACCCGCTTCCGCGAGGTGGACGGGGAGCCGGTGGCGGTCGTCGACCCGCCCGCGCCCGTGGCGGTCCACCGCCTGGCCGCCCGGGACGAGCAGGAGGCCCGCGACCTGGTGGCCTCGCTGACCAACACCGCCTTCGACCTGACCGCCGCGCCGCCGTTCCGGGTCACGCTGATCGAACTGGGCCCGGACGACCACGTGCTCTGCGTGGTCGTGCACCACATCAACAGCGACGGCTGGTCGCTCAACGTGCTGCGCGCCGAGGTCGCCGCCCACTACGGCAGCCGCGGCGCCGCACCGCTGCCCGCCCTCCCCCTGCAGTACGGCGAGCACGCCCGCGAACGGCGCTGGACGGACGACGACCTGCGCTGGTGGACCGCCCGCCTGGCCGGGGTCCCCCCGCTCGACCTGCCCACCGACCGGCCGCGCCCGGCCCGGCGCTCCTGGGCGGGGGACGCGCTCGGCTTCCGGATCGCCCCGGAGCGGGCCGCCGCGATCGCCGCGCTGGCCCGGCGGGCGCGCTGCACGCCGTACATGGTGCTGTTCGCCGCCTACCAGGTGCTCCTGGCCCGGCACACCGGGCAGGACGACTTCTGCGTGGGCACCCCGTCGGCCGGCCGCGACCGCGTCGAGCTGGAACCCATGATCGGCTTCCTGTCGAGCACGCTGCCCGTCCGCTGCGACCTGTCCGGCGGCCCCTCCTTCACCGAGCTGCTCCGGCGCACCCGGCGCTCGGTGCTGGACGCACTCGCCCGCCAGGACGTGCCGTTCGAGCGCCTGGTGAGCGAGCTGGACGTGCCGCGCGACCTCGGCCGCACCCCGGTCTTCCAGACGATGTTCGCCCTGCACACCCACGGCGAGGACGCCGACCCGCTGCCCGGCCTGGCGGCGGTCCCGTTCCCGAACGGCTGGCACCCGGCGCGCCACGACCTGTCGGTGGACATCGCCCCCACCCCCGACGGGGCCCTCGACGGCACCGTCATCTACAGCACCGAGCTGTTCGACCGCGGGACCGTGGTCATGCTCGTCGAGCGTTTCCAGGAGCTGCTCGCGTCGGCCATCGCCGAGCCCGACCTGCCGGTGGGCGCGCTGCGCATGCTGCCGGAGGCGGAGCTGGGCCTGCTGGACGCCTGGAACGCGACCGGCGCGGAGCTGCCCGAGGCGACGCTGGCGGACCTGGTGCTGGCGCAGGCCGAGGCCACCCCCGGCGCGGTGGCGGTCGTCTGCGGCGCGCAGACGCTGACCTACGCGGAGCTGACCGCGCGGGCGGCGCGGGTCGCCGCCCGGCTGGCCGCCGCGGGCGTCGGCCGAGGCTCCCTGGTCGCGATCCGGATGGAGCGCGGCCCGGACCTGCTCCCCGCCCTGCTGGGCACGGCGATGAGCGGCGCGGCCTACCTGCCGGTCGACCCCGGCTATCCCGAGGCCCGCATCGCGTACGTGCTCGAGGACTCGGCCGCCGCCCTGGTGCTGACCTCCCTGGACGACCTGCCCCCCGCTCCGGCCGCCCCCGGGGCGGCCGACCCGCCCCGCCCCGGCGACACCGCGTACGTGCTGTACACCTCGGGGTCCACCGGGCGGCCGAAGGGAGTGGCGGTCCCGCACCGGGCGCTGGTGAACTTCCTGCTGGCGATGCGCTCCCTGGTCGGTTCCACCCCGCGCGACGTGTGGCTCGCGCTGACCTCCCTCTCGTTCGACATCTCCGCCCTGGAGCTGTACCTGCCGCTGGTCACCGGCGGCCGGGTGGTGGTCGCGGACGCCGGGACCGCCGTCGACGGCGCGGAGGCCGCCCGGCTGGTCCGCGAGACCGGGGTCACCCACGTGCAGGCGACGCCGTCGGGCTGGCGGGTGCTGCTGACCGGCGACCTGCCCCGGGTGACGGCGCTCACCGGCGGCGAGCCGCTGCCGCCCCGGCTCGCCCGCGAGCTGCGCCCGCGCGTGGAGCGCCTGGTCAACGTGTACGGCCCGACGGAGACGACGGTCTGGTCCACAGCCTGGGAGGTGCCCGCCGACCCCGGCGGGATCGTGATCGGCCGGCCGATCGCCAACACCACGGTCCACGTCGTGGACGCGGCCGGCGAGACGGTCCCGATCGGGTCCCCGGGCGAGCTGCTCATCGGCGGCGCCGGGGTGGCGACCGGCTACCTGGGCCGCCCCGCGCTGACCGCCGAGCGGTTCGTCCCCGGCCCGGGCGGCTCCCGCCGCTACCGGACGGGCGACCGGGTCCGGCTGCTCCGCGACGGGACCCTGGAGTTCCTCGGGCGCACCGACCACCAGGTCAAGTTGCGCGGCCACCGGATCGAGCCGGGCGAGATCGAGGCCGTGCTGGACTCCTGCCCGGGGGTCCGGCAGTCCGTCGTGGCCGTCCGCGGCGACCTCCTGGTCGCGTACGTGGTCCCGGTGCCGGGCACCGGAGACGGGGGCGGCGCCGGCGCCGGTGCCGGGACCGCCCGAGCCGCCGGGCACGCCGGGCACGCCGGGACCATCTCAGCCCCCGGAGCCGGAGCCGCCGCGGGCACCGGGGCGACCGGGCACGCCGCGGAGACCTCGGACGCCGCGGACGCCGCGGACCCGTACCGGGACCTGCCGGACCTCCTCCGGGAGCGCCTGGCCCGGGAACTGCCCGGCTACATGGTGCCCGGCGTGCTCACGGTGGTGGACGCGCTCCCGCTGACGCCCAATGGGAAGGTCGACCGCTCCGCGCTGCCCGAGCCGCCCGCCCCGGTCCGCGAGCACGTCGCCCCGCGCGGCGACGCCGAGGAGCTGGTGGCCGAGGTCTTCGCCGAGGTCCTGGGCGTCACCGGGATCGGCGCCTTCGACGACTTCTTCGCCCTGGGCGGCCACTCGCTGAGCGCCGCCCGGGTCGTCTCCAGGATCCGCGCGCTCGCCGAGGTGGACGTGCCGATCCGCACGCTGTTCGCGCGGAGCACGGTGGACGGGCTCGCCGCCGAGGTGGAGGAGCTGCTGGTCGCCGAGCTGGCCGCACTGCCGGAAGAGGAGGCGCGACGCCTCATGGAAGCGGGGAACCAGGCATGAGTCATCTCGTCGTGGTCAACCACGAGGAACAGTATTCGATCTGGCCGTCCGGCCGGGAGCTGCCGGACGGCTGGCGTGCGGAGGGCTTCTCCGGTGACCGGGAGGAGTGCCTGGCCCACATCGAGCGGGTCTGGACGGACCTGCGACCGCTCAGCGTGAGAGGAGCCGGCGGTGCCTGAGGAGACGACCCGGACGGTGGACGACGGCCGCACGGCCCACGACGCCGTGACCGGTGACGGCACGACGGCGCGGCGCGTGACCGGTGACGGCACGACGGACGACGCCGTGGCGGACGACCGCACGACGGCGCGGCGCGTGACCGGCGTGACCAGGGAGCGCCTGGCCGAGATGGTGGCCTCGGCCTCCGACGGCGCGATCACCGCCGGGGAGGCGCTGGCCGCCGAGGTGCCGCTGACCGCGCTCGGCTTCACCTCCCTGGCGCAGATGCGGCTCATCGACGCGGTGGAGAGCGAGTTCGGCATCGAGTTCGACCTGTCCTCCGCCGGGATCGGCGCGCTGGACGACCTGGACGCGCTGGAGCGCCACCTCGCCGGGATCCGCTGATGGAGATCCGGTTCGCGGGGGGCCGGGCGGGGACGGCTCCGCTCACCTGGGGCCAGCGGGCCATCTGGGACACGATCGTGAAGACCGCCCCGGACGACCGCTACTTCAACTTCGGCCGGGTGCTCGCGGTCCCCGGGCGGGCCCGGCCGCTCACCCCCGCGCGGGCGGCCGGAGCGCTCGGCGCGCTGGTGGCCCGGCACGAGTCGCTGCGGACCCGCCTGGGCGGGGACGAGACCGGGCCGGGCCGATCCGGGCCGCCCTCGCACGCCGCCGGAGGATCCGCGGAACCGTACCGGACCGCCGGACCGCACCCGGCGGGAGAGCACGGTGACCCGTCCCGGGCGGCCGGGCCGTACCAGGTGCTGGAGGCGGCGGGCGTGCTCCCGGTCGCGGTGGCGGCCGGCGACCCCGACCGGTTCCTCGACGAGCTGGCGGCCACCGCGTTCGACTACGCCGCCGAGTGGCCGCTCCGGGCCGGGCTCGTCGTCGACGGCGGCGAGGTGACCCACATCGTGCTGGTCTTCTGCCACCTGGCCGCCGACGGGCTCGGCGCCGAGGTGGTCCTGCGCGACCTGCGGCTGCTGCTGCTCCGCGGCTCGGTCCCCGGACCTCCCCCGCCGCAGCCGCTGGACCTGGCCCGCTGGCAGGAGTCCGGGGCCGGGCGGCGGGTCGCCGGGATCGCGGCCGGGCACTGGGAGCAGGAGTACCGGCGCGTCCCGCCGACCATGTTCGGCCGCCCGGCCGGTGACGCCGCCGACCCGCCGATCTGGCGGGCGCAGATCGTCTCCCGGGCGATGGACCTGGCCGCCCGGCGGATCGCGGCCGTGCACTCCGCGAGCACCTCGACCGTGCTGCTGGCCGCCGCGTCCGCGATGGTCGGCGCGGTGACCGGGCACGGCGTCTGCGCGATGCTGCCGATCGTGGGCAACCGCTTCCGCGGCGACACCGTGAACGCGGTCACCACCCTCTCCCAGGAGGGACTGTTCGTGCTCGACCTGGACCGGGGCCCCTTCACCGAGCTGCTGAGGGCGGCCGGGCCCGCCGCGCTGCGCGCCTACCGCTCGGCCTACCACGACCCGCGCGACCGCGACCGCCTGACGGCCGAGGCGAGCCGGGAGCGCGGCACGCCGGTCCACCCCTACTGCTGCTTCAACGACCTGCGCTTCGCCGACCGGCCGGACGCCTCCCCCGGCGAGGCGGAGGTACGGCGGGCGCTCGCCGACACGGCGCTGTCCTGGCCGCTGCGCCAGGAGCGGCTCAACTGCCGGTTCTGCCTGCACGTGACCGACGAGCCCGGCGGGCTGGGCGTCTCGCTCACCGCCGACACCCGCTTCCTGCCCCGCCCGGCGATGGAGCGCTACCTGCTCGGCCTGGAGTCGCTGCTGGTGGAGGCGGCCTTCCGCGACGTCCTGGAGCCCGTCGGATGACGATCTGCGCCTACGCCGAGTCCACCTCCCGCGCCCAGGGCGAGCGGCTCCGCTTCCACCTGTCCCACACCTCGCGGGCGCCGCTGCGCGGTTCGGTGTCCGTCGAGGACACCGCCTCCGGCCGGAACGTGCTCGACGGGGCGTTCGACGGCCCGCACTGGACCCTCGAGGTGCCGGCCGGCTGGGCGAGCTCGCTCTACCGGGCCGTCTTCACCACCGGGGAGGGCGAGTCCGAGGTGTACTTCGCGGTCCGGGCCGCCCGGCCGCGCTCACCGATCCTGCTGTCGATCCCGTTCCCGACCTGGCAGGCCTACAACCGGGCCGGGATCCCCGGCGAGTCGCTCTACTGGGCCGAGGAGCCGGCCCGCGCCGCGCGCGTCTCCTTCGACCGGCCGGGCGGCGGCCCGCCGCCCGAGCGCTGGGAGGAGGGCATGATCCGCTGGCTCGGGCCCGCCGGGTACGACGTGGACTACTGCTCGGCGCTCGACCTGCACGACGGCGGCGACCTGCTGTCCGGCTACCGCCTGCTGGTGGTCAGCGGCCACGACGAGTACTGGTCGGCGGGCATGCGCGACAGCGTCGAGGAGTTCGTCCGGCGCGGCGGCAACCTCGCGGTGTTCTCCGGCAACACCTGCTGGTGGCAGTTCCGGCTGGAGGACGGCGGGCGGACCATGGTCTGCCACCGCGACGCCGTGACCGACCCGGTGGCCGCGACGGACCCCGCCCTGACCACGGTCGAGTGGTCCGCCGACCCGGTCGGCCGGCCGGAGAACGCCCTGATCGGCGTCAGCTTCCGGCGCGGCGCCGGGACCTGGGGGCCGTACATGCAGCGGATGCACGACGAGTCCTACACCGTCCGGTTCCCCGAGCACTGGGCGTTCGAGGGGACGGGCCTGGGCGAGGGCGACAAGTTCGGCCAGGGCGCGATCGGCTACGAGACCGACGCGTGCGACTTCACCGAGGTCGACGGGGTGCCGCTGGCGACCGGCCGGGACGGCACACCGCCCTCCTTCGTCGTCCTGGCCACCGCGGACCTGCGCCACTGGGCCCGGTACGGCCAGGGTGGCATGGCCACCATGGGCGCCCTGCGCCTGGGCGCGGGCACGGTGTTCACCGCCGCCACCGTGAACTGGGGCAACACCCTGCACGATCCCGTCGTGGAGCGCATCACCCGCAACGTGCTGGACCGGCTGTCGGGGCCGGCGGGCGGCTGGGAGGCGATCGGCCCGGCCCGCTCGCTGCGCGCGCTGACCGCCGCCGGCTCGCCGGTGTACGGCGCCGGCCCGGCGCTGTACGGCGTCGCGCCGGACGGCTCGCTGCTCACCCGGGACGTCTGCGGCCAGAACCTCCGCTGGCGCGAGGCCGGCCCCGCGCCCGGGGTGACCGCCCTGGCCGTCCCCCGCGAGGCGACCGCCGCCCATCCCATCGCCCTGTACGGCCTGGCCTCGGGCGACCGCCTCGTCCGGCGCGAGCCCGACGGCTCGTGGACCGCGCTCGGCGGGGCGCCCGCCGGCGCGGTCGGCCTGGCCATGGTGAACGGCGGCCTGTTCACGGCCGCCGCGGAGCTCCTGTGGCACTCGGGTCCCGCCGACGGCGGCTCCTGGCGGCCCGTCGGCCCCGCACCCGGCGTCGTCGCCCTCACCGGCATGAACGGCCGCCTCTACGCCGCCTGCGCGGACGGCCGGATCCGCACCCGCCTGCCGTTCGCGGCCCCCGCCGAGTGGACCGACCTGTGCGATTCCGGCGGGGCCACCGCGCTGGCGGCGCACGCCGGCCGGCTGGTCGCCGCCGCCCCCGACCTCCCCCTGCGCTGGCGCGCCGCGCTCCCCGGCTGAACCGGGCTCCCCGGCCGGGCTGATCCGCGCGGGAGAGGAGCGGCCGCGCGGGTCCCGGTGCGGGCCCGGCGGCTCAGAGCGGCCGGGGGCCGTAGAGGGCGGCGCGGGCGCCGGTCGCCATCGCCCAGTAGCGGTCGCCGTAGGACCAGTGCCACCACTCGGTGGGGTAGTTGACCAGACCCGCCGACTCCAGCGCGGCGCCGAGCAGCTTGCGGTGGTGGCGGGCCTCGGCGGACAGGCCGGGGGCCTCGGTGTAGCACGCCCCGTCGCTCTGCTCCGGGGTGGCGTTGAGCGGTGTGCCCAGGTCGAGCTCGACGCCGTCCTCGGTGCACAGGGTCAGGTCCACCGCCGCGCCCGCGGTGTGCGGGGCGACCTCCACCGGTGAGACGTAGCGGCTCGCCGCGGATCGGATCCACCCAGGCGACATATCCGGAAATTTCATCTCAAGGAATGCCGAGTAGTCCTCGAAGATCCGTCGCTGCGCCGCGATCGGCCGGTACCCCTCCACCACCAGCAGGCGGTGGCCCGCGGGCAGCTGCGCCTGCGCCTCCTCCAGCCGGAGCAGCAGCCCCCGCCGGAGGTGGGCGAAGGCCCCGTCCGGATCGACGGGCCGCCCGTCGACCAGCAGCCGCCCTCGCACGTCAACCAGCGGCTCGCCGATCTCCTCGACCGGGATCGCGGCGACGCGGGAGTCGGAGATCAGAACGATGTCGCGCATAGCCGCGATTCTCCCATCCACTCCTTCTCGATCTTCGACCCGTGCGCCGCCGCCGGGAGGCCGCCCGGCCGCCCTTTCCCGATCTTCGACCGGTGCGCCGTCGACAGACCGTCCGGCGGCCCCGCGGCCACCGGTCAGGTCGCGGCCGCGGTCCCGTCGACCAGGTCCTGCGCGGCCTGGGCGAAGGCGCGGACGCGGGCGGTGGCGCCGTCGGCCCGCCACAGCAGCCCCCAGCGCAGCGGCGGGGCGTCGCCGATGGGGACGTAGGCGACGTCGGGGCGGGCGTAGTAGCGCCTGGCGTGGGCGCCGACCGGGAAGACGCCGTGGCCGGCGCCGATGAGGGTGAGCATCTCGGTGAACGTCGAGGCCGACGGACCGGGCTCGATCGGCCGCCCCCCGGGGGTGGTGCGCGGGGTGCGGTCCGCGCGCAGCGAGCCGGGCAGGGTGTCCGGCAGCTGGAGCAGCTTCACCGCGGCCAGGTCTTCGAGGGAGACCGACGCGCGGCGGGCGAAGGGGTGCCGGGCGGGCACGGCGAGCATGCGGGGCTCGGAGACCAGGACCGGTCCGGTGGCGATGTCCGGTTCGTCGATGGGGAAGGTGCCGAGCGCGAGGTCGACGCGCCCATCGCGCAGCCAGGGCATGAGATCGGCCATCTGCGCCTCGCGGAGCAGGACGTCGCAGTCGGGGCGGCGCCGGCGGAACAGTTCCGCGGCCCCGGCCAGGAGCTGCCCGCCCGCCGCGCCGACGAAGGCGACCCGGAGGGTCCCGGTCAGGCCGCGGCCGGTCTCGACCGCGCGCTCGAACGCGGTGGTGATCCGGTCCCAGGCCGGGCGGACCTCCTCGTGCAGCCGCCGTCCCACCGCGGTCAGCTCCACCCGGCGGCTGGTGCGGTTGAACAGCGGAACCCCGATGCGGCGTTCCAGCCTGGCGATGATCTGGCTGATCCGGGCGGTGGACACGTGCAGGCGGTCGGCGGTACGGCCGAAGTGCAGTTCCTCGGCGAGGGTGAGGAACGCCTCCACCTCGTGCCGCTCCAGCATGCGCCCCTCCGGATCGTTAATTCAGGCTTCACGATCCTTGCACAGGCCTCCATTGATCGGCCGGTCGCCCCGGAGGATGGTGGAACCGCTCGGACCCCCTGCGACCCGAACGGAAGCGGCGACGCACGTCACCGGCGAGTACGCCCCGGCCGCTCCGGCCGCCGAGGCGGACGCGGTCGTCCGGGAGCCGCGGGACCGCGCCGAGCTCCTGGACACGCTGTACCGGTTCGGCCCAGGCCCGCACCTGCCCGCCGTCCCGAACCCACCACCCGGATCGGAGAGAAATGATCGACAAGCTGAGCGACCTGCGCACCCAGGTCCGCGGACGGGTCCTGCTGCCCGGGGACGACGGCTTCGACCAGGCCCGGCGCCCCTGGAACCTGGCCGTCGAGCAGTCCGTCCCCGCCGTGGTCGAGGCCGCCGACGCCGCCGACGTCGCGGCGCTGGTCCGCTTCGCCCGTGCGCGCGGCCTGACCGTCTCGGCCCAGCCCAACGGCCATGGCGCCACCGGAGACCTGGACGGCGCGATCCTGCTGCGCACCCGCCGGCTGGACTCCCTGGAGATCGACCCGGAGGCCCGGCGCGCCCGCGTCGGCGCGGGGCTGTCCTCGGGCCGCCTCCAGGCGGCCGCCGCGCCGTACGGACTGACCGGCCTGCCCGGCAGCTCGCCGGTCGTCAGCGTCACCGGCGTCGCCCTCGGCGGCGGGCTGAGCTGGTTCGGCCGCGCCCACGGCTGGGTCGCCGACAGCGTCACCGCGTTCGACATCGTGGACGCCGAGGGACGGGAGCGGCGCGTCACCGCCGGCGCCGATCCCGACCTGTTCTGGGCGATGCGGGGCGGCGGCGGCGACTTCGCGCTCGTCACCGCCGCGGAGCTCTCCCTGCACCGCGCGCCGGACCTGTACGGCGGGCGGATCCTGTGGCGGATCGAGCACGGCGAGGCCGTGCTGGAGGCGTACCGGCAGATCACCGCCACCGCCCCCGACGAGCTGACCCTCTGGCTGGACCTGCTGCACTTCCCCGGCTCCGACCCGATGATCGCGGTGGACGCCGCCCACCTCGGCGCGGCCGCCGAGGCCCGCGCCCTGCTGAGCCCGCTGGACCGCCTCCCCCGCCCGCTCGCCGACGGCAGGCGGACGATGACCGTCGCCGAACTCGGCACCATCACCGCCGAGCCCACCGACCCCGGTGCGGGCTCCTCCCGCGGCGAACTGCTCACCGGCCTGGACGACGCGGCGGCCAAGACGCTGCTGGCCGGTCCCATCGCCCCGTTGATGAGCGTGCAACTGCGCCACCTGGGCGGCGCGTTCGCCCGCCCGTCCGACAGCCCGCACGGCCCGCTGACCGAACCGTACGCGCTCTACCTGTTCGGCGTGCCGGCCGACCCGGCGACGGCCGGGGCGGTCACCGCCCGGCAGCGAGAGCTCTCCGGCGCCCTCCCGGTGAGCGGCCGCAAGCCCTTCACCTTCCTCTGCCCCGGCGAGACCGCGGCCGACGCCTTCGCCCCGGCCGCGCTGGACCGCCTGCGCGACGTCAAGCGCCGCCACGACCCGCACGGCACCTTCCGCAGCAACTTCCCCGTCCTCGGCTGAGCAGCGGCTTCCCCGGCCCCGGCCGGGAGGGCCTGCGACTCGATCGCCTGCCCGACACCCGTCGATCGCCCGCCGGGCGCCCGTTGATCGTCCGCCGGACACCCGCCGATCATCCGGCGGGCGCCTGGCAGGCGTCCGGAGGCGGACAGGCCGCAGGCCGGGTTCAGACGGTGTCGGAGAACACCTCCTCGCGGGCCTGGTGGAGAGCGGAGACCAGGGCACCGCGGAGCACCGGGTTGCCCTCGACCTCCGTCACCACGACGCTGGGCCGGGTCGGGCAGACCCGGCCCACGGCCTCCTCCACCCGTGAGGCCAGGGCCGGCCCGCCCGCCCTGCCGACGTCGCCGCCCAGCACGATCAGGCCGGGATCCAGAACCACCGCCACCGCCGCCACGCCCACCGCGAGCCGGCCCGCCAGCTCGTCGAGGAAGCCCTCCGCCCCCTCGGCGACGGCCGTGCGGACGTACCCGCCGACCGAGTTCCCGCCGTCCCCGCCGTCCCCGCCGCCGTCGAGGCCGTACGCGCCCGCCAGGCCGGTGATGGCGTCCCCGCCGACCAGGCGCTGGAAGGAGCCCGACTGGGGCTCGCTCACGTCGGTCGGGAGCGGCTCGCCGGGGACCGGGAGCCAGCCGATCTCACCGGCGCCCCCGGTGAAGCCGCGGTGCAGCCGCCCGCCGAGCATGACGCCGAGGCCCTGCCCGACCCCGGCCCAGACCAGGACGAAGTCGTCCACCCCGAAGGCCGCGCCGCACTCGCGCTCGGCCAGGGCGGCCAGGTTCACGTCGTTCTCGATCGCCACCGGGATGCCCAGCCCCCGGCGAAGCTCGGTGAGCACGCCGCCGTGCCAGGACGGCAGGTCGAGGGAGAAGCTCACGTCACCGCTGCGCGGGTCGACGACGCCCCTGGTGCCGATCACGAAGGAGCGCAGCCGGGAGCGGGTGATGCCCGCCGCCGCGCAGGCCCTGCGGACGGCGCCGCGCACCAGCCGGACCGGGTCCTGCTCCCCGCCGGGCTCCCCGGGGAGGTCCACGGTCACCTCGGCGACGAGCTCACCGGTGATGTCGGCGATCCCCGCGCTGATCCGGTCGGGCAGCACGTCCAGGCCGGCCACGTAGGCACACGAGGGCACCACGCCGTACAGTGCGGCATTGGGGCCGCGTCCCCCGGCCTGCTCGCCGACCACCGAGACCAGCTCCCGCTCCTGGAGCCGGGAGAGCAGCTGGCCCGCGGTCACCTTGGACAGGCCGGTCCGCTCCCCCAGCTCGGCACGGGTGAGCGGACCGCCGGACAGCAGGAGTTCGAGTGCCGCCCGGTCGTTGAGCTGGCGCAGCAACCGGGGTGTCCCCGGACGTCTGGGCACGGTCTGCCTCCCCCGTCACGATCCGCTAACGATCGTTTCTTTTAAGAAAGTTTCTTGTTAGTTTAGCCGCAGTCAGCCCGCAGGCAAGTGCAGGAGAACGCCTCGGGATGCCAGAGCGCCGACCGTATGGAGGGCGTCTTCGACCAGGTACGGCACGGCATGGGGACCGCGCCGCCGCCCGAAGCGCGACCCCGACGCGAAGCCGGGAAGGGAGAACCCCCAAGTGAAGATCATGAAGATCGCCGTTACGACGGCCACCACCGCCGCCCTGGCCCTGGGCCTTGCCGCGTGTAGCTCCAGCGAGCCCGCCAAGAGCGCCGACCCGACGGCCGGGGCCTCCGCCGCGGGTCCCAAGTTCGCCGGCGAGACGCTCACCATGTGGCGCCTCGGAGACAGCAACCCGGCCGCTCAGAAGTACACCGACGCGCTGGTCGCCGCCTTCGAGCAGCAGACCGGCGCCAAGGTCAAGGTGGAGTGGATCCCTTGGCCCCAGGTGAACGACAAGTTCACCGCGGCCGCCGCGGGCGGCGCGGGCCCGGACGTCACCGAGATCGGCAACGACCAGGTGCCGCTCTGGCAGAGCCAGGACGCCCTGCACCCGATCACCCCGATCGTCGGCACCGGCGACCAGGCGCAGATCCCGAAGAACCTGTTCGGCCTGGAGACCATCGACAACGAGATCTACGCCGTGCCGTGGGGCGCCGGCTCCCGCGCGGTGCTCTACCGCAAGGACTGGTTCGCCGACCTGGGCATCGAGATCCCGAAGACCTGGGACGAGGTCGTCGCCGCCGCCAAGAAGATCCAGGCGGAGAAGGGCAAGGACGTCGACGGCTTCGCCTTCAACGGCGGCTCCGACGCCAACCACCTGCTGGCGGCGCTCGCCTGGTCCGAGGGTGGCGAGTATGCCCTCAAGGAGGGCGACAAGTGGGTCGGCAAGCTGACCGAACCGGCCTTCAAGAACGGCTTCACCACCTACACCGGCCTGGTCACCGAGGGCCTGTCCGGCAAGTCCCGCCTGACCCAGAACACGGTCGACATCCGCCGGCGCTTCGCCAACGACAAGGTCGGCATGTACCTGACCGCCGGCTGGGACCTCCCCGGGATCGAGGAGGACAGCAAGGGCAAGCTCAAGGGCGACAAGCTCGGGTTCTTCGCGCTGCCCGCCAAGGCCGGCGGCGCCACCCCGTCCTTCTTCGGCGGCAACGACATCGCCGTCTGGAACGACGCCAAGAACAAGGAGCTCGCGACCGAGTTCGTGAAGCTGGCCACCAACAAGGAGTGGGCCACCAGGTACGCCACAGAGGGCGGCCTGCTGCCGGTCTACCCCGACGCGCTGGCCAAGCTGAGCGAGGACCCGGCCCAGGCCCCGTTCGCCGAGGCCTTCGCCAAGGCCAAGGCCCTGCCCGCCGACCCCAACTGGACCGAGGCCGGTGAGACCAAGGCCGTGCTGCAGAACGCCGCCCGGTCCGTCATCGAGGGCAAGGCCGGCATCGACGAGGCCCTCGCCAAGGCCAACGGCGAGCTCGAAGCGATTCTGAACCAGCAGTAACCATGACGAACACGTCTACGATCGCCCGGGGCGGGGGAGCCTCCCCCGCCCCGGGGCGGCGCCGCCAGAGTTCCCAGCGCCCGGCCAAGGCGAGCGGGCTGCCCGCCTGGGTCGTGCCGTACGTCCTGCTCGTCCCCGGCCTGCTGGTCATCGCCGCGCTGCTGCTCTACCCGCTGTTCCAGATGGTCGTCATGTCCTTCCAGAAGGTGGGGCTGCGCCAGATCCGCGGCGTGCCCGCCGAGTGGGTGGGCTGGGACAACTACACCCAGATCTTCGACAACGAGATCTTCTGGTCCTCGCTCCGCAACACCGTCGGGTTCGCCGTCGTCACGGTGAGCCTCACCCTGATCCTGGGCACCGCGGTGGGCACCCTGCTCAACCGGCTCAGCAAGCGGATGTCCACGTTCGTGGTCGTCGGCATCATGTCCGCCTGGGCGGTGCCGCCGGTCGCGCAGGGCGTCATCTGGCGCTGGCTCTTCGACGCCGACGCCGGAATGATCAACTGGGGGCTCAACCTGCTGCCCGACTGGTTCTCCCGGCTGCTGTTCGGCCGGGCCGACTGGACCGGGGAGCCCTGGCTGAACGACGCGCTCTCCACCTACCTGGTGCTGATCATCACCGTCGTCTGGGCGTCCTTCCCGTTCATCGCCGTCTCGGTGCTGGCCGGCCTCAAGGGCATCCCCGCCGAGCTGTACGAGGCGGCCCGGGTGGACGGCTCCAGCGCCTGGCGGACCTTCAGGAAGATCACGTTCCCGCTGCTCAAGCCCGTCTTCGCGGTGCTGACGATCCTGTCGATCATCTGGAACTTCAAGGTCTTCAGCCAGCTCTACGTGCTCATGAACGGACCGACCAACCGCGAGGCCTTCAACCTGTCGATGTTCTCCTTCGCCGAGGCGTTCCGCAGCCCGCCGAAGATGGGCACCGGCGCGGCCATCGCCGTCGTGCTGACCCTGCTCCTGCTCGTCGTCACGTCCCTCTACGTCCGGCAGATCGTCAAGACGGAGGAGATGTGATGACCGCGCTGAAGACGCCCGCCCCGCCCGCCCCGCTCGACGGGCGGACCGGGCAGGCCAGGAGGCTCAAGCGGCGCAGGCAGCTCGGCCGGGCGGGCCTCAACGCCGCCGGCGTGCTGGTCTTCCTGTTCGCGGTGTTCCCCGTGTACTGGATGGTGTCCACCGCCCTCAAGACGAACGACCAGATCTTCACCACGGACTTCATCCCGATCCCCACGGAGATCACCTTCGACCACGTGGAGCGGATCCTCACCGAGGGCGTGGCCGGGAACTCCATCTGGGTCTACATGCGCAACAGCGCGATCGTGGCCCTGGGCACCGTGCTGATCGGAGCCGTCCTGGCCCTGCTGGCGGCCACCGCCATCTCCCGGTTCCGCTTCCGGGGCCGCACCTCGTTCCTGGTCCTGCTGCTCATCGTCCAGATGATCCCGGCCGAGGCGCTGCTCATCCCGCTCTTCCTCAACGTCAAGCGGCTCGGCCTCTACGACCAGCTGCTCGGCCTGATCGTGATCAACGTCGGCCTGACCCTCCCGTTCGGCATCTGGATGCTGCGCACGTTCGTCGCGGCGGTGCCCAAGTCCCTGGAGGAGGCCGCCTGGATCGACGGCGCGAGCCGGTTCACGACCTTCTGGAAGGTCCTGTTCCCGCTGGTGGCCCCCGGCCTGGTGGCGACGAGCATCTTCTCGTTCATCACCGCCTGGAACGAGCTGATCTTCGCCCTCATCCTCATGTCGGACTCCTCCGGCTACACCATGCCCGTCGCCCTGCAGTTCTTCTTCGGGCAGCGCGGCACCGACTGGGGAGCGATCATGGCCGGTTCCACGATGATGACCATCCCGGTCGTCGTCTTCTTCCTCCTGGTGCAGCGGCGGATGGTCTCCGGCCTCGTCGCGGGCGCCGTCAAGGGCTGATCTCCGCGCCCAGCCCCGCACCCAGCAGAGCGCCGGTACGGCCCGCGCCCGACGACAGGGCCCGCGCCGTACCGGCCCCCACGTGACCTCCCCACCTCAGGCAAGGAGTCTTCCACCGCCATGTCCGACTTCATCGCGGGTCCCAGAGACCAGGGGCTGTACCGCCTCGCGGCAGGCACCCTGCTCGTCGCCTTCCAGGGGACCACCGCTCCGGAGTGGGTGCTCCGGGAGCTGGAGAACGGCCTCGGCGGCGTGACCCTCTTCGGCTTCAACGTCGCCGACCACGAACAGCTGTGCGCGCTGAGCGAGCGCCTGCGCGCGGCCGGCGACCCCGTCGTCTCCCTGGACGAGGAGGGCGGCGACGTCACCCGGCTCGCCTACCACGTGGGCAGCCCCTACCCCGGCAACGCCGCCCTGGGGGCCGTGGACGACGTCGAGCTGACCTGCGACGTCTACCGCGCCATCGGCGACGACCTGGCCCGCTGCGGCGTCACCCTGGACATGGCCCCGGACGCCGACGTCAACACCGCCGACGACAACCCGGTGATCGGCACCCGCTCGTTCGGTTCGGACGCCGCGCTCGTCGCCCGGCACACCGTCGCCGCGGTGCACGGCCTGCAGTCGGCGGGCGTGGCCGCCTGCGTCAAGCACTTCCCCGGCCACGGAGCCACCCGCCAGGACTCCCACCTGGAGATCCCGCTCGTCGACGCCTCCCTGGAGCTGCTGCACGAGCGCGAGCTGGTCCCCTTCCGCGCCGCCATCGAGGCCGGGACGAAGTCCATCATGACCGCGCACGTCCAGGTCCCCGCGCTCACCGGCGGGCTGCCCTCGACGATCTCCCCGGCCGCGCTGACCGGCCTGCTCCGCGGCGAGCTCGGCTACGACGGTGTGGTGATCTCCGACGCCCTCGACATGAAGGCCATCACCGACGCCTACGGCCTGGCCGGCGGCGCGGTGCTCTCCCTGGCGGCCGGCTCCGACCTGCTCTGCCTCGGCCCCATCCCCACCGAGCCCGACATCCAGAAGATCATCTCTGAGATCGTCGCCGCGACCGGGGACGGGCGGCTGCCGGTCGCCCGCCTGGAGGAGGCGGCCGAGCGGGTGGCCCGCCTGCGCTCCTGGTCCGGTGAACCCCGCCGGGCCGCGGCCGGGCAGAGCACCATCGGCCTGACCGCCGCCCGGCGCGCGGTCAGGCTGACCGGCCCCGCCCCGGAACTGGTCGACCCGCTGGTGGTCGAGGTCGACACCCCGCCCACCATCGCGGTCGGCGAGGTGCCCTGGGGCTTCCACCCCTGGCTGTCGCAGGCCGAGGTCGTGCGGGTGAAGCCGGAGAGCGCGGACGTCCCCGCCCTCCTGGAGAGCGCCGCCCACCGCTCGTTGATCGTCGTCGTCAAGGACGCGCACCGCTACGAGACCAGCCGGTCGGTGGTCTCCGCCCTGCTCGCCGCCCGCCCCGACGCCACCATGGTGGAGATGGGCCTGCCGATCTGGCGGCCCGAGGGCGTCACCTACCTGGCCACCTACGGGGCCGCCCGGGCCAACGCGCAGGCCGCGGCCGAACTGCTCGGGGTCTGACCTCGCCCGGACCCGCTCCACCCCGCCGTGCCCGGCCCCGGCCTGCCCGCACGGTCCCGCCGCGCACGCGTGCGGCCCGCGCCCCGGCGGACCCCCGGGACGCGGGCCGCACGTTCTTCCAACGGCCTTGCCGCCGGCCTCCGGCCGAGTCTCCCGCCACCGGCAGCGCTCCGTCACGGCAGGGCCTCCCACCACCGGCAGGGTCTCCCGCCCCGGCATCCTTCCGTCAGGCGCTGAAGATCTCCTCCCGGGCCTGTTCCAGGGCCTCCAGCACTGCCCCGCGCAGGACCGGGTTCCCCTCCACCTCGCTGGCCGCCACCTGCGGCCGGACCGGGCAGATCCGGGCCACCGCCTCCTCGATCCGCGTGGTGAGCGCGTCCCCTCCGGCCTGGCCGACCTCGCCCGCGATCACCACCAGGCCGGGATCCAGCACGACGCACACCGACGCCACGCCCAGCGCCAGCCGCCCGGCGATGTCGTCCAGCAGGGCCGTCCCGCGCTCGCCCGCCCCGACCGCCGCCGCCACGCACTCGGCCGCGCTCCGCCCGGCGAAGCCGTACGAGGCGGCCAGCCCGACCACCGTCTCGGCGCTCACCAGCGACTGCAGGCCCCCCGCGAGCGACGGCAGCCGTCCGGGCACCGCCCGCACGTCGGCGGCCAGCGGCACGCCCGGCACCGGCAGGTAACCGATCTCGCCCGCGCTGCCGGAACGGCCCCGGTGCAGCCGCCCGTTGAGCACGACGCCCAGGCCGATGCCGCGGCCCACCCAGAGCAGCACGAAGTCGTCGACGCCCCGGGCGGCGCCCAGGGTGCGCTCGGCGACGGCCACGAGGTTCACGTCGTTCTCTATCTTCACCTCGCGGCGCAGGTCGCGGGCGAGCGCCTCGTGGACGCCCTCGTGCCAGTCGGGCAGGTCGAAGGAGAAGCGCACGTCACCGGTGCGCGGATCGACGACACCCGGGGTGCCGATCACCACCGCCCGCAGCCGGGAGAGCGCCACCTTCGCCGAGCGGCACGCCTTGACCACCGCCTCGTGCACGAGCGCCACCGGGTCGTCGCGCCCCTCGAGGGCCACCGTCACCTCGCCGACGATCCGGCCCCGGATGTCGGCGACGGCGGTGGTGACGGACTCCGGCCCGACGTCCAGGCCCGCGACGTAGGCGGAGGAGGGCACGATCCCGTAGAGCGTCGCGTTCGGCCCCCGCCCGCCGGCCTGCTCCCCGGCCACCTCGACCAGCCCGCGCTCCTCCAGGCGGGCGAGCGTCTGCGACGCCGTCACCTTGGAGAGCCCGGTGAGCTCCCCGATCTGCCCGCGCGTCAGCGGACCGGAGGTGAGCAGCAGTTCCAGGGCGGCCCGGTCGTTGATCTCCCTCAGCAGCCTGGGCACGCCAGGACGTCGCTCCATACGCATGCTCTCTGTTTCGGCGTTTCCCGTCGCTGTTCCGGCCGGCGAGAACGGGGATTCGGTTGTCAATGAGACTTCCGAGAGTTTAGCGTGCGGGCCGGTCCCGGAGGGCGACAGGTGGGAGCGCTCCCCGGCACAGCCGGCGCCCGCTCCGTGGGACCTCACGCATGAGTGGTCCTCCGCAGGCGGGATAATCGATCGCATGCGCCTTTCCGCTCGTGTCGACTATGCCCTGCGTGCCGCCGCCGAACTCGCCGCCGCCGGTGAGGGGCCAACCACCGTGGGCGAGCTCGCCAAGGAGCAGGAAATGCCGCCCAAGTATCTGGAGAACATCCTCCTCCAGATGCGCCGGGCCGGGCTCGTCCGGGGCCAGCGCGGCCCGGAGGGCGGCTACGTGCTGGCCCGCCCGGCCACCGAGATCACCCTCGCCGACGTGATCCGCGCGGTGGACGGCCCGCTGGCCAACGTGCGGGGCGAGCGCCCCGAGCACGTCGACTACCGCGGGCCCGCCGAGTCGCTGCAGCAGGTCTGGATCGCGCTGCGGGCCAGCGAGCGGGCCATCCTGGAGGAGGTCACGCTGGAGAGCGTGGCCACGGGCGCCCTCCCCGAGCGGGTCCGCAAGCTCGCCGCCGACCCCGCCGCCTGGGACTGACCCGACCCCGCGCGAGACCGGCGCGGCGCGGTACGGGGCCGGGCCGCACGCCTCCACGGGGCCGGATGGCGTCACGCGCCTTCCCGTCTCCGCCGCCGCCCGCCGCGCGGATACGCTGGGCCCATGCCCGAAGGCGACGTCGTCCACCGGGCCGCGGGGCGGCTCGGCCGGGCCCTCGACGGCCGGGTCCTGACCCGTTCCGACTTCCGCGTGCCCCGGCACGCCACGGCCGACCTCACCGGCAGGACCGTGCTGGAGACCGCCGCCCGGGGCAAGCACCTGCTCACCCGTGTCGAGGGCGGCCTGACCGTCCACACCCACCTGCGGATGGACGGCGAGTGGCTCGTCTCCCCCGCCGGTCGCCGGACGCCTCCGGGAGACCGGGTCCGCCTGGTGCTGGCCAACGCCGACTGGCAGGCCGTGGGAGTGCGGCTCGGCGTGGTGGACCTGCTGAGGACCGAGACCGAGCACCGGGTCGTCGGGCACCTCGGCCCGGACCCGCTCGGACCCGGCTGGGATCCGCAGGAGGCGGCGCGGCGGCTGGCGGAGCAGCCTGACCGGAGCATCGGCGAGGCCCTCCTCGACCAGCGGAACCTGGCCGGGATCGGCACCATCTACCGGGCGGAGACGCTGTTCCTCGCCGGGGTCTCACCGTGGCAGCCGGTGGGTGCGCTCGGCGACGTGCCGGGGATCGTGGAGATCGCGCAGAGGCTGATGGACGCGAACAGGGACCGGGCGGACCGGGTGACCACCGGGGATCTCCGTCCGGGACGGGGCATGTGGGTCTACGGCAGGGCGGGCCGGGCATGCCTGCGCTGCGGGAACCGGATCAGCCGGGGAGAGATGGGGGCGCAGCCCCAGGAACGGCTGATCTACTGGTGCCGGCGCTGCCAGCCGGACTGAACCGGCCGGCGGCCGCGCCTAGGCGGCGACCATGTCCTTCACGTCGGGAGTGTGCTCGATGGGCGGGACGACCGCCCGGAAGCCTTCGAACGCGTCCTCCGGCAGAGAGGCCGGCACGGTCTCGGGGATCGGCAGGCGCTCCCGCTCGGGAACGTCGGCGAGCACCGGGGCGTGCTGGAGCTCGGCCAGCGCGAACTGGTCGGAGACCTCGCGGAGCACCTGGGAGAGCGGCACGCCGAGGGCGCCGCAGATCGACGCGAGCAGCTCGGAGGAGGCCTCCTTCTGACCGCGCTCCACCTCGGACAGATAGCCGAGGGAGACCCGAGCCAGTGTGGAGACCTCACGCAAGGTGCGACCCTGCCGCACCCGCAGCCGCCGCAGCACGTCACCGAGCAGCTGACGCAGCAGGACCATCTGTCGCTCCCTCCCCGGCGCGGACGTCTTCACGACGCTCCGCGCGATCGGTTCGTGCCGCTCGTTCTTCGAACGCGACCCTTCGTACATTCGCCTCGCCGTCGTCATCGCTTGACGCTGCCCTCAGTCACAGCTCCACCGTACCCGTATCGGCCGACATCGCGGCAGACCGCGGTGAGCATGTTCGCTGGGGACGTAACACGGTAATCACCCGGAATGTTCCTCCGGGCTCGGCTCCAGCGCCGCCCTGAGCAGGTCCACGGCCTCGTTCGCGGTGCATCGCCGGATCTCCTCACGCGTCCCGTTCAGGTGCAGGTCCCGGTGCCATACCCGCCCAGCGGGGCCGCTAACAGCCAGGTGGACGGTGCCGACCGGCTTTCCGTCCTGCGGGTCGGGGCCGGCCACGCCGGTGGCGGCCAGCCCGTAGGTGGCACCGGTGAGCTCGCGCACCCCGGCGGCCATGGCGGCCGCGACCCCGGGATGCACGGCCCCCTCGCGTTCCAGCAGGTCGGAGGGGACGCCCAGCAGGCGCCGCTTGAGCTCGGTGGCGTAGGACAGGACCCCGCCGGTGAAGGCGGCGGAGGCGCCGGGCGGAGTCGTCAGGGCGGCGCCGATCAGGCCCGCCGTCAGGGACTCGGCCACCGCGACCGTCTCCCCCCGGCCGGCGAGCAGTGCGATCACCCGGGCCGCGGGCGCGGGCGCCGCTGCTGCGGAGAGTGCCGGCTCCGGCGCCGCGGGGGACGCCGTGGACGCCTCGGGAGACTTTCCCGCGGACCGCGCGGGAGCCGCCCCCGGAGGCCTCGCCGGGGCCGTCACGAGGAGGCCCTCGCCCGCTTGGCCACCTGCCGGAGCTTGACCGCCCTGATCACGTAGTCCAGGCCTGTCCCGACGGTCACCACGACCGCCGCGCCCATGACCGCCCAGCGGGCCGCCCCCGGCACGCCCGGCAGGATGTAGCAGGTGATGGCGAGCATCTGCAGGGCCGTCTTCACCTTGCCGCCGTAGCTGGCGGGGATGACGCCGTGCCGCAGGACCGCGAAGCGCAGCAGGGTGACACCGGCCTCCCGCCCCAGGATCACCGCGGTGACCCACCAGGGCAGCTCGCCCAGGATCGAGAGGCTGACCAGCGCGGCCCCGGTCAGCGCCTTGTCGGCGATGGGGTCGGCGATCTTCCCGAAGTCGGTGACCAGCCCGTAGCGGCGGGCCAGCTCGCCGTCGAGCAGGTCGGTGAGCGAGGCCACCAGGAACACCGCCAGCGCGGTGATCCTCCAGCCGGTGCCGTTCAGGAAGAGGCAGACCACGAATAACGGCACCATCGCCAGTCGTAGCACCGTCACGACGTTGGCGATGTTCCACAGGCTCACCTTCCTGGGGCCCACGGGTGCCGACGTCGCTTCGGTACCGGTCTCTGGCGTGTTGGTCATACGCTCTCCCGGCCCGGCGGCGCGCTCACGGGGCGGCCTTGATGCGGGCGATCAGGTCGACCCCCTCGGAGTCGACCACGACGGCCCGGACGATCTGCCCCGGGACCAGGCCGATGCCCTGGACCGTGACGCAGCCGTCGACCTCGGGGCCCTGGTGCGCGGCCCGGCCCTCGTAGCCGCCGTCACCGAGGTCCTCCTCGATGAGGACGTCCACCTCGGTGCCGATCCGCTCCTCGGCCCGCTGGGCCATGAGCTCCTCGGCCAGCTCGGTGAGGGCGGCCACGCGGGCGTCGACGGTCTCCTGGTCCAGTTTCCCGGGCAGGTCCGCCGCCTCGGTGCCCTCCTCGTCGGAATAGCCGAAGACGCCGATCACGTCGAGCCTGGCCTCCTGCAGGAAGTCGACCAGCTCGCCGAACTCCTCCTCGGTCTCGCCGGGGAAGCCCACGATGAAGTTGGAGCGCACGCCCGCCTCGGGCGCGGCGGCCCGGACGGCCTCCAGCAGGTCCAGGAACCGCCGGGGGTCCCCGAAGCGCCGCATCCGGCGCAGCACGGGACCGGACGCGTGCTGGAAGGACAGGTCGAAGTACGGCGCGACGCCGTCGGTCCCGGCGATCGCCTCCAGCAGGCCGGGGCGGAGCTCGGCGGGCTGCAGGTAGCTGACCCGGACCCGCTCGATGCCCTCGACCGCGGCGATCAGCGGCAGCAGCTTCTCCAGCGCCCGCAGGTCTCCGAGGTCCTTGCCGTAGGAGGTGGAGTTCTCGCTGACCAGCACGAGCTCCTTGACCCCCTGCTCGGCCAGCCAGGCGGCCTCGCCGAGGAGCTCCTCGGGAGCGCGCGAGACGTAGGAGCCGCGGAAGGCCGGGATGGCGCAGAACGTGCAGCGCCGGTCGCAGCCGGAGGCGAGCTTCAGCGAGGCCACCGGCCCGTCGCCCAGGCGCCTGCGCAGCGGCCGCGGACCGCTGGCCGGGGCCAGGCCGTCGGGCAGCTCGCCGTGGCCCGGGATGCCGGTCTTGGGGGCGGCGGCCCGCTCGACCGGCGAGATGGGCAGCAGCGTCCTGCGGTCGCGCGGGCTGTGCGGGACGAGCGGCCGGCCCGCCAGCACGTCGTCCAGGCGCGTGCCGATCTCGGTGTAGTCGTCGAAGGAGATGACGGCGGCCGCTTCGGGCAGGGCGTCGGCGAGCTGGTCGCCGTACCGCTCGGCCATGCAGCCCGCAGCGACCACCTTGGCCCCGGAGTCGGCCGCGGCGAGCAGCGTGTCGATGGAGTCCTTTTTCGCTGAGTCGATGAAGCCACAGGTGTTGACGACGATGACATCGGGGTCGTCGTCGCCCAGCTGCCAGCCGGCAGCCTCAAGACGCGCGGCGAGCTCCTCGGAGTCGACCTCGTTGCGCGCGCAGCCCAGTGTGATCAGCGATGCGGTTCGGCGGGATGACATGGTGAACACTACGGTATCGGGAGTTGGCCACTACCCGATGCACCTCCCCCATTCCCGGCCTCCGGTGATCTACCGCGGATTGGCCTCGGGAACGCCGTAGGAGCGCTCGACGCTCTGCCCGGAGCGGCCGGGAGCCCCCAGCTTCTCGCCGTTCACCTGCAGCAGGACCGCTCCCGCGTCGTCGAAGACGACCTTCATCCCGCCCTTCGCCTTCCACTGCGCGGTCTTGCCGGCCTTGAGCGTGCCGGAGAAAAGCCGCCGCCCCTTCGCGTCCTTGACGCTGAGCCGCGAGGAGCGCTCCGCCCTGACCTTGAGCACGACCTCCTCCCCGCGCCGGACCGAGGCCGCCCCGTGCGCCGGGTCGACGGCCGCGGAGGACGCCGACGGCGCTCCCGGTACGGCGGGCGCGCCGGGCGCGGGAGGCGCCGAGGGCGGCGGGAGGGTGGGCAGCGAGGGCGCCGCCACCGGCCGGGTGTCCGTCGGGGTGTCCCCGGCCCCGCCCATCGTCCGCACCACGCCGAACACGACGACGACGGTCAGTGCGACGGCCATGGCCAGCGTCCAGTTGGGCGAGCGGCGCTCGCGGATCTTGATGGGCCGGTCCGCCTGGAACACGCTGGCCGCGCGCACCGGCAGCGGCACGCCGCCGTGCAGCTCGTCGAACTCGTGGACCAGGGCCTCGGCGTCCAGCCCCAGGATCCTGGCCAGGTTGCGGACGTGGCCCCGCGCGTAGAAGTCGCCCCCGCACAGCGAGAAGTCGTCCCGCTCGATGGCGTGGATCAGCGTCGCGCGGATGCAGGCGCGCGCGCTCAGTTGCTCGACGGTCAGGCCCGCCGACTGGCGGGCCTGGGCCAGGACCTCTCCGATGCTCATGGCGCCACCTCGCTCCGGGCTCCGGCGCCCGCCCCCGCGGTGGTGCCCGCAGCCGTGCCCGGCCCGGCGGCCCCCTCGTTCCCCTCGTTCACTGGTACACGCTCCTCCACTCTTGACGTTGAGTAGCGAGTCCCATTCAAGCAGTGATGAGAAGAGTGTCACACAGCGGGGTCCTTGTCCGTCCCGCAGCTCCGCGGGCCGCCCGGACGACCTGCGCGCCGCCCACGAAACCGCCGCCCGCCGGTCCGCCGGGCCGCCGGGCCGCTGGTCACTGGCCCCGCAGGTCGGCCAGGAGCCCGGGCAGCTCGTCCGGCTTGACCATGACCTCCCGCGCCTTCGACCCCTCGCTCGGGCCGACGACGTTCCGGCTCTCCAGCAGGTCCATCAGCCGGCCCGCTTTGGCGAAGCCCACCCGCAGCTTGCGCTGGAGCATCGAGGTCGAGCCGAACTGGGTGGTCACGATCAGCTCGGCCGCCTGCACCAGCAGGTCGAGGTCGTCGCCGATGTCCTCGTCGATCTCCTTCTTGACGGTGGCCGCGGCCATCACGTCGGGGCGGTACTCGGCCTGCATCTGGGCCTTGCAGTGCGCGACGACCTCGGCGATCTCCTTCTCGGAGACGAAGGCGTTCTGCAGCCGCATGGGCTTGCTGGCGCCCATCGGCAGGAAGAGCGCGTCACCCTGGCCGACCAGCTTCTCCGCGCCGGGCTGGTCGAGGATGACCCGGCTGTCGGCGAGGGAGGAGGTGGCGAAGGCCAGCCGGGAGGGCACGTTGGCCTTGATCAGGCCGGTGACGACGTCCACCGAGGGGCGCTGGGTGGCGATGACCAGGTGGATGCCGGCCGCGCGGGCGAGCTGGGTGATGCGCACGATGGAGTCCTCGACGTCGCGCGGGGCCACCATCATCAGGTCGGCGAGCTCGTCCACGATGACCAGCAGGTAGGGGTAGGGCTGGTAGACCCGCTCGCTGCCGGGCGGCGGCACGAGCTTGCCCGCGCGCACCGCCTTGTTGAAGTCGTCCACGTGCCGGAAGCCGCTGGCGGCCAGGTCGTCGTAGCGGCGGTCCATCTCGCCCACCACCCACTCCAGGGCCTCGGCGGCCTTCTTGGGGTTGGTGATGATCGGCGTGATGAGGTGCGGAATGCCCTCGTAGACGGACAGCTCCACCCGCTTGGGGTCGACCAGCACCATCCGGACCTCGTCGGGGGTGGCGCGCATCAGGATCGAGGAGATCAGGCCGTTGACGCAGACCGACTTGCCCGCGCCGGTGGCACCCGCGATGAGCAGGTGCGGCATCTTGGCCAGGTTGGCCACTATCGTCCGGCCCTCGACGTCCTTGCCGAGGCCCACGATCATCGGGTGGTGATCGGCCTGGGCCACCTGCGAGCGCAGGATGTCGCCGAGCGAGACGAGGTCCTTGTCGGTGTTCGGGATCTCCACGCCGATCGCCGACTTGCCGGGAATCGGCGACAGGATCCGGACGTCGGCCGACTTGACCGCGTAGGCGATGTTCTTGGTGAGCGCGGTGACCTTCTCGACCTTGACCGCGGGGCCGAGCTCGATCTCGTAGCGCGTCACCGTCGGCCCCCGGGTGAAGCCGATCACCTGGGCGTCGATCCCGAACTGCTCCAGCACGCTGGTCAGCGCGTTGACCACGACGGTGTTGGCCTTGGTCTGCGGCTTGGGCGCGGTGCCCGGGTGCAGGAGCTGCGCGTCGGGCAGGGTGTACGGCCCGGCCTGCGGGGAGAGCACCAGCTGCTCCACCTTGCGCGGCGCCGGGGTGGGGGCGGGCGGCTCCAGCAGGGCCGTCACCTGGGCCGCCGGGGCGCCGGCGGCCCCGGGGTCCACCGGCTCCTCGTCGTCCACCAGGCCGGGCACGATCTCCGGCGAGTGCCCGGCGAGCCTGCCCGGCGTCTCGGCGATCACCGGCGTGTCGTACGGCTTGACGCCGTCGCCCGGTTCGGCGGTGCCCGGCTCCCCGCCGTCCGCCCTGCGCCCCTGCCGCTTCCCGGCGGGCCGCTTCGCCGCCGTCCTGGGCGGTGCCGCCGCCCGGGCGGCCAGGGCGGCCTCCCGGTTGAAGAGCATGTGCCTGATCTCGCCCAGCCGCTCGGGGACGCGGTGCACCGGGGTCGCGGTGATCACCAGGACGCCGAAGCCGGACAGGATCAGCAGCAGCGGGATCGTGATGAACGCGGGCAGGATGCTCGCCGGGGGCGCCGAGATGACGAACCCGATCATGCCGCCGGCGGCCGACACCTTGTCCATGCCGTCGGCGGGCCCTCCCGAGGGGTACGGCGTGCCGTGCGCGACGTGCACGATGCCGAGCACCCCGGTCATGAGGGCGGACCACCCGATCATCATCCGCCCGGTGTCGGGGCTCTGGTCCGGGTGGCGCAGGATCCGCCAGGCCAGCAGGGCCAGCATGACGGGGATCACCCAGGTGAGCGAGCCGAACACGCCGCGCATGACGGCGTCGACCACCTCGGTGACCGCGCCCGTGGGGGCCCGCCACGTCATGGCCGCCAGCACGATCGCCCCGGAGAACACCGCGAGCCCGAGGCCGTCGCGGCGGTGCACCGGGTCCAGCTCCCGCGCGTTCTGCCCCAGCGCGCGCGCCGCGCTGCCGACGGCGCCCGCGAGGAGCATCCAGATCCCCACGAACAGCTTGGCGACCATGGTGAGGAGCCAGCCGAGCGGGTCCGGCTGGGAGGAGGCCGGCCTGCGCGCCGCGGCGGCCTTCGGGCGGGCGGCGGGCCGTCTGGCGGAAGCCGTACGGGCAGGGGTGGACCTCGACCGGCTGGAGGCTCCCTTGGCCGGAGTTTTGCCTGAGGCGCCTTTTGACGTACGGGTGGCCATGCTAGGGAGGTTAACGATCGACCGGGCGGATCGCGCGGAGGCTCGCCGCAACCGGACGAGCCGGGCGCCCGCTCTCCCGCGCGGCGGCGACGGCCGTTCCGGGAGTCAGGGATCGCCCCGGCCCCGCGACACGAACCCTCCTCGCCTTCCGTAGCCGCCACATAACGGAATAGCCCCTAAGGAAAGCGCCTTCCGTCCTATGTATTGACATGACGTTCCATGTAGTAGAACCTCCTCACCAAACAGGACGTTGGGAGGAGAGACCATGTCCGCACTCGACTGGTCCGTGCTGGGCGCGTACTTCCTTGTGATGGTCGCCATCGGCGTGTGGTCCAGGAGCCGGATCAGGAACGTGATCGACTTCTTCACCGCGGGAGGCCGGATCCCCTGGTGGCTGTCCGGCATCTCCCATCACATGTCGGGCTACAGCGCGATCATGTTCGTGGCCTTCGCGGCGGTCGCCTACAACTACGGCCTGGCCATGTACGTCTGGTGGGCGCTGACCATCGGCCTCGGCGTCGGCATCGGCGCCTTCGTCTGGGCCGCCCGGTGGAACCGGCTGCGCTCCAAGCACGGGGTGGCCTCCCCGCTGGAGTACCTCGCCCGCCGCTACGACCTCCCCACCCAGCAGGTGCTCGCCTACAGCGGCGCGCTGCTGAAGGTGGTGGACATCGCCGCCAAATGGGTGGCGATCGCGGTGCTGCTCAAGGGCTTCGCCGGCATCCCCATCCTCTGGGGCATCCTGATCACCGGGGCCGTCACGCTGGTCTACATCACCGCCGGCGGCCTCTGGGCGGACGTGCTGACCGACTTCGGGCAGTTCGTCATCCAGGGCGTCGCGGGCGTCGCCATGTTCGTCGCGATCATGTCCCACCTGGACGGCGTCGCGACGCTCTGGACCATGTGGGACAAGCTCCCCGAGGGCCACGGCGACCCGTTCGCCGGGCCGTACACCACGACCTTCTTCCTGGCCATGCTGTTCATCAAGACCTTCGAGTACAACGGCGGCATGTGGAACCTCGCCCAGCGCTACATGGCCTCCCCCTCGGGCTCGGCGGCCAGGCGCTCGGCGCTGCTGTCCAGCGTGCTCTGGCTGATCTGGCCGCTGATCCTGTTCGTCCCGATGTTCGCCGCCCCGCTGATCGTGCCGGGCCTGGCCAACGCCGAGGAGGCCTACGTCAAACTGGCGCAGACCCTGCTGCCGCAGGGCCTGATCGGGCTGGTGCTGGCGGGCTTCTTCTCGCACACCATGGCCATGGTCGCCTCCGACGCCAACGTGATCTCCTCGGTCATCACCCGGGACATCGCCCCGGTGGTCGTCCGGCGGGTGCGCGAGCTGTCCGCGCACGCCGAGCTGACCTTCGCCCGGGTGACCACGTTCACCTTCGTACTGATCAGCATGGTGATCGCGATCTCCACCGAGGGACAGGGCGTCGTGCTGAAGATCGTCGTCGACCTGGTCGCGGCCACCATGGGACCGATCTCGATCCCGCTGATGCTGGGCATGCTCCCCTGGTTCAAGCGGAGCGGGCCGACCGCCGCGATCGTCTCGTGGGCCGCCGGGCTGGGCGTCTGGGCCTACGTCAAGTGGATCCTCGAGTCCAAGGACACCGCGATGGTGGTCGGCGTCCCGCTGGTCACCTCGCTGGTCCTCTACGTGGCGATCGGGCTGCTGAAGCCGGAGGGCACCCCGGAGCGGGACGCGCTCGTCGACTCGCTCGACACCGACCCGGAGCCCGAGCGGGCCGCCGCCGGCGCCTGAGCGCGCGGCGGGAGGCGCCCGCGGAAGCCCCTGAGCCCGCGGGAGACGCCCGACCACGCGGAGGAGGGGGCCGGACATCAGTCCGGCCCCCTCCCCGTACGTCCGCTCCCTGCGGTTACTTGTCGGACTCCAGGACGCCGCCGTTGGCCACGTCGGACTTCTCGATCTCCGTGAAGAGGATGCGCACCGCCTCACGGCGGGCCTTGAGGACGTTCACCGCGGCCTCGGTCACCGCCGCCGCGAACTCGCGGCGCTGGTCGAGGGTCCGTCCGGAGAGCAGTTCGACGGTGATGTTGGGCATGTCGGCCTCCTTGTTGCATGACATAAGACTGAGTCCCGCTACATGAAACAATATGCCATCCACCACCACTACGGAAAGCGCTTGCCTACAGGCGGCGCCCCAGAGGCCCGAATCGTTCTCCATGGCCCGGGCCCTGAGACTCCCACAGCGCCCGGCACCGGTGCCGCCGCGGACGGCTCCGGTGACACCGGGCCGAGGGGATCCGCCGCGAGGTGCGGCGCTTCCGCCCTCCGGGGCGGGCCGTCGACAATACTGTGTAGCACACACTATTGTGTCACCATGGCCGATGAAGACCTGCTCCGGAGTCAGGCGCAGGAGTTGCGCCGCGGCACGGTCGTGCTGGCCTGCCTGATGCTGCTCAGGCAGGCGCAGTACGGCTACGCCCTGCTGGAGACGTTGAACGGCGCCGGGATCGCCGTCGACGGCAACACCCTCTATCCGCTGCTGCGTCGGCTGGAGAAGCAGGGTCTGCTCACCAGCGAGTGGAACACCGAGGAGTCCCGGCCGCGGAAGTTCTACCGGGTCAGCGCAGAGGGTTCCCGGACGGGCGCGCTGCTGGCGCGCGAATGGGAGGACCTCGTCACCACGGTCCGACGACTTATCGAGGAGAATCGTTGAGCACGCTCACCGAACGTTACGTGCACGAGGTCGTCCGGCGGATCCCGGGCGACCAGCGCGCCGAGGTGGCCGACGAACTGCACGCCACGATCGCCGACACGGTGGAGGCACGCGGCACCCCTCAGGCCGAGCGTGACGTGCTCGCCGAGATGGGCGATCCGATCAGGCTCGCCGCCCGCTACGCCGACCGGCCGCTCACGCTGATCGGGCCCGAGCTCTACCCGGCGTACCTGCGGCTGATGGCGGTCCTTCTGGCCGCGGTGCTGCCGTTGACCGTCGCCGCGGCCGTGGCGCTGGACGTCCTCGACCACGACGACGCCGGCTCGGCGATCGGGACGGGTATCGGCACGTTGTTCGCCGTCGGCGCCCAGCTCGTCACCTGGCCTACCGTGGTGTTCGCGCTGGTCGAGCGGTCGCGCCGGAGCGCCGCGCTCGCCGCCCCGTGGACGCCCGACGACCTGCCGCCGTCCGGCGGGCCGTCAGGCGGAGGGACGGCGGGGGCCTGCGCCTCCGCGGCCTGGAACGCGCTGCTGGTGGCGCTGATCGTCTGGCAGCACACCGCCAGGCCGTACCGCACGGACGGCGGTGAGCGGGTGGAGGTCCTCCTGTGGTCGGGCTGGATGGGGCCGATCGTGGCCGGTCTGGCCGGAATGGCGCTGCTCGAGCTGGTGCGGGTCGCTGCGGGAGGCTGGAGCCTGAGGCTCGCCACCGCGTACGCCGCCGCCGGCGCGGTCTTCGCGCTCCCGCTGGCGTGGATCCTGTACCGGCACGAGTTCTTCGACCCGGCCTTCCTCGCCGACGTGACGGTGGCCCCGGCCTTCTACACCGTCACCGCGCTCGGCGTGCTCGCGGTGACCGCGGGCGACGTGTTCAGGCGGTTCCGCCGGGCCGTATGAGGCCCCCGGGGCGTCCTGGCGTCTGTGGCGCCCGTCCGGCCGCCGATCGCGCCGGCCGCGGCATCAGCCGCGGACGGCGGGGAGCGGGGCGCCCAGCGCGAGCGAGACCTCCCGCGCGGCGGCGACGACCTCGGGGGCCAGCCGCTCGAGGCCCTCGCGGTCCATGTCCATCGCGAGCGCGGAGATGGAGATGCCGCCCAGGACCTGCCCGGTGTGGTCGAAGACCGGGGCGCCCACGCAGAGGACCTCCGGGTGGTTCTCCTCGTCGTCCAGCGCGTACCCCCGGGAGCGCACCTCGGCGAGGTGCGCCAGGAGGGCGTCCACCTCGGTCAGCGTGCCGGGGGTCATCCGGGGCAGGCCGGTCCGGGCGCAGATCGCGCGGACCTCGTCCGCGGGGAGCCAGGCCAGGACGGCCTTGCCGATGGCGGTGCAGTGCAGCCGCAGGCTCATCCCGACGCGCGAGGGCATCTGGTACGGCCGGCGGCCCTCCAGCTTGGAGACGTAGACCGCCTCGTCGCCGCTGCGGACGGCGAAGTGCGTGGTGTAGCCGATCCGCTCGTGCAGCGCGCTCAGCGCGCCGGCGGCCTGGCGGGCCGGGTCGAACCGGTTCATGACCCGGCCGGCCAGGGTGAGGATGCGGGGGCCGGGTTCGTAACCGCCGTTCCCGTCCGTCCGGGCGAACCCCCACTCGACCAGCGACTGGAGGATGCGGTGGACGGTCGACTTCGACACCCCCGTCTCCGCGGCGATGTCGGTGACGCGGTGGTGCTCGGCGATCGCCTCCAGCACCGTCAGCGCCTTGTCGATGGAACTGCCTTCCCTGGCCACGTGGTGATCCTACTGGTCAGCGCGCCAACCAGCCTCCGTCGACCGCCAGCACGTGCCCGTTGACGTAGTCGGAGGCCCGGGAGGCCAGGAAGACGGCCGCCCCCGCGAGGTCCTCCGGCTCGCCCCAGCGGCCCGCGGGGATGCGCCCGGAGATCTCCGCCTCGCGCACCGGGTCCGCGCGGAGCCGCTCGGTGTTGGCGGTCGCGATGTAGCCCGGCGCGATCGCGTTGACCTGCACCCCCTTCGGCGCCCACTCGCACGCCAGCGCCCGGGTGAGCCCGGCGACCCCGTGCTTGGCCGCGGTGTAGCCGGGCACGTTGACGCCGCCCTGGAAGGAGAGCATGGAGGCGATCATGATGATCTTCCCCGAGCCCCGGGCCAGCATGCCCGCCCCGACCGCCTGGCTGAGCAGGAAGACGGCGTCGAGGTTGACGCCGAGCACCCCGCGGAAGTCGGCGTAGGAGTGCTCGGCCGCGGGCGCCCGGCGGATGATCCCGGCGTTGTTGACCAGCACGTCGACCGGGCCCAGCTGCGCCGCCGCCTCGGGGATCCGCGCGGGGTCCGACAGGTCGAGGATCCACCGGGAGGCCTGCCGGCCCGTCTTGCGCACCTCGGCCTCGACCTCGTCGAGGTCGTCGTCGCGGCCGTGCAGCACCAGGTCGGCCCCGGCGGCCGCCAGGGCCAGCGCCACCGCCCGGCCGATGCCGGTCCGCGCCCCGGTGACGAGGGCGGTCCGGCCCGCCAGCGAGAACATCCCCTCCGCCGCCGCCATCAGCGCAGCTCGCCGATCGCGACCGGCTCCATGTCGTCGTAGGCCTGGTTCTCCCCGCCCATGGCCCAGACGAAGGAGTAGGCGTGCGTGCCGAAGCCGCAGTGCACCGACCAGGGCGGCGAGACGACCGCCTGCCGGTCGGCCACCACCAGGTTGCGGGTCTCGTCGGGACGGCCCATCAGGTGGATCACCCGCTGGCCGGCCGGGAGGCCGAAGTAGAAGTAGACCTCGGTCCTGCGCTCGTGGGTGTGGCAGGGCATGGTGTTCCACATGCTGCCGGGCTCCAGCACGGTCACGCCGAGCACCAGCTGGCAGCTCTGCACGCCCTTGGCGTGGACGTGCTTGTAGATGGTGCGATCGTTGGAGCCCTCCGGACCGCCCAGCCGTACCGGCTCGGCGTCGGCCAGGGTGCTCAGCGCCGTCGGGTGGTCGGCGTGCGCCGCGGTGGAGACGAGGTAGAAGGCCCCGTCGAAGGCCACCTCGCGGCTCCCCCGGCCGACGTAGAGGCATTCCTTCGGCCCCAGCTCGTACGGCGTGCCGTCCACGGTCACCGTGCCCGGCCCGTCCCCCACGTTGACCGCGCCCAGCTCCCGGCGCTCCAGGAAGTACCCGGCGCGCAGCGCGTCCGGGTTCGGCAGGGCCGCCCGGCCCAGTGCCCCGCCCACCACGATCCTGTCCTCGTGCGAGTAGACCAGGCGGACCTCCCCGGGGGCGAACAGGTCTTCGACCAGGAACCGGGAGCGCAGCCAGTCGGTGGTGGAGCCCGGGATCTGGTCGGGCGCCGTGGCGTGCCGTACCTCCATCGACCCTCCTTGTTCTGTTACATGAAATTAAAATTCGCTATATGGAACACTCCGAGCATACAACGACGCCGCCCCCCGGTACATCGACCGGGAGGCGGCGTCGTCAGGAAGGGTGTCGCCGGGAGGGGCGCCGTCGCGAACGGCGGGACCGCGGCGGACCGGTCAGACCTCGACGATCACCGGGATGATCATCGGGCGGCGGCGGTAGGTGTTGCTCACCCAGCTCCCCACGGTCCTGCGGACCACGCGGCGGATCTGCTGGATGTCGACCACCCCGTCGGCGGCGTTCTCCTGTAGCGCCTTCTCCACCTGCGGCAGGACCTCGTCGAACCGGTCGGGGTCGATGCCGGAGCCGCGGGCGTGGATCTCCGGGCCCGCGGTCACCTTGCCGGTGTTGGAGTCGACCACGATGACCACCGAGATGAAGCCCTCCTCGCCCAGGATCCGCCGGTCCTTGAGGGCGAACTCGGTGACGTCGCCCACCGAGGTGCCGTCCACGTAGACGTAGCCGGCCTGGACCGCGCCGGTGATCCGCGCGCGCCCGTCGACCAGGTCCACCACCACGCCGTCCTCGGCGATCACGATGTGGTCGTCGGGCACGCCGGTCAGCGCGGCGAGCTTGGCATGCGCCCGCAGGTGCCGCCACTCGCCGTGCACCGGCATGAAGTTGGACGGCCGGGTCAGGTTGAGCACGTACAGCAGCTCGCCCGCGGCGGCGTGGCCGGAGACGTGCACCTTGGCGTTGCCCTTGTGCACCACCCGGGCGCCCCAGCGGGTCAGCCCGTTGATCACCCTGGTGACCGCGGTCTCGTTGCCGGGCACCAGCGACGAGGCCAGCAGCACGGTGTCGCCCTCGGCGACCCGGATCGGGTGGTCGCGGTTGGCCATGCGCGACAGCGCCGCCATCGGCTCGCCCTGGGAACCGGTGCAGATCAGCACCACCTCGTCCGGCGGCCAGCCCTCGATCTCCTTGGAGTCGACGACCAGCCCCGGCGGGATCCGCAGGTAGCCCAGGTCGCGCGCCACGCCCATGTTGCGCACCATGGAGCGGCCGATGAGGGCGACCTTGCGGCCGTGCCGCTCGGCGGCGTCGATGACCTGCTGCACGCGGTGGATGTGCGAGGCGAAGCTCGCCACGATCACCCGCTTGGACGAGGTGCGGACCACCTCGTCGATGACCGGGCCGATCTCCCGCTCGCTGGTGACGAAGCCCGGCACCTCGGCGTTGGTGGAGTCGGACATCAGCAGGTCGACGCCCTCGCGGCCGAGCCGGGCGAAGCCGCCCAGGTCGGTCAGGCGCCCGTCGCTGGGCAGCTGGTCCATCCGGAAGTCGCCGGTGTGCAGGACGATGCCCGCGGGCGTGCGGACCGCCACCGCCAGCGCGTCCGGGATCGAGTGGTTGACCGCGAGGAACTCGCAGTCGAACGGCCCGAACGCGCGCCGCTGCTCCTCGGCCACCTCGACCTTGACCGGCTGGATCCGGTGCTCGGTCAGCTTGGCCTCCAGCAGCGCCAGCGTCAGCTTCGAGCCGACCACCGGGATGTTCCGGCGCTCGCGCAGGAGGTACGGCACGGCGCCGATGTGGTCCTCGTGGCCGTGCGTGAGGATGACCGCCTCGATGTCGTCCAGGCGGTCCCGGATGTAGTCGAAGTCGGGCAGGATCAGGTCGATGCCCGGCTGCTCGGCCTCGGGGAAGAGCACCCCGCAGTCGACGACCAGCAGGCGCCCGTCGAACTCGAACACCGCCATGTTGCGGCCGATCTCACCGAGACCGCCCAGCGCCACGATGCGCAGCGCACCCTCGGGCAGCGGCGGAGGCGGCCCGAGTTCGGGATGGGGGTGACTCATCCGGCCACACCTCTCTCACATGCGTCGTGCAGCCCGCGGGCCGTCGGGACCGCTCCCTCGCCGAACGCTCCGGACCCCTGCGTGCCCTGGTGTCTTCTCTGCTTCAAACCGGTTTTCCTCCAAGCTGCGACCGCTCCCGATCGCGACGTTCCTTCTCACACCACATCTCAGTCGGACAGCTTCACGCCGCCCGCGACCAGTTCCGCGCGCAGGTTCGCCACCTGCTGCTCCGTGGCCTCCACCAGGGGCGAACGCACGGGGCCCGCGGGGCGCCCCACCAGCGCCAGCGCCGCCTTGGCCATGATCGCACCGCCCGCCTGCATCATGATCCCCGAGACCACCGGGAGCAGCCTGCGGTGGATCTCCAGCGCGCCCGCCACGTCGCCGGAGCGGTGCAACCGCATCATCTCGGCGATGTCGGCGCCCACGACGTGCCCCACGACGCTCACGCACCCGGCCGCCCCGACGGAGAGCCACGGCAGGTTCAGCGTGTCGTCACCCGAGTAGAAGACCAGATCGGTGAAGGCCATGACCTGCGAACCGGTGAACAGATCCGCCTTGGCGTCCTTCACCGCGACGATGCGCTCGTGCTGCGCCAGCCTGACCAGGGTCTCGATCTGGATCGGCACGCCGCTGCGGCCGGGGATGTCGTAGAGCATCACCGGCAGGCCGGTGGCGTCCGCCACCGCCGCGAAGTGCCGGTAGAGCCCCTCCTGCGGCGGCTTGCTGTAGTACGGCGTCACCACGAGCAGGCCGTGGGCCCCGGCGCGCTCGGCGGCGCGGGCCAGCACGACGCTGTGGCGGGTGTCGTTGGTGCCCGCCCCGGCCACCACGACGGCGCGGTCGCCGACCGCCTCCAGTACGGCGCGCAGCAGGCGCTCCTTCTCCTCGTCGGTGGTGGTCGGGGACTCGCCCGTCGTACCGCTCACCACGAGCCCGTCGTTGCGCTGCTCGTCCACCAGGTAGGTGGCCAGTCGCTGCGCCCCCTCGTAGTCGACCGCGCCGTCGTCGGTGAACGGCGTGACCATGGCGGTCAGCATGCGGCCAAAGGGGGCGTCGGAGGTTGTCGTCGGCGCTGCCATAGACCGAACGGTACCCGGATCCGGAGAAGCGGTGGACCCCGCCACCCCTCTCACCCCCCGTACACCGCCAGGTCCTTGAGCGAATATCCCCATTTGGTGCCCCGTTTCATACCGTATACACGGATGTAGCGGGCAGTGGCGGACAGGCCCTTCAGGTCGTCCACCTCCCCGTTCCCATCGGCGACCTCGCGGATCCGCGTCCACGAGACGCCGTCGGCGGAGCCCTCGACCCGGTAGCGCGAACCGTACGCCCGCTCCCAGCGGAGCACCACCCGCGCGATGTCGCGGGGTGCGCCGAGGTCGACCCGGATCCACTGCGGGTCGACCTTCAGAGCCGAGGCCCAGCGGGTCTCCGGGTCGCCGTCGACGGCCTTCTCCGGGCCGAGGCCGGCCGCCTCGACGCCCGAGGCGGTCACCGGGCGGCCCCGCGCCAGGTCGGGGGCTGCCGGGCGGTCGGGCTCCGGGCCGGAGCCGGCCGAACGGTCCGGCACCGGGTCGGGGACGGCCGCGTAGACCGCCGCCACCTGTGCGGGCGTCAGCGCCCTGCCCGACATGACGACCTCGTCCAGCGCGCCCCCGAAGGGGCCCATCGAGCCCGTGGGCAGGTCGATCACCTCGGGCACCCGGCCCGTCCGGCGGCCGTTCACGTACAGGGTGGTGCCGCGGGGATCGGCGACCAGGACGAGGTGGGTCCAGCGGTTCAGCGGGAGGCGGTGACCGAAGGAGAACTCCCTGGCGCCCGAGACCGCGACCTCGCCGCCGTCGACGACGATCGCCCGGTCGAGGCGGCCGAGCAGGACACCGCGTGCCCGGTCCTCGCTCCGCACCCACATGGAGACCGCCCACGGCGGGCTCTTCGACGCGGCGCCGAGCACGAACCGCCGGCCCTCGCCGAACCGCGCCGCGCCGCCGACCCGCCCGGGCACCGGGAACCGCGGCGCGCCGTCCGCCGCGGCGGTCGCGTGCACGCCGCCCGTCTCGTCGGCCGCCGTGACCAGCAGTCCGTCGCGCCACGCGGCCGGGACGTGGGTGTCGCCCTCCGGCACGTGGAGCGTGTCGAAGGTGTAGCGGTGCTCCGCCCGGACGAGCGGCTCCTCCGGCGAGAGGCCCGGAGCGTCCCCCACCGTGTGCAGTCTGTCCGCGAAACCCTCCGCGGGCGACAGGCGGTTCCACGCCCGCTCGGCGAACTCCGCCCTGAGGCCCGCCAGGACCGCTTCGGCGGCCCCCGGGTCGCCGAAGACCGCGGTGTCGGCGATCAGGGCCCGGCCGAAGCCCTCGGCCTCGGGAGTCCACGCCAGGAGGTCTCCGGCGTGCGAGCCCGCGGCGGGGAAGGCGTCGATGACGTCGTGCTGACCGTTCCGCACGATCGCCCCGGTCTCCGGCGAGCCCTCGTTGAGGATCACCGGCCTGCCGTCCAGCGCCGGGAGGCGGTCGCGGACCCGCAGGACCGGCCTCCGGCCGGGGGTCTCGACGTGCCCGGCCAGCTCGGCCGCCCCCTCCAGCCACTCCGGCTCGTCGCAGGCGTCGATCCGGCCGAGGCCGACGAGCGGCGCGTCGAACCATCCCGTGAAGGCGTCGAGCACGGCGGTGAGCCGCCGCCTCACCCCGGGATCCGCCAGGTCGGGCACGTGCTCGGCGGCACAGCGCCGGGACGGGGTGAGCACCGCCGTGTCCCCCAGCACGTCGATCTCCGGCACCACGGTGACGTGGTGGCGGCGGGCCGTGGCCTGGACCGCCTCCATGTCGGAGCGGGTGTACCTCAGCCCGGGGACCGCCCCGGCGAAGGCGGGGTCGTGCAACCGGAGCGCGGCGTCCCCGGAGAGCCGCAGATAGAGCGTGTTCAGCTTCAGCCAGGACATCCGGCGGACGAGGTCCTCGATCCGCGCGACGGGCCAGAACCCGCCCTGCACGTCGAGGACGACCATGCGGCTGCCCGCCTCGGGCCGGTCCTCGAGCCTGCCGTACGGCGCCTCGCCCCCGGCCCTGAGGAGCTGGAGCAGCGTGCGCCCGCCGTAGAAGAGCCCGGCCGGTGTGGACGCGGTGATCTCGACGTGTGCGCCGAGCTCCATGCGGTAGCCCTCCGGAACCCCGGCGCTCTCCAGCCCTTCGGCGCCCCCCGCTCCGCCGGAGCTCTGCCGGCCCTCGGCGCTCCCCTGGCCCTCGGGGTTCTGCGGGTCCTCGGCGGTCCCTTGGCCGTCGGGGACCCGCGGGCCTTCGACGGTTTCCGGGCCCTCGGGGTTCTGCCGGCCTCCGGCGGCCCCTTGGTCACCGGGTCGGTCACCGGGCCGGTTACCGGGACCGTCCCGCCCGGTCAGGACCACGTCACCGGCCACCGGTTCCGGGGTCCCGCCGACGACCACGGGCACGGGCAGGCCCGTCACCTCGCGCAGGTCCGCGGCGAGCCGCTCGGCCTCCTCCCTCGACTCCGCCCCCGCCAGGACACGGGAGTCCCGGCCGGGCCGGAACGACCCCTCGCCGCCGCCCGCCCACCCGGCCGGCGCGGGCACCACGGCCGGGAGGGCGTCCCCCCGGGTCCCTGCCCCGGCCGGTGCCGCCGCCGTCGCGACGACGAGGACGACCGCGAGAGCAGCCGTTAAGGGTCGCACCAAATATCCACACACGGGAGGTAATAATATTTATGTCCACTTTGTCCAGGCAGCCAGGACGGCCGGAGGCCGGGACACGAAAGGGACACGAAAAGAAGAGGCCGCCGATATGTGCTCGGGGGTACACACATCGACGACCTCTACCGTTGAATCGGGCCCACCCCCAGGAGCGTTACAGGATTCGCCAAGATACTTTCCGCCCTTTCAAAAGATCTTGGACGTGCTCCAAAGTTGGAGCTCCAAATTGCCGTCATTACCCTGAGTTGTCCGGTGAATACGGCAGGATGGACCGTCGCCTCACCCCTCAGGGATGGACACGTGGCAAGTTCCGATCCTGTCTACCTGCGCGTCGTCGCCGACATCCGCCGCCAGATCGTCGACGGTTCGCTGCCCCCCGGCGCCCCGATCCCCTCCCGGGCCCAGCTGACCCGGAAGTACAACGTCGGAGAGACCGCCGCCCGCCACGCGCTGCGCGTGCTCGCCGCCGAAGGCCTCATCGTCGGCCGGGTCGGCTCCGGCCACTACGTCCGCGCCCGGCCGGCGCTCACCCCCCTGCACCGCTGGCGCTTCCCGGACCACGCCGCCCCCTTCGGCGCCGACCTGCAGACACAGGGCTCCCGCGTCACCTGGGACTGGCGGGCCGAGCAGGTCGAGGCCACCGCCGGCATCGCCCACCGCCTCCACCTGGCCGAGTCGACCCCGCTCACCCGCACCCGCTACGTCTTCCGCGGCGACGGCCGGCCCGTCCAGCTCGCCGTCTCCTACGAGCCCGCCGAGTTCGCCGAGACGACCCCCGAGGACCCTCCGCGCGGCCTGATCGCCCGGCTGTCCTCCTCCGGCGTGAAGATCACCGAGATCGTCGAGCAGGTCTCCTCCCGCGTCCCCGAACCCGCCGAGATCGACGCCCTGGACCTGCCCGCCGGCGTGCACGTCCTGCACGTCGAGCGCACCCACTGGGCCGGCGACCGCCCGGTCGAGACCAGCGACATCGTCATCCCCGGCGACCGCTTCCGCCTGGTCTACTCCTACTCGCTCCACCCGTAGGCGGGCCCCTCCGATCGCGTTATAGGTCATATGACCTATATTGAAATCATGAATGATGATCTGCGGTTCGATCCCGACGGCCCCGTGCTGCTGGTGGGCGGGTACGGCGTCGTCGGCGCCGAGCTGGCCAGGCTCGCCGCGCCCTCCTGGCCCCTGCTGCTGACCGGCCGCACCCCTGCCGGAGGAGCGTCCCTGGCCGAGGAGACCGGCGCCGGGATCCGCCGCTGGGACCTGTCCGATCCCGCCCCGTTCTCCGCGGCGGTGCGCGCCGTCGTCGGTGTGGTCAACGACCCCGACGACCGGGTGCTGCGCGCCGCCGTACGGGCCGGGATCCCCTACGCCGACGTCACCCGGTGGACCGCCCGCCTGCAGCGGGCGGCGACCGTGGCCGCGACGCTGCGCCCGGCCGCGCCCGTGCTGCTCTCCTCCAGCTGGATGGGGGGCGTGGGCGCCCTGGTGGCCGCGACGCTGGCCACCCGGATCGGCGGAGCCGACACGGTCGAGATCGCGGTGCGCTGGGATCTGAGGGACCGGGCGGGCGCGGACTCCGTGGAGTTCATGGACCGGCTCGGTCTGGAGTACGAGATCGTGGAGGCCGGGCGGCGACGCCTGATCATGCCGCTCACCGACGCCCGCACCGTCATGATCGGCTCCTCGCGCACCCGGGTGGCGCGGATCGACACGCCGGAGCAGTTCACCCTGCCGATCACCCTCGGCGTGGGCACGGCGGCCACCCGGATCGGCTTCAGCTCCCCCGCCCTGACCTCGGCGCTGCTGGCCGTCAAGCGGTCCGGGTTCTTCCGGTGGGGGCGCGGCGAGCGCTGGACGCCGCTCCGCCGCTCCCTGCTCTACTCCGCCGGTGAGGGCGGGGAGGCCCGGCTCCGGATCGACGTCACCGGCCCGGCCGGGACCCGTACGGCGACCGTCACCGACCCCCGCGGGCAGGCGCACCTGACCGCGGTCGGGGCGCTGATGGCGCTGCGCAGGATCCTGGGCGCCGACGGCGCCGCCCCGCCGGAGGGCGTGGTGTTCCCGGAGGCGACCCCGCGCCCCCTGGACGTGCCCGGTTTCCTGGAGTCCGCAGGGGTCGCCGTCGCCGAGGAGGCCGGTCCCGCGGCACGGCGGGCCGCATGACGCCTCCGACGGACCGTCCGGCGGGATCCGAGCCCCCGGACAGAACGGAACACCCGGTCGGAACGGAACATCCGGCCGGAACGGAACATCCGGCCGGAGTGGACCGCGGGGCCCCGTCCGCACCGGCCCCGAGACCGGACCGCCCGTCACGGCCGACCGCCAAGGGGAGCAACCGCCGGGAGGAACTGCTCGACGTCACCGAGCGCGTCCTGGTGGAGCGCGGGAACGCGGAGCTGTCCCTGCGCACGGTCGCCGCCGAGGCGGGGGTGCGCCTGGGTCATCTCCAGCACTACTTCCGCACCCGGGCCGACCTGGTCCAGGCCGTGCTGGCCCGCGTGCTGGCCCGCTCCCTCCGGGAGGTGGCCGACGTCACGGCCTCGGCGGGCGGGGCCGTGGAACCGGTGGTGCGGAGCCTCCTGGCGCAGCAGGAGGACGACCGGCTCGTCCGCCTGTTCACCGAGATCTGGGCGCTGGCCGCCCACGACGGATCCGTCGCCGCCGAGGTCCGGGCCTTCTACCGGGACTACACCGGGCACGTGGCCGAGTTCGTCCGCAGCCGGGACCCCGGGCTCCCGCCGCACCTGTGCCGGGCGCGGGCCGAGACGTTCGTCATGCTCATCGAGGGGGCCTCGCTCTTCCGCTCGGGCGTCGCCGCGGAGGCCTCGGCCGCGACGGACGCCGAGCTGACCGCGCTCGCCGCCGCCCTGCTCGGCGGAGGGCCCCTGACCGGTCCCTGACCGCGGCGATCGCGGCGGGCGCCTGATCGCGGAGCCTCCGGGGGGCACGGCCGCAGGCTCCGCGATCAGGACGAATGTCGGTGCCGCCTGGTACAACCGACCCGGGTTCCCGAGCCGGAGGTGCCGATTGCGCGTCAAGGACATGCCCCCGACCGACCAGCCGCGCGAGCGGCTCCTCTCGCTCGGCGCCACCGCCCTGGCCGACCGGGAGCTCCTCGCCCTGCTGCTCGGCTCGGGCGGCCGGGGCACCAACGCGGTCGAGCTGGCCTCCGAGCTGATCGCCCACTGCGGCGACCTGCGCGGCCTCGGCCGCTCCGACGCGCACCGGCTGATGACCATCCGCGGCATCGGCCCGGCCAAGGCCGCCCGGATCATCGCCGCCTTCCACCTCGTACGGCAGGCGCAGTCGGAGCCGGAGCGCCGCCGCGTCACCGGCTCGGCCGACCTGGCGGCCGTCGCCTCCCCGCTCCTGCGGCACCTCGGCCACGAGCGGGTGGTCGCCGTGGTCTGCGACTCCGCCGGCGCGGTCACCCGCAGGGCGATCGTCAGCGAGGGCGGCGCCGACCACGCCCCGGCGCCCGTCCGCGAGATCATCACGCTCGTCCTCACCTCCGGCGGCTCCTCCTTCGGCCTCGCCCACAACCATCCCGGCGGCTCCCTCGACCCCAGCCCCGCCGACCTCGACGTCACCGCCCGCCTCCGCGAGGCCGCCGAGACCGTCGGCCTGCGCTTCCTCGACCACGTGATCGTCACCGACACGGCCTGGCGCCGCATCGCCGGGTAACCCCGCCGCCCACCGGCCGTCCCACCGGCCGTCCCACTGACCGCCCCGTCGACACGCCACCGGCCGGATCGCAGCGGTCGGCCCCGGCCGGGGTGCTCCCCGGCCGCCGCCGCACCCGGAACACGACGGCGGCCGGGAATCGATGGTGGTGGCCCGGCTCCCCCTCCGGGGCCGGGCCACCGGACCCGCCGGGCCGGTGCTCCACCGACGGGCGTCCGAGGACCTGCCGCAGGTTTCCCTTTCCTCTGCGCGAGGAAAGGGCGCCCTCCTCTGCACCGAGCGAAAGGGGACGTGACAGGCCTGAGCCCGGCAGCAGGTGGGATGTGAGGGACTGCTGCCGGGGGTTCTCGATCGGTGGCCCCGCGCCCCCCTCAAGGTCGCGGGGCCACCGCCCGGCCCTTCCGGTGACCCCTGGCACACGGAAGGACCGGGAGCTCTCCGATGCCGGCGGTGCCCTCGGCGCCGCCGGACGCGCCTACCGGCCCATCGACGCGGACCTCTCACCGGCCGCCTCCAGCACGGAAGCCCCGGTGGTCTTCAGACCGGGGTCCTCGGCCCGGCCCGTCAACGCGGTCGCCCCGGCCGACCGGCCGGACCTCGGTACGGACGGCCCGGCCGAGCCCGTCAGCGGGCGCTTCCCATCAACAGCAGGAACCACAGTTCCTCCGCCTCCTTCACCCGCACCCACGGCGACTCGTGCACCACCACCGCGCCTCCCAAGCGGTGCGTACGCCGGACGAACATCAGCCCGCCCGCCTGGCAGAGCTCGTAGAACGTCGCCTTGCAGCAACACGTGTGCTCCTTCACTCGGATCCGATCGGCCCGCGGCACCTCCGGCCGCCAGTCGATCCGCTGATGCCTCTCCCGCAACGCCCCCACATGACGACCGTGAAGCTCCTCTCCCAGCACCATGACCCCTGCCGTTCCCCCGCCCTCCACACACCGACAATAGGCCACTCCACCCCTACTGGTCTAGTGCACCTATCCAATGGTTTACTGCATGTACCATTTATTCCTCCATGTGCCTTTTGGTCTATCATTCGGACATGCTTGACCGTGAAGGGCCGGTTCCGGTCTACAAACAGATCGCCGAGGAGATTCGCGGACGCATCCTGGCCGGTGATCTCGGCCCCGGCGAGCCGGTGCCGAGCGAGGCCGAACTCGAGGTCGAATACGACATCGCCCGCACGACGGCGCGCCGAGTGGCGAGGGAGCTCCGCGAGCAGGGGCTCGTCTATACGGTCCAGGGAGAGGGCACCTTCGTCGGCGAGCCGGGCACGCCCCGCCCGGACGACCGCGTTCCGGTCTACCAGCGGATCGCGGCGGAGGTCCGGGAGCGCATCGTGCGTGGCGAGCTGGTTCCGAACCGGCGGATTCCCGGAGAGAAAGAGCTGATCAAGCAGTACGGCGTCGCCAAGGCCACCGTGCGCCAGGCCATGGCGTTCCTCCGCGATCAGGGATGGGTCTTCACCGTGCCCTATCGAGGAACATATGTCTCACCTCGCGAGGATTGGCCAAAAGAATGATCAATCACCACAAACTAGTATCTGCTAGTCCAGTGACGTATTCATAGGTCAGGTAGACGGATGCTTCTATCCGATCCCGTCACTACAGTGACCTCATGCTGGACCACGAAGGCGACACCCATCTCTATCTGCAGGTGGCCGAGATCATCCGGCGGCGCATCTCCGACGGTGCGATCCGCCCCGGCTCCGCCGTACCCAGCGAGTCGAAACTCCGGAAGGAGTTCGGCATCGCCCGCACCACAGCCCGGAGAGCCGTCCGAGTGCTCCGCGACGAAGGTCTCGTCCACGCGATCCCGGGAGAGGGGACGTTCGTCGGCCCGCCGGGCGGTCCTCGGCGTGCGAACCGCTCGACTCCTCTGTATCGGGAGATCGCCGACGATCTGACCACTCGCATCACACGCGGTGATCTCAAGCCACGCCGTCCCATCCCGAGTGAGACGGCGCTGGTCCAGCGGCACGGCGTGGCCAGGGAAACGGTACGGCGTGCCGTCGGACTCCTGCGGGAGCAGGGCTGGGTCTACACCGTCCCTCAACGCGGCACCTACGTGAACCCGCCCGGCGAGTGGCCGGAGGGGAACAGCGGCCTGTAGCGGGAGAGGCATGCCGACGATGGCGGGAAGGGGGACGAGCGGTCCGCGCCGTTTCTTCTGTCCTCGGTTCCGAGTAGGGTCGGCGTCCGGTCGTCCTGGAGGAGGGGCATGCGTTACATGCTGCTGGTCTGCGGTGATCTTCCGGCGTACGAGGCGATGCAGGCCGACGGGTCCTTCCTGCCGGACTGCCGTGCCTGGGCCGACGAGATGCGGCGGCGCGGCGCGCTGGTGGAGACCGGAGGGCTGCGGCCGCCCGACGACGCCACGACGGTCCGGGTGCGCGGCGGCGAGGTGCTGCTGACCGACGGGCCGTTCGCCGAGACCAAGGAGGTCGTCGCGGGTTTCTCCCTGATCGAGTGCGCCGACCTCGACGAGGCCCTGGAGGCGGCCGCCCGGCACCCCGTGGCCCGGCACGGCACGATCGAGGTCCGTCCGCTCCTTCCGGCGTGAGCGCGCTCCCCTGTCCGGCCGGCCGACCCCCGCGACCCGGCGGTCCCCCGTGACGGCCGGAGGAGGTTCCGGCGAGATCGAGGCGGCCGTCGCCGGGGTCTTCCGGGAGGAGTGGGGGCGGATCGTCGCGACCCTCATCGGGCTGACCGGCGACTGGGACCTGGCCGAGGAGTGCGCGCAGGACGCCTTCGCGCGGGCGCTCCAGCGCTGGCCGCACGACGGCGTGCCGCGCAACCCCGGGGCCTGGCTGACCGTCACCGCCCGCAACCGGGCCGTCGACCTGCTCCGCCGGCAGGCCGCGGGCGCGGCCAAGCTGCGCGAGGCGGCCCTGCTGGAGGCCGCGTCCGGGCGGGGCTCCGGAGCCGGCACGGCCGACGGGCACGGCGACGGCGAGGACGAGGAGGGCCGGGAGGCGGACGCCGGCGTGCCGGACGACCGGCTGCGGTTGATGTTCACCTGCTGCCATCCGGCGCTGGCGTTCGAGGCCAGGGTCGCGCTCACCCTGCGCACCCTGGCGGGCCTGACCACCGCCGAGATCGCCCGGGCGTTCCTGGTCTCCGAGGAGACCATGTCCAAGCGGCTGACCCGAGCCAAGAACAAGATCCGCAACGCGGGCGTCCCGTACCGGATGCCGCCCGCCCACCTGCTCCCGGAGCGCACCGCCTCCGTCCTCGGTGTGCTGTACCTGCTGTTCAACGAGGGCTACGCGGCCGGCTCCGGCACCGATCTGCTCCGCCGGGACCTGACCGCCGAGGCCGTGCGGCTGGCCCGGCTCCTCGCCCGGCTGATGCCGGACGAGCCCGAGGCCGGCGGCCTGCTCGCGCTGATGCTGCTGCACGACGCCCGCCGTACCGCACGCCTCGACGCGGCGGGCGAGCCGGTGCCCCTGGAAGAGCAGGACCGCACGCGGTGGGACGCGGCCGCGATCGCCGAGGGCGTGCGGGTGCTGGAGGACGCGCTGCTGCGGCGGCGGCCCGGGCCCTACCAGGTCCAGGCCGCCATCGCCGCGTGCCACGCCACCGCGACCACCGCCGCCGAGACCGACTGGGCCCAGATCGCCGCGCTGTACGGCGTGCTGTCCCGGCTGGTCCCCTCCGCGGTGGTGGGCCTGAACCGGGCGGTCGCCGTGGGCATGGCCGAGGGCCCGGCCGCCGGGCTGGCGCTGGTGGAGCGACTGGAGGCGGCCGGAGAGCTGGGCGGCTACCACCTGCTGCCCGCCACCCGCGCCGACCTGCTGCGCCGCCTGGGCCGCGCGGACGAGGCGGCGGCCGCCTACCGCGCGGCGATCGGCCTGGCGCCCACCGACGCCGAGCGCCGCTACCTCGCCCGGCGGCTCGCCGAGGTGGCGGGACCGCGGGCTCCCTGAGATCTCCGAGGATTCCTCCCGCGGACCTGTCCGTCCGGCCCCGATCCGTTCGTCGGCAGGTCGGACACACCCGCATACGAGGGAAGAAGGTTCTCATGGAGAAGGTACGTTCCGCCGACGGCACCGAGATCGCGTTCGACCGGCTGGGAGACGGGCCCCCGGTCGTCCTGGTGAGCGGCGCCTCCTGCACCCGGACGGTCCACGCGCCCCTGGCCGAACTGCTGGCGGCGGAGTTCACGGTGCTGAACCACGACCGCCGGGGGCGGGGCGGGAGCGGTGACACCGCGCCGTACGCGGTCGAGCGGGAGATCGAGGACCTCGACGCGCTGATCGGCGCGGCCGGCGGGTCGGCTGCGCTCTTCGGCAACTCCTCCGGCGCGGTCCTCGCCCTGCGCGCGGCGGCGGCCGGTCTGCCCGTCACCCGGCTGGCGCTCTGGGAGCCGCCGTTCATGCTCGACCCGGACGCCCCGCGCAGGCAGTGGGAGTACGCCTCCCGGCTCGCCGAGCTGCTCGGCGCGGGCCGTCGCGGCGACGCCATGGCGCTGTTCATGGCGACCGTGGGCCTGCCCGGGGAGATGGTCGAGGCGATGCGCCGGGCGCCGATGTGGCCGGAGCTGGAGGCGCTGGCCCACACGCTCGCCTACGACGCCGCCGTCATGGGCGACGGCACGCTCCCGCCCGGCCTGGTCTCCTCCGTCAAGGCCCCGGTGCTCGTCCTGCACGGCACCGGGACCGGGTCCTGGACCGGCGAGATGGCGCGGGCGCTCACCGCCGCCCTGCCCGACGCGCGCTCCCACGTCCTGGAGGGCCAGAGCCACGACGTGGACTGGGAGGTGCTGGCCCCCGCGCTGAGGGAGTTCCTGCCGGGGTGAGACGGAGGAACCGGACCGGGTGAGAACGCCCGCCCGGACCCGGTCCCGGACCGGCCGCCTCCTGCGGCCGGTCCTCGTCCCCGCCCACGCCCATGCCGCGGTCACGCCGTCACCCACACGGACACCGCATACCGGGGCGTGACGGTACGGCCGGGCCACCGGTTGATGAGGCGTCCCGGAGCTCTCGTCCATCCCGCCGACCGCAGGGTCTCCCGGGGAGAGCGGACACGGATCACCACCAGGAAAGTGATATCATTTATTTCTTTTTATTGATATCGTCTCTCCATGAAGCAGTTGCTCCTTCGCATCGACGACGATCTCCACCAGCGCATCACCCGACGGGCCCAGCGGACCGGCCGCTCCATCAACGCCACCGCCGGGGAGATCCTCGCCCGCGGCGTGTCCGACGAAGTGCTGGACGCCCGGGCGGAGCTTCGCGCGCGTGCCCGACGACTCGGCGTCCTCGCCGATCCCCTTCCCTCCGCTCCGGTCACCGAGGCCGAACGTGAGCGTGCGCTCTCCAGTTCCAAAGGTCTCGGCTCCATCCTCGACACCCTCTGGGCCGAAGGCCGCTGAGCCGAATGCTCACCTATATCGACTCTTCCATCCTGGCCTGCGCGTACCTCTTCGACGAACCCGGGCACGACAAGGCACGAGCCCTGCTTCAGAGCTCCGATCATCTTCTCGTCACCGGCACCTTGACCGTCGTGGAGGTGACCGGAGTGCTCGTCCGCGCCTCTCGCTGCCATCGGCTACTGGAGCTGGACATGACGCTCGCCACCCTCGCGTCGGACCTCGGAGAGGACGGTCCGGTCACCCTGGTCGCCGCACCCCGCGACACCGTGGAGCGCAGAGCCACCCAGATCGTGTACGCCCACGGGCTGAGGGCCCTCGACGCGCTCCATCTCGCGACCGCCGAACTGGCCGCCGTCCCGCTGCTGGAGAGTCCGGGAGACAAGCTCGGTTTCGCCAGCCGTGGCACCGCCCAGTCCGAGGCGGCCGCGGCACTCGGCTTCACCCCGGTGTGACGATGCCCCCGCCCCGTGCGGCGGTGACTCACCGTCGCCCACGAGGGCATCGGGTGCCTGATCTTGATCGTCCGTAGACGTTGACCTTGCCGCAGCGTCAACGTCTCTAATGGGCGCATGCGAATCGGAGAGCTGGCCGCCCTGGCGGGCGTTTCGACCAGGACCGTGCGCCACTACCACCGGCTGGGCCTGCTGCCCGAGCCGGAACGGCGGGCCAACGGCTACCGCGTGTACGGCCTGCGCGCCGCGGTCACGCTGGCCAGGATCAGGCGCCTGACCGAGCTGGGCCTCAGCCTGGCCGAGGTCGGCGACGCGCTGGCCGACGACCGGGGCCGCGACCTGCGGGAGATCCTCACGGAGCTGGACGCCGACCTGGCCCGCCAGGAGCAGGGGATCCGGCTCAGACGCGCCCGCCTGGCCGAACTGCTCACCCGGGACAGCCTCCATCCCGACGACCCGGTCTCCCCCGGGATGGCCGGCCTGCTGAGCCGCCTGCCGCAGGCGGAGACGGGCATGCTGGCCAGGGAACGCGAACTGCTCGCCCTGCTGGACACCGCCGCCGGACCGGACACGCACCGCCTGCTGCTGGAGACGGCCCCCGACGCCGGCCGCATGGGCAAGGTGGAGGATCTGTACCGGGAGCTGGACGCGCTGGCCGACGCCGACCCCGGTGATCCGCGGGTCCCCGGACTGGCCGAGCGGCTGGCCGACGCCGTACCTCCGGAGATGCTCCGCTCCGGCCTGCTGGATCCGGCCCTGCGGCCCGCGGACGCCGACGGCGGCGCGGACGGAGAGGCTCCGGCCGGGGAGCAGGAGGCGTTCGCGCGGGCGTTCCTCGCCGACCTGCCGCCTGCCCAGGCCGAGGTGGTCCGCCAGGTCATGGCCCTGCTGGCGGACAGGAGCGCCACATGACACACCGATGGACGCGGCAGGCCGTCCTGACCGCCGCGGGCGGGCTGGTCCGCCACCAGAGGCGGACGATCACGAGCCTGCTGCTCTGGCCGACCGGCGGGAGGCACGGCGTGCGCGAGGGCGACCGCGTGTTCGGCTACCTGCGCGGCGAGGTCCCGGTGATGCTGGCGATGCTCTTCGTCCTCGTCCTCGAAGGCGCGGCCATGGCGTTCCTCATCCCCTGGCCCGTCGTGCACCTGGCCGTGCTGGTACTGCACGTCTGCCTGGTCGCGCAGGTCCTGGGCTCCGTCGCGGCCGGGGTCACCCGACCGCACGTGGTCTCGACCGGGGAACTGCGCGTCCGGTACGGCGCCGCCTTCGACCTGCGGATCCCGCTCCACCTGATCACCGGGGTCCGGCTGGACCGGCGCGTCCACGACGGCGGCACCGTCCGGCTGGGCGGGGACCGGCTGGAGGTGGTCGTCTCGGCGCGGACGTCGGTCACCGTCGAGCTGTCCGAGCCCGTCCCCGTCATCCTGCCGCTGGGCCGTACCGGCACGGCCTCGCTCGTCCGCCTGCACGCCGACGGCCCCGGGGAGTTCGTCCGCGAACTGTCGGCCCGGCTGCAGGCCGTACGGCATGACCGGGCCACCGCCGGGGACGCCGGTTGACCGCTCTCCAGGCTCGGCGCGTCCGCCGGAGGCCTCGTCCACGCGCAGGCCGGACGGTCCCGGCACCGGCTCCGGTACGACCAGCCGCCCGATCACTCCAACGGGGTGCGATCGGTGCGCTCCGGCAGGAACCGGCGGTCCGGCAGCGCCCGGTGCAGGGCCCGGAGGGAGAGTGCGGTCACGGCAGGCGCACCGAGACGTTGCCCCGGTAGGAACCCTGGAGCAGGGAGAGGAACGCCTGCGGCACGTCCTCGATCCCGCCTTCGACCACCGTCTGCGGGTAGACGAAGCGGCCCTCGTCCAGCCAGCCGCTGAAGTGCTCGCGCCAGGCCGCGAGCTGATCGGGCGTGTGGTGGCAGGAGAACGGCAGCAGTTCGACACCCCTGGCCTCGGCCGCCGCGCGATCGGGCTGCGGAAAGCGCTCCGCCGCGTCACCGAGCTGGCTGGACAGTGAGCCGCAGAGGGCGAAGCGTGCTCCGGGCCGGGCCGCCTGCAGTGCGCCCTGGTACTGCTCGCCGCCCACGACGTCGAAGAAGACCGAGATGCCCTCGGGCGCGAGCTCCCGCAGCCGGTCGGCCGTGGAGCCGTCGTGGTAGTCGAAGGCGGCGTCGTAGCCGAGCTCGTTCACCAGGTAGTCGACCTTCTCGGGGCTGCCGGCGCTGCCGATCACCCGCGCCGCGCCGAGGCACCTGGCGATCTGCCCGGCCAGCGAGCCGACCCCGCCCGCCGCGCCGGAGACGAAGACCACGTCGCCTTCGCCGACGGCCGCCACCTCGGCCATCCCGTGGTAGGCGGTCGGCCCCTGGCCGAGGTGGTAGCCCGGGTCGGCGAAGAGTCCCCGGTCGAGCTTGAGGTACGAGCCGGCCGGACCGGCCGAGTACTCGCTCCAGCCGGTCATCGACTGGACCAGGTCACCGGCCTGGAGTCCGGGGCTGTCGGATCGGACCACGGTACCGATGGCGGCCGCTCCCACCCGCTGCCCCGGCTGCCAGGCCGGGACCGGGATGGTGCAGTCGGCCCGCATCAGCTCCAGGTAGGTCGCGGCGAGCCCGATCTGGTCGGTGCGCACCAGGACCTCGCCGTCCACCTCGGTCTCGGCCACGGTGAAATGCCCGAGCGTCGGGGTGCCGGCGATCTGGGCGGTCAGCTGGATCTCACGGCTGATCATTTTTCTGTCCTTACCTCGGGTACGGCGTCGAGACCGACTCTAGGAAGGCTTCCGGCCAGTTTCCGACCGGAAGTCGAGGCAGGATGCCGGTATGGCGAACACCAGCGCACGGACCCTCAGACTGCTCTCGCTGCTGCAGACCCACCGGCACTGGTCCGGCCTGGAGCTGGCCGACCGGCTCGGGGTCTCCGAGCGGACACTGCGCCGCGACATCGAGCGGCTGCGCGAGCTCGGTTACCCGATCGGTGCGGCCCGGGGCACCGACGGCGGTTACCAGCTCGCGGCCGGCGCAGTCCTGCCGCCGCTGCTGCTGGACGACGAGGAGGCGGTGGCCCTCGCGGTGGGCGTCGGCGACGCGGCGCAGAGCGGGATCGCGGGGATGGAGGAGGCGTCGCTGCGCGCCCTCACCAAAGTGGTACGGGTCCTGCCGCCCCGGCTGCGGGCGAGGGTGGACGCCCTGCGGGCGATGACCCTCTCCGCTGCCGCGTCCGGGCCGGTCGTCGCGGCGGGGGTGCTCACCGCGGTCGCCCAGGCCTGCCGGGACGAGGAGCGGCTGCGGTTCGGCTACACGGCCAGAGGCTCGGCACCGACTGAGCGCGAGGTCGAGCCGCACCGCGTCGTCGCACTCGGCGGACGCTGGTACCTGGTGGCCTACGACCTGGGCCGGCACGACTGGCGTAGCTTCCGTCTCGACCGGCTGACCGAGCCGACGGCGACCGGCACGCGCTTCCGGCCGAGGACGCTCCCGGCCGGGGACGCCGTGGCCTTCGTCCAGGCGGCGAGCGGAGCCCCGGTCCCGTACACGGTCGAGGTCCTCGTGCACGCGCCCGCCTCGCGGGTGCGGCAGGCGGTCGGCCGCTGGGGCACGGTCGACCCCCTCGATCAGGACAGCTGCCGGCTCACCATGACCTCGGCCTCCCTCGACTGGCCGACCCAGGCGCTGGGCAATGCGGGCGCCGAGTTCGAGGTCCTGGGGCCACCGGAGTTCGCCGCGCACGTCCAGGAGTGGGGCGCCCGCTTCGTCCGGGGCACCCGCGCACCCGGATGACCCTCCTCGCCGCGCCGCCTCAGGAGCGGGCCCGCTGCGTCAGCGCGACGCACGCCAGTACGGCCAGCGCCGCCCCCACCGTCGCCGCCCCCACCTCCTCGCCGAGCAGGAGCCCGGCCCACACCAGCGTCAGCAGCGGCTGGGCGAGCTGGGTCTGCCCGGCGCGGGCGATGCCTCCCCGCGCCAGGCCCGCATACCACGGGATGAAGCCGAGGAACATCGAGACCAGCCCGGCGTAGGCGAACCCGGCCAGCGGGAGGGCCCCCGGCCGGACCTCGGTGGTCAGCGCCAGGACGGCGGTCGCGGGGACGGTGAGCGGCGCGGCCACCACCAGGGCGCGGGAGATCACCTGCCAGCCGGGGGTCTCGCGGGTCAGCCGCGCGCCCTCGGTGTAGCCCGCGGCGGCCGCCAGCAGCGCCCCGACCAGGAGCAGGTCGGCCCCGCTGACACGGCCGCCGCCCCGGCTGAGGCTGAAGACCGTGATCGAGACCGCCCCCAGGCCGCAGGCGAGCCAGAACAGCGGCCGGGGCCGCTCTCCGGCCCGCAGTACGGCGCAGGCGGCCGTAGTGGCGGGCAGCAGCCCGATGACCACGGCGGCGTGCCCCGCGCTCGTCCCGGCGTCGAGCGCGAGCCCGCTGAGCAGCGGGAAGCCGAAGACCACGCCGGCCACGATGACGAAGTAGGACCTCAGCTGGGAGCGGGGAGGCAGCAGCGGCACCCGGGCCGCCAGGAGGAACGCCAGCGCCGCCACCGCCCCGACCACGGCCCGGCCGATCGCCACCAGGTAGGGATCGAAGCCCTCCATCGCGAACACCGTCGCGGGGAACGAGCCGGAGAACGCGAGCACCCCGAGCCCGGCCAGCAGCGTCCCCTGCCAGGCTCCTGCGGGAGCACTCGGAGCGGAGGGGGTCCGGCTGGGGGAGCCCGGGACGGAGGACTTCGGGAGGGAGGAAGGCGGCACGGGGAGGCCTGGGACTCCCGAGACCTCGGGACCGGCGGACCCGCTCTGAACGAAGGGGCCGACCGCATCCGCTATCCATGTGGAGGCGATAGCGCTACTCTTGTTTCTCATGAATGACGATAGCAGTATCCTCCGATTGGCCGCCATCCTCCGTGAGGAGACGGAGCGGCTCCGGCCGGGGGACAGACTGCCGTCGAGCCGGGAGCTGACGCGCCGCCACGGCGTCAGCCCGGTGACCGTCTCGCGGGCCCTCGGCCGGCTGGCGGCCGAGGGACGGGTGGTGACCCGGCCCGGCAGCGGCACCTACGTCGCACCTCGGTCCGCCCGCACGAGGAGCGAGCCCGCCGACCTCTCCTGGCAGACGGTCGCCCTGGGCGACCGGGTGGTGGACGACACCCGGGTGGTCGGGCTGCTCACGCCGCCGCCCGAGGGGACCGTCCCGATGACCGGCGGCTACCTCAATCCCGCGCTCTGCCCGTCCAGGGCGCTCGGCACCGCCGCCGCCCGCGCCCTGCGCCGTCCCGACGCCTGGGCGGTCCCGCCGGTCACCGGGCTGGCGGAGCTGCGCCGGTGGTTCGCCCAGGAGGCCGGAGGGGACGTCACCCCCGCCGACGTCCTCGTGGTCGGTGGCGGGCAGTCGGCCCTCACCCACGCCTTCCGGTCCCTGGCCGCCCCCGGCTCCCCGGTGCTCGTCGAGACCCCCGCCTACCCCGGCGCGCTCGCCGCCGCGCGGGCCGCCGGACTGCGGGCGACCGCCGTGCCGACGGACCGCGACGGGGTGCGGCCCGAGCTCCTGGCCGAGGCGTTCGCCGTCACCGGCGCGCGGGTCCTCTGCTGCCAGCCGACCCTGCACAACCCGACCGGCGCGACGCTCGGCCTGGAGCGCCGCGAGCAGGTCCTGGCGGTGGCCCGGGCCGCGGGCGCGTTCGTGGTGGAGGACGACTACGCCCGCTACTTCACGACCGCGCCCGTCCCTCCGCCGCTGGTGGCGCTCGACACCCACGGCACCGTGGTCCACGTCAACTCCCTGACGAAGGTCCTGTCCCCGAGCGTGCGCGTGGCGGGGGTCATCGCCCGGGGCCCGGCCGCCCACCGGCTCCGGGCGAGTCAGGTGGTGGACTCCTTCTTCGTGGCCAGGCCGCTGCAGGAGACGGTGCTGGAGTTCGTCGGCTCCCCCGCCTGGCCGCGCCACCTGGCCGCCCTCACCGGCGAGCTGGCCGCCCGCAGGGACGCGCTCCTCGCGGCCCTCGCCGCCCGGCTGCCCGCCGCCGAGCCCCACCTCGTGCCCCGGGGCGGCCTGCACCTGTGGGTACGGCTCCCGCAGGACCTCGACGAGGACGCCGTGGTGGAGGCGGCCCGGAGGGAGGGGGTCCTGGTCGGCCCGGGACGCGTCCACTACCCCGCCGAGCCGCCGGGGCCCCGGCTCCGCCTCACCCACACGGCGGCGACCCACCCCTCCGAGCTGGCCGAGGGGGTTCGGCGGCTGGCCCTGGCGGTGGAGCGGGTGGCCTCATGATCCGGTCTCGGGTCTCCTCTCGGACCCGAGGCAGGGCCGCACGGCTCATGAGCCCGCCGGACACGCCGTCGGCGGACTTCCGGAGGCGTCGGAGGCAAGGAGAACCACCTAATGCCATACAGTGGTGACGAAGGGGTGATCCGTCCATGCCTGAGCCCGCGCCCGAGCCCGCCGTCCTGGTGTGCGAGTTCGTCAACAGCTACGACGTCGAGAGCGACACCGACGCGCTCTCCTCACCGGCGGCGCTCGTCGCCTGGCTCGCCAGACGCGGCCTGGCCGGGACCGGCGATCCCGCGGGCGACGAGGAGCTGGCCGCCGCCGTCGACCTCCGCGAGACCCTGCGCGCCGCGTTGCGCGCCAACCACGCCCCGGGCCCCGACCGCCCCCCGGACCGCGGCTCCCCGCTCCCCCGCTCGTTCGGCCGGCTACCGGTCGCCGTCGTCCTGACCCCCGCCGGGCCCGTCCTGGAACCGACCGGGACCGGAGTCCTGGCCGGGCTCGCCAGGATCGCGGCGGCGGTGGTGGAGGTCCGCGTCGAAGGGCTCTGGCCGCGGCTCAAGGTGTGCACCGAGAGCACCTGCCAGTGGGCGTTCGTCGACTCCTCCAAGAACCGTTCCCGATCATGGTGCTCGATGAAGGTGTGCGGAAACCGCACCAAGACCAGGGCATATCGGGCACGCCGACAGACGGGGACAGGTTCGCGTCATCTGTGAGCCAGATTCCCCGATACGGTGTAACTGCCTGTCTCCCGGGTCCACCCGCCTGATGCCCGCTCGCGTGGCACGAGACCTGCGAGGCAGCGCGTCCTGGTGGCGTACGGCAGATAAGGAGCGGGCCGAGATGGCAGACGTAGGCGTGCGGGCGGCTCGGCACGATGATGTCGACGCGGTGACGAAGACCCAGATCCGCGCCTGGCGATACGGCTACAGGGAGTTCCTGCCCGAGGGGCCGCTGGAGCAGATGACCGGCCCGGCCGCCGAGAAGATGTGGCGCCGGCAGTGGGACGAGGCGATCGTCACCCCGCCGACCTCCCTGCACCGCGTGCTGGTCGCGGTGGAGCAGGTCGTCCTGGACACCGACGCGTTCCCCGCGCTCGGCCCCGGCGGGATCGAGGCCATGGCCGCGATGCAGGGCGCGGAACGCGTGGTGGGGCTGGCCTCCCACGCCCCGGCCGAGGACCCCGACCTCGACCCCACCGTCACGGCCGAGATGCTCTCCTTCCTGGTGGACCCCGACCACGTCCGGCGCGGCCACGGCAGCCGCCTGCTCAACGCCACGGTCGACCACCTGCGCGAGGACGGCTACCGCACCGTCGTGACCTGGGTGTTCGCCGACAACCACGCCCTGCTCGGGTTCCTGGAGTCGGCCGGCTGGGGCGAGGACGGCGCCGAGCGGGTCCTGGACATGGGCCGCCCGGTGCGGATGGTCCGCATGGCCACCGACATCAGCTGACGGTCCGCCCGATCACCGGCGCGTCAGCCGGTGGCCCGCACGACCACCCGCATCAGCCAGGAAGCCGCGCGGCCCCGCCACGGCGGAAGGCCCGCGGAGCACCGCCCGGAGGCGTCCCGCCCTGCTTCCGTCGTCACGACGGGCCCATGGAGCGCCCCGACACGTCCGAGAGGAAACCCGCCGCCATGGCCACCCCGAGCCAGTGGATCGCCGGAGCCCGTCCGCGCACCCTCCCCGCCGCCGTCGTCCCCGTCGCCGTCGGCACCGGCGTCGCCCTCGCGTACGGCGGAGCGGTGTGGTGGCGCGCCCTGCTGGCCCTGTTCGTCGCCCTCGCCCTCCAGGTCGGCGTGAACTACGCCAACGACTACAGCGACGGCGTGCGCGGCACCGACGACGAGCGGGTCGGCCCGATGCGCCTGGTCGGTTCGCGCGCCGCGTCCCCGCGCCAGGTCCTGGCGGCCGCCCTGGGCTGCTTCCTGGCCGCCGCCGCGGCCGGGCTGGTGCTGGTCGTGGCCACCGGCGCGTGGTGGCTGCTGCTGGTCGGCGCGGCGTCGATCGCGGCCGCCTGGTTCTACACCGGCGGCTCCCGCCCGTACGGCTACCGCGCGCTCGGCGAGATCTCGGTCTTCGTCTTCTTCGGCCTGGTGGCCGTGGCCGGCACCACGTTCGTCCAGCTGGAGCGGCTGCCCTGGCCCGCCCTGGCCGCCGCGGTCCCCGTCGGGCTGCTGTCCTGCGCCATGCTGGTGGTCAACAACCTGCGCGACATCGTCACCGACGGCCCCGCGGGCAAGCGCACGATGGCGGTCGTCCTGGGCGACGCCCGGACGCGGACGCTCTACGCCCTCTGCCTGCTCCTGCCGCTCGTCATCTCACTGGCACTGGCCCCCTGGCACCCGTTCGCGGCGCTGGGCGTGCTCGCCGCCCCGCTGGCGATCGGCCCGGTCAGGGCGGTCCGCGCGGGCGCCGCCGGCCCGGCGCTGATCGCGACCCTCCAGCAGACCGGCCGCTTCCAGCTGGTCTTCGGCGTGCTGTTCACCCTCGGCCTGGCACTCTAGGAGGGACTCCAGGAGGAGAGGACGCGGCGCATCACGACGCGGGGCGCGAGCTCGATGCCCAGCTCCCGCTCGTGCGCCACCAGGGCGGCCATCTCGGGTCCCCACTCGGCCGGGTCCAGCACGGCGAAGCCGCGGCGGCGGTACCACGGCCCGTTCCACGGGACGTCCCGGAACGTGGTGAGGGTGACGGCCGCCGAACCGACCGACGCCGCGTGGACGCAGACGGCCTCCACCAGGCGGCCGCCGGCTCCCCGCCGTCCGTGGTCGGGATGGACCGCCAACTGGTCGAGGTGGACGTTCCCGTCGATCCAGCCGAACATGGCGAACCCGACCGGCGGGTCACCGGCCACCAGCACCCGGGACGGGTCGTCGGTCTCCTCGACCATCGTCGTCCCGGCCGGGAAGGTGATGCCGACCTGGGCGAACACTCCGTCGGCCGCGATCTCCACGGCCGCCAGTCCGGGCAGCTCGTCCGCCGTCGCCCAGCGGACCTCAGCCGAAGTCGAACCCGGAGCGCTCCCCATAGAAGTGGAGGATATACCGGCACTCAGTGCAGATCATCAGGGTTATCGGGCGGGAGGTCAGGAAGACCGCCCGCCCTTCGAAGCGCCCCTCGTACGTGGTCTGCTCCTGCTGGAAGTGCGTGTTGCCGCACACCGGACAGGAGAGGTCGATTCGCCTCATGCCTGTCAGACGTGCGACCGGTCATGGGAGTTCCGATCGCGCATGCCCGCACACCGTCCGCGGGTCCTCCCGGACCCCGCTCACAGGTCGAGCAGGTGCTCCAGTCCCACGGTCAGGCCCGGGATCTCCCGGACCCGGCGGACGCCGAGCAGCACTCCGGGGGTGAACGACGCCCGGTTCATGGTGTCGTGGCGGATGGTGAGGATCTCCCCGTCCCCGCCCAGCAGCACCTCCTGGTGCGCGATCAGGCCCGCCAGCCGTACGGCGTGCACGTGGACGCCGTCCACGTCGGCGCCCCGGGCGCCGTCCAGCTCGGAGCTGGTCGCGTCGGGCATCGGGGCCGCCCCCGCCTTGCGCCGCGCCTCGGCGACCAGCTCGGCCGTACGGCGGGCGGTGCCCGAGGGCGCGTCCGCCTTGTTGGGGTGGTGCAGCTCGACGATCTCGACGGAGTCGAAGTAGCGGGCGGCCTGCTGCGCGAAGTGCATCATCAGCACGGCGGCGATGCCGAAGTTCGGCGCGATCAGCGCGTTGACGCCGGGGTTGGCCTCCAGCCAGCCGCGGACCTGCGCCAGCCGGCCGGCGTCGAACCCGGTGGTGCCGACCACCGGGTGGACGCCGTGCTCGATGCACCAGCGCATGTTGTCCATGACCGTGTCGGGGTGGGTGAAGTCGACCACGACCTCGGCACCCTCCAGGGCCTCGATCGGATCGCCCTTGTCGACGGCCGCGACCAGCTCCAGGTCGTCCGCCGCCTCGACGGCCCTGCACACTTCGACACCGACGCGCCCGCGGGCGCCCAGAACTCCAACCCTGATCACGGCCCCAAGGGTATACCGCCGCCGAACGGCGGACGGCCCCGGCACCGGGTGCCGGGGCCGTCCGCGCGGATTCCGCCGGGTGGATCCGGCTAGGCCGAGACGGCCCAGCCGAAGTCCTTGTCCTCGTAGGGCCCGATGACCGCGAGGGTCCGCGGGCGGGTGAGGACGTCGGCGGCGACCTCGGAGATCTCCTCCGGGGTCACGGCCTCGATCCTCGCCAGCACCTCGTCGACGGAGAGCAGCTCGTCGTAGACGAGCTCGCCCTTGCCGATCCGGGACATCCGGGAGCCGGTGTCCTCCAGGCCGAGCACGAGACCGCCGCGCATCTGGCCCTTGCCGCGGGCGATCTCCTCCTCGGAGAAGCCGTCGGCGACCACGCGCAGCAGTTCCTCCCGGCAGATCTTCAGCACCTCGTCCGTCTTGGACGGCAGGCAGCCGACGTAGACGCCGAACTGACCGGTGTCGGCGTACTGCGAGGTGTAGCTGTACGCCGAGTAGGCCAGGCCGCGCTTCTCGCGGATCTCCTGGAAGAGCCGGGACGACATGCCGCCGCCGAGCGCCGCGTTGAGCACGCCCAGCGCGAAGCGCCGCTCGTCGGTGCGGGTCAGGCCGATCGTGCCGAGGACCAGGTTGGCCTGCTCCGTCGGGCGGTGCACCACCCGGACGCCGGAGCGGGCCGGGACGGTCTCACCGGACACGCGCGGCGGGACCGGCCCGGCGTCGCCGCCCAGCGCCCCCGCCCGCTCGTAGGCGGCGGCGACCAGCTCCACGACCTGCTCGTGGGTGACGTTGCCCGCCACCGACACCACGGTGCGCGAGGGGAGGTACCGGTCCCGGTAGTACTCGTCGATCCGGTCCCGGCCGATCGCGTTGATCGACTCGACCGTGCCGAGGATCGGCCGACCGATGGGCGTGTCACCGTACATCTCGGCGGAGAACTGCTCGTGCACCACGTCCGACGGGTCGTCGTCGTGCATGGCGATCTCCTCCAGGATCACGCCGCGCTCGGCCTCGACGTCGTCGGCGGTGATCAGCGAGGAGGTCACCACGTCGGCGAGCACGTCGATCGCCACCCGCAGGTCCTCGTCGAGGACCCGCGCGTAGTAGCAGGTGTACTCCTTGGCGGTGAAGGCGTTGATCTCACCGCCGATGCCCTCGATCGCCGCGGAGATCTCCAGCGCGTCCCGCGTGGGCGTCCCCTTGAACAGCAGGTGTTCCAGGAAGTGGGAGGCCCCCATGTGCTCGGGGTCCTCGTCCCTCGATCCGATGCCGACCCACATGCCGACCGCGACGGAACGCACGGTCGGCATGGTCTCGGTCACCACCCGGAGCCCACCGGGGAGGACGGTGCGCCGCACGACCCCGGCACCTCCGGATCCGGGGTGCAGAGTGGTGGTGATCACGAGTTGCGGTCTTCTTCCCCGCGGCCCCCGCCGCTGCTCGTACGGGTGCGGGTGCGGGTGCGGCGGGGCTTCTCCTCCGCGGGCGCGGCGGCGGCGGGCCGCTCCGCGGCGGGCGCGGCGGGGGCGGTGTCCGTGTCGCCCGACTCGGAGGTGCCGGCCTCGCCCTTCGCCTCGGCCTCCTTCTCGACCACCTCGACGGGAACGAGGGAGAGCTTGCCGCGGGAGTCGATCTCGGCGATCTCCACCTGGATCTTCTCACCCACGTTCATGACGTCCTCGACGTTCTCGATGCGCTTGCCGCCGTGCAGCTTGCGGATCTGGGAGACGTGCAGCAGGCCGTCCTTGCCCGGCATGAGGGAGATGAACGCGCCGAAGGCGGCGATCTTGACGACCGTGCCCAGGTAGCGCTCGCCGACCTCCGGCATGTGCGGGTTGGCGATGGCGTTGATCGCCGACCGCGCCGCCTCGGCGGACGGGCCGTCGGTCGCGCCGATGTAGATGGTGCCGTCGTCCTCGATGGTGATCTCGGCGCCGGTGTCGTCCTGGATCTGGTTGATCATCTTGCCCTTGGGGCCGATGACCTCGCCGATCTTGTCGACCGGGACCTTGATCGTGATGATGCGCGGGGCCGTCGCGTTCATCTCCGCCGGGGAGTCGATGGCCTCCTGCATCACGTCGATGATGGCCAGGCGGGCGCCCTTGGCCTGCTTCAGTGCGGCGGCCAGGACCGAGGCGGGGATGCCGTCGAGCTTGGTGTCGAGCTGCAGGGCGGTGATGACGTCCTTGGTGCCGGCGACCTTGAAGTCCATGTCGCCCATGGCGTCCTCGGCGCCGAGGATGTCGGTCAGCGTGACGTACTGGTCGCCCTCGTTGATCAGGCCCATCGCGATGCCCGCGACGATGCCCTTCAGCGGGACGCCCGCGTCCAGGAGGGACATCGTGCTGGCGCAGACCGAGCCCATCGAGGTGGAGCCGTTGGAGCCGAGGGCCTCGGACACCTGGCGGATCGCGTAGGGGAACTCCTCGCGCGTCGGCAGCACCGGCAGGAGCGCCCGCTCGGCGAGCGCGCCGTGGCCGATCTCGCGGCGCTTGGGCGAGCCGACCCGGCCGGTCTCACCGGTGGAGTACGGCGGGAAGTTGTAGTTGTGCATGTAGCGCTTGGTGCGCTCGGGGTTGAGCGTGTCGATCATCTGCTCCATGCGGAGCATGTTCAGCGTGGTGATGCCCAGGATCTGAGTCTCGCCGCGCTCGAACAGGGCCGAGCCGTGCACCCGGGGCACGACGTGGACCTCGGCGTTGAGCTGCCGGATGTCCTTCGCGCCGCGGCCGTCGATGCGGACGCCCTCGGAGATGACCCGCTCGCGCATGAGCGACTTGGTCAGCGACCGGAAGGCGGCGCCGACCTCCTTCTCGCGGCCCTCGAAGTCCGGGGCGACCTTCTCGGCGGCCAGGGCCTTGAGCCGGTCGAGCTCGGCCTCGCGCTCCTGCTTGCCGGCGATGGTCAGCGCGGAGGCGAGCTCGCTCTTCACCGCGGCGGTCACGGCCTCCAGGACGTCGTCCTGGTAGTCGAGGAAGAGGGGGTACTCGCGGGTCTCCTTGGCGGCGACCTTGGCGATCTTGGCCTGCGCGTCGCACAGGACCTTGATGAACGGCTTGGAGGCCTCCAGGCCCTGCGCCACGGTCTCCTCGGTGGGCGCGACGGCGCCCTCGGCGATGAGCTTGAGCGTGCCGCGGGTGGACTCGGCCTCGACCATCATGATCGCGACGTCGCCGTCGTCCAGGACCCGGCCGGCGACCACCATGTCGAAGGTGGCGCTCTCCAGCTCCGTGTTGGTCGGGAAGGCCACCCACTGGCCCTCGATCAGCGCGACGCGCACGCCGCCGATCGGGCCGGAGAACGGCAGGCCGGCCAGCTGCGTGGACAGGGAGGCGGCGTTGATCGCGACCACGTCGTAGAGGTGCTCCGGGTGCAGCGCCATGACGGTGGCGACGACCTGGATCTCGTTGCGCAGGCCCTTGACGAAGGACGGGCGCAGCGGCCGGTCGATCAGGCGGCAGGTGAGGATGGCGTCCTCGGACGGGCGGCCCTCACGCCGGAAGAACGAGCCGGGGATGCGGCCCGCGGCGTACATGCGCTCCTCGACGTCCACCGTGAGGGGGAAGAAGTCGAGGTTCTCCTTGGGGTTCTTGGACGCGGTGGTCGCGGACAGGACCATCGTCTCGTCGTCCAGGTAGACGACGGCGGAACCCGCCGCCTGGCGCGCGAGGCGGCCGGTCTCGAACCGGACGGTACGCGTGCCGAAAGAGCCGTTGTCGATGACGGCTTCGCTGCTGTGGACACCCTCCACGGGGGACCTCCTTGTGGTCGGTCGCCCGCGTCCCCCAGGCACGCGTGTCGCGCCTGGGCCTCTTTTCGCCGCCCCGTAGGTGCAGCGCCGGTCTTCGATCGAAGCGCCCGGTTCGCGTGCGGCACGAGCCGCGATGACCGGGGGCCACTACCGAGGACCGGCCCTTCGACGCCGTGGGGCGCACTTGCTCTCGGACGCGGGGCACTTTCTCGGCTATTCAGTTTGCTTGGTTGTTAAGTCTGCCCATGGAACCGGCGTTCACGCGACGCGACGCGCCGGGAACGGGACCATGAGGCGGGGGAGCGGCGCGGGCGCCGCTCCCCCCTCACGCTATCGGCGCAGGCCGAGCCGCTCGATGAGCGAGCGGTAACGCTGGATGTCCTTGCTCTGCAGGTACTTGAGCAGACGACGGCGACGGCCGACCAGCAGCAGCAGACCGCGCTGGCTGTGGAAGTCGTGCTTGTTGCGCTTCATGTGCTCGGTGAGCTCGCTGATGCGCTTGCTGAGCAGCGCGATCTGCACCTCGGGCGAACCGGTGTCGGTCTCGCTCTTGGCGTACTCACTGATGATCTGCTTCTTGGCGTCGGTGTCGAGCGACACATCTCTCCTTGAACGTCTACGGGCACGCGCGATTTCGAGAGCCCGAGCGACCGTGCGTGCCTACAGTCGCCGTGGCGGGATCAGAGACCGGGGGCTACGACACCACCGGTTACAGAGCTGACATGCCAGGCTACCATCGGCCGTTACCCGCTCGCACGCCCCACGGCACCGGGCGTCCCGCCGCGGTGCGGGCGGCTCCGCCCGCGGGCCCCGGACGGAGCCCCGGACGGAGCCGTGGGCGGGGCCGGGGGCCGCTCAGGAGGTGAAGCGGCGGGCCTCGTCGACGTCGGCGTGCATCTGCTCGATCAGCGCCTCGATCGAGTCGAACCTCTGGTTGTCACGGAGCCGGCGGCCGAACTCCACCGCCACGTGCGCGCCGTACAGCTCCAGGTCGTCGCGGTCGAGCGCGTAGGCCTCGACAGTGCGGGCCACTCCCTCGAACGTCGGGTTGGTGCCCACGGAGATCGCCGCGGGCCAGCGCTCGCCGTCGTAGGCGGCGGGCAGGTTCCCCACCGCGATGCCCTGGAGCCAGCCCGCGTAGACCCCGTCCGGCGGGATCGCGGTGAACTCGGGCGACTCGACGTTGGCGGTGGGGAAGCCGAGCTGGCGGCCGCGCTGGTATCCCCGGACCACCACGCCCTCCACCCGGTGCGGGCGGCCCAGCGCCGCGGTGACCGCCTCCACGTCCCCCGCGGCGAGCCGCTCGCGGATCCTGGTCGAGGAGATGGTCTCGCCGTCGCTGACCAGGGGGACGCCCTCGGCCTCGAAGTCGTACTTCTCGCCGAGCGTCCGCAGCGTCTCGACGTCGCCGGAGGCCTTGTGGCCGAAGCGGAAGTTCTCCCCCACCACGACTCCGGCCGCGTGCAGCCGGTCGACCAGCACGGTCTGCACGAACTCGTCCGGGCTCATCCGGGAGAACTCCAGGGTGAAGGGGAGCACGCAGACGGCGTCCACCCCGAGCGCGCCGAGCAGCTCGGTGCGGTGCCTGGCCGTCGTCAGCCGGGGCGGGTGCGTGCCGGGGCGGACCACCTCGTCCGGGTGCGGGTCGAAGGTCACGACCACCGAGGGGAGCCCGAGCCGCCCGGCCATCGCCACGGCGCGGGCCACCATCTGCTGGTGGCCGGCGTGCACCCCGTCGAAGACGCCGATCGTGATGACGGACCTGCCCCAGTCGTCGGGAACATCGTCCAGTCCGTGCCAGCTTCGCACCGCAGCCTCTTCCTTCTCGACGTCTCCCCTGCGTGGACCGCCGGGGATCGGGGGTTCCGGCCCTGGCCCGAGGGACAGGTCCTCCGCCCTGAGTATCCGGTGACGGATCGACTTCTCAAGCGTGCCATGCGCCGGGCGTTCCCACCGCATCGGGGAGGCCCTACGGCGCGGGGGATCCCACCCGCTCCGACTCCCGCCGCCCCGGCGGGGGCCGGCCGGGAGCGGTCCGGTCCGGGTCCCGCCGTCCCGGCGGGGGCCGGGCGGAACCGGTCCGGTCCGGGTCAGCCCGCGAAGACGGCCAGGGACTTGGCGACCCTGCCGTGCTCCTCGACCAGGGCGATGAGGGCGCCGTCCGGCCCGAACACCCCGATCGGTCCCGGACCCAGCCCCGCCGCGGGCAGCCGCCCGCCGTGCGCGACCGTGCCCGCCTCCTCCGCGGTCACGTCGCGCCGGGGGAAGGCCGCCGCGACGGCGTCGGCCATCGGCAGGATCGCGCACTCCCGGCCGAGCTCCTCGATCGTGCGGGCCATCGACAGGTCGTACGGGCCGACCCGGGTGCGGCGCAGGCGGGTCAGGTGGCCGCCGGTGCCCAGGGCCGCGCCCAGGTCGCGGGCCAGGGCCCGGATGTAGGTGCCGCTGGAGCAGGTCACCGAGACGTCGACGTCGAGCAGGTCGCCCTCCCGGCGGACGGCGGCCACCTCGAATCCGGACACCGTCACCGGGCGCGCCGCCAGCTCGACCTCCTCCCCCGCCCTGGCCATCTTGTAGGCTCGCTGCCCGTTCACCTTGATGGCGCTCACCTGCGGCGGGACCTGCATGATCCGGCCGGTCAGCGCCGCGATCCCCCGGCGGACGTCCTCCTCGGCCACGCCGGCGGCCGGCGCCGTCGCGACGACCTCGCCCTCGGCGTCGTCGGTGTTGGTCGTCTGGCCCAGCCGGATGGTGCCGTCGTAGCCCTTCTCGGTCAGCGCCAGGTGGCCGAGGAGCCGGGTCGCCTTCTCCACGCCCACGACCAGCACGCCGGTGGCCATCGGGTCCAGGGTCCCGGCGTGGCCGACCCTGCGGGTGCCCGCGATGCCGCGGAGCTTGCCGACGACGTCGTGCGAGGTCCAGTCGGCGGGCTTGTCCACGATGATCAGCCCGCTCGGCGGCGGGGTTCGCTTGGCGCGAGCCGTGCTCATCGAATCTCCTCGGTTGTGGAGACCTCCGCCCCGGAAGCGGGAGGGAGGTCGGCGGCGCGTCCTCCAGGCGGGGACGTCTTCACGGGCTTGCGGGGGACGCCTCTACAGCAGCGCGCGGAGACCGGCCATGGTCTCCTCGACGGGCAGGCGCGAGGTGAAGCCCGCGGCCCTGGCGTGCCCGCCGCCGCCCAGCGCGGAGCAGACGCGGGCGACGTCCACGCCGCCCCGGGAGCGGGTGGAGACCTGCCAGGCGCCGTCGTCGTCCTCCTTGAGGACCACGGTCACCTCCGCCTCGCCGGTGCGCCGGACCACGTCGATGATCCCCTCCACCTCGTCGTACGGCAGGCCGTACGGGGCCCGGTCGGCCCGGGTGACGAACGTCCACACCAGGCCCCCGCCCACCTCCGGCTCCAGCGTCGCCCGGCCGAGGACGGCGCCCAGCACCTTCAGGTAGCCGAACGGGGAGCTGTCCCACAGCCTGCGGGCGATCTCCTCGGGGTCCGGTCCGGCCGCCACCAGCCTGGCGGCCATGTCGTGGGCCGCCGGGGTGGTCGAGGAGTGCCGGAAGGAGCCGGTGTCGGTGACCAGGCCGACGTACAGGCAGGTGGCGATCGCCTCGTCGATCGGCAGGCCCAGCCGGTGCAGCAGCCGCTCGACGAGCGTGGTGGTGGACGCGGCGGCGGGGTCGATCAGGTTGAGCGTGCCGAAGCCGGGGTTGGACGGGTGGTGGTCCACCACGATCAGCTCCCCGGCCCTGCCCGCGCTCTCCGCCAGCGTGCCCAGCCGGTCCACGGTGGAGACGTCGAAGGTGACCATCAGCTCCGGGGCCTCGGGGTAGCGGGCGGGCTCGACCAGGAGGTCCTGGCCGGGCAGGAAGCGCAGCAGCCGGGGCACCGCGAAGCGGCGGTCGCCGAAGGAGGCCGTCACCCGCTTGCCCGCCGCGCGCAGCGCCGCACCGGCCGCCAGCATCGAGCCGAGCGCGTCGCCGTCCGGCGACACGTGGCAGGCCAGCGCGACCTCGGAGGCGGACGAGATCAGCGCGACGGCCCGATCCCAGTCCGCGTCCGGCGCCTGGACCCCGAGGGCGCCGCCGGGCATCCCCGCACCGGCCGCCATCTCGCCCGGTGTCACGTCGCCGGACGTCCGGCGCGGTCCGGGGCTCCGTCCGCGCTCCCGCCGGACTCCCCGTCCGCGGCGCCCTCGGCGTCCTCATCGTCTTCGAGGGCCTCGTCGGCCTCGTCCCTGGGCCGCCGGTACGGGTCGGCCTCGCCGGCGTGCCGGGCCTTCTCCCGCTTTCTGGCGATCTCCTCGTCCCTGGCCCTGGCCTCGGCGAAGAGGTCGTCCAGGTGGCGGGCGCTGTCCGGGAGCGGGTCGTGGGTGAACGTCAGCGTCGGCGTGTGGCGCAGGCCGGTCTGGCGGCCCACCTCCGAGCGGATGAGCCCCTTCGCGCTCTCCAGCGCCGCCGCGGAGTCGGCCCGCTCGGCCTCGGACCCGAACACGGTGTAGAACACCGTGGCCTCACCGAGGTCCGCGGTGATCCGGGCGTCGGTCACGGTCACGAAGCCGAGTCGCGGGTCCTTGATCCGGCGCTCCAGCATCTCCGCCACCACCTGCTGGATACGGTCAGCGATCTTGCGAGCGCGTGCGGCGTCCATCGTCGCTCCCCCTTCTCACAGAGACGACCGGGCGCGAAGGCGTCTTCGCGGCCGGTCCTCTGCGTCTGCTAGTCCTCGTCCTCGTTGTAGAGCCGCTGCCGCGCGGACAGCAGCTCGATCTCCGGGCGGCCGGCGACCAGGCGCTCACAGTCGTCCAGCACGGCGCCGCAGTTGGCGGCGGTGGCGGAGACGACCGCGATCCCGATCTCCGTACGGCGGTGCAGGTCCAGGTGGCCGGTCTCGGCGACCGCCACGGCCGGGAACTTCTTCTGCACCTCGGCGATGATGGGACGCACCACGGAGCGCTTCTGCTTCAGCGAGTGAACGTCGCCGAGCAGGATGTCCAACGTCAGGGCACCTACGTACATGTCAGGTTCACCGCGCATGCCCACTCCCGGCCCCGCGCCGGTGCGGTGGTGCGCACCGGCGCGGAGAGGGGGCGAGGCGTCAGGCGCGCGGCTTCTCCCGCATCTCGAACGTCTCGATGACGTCGTCGATCTTGATGTCGCTGTAGCCGACACCGATACCGCACTCGAAGCCGTCGCGGACCTCGGTCGCGTCGTCCTTGAACCGGCGCAGCGAGGAGACCGTGAGGTTGTCGGAGATCACGACACCGCCACGGATGATCCGCGCCTTGCTGTTGCGGACGATCGTGCCCGAACGGACCAGCGCACCGGCGATGTTGCCGATCTTCGGCACCTTGAAGACCTCGCGGACTTCGGCGGTGCCCATCTGGACCTCTTCGAACTCGGGCTTGAGCATGCCCTTGAGGGCCGCCTCGATCTCCTCGATCGCCTGGTAGATGACCGAGTAGTAGCGGATGTCGACGCCCTCGCGCTCGGCCAGGTCGCGCGCCCGGACCTCGGGGCGCACGTTGAAACCGATGATGACGGCGTTGTCGTCGGCCACGGCCAGGTTGACGTCGTACTCGGTGATGGCACCGACCGCGCGGTGGAGCACCCGCAGGCGCACCTCCTCGCCGACGTCGATCTTGAGCAGCGCGTCCTCGAGGGCCTCGACCGAACCGGAGACGTCACCCTTGATGATGAGCTTGAGCTCGTCGACCTGGCCCTTCTCCATCTCGCTGAAGAGCTCTTCGAGGGTGCGGCGGCGGCCGGACCTGGCCATGTCCGCGATGCGCTTGCGCGCCGCGCGCTGCTGGGCGATCTGGCGCGCCATCCGGTCGTCGGTGACCACGATGAAGTTGTCACCGGCGCCGGGCACCGCGGTCAGACCGAGGACCAGCACCGGACGCGACGGGTCGGCCTCTTCGATCGACTCGCCGTTGTCGTCCAGCATCGCCCGGACGCGGCCGAAGGCCTCGCCGCAGACGATCGAGTCGCCGACGCGGAGCGTGCCGCGCTGGACCAGCACGGTCGCGACCGGACCGCGGCCCTTGTCGAGGTGGGCCTCGATGGCGACGCCCTGGGCGTCCATCGTCGGGTTCGCCCGCAGGTCGAGCTCGGCGTCCGCGGTGAGCAGGACCGCCTCGAGCAGGCTCTCGATGCCGATGTCGTTCTTGGCGGAGATGTCCACGAACATCGTGGTGCCGCCGTACTCCTCGGCGACGAGGCCGTACTCGGTGAGCTGGGCGCGCACCTTGCTCGGGTCCGCACCCTCCTTGTCGATCTTGTTGACCGCGACCACGATCGGCACGTCGGCCGCCTGGGCGTGGTTCAGCGCCTCGATGGTCTGCGGCTTCACACCGTCGTCGGCCGCGACCACCAGGATGGCGATGTCGGTGACCTTGGCACCACGGGCACGCATGGCGGTGAACGCCTCGTGACCCGGGGTGTCGATGAAGGTGATCCGCCGCTGCTCGCCCTCGTGGTCGGTGGCGATCTGGTAGGCACCGATGTGCTGGGTGATGCCGCCGGCCTCGCGTGCCACCACGTTGGTCTTGCGGATGGCGTCGAGCAGCCTGGTCTTACCGTGGTCGACGTGACCCATGACGGTCACGACCGGCGGACGGGCGACCAGGTCGGCGTCGTCGCCCTCGTCCTCGCCGAACTCGATGTCGAAGGACTCGAGAAGCTCGCGGTCCTCCTCCTCCGGGCTCACGACGAGCAGGTTGTAGTCCAGCTCGGCGGCGAGGAGCTGCAGCGTCTCCTCGTTGACCGACTGCGTCGCGGTCACCATCTCACCGAGGTGCAGCATGATCTGCACCAGCGACGCGGGGTTCGCACCGATCTTGTCCGCGAAGTCCGCCAGGGACGCGCCGCGAGACAGGCGGATCGTCTGACCGCCGCCGCGGGGGGCCTGCACGCCGCCGATCGCCGGCGCCTGCATGTTGTCGAACTCCTGGCGCCTCTGGCGCTTGGACTTGCGTCCGCGGGCCGGGCGTCCGCCCGGACGGCCGAAGGCGCCCGCCGTACCGCCGCCGCGGCCACGGCCGCCGCCACCGGGACGACCGGCGAAACCGCCGCCGCCACCGGGGGCGCCGGTTCCGGTGCCGGGACGGCCGGCACCGCCACCCGGACGACCGGCGAAACCGCCGCCGCCACCGGGACGACCGGCACCGCCACCCGGACGGCCGGCACCGCCGCCGGGACGGCCGCCGCCACCGGGACGACCGGCACCGCCGCCGCCCGGACCCGCCGGACGGCCCTGGGGCATCATCATCGGGCTGGGACGCGGACCGCCGGGACGGGGACCGCCGGCACCCGCGCCGCCGCCGGGGCGCGGACCGGCCGCGCCGGCACCGCCGCCCGGACGCGGACCGCCCGCGCCGGGCCCCGGACGGGGACCGGCCGCACCGGGCGGGCCGGGACGGGCGCCCGGAGGACGCGGAGCCGCACCGTCGCGCGGGCCGCGGTCCTCACGAGGACCGCCGCCGGGACGGGGACCGCGGTCACCGGGACCGCCGGGGCCGCCCGGACGCGGCGGACGGGTCTGGCCCATGCCGCTGGCGTTCGAGGAGAACGGGTTGTTGCCCGGCCGCGGGCCGCGCGGGCCCGGACGCGGACCCGGCTTGGCACCGGGACCACCGGGAGCCCCGGCGGCGGGACGCGGGCCCGAAGGGGCACCGGGACCGCCGGCGGGACGGGCCTGCGGGCCGGCCGCCTCGGGACGCGGCGCCGGACGCGGACCCGGACGCGGACCCGGCTTGGCACCGGGACCACCGGGGCCCGCGGGCCGCGGAGCCGGAGGCGCCTCGAAACGCGGCGGCTGGACCGGCGACGGCTGCTGCTGCACCGGCGGCTGCTGCTGGATCTGGGGCTCCTGCTGGACCTGGGGCTGCGGGGCCTGCGGCGCGGGGGCCGCAGGACGCGGAGCCGGCCGCGGACCCGGCTTGGGAGCCGGTCCCGGCCTGGGAACCGCGGTGGGCGCCGCAGCGCCGCCGACCTGGCCCTCGGCCGGCCGGGGGGCCGCCTGAGGCGGCCTGGGCGCCCTTCCGGCACCCTTGTCGGACGAACCCTTCGCGGGCACGCCCAAAGCTTCCGTGAGCCTGCGGACCACCGGTGCTTCGATGGTCGAGGACGCCGAACGAACGAACTCGCCCATCTCCTGGAGCTTGGCCATGACGACCTTGCTCTCCACACCGAACTCCTTGGCGAGCTCGTATACCCGGACCTTCGCCACTGCACTCCCTTACTCGGCCCGGGAGGCTGTGCCGCCGGACCGTCGTTACGTAGACGTACTCATCGCCGCATGCTCATCAGGCGCTCATAGCTATCTGACCAGCCCATCAACTCGGCGTCCTACATGACAGTTGGCAACCATTTCACCCGGTCCTTTCAGCCTGCAGCTCTTCCACGTGGCCGCGCACGAGCGACAGGTCGAGCGTTTCCGTGACGCGGAAAGCGCGCGGAAACGCCCGTCTGCGCTCGGCGAGCTCGAGGCATCTCGGGGTGGGATGCAGTGAAGCACCACGCCCCGGGAGCCGTCGTCGCAGGTCGGGGACTATGACGCCCTCGACCGCCACCAGGCGGAGCAGCTCGGAGGAGACCGTGCGAACCCGGCAGCCCACACAAGTTCTCAGTGGGGCGGCCTGGCCACCATATTCCAGCTTACCGTGTGGACGCATCTGCGGAACCGGCCGCACCCTCCACAGGGGTGTCCGGCCGGATGTCGATGCGCCAACCGGTCAGGCGGTTGGCCAGCCGGGCGTTCTGCCCCTCCTTGCCGATGGCGAGGGAGAGCTGGTAGTCCGGCACGGTCACCCGCGCGGCACGGCCGGCGGCGTCGATCACCTCGACATGGGAAACACGGGCGGGCGACAGGGCATTCCCGACGAACTCCGCCGGGTCCTCCGACCAGTCGATGATGTCGATCTTCTCGCCGTGCAGCTCGGTCATCACGTTGCGCACCCGCGAGCCCATCGGGCCGATGCAGGCGCCCTTGGCGTTGACGCCCGGCCGGCGGGAGCGAACCGCGATCTTGGTACGGTGGCCCGCCTCCCGGGCGATCGCCGCGATCTCGACGGTGCCGTCGGCGATCTCCGGGACCTCCAGCGCGAAGAGCTTCTTCACCAGGCCGGGGTGGGTCCGCGACAACGTCACCGACGGGCCCTTGTGCCCCTTCTTGACCTGCACCACGTAGCAGCGGATCCGCTCTCCGTGGACGTACTCCTCACCGGGGACCTGCTCGTTGTGCGGGAGCACCGCCTCGATCTTGCCCAGGTCCACCAGGACGACCCGCGGGTCCTTGCCCTGCTGGATCACCCCGGCCACGAGCTCGCCCTCACGGCTGGCGAACTCGCCGAAGTTGATCTCGTCCTCGGCGTCCCGGAGCTGCTGCAGGATGACCTGCTTGGCGGTGGTCGCGGCGATGCGGCTGAAGTTGCCCGGGGTGTCGTCGTACTCGCGGAGCACCTCCCCGTTCTCGCCGATCTCCGCGGCGTAGATGGCCACGTGACCGGTGCTCCGGTCCAGCTCGGCGCGGGCCTTGGCGGCCGCGCCCTCGGTCCGGAAATATGCGATCAGCAGCGCGTCCTCGATCGCCTTGACGACCAGGTCGAAGGAGATGTCCTTCTCCCGCTCCAGGCTGCGCAGGACGCTCATGTCGATGTCCACGAGGCTCCCCCTTAGCCCTCGTCGCCGTCTTCGCCGTCGTCTTCGGCGTCGTCGCTCTCATCGAGCCGGCGGAATTCCACCTGCACCCGTCCTCGGGCCAGGTCCTGATAGTCGGCGCGGTGCCGCACGCCCTCGACGTCCAGCTCCACACCGGTCTCGTCGGTCGCGACGATCCGGCCCTCCACGCAGGTGCCGTCCCGCAGGTCGGCCTTGACCAGCCGGCCCGCCGCCCGGCGCCAGTGGCGCGGCTCGGTGAGCGGGCGGTCGACTCCGGGAGAGGAGACTTCCAGCACGTAGGGGGCGGAGCCCATCGCGTCGCCGGCGTCCAGCGCCGCGGAGACGACGTGGCTGACCTCCGCCACGCCGTCCAGGCTCACGCCGCCGTCGCGGTCGACGACGACGCGGAGCAGCCGGCGCTTGCCCGCCGGCGTGACCGTGACGTCCTCCAGGTCGAACCCTTCGGCCTCGACGACGGGCCCCAGAAGCTTCATCAGGCGGTCGCGGGATGTGACGCTGCCCATGTCGACCTCCTATTGTCACGATCTCGTCCGGGCGCACCTCGCCCATGTGATTCCCCAGCCTATCCACACCGGAGCGCGGAAAGAGCGTCACTCGGTGTGGCGGAGCCGTCCGGGACACGGGGTGAGCGCGGTTGCGAGCCCGTACGATGCTAGAGGCGTCAGCACCCCACCCGAGACCGGAGGTCGTCCGTGCGTTCCCTCACCCGGCGCGCGCTGCTGCGGAGCGGTGCCCTCGGGACGGCCGCCGCGACGCTCACAGGATGCGCCGGCGAGGAGCCCGGGCCCGCCCCCGCGCCGCCGCCCGACCCGGAGACCGTGCTGCTCAGGCAGCTGATCGAGGAGAAGGAGCGGACCGTCGCGCTGTACGCCGCGCTGCCCTCGCGCAGGCTCGCCCCCTTCCGGCGGCGGCACGAGGCCCACCTGGCGGAGCTGCGCCGGAGACTGCCCGCCGGGAACGTTCCGGAACCCGGTGTCCCGGCGTCGCCGTCCACCTCGCCGTCCACCTCGCCGTCCACCTCGCCGTCCGCCGCCCCGTCCGTCTCCGGGTCCCCTTCGCCGAGTCCGGCACCGTCCCTGCGGAAGCTGCGCGACCTGGAGCGCAGGGCCGCCGCGCTCCGGCCCCGGCAGACCGAGGGGGTCTCCCCCGCGCTCGCGCAGCTGATCGCGTGCATCGGCGCCTGCGAGGCCGCGCACGCGGTGGCCCTGCCGAGGTCCCTGTGAGCGCCGGGACCGGCGGGCTCTCCACCGCCCTGGCCGCCGAGCACGCGGCCGTCTACGCCTACGGGGTCATCGCCGCCAGGACCACGGGCGAGCTGCGCGCCACCGCGACGGCGGCGTTCAAGGCCCACCGCGTCCGCCGCGACCGGCTCCGGGCCATGATCACCGAGCGCGGCGGCGTCCCCGCCGAGGCCGACCCGGCCTACGCGCTCCCGGTCACCCCGTCCAGCGCCGACCAGGCCGTGGAGCTGGCGGTGCTGGTCGAGAAGGGGGTGACCACCGCCTACCTGGAGCTGGCCGCCGACGACGACCCGGTGCTGCGCCGCACGGCCGCGCTGGCCATGCAGGAGTGCGTCAAACGCTCCTACGGCCTGCGTCCGGAGATCGAGGCCTTCCCCGGCATGCCGCCCGGCACGGTGCCCTCGGCGCCCCCGGCGCACCCGGCGTCCTCGGCGCCCCCGACGCCGTCACCGTCGTCCTCGCCCGCCGCGACCCCGGGGCCCGGGGAGGACGGCGCCCGCACCTCCTGACGGCCTCCAGGGACGCCCCAGACCGTTTTACACAGGTTTGCAGCGCCTGTGACGGGTAGCCGACCTTCACGGATTCACAAGGAGGAAAGCGATGGGCTGGGGATTCAGGAAGTCGATGAAGTTCGGTCCGTTCCGTCTCAACCTCTCCCGGAGCGGAGTCGGTCACAGCTGGGGCAACCGCGCGTTCCGGGTGACCCGGACGGCCGACGGCCGCCGCACGCTGAGCGTCAACCTGCCCGGCGGCCTGCACTGGCGCAAGACCCTCAGCGGGTCGTCCCGCCGCTGATCCGGAACCCCGGGCGGGCGCCCGGCGTTGTTCCCACTGCAGGCATCCAGGGTTTCCGGAGGAGACGGGGAGAGACATGGGCTGGAACTACCACAAGTCGATCAAGCTGGGCCCGTTCCGCCTCAACCTGTCCCGGCACGGGGTCGGGCACAGCTTCGGTGGCCGCCGGTTCCACGTCTCCCGGACGCCCGACGGCCGCAAGTACGTGAGCGTCACCCTGCCGGGCGGGTTCCACCTCGGCAAGACGATCGGCGGCCACCCGCGCCGCCGCCGTTACTAGACTCCGCCCTTCCGCCCCGCCGGGTGCGCTCAGCCCGCCCCCGGCCGGGTGAACCCCAGGCGGGGCGTCGAATAGTCGCCGTAGCTCTCGACGCGCACCACCGAGCGCGAGTTGGGCGCGTGGATCATGGTCTGCCGCTCGGGGTCGAGCACGATGCCCACGTGGTCGGCCTTGCCGTCTCCGGTGCTGTCGAAGAAGATCAGGTCTCCGGCCTGCACCTCGCCGTCGGGCACCCGCGGTCCGTGCACCCACTGGTCCGCGGCGACCCGGGGGATGCCGATCCCGGCCGCCTGGTACGACCGGAGCGTCAGGCCGGAGCAGTCGAAGGTGTTCGGCCCGGTCGCTCCCCAGACGTAGCGGTCGCCGAGCTGGTCCAGCGCGTACCCCACGATCGCCTTGGCGCGGGGGTTCGCACCCAGGTTGGGGATCGTGACCGGGCCCCCCGGACTCCCCCCCGGATAGACGGTCCCGCCGGACCCGCCCCCTCCGCCCGGTCCGTACCCGGATCCCGCACCGTACCCCCCGGAGCCGCCGGTTCCGCCGTCCACCGGTGCCGAGCCGTCGTATCCGGCCAGCTGCGTCGATCTCCCCTGCCGGAAGTCCGGGTCGGGCACCCAGCGCATCGCGGGGTTGTTGCGGGGGACGAAGTCCTGGTCCCCCGGAGCGGGGATGGCGGTGAAGAACGCGGTGCCGAGGTGCCCGCCGAGCGCGCCGACGGCCGCCTCGACGGCCTCGACGGCCCGCCGTCGCGAGTGTTCGGCCCGCCCCAGGGCGTCGGCCGCCTGAGATGCGACGATCTCCGCCGGCACGGCGCCGCCGGTCCGCTCGCGCTGCCCGGCCAGCCAGGCCTGCTTCTCCTCGTAGATCGCCTGGACCTCGCCCCTGGCGGTCTCCAGCGCGCTCCCGGCGCGCTCCAGCGTGGCGGCGCAGCTCTTCAGCGCGTCACCGAGGGCCGTGCCCGCCCGCGGGTACCTGGCCATGTAGCCGATGAAGTTCTCGGCGGCGCCGCCGTTCCAGGCGTCGTCCACGGTGCCGGCCGCGCGCTTGAGCGCGCCGGTGTGCGTGCCGACGCCGGTCGCCAGCGTCCGCCAGCGCTTCGCGATCCCGGATATCTCGGACTGGTCACCGGTCAGCTCGTCGACGATGCGCAGGAGGGCGCCGAACTCCCCCTCCCCGCCGCCCGTCACACGCTCTCCACCGGGACGTCCGGCCCGTCGGCCCTGCGGACGTTGGCGATGACGGTGTGCAGCGCCGCCTCGACCTTGTCGAGGTTCCGCTGGGCGTACCGGGTCTCCGCCTCGATCTTCCCCTCGAGCTTGCGGACGGCCTCGGCGAGCCTGCCGGACGCGTCCCCGAGCTTCCCGAAGCAGGAGGATCCGACATCGGTGGGCCGCTCGTCGGCCGTGCTCCTGAACTGGTTCGCGACGCTTCTGGCCTTGTTCGCGCACTCTTCCAGCGCGTCGAAATGGAGGTCGAACCCTTTCACGGAACCTCACCCCATATGCCCCACGGGTGCCGATCGTCGGTAAAAGCTATCACTTCGATGATCAGAAAAGGGGCTTTCGCCCCGAACGCGCGCACGGCGCCGACCGGAGGACGGCGCCGTGCGCGACCGGGCCCGGAGACCCGCCGGCGGCCGGCCGTGCGCGTCATGGAGCCGGGCCCCGGCCGGCGGGGGCCCGACGGGGCCCGGCCGGATCTCAGGCCCGACAGGCGGCCTCGACGCGGTCGGCGGCCTCGGCGATCGGGATCTCCTCCTTGACGCCGGTGGCCCGGTCGCGCAGCTCCGCGACGCCCTGGGCCAGGCCGCGGCCGATCACCACGATGGTCGGCATGCCGAGCAGCTCGGCGTCCTTGAACTTCACGCCCGGCGAGACCCCTGCGCGGTCGTCCACCAGCACGCGCAGGCCCCGTGCGTGGAGCTCCTCGGCGAGCCGGGTGGCGACCTCGACCTGGTTCTCCTTGCCGGTGCCCACGATGTGGACGTCGGCGGGAGCGATCTCGCGGGGCCACAGGAGCCCGAGCTCGTCGTGCCGCTGCTCGACGAGCACCGCCACCGCGCGGGAGACGCCGATGCCGTACGAGCCCATGGTGACGCGGACCGGCTTGCCGTCGGGGCCCAGGGCGTCGAGCCTGGCGGCGTCGGCGTACTTGCGGCCGAGCTGGAAGATGTGGCCGATCTCGATGCCGCGGTCGATGGACAGCTCCGAGCCGCAGGCCGGGCAGGCGTCCCCGGCGCGGACCTCGGCGGCCTCGATGGTGCCGTCGGCGGTGAAGTCGCGGCCGGCGACCACGCCCACGGCGTGCTTGTTCGGCTCGTTGGCGCCGGTCACCCAGGCGCTGCCCTCGACCACGCGGGGGTCGACGAGGTAGCGGATGCCGAGGTTCTCGAGGACCTGCGGGCCGATGTAGCCGCGCACCAGGCCGGGGTGCCGGTGGAAGTCCTCGGCCTCGAAGATGGCGGGCTCGCCGGGGGCCAGGGCGGCCTCCAGGCGCTTGAAGTCGACCTCGCGGTCACCGGGGACGCCGACGACCAGGACCTCGGTCTTGTCCGAGCCCGGGGTCGTCACCTTCACCACGACGTTCTTGAGCGTGTCGGCGGCCGTGACGTCCAGGCCGTGGTGCTCGTTGAGGTGGGCCACCAGCGACTCGATGGTGGGGGTGTTCGGCGTGTCCAGCACCCGCAGAGCCGGCCGCTCGCCGGTGGGCGCGGCCGGGGCGGGGGTGGTGACCGCCTCGGCGTTGGCCGCGTAACCGCAGTGGTGGCAGGCGACGAAGGTGTCCTCGCCGGTCTCGGCCGGGGCCAGGAACTCCTCCGAGGCCGAGCCGCCCATCGCCCCCGAGGTGGCGAAACAGATCTTGTAGGTGATGCCGAGCCGGTCGAAGGTGCGGATGTAGGTCTCGCGGTGCCGCTCGTAGGAACGCTTGAGGCCCTCGTCGTCGAGGTCGAAGGAGTAGGAGTCCTTCATGACGAACTCGCGCCCGCGCAGGATGCCGGCCCGGGGGCGGGCCTCGTCGCGGTACTTCGTCTGGATCTGGTAGAGCGTCACCGGGTAGTCCTTGTAGGAGGAGTACTCCCCCTTGACCATGTCGGTGAACATCTCCTCGTGGGTGGGGCCGAGGAGGTAGTCGGCGCCCTTGCGGTCCTTGAGCCGGAAGAGCGTGTCGCCGTACTCCGTCCAGCGGCCGGTGGCCTCGTAGTACTCCCTGGGCAGGAGGGCCGGGAAGAGCACCTCCTGGCCGCCCATCCGGTCCATCTCCTCGCGCACGACGCGGGTGACGTTCTCCAGGACCATCTTGCCGAGCGGCAGCCAGGAGTAGACGCCGGGGGCGACCCTGCGGACGTAGCCGGCGCGGACGAGCAGCTTGTGGCTCGGGACTTCCGCGTCTGCCGGGTCGTCCCTCAGCGTTCGAAGAAACAGCGACGACATGCGCAGCAGCACGGCTACTCCTAGATGGCAGGGAATCGGTGTCCTACAGGGTATCGAGCCCGGCGGGGCGGGCGCCTGCCATTAGGGTCCGCAGCCCGTCACGGCCCGGCGACGAAGAACAGGTGGGCGGTCGCCAGGACCGCACCCGCCAGGGCGGAGCGTACCGCCCCGGCCCCCCGGCGCAGCGAGAGGACCGCGGCGAGCAGCAGGACCGCGGCGATCTGGACGCTCCACGAGCCGGACTGCGCCGCCTCCACGGCCTCGATCATCAGGACGCCGGCGGGCAGCGCCGCGGCGAGGTCTCCCCGCGGGCCGTCCCGCCTGGTCGCGTAGGCCAGCAGGGCGCAGCCGGCGAGGGCGAGGAGCGTGACGCCCGGCACCGTGCCGTCGACCCCGACGTGGAAGGGGTGGTAGCCCGACGGGAAGGCCGCAGCGGCCAGGATCGGGACGACCGGCCCGAGGGCGGCGAGCACCCCGGCCAGCACCGCCCAGCCGAACCCCGCGGCGGTCCTGCCGGCGGCGAGGGCGAGGGCGAGGTAGGCGTAGGGGTCGTAGGCCGCGACGAGCGGGTCCGGCCCGTGGGCGAGCATCTCGCCGAAGGCGCCGAGCAGCAGCCCTCCGACGAGCGAGAGCATCATGTGCCAGAGGATCGCCCGCTCGCGGCGGTCCCCCGTAATGAAATCGAACGTGTCATTCTGTCCGGCCAAAGCCGCTGATCCCCCGATCCGTCCCTGCCCGTGGGCATGCGCAGCATATATGACCTGCAAGAACACACAAAAACGTTCAAGCCCTACTAAACAACCGGTCGCTTGCTTATGCTGCGCGTGTGCATCCTGACGACACCGCTTCCCTCCCGGCGGCCGCCGTGCCCGCGGCATCCCCGGAGCCCCCGGCGTCCGCGATCCCCGCCGGGCCGACCGGAGACGCCGGGATCGCCGGCACGGGCCTCACCGGGGACTCCGGGGACGTCGGCACGGGCCTCACCGGGGACCAGGCCGACCTCCGCGACGCCGTCCGCTCCTTCCTCGCCGCGCGTCCCGGCGCTCCCTGGGAGCGCCTCGCCCGGGAACTCGGCGTGGCGGGCCTGGCCGTGCCCGAGGAGTACGGCGGGGCGGGGTGCGGCACGGCCGAGCAGGCGGTCGTCTGCGAGGAACTCGGCCGCGTGCTCTCCCCCCACCCCTACCTGGCCACCGCCGTGCTCGCCGTCGAGGCGCTCAGGGCCGCCGCCGACCCCGAGGCGATGGCCCGGCTGCTGCCCGCCATCGCGGACGGCTCCCGCACCGCCACCGTCCTGCTGCCCGGCGACGCCGACCTGGTCCTGTCCCGGGGACGGATCACCGGCACCGCGCCCTGCGCGCTGGACGGCGAGGTGGTCCTGGCCTTCGCCGGCGACGAACTGGTCGAGGCCGTGCCCTCGTCCCGCACGCCGCTGACGACGCTCGACCAGACCCGCCCGCTCGTCGCCCTCTCCTTCGACGCAGTCCCCGTACGGCCCGCCGGAGACGGCGCGGCCCGCGACCGGGTCCGGGACGCGGGCGTCGCCTGCCTGGCGGCCGAGCAGGTCGGCGGCGCCGCCGCCTGCCTGGAGGCCGCCGTGGAGCACGCCCTCCGGCGCCACCAGTTCGGCCGCCCCATCGGTTCCTTCCAGGCCGTCAAGCACAAGCTCGCCGACCTGCTCCTGCTCGTCGAGTCCGCACGCTCGGCCGCGCTGGCCGCCGCCCGCGCCCTGCCCGGCGGGCTCCCGGTCGCCGCCGCGATCGCGGGCTCCTACTGCACCGAGGCCTATCTGGCCGCCGCAGGCGAGAACATCCAGATCCACGGGGGCACCGGCGTCACCTGGGAGCATCCGGCCCACCGCCACCTCAAGCGCGCCGCCGCCGACGCCCAGCTCTTCGGCCCGCCGCAGGCCCACCGTGCCCGCCTCGCCGCGGCCGCCGGTCTGTGAAGGTCCCGGCCCCGTCCGCGCGGGCACCGAACACCGCCCCGGACCACGCGGGCACCGCGGGCGCCGCTCCCCGCACCGGGCGGACCGTGCACGGCTCGGGAGCGCAGGGGGGTTCACCCGCCGAGGAGCTGCTCCCAGGGCTGTGGGGAGGGGCCGCGGCGGGTCGTGTCGAGGACCTCGGCCAGCCGCCAGGGGCCGAGGCGGGAGTGGGGAAGGTCCCGGCCGAGCGGGTCGACGGCCCGCAGCACGAAGCGGACGCCGACCACGTCGAGCTCGGCGGACAGCGGAGTGGCACGCCCGACGGGGTCCGCCGGGGCACCGGGCTCCCGGACCCGCTCGGCCAGCGTCTCCGCCACCTCGGCGGCGTAGGGCCCCTCGCGCCACTCGATGTGCCAGCTGTCGTCGGCCCCCCGCCACCAGGTCAGATCGCGGCACGACTCCATCAGCTCGGCCTCGCCGCCGAGCGCCGCCATCACCCGGCCGAACGCCTCGAACCGGTGGGCGCCCACCGGCTGGATCTCGTCGGGCGCACTCGCGGAGCGCCCGCCCCCGCCCGGTCCCCTCATGCATGGGAGCGTGCCAGTCCCGGGCCCGCACCCGGCCACGCTTTGCCGCTCCTTCGCCTCCTCCTCACGGGCTCCGCACGGGAACCATCCCTTCCCTTTCCCCTCCCCGGGGCGGATGCCGCCGGATGCATCCCCTGCGGGCGGTCGCAGGAGTACGTTGGAGGAAGCGCGCCCCTGCCGATGCGCGGCCACCGGCACAACCCCTGGGAGGCGACGTGTCACTGCGAGTCGCGGTCGTCGGATCCGGCCCCGCCGGGATCTACACCGCCGAGGCGCTGACGAGGCAGGCCACCGGCCCCGTTGAGGTGGACGTGCTGGAACGGCTGCCCACCCCCTACGGGCTGGTGCGGTACGGCGTGGCCCCCGACCACACCTCGATCAAGTCGATAGCCGGTTACCTGCGCCGGGTGCTGGAGCTGCCCGGGGTGCGCTTCCTCGGCGGGATCGAGTTCGGCCGGGACGTGAGCCGCGACGACCTGCTGGCCTGCTACGACGCCGTGGTCTACTGCACGGGCGCGATGGTGGACCGGCGGATGGGCGTCCCCGGCGAGGACCTGCCCGGCAGCGTGGCGGCCACCGACTTCGTGAACTGGTACTGCGGGCACCCGGACGTGCCCGCCGACCGCTTCCTGCTGGACAGCCCCGAGGTCGCGGTGATCGGCGTGGGCAACGTGGCGGTGGACGTCGTGCGGATCCTGGCCAAGACCGCCGAGGAGCTGCGTGCCACCGACGTGCCGGAGGAGGTCCTGTCCCGGCTGGCCGCCAGCCGGGTGAAGGCCGTCCACATGATCGGCCGCCGGGGGCCGGAGCACGCCAAGTTCACCCTCAAGGAGCTGCGGGAGCTCGGCGAGCTGGCCAACGCCGACGTGCGCGTGCGGCCCGAGGAGGCGGCGGCCTCGGTGGAGGGCCTGCCGCGGCAGGTCCGGGGGAACGTCGAGGTGCTGCAGTCCTGGGCGGCCCGCACCCCGGCGGGCCGCCCCCGCCTCCTGGACGTGCGCTTCTGGATGCGGCCGGTGGAGATCCTGGGGCGCGACCGGGTGGAGGCCCTCAGGCTGGAGCGGACCCGCCTGGCCGACGGCCGCGTCGTCGGCACCGGCGAGTTCGAGGTCCTCCCCGTCGGCATGGTCCTGCGCTCGGTCGGATATCGCAGCGTCCCGCTGCCGGGCGTCCCGTTCTCCGAGGCCACCATGACCGTGCCGAACGAGGCGGGGCGGGCGGGCGACCGCGAGTACGTCGCGGGCTGGCTCAAGCGCGGGCCCAGCGGCGTGATCGGCACCAACAAGTCCGACGCCGCCGAGACCGTCCGCACCCTGCTGGCCGACCTCGCCGGCCGTGCGCCGGTACGCCACGCGGACCTGGACCCGCTCCTCGCCCGGCGCGGGCTCCTGCCCGTGACCTACGACGGGTGGCGGGCCATCGAGGCCGCCGAGGCCGCCCTGGCCCGGTCTCTCGGCCGCGGCGAGCGGGTGAAGCTGGCCGGCGCCGCCGCGATGGCCGCCGTGCTGGAGGGCCTGGAGCCGCGCGAGGACGGGGTCCCGGACGGGACGGGACGCGCGGCGGGCCTGGCGGGCACGGAGGACGCCGAGGGCCTCGCGGCCCGGTGAGGCCGCCCGGCCCGGCAAAGAAATGATCTACCTGATATCAGGCCGAACCTCTACAGAATCTGATTCGGCTACCGATGAGGGCTTCGTGAACGGACCGTTGACCGACCCTGCCTCGAAGCCGGCGCCGAAGGCTCCCGTCACGGATCCGGTCCACTCCGGTTCCGGCGCCGGGGCCGCCGTGCCGGACGCCCTCTCCGCACCTGCCGCGCCCGCCGTACCCGCCGGGCCCGGCGAGGCGGCCGGAACGCTCACCGCGGAGGAGCTGTCGGCGGAGCTGGAGGCGCTGGAGATCACCAGCGGCTACAACATCGAGACGGCGTTCGACCGCGCGGTGGAGCTGGAGCGGGCGGCCGAGGAGCTCGGCGACGTCGTGCTGGCCCTGCGCGCGAAGCTGATCCAGGTCGACGTGCAGACCCGCTGGGGCGAGCTGACCTCGGTGATACCGGTGATGTGGCAGGTCAACCGGTGGGCGGTCGAGAACGAGTGCCGCCCGCTGCTGGCCCGCACCCACCTGCTGATGGCGCGGGCCTATCGCGATCTGGGCGATCCGGCGGCCTCGCTGGAGCACACGGTGAGCTCCGTGGAGGCCCTGGAGGAGAGCACGCACCCCCGCATCCGGCTGAGCCACCTGATGCGGCTGGCGGACGCGCTCGACGAGACCGGTTCCACCGAGGCCTCCCGCGAGCGCTACCGGCAGGCCGAGCGCCTCGCCGCCACGATCGACGTGGAACGGCACGTCACGGTCCTCAACAACCTCGCCTACGCCGAGTACGAGGCCGGCCGGTACGACCTCGCCTGGGAGTCCGTCGAGCGCATGCTGGCGATCAGCTCGGCCCACGACTACGAGCTCGACGTCTCCCACCTGGACACCATCGCCCGGCTCCAGATCCCGCTCGGCCACCACGCGGAAGCCGTCATGGCCGCCGAGACGGGCATCCGGATGTACGAGGACCAGGAGCTGAAGCAGGCGGCTGCGCTCCCCGAGATCCTGCTCACCCTGGCCATCGCCCAGCGCCACCTGGGCACTCTGAAAGACGCCCAGGCGAACCTGGACCGCAGCCGGTCGATCTGCGAGGAGCACGGCTACCTCAGGATCCTCGTCCCGCTGCAGCAGGAGCAGGCCGAGCTGCACGCCGCCACCGGCGACTACCGCCGCGCGTTCGAGGCGTACAAGGCCTACCACACGGCCGAGAAGGACCTGGTCTCCCAGCAGCAGGAGGCCCGGGCCCGCACCCGGCAGGCCATGTTCGAGGCCAGCGAGGCGCGCCAGGAGGCCGAGCTCTTCCGCGAGCAGGCCCGCCGCGACCCGCTCACCGGGCTGCGCAACCGCCGCTACGTCGACGAGCACCTGCCCGAGCTTCTCGCCGCCGCCGCCCTGACCGGCGACGCGGTGACGGTCGCGCTCGTCGACCTCGACCACTTCAAGCGGATCAACGACACCTGCTCCCACGACGTGGGCGACCAGGTCCTGGTCGCCGTCGCCAAGATGCTCGACGCCGTGCCGGATCCCGCCTGCGCCGGCCTGGGCTTCGCCGCCCGGATGGGCGGTGAGGAGTTCCTGGTCGTGCTGAGCGGGATCAGCCCCGCCGCCGCCGTCGCCCGGCTGGAGGAGCTGCGGGCCGCCATCGCCTGCCGCCCCTGGCAGGCGCTCACCGGGGAACTGCCCGTCACCGTGAGCATCGGCGTCACCGCCTCCCAGCCCCACAGCACCCAGGCCGAGCTCATCGCCCTGGCCGACGCGAACCTCTACACGGCCAAGCACAAGGGCCGCAACCGCGTCTGCGCCACCTCCAGCGCGCCCCTGGGGGAGCGGCGCCGCCACCGTGACGCCGGCGTCCGGTCGGAGGCGGAAGCGACCGGTACGGCACAGGCCGGTGGAGGACAGCCCGATGCCGGACGGCCCGGCATGGAGCGGCCCGGCATGGAGCGGCCCGGCGCGGGGTGAGGGCCGCAGACGGATCGTGAAAGAGCCGCGGGCGGATCGTGAGAAGAGCCGCGGGCGAGTTCCGGCGGCCCCGGGGCGGGTCCTAGGGTTCGGGTGACCCGCCTCTGCGGGCCGGTCCGCCCCGACGGCAAGGAGCACCACCGTGCGCGTCACGCTCGCCGACCCCCTGGCCCTGATCCCCGGCTTCGAGCAGGCCCACCGGGAGCACTCCGCGCGTTTCCCCCGGGCGGCGCCCCGCTGGCAGCCCGTGCACACCGTCTACGTCCCGGCCGACCGGTTCGGTCCGGGAACGGTGGCGGAGTGGGGGCGGGACGCGCTGGAGCTGCTCACCCGGCACCTGCCCGGTCCCGGACCCCTCGCCCGGGTCTTCGGCGTGCCGGAGGAGGCCGCCGCGCGGCTGCACCCGAGGATCGCGGCGAAGCTGGCCGCCGAACCGGTGGAGGACCTGCGCGTGGACTTCGAGGACGGATACGGCGTCCGCCCCGCCGAGGAGGACCGCGACGTCACCCGCGCCGCCTCGGCCGTCGCCGCCCTGCACGCGGCGGGGACGCTCCCGCGCCGGTGGGGACTGCGGGTCAAGTCGTTCGCCGACGGCGACCCCGGCCGGAGCCTGCGGACGCTGGACGGGTTCCTGACCGGGATCGTGGAACGGACCGGCCGGCTGCCGGAGGGGTTCGTCGTCACCTTCCCCAAGGTCCTCATGCAGGACTACCTGCACCAGTTCGCCGACTGCCTGGAGGCGCTGGAGCGGGGGCTGGGCCTGGACGGGGGGTCCCTGCGGTTCGAGATCCAGGTCGAGGCCGCCCAGACGCTCCGGTTCCTCGGCCCCGAGCTGGTCGCCTCCCTCGGCGGCAGGCTCTCGGCCGCGCACTTCGGCGTCTTCGACTACACCGCGAGCTGCGCGCTCCCCCCGCACGAACAGCGGCTGGACCACCCGGCCTGCGACCACGCCCGGCACATCATGCAGACGGCGTTCGCCGGGACCGGCGTGGAGCTGTCGGACGGCTCCCTCGCCGCCTCCCCCTCCTCCGGCGGCACCCGCGACGTACACGCCCTGTGGTCGCGCCACGCCGAACTGGTCCGGCACTCCCTGCGCCACGGCTTCTACCAGGGGTGGGACATGCATCCCTCGCACCTGGTCAGCCGCTACGCCGCGGTCTACGACTTCCACCTGCGCCACCACGCCGAGTTCACCCGCCGGGTCCGGGCCTTCCAGGAGCGGAAGGCGGCCGGGGGCGGCGTGATGGACGAGCCCGCGACGGTCCAGGCGATGGGCGCCGCGCTGCGCCGCGCGGAGCTGGCCCTGGGACGCCCCTGACCCACCGGACGCGCCTCGCGGGAGAGGAGCCGCCGGGCCCGGGATCTCCGGCACGGGGCGCCGGCCCCGGCGGTCAGTCGACCAGCTCCCGCCAGCGGCGGACCAGGTGCGCCTCGACCGGGTCCGACCACGACGCGCGCACCGCGCTCCCGACGTGGAAGGCGCGCACGCCGTACTCCAGCAGGGCCGGGACGTGACCGGGGCGCAGGCCGCCGCCGGCCAGGATGAGCGGGCCGTCGCCGGCCTCGCAGCGGGTCCGCAGCACGGACATGCCGTCCCGCACCCCGCCGGGCGCGCCCGCGGTGAGCACGGTGGCGAGGTTGGGCAGCAGCCGTACGGCCCGCCAGCCCGCCTGGACCTCGGCCGCGTGGTCCACCGCCCGGTGGAAGGTCCAGGGCAGCGGGGCCACCGCGTGGATCAGCGCCTCGGTGGCGGCCAGGTCGACCGCGCCGGTGGAGTCGAGGAAGCCGAACACGAACCCGGCCGCGCCCGCCTCGGAGAGGGCCCGGGCGTCGCGCCGCAGGCCCTCCAGCCGCTCGGGCGAGGCCAGGAACGAGGCCTCGCCCCGCAGCATGACCATCTGCGGCAGCCTGCACTCCTTGGCGATCGCCGCGACCGTGTCCACCGCCGGGGTGAGCCCGCCCGACGCCATGTCGGCGACGATCTCCAAGCGGTCGGCGCCGCCCTCTTCGGCGGCGACGGCGTCGCGCACGTCGAGCGCGATCACCTCAAGCAGGGATCCGGTCATGAAGTGAGGCTATCGGATGGCTTTGTCCGAGGATCGCCGCGGTTCACGGACGTTCCAGCAGGACCCTGTCCCGGTGGGCGGCGGCCTCGGCGGCCTCGGAGCGGGCCCCCGCGACGGTCCCGGCGGCGACCTCCGAGACGGCCCCGGTGACGGCTCCCGGGACGGCCGGGACCGCGCCGCGCAGGCCGCCGGGCCGCTGGAACAGCGCGCCCGAGGCACGGTGCGGCAGGTCGACCGTGCGCAGGTGGGCGAAGCGCTGCCGCCGGTAGTAGTCCTGCAGCCGCCGGTTCTCCTTGGCGCAGTCGAGCCGGAGCCAGCGCCGGCCCGCCGCGACCGCGCGCAGGCCCGCCCAGTCGAGCAGCGCCTCGCCCAGCCCCCGGCCGGAGTGGCCGCGCGCCACCGCGAGCTTGTGGACGTAGAGCGCCGAGGCGGGGTCGTCCTGGGCGGTCCAGAACTCGGGGTCGGCGTGGCCGTCCAGCGCCACGGTGGCGATCGGCCCGTCCTCCCCGTCCAGCAGGTACATGTCCCCTCTCTCGATCAGCGGGGCGATGCGCTCGGCCGGGAACCCGCCGGCGGGCCACTGCCGCACGCCCCGGCCGTCCAGCCAGGCGGCGGTCCGCGCCAGGAGCGCGAGCACCCCCGGCAGGTCCGCGGCGTCCGCCCGGCGCGGGGTGAGGCGCCGCGCGGAGACGGGGGCGGCGGGGGTGACGGAGGTGATGGTGCTGGAGTGCATGGTCGATCCCTTCGTTGCGCTGGGTGTGCGAGATGACACGGAAGGTGTCCGTCCGGTGACGCACGGCATCCGCGCCGGGCCAGGGAGCCCCCGCGCTAGGGGTCCGAGGCGGACTGGGGGAAGGGGACGCGCCCGCCCGCACGGCGGGCCTCGCCCGGTGGCCGCCTGCCGTACGGGCAGGGCGGAGGCCGTCCCATCAGGGCGGCCGGAGGGAGGTCAACGGCTTTTCAACTCGTACCGGATCAGGTGCTTGTCGGCGGGGAGCACCGAGACCGCGACCCGCACGGGGACGTCCTCCTCGTCGTATCCGACCCGGACGTAGACGACGACCGGCGTGCCCGACTGGAGCCGGAGCCGGTCGGTCTCCGAGCTGGTGGGCATCCGCGCCCAGATGTCGTCCACGACCCTCACCTGGGCGTGGCCGAGCTCCTCCAGCACCCGGTTGGCCCCCCGCGAGATGTCGCCGGGACGGGCGATCTCGGATCCGGAGACCAGCCAGAGCGGGAAGTAGGAGTCGTTGGTGTTGTACGGCTGCGCGTCCACGAACCGCAGCCTGCGGCGGACCACGGCGAGCCCGTCGTCGGGCAGCTCCAGCCGGCTGGCGATCTCCTCGGCCGGGTTCACGATCGACACCTCGATCTCCTGGCTCGGCTCGCGCCCCTCCTGGGAGACCGCCCAGGCGAAGGCCTCCCGGGTCTCCCCGGGCTGCGGCTGGAGCTCGCGCTGGGGGTGCATCAGCAGGGGGCGGCGCTCCCTGACCACGGTGCCCCGGCGGGGCGTCCGGGTGACCAGCCCCTCGTTGACCAGCTCGCCGAGGGCGAGCCGTACGGTGTTGCGGCTCACCTGGTGGGCGAGCATGAGCTCGGCCTCGGTCGGCAGCTGATCACCCGGCTTGAGCGCACCGGAGTAGATGGTCCTCCGGAGTTCGGAGGCCACCTGCTGATACAGCGTTGACCGAGCCATTTAGTCCCCTTTGTGCCAACAAAACTAGACGATTTGGTTCTAGTGGGGAACCGCCCCTTGACCTAGCCTCCCAGGAGCCGCATCATCCAATCGTTGGTACAAATCCATTGAAAGGCTCCACCCCCCCGACTCCCCAAGCGGCTGACCGCGTGAGGACCCCATCCCTCGCCGGGGTCCTCGCGCCACCGCACCGGGGAGAAGCGCGTCCTGGCGGGTCCCCCACGCCCGCCAGGGCGCGTCTTCCCGTCTCCGCGCCGCGGCCCTCCCCTTCCGCGCCGCGGCCCTTCCGCACCGCGGTCCCGCCCGCGAACGGCCGTCTCCCCGTCCCGGACCGCGCGCTCCCGGAGAACGGGACGGCGCCGCGCCGCGCCGCCCGCCCTCCCCTAGGTTGCCGGGCAGGCGAGCGCGGACCGGCGGCCCTCTCCCGCGGGGGGACGGCCGGACCGGGCGGAGGAGGCGAGACGACCGTGACGGGCTTCCGCGAGGAGATCCGCGCCTGGCTGCGGGAGCAGCTGGAAGGCGAGTTCGCCCACGCCCGCGGGCTGGGCGGGCCGGGCCGCGAGCACGAGGGCCACGAGGTACGGCTGGCCTGGGAGCGGCGGCTCGGCGAGGCCGCGTGGACCTGCCTGGGCTGGCCCCGGAGGTACGGCGGGCGGGACGCGTCCCTGGCCGACCAGGTCGCCTTCCACGAGGAGTACGCGCGGGCGGACGCCCCGGCCCGGGTCGGGCACATCGGCGAGGGCCTCATCGGCCCCACGATCATCGACTTCGGCACCGAGGAGCAGAGGCGGCGCTTCCTGCCCCCGATCCGGCGCGGCCGCGAGCTGTGGTGCCAGGGCTACTCCGAGCCCGAGGCGGGCTCCGACCTGGCCGGCGTGCGGACCCGGGCGCGGCAGGAGGGTGGCGAGTGGGTCCTCACCGGCCAGAAGACCTGGACCTCGCTGGCCCACGTCGCCGACTGGTGTTTCGTCCTGGCTCGGACCGAACCCGGTTCACGGCGGCACGCGGGCCTGTCCTACCTGCTGGTCCCGATGGACCAGCCCGGGGTGGAGGTCCGGCCCATCGTCCAGTTGACCGGCACCAGCGAGTTCAACGAGGTCTTCTTCGACGGGGCCCGCACGGCCGCGGGCAACGTCCTGGGCGCCCCCGGCGAGGGCTGGCGGGTCGCGATGGCCACCCTGGGCTACGAGCGCGGAGCCTCGACGCTCGGCCAGCAGATCGGCTTCCAGCGGGAGTTCGACCGCGTCGTGGAGACCGCCCGGCGCACCGGCGCGGCCGAAGACCCGGTGCTGCGCGACCGGCTGGTCCGGTCGTGGCTGGAGCTGCGCATCATGCGCCTGAACGCGCTGCGCACGATGACCTCCCTGTCGGCCGGGACGCCGGGGCCGGAGGCCTCGATCGCCAAGCTCTACTGGTCGGAGTGGCACCGGAGGCTGGGCGAGCTGGCGCAGGCCGTGCAGGGCAGGGCGGGGCTGGTCACCGACGGCCCGCCGTACGAGCTGAACGACCTGCAGCGGCTCTACCTGTTCAGCCGCGCGGACACCATCTACGCGGGTTCCAGCGAGATCCAGCGCAACATCATCGCCGAGCGCACCCTGGGCCTGCCCAAGGGCTGAGCCCCGGATGCGGCGGCCGTCCGTCTTCCGGTTTCCACGACGGACCGGGATCATTCGATCATGGCGTCCACACCCGGCGAAGCGATGGAGACCGGAGGCGGGAGCCCGCCACCCGGTGAAGCGGCGGAGGAGAGCCCGCCCGCCCGGCCCGCCGGTGTCCTCCGGCGCCGCCCGGGGGTCCGGGCGGGACGCGCCGGGGCCCGGACGGGGCGGGTCGAGGCCTCGACAGGACGGCCGCCGGAGCCGGGACGCGCCGGTACGCGGTGGCTCACCGCGGCGTTCGCGCTCGTCATGGCCCTCACCTGGGTCGCCCCGCCGTACCCCGCCGAGCAGGCGCTCCATCACTCGCTGACCGCGGTGGCGCTGCTGGCCCTGATCCCGCTCCGCCGGCACTACGCCCTTCCCCCGGCCTCGCTGGCCGCGGTGCTCGGCTTCCTCGCCCTGCACTCGGTGGCCGCGCGCTGGATGTACTCCTACGTCCCCTACGACGAGTGGAGCGCGGCGTTGGCCGGGGTGAGGCTGTCGGACGTCTTCGGCTGGGAGCGCAACCACTTCGACCGCCTGGTGCACCTCTCGTACGGCCTGTGCGCCGCCCCGGTGCTGGTCCGCTACCTGCGAGACCGGTGGGGCCTGCGCCCTCTCCCGGCCGTCGCGGCGGGCGTCGAGCTCGTCCTGTCGACGAGCGCGCTCTACGAGCTCCTCGAATGGGCGATAGCCGTCACCACGTCCCCGGAGATCGCCGAGGTCTACAACGGCCAGCAGGGCGACGTCTGGGACGCGCACAAGGACATCGCCCTGGCCTGCCTGGGCGCGCTGGCGGCCGCCGCTGTCATGCTGCTCCGGAGCCTGCGGGAGGCGGCGGCCGGGTCCGCGTCCCGTTCCTGACGCGGCCCCGCTCAGCGCGTGCGGGGAAACAGGACCGCCGCGGCGGCCAGCAGAGCGAAGGCGGCGCCCGAGGCGAGGGTGCGGACGGTGTTCCAGGCGTTCCACTCCGGCTCGTACCGCGCGCGCACGGCGGCCAGGTCCGGGGCCGTCGCGGCGACCGCGGCGAGGTCCTCGTTCAGCGGCACGTTCACCAGCAGGGTCACGCCCAGGCCTCCGGCCAGGTAGACCGCGAAGGCCGCCGCCACCAGCCACACCGAGGCCGACCGCCGTCCCGCGGCGGCCAGTGTGGCGGCGAAGGCGACCGCGGCGAACACCGGTGCCCCGAAGAAGGAGAGCGCGAACGGGATGTTGCGGACCGTCGCGTTGATCGCCTGCATGCTGAGCACGTAGGTGTCCTCGCCCACCCCGGCCAGGCCGCGGGTGACCGAGACCTCGTAGGCGTAGAAGAAGCCCGCGATGGCACCCATGGAGAGCAGCGCGACGACCAGGGCCGCGCGCGCCGCCGCGACGGCCGCACCCATCGGGGCGGCCGTCGAAGGGCCCGTCGAAGGGGCCGTCACAGGGGCCGTCGCAGGGGCGGCCGCAGGGGAGGAAGGAACGGGGATGGAAGTCATGCGCCCTCATTAATCGTACCGGTAAGTTCGATTAATAATCGTACCGATAGGTACACTTGTCAACGGACACCGGGAGAGGCGGCGGGCATGCAGGGACGACGGGGCCGGCCCCGCGAGGGCGAGAACGAGGCCAGGCGGGCGGCCGTGCTGGACGCCGCCTTCGCCGAGCTGGTCGAACGCGGATACACCGGCACCACGATGCTGGCGGTGGCCCGGCGGGCCGGCGCCTCCAAGGAGACGCTCTACAGCTGGTTCGGTGACAAGCGCGGGCTCTTCGCGGCCCTGGTGCGCCGCCAGTCGGAGCAGGCGAACGCCGCGGTCGCCGAGGCGCTGACCCTGGACCGGCCGCCCCGGGAGGCGCTGACGGCGTTCGCCGTCCGGCTGCTCCGACTGCTGCTCGGGGAGGCCTCGGTCGCGATCAACCGGGCCGCGGTCGCGGCCCCGGAGCTCGCCGGGGTGCTGCTCGCCGAGGGGCGGCACACCACCGGCCCGCTCGTCGCGGGCTATCTCGCGGGTCTGGCCGCGCGGGGGGAGATCGCCGCCGGCGATCCGGAGGAGGCTTTCCGGTTGCTGTACGGGCTCGTCGTCTCGGACGCCCAGATCCGCGTCCTGCTGGGCGAGGCGCCCCCCACCGACCTCGAGGAGCGGGCGCGGCGGGCGGTGGACCGCTTCCTCGCACTGCTCCCGCCCGCCCCCGTCCGCGACCCGTCCGGGCGCGGCGCCGGGACCCGATGAACCGCCGGGGACTCAGCGCCCGGCCGCCCGGCCGCCCGTCCGCACGTAGTCCACGGCCAGGGTGCTGTCGAGGTCCGCGGCGGGCCGTCCCGCCTGCGAGCCGACCGCGACGTTGAGGATCAGCCTCGCGGACGACCTGGCCGGCACCCGGTAGGGGAAGGAGCGCACGAACCGGCCGTCGACGTAGAACCGGGCCCGGCCGGACGGGCCCGTGGTCCAGGTGACCTTGTAGACGTGCCACCGGGTGGCGTCGACGTCGTACGCGCCGCCGCCGCTGAAGCGGTCGGTGTGGACGTGGTACTCCGGCTTCCAGCGCGCGCCGTTGAGGCCGTTCTCCATCAGGTCGATCTCGCCGTAGTGCCGCTGCCTGCGCAGGGGGTCGGCGTGCAGCCAGATCGCCGGCCACGCACCGCGCTGCCAGCCGGACACCTTCGCCCTCACCTGCACGCTCCCGCTCCCGCTCGCGAGCCTGGAGACGAGGCGCGCCGAGGTGTACTTGCGCCGTACGCCGTGGTCACCGGTGTAGGTCTCGCGCCGGGCGTTGATCACGAGGTGCCCGTCTCCGTCGAGCCGCGCGTTGCGCCCGCCGGAGGTGTAGCACTGCCGTTCGGCCCGGTATCCCCACAGGCACCCGGTCAGCTGCTCCCACCTGGACGGGTCCGGCTCGCTTCCCTCGGGACCGGAGAACTCGTCCGCGAAGCCGCGGGCCTCGGACGGCCTGGAGAAGCGGGCCGCGGAGGACCGGTGGTCTCCGCCCTCGGAGGACCGGTGGCCGCGGCCCTCGGGCGGCCCGGGGTCCTGGGCTGCGGAACGCCCGGAGTCGTGGACCGCGGAACGCCCGGAGTCGTGGACCGCGGCGGGCCGGGCCCGCGCGGCCGCGACCGCACCGTCTCCGAGCACGACCGCCGTGTTCACCAGCACGACCGCGACGGCCGCGGTCCGGCTTCCGATCCCCATCGGCCGCGACCCCTCCCCCGAGAGCACCGCCCTCCCGGACACGCCTCGGCGCGGAGCCCGGCTCTTCCCGGCCTCCCGTCCCGCGGCTCCGCTCCGGGTGGTGAGACGATACAGAGGTCGGTCACTCTGTGTGCTGACGCCCTGACGATAACGCGCGGAGCCGGCTTCGGCGAGGAGCCGCGACGGAGTACCGCGGTCGGTTGCCGCGTTCCGAAGATGCAACCTCCCGCATCTGGCGGAGGACTCGTCCCCGGACGTAGCGTGCCCGCCATGACCACCGCGGGGCGCTCGGCCCACATCCTCGACGTCCTCGTCACCGAGTTCGGCGACTCCATCCGGCGCGACCCCGCCGCCTTCCGGCGCAAGTTCCGCAAGATGGCCGCCTCGCCCTTCGCGTTCTACCGCGGCAGCGCCTGCCTGTTCTACGCGGACATGACCGGCGGCTTCGCCGACGGGGCGTTCCTGGACGCCCGGACCAGCAGGGTGTGGATCCACGGCGACCTGCACGCGGAGAACTTCGGCACCTACATGAACGCCTCCGGCGTCCTGGTCTTCAACGTCAACGACTTCGACGAGGCCTATGTCGGCCCCTATCTCTGGGACCTCAAGCGGTTCGCGGCCAGCGTCGCGCTCATCGGCTACGCCAAGGCGCTCTCCGACGAGACGATCTCCGAGCTGGTCGCCGGATTCGCCCGCGCCTACCTGGCCGAGCTGGAGGGCATCGCGCACGGCGGCGACGACGCGATCGGCTCGCTGACGCTGGCGACCACCACCGGGGTGCTCCACCGGGTGCTGCAGACCGCCCGGCTCAACACCCGGGTGGCCCTGCTCGACCGGGAGACCACGGTCGAGAACTACGACCGCCGCTTCGCCTTCATGGAGGACCGCCTCCCGGTCGGCGAGGAGACCCGGCGCGCGGTCGAGGCCGCCTTCCAGGACTACCTGACCACGCTCCCCGCCGTCTCCGAGGTGGAGCACCGGATCAAGGACTTCGCGCTGCGCACCGGCGTCGGCATCGGCTCGGCCGGGCTCCCCTCCTACAACCTGCTGCTGGAGGGCCACACCGAGGCCCTGGAGAACGACGTCATCCTCTACATGAAGCAGGCGCAGGTCCCGGCCGTGGCCCGGCACATCGCCGACGAGAGGGTGCACGGCCACTTCCTGCACCAGGGACACCGCACCGCCGAGTCGCAGCGGGCCCTGCAGGCCTATGCCGACCCGTGGCTCGGCTACACCGCGCTGGACGGAGTCGGCCAGCTGGTCGCCGAGGTGTCCCCGTACTCCGCCGACCTCGACTGGGGCGACGTCAACGAGCCGGACGAGCTCGCCTCGGTGATCGGCGACCTGGGCCGGGCCGTGGCACGCATGCACTCGGTGGCCGACGACGAGTCCAGCCACGACGTGGTCGACTTCTCCACCGAGGACGCGATCACGGCCGTGATCGGCGGCGACGGGGACGGCTTCACCGAGCTGCTCGTCGGCTTCGCCCACGCCTACGGCGCCCGGGCCAGAGCCGACCACCAGCTCTTCGTGGACCTGTTCCGCAACGGCCGCCTGCTGGGCCTCTGACCACCGGCCGCGCCCTCCCGCCGCGGAGGGGACCACACCGGAACCGACCAGTCGGTATGGACGGAACGGCGGGCGTACGGCATGCTTTCAGAACATGAGTCTGTTCTCGGTGCAAGGCAAGACAGTCGTGGTCACGGGCGGTTCCCGGGGCATCGGCCGGATGATCGCGGAAGGTTTCACGGAGGCGGGGGCCACGGTCTACATCTCCTCCCGCAAGGCCGCCGAGGTGGAGAAGACCGCGGCCGAGATCGGATGCGTCGCCGTACCGGCCGACCTGTCCACCCCCGACGGCGTCGCCGCGCTGGTGGAGGCGGTCTCCGCGCGCGAGGACCGGCTGGACGTGCTGGTCAACAACGCCGGTGCGACCTGGGGAGCGCCGCTGGAGGACTACCCCGAGCACGCCTTCGACAAGCTCTGGGGCGTCAACGTCAAGGGCGTGTTCTACCTGACCCAGCGCTTCCTGCCGCTGCTGCGCGCCGCGGCCTCCGCCGAGGACCCGGCCAGAGTGATCAACGTCGGCTCGGTCGACGGCATCCGGGTGCCCGCGCTGGAGACCTACGCCTACTCCACGACCAAGGCGGCCGTGCACATGCTCACCCGCCATCTGGCCCACCGGCTCGTGCGCGACTCGATCACGGTCAACGCGATCGCGCCCGGCCCCTTCGAGTCCAAGATGATGGCCTTCGCCCTCGACGACCCCGACATGCGCCAGGCGATCGCCTCCAGCGTGCCGATGGGCCGGATCGGCGCGCCCGAGGACGTGGCCGGGACCGCGATCTACCTCTCGTCGCGGGCCGGCGCCTACCTCACCGGCGTGGTGATCCCCGTGGACGGCGGCATGACCACCCACGGCTGAGGCCGCCGGGCCCCGCCCGAGCACGGCGTGGGCGGGGTCCGCGCGGGCCCGGCGCCGGGTCGCTCATGAGGCGTGAAGCCCCGCCCGGCGGCGGTCGAGCGCCTGGATCCACTTGGCGGCGACGGCGGCGACCTGGACCAGCTCCGTCCGGAGCGCCTCGGGATCGTCCTCGGCGAACGCCTCCAGGACCTCCTCGATGAGGATGTGCCGCCACGTCAGCGTGCCGCCCGCGAACGCCGCCGCGGTCTCGTCCTTGGCCCGGTCGGCGGCGGCCGCGCCGTCCGGCCCCGTGCCGTCGGCGATGTCCTGGATCCCCCACCGGACGTCCTGCGCGGCCCGTTCCCCGCCGATCTCGGCGAGCACCCGGGCCAGCGAGCCCGGCATGCCGAAGTCCCCGTCCGCCGCCGTCATCCGTGCTCCGTCCATCGTGTCTCCGTCCACACCGGAGCACGCTACCGCCTCGTCTCGCCCAGGGCGGGATCGCGCCGCGTCCCGGCCCCGCCCGCCGGGCGGGCGGGCGGGCGGGCGGGGCGTCCACGGGTTTTCCGGAGCGGGGCCCGCGGTGCGCCGGTCAGAGCGCCTCGGCGACGGCGCGGGCCAGGTTGCCGGCGGCGTCGGGGGCGTAGCGCAGGAAGAGGTACGGCTCGGCGAGCTCCACCTCGATGAGAGCCGGGTCCCCGCCCGGGAGCCGGACCAGGTCCACCCGGGCATAGAGCACCCCGGGCGCCCCGGGGGACCCGGCCGCCTCCGCCAGCACCCGCTCGGCGAGGGCGAGCTGGTCGGGCTCCGGGGTGCGGAGATCCGCCCGGGCGTTGTCGGCGTCCGGCGCGGCGGATCCTCCGGCCAGCATCGGGTTGCGCCGCACGGCGTGGCTGAACCGGCCGCCGAAGTAGAGCAGGGAGGTCTCCCCCTCGGTCTCGACCATGTCCAGGTAGGGCTGGACCATCGCGGTCCGCCCCTCGGCCGCCAGGCGGGCCGCGTGGGCCGCCGCCTTGTCCCGGTCGGTGGTCCTGATCGTGTCGCGGGCGCCCGCCGAGATCGCGGGCTTGACCACGTACTCGGCGAGGACGGGCAGGTCCGGGCTCTCGCCCGGCGCGACCCAGGAGGTGGGGATGACCGGCACCGCCAGGTCCCGCAGGTAGGTCTTGTCGGTGTTGCGCTCCAGCACCGCCGCCGGGTTGGCCAGCCGCGTCACCGTCTCGACCCGGCGCGCCCAGGCCAGGAACTCCGCGCGCCGGTCCACGTAGTCCCAGGCCGAGCGGACCACCACGAGGTCGAAGGCCGCCCAGTCGGCGGCCGGGTCGTCCCAGCGCACGACCGTCCCCGAGATCCCCGCCTCCGCCCACGCGGCGAGAGCGATCTCCTTCTCGTCGTCGAACCCCTCCGGGTCCGCGTAGGTCACGTACGCCACCGAAGCGCTCACGGGAACACCCTCCATGCCAGGATCGAAACACCAGAAGGGACATTACACAGGCCGCTCCTACCACTTCGTTCACCAGGATGGCCTTTACGAAGTATGTCCGATTCGTGGGCCCCGCCGTCCGAGGACGAGGCTGGGCGTTCACACGAACAAGCGATTGCGCAAGGGCTCATAATGGGAGGCGTGAACACGCGAAAGAACTCCGGAGGCGCGACCACCACCCCGGTCAAGCGCCAGCGCACGACGAAGCGCGCGGCCTCGGCCGGCTCCGCCTCGGAGCGCCGCGACCACCTCGTCAGGCTCGCCGCGGACCTCTTCGCGCGCAAGGGCTTCCAGGCGACCACCGTCCGCGAGATCGCGGAGGAGGCGGGCATCCTGTCCGGGAGCCTCTACCACCACTTCGACTCCAAGGAGACGATCGTCGACGAGGTGCTCAGCACCTTCCTCGACGACCTCATCGGACGCTACCGGGCCGCCCTGGAGCAGGGCGGCGACCCCCGCTCCATCCTGTCGGAGATGGTGCGGATCGGCTTCAGCGCCCTCGAGCCGCACCGCGCGGCGATCACCGTCATGCAGAACGACTGGAACTACCTGCGCTCCCTGCCCGGCGACCGCTTCGACTACCTGGTCAGGGCCGAGGACGAGGTCGAGCGCATGTGGGTCGGGCAGATCAAGCGCGGGCAGGCCGTCGGCCAGTTCCGCCCGGACGTCGACCCCAAGCTCACCTACCGCATGATCCGCGACAGCATCTGGGTCGCCGTCCGCTGGTTCCGCCCGGGCGGCCGCCTCGACACCGACGGCATCGCCGAGCACTACGTCACCGTCCTGTTCGACGGCCTGGCCACCGGAGAGCGGACGAGCCAGCGGGGATGAGCGCGGAAGCACTGCAGAAGGCCGTGCGGCTGGCCCTCACGGAGGCCGCCGACCCCGCCAAGGCCTCCGCCATGCAGGCCTACATGAAGTCCGCCATGCCGTTCCTCGGGGTGCAGGCCGTGCCGCGCCGTACGGCGTTGCGGAGGGTCTTCGCCGAGCACCCGTTCGAGGCCGCACCCGAGTGGCGCCGGGCGGCGCTGACCCTGTGGCGCGAGGCGGAGTACCGCGAGGAGCGCTACGCGGCGATCACCCTCACCGGGTCCCCGCCCCGCTGGGGCCGGACCCTGTACACCCTCCCGATCTACGAGGAGATGATCGTCACCGGCGCCTGGTGGGACTTCGTCGACGAGGTGGCCGTCCACCGGATCGGCCCCCTGCTGCGGGAGTTCCCCGACACCATGCGCCCGCTCATGCTCGAATGGGCGCACAGCGACGACCTCTGGAAGCGCCGCACGTCGATCATCTGCCAGAACAGGTTCAGGGCCGCCACCGACACCGGCCTGCTCTACGCCTGCATCGAGCCGAGCCTGTCGGACACCGACTTCTTCGCCCGCAAGGCGATCGGCTGGGCCCTGCGCGAGTACGCCAAGACCGATCCGCGCGAGGTCGTGCGCTACGTCGCGCACAAGGGGATCACCGGCCTGAGCCGGCGCGAGGCCTTGAAGAACCTCCCCTCGGCCTGACCCCGCCGGCCGGGCCTCCCCTGCCGCCGGGCCGTCCCCGTCGCCGGACCGCCTCTGGCGCCCCCGTCGCCGGGGCGCCGGCGTCCCGCGGCGGGGTCGCCGGCGGCCCGTCCGGCACGCGCTCCCCCATGGCCGTACACGGGCCCCGGCCGATCAACTTAGGTAAGCCTGTCCTAATATTCTTTGCACCAGCCTTACCGACTCTCCTGGGGTGCACATGAGGACTTCGATCCGCCGCCGCTGGGCCGTGTCCGCGGCCGCCGCGATCACGGCCATCCTTGGCCTGACCGCCTGCAGTTCCGGTACCGGCGGCTCCACGGCCGCCGAACCCGCCGCGGCGGGGAGCCCTGCCGCGGGTTCGGCCGGGACTCGCAGCGTCACGCACGAACTCGGGACCACCGACGTCCCCGCCGCGCCCAAGCGCATCGTCTCGGTGAGCGTCACCCTGACCGGCCACCTGCTCGCACTGGAGGCCCCGCTGATCGCCTCGCAGGCCACCCCGCCCGGGCCGATCACCGATGCCAACGGGTTCTTCTCCCAGTGGGCGGACGTCGCCAAGGAGCGCGGCGTCCAGGTGGCCTATCAGGGCTTCGAGGCCGACATCGAGAAGGTCATCGCGGCCAAGCCCGACCTCATCATCGGCTCGGCGTCCGGCGCCGACAGCACTGCCAAGGTCTACGACCGGCTCAAGGCCGTCGCGCCGACCGTGCTCTTCCGCCACGACGACCTCTCCTGGCAGGAGCTCATGACCAAGCTGGGCGGCGCGCTCGGCCTGGAGGCGAACGCGCAGAAGGTCATCGCCGCCTACGACCAGCGGGTGGCCGAGGTGAAGGGCAAGATCAAGCTTCCCGAGCAGGACGTCGTGCTGCTGCGCGACAACAACACCGACATCCCCGTCTTCACCGAGGCCTCCGCCCAGGGCGCGCTGCTGTCCTCCCTCGGCTTCCGGCTGCACACCGTCGACTCCTCCCTGGCATCGGCGGACAACCGCGAGGGCGGCAAGCGCCTGGACATCCTGACCGTCTCGCAGGAGAACATCGTCAAGGGCTTCGGGGACAGCTCGCTGTTCTTCGTCAGCCACACCGCGGACGAGATCGCCACGACGACGGCCAAGCCGCTCTGGAAGGACCTGCCCGCCGTCGGCGACGAGCGCGTCCACGACCTCGGCCTCGACTCGTTCCGCATCGACTACTACAGCGCGTCCAACGTGGTCGACCGCATCGAGCAGCAGTTCGCCGGCTGATGAGGAACGTCCCACCCCAGCTCCCCTGCCCCTGTCCGCCCGAGGTCCTCACCGGACGGCGCGTCGCCGCGCTGGCCGCGGACCTGCGGGCGGGCAGGGCGGAGGCGCTGACGGCCGCGCGCTCAGGAACGGCCCGCGCGCCACTCCCGGTGGAGCAGCCAGGCCAGGTAGAGGCCGCCGAGCCCGCCCGTCAGGACGCCCACCGGCAGCTGGCCGGACGTCGGCAGCCTTTGCGCCGCCAGGTCGGCGGCGGCCAGCAGCAGGGCGCCGGTCGCCGCCGCGGTGGCGACCCCCGCGCCCGGGGCTCCGGTCAGCCGCCGGGAGAGCTGCGGTGCGGCGAGCGCCACGAAGACGATGGGGCCGGCCACGGAGACCGCCACCCCGGACAGCAGCACGGCGACGAGCAGCAGGGCCAGGCGGAGCCGCTCCACCGGCAGACCGAGCGCCGAGGCGGTCTCGTCGCCCATCTCCATCGTGCTCAGCGAGCGGCTCAGCGCCAGCGCCGCCGGGAGCAGCACCGACAGCACCGCCGCCATCGGCCACACCTGCGCCCAGCCGCTCCCCGCCAGGCTCCCGACGAGCCACACCTTCGCCCCCTGCGACTCGTACAGGTCGGCCCGGGTCAGCAGGTAGGCGATGACCGAGTGGAGCATGGCCGTCACCCCGATGCCGACGAGCACCAGCCGGGTGCCCTGCACCCCCCGTTTGAAGGACAGGGCGTACACCAGCAGCCCCGCGCCCAGGCCGCAGGCCAGCGCGCCCGCGGTGACGGCCAGCGGGGTCACGGTGCCGACGACCAGGAGCATCAGGACCGCCCCCACGGCCGCCCCCGCGTTCACCCCGATGATGTCCGGGCTGCCGAGCGGGTTGCGGGACAGGCTCTGCACGACGGCGCCGCCGACGCCGAGCGCCGCGCCGACCAGCAGGGCGAGCAGCACGCGCGGGGCGCGCAGCTCGTAGACCACCATCTCGCTCATGGCGTCGCCCCGGCCGGCCAGGGTCCTGACGACGTCCCCGGCCGAGATCGCCGACCCGGTCCCCAGGGCGAGCAGCCCGACCGCGGCGGCGGCCCCCAGCAGGCCCAGGAGCACCGCGGCGGCCCGCAGGTGGACCCGGAACGAGACGCGGCGCGACGGGGTGTGGAAGATGCGGTAGGCGCTCACAGGTCGGCTGTCCTTCGGCGGCGGAGCAGGTAGATGAAGACCGGGGCCCCGATGAAGGCGGTGACGATGCCGCTCTGCAGCTCGCCGGGCCGTACGACGACCCGGCCCACGACGTCGGCGGTGAGCAGCAGGGCCGGGGCGAGCAGCGCCGAGTGCGCCAGGATCCAGCGGTGGTCCGGGCCGGTGAGGACGCGCACGGCGTGCGGGGCCATCAGCCCGATGAAGCCGATGGGCCCGGCCGCGGCGGTCGCCGCGCCGCAGAGCAGCATGATCGCCGCGGCCCCGGCCAGCCGCACGCGCCCCGGGTTCACCCCGAGGCCCTGTCCGGTCTGCTCGCCCAGCGCCACGGCGTTGAGGCCGCGGCCGAGCGCGAGGGCGAGGAGCACGCCGACCGCGACGAACGGCGCGACCTGCCGGACGACCTCCGCGTCGCGCCCGGCGAGCGCCCCGACGTCCCAGAACCGCCACTGGTTGAACACTCCCGCGTCCAGGGTGAGCGCCGCATTGATGGCGGCGAGCAGGGAGGCGCTGACGGCCGCGCCGGCGAGCACCAGGCGGGCCGGGTTCGCGGCGCCGCGCCCGGTCGCGCCGAGCGCGTAGACGGCGACGGTGACCAGCGCCGCGCCCAGGAGGGAGAACCAGACCCAGACCCGCAGGTCCGTGATGCCGAAGAAGAGGACGGCGCAGACGACGGCCAGCGAGGCCCCGGCGTTGACCCCGAGCATGCCGGGGTCGGCCAGCGGGTTGCGGGTGAGCGCCTGCATGAGCGCCCCGGACAGGCCCAGCGCGGCGCCGACGAGGACGCCCAGCAGCGTCCGCGGGATGCGCAGGTCATGGACGACCGCGGCGGTCTCCCCGCCGTCGGGGTGCCAGAGCTGCTGCCAGACCTCCCCGGGCGGAATCGCCTGCGCGCCGACCGCGATGCTGAGCGCGACCACCGCGGTGAGCACCGCGGAGGAGACGGCGAGCCCCGTCCAGCGCATCGAACCTCCCGAATTTTAGGCAAGCCTTACCTTACATTAGGGAATACGCCTCCCTTCCGCCGCCCGCCGACCGCCCACCGGCTACCCGTCACCCGCCGGCCGCCCGCGCGGAGACCGGCGATCGGCACGCCGGGCGCGACGGCCGTGCGGGGACCCGTGCGGGGCGTCCGCGGGCGAAACCGGGCCGCCGCCCGCGTTCGCCGATAGGGTTGCCCTGATCCAGACGTCACGCGCGTTAGGCGGCCATGCTCGACCAACGACTCCAGCCGGCGCGGCCGTACGCCGCCCTGATCTTCGACTGCGACGGGACCCTCGTGGACACCGCCGCCGCCAACGAGACCGCGTGGCGGGCGGCCCTGGAGACCTGGCAGGTCGAGCTCGACCCCGCCTGGTACCACGCCAGGACCGGACTGTCCGCCGATCGCCTCCTGGCCGAGCTGGAGGCCGAGACCGGCGCCGCGCTGGACCACCGGGTGGTGTCCGCCGCCGCGGCCGACGCCTACCGGTGGCTGGTGGACACCGTCGCGCCGCACCCGCAGGTGGTCGCGGTCGCCGAGGCCCACCGGGGCCGGGTGCCCATGGCGGTGGCCTCCGGCGGGTCGCGCGGGCGGGTCCGGGAGACCCTGCGCGCCACCGGCCTGCTCCCGTTCTTCGACTCGGTCGTCACCCGCGACGACGTCCGGGAGGGCAAGCCCGCCCCCGACGTCTACCTGCTCGCCGCCCGGCGGCTGGAGGTGCTCCCGCACGCCTGCGTCGCCTACGAGGACACCGACGAGGGGGTGGCCGCCGCGCTGGCCGCGGGGATGGAGGTCATCGACGTCCGCCCGACCCTGCGGGACGCGGCCCGGAGCGGCGGGGAGAGCGCCGCACCGATTGGCTAGCTGTACTATCCACTGATGAGGATCTCGCAGCTCAGCGCCGTCTCGGGCGTCCCCATCCCGACGATCAAGTACTACCTGCGCGAAGGCCTGCTGCCCGCCGGGGAGCAGACCTCCGCCACCCGCGCCGAGTACGGCGAGCGGCACGTGCGGCGGCTCCGCCTGATCCGCGCGCTGCTGGAGGTCGGCCACCTGCCCATCGCGGCCATCCGCAAGGTGGTCGCCGCGGTGGAGGACGAGAGCATGGGCATGCACCGCGTGCTCGGCACCGCCCACTACGCCATCTCCCCGCCGGTCGAGGCCCATCCCGACGACGAGGAGTGGCGGCGCGCCCGGGCCGAGGCCGACGGCCTCATCGCCGACCTCGGCTGGCAGGTCGACGCCGCCGCCCCCGCCCGCGACGAGCTCGCCCAGGCCGTCCTCACCCTCGACCGGCTCGGCCTGCCCGCCACCGGCGACGCCCTGCGCCCCTACGCCGAGACGGCCATGCGGCTCGTCGCCGAGCACGAGATCCGCACCATCCCCCTCGACCGCACCCGGGAGGAGGCGGTCGAGGCGCTGGTCGTCGGCACCGTCGTGCACGGCCGCGTCCTCGACGTCATGCGCCGCCTGGCCCAGGAGTCCGCCTCGGCCCGGATCTTCGGGGCCCCGCCGGCCTGAGGGCCGCCGGCCCGGTGGGCGTCTCTTCGGGCCTCGGCCCGGCGGTCACCCGCCCGCCGCCTGCGGACCCGGGGTCACCGGCTCATCGGCCGCCGCCTGCGAGTCCGCCGCCGCGAGATCATTGGCTCATCGGGTGCTTGAGCAGCCACTGGGCGGCCCGCCGGAGCAGGGTGCGGTGGACCGGGTTGTCGTAGGAGCGGGTGTCGTGGCCCAGCGCGTCGTAGACCAGGCGGCCGCGCCGTACCGGGCGGGCCCAGACCAGGGGCTGGCCCATCGAGGAGGCGAGCGGCGTGACGTCCGGCAGGATCGTCAGGTCGCTGTAGACCTCGTCGACCAGGTCGAAGTCCCGCAGGCCCTCGACGATCGGGTGGTCGCCGTGGACGCGGACGGTGGTCCAGCCCAGCGGCGGATGGTGCGACTTCGGCCACTCCCAGTGGCCGCCCAGCACCCGGGGCCAGCCCTGCCAGTCGTCGAAGCAGATGGACGCCGCGTGCATGCAGAGCAGGCCGCCGCCGCGCTCCAGGTGGTCCAGCAGCGCCGTACGCGCCTGCGGGGGCAGCTCGAGTCCCCACCGGTCGCGGTGGGGGGCCAGGTGGTCGGAGGCCATCCGGCAGCGCAGGGCGTTGACGGTGATCAGGTCGTACTCGGGGGCGTCGGCCAGGCCGCCGGTGATGTCGTCGGTGACCTCCGACTCCACTCCGACCTCGGCGAGGGTCTCGGCCAGCGCGGCGGAGGTCGCGGGGAAGTCGTGGAAGGGGCCGCCGGAGAGGATCAGGTTGCGTGCCACGGGTCCAGTCCAGCACGGAAGCCCGCAGGCCGCCAGCGGTGTGGGATAAGCCCAGCTCACAGGGGCAGAACCGGCCTGTGAAGATTTTCCGGCACTCCTGCCTGGCCGAACGGCCCCAAGTAACACCACGTTCACATACGGGCAACAGATGCGAAATCGCGACTTGCGACTCTTCAGGGGCAGCAGACCACTCCCTCCCCAAGGACTCCGCCGATGACCTTCAAGGCTGAATACATCTGGATCGACGGCACCGAGCCGACCGCCAAGCTCCGCTCGAAGACGCGAGTCCTCGCGGACGGCGCAGAGCTCCCGATCTGGGGCTTCGACGGGTCCAGCACCAACCAGGCCGACGGCCACTCCTCCGACCGCGTGCTCAAGCCGGTCTTCACCTGCCCGGACCCGATCCGCGGCGGCGACAACGTGCTGGTCCTGTGCGAGGTGCTCAACCCCGACATGACCCCGCACTCCAGCAACACCCGCGCGCCCCTCACCGAGGTCGCCGAGAGGTTCGCCGACCAGGAGTCCTGGTTCGGCATCGAGCAGGAGTACACCTTCTTCAAGGAGGGCCGCCCGCTCGGCTTCCCGCTGGGCGGCTTCCCGGCCCCGCAGGGCGGCTACTACTGCGGCGTCGGCGCCGACGAGGTCTTCGGCCGCGAGGTCGTAGAGAAGCACCTCGACCGCTGCCTGGAGGCCGGTCTGGCGATCTCCGGCATCAACGCCGAGGTCATGCCCGGCCAGTGGGAGTTCCAGGTGGGCCCGGCGGGCCCGGTGGAGGTCTCCGACCACATGTGGGTCGCCCGCTGGCTGCTCTACCGCACCGCGGAGGAGTTCGACATCGCCGCCACGCTCGACGCCAAGCCGGTGAAGGGCGACTGGAACGGCGCCGGCGCGCACACCAACTTCTCCACCAAGGCGATGCGCGAGGGCTTCGACCCGATCATCACCGCCTGCGAGGCGCTGGGCGAGGGCGACAAGCCCCTCGAGCACGTCAGGAACTACGGCCACGGCATCGAGGACCGCCTCACCGGCCACCACGAGACCGCCCCGTGGAACAAGTACAGCTACGGCGTCTCCGACCGCGGCGCCTCGGTTCGCATCCCGTGGCAGGTCGAGGTCGAGAAGAAGGGCTACATCGAGGACCGCCGTCCCAACGCGAACGTCGACCCGTACGTGGTGACCCGCCTGATCGTGGACACCTGCTGCTCCGCGCTGGAGAAGGCCGGCCAGGTCTGATCCCGCGGGCGATCCGGGGGACGGAGGCCGCGGACACCCTGCCGGGGGTGTCCGCGGCCTCCGCGTTCCACGCGCACCCGCCGTGTAGCGTCGAGCCGTGGATCTCGGAATCGAAGGCAGGGTCGCCCTGGTCACGGGCGGCAGCGCGGGACTCGGCCTCGCGTCGGCCAGAAGTCTCGCCAGGGAGGGCTGCGCGGTCTGCGTGAGCGCCCGCTCCCCCGAGCGGCTCGCCGACGCCGTGGTGGAGCTGCAGGAGTTCGGCGGGACGGTGCACGCGGTGCTCGCCGACGTGGAGGACCCCGAGGCGGCCGCACGGGTCGTCGCGGAGACGCGCGAGGTGCTGGGGCCGGTCGACATCCTGGTCGCGAACGCGGGCGGGCCCCCGCGCGGGGACTTCCTGGAGGCGGACCCGGACGAGTGGGAGACGGCGGTCAACCGCAACCTGCTGGGCACCGTCCGGCTGATCCGGGCCGTGCTCCCGGACATGCGCTCGCGCGGCTGGGGGCGGATCGTCACGATCACCAGCCGGTCGGCGCGCGAGGCGCTCGACGGGCTGGCGCTGTCCAACGCGACGCGTCCGGCGGTCGCCGGGGTGGTCCGCACGCTCGCCCGCGAGGTCGGCCGGGACGGCGTGCTGGTCAACAACGTGCTGCCGGGGCCGATCCTCACCGACCGGCTCAAGGAGACGACGCCCACACAGGAGGGCCTGGCCGAGCGGGCCGGGCGCGTGCCCGTGGGCCGGCTGGGCCGCCCCGAGGAGGTCGGCGACGTGGTGGCGTTCCTGGCCAGCGAGCGGGCCTCCTTCATGACCGGCGTCTCCGTCCTGGTGGACGGCGGGGAGAGCCGAGTGATCGCCTGAACCTGGACATGACATGCTTTGAGGCAATTGTCTGGTTATCCGGGAGAGGGCGGGAATGAACAAGCCGGTCATCGTGACGGTCGACGACGACCCGGGGGTCTCGCGCTCCGTGGCCCGCGACCTGCGCCGCCGGTACGGCCACGCCTACCGGATCGTCAGAGCCGACGGCGCCGCGCAGGGCATCGAGAGCGTCCGCGAGATGCGGCTGCGCGGCGACGACGTCGCGGTGGTCCTGGCCGACTACCGGATGCCCGAGATGAACGGCGTGGAGTTCCTGGAGCAGGCCATGGACCTGTACCCCCACGCCCGCCGGGTGCTGCTCACCGCCTACGCCGACACCGAGGCGGCGATCCAGGCGATCAACGTGGTGGACCTCGACCACTACCTGCTCAAGCCGTGGGACCCGCCGGAGGAGAAGTTCTACCCGGTGCTGGACGCCCAGCTCGACGCCTGGCAGCGGACCGACCGGCGGGCCGCCGACGAGCTGCGCGTGGTGGGGGCGCGCTGGTCGGCCCGCTCCTACCGGGTCCGCGACTTCCTGGCCCGCAACCAGGTCCCCTACCGCTGGCTGCTCGCCGACGAGCCCGAGGGCGCGCAGTTGCTGGCCGCGGCCGGGCAGGACGAGAGCCCGGCGGCCCTGCCGCTGGTCGTCACCGCGCAGGGTGCGGTGCTCGCCGCGCCGACCACCGCCGCGCTCGCCTCGGCCGTGGGCCTGTCCACCGCTCCCGCCACCGACTTCTACGACCTGGTCGTCATCGGCGGCGGCCCCGGCGGGCTGGGCGCGGCGGTCTACGGCGCCTCGGAGGGGCTGCGCACCGTGCTGGTGGAGAAGCACGCCTCCGGCGGGCAGGCCGGCCAGAGCTCCCGCATCGAGAACTACCTGGGCTTCCCCGACGGCGTCTCCGGCGCCCAGCTCGCCGACCGGGCCCGCCGCCAAGCGCTGAAGTTCGGCGCCGAGCTGCTCACCGCCCGCACGGCCACCAGCCTGGAGGTCCGGGGCCAGGCCCGGGTGGTCGGCTTCGCCGACGGCGGCAGCATCGCCGCGCACACGGTGATCCTGGCGACCGGCGTCTCCTACCGGCGGCTGACCGCCCCCGGCCTGGACGACTTCACCGGCGCCGGCGTCTACTACGGCGCGGCGGTGACCGAGGCGCCGGAGTGCCGCGGCTGCGACGTCTACATCGTCGGCGCGGCGAACTCGGCCGGGCAGGGCGCCGTCCACCTGTCGGGGTACGCCGACCGGGTGCACCTGATCGTCCGCGGCGACGGGCTGGAGAGCTCCATGTCGCACTACCTGATCGAGCAGATCGCGCAGATCCCGAACATCGAGGTGCACACCGGGACCGAGGTGGTCGCCGCCGAGGGCGGGGAGCACCTGGAGCGGCTCACCCTCAAGGGCCCCGACGGCGAGCGCACGGTCGACGCCGAGTGGCTGTTCGTCTTCATCGGCGCCGCACCGCACACCGACTGGCTCGGCGACGCGGTCGAGCGCGACGAGCGGGGCTTCGTGCTGACCGGCCCCGACCTGACCGCCGTCGGGAACCGGCCCCGCAACTGGCCGCTCCGGCGGGAGCCGTACCACCTGGAGACCAGCGTGCCGGGTGTCTTCGCCGCCGGCGACGTGCGCGCCGACTCGATCAAGCGGGTCGCCTCGGCGGTCGGCGAGGGGGCGATGGCCGTGGCGCTCGTGCACCGCTACCTGGAGAAGGCATGATCGACCCCGATGTGCTCCGCGGCCTGTTCCTCTTCGAGGGGCTGGAGGAGGACCGGCTCGCCTGGCTGGCCGCCCACGCCCATGAGCGCGGGGCCGCCGCGGGCGAGCTGATCGTACGGCAGGGCGACCCGGCCGACTGCTTCATCGTGCTCATCGAGGGCGAGGTGGTCATGGTCACCGAGACCCCCGCCGGGCCGGTCTCGCTGACCCCCACCTCCCAGCCCGGGGTCTACGCCGGGGCCACCTCCGCCTACCTCGGCGAGCGCGCCCCGGCCTCCTACACCCACTCGCTCCGCGCCACCAGGCCCTCCCGGTTCATGGAACTGCCCGCCGGGAAGTTCGGCCGGATGATGACCGAGTGGTTCCCGATGGCGGTGCACCTGCTGGACGGGGTGCGCCTGGGCGGGCTGGCGCAGCGGGAGTTCATCGACCGGCGGCAGCGGCTGACGGCGCTCGGCACGATCACCGCGGGTCTCACGCACGAGCTCAACAACCCGGCGGCGGCGGCCGTGCGCGCCGTGGGCGAGCTCCGGGAGAAGGTCGCGTCCTCGCGGCGGCGGCTGGCCGAGCTGGCCGAGGCGGGCATCCCCCCGGACCGGCTGCGCGCCCTGATCGACATGGAGGAGCGGTGCTCCACCGGCGCGGCGGGCCTGCCCCCGCGCTCCCCGCTGGAGATCTCCGACGCCGAGGACGAACTGGGCGACGCGCTGGAGGAGGCGGGGGTCGGCGGCGGCTGGGAGGTCGCGCCGCCGCTGGTCGCCGCCGGCTTCGGACCGGCGGGGCTGGAGAAGGTGCGGAGCGCGGCCGGGCCGGAGCACCTGGCGGCGGCGGTGCACTGGCTGGCGGAGGCGGTCGAGATCTCCCAGATGCTGGACGAGGTGACCGACGCGACCGGGCGGATCTCCTCGCTGCTGGCCTCGGCCAAGCAGTACTCCCAGATGGACCGCGCGCCGTACCGGACGGTGGACGTGCGGGAGCTGCTGGACAGCACGCTCACCATGTTCCGCGGCAAGATCCCGCCCGGGATCGGCGTGGCCACCGACTACGACCCCGCCCTGCCGCCGATCCCCGCCTACGCCGGGGAGCTCAACCAGGTGTGGACCAACCTGATCCACAACGCGCTGGACGCGATGGCGGGCGAGGGCACCCTGACCGTCCGCACCCGGCTGGAGCACGGGACCACCGCGCTGGTCGAGATCTGCGACACCGGTCCCGGCGTCCCGGAGGAGCTCCGGGAGCGGATCTTCGAGCCGTTCTTCACCACCAAGCCCGCCGGCGCGGGCACCGGCCTGGGGCTGGACATCTCCTTCCGCATCGTCGCCGGCCGGCACGGCGGCGACCTGCGGGTGGAGTCGGCACCCGGCGACACCCGCTTCCAGGTCCGCCTCCCGGCCGCCGAGCAGCCGGAGACGGAGGAGGTCCCGGCCGCCGGGCGGCCGGAGCGGGCCGCCCCGCCGGTGGAGACGACGGCGTAGCCGACGCGCACCCCGCCTCGCCGGAAGGCGATCGGCGAGACAGGGTGCGTCCTCACCGGAAGGCGTGGGCGTGGCGCCGGGCCCACCCGTCGAAACCGCGCGGCGGACGGCCCAGGATCTGCTCCGTGTGCGGGCTGATCCGCCGCTCTTCCGGGGTCGGGTCGCCGAGGATGTCCAGGGTCCCGTCGGCCACCGGCTCCGGCATGAACCGCACCATCTGGGCACGGGCCTCCGCACGCGTCTGGTCGACGAACCGGACCGGCCGTCCCAGCGCCTCGCCGATGATCCCGGCCCGCTGCCGGGGCGTGGTCAGGGCCGGCCCCGTCAGTTCGTAGATCCGGCCGGCGTGCCGGTCCTCCCGCAGGACGGCGGCCGCGACCTCGCCGATGTCGGCCGGATCGACGACCGGCAGGCCGACGTCGCCGAACGGCGCGGCCACCGTCCCCCGGGTCCGCACCGACTCCGCCCACGCGTAGGCGTTGGACGCGAAGCCGCCCGGCCGCAGGATCGTCCACGCCGCGCCGGAGCGCCGGACGGCGTCCTCGATGCCGCGCAGCGGCGCGTGCGAGACGGACTGCGGGCGCGTCCCGGCGGCCTGCGAGGAGAGCAGGACCAGGCGCGCGACTCCGCCGGCTTTCGCGACGTCGAGGATCGCGTCCGGGTCCAGATGCGCACCGGCACCTGCGACCAGCAGGAACAGCGCGCGGGCTCCGTCCACCACCGGTCGCAGGGTCTCCGGCTCGGCCAGATCGGCCTGCCGGTACCGCACCCCCTCCGGCACGGACACCGGCGACGTTCCCCGGGACACCGCGGTCACCCGCTCGCCGGCCGCGGACAGCGCCTCCACGAGCACCCGGCCGACGTTGCCGGTGGCCCCTGTTACCACGATCATGAAAGGTTCCTCCTTCTCCGACGCCGCCCGCGCGTTCGCCGGGGGCGGCCGCCGCCGTTCCGACCGCTTCGGCGGCGACTCCGGGAAGTTAGCATCGCCGGTATAGTAGGTACCTACAGGAAAGTGACTATGCCCAAGGGGTCCGCATGCACGCCGAGCGAGCAGCCTGGACGCCTCCGGCGTCGGCCGATCCCGAGCAGGCCTGCCCCGTCGCGCCGGTCGTGGACATCGTCTTCAGCCGGTGGACCACCCCGATCCTGTGGACGCTGAACTACCAGGGACGGCAGCGCTTCGTCGAGCTGCAGCGACGGATCACCACCATCACGCCGAAGGTCCTGACCCAGCGGCTCCGGCAACTCGAACGCGACGGACTCGTCGTGCGCACCTACCACCCCGAGGTCCCGCCCCGGGTCGAGTACGAGATCAGCGACCTCGGCCGCAGCCTCGCCCCGCTCTTCGCCCATCTCGCCGAGTGGGCCACGGCTCACCTCGGCGACGTGGAACGGGCACGGCACGCCTACGACGACACCGGCACGGCGGCGGCACCGCAGCACACGCCTCGGCGATGAGGCGGCCTCCCGCCGCGCTCCGCCCTCTCACAGGTGGGCGTTGGGCTCACGGGCGAGATCGGCCAGCTCGGGCAGTTCCAGCACGGTGACGCCCGCCGCCGTGAGCTCCTCGACGCCGTGGCAGTCGGCGAGGAGCACGGGCTCCCGCCAGGCCAGCACGACCCGCCGGATCCCGCTGCCGATGATCAGCCGGGTGCAGGTCCGGGGGCGGGAGCGGCGCACGCTGCACGGCTCCAGGCTGCTGTAGACCGTGGCGCCGGGCAGCCGGGGGTCACCTGCCGCGATCTTGGCGAGCGCGGCCTCCTCGGCGTGCACGTGGGGGTCGCCGCCCTCCCGGGAGTGGCCGCGCGCGAGCTCGGTGCCGTCGGCGGCGACCACGACGGCGCCGACGGAGAAGGCCGCCGGCGAGGGCGGGCAGAGCCGGGCCAGCTCGCAGGCCAGCCGGAGCCAGTCGCGGTCGTTCACCGGTCCCCCCGCTCCGGGGACCTCTCCCGGTGGATCAGGTATCTCAGCAGGACGACATCGCCGAGCGCGCGGACCTCCGCGAGGTCCATCCGCCGCAGCGGGCCCTGCGGGAAGCGTCCGCCGCCGACGAACCGCGGCGCGGCGGGGTCGCCGACGAAGAACGGCGCGACGGCGAGCTGGATCTCGTCGGCGAGGTCCTCCAGGAGGAACCGGGTGTGCACCGAGCCCCCTCCCTCCACCATGAGTCGCCGGACCCCGCGCCCGGCCAGGTCGCGCAGGACCCGGCGGAGGTCCACGGGATCTCCCGCGTCGACCACGGTGGCGGCCGCGCCGAGCCGGGAGGCGAGCCCCTCCACCGCCCTCGACCCCGCGTACACGATCTTCTCCGCGTCCCCGGCGGTGAAGAACCGGCCCGCCGGGTCGAGGTCCCCCGTCGCGGTCAGCGTCACCTTGGCGGGGCAGGCCGGCAGGCCGCGCGCCACCCGCTCCCGCCGCCGGACCGGCGAGCGGACCAGCAGCCGGGGATCGTCCCGGCGCACGGTGCCCGCCCCGACCATGATCGCGTCGCAGCCGGCCCGGACCTCGTCGACCCGGTCGAAGTCCTCGTCCCCGGAGAGCAGCAGCCGCTCGGGGGCGCCGTCGTCGATGTGGCCGTCGACGGACATCGCGCAGCTGAGCAGCACGTAGGGACGCCCGGCCGGTCCTTCCCGGCCGACCGGCCCGCCCGATCCGCTCACGGCCCTCTCCCCCGAGTCCGTCGGAGGACGCACGCGCCCTCACCGGCAGTCGGCCGCGATGCTACGCCACGGGAGAGCCGGCGCACCGGCCGGGGTCGGCGCCACACCGCGTGGGCGGTGCACCGTGTGAGCGTCACGCCATGTGGGCGGTACGGCGCGTGGGCGGTACGGCGCGCTCCCGATCACTTCCCGTCGTCCCGCCCGGCGATCCGGCGCAGAGCCAGCAGCAGGCCGATCTGCTGTCCGCGGACGGCCGTACCCGCCCCCGGGTCCTCCCGCAGCTCCTTCACGAGCGCCGCGCAGAGCAGGAGCATGACGATCACGAACGGCAGCGAGACCAGGATCGTGGCCTGCTGCAGCGCCTTCAGCCCACCGGCCAGCAGCAGTACCATCGCCACCGCCCCGACCAGCACACCCCACATCACCACCAGGGGTCTGGGCGGCCGGAGCGAGCCCTCGGTGGACAGGGACCCGAGCACCAGGGAGGCCGCGTCGGCCCCGCTGACGAAGTAGAGCGCCACCAGGACCACCGCGATCACCGTGGTGAACAGGTCCAGCGGCAGGTTGTCGAGCAGCGTGAACATCGCCGCCTCGGAGCCCTCGGCGACGGCACGGGTGAAGTCCGCCTCGCCCGACTGCTGGAGCCACACGGCGCTGCCTCCGCTGATCGCGAACCAGAGCAGGCTGGCTCCCGACGGGATGAGCAGCACGCCGACGACGAACTCGCGGATGGTCCGGCCGCGGGAGATCCGGGCGATGAAGGCGCCCACGAACGGCGCCCAGGACATCCACCACGCCCAGTAGAAGATGGTCCACTCCCCGAGCCAGGCCTTGTCCATGAACGCGCCCGTCCGTGAGGACATCGGGATCAGGTCGCTCAGATAGCCGCCGAGCGAGGCGGGGATCAGGTCGAGGACCGCGACCGTCGGGCCGAAGACGAAGATGAGCACGGCCAGCAGGGCCGCCAGGTGGACGTTGACGGTACTGAGCCACCGTACGCCGCCGTGCACCCCGGTGGCCGCGGAGACGACGAACGCGGCGGTCAGCACGATGATGACGATCACCTCCAGCCTCCGCCCGCCGATCCCGAACAGCTCGTTGAGGCCGTACTCCACCTGGAGCGCACCCAGGCCCAGGCTCGTGGCGGTGCCGAAGACGGTGGCGAGCATGGCCAGCAGGTCCAGCGCCCGCCCTGCGTTCGGCCGGGGCGTGCCTCCGAACAGCGGGGAGAACGCGGCGCTGAACTGGTTGCCCCGGCCCTTGCGGAAGGTGGAGTAGGCCAGGGCCATGCCCGTGACCGCGTAGACGGCCCAGGGATGCAGGGTCCAGTGGAACAGGGAGTACTCCATCGCGGTGCGCGCGGCCTGGAGCGATCCCGGCACGAGATCCAGGTCGGGCGGCGGTCTGAGCAGGTGGGTCACCGGCTCGGCGACGCCGTAGAACATCAGCCCGATGCCCATCCCCGAGCTGAACATCATCGCGGTCCAGGCCAGGTTGGTGAACTCGGGGGTGTCGTCGTCCCCGCCCAGGCGGATCCGGCCGAAGCGGCCGAGCGCGAGCACGACGGCCAGGACCAGGAAGAAGTCGGCGGCCAGCACGAACAGCCAGCCGAGGTTCTCCAGCACCCAGGCGAGCGCGGCGTCACCGGCCGCGGCGAGCGATTCGGTGAAGACCGCGCCCCAGACCACCACCGCCACCAGCAGGCCCATGGCGGCGGACAACAGCGGAACGTCGGGCTTTCGCGTGCGCATGGGACCCCCGAGGACGCTCACACAGAGTGATAACGATCCTGCCCTGCGTCAAAGCCCGCGAACCGTGACAACCGACCCCCCGGGTGAGACCGTCGAACAGGCGACGGCGCTCGGAGGGGGACTGCATGGTTCCGGGATACCGCGAGGTTCGAGAGCTCGGCACCGGGAGCGGCGGCCGGGTGGTGCTGGCCACCTACACCGGCACGGGCGCCTACGTGGCCATCAAGTACCTGGACGCCGCGCTGCGGGACGACGGCCGGTTCACGGCGCGCTTCCGCGAGGAGGCGCGCGTCATGGTCGAACTCGACGACCCGAACATCGTCAGGCTCTACGAGTACTACGAGGACGTGCTCGAAGCCGCCGTCGTCATGGAACTGGTCGACGGCGTCCCGCTGCGCGGGATCCTCCGCGACCACGGCGCGACGGGCCCCGAGGCGGCGCTGGCCGTGTTCAAGGGCGCCCTGCTGGGCCTGGCCCGGGCCCACTCGGCGGGCGTCCTGCACCGCGACCTCCGGCCGGAGAACGTGCTGGTCCAGGCCGACGGGACCGGCAGGCTCACGGACTTCGGCATGGCCGCCCCCGGTACGGCCGGCGTCCCGGGCTACACGGCGCCCGAGCGGCGGGCCGGGGAGCCGGCGGGCGCGGCGGCCGACCTCTACGCGGCCTCCTGCGTGTTCTTCGAGTGCCTCACCGGGCGTCGGCCGTACCGGGCGGATCCCCTGACCGCGCCGGTGCCGTTGGAGGAGGTGCCCGCTCCGGTGCGGGGGCTGGTCGCGCACGGTATGGCCGACGACCCCAGGAACCGGCCGCCGACGGCCCGGGCGTTCGCCGCGGAGCTGGAGGTGGCCGCGCTGTCGGCCTACGGCCCGGAGTGGGAGCGGCGCGGACGGCGGCGCCTGGCCGAGCTGGCCACCCTGCTCGCGCTGGCCTTCCCGCTGGCCCGGACGGCGCCGGGCACCGGGCCGGAGGCCGCGCCGGGGAGCGGCGTCCCGGCCGCGCGGGACGCGGCCGGCCGGGTGGGCGGGCCGCGGCGTCCGCGGCTGCGCGCCAGGTTCCTGGCGGGGGCGGGCGTGGCGGCCTTCGCCGTCACCGCCGCCCTCGTCGCCGCGGGCCGCCCGGCCGGTCCGCTCGCCTCGGACAAGGTCTTCACCCCGCCTCCGGAGACGCCTGTGACCGGCCGGGAGCCCGCCGCGCGCTCCGGCGGGCCCGGATCCTCCGGGGCCTCGGACGCCCCGGCCCCGTCGCGGGACGCCGCCGGCGGCCGGAGCGCGCCCTCCCGGCGCGCCTCCTCGCCCGCCTCCGCCCCCGCGGTCCCCTCCGCCTCCGGTCTCCCCCGGCCTCCGCGCCTCCCCTCTACGGCGCCGTCACGCCCGGCTCCGGAGTCCTCCCGGCCCCCGGCTCCGCCCCGGAGCGACACCCCCGGCCCGTCCCCCTCCCGGAGCGACACCCCCGGCCCGTCCCGGAGTCCGGAGCCCGGTCCCGCCTCCCCCGGCGACCCGGCGCCGGGTCCGAGCGGCGCGCAGACCCCGCCCGCGCCGCCGCACGCGGTCGGCGAACTGGCCGTCACCGGGATCGACCAGGACGGGGCGACGATCAGCGTCCGCGCGTCGACCACGGCGGGCGTCGTGCTGACGGTCCGGTTCTCCGAGGGCCCGGCCGAGGACGGGCAGGAGGAGGCCCCGGTGCGCGCCCTCATGCTCAGCGGCTCCACCGCCTACCTCCCCGTCGTCCCGCACGCCTTCACCGCCCCGCCCTGCGGCCGGACCGTCCTGTGGCGGGTCACGGCCGAGACCCGGCCCCAGGCCCCCGGCGGCGCGCGGAGCCGTACGGTGGCGGTCACCGGCGCGCCGTGCCCGGAGGCCGCCGGACCGGGCTCCGGGCCGCCCGAGGATCTGCCCGAGGACGTCCCGGAGGACGTCTCGGAGGACGCCCGGGAGGAGGGCCGAGGACACGCCGGAGGACCCGGCGGGCCCGCCCGGCGCGCCCTGAGACGGCGCCCCGGGTCCCGTCCCGGGACCGCGGGCGCGCCTTGCAGGCCAACCAAGCACGCGCTAGGTTGGTGGCCGGTGACGCACCCCGCCCGTCGGGCGCCCGCCGTCCCGGCGGGACGGCCGCCCGGTCCGGCGCGCGAGGCGGCACGAGCCCGAGAAGGAGCGTGGAATGGGTCTGCTGGACGGCAAGGTCGCCCTGGTCACGGGTGGCGCGCGGGGTATGGGGGAGGCGCACGTGCGGCTCTTCCTCGACGAGGGCGCGCGGGTCGTCTTCGGAGACGTGCTCGCCGACGAGGGCAAGGCGCTCGCCGAGGAGACCGGAGCGCTCTTCGTCCCCCAGGACGTGACGGACCCGGCCGACTGGGAGCGGGCGGTCGGCGCCGCCGTCGAGGCGCACGGCAGGCTCGACGTCCTGGTCAACAACGCCGGGATCCTCAGGTTCCGCCGGATCGCCGACATGACGCTCCAGGAGTACGAGCAGGTCATCGACGTTAACCTCAAGGGCACCTGGCTGGGCGTCAAGTCGGTGATCGAGCCGATGAAGGCCGCCGGCGGCGGCTCGATCGTGAACATCTCCTCGGTCGAGGGCTTCATCGGCGCCGAGGGCATGTCCGCCTACGCCGCCTCGAAGTTCGGCGTGCGCGGCGTCACCAAGGCCGCCGCCCGCGAGCTGGCCCGCTTCGGGATCCGGGTCAACTCCGTCCACCCCGGCTCGATCGACACGCCCATGGTCCGGACCCCGGAGGTCGCCGCCGAGGTGGACGGCGAGGCGTTCTTCAAGTCCATGGTGATCAAGCGGTTCGCCCGGCCGGTCGAGGTCTCGCACGTGGTGGCCTTCCTGGCCTCCGACCGGGCGAGCTACTGCACGGGCAGCGAGTTCACGGTGGACGGGGGCATGCTCACCGGCGCCGGCTACTGAGCCGCCCCGCCCTTCCCGGCGGCGCCGCACCGGCGCGGGGACCAGGGCGGGCGCCCCGCCGGTTCCGGCGCCGGACCGGCGCGCACGGGCCCGCCATCGGGTCCTACCGCTCCCGGACCGGCGCTTGACCGGGCTTTGACCCGGCCCCGTCGCCCGCCCCCCGGCCGGGCCACCCGGCGGGGGTGACGAACAGCCCGCTCGCCTCGGCCAGCGCGGTGCCGTCCGGAAGGGCGATGCGGCCCTCGGCCCAGGTCTTGCGCCCTTCCGACCTCGTGTACTCCGCGGTGGCGACCAGCGGCTCGCCGTACGGCACCGGCCTGCGGTAGCGCAGGGTCAGGGTCCCGGTCACACCGGGGAAACCGGCCGCCGCCACGGCCTCGCCCAGCAGGTGGTCGAGGATCATCGCGCTGACGCCGCCGTGCACCGAGGCGGGCGGGCCCGCGTGGACCGGCCGGAAGCTCAGCTCGGCGCGGACCGTGCGCTCCGGGGTGACCCGGACGACCAGCGGGAGGGCGTGCGGGTTGGCGGAGCCGGTGACCGCGTTGCCCACGTTCCTGGGGACGCCTCCGGGACCGAGCTCGAACGACCGGGGGGACTCGCGCCGCAGCGCGCCGAGCCGCTCCGTGAGAGCGGCCAGTTCGGCGGCGACGGCGGTGATCTCACTCTCCGGGACGTCCGTCAGCACGACCGCGTCGGCCAGGGCGCGGGCCCGGCGGCTGAGTTCGACCAGGGCGGCGAGGCGGGCCTCGGCGTCCTCCGTGGGGGTGACGTCGATCGTCATGGCAGTATATTAGAACACGTTCTATAGAATCTCATTCGGATCCGGTAGGGACTTCGCCACGCCCGGGTTACGTAGATTTTTTCGTTGGACCGGTTTACTGGAAGAAATCCCCAAAAGCCCGCTGACGTCGGACTTTCTGCCCTCCGGGGCGTCCCTGCGGGCTTGATGTCCGCTTGGGGTGGTCTTGACCTGTCCTTATCTGCGGGTAGCCTCCCTCGTCACGGAAGACCACCGACCAATGGTGCCGCCACACGCACCCCGCTCCTCTCCCCTGAGGTGCGCGCGTGAACGCGCCATCGTCCGACCTGACCTCCCGTAAGCCCGGTCGCGGGGCGGCGCGACCATGCCCCCATGGCTTGCGGAGGGTCCCCCACTTCCATATGACACCTGAGATCGAAAAGTTCATCGAGCTGCTCGAGAGCCAGCTCGGCTACGCCGAGAAGAGCAGCGGCTACACCAAGTTCGGCGACTGGTACGGCAGCACCGTCGACATCGACGAGGACTTCGCCAACGCCCCCTGGTGCGACATGTACCTGTCGTGGGCGGCCAAGAAGCTCGGTTACGAGGACTGGATCGGCCAGTTCGCCTACACCGTGTACCACGCCCAGTGGTTCAAGGAGCAGGACGCCTGGGGGACCACCCCCAAGCCCGGCGCCATCGTCTTCTTCGACTGGACGGGCACGAACAAGATCAGCCACATCGACCACGTCGGGATCGTCACCCGGGTGGACGGCGGGACCATCCACACCATCGAGGGCAACATCGACGGCGGCGTCGCCAAGCGCAAGGAGCGCGACACCAGCAAGGTCGTCGGCTACGGCTACCCGGAGAAGATCAAGGCCCGGCTGGACAGGGAGGCCACCGAGAAGCAGGCGGTCAACACCTCCGCCGACGTGTCAGGGGGCAACTCCGTCTTCCTGGAGCCCCCGACCAGCCTGTTCTCCGTGATCCCCGCTCCGGTCCCCCTCCCCTTCGGGAAGGAGGACGCCTCGCCCGAGAAGGCCGTCCAGGCCGCGGCCGAGCCCGCCCGGAAGGCGCAGGCCGCCCAGCCCCCCCGGAAGGCCACCTCGAAGGCCGGCACGGAGAAGGCGCCCGCGAAGGCCGCGGCCGCCCCGGAGGAGACCGCTTCCTCCGGCACGACCGCCGAGGCCGCCGCCACGGCCCCGGTCACGGCGTCCGCCCCCGTTCCGGCCGCCGCCGGCCGTACCGCCCCGGGCAAGCACGCCAAGCCCGCCGCCGCCGACACCCAGGCGATCGCCACGGCTCCGGCCGCCGCCGGCGGCCTGACCCCCGCCACTCCCGACCTGTCGAGCCCCACCGTGCTGGCCCCGGTCCTGCTCGCCGCCGCCGCGATCATCGCCCACACCAAGATCAAGCAGTCGGGGCTGCGCCTGGCCTTCTCCACCGGAGGCTCCGAGCGCCCGTCCCGCCGCGCCGCCGGTTCCCACCGCACCGGGGGCCGCCGCCGCGCACCCGGCCGCCGCAGGCTCACCGCGGGCACCCCGCTCACCCGGAGGTCCTTCGCCTCGCAGGAGTTCTCCGCCACCCGGGAGACGCCCCCCACCGGTGGGGTCCCCGTGCTCCCCTCCGTGCCCGAGACCACTGTGGCAGCCGGGCTCGCGCCGGTCCCGACCTCCGAGTTCCCCTCGGTCACGACCCCCGTGGCCCGCATCGAGGAGGCGGTCTCCGCCGAGCGGCCCCGCCTCCCCTACCAGGGCAGGCGCCGCCTCCGGGAACGCCCGGTGGTGGAGTCCTCGACCTTCGTCCAGGACGCGCCGCTGCGGGGCCGCCGCCACCGCAGAGCGGAGTCCTCGACCTTCGTCCAGGACGCGCCGCTGCGGGGCCGCCGCCACCGCCGGACCGAGTCGGCCGTCAGCACGACCATCCCGGCCGCCCTGCCCGCCGAACACGGCGACCTGCTCGCCCCCGCCGGTCCGGACCTCCTCGACGCCCCGCCCTCCGGCGGGTACCGGGGCCGTCGCCGCCGGGAGGCCGTACCGGTCTGATCGGCCCGCCGGGACGGCCGGGCGCTCCCGGCCCGTCCCGGCGGCGAGGGCGGACCGGGGACGCTCACGCGTGGGCGGGTCCGGCTCCGCGCACGTTCAGCATGATCGCGTAGACGGAGGTCGAGGCGGTCACGAACAGCCAGTTCCGCTTCAGCCCGCCGAAGACCAGATTGGAGGTCTTCTCCGGGAGGCGGAGCCTGCCGATGAGGGTGCCGTCCGGGGCGAGGCAGTGCACGCCCTCGTGCGTGGCGGCCCAGATCCGGCCGGTGTCGTCGAGCCTGATCCCGTCCAGCCCTCCCGCGGCGCACTCGGCGAGCACCCCGCCGCCCGACAGGGTGCCGTCGTCACGCACGTCGAAGGACCTCAGGTGCCCGCGCCTGGTGTCGGCGACGTAGAGCAGCCTTTCGTCGGGGGAGAAGGCCAGCCCGTTGGGCCTGGCGAAGTCGCCTGCCACGACGCGGACCTCGCCGGTGACCGGATCGACGCGGTAGACGTTGTCCGCGCCGATCTCGCTGTCCGCCCGGTGCCCCTCGTAGTCGCTGGTGATGCCGTAGGAGGGGTCGGTGAACCAGATCGAGCCGTCGGACCTGACCACCACGTCGTTGGGGCTGTTGAGCCGCCTGCCCTCCCAGCGGTCGGCGATCACGGTGATCGAGCCGTCGTGTTCGGTGCGCGTGACCCGGCGGTTGCCCTGTTCGCAGGAGACCAGCCGGCCCAGGGTGTCGAGGGTGTGGCCGTTGGTGTGGCCCGCGGGGGCCCGGAAGGGGCCGACCGCACCGGTCAGCTCGTCCCACCGGAGCATCCGGTCGTTGGGGATGTCGCTCCAGAGCAGATAGCGGCCCGCGGGAACGTAGACGGGTCCCTCGGCCCACCGGCAGCCCCGGTGGATCCGCTCGACGCGCTCGTCCCCGCCGACCGCGGCGAAGCGCTCGTCCAGGACGTCGAACTCGGCGGGAATGGTTTCGGTCACGAGAAGAGCAAAGCGGACCGAATGCCATCATGTCAAACAAGCTTTGATCTTGATATCATCCCGTCATGGACGATATAGACAAGATGCTGATCGGCCTGCTCCAGGAGGACGCCACCCAGTCGTACGCCGCGCTCGGCGCGGCCGTGGGCCTGTCGGGCGGCGCGGCGCACGAGCGGGTCAGGAAGCTGCGCGAGCGCGGGCTGATCCGGCGCACCACCGTGGAGATCGACGCCGCGGCGGCCGGCCGGCCGGTGCTGGCCTACGTGATGGTCGACGGGAACACCTGGATGGGCGGCACCGCCGAGGCGCTCCGGGCCATCCCCGAGATCGAGGAGGCGCACGTGATCGCAGGCCCGGCCTCGCTCCTGGTCAAGGTCCGCACGTCGAGCACCCGGGAGCTGCAGGAGGTGCTGCGCAGGGTGTTCGGGGTCGACGGGGTCTCGGCGACGCAGACGGTCGTCGTGCTCGAGACCTTCTTCGAGCGCGGCGTCCACGTCCCGGGACCCCAGCGGCCGGGGTGAGCCGGCCCGCCCCCGGCACGGCGCCCCTCCGGCCCGGGCGGCCCCGGTCCGGCGCCGCTCAGGCGCGGGCGGCCCCGGTCCGGCGCCGCTCAGGCGCGCGGCGCTCAAGCACCGCACCGCTCAGGCGCGCGTGGCGCCGACGAGATCCCGCTCCCGGTCCTCGCCCGGGTCCTCCTCGTCGTGGCCCTCGATGGAGAGGTCGGGCAGGATCCGGTCCAGCCAGGCCGGGCACCACCAGTTGTAGCGGCCGAGCAGGACCATGGTCGCCGGGACCAGGAAGCCCCGGATGATCGTGGCGTCCACCGCCACCGCCACCGCCAGGCCGACACCGAAGATCTTGACCATGGGGTCGGGGTAGGCGATGAAGGCGACGAACACGGAAACCATGATCAACGCCGCTGAGGTGATCACCCGCCCGGTCGAGCCCAGCCCCTCCGCCACGGCCCTGCGGTTGTCGCCGTGCCTCAGGTAGGCCTGCCGCACGGCGGTCAGCAGGAACACCTCGTAGTCCATCGACAGGCCGAACAGCACCGCGAACAGCATCAGCGGGATGTAGCTGTCGATCGGCACCGAGAAGAACAGCGTGGTCAGGTAGGACATGTCCACGCCGGCCGGCGGGTCCATGCCGACCAGCCCGCTGCCCAGCCCGAGGGAGAAGACCAGGGAGAGCGCGCCGAAGGCGGCGCCGAGCGAGACCAGGTTCATCAGCGCGGCCTTGACCGCCACCACCGGGGAGCGGAACGCCAGGAGCAGCAGCAGCGCGCTGAGCAGCACCACGACGCCGACGACCATCGGAGTGCGGTCGGCGATCCTGGCGCCGGCGTCGGCCATCCCCGCCACCTCGCCGCCCACGTGCACGCTCGCCCCCTCGATGCGCAGCCCGCGCACCGCCTTGACGACCTCCAGGGCCCGGGGGTCGCTGGGCGCGAACTCCGGGACGACCTGGAGCATCACGGCGGTCCCCGCGGAGTTGAGCACCGGCTCGCCCGCGTGCGCCACGCCCTCGACCGCGCCGACCCGCTCCTTGAGCGTCCGGAGTACGGCGGGCGCGGGCTCCCGGTCGGTGACCGGCTCCCGCAGATCGGCGACCACGACCAGCGGCCCGTTGCTGCCCGGCCCGAACCCGGCCTGCATGAGCTCGTAGGAACGGCGGGCGTCGGTGCCCCGGTCGCCGTAGCCCTCGTCGAGCGGGCCCAGCTTGAGCGCGAGGGCCGGCGCGGTGAGCGCGGCCAGCACCGCGACGCTGAGCGCGAGCACGCGCCAGGGCCGCCGGGAGACCCACCTGCCCAGCCCCGTCCAGCCCGAGGAGCCGTCCGCGGGCCGGCGGCGGCCCGCCAGCGGCAGGCGCAGCGCGTCGACCCGGTGACCGAGCAGGCCGAGCAGGGCCGGGACCAGGGTGATCGAGGTGAGCACCGCGCAGACGACCGAGATGCCGGTGATCCAGCCGAGTGTCTGCAGCATCGGGAACCCGCCGAGCAGCAGCGCGCTGAGTGCGATGATCACCGTGCCGCCGGCGAAGACCACGGCGCCGCCCGAGCCCGCGGCCGTCCGGCGGACCGCGTCGTGCACCGCCAGCCCGTCGTCCAGCAGCTTGCGGTGCCTGCTCAGCAGGAAGAGCGCGTAGTCGATGCCGACGCCGAGCCCGATCATCGTCGCCATGATCGAGGCCTGCTTGGGCACGTCCACGAGGTGGCCGAGCAGGCTGATCACGCCCAGGCCGGTCGCGATGCTGACCAGGGCGGTGAAGATCGGGATCATCGCGGCGACCAGCGTGCCGAAGGCGAACAGCAGGACGAGCAGCGCGCAGGCGACGCCGATGACCTCGCTGGCGCCGGTCTTGATCTCCTTGTCGGCAGGGGTCCCCGAGTCGGCGGGCACCGCCTCGATGCCGAGCCGCCGGACGGGCTCGGCCGCGGCGGACAGCGCCCTCGTGGTCTCGGCCAGCCGGGAGGCGTCGTTGCCCTCCAGCCGGACCGTGATCAGGCCGATCTGCAGGCTGGGGGCCAGGCCGCCGATCCGGTAGGGCGTCAGCACCTCGGTGACGTGCGGGACCCGCCGGATCGCGTCCACGGCGCGCTGCACGGCGCTCTTGCGCCGCTCGTCGATCAGCGGGCCGTCGGCGGAGTAGAGCACGATCTGGACGGTGCCGCCCCGGTCGTAACCGGGGCCGAAGCCGTCGCGCATCAGGTCGTGGGCGCGCTGCGCGTCCGTGCCGGGGATCGCGACGTTGTTGCTGACCGGTCCGGGGAACAGCAGCGACCCGGCGGTCAGCGCTGCCGCCAGCAGGACCCAGAGTGCCAGCACGACCGCGCCGCGCCGTGCGCACCATCCACCCAGTCGCCCCAGCAACCCAGACATCGGGACCGCCCTATTGAGATCTCAGTCGTACACGCGGGGCACCGCCCGGCACCGGTATGTACGGGAGTGCTTACCGAAAGCCTAGGGGTGAACCTCCCACAGCATCCTCTGTGACGGATAAATGAGACGATGGCCACATCGGGTCAGGAACGCCGTTTCCGCTCACGGGGTCTCCGCGGATCCCGGGATCGCCGAACCCGCCGTGCTCGTCGGCTCGGCGGGCTCCCCGGGGTCCGGCGCGGCGGTCGGCTCCTCCCCCGGACCGGGCCCGCTCTGCGCCCCGACCCCGACGGTGATCACTACCGTGGCACCCGGCCGGACGCACCCGCCCGGGCCCGCGCTCTGCGCCAGGACCGTCCCGACCCGCGCCCCGTCCACCAGCCGCGCCCGCGCCCGTACGGCGAAGCCCGCCGCGGCCAGCGCACTGCGCGCGTCCGCCTCGGCCGAGCCGACCACCGAGGGCACCTCCGCCCCGCGCCGTGACACCGTGATCGCGACCGCGTCACCCGAGGAGGCACGCTCGCCCGCCCCCGGGCTGGTCGCGACCACCTGTCCGGAAGGCCGGTCCGAGCAGAGCGCCGTCACCGCCCCGGCACTCAGCCCCGCCGCCCGGAGCACCTCCCCGGCCGCCTTCCTGCGCAGTCCCACCAGCTCGGGGACGGGCACGCCCGCCGAGACCCTCAGCTGGACTCTGGTGCCCCTGGCCACCAGGGTCCGCGCCTCCGGCAGGCTCCCGAGCACCCGGCCGATCCGTTCCGCGGAGTCGACCTGGACGACGCTCCCCGCGGCCAGCCCGGCGCGTTCGAGGACACGGAGCGCCTCGGAACGCTCCAGGCCCGCTACCGCCGGCACCGCGACCCCTCCGGTCGGGACCGTGGCCGGTCCCCCCGCGCCGGGGATGTTCCTGGCCGGCACGGTGCCGTGCTCCCTGCGGGGGACCGCCGGACCGGACTCCGTACTGGTCTCCGCCCGCTCGGCGAGGACCGGCGCCCCGGACTCCGCCGGCGGCACCGGCGTCCACCCTCCCCCGGCCGGTCCCCCGTTCCCGCTCAGAGCCGGGACCAGCACCCCCACCAGTACGGCGGCGCTGACCAGAAGCGATCCGGAGACCGCCACCGACGCCCTGGTGGCCGCCCTGCCGGGGTGCGTGCGCGTCCCGGCGGGTTCCTCCTCCGCGAGGCTCCGCACGGCCCCGGTCTCCCGCCAGGGAGCGGGGATCGCGCTCGCCGGGATGGCGCTCGCCGGGAACGGGCTCGCGGGAAACGGGCGGGCGGAGACCGAGCGGATGGAGACGGGCCCGGCCGGGACGGAACGGACGGGGACCTCGTCCAGGGGGAGCGGCCGCTCCCCCGTCCGCCGCCCCTCTCCTCCGCGGCCCCCGCCCCCGCCTCCGCCGACCCCGGTGACGGCGCCGGTCTCGCCGCCCGGGCCGGAGGCGAGGCCGCCCCCGCCGTCCCCGCCGGCCTCGGCACCGGCTGCGGGCCCGGTGCCGTCACCGGGGTCGGCGCCGTCACCGTCGCCGAGCAGCGTGAGCAGGAGCTCTCGGCTCGTGGGCCGGTTGCGGGGGTCCTTGTCCAGGCAGGCGGCGACCAGAGCGGCGAGCCAGCCGTCGAGGTCACCCAGCTCCGGCTGCGCGGTGAGGATGCGGTGCAGCACGGCCGCGATCGAGTCCTGCCCGAACGGCGCCTGGGCGTTGGCCGCGAAGCACATGGTCGCGCCCCAGGAGAAGACGTCGGCGGCCGGGTCGATCTCGGCCCCCTCCACCTGCTCCGGCGCCATGTAGGCGGGGGTGCCCGCGCCGCGCCCGCTCTGGGTGGCCGCCGCGTCCAGCGCCCGGGCCAGCCCGAAGTCGATGACCCGGGGCCCGTCGGGACCGAGCAGCACGTTCTGCGGTTTGAAGTCCCGATGGACGATCCCCGCCCGGTGGATCGCGGTGAGCGCGGTGGCCGCGCCGATCGCCAGCCGCTCCAGCGCGCCGTCCCTCCGCGGCCCGCCGACGGCGACCTCCCGGTGCAGGGACGGCCCGTCGACGAACTCGCTGACGATGTAGGGGCGGTCGTCGGCCAGCCCCGCGTCGATCACCTGCGCGGTGCAGAACCGGGCCACCTGCTTGGCCAGGCCCACCTCGCGCAGGAACGCCTCCCGCTCGTCGGTGATCCGGCCGTGCAGCAGCTTGACCGCGTACGGCTCGGGAGCGGTGTCGGGACGCATCCCGAGGTACACCGATCCCTGGCCGCCCTCGCCCAGACGGCCGACGATCGCGTACGCGCCCAGCCTTTCGGGATCCCCCGGTCTGAGCGGCTGCGCATACGGCACACGGGCCTCCCCTCGCCGCCACTCCTCCACTCAGGAGAAGGCATCCCCCGCAGTCGCCGCAAGTCAATCCCCCGTGCCCGTGACCGTGACACTCATGTGATGCTCAGGCCAGGCCCATCTCCGACAGGGCCAGCTCCATGAAGGCGCCGATCGGCTCGTCCACCGCGCCGATCCGGTGCAGGGCGGCCATCCCGAGGTAGACGCTGTAGCCGGCGACCGCGCGCCCCCGGGCGAGGTCCGGCGGCTGCCCGGCCTCCTCCAGCGTGGCCCCCATGAACTCCAGCCGCCGCATGCTCACCCGCCGGGCCGTCTCGGCGGCGAGCGGGTCGTCGGCCGCGCTGACGAGCTGGAAGGCGACCTTGGAGTCCGCCGGGTCGCCGAAGGCGAACTCCAGCAGCGTGCGCATGCGCAGCACCGGGTCGGAGACCTCCAGCAGCCCTTCGATGATCTCCTCGGTGCCGGTCTCCCAGAGCGCCAGCGCCGCCTCGACCAGCGCCCGGCGGTTGGCGAAGTGCCAGTAGAAACTGCCCTTCGTGGTGCCGAGCCGTACGGCCACCGGCTCCACCGCCACCGCCGCCAGGCCGCCCTCGGCCAGCGCCTCCAGCGCCGCCCTCGCCCAGTCCCCCGCATTCAGCCGACCCACCCGCACAGTCTTCCATACGGGGGCGTACAGTCGGACCGTACGCAACCGTATGGAGGAACCCCGTGGTGTATAACATGCACGAACGCCTCATCCCCGCCTCGCCCGAACGCGTCTGGGACCTGCTGATGGGGCTCGGCGGCGAGGGCGACCGGCTCTGGCCCCAGGAGAAGGGCGCCTTCCGCCTCCCCGAGGGCGCCCACCCCGGGGCCCCCGTCGAGCACGGCCCGATGCACTACCGCGTCGGCGCCGTCGAGCCTGGCCGCCGCCTGTGGTTCGACACCCGGGAGATGACCGGCGGGCACGGCTTCACCCTCCACCCCGCCGAGGGCGGCACCCTCGTCCGGCACGAGATCAAGGGCCGGACCACCGGCCTGTTCCGGCTCCTGTGGCCGGTGCTCATCCGGTGGCAGCACGACGCGGTGCTCGAACGGCTCCTCGACAACCTGGAGCGCGAGGCCGGGCGCGCCGTCGCGGGGTGACCCCCGGGTCGCCGGCCCCCGGCCCGGCGGGCGGGGCGCCCCGGCGCGAGCCGGTAGCCTGGCCGGGTGCTGGAAGAGATCGCGGCGACCCGCTACGTGACGCCCCTGCGGGAGGGCGGGTCGCTGCCCGGTGTGATGGAGGCCGACGACCTCGGCACCTACGCCGTGAAGTTCCGGGGCGCCGGGCAGGGCCGCCGGGTGCTCGTCGCGGAGGTCCTCTGCGCCGAGCTGGCCAGGCGGCTCGGCTTCCGCACCCCCGAGCTCAAGGTGATCGACGTGGACCCGCAGCTCGGCGCCCGCGAGCCCGACGAGGAGATCCAGGACCTGCTCAAGGCCAGTGCCGGGCGCAACCTCGCCGTCGACTTCCTGCCCGGCGCGCTCGGCTTCGAGCCGCTCGCCTGGCCGCCGGACCCCGCCCTCGCCTCCCGGCTGCTCTGGTTCGACGCGCTGATCCACAACGTCGACCGCAGCTGGCGCAACCCCAACCTGCTGCTCTGGCACGGCGACGTCTGGCTGATCGACCACGGCGCGGCCCTGTGGTTCCACCACAACTGGCGCACCGCCGACCCCCAGCGCGGCTTCGACTCCGGCGACCACGTCCTGGCGCCGTTCGCCACCGAGATGGCCGCCGCCGACGCCGAGCTGAGCGAGCTGATCACCCCGGACCTGCTCGACGCCGTGACGGGCGAGGTGCCCGGCGAGTGGCTGGAGGACGAGCCCGGCTTCGCCGACGCGCAGGCCGTACGGCGGGCCTACGCCGAGCACCTGCTGGCCCGCGCGCACGGCCCGAGGGCCTGGCTGCCCGAGCCCGCCGCCGGACCGCCGCAGGACCGGCGGGAGCAGAAGACCGGCTCGATCGGCACGTTCTGGAAGGGCGCCCGGTGAAAGACGTCTACGAGTACGCCGTCATCCGGGTCGTCCCGCGCGTCGAGCGCGGCGAGCTGATCAACGCGGGCGTGCTGCTGTACTGCCAGCCGCGCGGCTACCTGTGCGCCCGCGTGGAGCTGGACGAGCCGCGGCTGCGCGCCCTGGACACCCGCACCGACGTCGAGGCGGTACGGCACGCGCTCGACGCCTACCGGCTCTCCTGCACCGAGGACGCGGGCCCGCTGGCCGCGGAGTCGCTCGGCAGCCGGTTCCGCTGGCTGACCGCGCCGCGCAGCACGATCGTGCAGGCCGGCCCGGTCCACGCGGGCCTCACCGCCGACCCCGAGGCCGAGCTGGACCACCTGATGTCCCGCCTGGTCCGCGCGGCCTGAGCGGAGTGGCGGGACGTCCCCGTCCGGGCTCACGCACGGCCCAGCCCCTGGGCCAGCAGGGTCGCCGTTCTGGCGATCACGCTGTTGTCCATGATCGCGGCGGGGTCGTTGCGGTTGGTGTAGACGGCGATGATCAGCGGCGCGCCCGACGGCGGCCAGGCGACGGCGATGTCGCTACCCGGGGCGTAGGCGCCGGCGGCGCCCCCGGTCTTGTCACCCACGACCCAGTTCGGCGGGAGACCCCTGCGGATGCGCTCGGTGCCAGTGGTGCTGGCCCGCAGCCAGCCGTTCAGCCGCTGCCGGTCCTGGGGGCGCAGGGCACCGCTCACAGTGAGCTTCTACAGGCTGCGGGCCATGAACACGGGCTTGACGGTGTCGCGCCTCTCTCCCGGCTTCCACTCGTTGAGCTGCGGCTCCCAGCGGTCGAGCCGCCCGGCCGGATCTCCGAGCGAGCGGTAGTAGCGGGTCAGTCCTGCAGGACCGCTGATCTGCTCGAGCAGCACGTTCCCCGCGGTGTTGTCGCTGACCGTGATCGCGGCGTGGCGCAGGCGTTCGGCGGTCATGCCGTTCTCGATGTTCTCCGGCCGTCCGGTGATCGGAGAGTCTCGGACCACCTCGCAGCGGGAGGCAGAGATGATCTTCCGCTCTACCGTCGCCTACGGCTCCTTCGCGGTCATGGCCGCGATCCTGATCGTCACCGCGGTCATCGCCCGGCGGCGCCGGCACAACGGCATCGTGATCACGCAGCTCGCGGTCCTGCGGCCGTGGCCGCGTCCGCCGTCCTGTGGAAGCCCTACGTCCCGCTGCACTGACAGGAGCGGCGAGGTGCTCCCGCGCATCCGTACGGCGACGCTCAGGGGAACGCAGTCATCGCGGCGCGTATGACGGGAGGCGAACGGCGTGCACGGCCAGCCCGCCGGCCGCGACCACGACCGCCGCCGCCAGATAGAGCCGTCCCGGGCCCCAGCCGGAGTCGAGCAGCCCGCCGGCCACCAGCGGGGAGACGAGCGACCCGATGCGACCCATGCCGACGCCCCAGCCCACACCGGTCGCGCGTATCGCGGACGGGTAGACGGACAGGGCGAGGGTGTACATACCGGCTACAGAACCGTTGATGAACAGGCCGATCAACGCGCTCAGCGCGAGCAGCGATCCGTACACCGAGACGGCGGGGACGAACAGGGCGAGCAACGCGGCCGTGGTGAGCGTGTAACCCACCAGTAGGTGCTGGAGTGCGAAGCGGGTCGCCAGCAGACCCAGCACCAGGGTGCCGAAGATGCCGCCGAGGTTGAGCAGCACTCCCCAGGCGATGCCCTGAGCGGCCGACAGGCCGGCCTCCACCAGCAGTTTCGGCGTCCAGCTCGTGACGAAGTAGAACGCGGACATGGCGGTGAAGAAACCCGCCCAGGTCAGCAGCGTGTTGCGGCGTAGCCGTGGGGTGAGGATCCGCCGGGTCCGGGGTGCCGGCTCGGCGGGCGTGTCCGGGCGGTCGGGCATGGACTCCAGCGTCGGCTGCTTCATCGCGACGAGCAGCCTGTTGAGACGCTCCAGGGCGCCTGGTGAGCGCTTGGTGAGCAGGAAGTCCAGGGACTCGGGGAGCCGGTACAGCACCACGCCGATGAGCAGAGCCGTGCCGACTCCGCCGAAAACGAACACCGCTCGCCAGCCGGACGAGCTCTGCAGCGCCATCGTGACGACCCCGCCCACGGTGGCTCCGACGGCGTAGCCGGCCACGTTCAGGCTGACGGCCAGACCCCGCCAGCGGCCGTTGGCGTACTCGGCGGCGATGACGTTGCTGCTCGCCAGGATACCGCCCACCCCGATGCCGGTGAGCATCCGCAGCAGGCCGAGCTGGACGGCGTCCCGGCTCAGCGCCGACCCCAGCATCCCGGCGGAGGCGACCACGAGGCAGGCCAGGATCAGCGTCCGCCGCCCGACGCGGTCGGCCGTCGGGGCCAGCAGCAGCGACCCCAGTGCCATCCCGACCAGGCCCGCGCTGAGCAGCAGGCCGAGCTGTGAGCCCGACAGTGACCATTCGTCCGACACCGCGGCGGAGGTGTAGGACATGACCAGGACATCGAAACCGTCCAGGACATTGAGCAGCACGCACACGACGATCGCCGACCACTGCATACGCGACATCGGGGAGTCGTCGACGCGGGCACGCAGTTCCGCGGAGTCAGCCTGCATCCGACCGGCCTTCCAGATAAGGACAGGCCTCAGAACAGCACCGACATGAAGGTGCCGACCTCCGTGAAGCCCGCCTTCCGGTAGGCGGCCCGGGCGGGGGCGTTGTAGTCGTTGACGTACAGCGAGACCACCGGCGCGAAACAGGCGAGGGCCTGCTCGACCACCGCGGCCATGCCGGTCGCCGCGTGCCCCCGGCCGCGCCAGGCGGGATCGACCCAGACCCCCTGGATCTGGCAGGCCTGCGGGGTGACCGCGCCGATCTCGGCCTTGAAGACGACGGTGCCGTCGTCGATCCTGGCGTAGGAGCGGCCGATCCGGATCAGCTCCGCCACCCGCGACCGGTAGAGCGCGCCGCCGTCGCCCGCCTCGGGCGAGATGCCCACCTCCTCGGTGAACATCGCCACGCAGGCGGGGAACAGGGTCTCGAACTCCTCCGGCCGCACGCGCCGCACCAGCGGGTCGGGCAGGATCGGGGAGGGTTTGGCGGTGGCCATCAGCGGCTGGGCCCAGCGGACCGCGCGGGCGGGTCCCCAGTAGGGCTCCAGCCGTTCCCAGAGCGGCTCGACCGCGTCGGCCGGGCCGACGATGGAGGAGCAGCGGCGGCCCTGCCGCCGGGCCCGGTCGGCGAAGGCGTGCACGGCCTCGGGACCGGCGTGCACCGGGACGAGGTTGGCTCCGGCGTAGCAGAGCGAGGTCAGGCCGCCGCGCGGCCCGAACCCCCACATCTGGCCGCCGAGCCGGGCCGGATTGAGTCCGACGGACCGGACCCTGGAGGCGACGAACACATTGGCGACGGGGTCGGTGTCGAGAAGCGCCAGGACCTCGTCGCGATCGTTGTCGTCGAGCACGCGCGACGCCGTTGTGCGCAGCATCACGGGCCCAGCCTACGCGAGACCCCCGGGTTTGACAGGACCGGCTCGCAGATCGGTATCTACCTGCCCAGATCCGCAGTCATCGGTATACGTTCGGCCCGGGTCTCAGCCGTGGGTTCGGGACCGGCCGCGCAGCGCGCGTCGACCCCCGCCCTGGTGCGCCCGGCGCGTCCGGGCAGCGTCCCGTCCCGCAGGTAGGCGGCCAGGTGCCCGTCCACGCAGCGGTTGCCCTCGAAGAGCGCGACGCCGTGGTCGCCGCCGCCCTCGACCACCAGCCGGGAGCGGGTGAGGATCCGGCGCAGCTCCAGCGCGCCGGGGTAGGGCGTGGCGGCGTCGCGCCGGGACTGGATCAGCAGCGCGCCCGGCAGGGCACGGTCCTGCCGGATCCGCACCGGGACGCCGCCCCGCCCGGGCCAGAACGCGCACGGCGCGTTGTACCAGGCGTTCTGCCAGGCGAGGAAGGGCGCCCTGGCGTGGATCGCGGCGGTGTCGGTCCGCCATCTGTTCCAGTCGCGGGGCCAGGGCGCGTCCGCGCACTCCGTCGCGAGGTAGACGGCGTAGCCGTTCTCGGTCGCGGCGTCGTTCTTCGCGTGCTTGCGGTAGGCGGCCAGCAGCGGCGCGGTGTCGCCCCGCCTGACGTACGCGGAGAAGGCCCGGGCGAGCTCCGGCCAGATCATGTCGGAGTAGCCGCCGACGGTGTAGAGGTCGTCGAACTCGCTGGGGCCGACCACGCCGCCCGCCGGGCGGGTGCGCAGCCGCTCCCGGGTGGCGTACCAGGCGAAGGAGGCGGCCTTGGTCGTCGCGCCCAGCCGGTAGACGCGGTTGTGGCGGGCCGTCCACGCCAGGAAGTCGCGGTGCCGCCGGTCGAAGTAGGCGTTCTGCTTGAGGTTGGAGGCGTACCAGATCCCGCGGGGGTCGACCACGCTGTCCAGGACCAGCCGCTTGACCCGCCGGGGGAAGAGCGTCGCGTAGACCGCACCGAGGTAGGTCCCGTAGGAGTAGCCCAGGTAGCTGATCCGGGGCTCGCCCAGCGCCGCCCTGATCATGTCCATGTCCCGGGCGGAGTTCTCCGTGGTCAGGTGGGGCAGGAACCAGCTCCACCGCCTCTCGCACGCCTCGGCGTACTCACGGGCCCGGCCGACCAGCACGGACTCCTCCTGCGCGGTCTTCGGGACGTAGTCCGGGCGCGGCGGCGCGTAGTACTCGTCCGGGTCCACGCACCGCAGCGCGGGCGTGCTCTCCCCCACCCCGCGCGGGTCGAAACCGATCACGTCGAACCGGTCCGCCAGCCCGCCGGGGAGCGCCGCCGCGACGTACTTGGCCAGGTCCCGGCCGGAGGCGCCGGGCCCTCCGGGGTTGACCAGCAGGACGCCCAGGTGGTTCCCGCTCCGCGGGGTCCTCCCCTTGATGCGGTTCAGCGCGATGCCGATCGTCCGGTCCGGCCGCCGGTAGTCGAGCGGCACTCTGAGCGTGGCGCACTCCACCGCCGGGGCCGCCGAGGCGCTCCCGCGCCCCGCACCCGCCCCGTCGCAGGCCCCCCACACGAGGTCCTGCCTGACGTGCGCCATCGCCTGAGGCGGCACCCCGACGGCCACGACGAGCATCCCGACGCCCGCGACAACCCCGACGACCCTCTTCACTGGGACTCCCTCTCCTCGATCGGCAGGGAGATCGTCCCCCGGAGGGTCGCCGCACCACCGGCCACCAGGCCGGATGCTTACCATCGCGTAGTCAATTGATTGCGGCGCGCGGCCGTCCGGCCGGCCCCGGACGCGGCACGGGCCGGAGACGCCCCGAAGGACCGGGGCGTCCCGGACGATCCCGCAGGGTCCCACGGGACACTGCTGGACACCGCGGGGTCGGCGCAGGGTCAGCGCACGACGACCTCGGGGCCGGGGGCGTCGTCGTCGAGGTCGACCTCGACGCCCATCTCCTCGGCCAGCCGCAGGGCCTCCTCGATCAGGGTCTCCACGATCTGCGACTCGGGGACGGTCTTGATGACCTCGCCCTTGACGAAGATCTGGCCCTTGCCGTTGCCGGAGGCCACACCCAGGTCCGCCTCGCGGGCCTCGCCGGGGCCGTTGACGACGCAGCCCATGACCGCCACGCGCAGCGGGACCTTCAGCCCCTCCAGCCCGGCCTGGACCTGCTCGGCCAGGGTGTAGACGTCGACCTGGGCCCGGCCGCAGGACGGGCAGGAGACGATCTCCAGGCCGCGCTCGCGCAGGTTCAGCGACTCCAGGATCCCGATGCCGACCTTGATCTCCTCCACCGGCGGGGCCGACAGCGACACCCGGATGGTGTCGCCGATGCCCTCGGCCAGCAGGGCGCCGAACGCCACGGCCGACTTGATCGTGCCCTGGAACGCCGGGCCCGCCTCGGTGACGCCGAGGTGGAGCGGGTAGTCGCACCTGGCCGCGAGCAGCCGGTAGGCCTGGATCATCACGACCGGGTCGTTGTGCTTGACCGAGATCTTGATGTCCCGGAAGCCGTGCTCCTCGAAGAGCGAGCACTCCCACAGCGCCGACTCCACCAGCGCCTCGGGGGTCGCCTTGCCGTACTTCTGCAGCAGGCGCGGGTCGAGCGAACCGGCGTTGACGCCGATCCGGATCGGCACCCCGTGGTCGGCGGCGGCGCGCGCGATCTCACCGACCTTGTCGTCGAACTTCTTGATGTTGCCCGGGTTGACCCGGACCGCCGCGCAACCCGCCTCGATCGCGGCGAAGACGTACTTCGGCTGGAAGTGGATGTCGGCGATCACCGGGATCTGCGACTTCTTCGCGATGATCGGCAGTGCCTCGGCGTCGTCCTGGGACGGCACGGCGACCCGGACGATCTGGCAGCCCGCGGCGGTCAGCGCGGCGATCTGCTGCAGGGTGGCGTTGACGTCGGCGGTGACCGTGGTGGTCATCGACTGCACCGAGACCGGCGCGTCACCGCCCACCGGCACGGAGCCGACCATGATCTGACGGGAACGGCGTCGCTCGGCGATCGGCTTGGTCCTCACCGAGGGGATACCGAGAGCCACAGAAGTCATTTTCCCAGCCTTTTTGAAAAGTCGACGGCCGCTCCAGTCTAGGCAGTCGCGGTGAGCTCCCGCGCCCGGATCCGCGCCCACCCGTCGGCGGCGAGCACCTCCTCGACCGAACCGGCCTCGCCGGGAACGTGCTCGGCGACGACCGCGGCCACGGTGTCCAGGATGCCGGGGAACGGCAGCCGCCCGCCCAGGAACGCCTCCACGCAGACCTCGTTGGCCGCGTTGTAGACGGCCGGGGCCGTGCCGCCCGCGGAGCCGACGTGGCGGGCGAGCGCGACCGCGGGGAAGGCCTCGTCGTCCAGCGGCTCGAAGGTCCAGGTGTGGGCCCGGGTCCAGTCGACGGCGGGGGCCGCTCCGGCGACCCGCTCGGGCCAGCCGAGGGCGAGCGCGATGGGCAGTCGCATGTCCGGCGGGCTGGCCTGGGCGATGACCGACCCGTCGACGAACTCCACCATGGAGTGCACGACCGACTGCGGGTGGACCACGACGTCGATCCGGTCGAAGCCGACGTCGAAGAGCAGGTGGGCCTCGATGACCTCCAGGCCCTTGTTGACGAGTGTGGCCGAGTTCACGGTGATGACCGGTCCCATCGACCAGGTCGGGTGGGCCAGGGCCTGCTCCGGCGTCACCCCGCCGAGCTCCGCGCGGGACCGGCCGCGGAACGGCCCGCCGCTGGCGGTGACGACCAGCTTCCGTACGGCGGAGGCGTCGGGGCCGGTGGGGCCGGCCGCCCACAGGCACTGGGCGAGCGCGGCGTGCTCGGAGTCGACCGGGAGCAGCTGCCCGGGCTTGGCCAGGCGCTTGACCAGCGGCCCGCCGATGATCAGCGACTCCTTGTTGGCCAGCGCGAGCGTCCGGCCCGCCTCCAGTGCGGCCAGCGTCGAGGTCAGCCCGAGCGCGCCGGTGATGCCGTTGAGCACGGTGTCGCACGGCCAGGCCGCCGCCTCGGCGACCCCCTCGGGCCCGGCCAGGACCGTCGCGGTCACCCCGCGGGCGGCCAGGGCCTCCTTCAGCGCGGGCAGGGCCGCCGGGTCGGCCACGGCCACCGCCTCGGGCCGGAACTCGGCCGCCTGGCGGGCCAGCAGGTCGATCCGGCCGCCTCCGGCGGCCAGCGCCGCCACCCGGAACCTGCCGGGGTTGCGGGCGATGACGTCGAGGGACTGGGTCCCGATGGAGCCGGTCGAGCCGAGCAGGACGACGGAGCGGGTGATGTCTGTCTGCACCGTCCCATTCTCACGGACGTCCGGCGTGCGGAGAACCGGCCGGAATCCGTGACCGGAGAAACACGCGATGAAAATCGTGATTTACGTCCGAATTCCGCCATATCAATAGTTGTAAATCTTGAGAAATGCGGATATCCGGCGCATTAGCTTCCCGAGTCAGCATCCAGGTCTCGGGAGGTACACATGCGCCGCACGGCACGCCTCGTCCCCCTTCTCGCCCTCGTCTCGGGAGGCGCCCTGCTGCCCCCGGCCGCCGCCCACGCCGCCGGAGGCCCCGCCGCGGCGCCCGCGACCCCCGCCCCCGTGGAGGAGGAGGCCGCCGACACGGGGACCGAGCAGCGCACCGTGCGGCGCTACTGGACCGAGGCGAAGATGGAGGCGGCCCAGCCGCTCGACGCCCTCGCCCCCCGGAAGAAGGGTGTCCGGCTCACCGGCTCCGCGGCCGCCGCGCAGTCCGCGGCCGCCCCGGCCTCCGTTCCCCCGACCGCCCCGGGCGGGCGGGACGCCGCGGACGGAAGGAGCACGACCGGCGACGGGAGCACGGCCGCCGGCAGGGGCACGGCGACCGCCCCGGCCCGGGCGGCCCGCGCCGTCGACGGCTCCCCCTGGACCCGCGGCGGAGCCGTCACCGGGACCGCAGGGCGGGTCTTCTTCACCTACCAGGGGCGGAACGCCTCCTGCTCCGGCAACGCGGTGACCAGCGAGAACAGGAGCACGGTGATCACCACCGGGCACTGCGTGAAGATGGGCGGCGCGTTCCACACCAACTGGGTCTTCGTGCCGGGCTACGACGGCGGCGAGCGGCCGCACGGCACCTGGGTCGCCACCACGCTCTACACCACCCCGCAGTGGAACGACGCCGAGGACATCGACCACGACGTGGCCGCCGCCGTGGTGGCCCCGCTGAACGGGCGGTACCTGACCGACGTGGTCGGCGGCCAGGGCGTCGCCTTCAACCAGGCCCGCAGGCGGCAGATGCACGCCTTCGGCTACCCCGCCGCCGCCCCCTACGACGGCTCGGAGCTGGTCTACTGCAGCGGCCGGGCGTTCGACGACTTCCTGATGTCCCGCGACCTCGGGCTGAACTGCGACATGACGGGCGGGTCGAGCGGCGGGCCGTGGTTCCTCGACTTCGACGAGGCCACCGGGCTGGGCACGCTGAACTCGGTGAACAGCTTCAAGTACGGCTTCGCGAGCGGCTGGATGTTCGGCCCCTACTTCGGCGTGGAGGCCCAGGCCGTCTACCGGGCCGCCCAGGGCACCGACGCTCCGTAGCTTCACGCAAAGTAGCCACACGGAAACCTTGGGTAGTGCAAACTCGGGGCCATGACCCCGAGCCTCGCCCTGCTTGCGGCCGCCCCCCTCGTCATCGGGCTGACGGGCGCCCCCCTCATCGGCGCGACCACCACCGAGCACGGACGCGGCCTCGCCGGCGCCGGTGTGGTGGCCGCGGCCCTCCTCCGGCCTCCCGCGCACACCCCCGGCAGGGCCCTCGGAACAGCAGGGGGCACGGGCGGTCCCGACATCGTCGAGCACGCGGCCGCCCGCAGCGCGGCGGAGCAGCGGCGCGTGCTCGGTTACTGGACCCCCCGCCGGATGGCGGAGGCCGCCCCGCTCGGCCTCCTCGACACGCTCACCGGCGCCCTGGGCCCGGTCACGGCGCTCACCAGGCGGCCCGTCGGCGCGCCGGGCCCCGCAGGCGCCGCGGGACCGGCCGGCTCGGCGGGGCCGGCCGGCGCCGCGGGACCGGTCCGCGCGCTACCGGGCCGCCAGGAACCGACCGCGGGGCCGGTCGCGGGACCGGCCGCCGCGCGCCACCGGGCCGCCCCCGCCGGAGCCCCCGCCCGCCGCCGGGCCGCAGCCCCGGCCACCGCCGTGACCGGCGGGGCCCGCTGGACCGCGGGCGGCGCGGTGCGCAGCACCACCGGACGCGTGTTCCTCACCCTCAACGGGGTCGACTTCGTCTGCTCGGCGAGCTCGGTGCGGAGCGGGAACCGCGACCTCGTCGTCACCGCCGGGCACTGCGTCAAGGACGGGACCGGCGCGTGGGCGGAGAACTGGACCTTCGTGCCCGGCTACGATCAGGGCAGCCAGCCGTACGGGCGCTTCACCGCCCGCCGCATGTTCGTCGCGGGCCCCTGGTCTCGCAGCGCGGACGACAGCCACGACCTCGCCATGGTCGCGCTCAACACCAGGAACGGCAGGCACCTCGCCGACGTGGCGGGCGCGCAGGAGATCGCCTTCGGCACGGCCCGCGGCCGCCACGCCTACGGCTTCGGCTTCCCCGTCGACCCGCCCTACGACGGCGAGCACATGATCTACTGCGCCGGCCCGGTCCGCGAGGACCCGTACGGCCAGACCCGCGACCAGGGCCTGCGCTGCAACATGACGGCCGGGTCCAGCGGCGGCCCCTGGTTCAACGACTTCGACCCCGCGACCGGCCGCGGCACCATCACCTCGGTGAGCAGCTTCAAGTACAGCGACGACCACGGCACGATGTACGGCCCCTACTTCGGCGACACCGCCAAGGAGCTCTATCTCACGGCCCAGCGGTCCTGACCCGCTCCTCCGCTCCGGCCCCGTACGGCCCCGCGCTCCGGAGCGCGGGGCCGTACGCCCTGCGGATCGAACCCGGGATCCGGGGCACGGCCCTACAGGCTCAGCCCGGTCAGGACCATGACCTTCTCGTAGGTGTAGTCGGCCATCGCCGAGCGGACGCCCTCGCGGCCGACCCCGGACTCCTTGACGCCGCCGTAGGGCATCTGGTCGGCGCGGTAGGACGGCACGTCCCCGATGACCACGCCGCCGACCTCCAGCTCCCGGTTGGCCCGGAAGGCCAGGTCGAGGCTCCGGGTGAACACGCCGGCCTGCAGGCCGTACTTCGAGTCGTTGACCGCGGCGAAGGCCTCGTCCGGCCCGGAGACGCCCTGCACGACCATCACGGGGCCGAAGACCTCCTCGCAGGAGACCCTGGCCCCGGCGGGCGCGTCGGCCAGGACGGTCGGGGCGACGGTGGCGCCGTCGCGGGTGCCCCCGGTCAGCACGCGGGCTCCGCCGGCGACGGCCTCGGCGACCCACTGCTCGACCCGCTCGGCGGCCTCGACGGAGACCAGCGGCCCGACCTGGGTCTTCTCGTCGGCCGGGTCCCCCGTCACCAGCGCCTCGACGGCCGGGACCAGCCGGGCCAGGAAGTCGTCCCGCACCGACTCCTCGACGATCACCCGCTGGACCGCGATGCAGCTCTGCCCGGCCTGGTAGTTGGAGAACAGCGCCACCCGGGAGGCGGCCCAGTCGAGGTCGGCGTCGGCCAGGACGACCGCGGCGGCGTTCCCGCCGAGCTCCAGGGTGACGTGCTTGCGCGGCACACTTTCCATGATCGCGTAGCCGACCGGGCCTGAGCCGGTGAACGAGACCACCGGCAGGCGCGGGTCCTCCACCAGCGCGGCGGCCCGCTCGTTGGGCACCGGGAGCACGGAGAACATGCCCGCGGGCAGGTCCGTCTCGGCGAGGATCTCACCGAGCAGCAGCGCCGAGAGCGGCGTCGCGGGGGCGGGCTTGACGACGACCGGGGCGCCGACGGCGATGGCCGGGGCGACCTTGTGGGCGACCAGGTTGAGCGGGAAGTTGAACGGCGTGATCGCCAGGATCGGCCCGCGCGGGACGCGGGAGACGTAGGCGAGGCGACCGGCCGCGGCGGGCTCGGTGTCCAGGCGCATCGCCTCGCCGCCGGAGCGGCGGGTCTCCTCGGCGGCGAAGCGGAAGGTGGAGACCGCGCGGCCGACCTCGCCCCGGGCCCAGAAGACCGGCTTGCCGTTCTCCTCGGTGATCAGTCGGGCGATCTCGTCGGCGCGCTCGGCCAGGCGGCGCGAGACGTGGGCCAGGGCCTCGGCCCGCACGTGGACGGGGAGGGCCGCGGCCTCCTTGCGCACGGCCTCCGCCGCGGCGACGGCCTCCTCGACCTGATCCGGGGTCGGCACGGAGCAGACGCCGACGACGCGGCCGTCATGCGAGTTGGTCACGGTGAGCTCGGCGTCCCCGGTGGCGGGGCGTCCGGCGAGCCAGAAGGGGCGCACGTCCATACCTCCGACGCTATGCCACCCGGCCGGGTCCGGCGCCCCTCCACTCCGCACAAGGCCTCTCGACGGACACGCCGATCCGGATAAAATGACCCATCCTGATTCCATCCTTAAAACAGGTTTATTCGCGATATTTCTGTCCGGCTAGCGGTTTGAACGATCTTCACCGTGGCTAAGTCATCCGGTGCGAGTCCCCCCGAGCGGAAAGGCGTGGCCCCATTGACCTCCTCGGCCCCGCTCGGGCTCCAGGGCGCCTACCTCTCCGGTGACCGCGCCGCACAGGACGAGCTCCGCGCCAAGCTCCTCGACGTGGCGAACCACCTCCTGCTCACCATCGGCCCGGAGAGCCTGTCGATGCGGCGCATCGCCGCCGAGGCGGGCTGCTCCACCACCGTCATCTACACCATGTTCGGCAGCAAGGAGGGCCTGGCCGAGGCGCTCTACCTGGAGGGCTTCGAGCGCTTCCGGCGCCGGCTGGAGGCCGTGCCCGCGCATCCGGACTCCCTGGAGCGCCTCACCGCGCTGGGCACCGCCTACCGGGAGGCCGCTCTGGCCGAGCCGGGTTACTACAGCCTGATGTTCGAGCGGGCCATCCCCGGTTTCACCCCCAGCGAGCGGGCCAGGACCCTGGCCCGGGCGGCGCTCAACATCTTCGACCGGGTGATCGCCGACTGCATCTCGGCCGGCCAGCTCGTCCCCACCCAGCCCCGCAGGATCGCCGACGTGCTCTGGTCCGCGGCCCAGGGGGCGATCAGCTTGGAACGTGCCGGGCACCTGCGCGACGGCTCCGCCTTCGACGCCGCCACCCGGGCCATCATCCACCGCTACCTCGCGACCGGCACCGGACGGCCGGACCCGCCGGGCACCGTCTAGCCACCGGACGCCGGGACACCACGACCCGCCGCGCCGTCCGGCCACCGAGGCGTCGGGCACCCGCTCTCCGGGCCCCGGCGCCGGCCCGCTAGACGCTCAGCGCCACCCACAGCTCGGCGCGGACCGCCGGGTCGTCCAGGTCGCGGCCGAGCAGCTCGGCGACCCGGCGCATGCGGTAGCGCAGGGTGTGCCGGTGCACCCCCAGCCGCTGGGCCGCCGCGTCCCAGTGCCCGTTGCAGGCCAGGTAGGCGCGGAGCGACTCCACCAGGTCGGCGCGGGAGCCGTACTCCCGGAGCGGGGCGAGCAGCGCTGAGGAGAACGCCGCAGCCACGTCGGCGTCCAGCAGTGCCAGCAGCCCCCGGCCCGCCAGGTCGGCGAAGCGCACGACCGGGCCGGCCGGGCCCCGGGCCGAGGCGAGCGCCCGGTCGGCCTGCTCGATCCCGGTCCGCAGCTCCTCCGGGCCCACCGGCGCGCCGACCCCGAGCGGGCAGGCCCCGGCCCGGGCGGCGAGGGCCGCGGCCGCCTCCTCCGCCCCGGCCGCGGGGACGAGGACCAGCACCCGGTCGCCGTCGGCCACCGCGACCTCCTCCCCCGCCGCCTCCAGCGCCGCCTCGCGGTCGCCTCCGGCGGCCAGCACCACCAGCGGCCCGTCGGGGAACCGGTCGCCCAACCGCTCCAGCGTCTCCCGGCCGGCCTCCACCTGGCCGGCCAGCAGCAGCCGGAGCGCCGCGGCGCGGACCCGGCGCTCGGCGGCCAGGTGCTCGCGGCCGTGCTCCAGCGCGAGGGTGAGCAGGGAGCCCGCCGCGTTGACCACGGTGTGCTCGACCGGTGTGAACGGCTTGCCGAGGCCGACCGCGAAGAACCCCCCGGTGCGGCGCGCGCCGACCGGCTGGACGACGACGTGCTCCCCGGGGGTGGAGAAGGCGAGGCTGGCGGGGCTCCCGCCCTCCCGCGCGCGCCCGCGCAGGCGGCCGAGCTCGGGCAGAATCCCGCCGACGGCGGCCGCGCCCCGCCCCGCCGCGTGCCGTACGGCTCCCGCCTCGTCGAGCAGGACCGCCCAGCCGCCCAGCTCGCGGGCGAGGCGGTCGACCACGGCCCGCGCCCCCTCGGGCCGCAGCGCCGCGCGGGTCAGCCGGCCCTGCGCCGCGAAGGCCCGGGTGATCTCCTCGTACTGCTCGGCGGCGAGCAGGTCGCTGACCGCCTTGCCGATCGCGACGAACGGGGTCTCGCGCGGCACCTCCAGCAGCGGCAGCCCCGCCCGGTCCGCGGCGGCCAGCAGCTCGGCGGGGATCTCCCCGTGCCCCAGGCCGACGCCGAACCCCAGCCCGCTGACCCCGCGGGCGACCAGGCGCCCGACGTACGGCCCGGCGCCCGCGGCGTCCAGCCGCATGCCGGTGGTCAGCACCAGCTCGCCGCCCTCCAGGAACGGGGTGGGGTCCTCCAGCTCGCTGACCGCGACCCAGCGCACCGGCCGGTCGAGCGCGTCGCGGCCGGTGAGCACGGAGAGGCCGAGCGGCGCCCGGTGCACGACGGTGCGGAGCGTCGGAGCCACGGCGACCTTCCCCTTTTGTACGTCACGGCCATATCGGTCCCGGCGATTTTGCCATAGTGCATCATCGGCACGTGGGCCCGGCCCGCATACCGTCACAGCATGAGCACCGTCACCCAGGGCGGCCCGTCCCTCCCCCAGGAGCGCCGCGTCGTCACCGAGATCCCCGGTCCGAGGTCCCGCGAGCTGTTCGCGCGCAAGCAGTCGGCCGTCCCGCCGGGCATCGGCACGACGCTGCCGGTCTTCGTGACCCGCGCGGGCGGCGGCGTCGTCGTCGACGCCGACGGCAACTCGCTGATCGACTTCGGCTCGGGCATCGCGGTGACGAGCGTCGGCAACTCCGCGCCGCGCGTGGTCGAGCGGGTGCGGCGGCAGGCCGCGGACTTCACGCACACCTGCTTCATGGTCACCCCGTACGAGTCGTACGTGCAGGTCGCCGAGAAGCTCAACGAGATCACCCCCGGCGACCATGCCAAGCGCACCTTCCTGCTCAACAGCGGCGCCGAGGCCGTGGAGAACGCGGTCAAGGTCGCCCGGCACGCCACCGGCCGCCCCGCGGTCGTGGTCTTCGACCACGGCTACCACGGCCGGACCCTGCTGACGATGTCCCTGACGGCCAAGAACATGCCGTACAAGCACCGCTTCGGCCCGTTCGCCCCCGAGGTCTACCGGGTGCCGCTGGCCTACCCGTTCCGCTGGCCCACGGGCGCGGAGAACTGCGCCGAGGAGGCGGCGGCGCAGGCCATCGACCAGATCGACAAGCAGGTCGGCGCCGGGAACGTGGCGGCGGTCGTGATCGAGCCGATCGCCGGCGAGGGCGGCTTCATCGAGCCGGCCAAGGGCTTCCTGCCGCGGATCGCCGAGTACTGCCGGGCCAACGGCATCGTCTTCATCGCCGACGAGGTGCAGACCGGCTTCGCCCGCACCGGCCACCTGTTCGCCTGCGAGGACGAGGGCATCGTCCCCGACATCATCGTCACCGCCAAGGGCATCGCGGGCGGCCTGCCGCTGGCCGCCGTCACCGGCCGGGCCGAGATCCTCGACAGGGTGCACGTCGGCGGCCTGGGCGGCACCTACGGCGGCAACCCGCTGGCCTGCGAGGCCGCGCTCGGGGTGCTGGAGACCATCGAGGCCGAGGACCTGGTCGGGAAGGCCCGCCGGATCGGCGAGGTCATGCTGCCCCGGCTGCGGGCCCTCGCCGAGCGCGCCCCGATCGTCGGCGACGTGCGCGGCCGGGGCGCCATGACCGCCATCGAGCTGGTCGTCCCGGGCACCCTGGAGCCGCACCCCACCGCCGCGGCCGAGATCGCCCGGCGCTGCCACGCCGAGGGCCTGCTCGTGCTGACCGCGGGCACCTACGGCAACGTGCTGCGTTTCCTGCCTCCGCTGGTCATGCCCGAGCACCTGCTCCAGGAGGCGCTGGAGATCCTGGAGAAGGCGGTCTGCGAGGTCTGACCGTTTATCACGATCCAAAAGGGGCACCCGGCTTGATGCCGTGTGCCCCTTTTTGTCGTCGCTCAACCCGCTCCCGGGAGGCGATTTAACCGCAGCTTGGGACTCAGCAAAGCGATCACTGAGGGTGGCGAGGTTATAACGGTTCCGACGGGAGACTGCGTGATCAGGACGGGAAGCGCGATGCACTGGAGGCCGACCGCGACGGCACGGCTCATTATGTTCGACCCGGAGGGCCTGACCCCCGCCCAGTGCGAGGGGGACGCCTGCGTGGCCTGCCACAAGCGGTGGCCCCGCCCCAGGGTCCGGATCGGCCGCCTCCCCAGCGAAGCGGTCGTGCTCGCCTGCCCGGACTGCGCCGAGGCGCTGCTCCCGCAGCGGGCGGGCAACGTCTACCCCCTGTCCCGCAGCGTGGCCTTCTCCTGACGGGCCGGGAGGATCCGGGAGAAGGCGGCGCCCTCCCCCGCCGGAGCGGGGAAGGGCGCGGTGGCACGCAGGGCCTACTTGGTGAAGCCGACCGCGGTCCAGTCCTTCGGGTCGGCGAAACCGAAGGAGCCGTAGTTGGCCAGGTTCTTCTTGGTCCCGTAGATGTCCGGCCGCTGGTACAGCGGGATGGTGTGGACCAGGTCCCAGATCAGCTTGTCTGCCTGGTTGCCCAGGTCGATGGCCTTCTGCGGGTCCATCTCACCGGCCGCCTGCTCGATCAGGGCGTCGAGCTCGGGGGTGCCGGTGCGCGGGAAGTTGCTGCCGTAGTTGTCCGGCCCCGTCGGCGTCTTGTAGATCTGCGGCAGGGAGGTGTTCGGGAAGGGCGTGCCCAGCCAGGAGAACGGCACCAGGTCGAAGTTGCCGGGGATGATGTAGTCGTCGAAGAACTTGTCGTCCGGGACCGCCTCCACGGTGACCTTGACGCCGATCTCCTTCAGCATCGCCTGGGTGAGCTCACCCTCCTGCTTGGCCACGGGCAGCGAGGCCGGAACGGTGAAGCGGACGGCGAACTCCTTGCCGTCCTTCTTGCGGTACTCGCCCTCCTGCTTCCAGCCGGCGGCCTCCAGCAGCTGCTTGGCCTTTTCCGGGTTGTACTTGCCGACCTCGCCGGAGTTGTCCACGTAGCCCTTGTGGGTGTTCATGTACAGGTGGTTGCCGAGCGTCTGGATCGGCCAGTCCATGTCCTTGAGGTCGGACGCGGCGATCGTCTCGCGGTTGATGCCCATCGCGACGGCCTGGCGGACCGACTTGTCCTTCAGCAGCTCGCTGGAGCCGTTGACGGTGATGTGGCGCCAGTTCGGGGCCGCGGCCTTGCGGATGTCGGAGTTCGCCACCTCCTTGACCCGCTTGAGGCCGGCGGCGTCGCCCGCGGCGATCTCGACCGCGTCGAGCTCGCCGTTGACGAAGGCGTTGATCGTCGCACCGGTCTCCATGGCACGGAAGATCACCTTGTCGAGCTTGGCCTTGCGGCCCCACCACTTGTCGTCGCGGACCAGGGTGACGGCCTTGGTGGTCTCGTTGATGGACTCGACCTTGAACGGGCCGGCGGTGACGGGGATCTTGCCGACCCAGCCCTCGTTGAAGACCTCGGGGTCGTCGTTGGTGGAGGCCGGGTAGAGCGGCGCGAACATGTTCTTCCAGTCCGGGTACTGCTTGGCGAAGGTCACCACGACGTCCTTGTCGGTGGCGCCCTTCTCCACGGACTTCACTCGGTCGTAGCCGTCGGTCGAGGAGACCTGGTACTTCTTCTCCTCGCCGTTCAGGGCCTTCCACTGCGCCTGGAAGTCCTTGTAGGTGATCGGCGTCCCGTCCGACCAGGTCGCCTTCTCGTGGATCTTGTAGGTGACGACCTGGGTCTCGCCCTGCAGCTCCATCTTCCACTCGGTGACGTAGTCCGGGTGGTTGACGACGTCGGCCTTGTCGTCGGAGCGGAAGGCGCTCGGCATGAGCGCCTCCATCACCTGGTCGGTGTTGTCGTGGGTGCCGTTGACCTGGTTGTAGTTCCAGTTCGACTGCCACGAGCTGGTGGCCAGGGTCACGGTGCCGCCCTCGGCGACCTGCTCGTAGGCGACCGGGTTGATGGAGATGCCCGGCAGCTGGGCGGCGGCCTGCTGGGCCTCCTTGGCGGCCTCGGTCGAACCGGCCTTCGGCTTGTCCGCGGCACCGCCGCCGCAGGCGGTGAGGGCCATGGCCAGGAGCGCGGCCCCGGCGGCGGCCTTGTGGGCGACCTTCACGTGTTCCTCCAGGGAATCTCTACGGACGCGGGGCCGGGACGGCCTCGACGCCTTCGGGGTAGTGGCAGGCGGCGCCGTGGTCGGCGCCGGACGCGAGCCGTACGACGGAGGGCTCCTCCTCCGCGCACCTGCGCGCCTCCGGCTCGCCCAGCAGGGCGCGCTTCGGGCAGCGGGTGCGGAACCTGCACCCCGACGGCGGGTCCGCCGGGCTGGGCAGGTCGCCCTCGAGCAGGATGCGCGTGCGCGTGCGCTCCTTCTCGGGGTCGGGCAGCGGGATCGCCGAGAGCAGCGCCCGCGTGTAGGGGTGCGCTGGCGCGCCGTACACCTCGTCGACCTCGCCGATCTCGGCGATCTTCCCGAGGTACATGACCGCGACGCGGTCGGCGATGTGCCGGACCACCGACAGGTCGTGCGCGACGAACAGGTAGGACAGGCCCAGGCGGACCTTCAGGTCCTCCAGCAGGTTGATCACGCCCGCCTGGATGGAGACGTCCAGTGCCGAGACCGGCTCGTCCAGCACGACCAGCTTCGGTTCCAGCGCCAGGGCGCGGGCGATGCCGATGCGCTGGCGCTGGCCGCCGGAGAAGTGCTGCGGGTAGCGCTCGGCGTGCTCGGGCGCCAGGCCCACCAGGGTGAGCAGCTCGGCCACCCTGCTCTTGACGGCCTTGGCGTCCTTGCGGCCGTGCGCGCGCAGCGGCTCGGCGAGGATGTCGCCGACCGGCATGCGCGGGTCGAGCGCGGCCATCGGGTCCTGGAAGACGATCTGCAGGTCCTGGCGCAGTCCCCTGCGCTCGGCCTTGGCGAGCTTCGCGCTGTCCTTGCCGAGCACCACGACCGTGCCGCCCTGCGGGGCCGACAGCTGCATGATCTGCTGGAGCGTGGTCGTCTTGCCGCAGCCGGACTCGCCGACCAGAGCCAGCGTCTCGCCCTCGCGGACGTCGAAGCTGATCCCGTCCACCGCGTACACGGTGCCGACCCGGCGCTTGAACACCGCGCCCTTCATGAGCGGGTAGTGCCGGATCAGGTCGCCGACCTGGAGCACGGTCTCCCGCTCCTCGCGCGGCCCGGGCTCCTCCGCCTCGGCCGGCGGCTCCGGCACCGGGTAGACGTCCGCGCCGTCCAGGTCCTTGAGGTCGATCTCGTGCGCGCGGATGCACGCCGCCATGCGGCCGCCGGCGCCGATCCGCTCCAGCTCCGGCTCGGCGTCGTCGCACGCGTCGACCTTGAGCGGGCAGCGCGGCGCGAACGGGCACCCCGGCGGGAGGGCCGCGGGCGACGGCGGGTTGCCCTCGATCGGGATCAGCCGCGCGGTCGGCCGGTCCATCCGCGGGATCGAGGCGAGCAGGCCCATCGTGTACGGCATGCGCGGCCGGTAGTAGATCTCGTCCACCGCGCCCAGCTCGACCGGCTTTCCGGCGTACATCACCAGCACCCGGTCGGCCAGCCCGGCGACCACGCCGAGATCGTGAGTGATCATGACGATCGCGGCGCCGGTCTCCCGCTGCGCGGTCTTGAGGACCTCCAGCACCTGCGCCTGGATCGTCACGTCGAGCGCGGTGGTCGGCTCGTCGCAGATCAGCACGTCGGGGTCGTTGGCGATGGCCATGGCGATCATCGCGCGCTGGCGCATGCCCCCGGAGAACTCGTGCGGGAACGCCTTGGCCCGCGCGTGCGGGTGCGGGATGCCGACCAGGTCGAGCAGCTCCACCGCCCGCTTGGCGGCGGCGTCCCCGCTCACCTTCTGGTGCACGCGCACGGCCTCGGCGATCTGGTCGCCGATCGTGTAGACCGGGGTGAAGGCGGAGAGCGGGTCCTGGAAGATCATGCCGATGCCCTTGCCGCGGAGCCGGGTCAGCTCCTCCTCCGGCGCACCGATCAGTTCCCGGCCGTGCAGCCGCACCGAGCCGCTGACCTCGGCGCCCTCCGGGAGCAGGCCCATCACGGCGAGCGAGGTCACCGACTTGCCGGAACCGGACTCGCCGACGATGCCGAGGATCTCGCCCCGGTCGAGCCGGTAGCTCACGCCGCGCACGGCCTTGACGCCGCCGCGGAAGGTGACGTTGAGGTCGCTGACCTCGAGGACGGGCGCGCCTCGCCCGGTGGTCGGCTCGTTCACTGGTTGCTCCCCGGGTCGAGGGCGTCGCGCAGGCCGTCGCCGACGAGGTTGACGCTGAGGACGAGCAGCACGAGCAGGCCCGCCGGGAAGGCGAAGAGCCACGGGTAGCCGATGGCCTTGGCGCTGCCGTCCGCGATGAGCGTGCCGAGCGAGACGTCGGGCGGCTGGATGCCGAAGCCGAAGAACGACAGCGCCGCCTCGCCGATGATCGCCGCGCTGACGTTGAGCGTGGCGTCGATGATCAGAAGTGAGGAGATGTTCGGCAGGATGTGCCGCAGGATGATCTTCCAGGCCGGGATGCCCATGTACCGCGCGGCCGCCACGAACTCGCGCTCCCGCAGGGAGAGCGTCATGCTCCGCACCATCCGGGAAGTGATCATCCAGGAGAAGAGCGCGAGCAGGACCACGAACCAGAGCCAGGATCCGCCCTTGAGCCGGGGCGAGACGATCGCGATGATCAGGAAGCTCGGCAGCACGAGCAGCAGGTCCGTCGCCCACATCAGGGCCTTGTCCACCCAGCCGCCGACATAGCCGGCGGTGGCGCCGACCAAGGCGGCCAGGCCGGTGGAGAAGAGCGCGACGAGGAAGCCGATGACGATCGACTTCTGCATGCCGCGCAGCGTGACCGCGTAGACGTCCTGGCCGATCTGGGTGGTGCCCCACCAGTGGCCGTCCTCATCGAACGAGGGCGGCTCCATGAAGGCCAGGAAGTCCTTGTCGGTCCAGTCGTGCGGGCCGAGGAAGGGGCCGGCGTAGGCCAGCAGCAGGAGCAGGGCCAGCGCCAGCAGGCCGTAGCGGGACTGCGGGTTCCGCAGCATGCGGGCAAGAACGATCTTGGAACGCATCCCTAGCTCACCCGCACCCGGGGGTCGATGGCGGACACGATCAGGTCCGACAGGAAGCCCGCGACCAGGACGCAGACGGCGGCGAACAGGCTCACCGCGGCGACCGAGTTGACGTCGTGGCTCTGGATCGAGTCGACCAGCCAGGCACCCATGCCGTGCCAGCCGAAGATCTTCTCGGTGAAGGTCGCACCGGTCAGCATCGTGCCGAACGAGAAGGCGAAGTAGGTCGCGACGGGGACCAGCGAGGTCCGCAGCGCGTGCTTGAACAGCGCGTTCCTGCGGCTGAGCCCCTTGGCGCGGGCGGTGCGGATGAAGTCCTGGCCCAGTACGTCGAGCATCATGTTCCGCTGGATCCGGCTGTAGTAGGCGATCTGACCGAGGGTGAGGGAGATCGTCGGCAGGATCAGGTGGTTGAGCCGGTTGGTGAGCTGGTCCCAGCCGCTCAGCGCCGGGTTGTACTCGCCGGTGTACTCCAGGAGGGTGAAGCCCAGGACGCCGTTGAGCCCGGCGGCGGCGACGGTGAGGAGCGTGGCGAGCACGAAGACGGGGATCGCCATGACGACGAACGCGCCCACCCCGATCGCCCGGTCGCTGATCCTGTACTGCTTGACCGCGGCGTAGGCGCCGACGCTCACCCCGACCGCGGCCCCGAGGATCGTGCCGACGAGCAGCAGCCGCAGGCTCACCCCGACCCGGCGGCCCAGTTCCTCGTTGACCGGCTTGCCGTCCCAGGTCCTGCCCAGGTCGCCCGTGGCGACTCCGGCGGCCCAGGTGACGTAGCGCTGGAAGACCGGCGTCTTGTCGTTGAGGTTGTACTGCTCCAGCGTCGCGTCGATGACGGCCTCGGCCACCGGCGGCTGACGGCCCTCGTACTTGTAGCGCGGGTTCAGGCTCGTCGCGGCGAGGAAGTAGGCCATGCTCGCGGCGATCGCCACCAGCAGCACATTGCTGACCAGCCGTTTGAACAGGTAGGCGCCCATCATCCTCCCCTCGGGGAACGTGCGGGAGTGCGCGGGGCGTCGGGCGGCCCGATAGCCGAGCACGCCAAAATCGCCATTAACGCACGGTTTGTACCGGGTTAAGGGATTTAGTCCGGGATAAGCGAAACCATACCTGCGTCCGAGGGACGGGCCAGAGCAAGTGCCATAACAATTGACGACACGTATGTTCGCTTTTCGTAACATATGTCTTGATTTAGTGACATAAAGCAGCGCGCCCGATGACCGCCGCAGGAACAGCCCAGGTGAACGACCCGGCTGGAAGGCACCGACGCCGGGCACTTCCGCGGAGACGACGAGGGGCGGCCTCCGGAGGTCCGGAGGCCGCCCCTCGGGCGATCACGTGCGGGCGGTCAGGCGGAGAGCAGCACCTCGCGGCTCTCCACGGGCTCGCGGATCGGCTCGACCTTCGCCTCGTCGCGCATCCCCCACGGCGAGCCGTAGGCGTTGAGCAGTTCCAGGAACGGCACGGCGTCGAACGCCTCCGGCCCGAGCACGCCCGTGCCCGACCACACGCCGGTGGCCAGCAGCTCCAGCGCGACCACGGGGTGCACGGCCGTCTGCCAGACCACGGCCTGGCAGCCGTACTCGCTCATGGACCACTCGTTGTCGACCACGTGGTACAGGTAGACCTCGCGCGGCTCGCCGTCCTTGCCGACGCCCTTCACCCAGGTGCCGGCGCAGGTCTTGCCGCGCATCCGGTCGCCGAGGGTGGCCGGGTCGGGCAGCCTGGCCGCGACCACGTCGCGCGGCGAGGCCTCGACCCCGCCGACCTTGATCTTGTCCGCGCTGTCCAGGCCGAGCTTGCGCAGGGTCTTCAGCACGCTGATGAACTCCTCGCCGAGGCCGTACTTGAACGTCACCCGCCGGGCGTCGATCCAGCGCGGCACGAGCAGGACCTCCTCGTGCTCGACGTTCACGCACTCCACGGGGCCGATGCCCTCGGGGAAGTCGAACACCTCCGGCTCGCTGAACGGCTCGGTGGTGCGCCAGGCTCCGTCCTCCCAGACCACCGGTGGGTTGAGGCACTCCTCGATGGTCGTCCAGATGGAGAAGGTCGGCGCGAAGTCGTAGCCGTCCACCACCAGGTTGGACCCGTCGCGGACGCCGATCTCGTCGATGCTCGAGAACAGGTGGTCGGCGGCGTAGCGGGCGAAGACGTCGGCCAGGCCCGGCTCCACGCCCATGCCCACCAGCGCCAGGGAGCCCCTGGCCCGCCACTCGCCGTCGAGGGCGAACTGCTCGTCGCCCAGCTTCACGCCCGGCAGTTCGTACGGCCGGAGCGGATGGGGACGCGACAGCGACATCGCCATGTCCAGGTAGCGCGCCCCGGTGTTCAGCGCGGCCCGGAACAGCGGCATGGTGAAGCGCGGGTCCACCGCGTTGAAGAGCACGTCGCAGCGGTGCTCGGTGAGAGCGGCCTCGACCGCTCCCTGGTCGGAGGCGTCCAGCGCGACGGCGCTGAAACGCGGGTCTCCGATCTTGGCCACGACCTCGGCGGCCCGGCTCTGTTTAGAGTCCGCCACCACGATGTGTTCGAAGAAATCTCGGCGCGCGGCGATCGGGACGACGGCGGAGCCGACGCCGCCGGCCCCCACAAGAAGGATTCTCATGGCGGGACTCTATCCACTGACTGGTCGACCAGTCGATAGCGGGGGCGGAGTTTTCCCACCGAATCCACGGCTGAAAATGGTGATCACCGCGAAAACCGTCGCGATCCGACTGTCCGGCCCGGGCAGGGAATCCGGGAGCAGATCCGGGCAGCAGGTCCGGGCGCTCCGGCGCAGGTGTCGTCAGAACGGCGAGTCCGGGCAGCGGGCCCGGGCGCTCCGGCGCGGGTGTCGTCCGGGCGGGGAGCGGGGCGCCCCGGTGCCGGGGGAAGCACGCGGGAGCGCCCCTGAAGCAGGCGCGCCCGGCGGGGGAACCGGACCGCGCCCGCGGCTCGTCAATCGCCGGCCGGGAAGTCCCCGCCTACTTCACGAGGGCCTTCCAACGGCCCGCCCAATCGGCGTAGTCAGTGCATTCCCCGCCCACGCCGCCGCAATCGCGCGATGGGCGAACGGCAAAGAAAACCCCCTCCGGCCGCTTCCCGTCCCGGGCGTCGTGGACGTCGCAGACGTGGCGGGCGCGGCCCGTGCAGGCCTCGGGGTTGGCCGGCGCCAGCCCGGTCCAGGCGGCGGCCCACCGCTGCGCCTCGGCGGAGCCCATCCAGTCGAGCCATTTGTAGGCGCAGTTCGGGCTCGCGGCGGCGGCGGAGATCATCCAGGAGTCGGCCCAGCCGGTCGCCGGCGCCTTGCCGAACGTCTCCAGCGGCCTGCCCGCGCGCTCGAAGAGGTCGGCGTGGTACGGCCAGGCCTGGGCCAGGCGCACGGAGCCGCCCGCGACCGCCCGGACCACCTCGACCGGGTCCTTCCAGTAGACCCGGTCCGGCCCGTCCCGCTCGGCGAGCAGCCCGACCGCCGCGTCGAGCTGGGCGGGGGTGAGCTGGAACGGGTCGGAGACGTCCAGGTCCCGCCCGGCCCCGGCGAGCGCCAGCGCGGCGTCGGCGATGCTCAGCGGGTCGTCCCTGATCGCCACGGGACTGGTCGTGTAGAGGTCTCCGGGACCGTCGTAGCCGCCGTCACGGGCACCGTCGCGGGACCCGCCGTGGACGACCCGGTTGACCCCCCACAGATAGGGGACACCGTAGACCTCGTCCTTCCGGCGCAGCCCGGGCAGCTCGCGCAGCCACCCGGGGATGTCGTCGTACGCCTCGATCAGCGAGGTGTCCACCGGCGCGACGCTTCCGCCGGCCATGAGCGCCCCGGCCAGCTCCGGCGGAGGCGAGACGACGTCGTAGGAGCCGTCCTCGAACCTGGCGGCCATCTCCTCGCCCGTCCGCACCCGGTCCAGCGCCACGACCCGGCATCCGGTCCGCTTCTCGTACGGGGTGACCCAGTCGACCTTCGTGCTCGTCCCGCCGTACTCGACGCGGCCCTGCAGCGCCAGCACGCGCAGGGTGCCCTCCGACTCGCCGATCGACGCCGAGGGCGAGGGCGAAGGGCTCGCGGCGGGCGAGCCGGTGGGCTTCGCGGTGGCCGTCACGCCGGGCGTCGCCGGGGCCGCGGGCGTCACCGCCGGACCGGCCGCGAGCCGGACGGCCGGTGACCCCGTGCCGGCGCAGGCCGCGAGCATCAGGAGACCCGTGCCCGCCATCCCCGCCAGCCTCGTACGGCGGAGCCGGTCCCTACCCACGATGCCCCCTCGAACGCCGTTGCCGACCTGCTCGGAGCCTACCGGCCGCGGAGCCCCTCGCGGGGCCCGGCGGCCGTACGGTCCGGCACCCGTCCCGCGCACCGAGGCGAGGAGCGGGGAACCGGGCACGGAAACGGGATGGCGGCCGGGCACGGAGACGGACACGGAGACGGACACGGAGACGGGAGGGCCGCCGGGAACTACGCGCTGGTCGGGAAGCCGAGGTTGACCCCGCCGTGGCTCGGGTCGAGCCAGCGCGAGGTGACGACCTTGCCCCGGGTGTAGAAGTGCACGCCCTCGGTGCCGTGGACGTGCGTGTCCCCGAAGAGCGAGGCCTTCCAGCCGCCGAAGCTGTAGAACGCCGTCGGCACCGGGATCGGCACGTTGATGCCGACCATGCCGGCCTCCACCTCGTTCTGGAAGCGCCGGGCGGCGCCGCCGTCGTTGGTGAAGATCGCGGTGCCGTTGCCGTACTCGCCGCCGTTGATCAGCGCCAGGCCCTCCTCGTAGGAGGAGACCCGCACCACCGCCAGCACCGGGCCGAAGATCTCCTCGGTGTGCACCCGGGATCCGGGCGGGACGCGGTCGAGCACGGTGGGCCCGAGCCAGAAGCCGGGGGTCTCCGCCGCGGCGCCGCCGCCCAGGACCGGCGTCAGCCTGCCGTCCACCACCAGCTCCGCGCCCTCGGCGACGCCCACCTCCAGGTAGGAGGCCACCTTGTCGCGGTGGGCTGCGGTGACCAGCGGACCCATCTCGGAGCGGGGGTCGTCGCCGGGACCGACGGTCAGCTTCCCCACCCGGGAGACGATCTTCTCCACGAGCTCGTCGCCGACCGGATCCACCGCCAGCACGACGGAGATCGCCATGCAGCGCTCGCCGGCCGAGCCGAAGCCCGCCGAGACCGCGGAGTCGGCGACGAGGTCGAGGTCGGCGTCGGGCAGGACCAGCATGTGGTTCTTGGCCCCGCCGAGCGCCTGGACCCGCTTGCCGGCGGCGGTCCCGGTCTCGTAGACGTGGCGGGCGACCGGGGTCGAGCCGACGAACGAGACGGCCTTGACGTCCGGGTGCTCCAGCAGCCGGTCCACCGCCTCCTTGTCCCCCTGGACCACGTTGAAGACCCCGTCCGGCAGTCCCGCCTCCGTCCAGAGCCGGGCCAGCAGCAGCGAGGCCGACGGGTCGCGTTCCGACGGCTTGAGCACGAAGGTGTTGCCGCAGGCGATCGCGACGGGGAACATCCACATCGGGACCATGGCCGGGAAGTTGAACGGGGTGATCCCGGCGACCACGCCCAGCGGCTGGCGGATCGAGTAGGAGTCGACCCGTGTGGAGACGCCCTCGGAGAAGCCGCCCTTGAGCAGGTGCGGGACGCCGCAGGCGAACTCCACGACCTCCAGCCCCCGGGCGACCTCGCCCAGCGCGTCGGAGTGGACCTTGCCGTGCTCGGCGCTGATCAGCGCGGCGAGCTCGTCGCGGTGGGCGTGCACCAGCTCGCGGAAGCGGAACAGCACCTGCGACCGCTTCACCAGCGAGGTGTCCCGCCAGCCGGGGTGGGCCGCGGCGGCCGCCGCCACGGCCGCGTCGACCTCGGCGGCCGAGGCGAGCCGTACCCGCCCGGCGACCTCGCCCCTGGCCGGGTCGAAGATGTCCGCCGTGCGGCCGGCGCCCGCGACGGCGGTTCCGTTGATCCAGTGAGTGACGTTCTTCACGATCCCGTGCTCCCTGCGCGCCCTGCGGCGCGCCTCCTCCCGCGCCCTGCGGCGCGATGCCTCCCGCACGCCTGTCCGGTACGGCGCTCCCGCGTACCGGCGTGCGGCGTCCTGCCTGCGTGCGGCGTCCTGCCTGCGTGCCTATGGCGCGGCGACCTCCGCGGCGACGGTCTCGAGCGCGGCGACGACGATCCCGAGGCCCTCGGCGGCCTCCTCCGCCGTCAGGGTGAGCGGCGGGGCCATGCGCAGCACGTTGCCGTACAGGCCGCCCTTGCCCACGAGCAGACCCGCCTTCCGGCTCTCCTCCATGAACCGGGCCGCGAGCGCCGGGGCGGGCGCGCCGGTGGCCGGGTCGACCAGCTCGACGGCGAACATCAGGCCCTTGCCGCGCACGTCCCCGACGATCGGCAGGCGGGGCGCGGCCTCGCGCAGGCCGTCGATGATCAGCGTGCCGGTCCGGGTCGCGTTCGCCTGCAGGTCGTGGTCGAGCACGTAGTCGAGGGTCGCGTTGGCCGCGGCCATGGAGACCGGGTTGCCGCCGAAGGTGGCCAGGCCGGTCGCGTGCAGGGCGTCCATCAGCTCGCCGCGGGCGACGACGCCGCCGACCGCGAAGCCGTTGCCGAGGCCCTTGGCGAAGGTCATCATGTCCGGCGTGACCCCGTGGTCCTGGATGCCGAAGAACGCCGAGCCGGTACGGCCCCAGCCGGTCTGCACCTCGTCGGAGATGAACAGGATCCCCTCGGCGTCCAGGACCTCCTTGTAGGCCGCGAACAACCCGTCGGGCGCCATGGTGAACCCGCCCACGCCCTGGATCGGCTCGGCGATCAGCGCGGCGACGTCACCGCCGGCGGCGGTGGCGAGCACGTGGCGCAGGTCCTCGACGCAGGCGGCGATGTAGTCGGCGTCCGACATGCCGCGGAACTGGGCGAGGTGCCGGTCCGCGCCGTGCAGGAAGTGCACGTTCAGCGGCGAGAGCGAGTTGTTCTTCCACGCGCGGTTGCCCGTCACGCCGACCGCGCCGAAGCTGCGGCCGTGGTAGCTCTGCCGCATGGCGAGCACCTGGTCGGACCTGCGCGCGTAGGTGGCCAGCAGCAGCGCCGTCTCGTTCGCCTCGGTGCCGGAGTTGGTGAAGAAGACCTTCGCGTCCTCGATGCCGGAGAGCCGGGCGATCTTCTCCGCCAGCTCGACCTGCCCGCGGAGCAGGTAGACGGTGGAGGTGTGCACCACGCCGGTGGCGAGCTGCCGCTCGACGGCCTCGCGCACCTCGGGCACGTCGTAGCCGATCATGTTGGTCAGGATGCCCGCGAAGAAGTCCAGGTAGGTCTTCCCCGACGCGTCGACGACCCGGTTGCCCTTGCCGCCGACGATCTCGATGGGCTCGTTGTAGTAGAGGGCCAGCCAGTTGGGCATGACCGCCCGGTGACGCGCGAGAAGGTCCGACATGCATCGAGTATCCCTGCCCGCGCTCACCGCTCCTACCGGCAGACTGTCGGGGAAACCGGCAGTCACCCGTCAGGGTGTAAACCCCGCGCCCACCCCCTGCGCCTCCCCTTCCGCCTCGGCCCGGGCCCCCGCCCTCGGCGCGGGACGGACCACCGCCAGGGCCAGGGCCGCGGCCGCGGCGCAGAAGCCGATGCCGACCCAGGAGCCGAAGGACATGGCCGAGACGAACGCCTCCCGCGCGGTCCCCATCAGGGCCGGGTCCCCCAGCAGGGCGGCGCCCGCGATGGACTCGCGCGCGGCGGCCGGCGCCCCGGCGGGCATCGACGAGGTGTAGACCCCGGCGAGCACGCTGCCGAGCACGGCGACGCTCAGCGCCATGCCGACCTGCTGGACGGTGTCGTTCAGCGCCGAGCCGACCCCCGCGTGGGCGGGCGGCACCGCACCCATCAGCGTCGCATAGGCCGCCGGTCCCGCTAGGCCGCCGCCGACCCCCATGACCATGAGGCCGGTGATCAGCGTGCCGTACCCGCTGTCGGCGGACAGGAAGGCGAGCACACCGAAGCCGAGGCCCATGACGCCCAGCCCGGCCGCGATGAGCGCCCGGTTGCTGACCTTCTGCCCCAGTCCGGCGCCGACCGCGTTGAACAGCGCCGCGGCCACCGCGTACGGCAGCAGGGCGAGTCCCGCCTTCATCGGGTCGTAGCCCAGCACGAACTGCAGGTACTGGGTGAGCATCAGCAGCAGCGCGCCGGTGCCGAACGACATCAGCACGATCGAGAACGACGCCCCGCTGAAGTTGCGGTCGCGGAAGAGCTCCAGCGGCAGCATGGGATGGTCGGAGCGGCGCTCCCAGAGCACGAAGGCGCCGAGCGCGAGCACGGCCAGTGCCGCGACGGCCGGCACCGGGCCTCCGGTCAGCCCCTCGGAGGGCAGGGAGATGACCACGAAGACCAGCGCGCTCATGCCCGTGGTGGACAGGACCACCCCGGCCGGGTCCAGCCGCCGCGCCGGGCCGCGCGACTCAGGCATCAGCACGACCGCCGCCGCGGCGGCCACCACCGCGACGGGCACGTTCAGCAGGAAGATCGACCCCCACCAGTAGTGCTCCAGCAGGAAACCGCCCAGCGTGGGACCGGCGATCACCCCGACCATCGCCACCGCGCTCCACGCCGCGATGGCCTTGCGGCGCTCGCTCTCGTCGAAGACGGTGATCAGGATCGACAGCGTGCTCGGCATCAGGATGGAGCCGCCGACGCCCATCAGCGCGCGGGCCGCGATGAGCTGCCAGGGCTCAGTGACCACCACGGCGACCAGTGAAGCTCCGCCGAACAGGATCAGGCCGATGATCAGGAAGCGCCTGCGGCCGTACCGGTCGGAGAGGCTGCCCGCGGTGAGCAGCAGACCGGCGAAGACCAGGATGTAGGCGTCCAGGATCCACTGGATGTCCGCCGGTCCCGCGCCGAGATCGGTCATCAGGGACGGGATCGCCAGGTTCAGGACGGTGTTGTCCACCACCAGGACCAGCAGGCTCAGGCACAGGACCCCGAGGATCCACCAGCGCCGCGGATCCCGCTCTTCTCGTACAGTGTTCGATTCCACTCGCACACTGTACGACAAAAATCGCACGGTGTGCGAGTGCATTTATGCTGGAAGGGTGCAGCAGCCCATCGACTCGGTCTGGACCCGCGAGCCCAGGACCTCCAAGAGCCCGACGCTCAGCCGCGGGCAGATCGTCCGCGTCGCGATGGAGCTGCTCGACGCCGAGGGGGTGGACGCGCTGAGCATGCGCCGCCTGGGCGCGAAGCTCGGCGCGGGGGCCACCAGCATCTACTGGCACGTGGCCCACAAGGACGAGCTGCTCGAACTCGTCATGGACGAGGTCTACGGCGAGGTCCCGCTGCCCGACCCGGAGGTCGTGGGGTGGGAGGACGCCGTCACGGTCTTCGCGTACGGCCTGCGCGACGCGCTCTTCAAGCACCCCTGGGCGGTCTCCCTCATCACCACCAGGCCGTCCCTCGGTCCCAACGCCATGCGCCTGTCCACCCGCATGGCGGCCGCCTTCGGCCGGGCCGGCTTCACCGGCATGGAGCTGGACTACGCGGGCGCCGCCCTGCTCTCCTACGTCCTCGGCGCCACCGCGCCCGAGATCGCCTGGCGGAGCATGGTGGACCGCTCCGGGCTCAGCGGCGAAGAGCTGACGGACGCCCTGCACGAGACCGTGCGCCGGGCGGCCCGTGACCACCCTGACCTCATCAGCCGCCATGAGCGGTACCGCGCCCACGACGCGGACGTCGCCCGTGCGGTCGGCTTCGACTTCGGCCTCAGCTGCCTGCTCGACGGGCTGAGGGCGCGCCTGGCACGGGACGCCGGCCCCCGCACCGGAATCGACAGGGAGTCACGGACATAACGTAAAACACCAAGCAGGCATATTTACACATTGATCGGTTATTCTCGGTTCGTGCTGCCCACCATCGCCGATGTGCTCGCCCTGGACACCGTCCGCCGGGGGAATCCGCGGGTCGTCGCGGGCGCCGACCGGCTGGACACGCGGGTGCGCTGGGTCCACGTCGGCGAGGTCACCGACATCGCCCACCTGCTGCACGGCGGCGAACTGGTGCTCACCACCGGCATCGCCCTGCCCGACGACCCCGACAAGCTCACCGGCTACATCACCGGCCTGGCGGCCGTCGGCGCGGCCGGGCTGATCGTGGAGCTGGGCCGCAAGTTCATCGGGGAACTCCCCAGGTCGGTGGTGGCCGCCGCCGAGGAGCACGGCCTGCCGCTGGTCACGCTGGCCCGCGAGACCCCGTTCGTGCAGATCACCGAGGCGGTGCACGCCCGGATCATCGACCGGCAACTGGAGGAGTTGCGCGCCTCGGAGCAGCTCCACGAGGTCTTCACCGCCCTCTCCGTCGAGGGCGCCTCCCCCGCGGAGATCCTCGCCCAGGTCTCCCGCCTCTCCGGTCGGCCGGTGCTGCTCGAGAACCTCGCCCACCAGGTGCTCGCCTGCGAGTCCGCCGGGCAGGACACCCGCACCCTGCTGTCCAGCTGGGAGAGCCGCTCCCGCGCCGTCACCTCCGATCAGCGCACCTCCTACGACACCGCCTCCGGCTGGCTGGTCACCATGGTCGGCGCCCGGGGACAGGACTGGGGCAGGCTGATGCTGCTCTGCGAGGCCGAGCCGGGCCCCCGCGACATCGTGCTCGCCGAGCGCGCCGCGACCACGCTGGCCCTGGGCCGCCTGCTGGAGCGGCACCAGGAGTCCCTGGAACGGCAGGCCCACGGCACGATCATCTCCGGCATCCTCAGCCACGCCTACGCCGATCCCGACGAGGCCGCGGCCCGCGCCCGCGCGGTCGGCGTACCGCTCACCGGCCGCAAGCTGATCAGCGTGGTGCTCCGCCTCGCCGAAGCGCCCGAGAACCCCCCGGACGGCCCGGAGCAACTCGCCAGGCTCGTCGAACTCGCCGACGCCGCCGCCGCGGCCTGCCGCGCCGCCCGCTTCCCCGCCCTGGTCGGAGCCCTGGACCAGAACCGCGTCGGCGTCCTGCTCCCCCTGCCCCCGCGCGCCCTGGCCGAGCCCACGCTGACCACGCTCTCCGACCGCCTGCGCGCCGCCTTCACCGTGCCGTTCGTACTCGCCGCCGGCTCGGTCGTGGAAACCGTCCGCGACGTACGGCGCAGCTTCCTCGAGGCCGAGCAGGTCGCCGACGTCGCCGTCCGGCAGCCCGACGGGCGGGCCTTCTACCGCCTGCCCGACCTGCACCTGCGCGGCCTGCTCCACCTGCTGCGCGACGACGCCCGGCTGCAGACCTTCGCCGAGCGCGAGCTCGGCCCCCTGCTGGCCCACGACGCCCAGCGCGGCGGCGACCTGGCCCGGATCCTCCGCGTCTACCTGGACTCCGGGCGCAACAAGGCGGTCGCGGCCCAGAAGGCCCATCTGTCCCGTCCCGCCTTCTACGATCGGCTCCGACGCCTGGAGCGCATCCTCGACGCCGATCTGGACGACGTCGAGACCTGCCTCTCCCTCCACGTCGCGCTGCTGGCGCTGGAGTCCTTCCGCAGGGACGTCCCGCGCTCCTGAGACCCCGGCATCCGCCCCGTATCGGCCGTCGATGGCGCGGATACGCGTGATCTCATACCAGAAACATCACTTTCTCCGGCTCTTTCCCGCGTTTCACCGTCATTGACAGGTAGATCTCGGCACCATGGTGCACCGAAGTCAGGTCACCAACGGGGAGAGATATACATGTCACGACGTCTCATCGTCGGGCTCACGGCCGTGGCGATCGCGGCCACGGCGATTCCGGCGGAAGCCGAACAGGCGGGGGCCGCCTTCCCCTCCTCGGCGTTCCCGCTCGGCGAGCCCGGGGCGCCGGTCAAGAACCAGCGCGCGGTGGCTCCCGGAGTCGACCTCTTCAGCGTGACGCACGGCACGCCCACCCAGGGCTGGACCGTCTCCCTGCTGATGCCCAACGGGCACGACAACGGCCCGCTGACCACCGCCCAGGCGAAGGCCGTCGAGGCCGAGGCGGCCGGTTTCACCCCGAGCGTCCTGAGGATCGTGCAGCCCGCCGCCGCGGACGCTCCCCCCGTCGAGCGCTACATGGTGCGGATCGGGCTGTGGACGTTCAAGCAGCGGGCCAAGGCCGACAAGGTCGTCAAGGAGCTCAAGGCCGCCGGGATCCGCGCCAAGACCGACTTCCTCGGTGACGACGGCGACCAGACCACCGGCCCGTGGGACATGCGGGTGGTGATGGTCGACCCGAAGGTCTTCAAGGGCTCCTACCGGACCAGCGTCGGCACCAGCGTGGCCAAGCGCGAGACGACCTCTTCGATGTCCAAGCTCAACAAGGCCATCGCGGGCGTCAACGGTGGCTTCTTCAACATCCACACCGCCAGGGCGCTCCAGGGCGATCCCGTGGGCGTCTCGGTGGTGGGCGGGAAGCTCCTCAGCGAGGGGACGCCGGGCCGGAGCGGGCTCGTTATCACCGGCAGGAAGGCCTGGATCACCGAACTGCGGTCGGCGGTCACCGCGGTCTCCTCCGACGGGACGAAGGTCGAGGTCAAGGGGGTCAACAGAGCCGCCACCGCGGACGAGCTCGTCCTCTACACCGAGGAGTTCGGCGCCAAGACCGCCGCGGACGGCGGCTCCGAGGTCGTCGTCGACGCCCAGGGCAGGATCGTGAAGGCCCGCGTCGCCGGCGGCGTCGTCCCCCGCGGACACTACGTGCTCCACGGCACCGGCCTCATGGCCGACTGGCTGCACGAGCACGCCTGGGAGACCTGGACGATGAAGATCGACACCAAGGTCATCGACCTGCGGACGGGAAGAGCCGTACGGCTCACCCCCCAGACGTACGTGATGGGCGGCGGGGTCGGCCTGCTCAGGAACGGCCGGGTCCGGATCAGCGCGGCGGCCGACGGGCACGCCTCGGTCAACATGATGCTCCGGCGCCACCCCCGCACGATCGTCGGCGTCAACAAGTCGGGCGGGCTCATCCTGGTCACGGTCGACGGCCGCAACCCGGGCGTCTCCGTCGGCGCCTCGATGGTGGAGGCCGCGCAGATCATGCGCTGGCTGGGCGCCAAGCAGGCCATCAACTTCGACGGCGGCGGCTCGACCGCGATGGTCGTCGGCCACAAGGTCGTCAACCGGCCCTCCGACGGCCGGGAACGGACCATCGGGGACGCGCTGTTCATCACCCCCTGACCCACCGGCCCCCGTGTCCCGCCCCCGGGGCGGGGCACGGGGACGGGACACGGTACCGCCGCGGAGCGTGCCGTAGACGTACTCGTCGACGTCGAACGTGGTGACACGACCACCCGTAGCGGGTGGGCAGGCCAGGCCGCCATCCTTCTTCTCCGAACCGGCCGAAAGTACGGCTCCGCCTGCCGGGAACCCTGCTTTCGACCCATACCGCTCTCGGCCCGGGCTCGCAGAATGTGTCCCCATGTCACGTGAAGAACCACCCCCGGCACAGCAGACCCGGCATCGGCCCAGCACCCCCGACCATCCTCCCGGTCCCTTGCCGGGGCCGCCCAGCCGCACCTCCCCGGCACAGCGCCCCGCCACCGCTCCGGGGAAGCCGCACCCGGCCACCCGCCCCCACATCGCCGCGCTCGACGTCATCCGCGGGTTCGCCCTGTGCGGCATCCTGCCGGCCAACGTCAAGCCGATCGCCCACATGGCCGGCACCGGAGCGGCGGCACAGCCGGTGGTGACGGCGAACCAGGACGGTGCCTGGCTGGACCTGGGACTCTTCGTCGACCAGCGCTTCTTCCCGATCTTCTCCCTGCTGTTCGGCATCGGTTTCTCGCTACTGCTGGACTCCGCGGGAGATCGGGTCCCCCGCCCACGGCTGCTCCTGCTGCGCCGGCTCCTGGCGCTGCTCGCCATAGGCCTGGCTCACATGCTCCTGCTGTGGCGGGGCGACATCCTGACCGTCTACGCCGTCGTCGGCCTGCTGGTGCTGCTGCCCTCGACCTGGCTGCCGCGCCGGGCCGTAGCCGGACTCGCCGCCGTCCTCATCGTGTTGCCGCCGGTCCTCGGCAGCAACGGTGTGCCGCTGGTACCCGGGCTGTTCCTGCTGGGCTCGGCGCTGACCCGGTACGGTGTGGTCCAGCGGATCGAGCATTCGGCCCGTGTCCCGGCCGTGCTGGGTCTGGTCTTCGCGACGGGGGCGGTGCCCGCCGTGTGGCTGCAGATCGAGTCCGGGGCCGCCGGTGCGGACGGTTTCAGCTCCTGGTTCGCCCTCGCCGGACTGCTGATGGCGGGTGCCTACGTGTGCGCCCTGCTGCTTCTGCTCAGAACACCGCTCGGACCTGTGCTTCAGGGGATTTTCACGCCGCTGGGCCGAATGGCGCTGACCAACTACCTGTCCGCCACGGTCCTCGTCCTGATCGCCACCCGCCTCGTCGGTGGCTCGCCGGACGGCTGGTCCTCGGCGACGGTGCTCCTGATCTCCGGAGCCGTTCTCGTCCCCCAATGGCTGGTGTCCACGCTCTGGCTGCGCCGCTACCGCCAAGGACCCCTGGAACGGCTCTGGCGCTGGGTCACCTGGCTCAGCCGTCCGCCCCTGCGCCGCAATCCCTGACCGAAGACTCCCGCCGGCGAACCCTCGTCTCCCCCGCCACAACAGAGAAGAGCCCGCCCTCCAGGTGAGCCCCCGGGATAACGGAGCAACGAAAGAAAGGCCGCCCTCGAAAGACGACCCACCCCGTTCCGCAACCAGCCCCGGACAACGATCATCCGTCACCCCGGAATCATCCCCGCGAAAACAAGAAAGGGCCGCCCCGAAGGACGGCCCTCACTCATAACGATTGTCCGG